>CAVYHM010000008.1:0-440747 GCA_963768265.1 uncultured Acidobacteriaceae bacterium
ACGGTGGAAGTCATAGGTTCGAATCCTATAGCGCCCACCATCTTATTGAAACTAAATGAGTTAATGAGCTTTTTAAAGCCAGCGCTCAGAATCTCACTTAACCTTTGGAATGAGTCACATGCACGTCTGGAACGCCCAAGTGCGTGCCGTTAATGCTGAAACCGACTGATTTCAATCTGCGTTTCGGCGCCGAAGAGAAGACTCGCAGGCTGACTCGTTCAAAAATTCTACATGTGTTCGGGGCAGGAATACGGCAGTCCGCCCGACTCTTCAAAGGGCTAGCAAAGCCGCGAAGACTGTCAGCAGGACATTGTGAAGACAGCGTCCCAGCTTCCCCAAAAGCAACCTGTTCCAGCGATTCGCGTGCGATGCCGGTCATTTTGCGAGATGTTGGCAGTCATGACTCTCCCCAAATTCCAGTGCGAGACGACACACCCTATGTTTTTGCCGTTGTCGTTAGCAAGCGCTTGATTGAGTCTGCACTGAAGCCAACCAAGAATACGGCGACCAGGCCTGGTAAGACGTCCAGTTTGGTGATTTGATCTTGAGCTCCAGAAACGAGCCCGAACACGGCGATGAGCAAGGCCGCAGAGAGCTTGAGCAGTTCGGTACGCGTCCGCTCTCCGACACCTCTTCCCAGTTCGCTTGGGTGGATCTTGACCGTGCTCCCAACGATAATCGGGCCGCCTGCATCCATATTGAGAATTTTGCCGCTAGGGTCGTGGAAGCGCGCTTGAACTTCGTACGTATCTTGACGACCTCTTATCTGGAAATAGTGGGAGACCGTCCAGCCCTTCCCCGTTAGGCCATCACCAAAGTCCCATTCCACTTCTATTTCCTCCCGCGCGGCCGCCGTATTTAAAGCACTCTGGTGAAAGGATGCGCAGAATTCCAGCGGGGATCGTTCGTATGCAAATGACGGATCCATCAGGATTACAGCGTCTTGGTCTCGAAGAGCCTCGACTAGGCGCTCGGGAAATATGTCATCTTGCATCTCGCGCAAAAGTAGTCGAGCTGATCGCAGTGCTTCCCAGCTTCCCAACTGCAACTGCCCGACCAGTTGGTCAACCCGCGCGTCAAGGCGAGATATCATTGCAGTATCTGTAGTCCCATCCCTCAGAGCAACGTAAGCGCTCGGTTATTGACGTATTGACAGCTTGCGGAGTGTTTACTGTGGCCGGTAGGTTAAGCTGCGGGTTCTGCTTCTTGCGGTTTTAGTTCAATCTTCCAAGGCAGCAGCTCGTCGATGCGGTTGATGGGATGATCGGCGATGCGAGTCAGCACCTCGCGGAGATAGGCTTCCGGGTCGAGACCATTGAGTTTGGCCGTGCCGATCAAGCTGTAAATGACAGCCGCTCGTTCGCCTCCGGCATCGGAACCGGCAAACAAATAATTCTTTCGTCCTAAGGTCACGGTGCGCAAGGCGCGTTCCGCAGCATTGTTGTCGATCTCCAGGTGACCGTCATCGCAATACCGGGTCAACGCCGGCCACAGCGTCAGCGCATAGCGGATCGCCGCCGTCGTGTCCGACTTGCGAGAGAGTTTTGTCAGCGAGACTTCGAACCAGTCATGCAAGGACTGGAGCAAGGGGCGAGCTCGTGCTTGGCGAACTTGTTTTCGTTCGTCGGGTGGTCGTCCACGAATCTCATCCTCGACTGCATATAAAGCCGCAATCCGTTCCAGAGCTTCCCGGGCCAGGGGAGAACCATGGGCTTGTTCCAGATCATGGAACTTGCGACGACAGTGCGCCCAGCACGCCACTTCCTGAATCCGTCCATCCTTATATAGCTGATTGAATCCGGCGTAGGCATCGGCCTGCAAAGCACCCTGAAACGTCTTCAGATGTTGCTCGGGGTGTTGACCGCCACGATCGGCCGAGTAGGCAAACCACACCGCCGGAGCCGCAGTGTCGCCCGCCGGCCGGTCGTCGCGCACGTAGGTCCACAACCGCCCCGTCTTGGTCTTGCCCGTTCCCGGAGCCAGCACCGGCACCCGCGTGTCATCGGCATGCAGCTTACTCGCTGCCATCACATAACGTCGCAGCACTTCCACCAACGGATCCAACAACGCACTGGTTCCACCCACCCAGTCCGCCAACGTCGATCTCTCCAGTTCGATTCCGTGCCGCTCATAGATCTCGCATTGCCGATAGAGAGGGAGATGATCGGCATACTTCGAAACCAGCACATGCGCCAGCAGACCCGGTCCCGCCAGCCCGCGCGCAATCGGCCGGCTCGGCGCCGGTGCTTGCACGATCCGTTCGCATTGCTGACAGCTCAGTTTCGGCCGCACATGACGGATCACCTGAAAGCAGGCCCGCACGTACTCCAACATCTCCGAAACATCTTCGCTCAGCTTGCGTAACTCTCCGCCGCAATCGGGACAAACCGAATGTTTCGGTACATGCGTCTGGGTTTGTCGTGGCAGATGCTCGGGCAACGGCCGCCGCCCCGGTTTCGCTTGGGTCGTGGGTTGGGAAGGTTCGTTCGCAGGACGCGCGACCGACTGCGTTGTCTGCTCCGCAGCTTGCGCTTGTTGCAAATCTTCCAGCCGCAGTTCCAGCTGTTCGATCTGCCGCTCCAGTTTCTCGCTCTTGGGCCCGAACTGCATCCGCCGCAGCTGGCTCAGCAGCAGCTTCAGATGCTCGATCTCCGTCTCACGCCGCTGCAACTTCTCCTGCGTGGCAATCCGCTCCTGGTGCTCCGACAACAGGAGCGCCTGCAGTGCTTCTCGATCTAACTGGCTCAGATCCGGAAGTGTCGGCGCCAACATGAGCCGCAGTATGCCACGAACCCGCATCCAGTCAACACTTGTGCGCACAAAAATCTGTGCAAATCCAAATGCGTATCTACACCGCCAACTGCGGATCCCACGTGCGCTCCGGTCGCCGCCAATCAATGCCTTCCAGCAGCATCGACAACTGCGCGCGGGTCAGTGAAACCACTCCTTCCGTAGCTTGCGGCCAGACAAACTTCCCCCTCTCAAGACGCTTCGCAAAATAAACATAGGCCGTCCCCATCAAACCAAATTAGTTTCACCAGATCGCCTCTGCGGCCTCGGAAGATGAATACTTGGCCTGACATCGGGCTCTTTTCCAACTTGGTTTGCACCAGGGCACTGAGTCCGGTGAAACCTCGGCGCAGATCGGTTACCCCGGCGGCAATCCAAATTTGCGTGTTGCCTGGCGGCGCGATCATCGCTGCAGACACTCCAACAACACACGCAACAACACTGGATTGGCGCCGCTTTCGACCCGCACTTGTGCATGCTCCAGTTGGATGTGAATCGTGCCCGGCGAGCAGACGGGCAAGCCACCAGGTTCCGCACATGAAGCCGGCGGCGGAGTGGAGCTCTCCCCAGTTACTCGCACCGGCAACAGTTTGGCCTCGCTTCGCCGTCTCAGTCGCCCCGCCCGATACAGCCTGCACCAGTTGAAGACCAGATTGGCGTTGACTCCGTGCGCCCGTGCCACCCGCGCCACCGATGCTCCCTCGGCCAATGCCTCTTCGACAATCCGCTGCTTCTCTTCCAGCGATCGATACTGTCGCTTAGTTGTAACGGGTTGCGTGTAAGTGTCCATCATCGCTCCACGTGGACACTATCGTTGATGTCCACATCGCGAGCTTGACTTGCAATTACACGCTTGTCCAGACGGCCAGAGGCGTACGCTTACCACGCCGACGACTCCGACGACTTCTCAAACGGCCGCGAATTCGCCAAACACGCCGCGACCCTGCTGCAGTCAACAGGCAACCGCGCCGGCGAAAGCCGCGCCCTTGCCGAGCAAATCTACGCCGACCATCTCTCTTGGGAGTCGGAAGAGTGTCTCACTCTCCTGGACAAACTATCGCCTACCCTCGTCACCTCACGCTTTCAGTGGATTCGAGCGCAAATGAGCCTCGAACGCTCCAACTGCGCCAACCAAACCGGCGATATGGGAACTTACCTCTCGTCTATCGACGACGGCGTGCGCAACGCCAAGTCTCACAAATTTCCTTCCTTGTATCTGAGAGGTTTGGGTTTCCAGGCTCTAGCCGACGCCTCGGTTGGGAATGTGGCCAAGGGATTTTCTCTCGCCACCCAAGGACTGGGGCTGTTCTGGTCCAGCCGCGTCGATGTCATGAAGGGATACAACCTCTACAGCCATCTCGACGCGATGGCCAATCAACTGGGGCTCTCGTATCTGCAACTGCCTGACTGCCTGCAAGGCGCGGCCTTGCTCGACTCCAGCCCAAACTTGCTTAGCAGGCCGTGGTGCAAGTCTGGGTACCTGAAACAAAAGATGGTGTGATCCACAGGGATGGTTCGTAGAATGCGCGCATGGCAATGAGCAAGCGGAGTGGCGGGGAGAAGCAAGAAGACATCTGGATCGCGCACAGGGAGTTGGCGGTGGCGCCGGGGCATCCTTTCTATAAGCGGTTGAACGAGTTACTGGAGGGTGCCGGGTTCGACGAGTTGGTGGAAGGATTATGTGCGCGCTTCTATCATGCGCGACTAGGGCGGCCATCGCTGCGGCCTGGGGTTTACTTTCGCGCGCTGCTGGTGGGGTATTTCGAGGGGATCGATAGCGAGCGTGGGATCGCGTGGCGGGTGGCGGATTCGCTAGCGCTGCGGCGGTTTCTGCGGATTGGGTTGGACGAGCGGACGCCGGACCACTCGACGATATCGCGGACCCGGCGATTGATCGACATCGACACGCATCGTGAGGTGTTCTCGTGGGTGCTGGGGCTGCTGGCGGAACGCGGACTACTGAAGGGGCAGCGGATGGGCATCGACGCGACGACCTTGGAGGCGAACGCGGCGATGCGGTCGATTGTGCGACGCGACACCGGCGAGACGTATGAAGAGTTCTTGCGGGGATTGGCCAAGGCGTCTGGGATCGAGACGCCGACGGGGGAGGATCTGGCGCGGCTGGATCGGAAGCGCAAGAAGCGGACGTCGAACAAAGAGTGGAAGAGTCCGGTGGATGAGGACGCGCGGATCGCGAAGATGAAAGACGGGCGCACCCATCTGGCCCACAAGGCCGAGCACGCCGTGGATATGGACACGGGCGCCATCGTGGCCGTGACGCTGCAGGCGGCCGACCAGGGCGATACCACGACCTTGGATGAAACGTTATGCGAGGCCGGTGAGCAGGTGGCGGAACAGATCGGGCGCGAAGCCGAGTTGCAGCCGAAGAGTGAGCCGAAGATCAACCTCAATGGGATCGAAGAGTTGGTGACGGACAAGGGCTACCACAGCGGGGCGGTGGTCCAGCGGGTGAAGAGTTATGCGGTGCGCAGCTACATTCCGGAGAAGAAGCAGAAGGGACGGCGCGACTGGCAAGGCAAACGCGCCGAGCAGCAGGCGGTGTACGAGAACCGGCGGCGGGTGCGGGGCGCGTACGGAAAGAGTTTACTGCGACGGCGCGGGGAGCTGATCGAACGCAGCTTCGCGCACTGCTACGAGACGGGGGGCATGCGGCGCTGCCATCTGCGGGGGCGGGAGAACATTCTGAAGCGGCAGTTGGTGCACGTGGGGGCGTTCAACCTGAGTCTGATTCTGCGAAAGCTGCTGGGAGCGGGCACACCGCGGGAGCTGAACAATCGCGCGGGCCAGGCGCTTTCGCGACTCTTGCGCTTTCTGCTGTGCCTAATGACCACCGTTTCGCCTGCCCGACGACTTACTGCCACTGTTGGTCAGCCCCTCGTATCATCTTTCCGTTGCCGCATGTCTCGTCACCGCTCGCGGAATATCAGCAGTTCTGCCACGGGCTGTTAGGCGTGCCATGTCCCACAGCTTTGCCGGTAAGGCCGCCTATTTGGCCGGCGACCAAGCGGTCGCCGTATTGGAGTTCTCCAAAGCACGCGACACGTTCCTTCGCGCACCACAAACCCCGGCAACGGCGCAGGACCGCGTGGAAGCCGAAGCTTGGATCGCCAACGCCGAGATCAGCGGCGGAGATCTTCGGAAAGCATCGTCCCTCCTTGAATCAATCAAGCCGAGCCTGTCCGGTAGCGCGGGCCAAGACGCGCAAATCGAGTACTACATAGCCAAAGCCAACCTCGGCGTCAGGGACTCAGCCACCGCCGCACCCGCCGTCGAGGACGCTCTTCGCTCCGCGCTATTTCTTTCCGAGTGGTCCCTTAGGACCTTCCCCAACGATCACGGTCGCAAAGCTTGGGCTGATCAATATCAGGATGCTTATCGGGACGCCGTCGAGTGGAAATTCCGCCAGGGCGATGCCGCATCATCCTTGGAATTGTGGGAATGGTTCAAAGGCTCTGATATCCGCGCAGATCAAGTGGCCGTCTCCGACCCTGCCCGCGCCCAGCAGAACAGCCCCGACCCGACCCACGCTCCGGCTATTCCCACACCAACCAGTGTCGCAAATCTTCTGCCGTCCCTCCACGATCAGACATTCGTCGCCTTTGCGACGTTCTACGACGGCATCGCCGTCTGGGCCTACGACGACCGCGGCATTTTTTCGGCGTGGCTCAACTTCCCACAGGGGCGCATCCGCGAGTTGTCTTTTAACCTTCGCCAACTGTGCTCCGACCCAACTTCCGACATGGCAGTCCTCAGGACCGCCGCCCAGGCTCTCTACAATTTTCTCGTCAAGCCCGTTGAAGGTCGCCTTGACCCCACTCGCACCCTGATCCTAGAGCCTGACACCGGATACCTTTCCTCGATTCCATGGGAAGCGCTCGTCGACTCCAATGGCCGCTTTCTCGCCCAACGCTTCGCAACTGTCATCTCCCCCGGTTTCTATTGGGACAGGAAGCATCCCAGCCCTTCCGCGATCACCCCGGCTACGTCTGCGCTCGTGGTCAGCGTACCCTCTTCGCCCGCCGAAGACGTCATCCCTCTTATCGAGGCCGACGGCGAAGGCGGAACGGTGAGCGGCATGTTCAGCCAGTCCCTTTGGCTGCGCAACGCCTCCGCCACCACCACCGCCATCCAGCAGGACATGCGCGGTAAGGGAGTCTTTCATTTCGTCGGCCATGCCGTCGCATCGCCGCAGCGCAGCGGCCTGGTCCTCGCCGAAGTCGACCCAGCCACCAACCGCTCCCGCTTGTTCGGTGCCGAAAAACTTCGCCACTCCGATCTCAGCGGCCTGCAGCTAGCGGTCCTGTCAGCTTGCCCCTTGGATTTCGACGGTCGTGCTCTGGAGACAGCCGAAGACGCCCTGCCCGGCAGCTTCCTCCGTGCCGGGGTGCCGCACGTTGTCGCCAGCCGCTGGAACGTAGACTCCGCTCAGACCTCCGTATTCATGGCCGCGTTCTACAAGAAACTGCTCGCTGGCACCAGCGTCCCAAGTTCCATGCAGGCGGCCCGCCTCGCTCTGGCATCCTCGCCCGCCGCCCATCCCTATTATTGGTCTGCTTTTGAATTAAGAGGAATGCCGTAAACAGGAGAAACAAAAATGAATACCCGCCACTTCTTGGGCTTCTTCGCGGTTCTGCTGTTCGCTCTCCCGTCCTTGGCTCAAGGCTCGCTCGACATCACAGTCAGAGGCCCTTGGATTTTTTACGTGGACGCATCCAAGCAAATTTTCGACCGACCGATCTTAGTCCTCATGGCGCCAGCCTCCCATCACCCGAAAAACCATAGCTGGCCCCATATGCCACCGGTGATTAGCAACGGCGAAGGATATGTATTAGACGACGGAGACTCATGGCCACCCAAGAAAAGCCAAATCTACTGCCTGCTTTTCGACGGAAACTGTGCCATGCAGGCAGGTGCCTTTGCTGACGGCGCGCATCCACTCATCAACGCGTTGAGTTTTTCGGTTTCAGGATGGAAATGGGTAAGCGTGAGCCGAAGCTATTCCGCGCCGACACTTATCCTTCCCGTCCCGGATTTGCTGAGCGCCGACAATGCATGGCCGATGCGCTTTTCGAAGTCCTTTGACGTCTCAGGCAAACAATACCGCTACGACATGCTGCACAGCACTGGCCTCGTCCTTCACTACACGACAGGCCCGACGGCGCTCGGCCTTTTGGGTTGCCCTAACGTCGAACCGAGCTCCCCGGGTAAATATGCCTGCAATGATTCGACGATCAAGATCGATCATGTCACCCTTTACAACAAGACGGGAACGTTGCAAATTGAAATGAAGGCCCCCGACAACAATTGGTCTTGCGACCCGCACGTCCGGAGCATCTATCCCATGATGCTCGACCTAGTCGACCCGACAGCTCACCAGTCCGGCTACGCTTACATCGATCCAGCGTACGACTTTAAGCAAGACGGTACCGGCCACTACGACGATATCCCGCAGGGCCACACCCCGCCGCCCGCGAACACCGGCGTCACAGTCTCCTCGCAATTTTGCCTGGAGCACGATAGCCAGGGCGGGTACGTTGACACCCGTTGGACCGGCGGCGGCTCCTACGATAAAACGGCTCGTCCCCATCCCAAGCTACAAACACGCCAGCCACTAAACCTACGACGCGCCGAAGGCGATGAAAAGTGCCAAGAAAGAGATACATGGGCCGACTGCCTACGCAAGGTTGTCGATGGCATACGCGCCCCAGAGTTCCAGGCCACGATCAATCAACTTTGCGACCAAATCATCGAAACGGACAAGCAAGACAAATCCGCCTGCGAAGGGCAGCGGGAAATTTTCCAAGAGATGCCAGTTGTCTACGGCAGCGGTTCGACGCTGGCCTTCCCGAGGCTCTCACAGCTACGCCGCTTAGACGACGATCTAGCGTTTGTGATCGGATTGAAAAGGCTCTCCGAGAGCGTCGGGGAAAAAGCAAAGTTGCACGCTCTGACAACCGTGCAAGTGCAAATTCTTAAAAAGCTGCAACCCGTACTGGATATCGCTCCTGAGGAGAAAAGCGTAGACCCCTATGGTAAGACGCACGGTGACTGTGCCGCCCCGGTGATTCATGTAACAAATTAGGGCAATCAGATCGCCAAGCCAAAGGTCGCGACCGTGCTGAGCAGACGAGGATTGTTCGCTTCGGAAGTGACGCGACCAACCTCGCTCCCGAAAGCCCCTGCGTGGCAGCAGGAGAAGGTAAGTGTCGCGACGGAAGCCGGCGGGCTGACCTATCTGGCGAAGGAAGTCAGGCTTAGGGCGCAATCCTACGCGTTGATCTCTGGATAGATTGAGCTTCCCCATGACCAGCGTCACGGTCTAGGTGGATCAAACTTGACTGGGTACGTGGCTGTTGCTGGGTTTCACATCTACTGTGATCCGTTTGTGATCCGTTAGCGCTGTTTACCACTACCTTCCACTGCTTTAGCCCGCATTATTCGTGAACATGAAGAGATCTGAAGACAAAAGAAGCCTCCTCTGTTACAAACATGTTGTCTAGACAATGTTTGCGGCAACAAAAGAGGCTTCCTTAATGTCAGACGATAGCACAACAGAGTGTTTGTTGTTCGCAGGAATTTTTCGCAAGCCAATCGTTGCCCAGTTTGATCAGCGCGAGGGGAGTTCCGACGGCGGGGCTCTGCTGCTGAAGGCCGCTGATCGGCACTATGATTTGGTGGCTGGACTGAGTTCCTGCCTTCGAGATGATCGGCAAGCGGGTAAGGTCGATCATTCGTTGCGCGAGTTGGTGGCGCAGCGAGTGTTCTCGATCGCCTGCGGGTACCCCGATACCAACGATTCGGCTCGGCTGTCCGGAGACCCGATTCACAAATTGCTTTTGGATCGCGATCCGATCGAGGGTCGCGATCTGGCTTCGCAGCCGACGTTGTCGCGTTTCGAGAACGGAGTTGGGGTCAAGGAACTCTATCGAGCGGGCGAGTTGCTGGCCGAGAGTGTGATCCGGCGTCACGCCAAGCGGCTACGCCATCGCGCCTATCGCGTCACCATCGATCTGGACCCAACCGACGATCCCACGCACGGCGCGCAGCAATTGTCCTTCTTCAACGGACATTACGATACCTGCTGCTACCTGCCAGTGATGGGTTTTGTCAGCTTCAACGACGAAGCCGAACAGTATCTGTGCGCCGCGGTGTTACGGCCTGGCAACGTGGGAGCAGCGGTGGGCGCAGTCGCCATGCTGCGGCGTTTGGTGAGGATGATTCGTCACCATCTTCCTGGAGTACAGATTCGGGTACGCCTGGATGGCGGGTTCGCGCACCCGGCCGTGTTCGAGTTTCTGGACGCCCAGCCCCGAGTCGAATATGTGGTCGCGATGGCCAAGAATGCAGTGTTGAAGCGCGTCGCAGAAACCGGAATGCGGCGAGCGCGCCGGCTCTCGCGACGCAGCGGGAAGACCGAACATATTTACGGGGAAGTCCGCTACAAGGCGGGAAAGTGGCCAGGTATGCGCCGCGTCATCATCAAAGCCGAAGTCGTTTGTGCTGCTGATAAGGACCCCAAAGACAATCCCCGATTTGTCATCACCAACATGAAACAGAGTCCGCAGTGGATTTACCAACACGTCTACTGCCAGCGCGGTGACATAGAGAATCGTATAAAGGAGCTGCACGACCTCGAGATCGACCGCACCAGTTGTACCAGCTTCTGGGCCAACCAGTTTCGCGTCCTACTCACCGCCGCGGCCTACGTCTTGATGCAGGAGTTGCGCTTGCGGGCTGCCGGAACCGCTTGTGCCCGCGCTCAAGTTTGCATGTTGCGCGAACGACTGCTGAAGCTAGGCGCTCGGGTCTTGGTTTCGGTACGGCGCATCGTCGTTCATCTGCCCGCTTCCTTCCCGTTTCTACCCGCCTTCCGCCGTGTGGTTCTGGCGCTCGGCGCGGCAACCGGCTAAGTCCCTTTCCGGTTTACCAACTCAACGGAATTCCACACCGACGACGGTCACGGCGCCCCTGTCTCTCCATTCTGAAACTTGAGATCCCAATCTCGGAACTCTTCGATTCCTTTCCTCCTTTGCTCGACCAACCCCAACTATCGGGATTTACAACCCACTTCGCACCAATGACTGGGCGCTCGCGATGTCTTCACTAACCTACAGGATGGCGCGGCGCTTCGGGTGCTATGCAGCCGACTGGCAGGTCTCCAACATTATTGTGGCTTGTACTCTATGTGATCGAGACTCTTCTGAGGATCGCGTGGGTGTTCCCGCGTCCATTTTAGAGCAAGGGCTTGGGCCGCAGTTATTTGGCGTTTATTCATGTTGTCGGTCAGAGTCTCAAGAGCGGCCTGCGCCTCTGGGTGCTTCCCGGAGCCCGCCACGGCTATCCACATGTACGCCTTAACGAGATCGCGTCGAACGCCTCTGCCTTCCGAGTACATGGCTCCCAAACTAAGCTGTGCAGCGGGGTTTCCCTGTTCGGCGGACTTCCGGTACCACTCGGCCGCCTTTGCAAGATCGGGCGGCACGCCTGTGCCATCCTCATAAATCCGCCCCATCCCGAATTGCCCCCACTCGTCGCCGCTCTCTGCCAGCTTCGAACACCACTTTACGGCCTCCGGATAGTCAGCCGCAACGCCGATTCCCTGTGCCGCCGCCCTACAGACGTGGTACTGCGCTTCGCCGTATCCCACTTCTGCTGCCTTCATGTACCAGCGGAAAGCCTCCGCATAATCTCTTTGGCCGTCCTCGTAGGTTAGTCCAATGCCGTCAAGGGATCGGCCGCCATCGCCGTGTTGGAGAGCCGAAGAAAACCACTTTCTCGCAAGAGTCTGATCCTGCTCGACGCCTTCGCCATGGAGGTAGCACATTGCCAGATCAAATTCTCCATCGGGGTTGCCCTGAGCCGCCGCCAAACCATACCAATGGGCCGCTTGGTCCAAATCCTTCTCCACGCCAAGTCCCATGTCGTACAAGAACCCGAGGCCCACTTGAGCCCCGCTCAATCCTTGGTTCGCCGCAAGCTGGAACCACTTAAACGCTCCCCGATAGTCATGGTTCTCCTGAGCAATTATGCCAAGCTCGTTTTGAGCTTTGCGATCCCCGGCCTCCGCTTCCTGCTGTTGTGTCTGTTCTGTCCCATCGTTCGCACTCTCTCTGCTGCTTTCATGTTCCTGAGCCTGACAGAGCGATGCCGCGATGATTGAGAACACGATTAGCCAGCAGAGCCTTCTCTGAACCCTCATAATTGAATGTTCACGGCTTGGTGCATTTGACACCAGTTACGGAAGTTCTGTTCCGTAAGCGCCAAGTGGCCGTTGTTGGCTTAGATTCGCGTTTCTTCCCATGCTTCCCGTTTCCCCCACCGACCGTATCTTCATTCTTGCCGGGGCTGGAGTAAGCGCGGAAAGCGGCATCCCAACTTTCCGTGGCGTGGGTGGGCTTTGGCGGAACTACCGGATCGAGGAAGTGGCATCGCCCGAGGCTTGGCACCGCGATCCCCGGCTGGTGTGGAGTTCTATTCCATGCGTCGGCGCGTGGCGTCGGCAGCCAAACCGAATGCGGCTCATCTCGCCCTCGCCAAGCTTGAAGACCTGCTGCAAGATCGTCTTTTCGTCTGCACCCAGAACGTGGACAACCTTCACGAGCAGGCGGGGTCGAGAAATGTCGTCCACATGCACGGGGAACTTTTCAAGAGCCGCTGCGATAGTTGCAGCCGCTTTCCTTTTGACGACGCGAATCTCTACGAGTCGCCGACCGAAATTCCCCGGTGCGAATGCGGCGGCAGGATTCGCCCGCACATCTGCTGGTTTGGCGAAGTACCATTCGGGTTGGATCGAATCTATCGCGCACTGGACCAATGCACTCTCTTTGTGGCCGTCGGAACGTCAGGCGTAGTCGAGCCCGCTGCCAGCTTTGTTGCCCATATCGCTGGTCGTGCGCGGACGATCTACGTGGGACCGGAGGAACCTGCGAACGCATCCTCGTTCACAGAATGTCATTTGGGAGGAGCGGGGAAAGTGCTGCCAAGGCTGTTCGCCCAAACCACCTAGCTCGTTCAAAAAATCCCGATCAGGAGACCGCCGCTCATCGCGAGCGAGTGTTCATGCCCCGTCCCGAATTTATATTCGTAGCTCGGTTCGAGATACCAACCAAACCTGTGCTTCTTGGATGACCAAAACATAAAATCGGGAGCGACTTCTGCTCCAACTGAGTTCGCTTTTATTCCGTATGCGTTCGTGTGAATCCATTCGGGGCCAATCCCGATCATAAATTCCATCTTCTCCGAAAACGTCCATGGCTTCTTGAAAAGTAGGTCTACACTCCATTCTGTCGAGTGCCGCCGAAACAGCGGCGTGACCCCAGCCTCAAGTTCGAGCCACTTTTCTATGGGTGTGACCTCAACCGCAACCGTGGGGCCGAGGCTTGACTGCCCCTCGGTGATACTCCTATCGGCAGCGGCTCCAATCTCGACAACTGCGAGCGGTTCCTTCTCTGTTGACTGTGCGACGGAGAATGCTGAGCAAAGAAATAAAGACCCTATCAAGACGGCTGTTCGCAACATTGTGTGCAATTCTATCTGTCCTATTGAACGGCAAGCTCCATGTACTCATCTGCGCCCACAATCCTTAACACGACCCGCACCGGGAACGGAAATCGCCGTCGCGTAGGATCACGCACGACCTTCGGTGCGGAAAGCTGATATTTCTTGCCAACAGTCTTAAGTGCGCAACTGCCCGCCGCGAGCACGTTCTTCACCCACTCGGATTCGCTGCTGTAGGTTAGTGCGATGACGAAACCGTTAGACGCTCGAAAGACGTTTATGGGTGTACGGTAGACCTTGCCGGACTTTCGTCCGACGTGAGTCAGGATTCCGAAGCCGGGAAGCCAGCCTGCGAACAGCGCGGTGATCCGGTTCGTGAAGGCAATATTGATCTTCGCGAGCCATCGCTTCCGAAACCGCATCATCAAAACGCCTGAGGCGGCGATGGCGATGACAGTTATTACGGCTCCGGTGCTCACAGGCTAGTTCCTCAACGGCGGCAATGGGTGTGCTCTCATCGAGGGGAAATTCGCTTGGACTTCAACTTGTACTTCGATTTGACGCGAGCCGTGCTCGCCTTCGACGCCAACACATCGGACAGTTCGTAGGCTTCCCGAAGCCAGTCAGTAATCGGTGCCTCGACTTCATCGCGGTGCTTGATGTGAATGATGTGATACACCTTGGACTTCGATGAACAGTCGCTTCGTCGCACTTCAGGAGCCTTCAGAGTGCGACCGAGGAAAACGCAGAGTTCGAGAAAATTACGCTTGGGACGCACGAAGAAGTAGCAGGACTTGCGTGAGAACATGATCGCTTTGTGCGAGGCGTAAATCCGTTGATCGCCGAAGGACACAGCGGTTTCGCGCAGCCGTTCCCAAGCATCCCGCAGATCGTCGGAGAGTTCCTGCGTCAGAGCCGCTTCAGTGGTCGTCCAACAGTCGTGCTCTTCTCCGTCCTCGATCCATTGTTTGCAGTGGTAGCACTCTCGACCGGACATTCTTCAAATTGTAATGGCGATTGTCGAGGAACTGCGACTAACGTTGTCTCGCCCAACTGATACGATGAGGCAAGACACTATGCACGCTCTTACGGGGCTTGTGATTCTGTGTGGCTGTATTGTGACCGCTCAGATACAGGCACCGTCGCCTGCGCCTTCACATAACAAACTTGAATCGGGAGTGGAGCACATCTCTCTTTCCACCGAGGATGGTGGGCTCATCTATGCTGATCTCTACGGAAACAGTGATCGAGGTCTGGTGCTCGCGCATGGCGGTCGCTTCACAAAGGAAAGCTGGCAGCCGCAGGCGCAGTCTTTTGTAAAGGCAGGCTTTCGAGTATTGGCATTCGATTTTCGCGGATTCGGCAAGTCGCACGGCCCCGGAGATTCGGACATGGACACCGCGCCCATGCAACTTGATGTGCTGGCAGCCGTTCGCTATCTACGAATCAACGGAGCGAAAACGGTAGCAGTCATGGGAGGCAGTTTCGGTGGTGCCGCCGCAGCGGACGCATCGATTGCGTCCAGACCGGGTGAAATTAACCAGTTGATCCTTCTCGCCGCTCAAGGAAGCGGGCCAGCGGAGCGGATCAAAGCTCCATTATTGGTAATCGTTGCACAAGATGATGCAAATGATGAGGGGTTACGGTTGCCCCACATCCGTGCATGGTTTGACAAAGCGCCGGAGCCCAAGAAACTGATTGTGCTCGACGGTTCCGCTCATGCCCAGTTTTTGTTTCAGACAAACCAAGCAGATCGTGTAGTGAAAGAGGTTCTGCGCTTTTTGTCGGTAACCAACTCGCCTAATTGACCTATTCTTCCAATTCGCTTTCCTCTGGCGCATCGGCCGGGCTTTCAAACTCGATTCGGTAGCCATCGGGATCGGTGAGTGGCACTACCCAGAGACGATTTCCGACGAATGGACGTTTCCTCGTCTGAATTCCGCGTGATTTGAACTCGTGATAGAGCGCCAGTGCGTCTTCGCACATGAAGCAGACGGAGGCTCCAGTCCCAAGCGTTTCCTTCGGCCTACCACCCGGCCAGAACTCCTGAAGCATGATTGCGGCTGCGCCAAGCTCAAGCCAGCACCAACGAATCCTCCCGTCGGGGTTGTCCTCCTCACGATCCGGAATCCACTGGTGCTTAATTTTGAATCCGAGCCCATCAACATAGAACCGCAGCGAGGCTTCCATGTTGGTCACGCCGAAAAAGGGTAGCCGAGACCTACGCTGGACTAGCTATGAAGATCGCTCTCAGGACGGTCTACGAGCTATTTCAATCTGATGTTGCAAATGCCCTGACCTCTGTTGCGTTCAACGGCAGGATTCGTGGGATCGACAAGTCCACCGGCCAAGACACCAATGTCTTCGTGATTTCTGTCGAGGCTAGCAAAGCGGAGTTCACTACCATGAATCTAGCTCAGGTCGATCCGAAGGCTTGTTTCACCCGGTTGAAAGGCATCCTCTCCAACAATCTAACTGAGCGAACGCCAATCGCTCCTATCCGATTCGCAAACTCAGTCACGCAGTAGGCAAATTTAGTCCCCACTTTTGGATGGCGCGGTCGTCGGTGTGGAAACTGAACATGAGACGTGGAAATGGCATTGCTGATGGTGGGAAGTGTGACGGGTTTTCCCAGAAAGCAGAATTGCGACTTCTACATTGTTAAGGGCCCGCGATCCGGTGGCCGGTTGTGAGATTAGGGGTTCGCCTCCGCAGGAATCTCAAAGCTCCCAAAGGCGCGAGCCTAGCGTTCGATAGGTACTTCTTCATCGCGGCCGCGCCCTCTTCGTGCCGGGAATGAATGATGACTATCCCCCGGAATTCCTTCTTTGCTAGAAACCGAGCGACTTCCTTTCCCGTTCCCTTGAAGATGGAATTGTCGGCGTGCATCCAATGCAGGTCGTGATCGAGAAAGATCACCTTGAACTCGTGCTGCTCCAACGCTCGAAATGCCGCCTCGGCGTTCTTCGCAAAAACTGCCCTTGGCATCCGCTTCCTGAACCACGAAATGCGATCTTCCGTGTCCTCGACAACAAGGACTGGCCAGTCAGGCGGGATGTGGAATTGCTCGCTCACGGCTTATGTTCGCTTAGCACCACCATGGTAGACGGCGTCTCTGCGAGCTAAAAGTTACGTCCGTCATGGGTTCGCTGCCGAGCCGCTCGCACTGGTCCGCACCTTTACCCTCGTGGCCATGCCCGGACGGCCAATCCTGACGCTTGTGGTTCAACGAGTTGCGACTGTTGTGGAAGAGACCCCTTCGGGCCACTGGGCTTGCAGCACGGTTCTAGATGCGGGAGTGGGTTCCGGAAGACCTCCCGCCTAAATGACCGTCAGTTAGCGAGTAGCACGCGCCGGATACTTACGCTGGGAAATACCGAAAAAACCTGTAGAAGTTGACGGTGGCAACAAGAACTACCAAAGCAAGAACTGATGCGAGTCCGGTTTGAATGCTTAGCCCGCATTATTCGTGAAGGTGAAGAGATCTGAAGACAAAAGAAGCCTCCCCTGTTACAAACATGTTGTCGAGACAATGTTTGCGCAACAAAAGAGGCTTCCTTAATGTCAGACGATAGCACAACACAGTGTTTATTGTTCCCAGGAATTTTTCGCAAGCCTGTCGTTGCCCAGTTCGATCAGCGCGAGGGTAGTTCCGACGGCGGGGCTGTGCTGCTGAAGGCCGCTGATCGGCACTATGACTTGGTGGCTGGACTGAGTTCCTGCCTTCGAGATGATCGGCAAGCGGGCAAGGTCGATCATTCCTTGCGCGAGTTGGTGGCGCAGCGAGTGTTTTCGATCGCCTGTGGTTACCCGGACGCCAACGATTCAGCCCGGCTGTCCGAGGATCCGATTCACAAACTACTTCTGGAGCGCGATCCGATCGAGGGTCGCGATCTGGCTTCGCAGCCGACGTTGTCGCGGTTCGAGAACGGAGTTGGGATCAAGGAACTCTATCGAGCGGGCGAGTTCCTGGCCGAGAGTGTGATTCGGCGTCACGCCAAGCGGCTGCGTCATCGCACTTATCGCGTCACCATCGATCTGGACCCGACCGACGATCCCACGCACGGCGCGCAGCAGTTGTCGTTTTTCAACGGACATTACGACAGCTGGTGTTACCTGCCGGTGATGGGTTTTGTCAGCTTCAACAACGAAGCCGAACAGTATCTTTGTGCCGCGGTGTTACGGCCCGGCAACGTGAGCGCAGCGGCGGGAGCAGTCGGCATCCTGCGGCGTTTGGTGAGGATGATTCGTCACCATCTTCCTGGAGTACAGATTCGGGTACGCCTGGATGGCGGGTTCGCACATCCTGCCGTGCTGGAGTTTTTGGACGCCCAGCCGAAACTGGAATATGTGGTCGCGATGGCCAAGAATGCAGTGTTAAAGCGCGTCGTCGAAAGCGGAATGAGGCGAGCGCGCCAGCTCTCGCGACGCAGCGGAAAGACCGAACATATTTACGGTGAAGTCCGCTACAAGGCCGGGAAGTGGCCTGGTATGCGCCGCGTCATCATCAAAGCCGAAGTCGTTCGTGCTGCCCATAAGGACCCCAAAGACAATCCCCGATTTGTCATCACCAACATGAAACAAAGTCCGCAGTGGATTTACGAACATGTCTATTGCCAGCGCGGTGACATTGAGAATCGCATCAAGGAGCTGCACAAGCTCGAGATCGACCGCACCAGCTGCACCAGCTTCTGGGCCAACCAGTTTCGCGTCCTACTCACCGCCGCGGCCTACGTCCTGATGCAGGAGTTGCGCTTGCGGGCTGCCGGTACCAGTTGTGCCCGCGCTCAAGTTGACACGTTGCGCGAACGACTGCTGAAGTTAGGCGCTCGGGTCTTGGTCTCGGTACGACGCGTCGTTGTCCATCTGCCCGCTTCCTTCCCGTTTCTACCCGCCTTCCGTCGTGTGGCTCTGGCGCTCGGCGCGGCAACCGGCTAAATCTTTTTCCGGTTTACCAACTCAAGCGAATTCCACACCGACGACGGTCACGGCGTCCCTGTCTCTCCATCCGGCAACTTGAGCATCCCGACCTTGGAACTCCTCGATTCTTTTGCTCCTTTGCTCGACCAACCCCAACTATCGGGATTTACAACCCACTTCGCACCAATGACTGGGCGCTCGCGATGTCTTCACGAATAATGCGGGTTAGGGTGCCCGCCGTGCGACTCTATGTTGTTGAAAATACGTTTACCCCAAAATTCGAATCCTATAGCGCCCACCATCTTTTCAACAGCTTACGAACCGCTATCGGATCACCTCCTTATTTTTCAATAGCTTAAGGACGCGTGGTCCGTCTGGCGATCCGATAGCGAAGACTGCTTTCAGCACTCTGCTAAGCTGCAGTGAATTCCGCGTCGAGAGACCGAACCGATTGTTCTCGCCAACTGAGCTTTCGCACTTTTCGGTACCAATCCGGCTGACTTCCTCGATGCCCGTTTCTGGATAGCATCCGGATTGGTGACCATCCGCCATGACGAATTGTTTTAAGCCTTAGCTATCGCGGTCGCGCACGTATAATGTCCGCGGATGTCCTTTACCTCTGGCTTAAAGCTTGGCCCTTACGAAATTCAGTCATTAATAGGCGCGGGTGGCATGGGAGAAGTGTACCGTGCGCGCGACACGCGACTACAGCGTGTAGTTGCCATTAAGATTCTTCCCCAATCGCTCTCTTCCGACCCAGATCGTCTTGGCCGGTTTCAACAGGAAGCCCGCACTCTCGGCGCCTTGAACCATCCCAACCTGATGGCCATTCACGACGTTGGCTCGCAGGACGGGGTGCATTTTCTCGTCTCCGAATTTCTCGAAGGCCAGACCCTTCGCGAACGGCTGCAAGCCGGCCCTCTTGCCCAGCGGCGGGTGAATGAATACAGCCTCCAGATCGCCAGGGGACTCGCGGCAGCTCACGAGAAGGGTATTGTGCATCGTGACCTCAAGCCGGAAAATATTTTCATTCTGCCCGATGAACGCGTAAAGCTTCTCGACTTCGGCTTGGCCAAGCAGGTTGTAACCAAGGCTGCCGCAGTAGACAAAACTCTCACCCA
The DNA here is from genome assembly GCA_963768265.1 of uncultured Acidobacteriaceae bacterium. Classification (GTDB taxonomy): domain Bacteria; phylum Acidobacteriota; class Terriglobia; order Terriglobales; family Acidobacteriaceae; genus Sulfotelmatobacter. Next base: position 19,350 of record CAVYHM010000008.1, read on the forward strand.
GGTGGACCAAACTTCGGTGGGCACCGTGCTGGGCACTGCCGGCTATATGTGTCCGGAGCAGGTGCGCGGGGAACCGATCGACCATCGTTCCGACATCTTCAGTTTCGGCACCGTTCTCTACGAGATGGTATCGGGACGACGTGCATTCCACGGAGACTCGGGAATTGAGGTCATGAACTCGATTCTCAAAGAGGAACCGCCGGACCTCGCCGAGAGCGCAGTGCACGTGCCGCTCGGGCTGCAACGGATCGCACAACGCTGCCTCGAAAAGAAGCCGGAGGCCCGCTTTCAGTCCGCCAGCGATCTGGCTTTTGCGCTGGATTCATTGAGCAGCAGCGCAGCCAGCTCGACTGCGAATTTGCGCGCTCTCAAAGACACGAGAAAAACGCGCTCCCGGATTCTTCTCGCTGGGTCACTGCTGGCGGCATTAGCCGTCGGCGTGATTGCCACCCTGCTGCTGAACCGAACCCAGCCAAGCCATCCCACATTTGCCCAGATTACTTTTCGTTCGGCATACCTTCGCCGCGCTCGTTTTGCTCCGGATGGGCGCACGGTGGTTTACGACGGGACCAGCAACGGCAAACCCACGGAGCTCTTTTCCACGCGCACCGACACTGCCGAGGCGCAGGCCCTGAACATTCATGCCAGCATTTTGAGCGTCTCCTCCACGGGAGAACTAGCGGTCCTGCTGAATCCCGATTTCATCGTGAAGTGGACTCCGATCGGCCGGCTGGCGCGCGTTCCTCTGGGCGGGGGATCCACGCGCGAGTTGCTGGACAACGTGATCGACGCCGACTGGACGCCCGAAGGCTCCGCGCTGGCGGTCAGCCACAGGGTGAAGAATCAATGCCAGCTCGAGTTCCCCATCGGCAAGGTGCTGTACCAGAACGAGGGTTACATCAGCGACTTGCGTTTTTCGGCCGCCGGAGACAAGATCGCCTTTGTCGACCACTCGACTTTTGGCGATGACCGGGGCGTCATCGACTTAATAGATTTTCAGGGCAATCGGAAAGCCTTGAGCCAAGAGTTCAGCTCCGTTCAGGGACTGGCTTGGGCGCCAGATGGCAGCGAAATCTGGTTTACCGCCGCCGACAGTAGTGAACCCAGGTCCGTTCGCGCGGTCAAGCTTAACGGCAAGCAGCGAATCCTGCTGTCGAGTCCAAGCGTGCTGCATTTCCAGGACATTTCCAAAGATGGCAACGTACTGATCAACTCTGATACGGAGCGAGATGAGCAGATCTTTGCCAATACACGGAGTGGGCAAGTCCCAGATTTCAGCTTCTTCCCCTTCGAAAACGTAGCAGCCATTTCGCGCGATAGCCGGATGTTACTTCTGAACGCCTACGTGACCGGACCCACTTCCGATTACAACCTCTACACGCAATCGACGGACGGCTCCGCTCCTGTGCTGATTGGACAGGGAGCAGGGATAGCGTTCTCCTTCGATGGCAAGTGGGCGCTTGCTCTTGACCCCGTTCATCTGGATCAGCTCCGGATTATTCCCACAGGCGTGGGCGAGAGTAGCGTCCTGAGCGCGCCCCCGGGATTAAACTATATCGTCGGAACTTGGATGCCCGATGGCAAGCAGATTTTGGTGGTCGCATCGGCTGCAGGCCATACTCCCATCACTTATCTGCAGGACGTCTCTAGCGGTACGGCGCACCAGGTTACCCAGGAGGGTCGTTATGCCGTATTTGCCCACGATGTCGCGCTGAACGTCTCGCCTGATGGTCAATATTTCTTGACTACCGACGGGGGAAATCACTACTGGATACAACCGATCGCGGGCGGCGAGGCAACGGAGATCAAAGGACTGACCGAAGGCGACTTTCCTATCGAGTGGCATAACAATTCGCAGAATATTTTTCTCGAGCGCCGCGCCAGCCTCGATGCGATCGACATCTATGATCTGAACCTCACCACTGGCCAGCGAAAGCTCTGGACCCACTTCTCGCCGACGGACAAAACTGCGATGGTTACCATGCGTCACGCTCTCATTACACCGGACGGCGCGCACTCCCTCTACGCTGTCCAGCGAATCTACTCAACTCTGTTCGTCGCCAAAAATGTCCGCTGAATATGAAGATATGCTCCGGAGCAAACTTTCAACAACCCGAGCTATAGGTCGGCTTCTGGGAATTTCACAAGATAGTAATGAGAAACGGGCTTGTGCTATCAACTTCAGAATTGTTGCCACGCCGAAGTTGAAACTCGGTCGCCGACACAGGCTATGCCGATTGGGCCCGCAATTGACAATCTCAGCTTTTGTGGCCACCTTGGTTGGCACTTTTCAGATGGGCACGAGCCGTGATCCATTTGTGATCCGTTAGTACTGCTTACCACTGCCTTCCACTGCTTTACGATGCCCGCCGTGCGCTCTATGTTATTGAAACTACGTTTTCTAGTACATTCGAATCCTATAGCGCCCACCATCTTTTCAATGCTTACGATCCGCTATCGGATCACCTCCTTATTTTTCAATAGCTTAGGGACGCGTGGTCCGTCTGGCGATCCGATAGCGAAGATTGCTTTCAGCACTCTGCTAACCTGCAGTGAATTCCGCGTCGAGAGACCGAACCGGCTGTTCTCGCCAACTGAGCTTTCGCTGCCAGAAGTTAATAAACACAGGCCGACTTGTCGCTGTATCTGAAGCGCCCCCTACACAGCGTCTCAACTCCCAGCTCTTCACTCGGGGGCGCTTCAGATACAGCACTAAGACTTATCGTTACTGATCGTGACTCAGAGAGTACATTGGCGATCGTGCACTCACCGAGATCCGCCGATTGAGATTGCCGAGACGAAACAGCGCGATGGGTCAGGGCCGGGGGCTCGCGGCCGTCTCGGAGGTCCGCGCCAGTGCTTGCTGTGGGTTCCGGAAATTCTGAGCCGTTAATTCCGGAAATTCTGAGCCGTTGGGCTTTGGCCGGCGAGGCCTCCTCTAAGTTTAAATGACGTGTCCGACCTGAGGGTCCGTCGAGGTGGACAAAGCGTCCGCGCTCGAGGACTCGATCGAGGATGGCATCTGCCAGGTCTTGGTCGTGCAACACCCTGCCCCACTCCGTGAGCGCCTTGTTGGTGGTGAAGATCATCGGCCGTTTTCTGAGATGGCGATCATTGACCACATGGAACAAAACATTGGCAGCGTCGGGGCCATAACTTAGATAACCGATCTCGTCAATCACGAGGACATGCGGACGAGTGTAGGCTGACAACGATTGGTGTAACAGACCTTTGGCACTAGCGTTGGACAGATCCTCAATGAGTTCGGCGGCGGTGGTGCAAAGGGTGTCGAAGCCATTCTGGATGGCGCGATAGCCAATGGCCACGGCGAGATGAGTTTTGCCGCGGCCGGCCTTGCCGTAAAGGATCAGGGAACGGCCCTCGGTGACGAAGTCCGGACCCAGATAGGAACCGAGCAGCGATTGCCGGAGAGTCGATTGCAAAGTGAAGTCGAACTCATCGATGGTTTTGAAGAACGGAAAGTGAGCCTGGCGGGTGCAGCGCTGTAGGCGGGTTTGCTTGCGGTGGGCCACTTCTTCGGCCAGCAGAAGGGCGAGAAAGTCGCGATAGGTCCAGTTTTCTTTTTCGGCTCGATCCGCGACCTCCTGGTAGATGCGGCGTGTGTGCGCCAGGTTGAGACGTCGGAACAGAGGCTCGAGCTGGCCATCGGAAAGTTTCGGGATGGCCAACACGGGTATGGGCTGGGATGGCTTCTTGGTCATAGCATTCTCCTCCGGTGTATGTTCGGCTCTGTACCCGCGGTGAATAGAAGGGCCGTGGAAAAAGCCGTTCCGTGGAAAAGTCCAAAAGCAGGACTTTCCCACTGCACTTGAACATCCCGCAACCGCAGCGGGATGTTCACTTTTCCCACCGCCCCGGCTACGGCGGTGAGTTTTTCCGGTGAACTTCCAGAAAACATTGCGCCCGGATCGTCTTGGAACGACGATCGCCTCCTCGGTCGATCTCTAGCATCCCCCCATGGGGTGTTGTTTCTTCGCCTCCGAAGGTACGGGCGCACACCCAGCTTCCTCGATCTTGCGGTCTCGGTGTTCACTGCATCGCCTCCGGAAAGTTCAGCCCGGGTGCGAGAGATCTCTCCACGTAGAACGCACCGAACACTTGATCCTGGAGACCGGCTTCCAGGGCTCGCCGCAGAACCTCGGGACCATGACTCTGCAGGATCGCGTGCAGTCGATCCACATCCTCGTACCACTGCCGCGGCCGACGATGCACAATCTCGGTGAGATAGCGAATGGCAGGCTCCCCCAACTCCAGCAACTGCTGCCGCTTCAGATAGCGCTGGCCGCGTTTCCCGGATACCGCCGCGACCAAAGCCGCGCGATGCTCGGCCAGCGAAGACCCTTCATGCGCCACGAATTTCCGAGGATGCACCGCTTCATACCGACCGGCCACGATGCGTACTCGTTGCCCATACAAGTACAACGTGGCCGGCATACTGATCGCCTCCGGCGGCATCGAGTAGGAGTGGCCATCGTGCAGCACCGTTCCCGTCGGACCCACATAGACCGGAATGCGTAGGGCCAGTTCTTCCGGCTGCACTTTCAGGGGACGGAGGCGAGGTTTCTCTTCTGCCCAGCGCACCGCGGGAATCACGCCGGTCGCACGGCAAGGACGCTGCTGATTCACCTCCTCATGCCACCCCTGCAGTTGCAGTCCAAGATCTTCCGCATCGTGAAACCGCCGCACCTTGAAGAACGAAGACTTGACGAAACCGACCAGGTTCTCCACGCTTCCTTTTTGCTGCGCTCGATACGGCCAGCACAGCTCGACCCCCACTCCCATCTCCAGCGTGGCGTAGGCAAAGACCGGATTCCATTCCGTCACCTCCCCATTTTTCCGCCACTTGAGGGCGACCGTCTTCGGCCGATCGAAGACGCACTGCAAAGGAGCCCCACCCCAGCTGGCCAGATGCTCGGCCAAGGTTCGTACCAAACTCTCGACTGCTTCATCCCGGACCAGACTGACGCACATGAAACGCGAGTACTTCAGACGCGAAGCGAAAAAATGGATGCGTTGGCTCGCGCCATCGACGAACTGCACTTCGGTTTGTCCAAAATCATGCTGACTGAACTCCCCGGGCAGACCCTCGAAACGAACCAGCGGCTTCGCCGGCTTCGGACGGAGCGAGGCCACCAGCGCGTACAGGGCAGTCTTGCCTCCCTCATAGCCTGCTTCCCGCACTCGCCGCAGAATCTCCAGCGACGCTAGATCGGGTACATGCTGCAAAATCTCCAGGATCGGTTTCCGGAAACTCGTCACCGTGCTGGGCCGGCCGACCTGTCGTTGGGCGCGTTCCGCCGCATCATCGACATGCTTCACCGGTCCCTCTTGCGCGATGCGCTTCACCGAGCATAGGGACACTCCCGTCAGCCGGGCCACCTCCGTCTTACTGTGGCCCGCCTTCAATAAAATCTCCACTTCGTGACGCTTGAGCATGCTCAACATCCTCCTCTCCCTCCGCCTCCACTGGTCCAAGGACCGGCAGAGGCATAGGCAGAAGTTCTACCGCTTTTGACTATTACTGGATGGCTCAGAATTTCCGGAATTAGGTGGGTCAGATTTTCCGGAACTCACACTTGCGTGTCGACATACTCACGGATGTTCGTCACTTTGCCATTTCGAATGGTAATGGCGAAGACCCAATGGTCCTCGAACGTGCTATTCGTGGCTTTGATTCTCCCCCTAGCGAAGCCGACGACCAGAACCCGGTCTCCCTGCGCTATGAACTCGGGGGGCTCTGGGAACGAAGTTTCCACCGTTTCGTTAGCCTTCTGAACTAAGTTATTCAGTCCAGCGTGCCCGCGGTGCGTGCCGGCCAGCGGCCAGTCCTCGCCCGGAATGATCCACTCAATATCTTCGGCAGACAACGCCAGCAGATCTTGCTTGTCGCGGCGGCCGAGCGCCGCAAGAAAATTCTTCACGATCTGGACATTCTTTTCGGTGCTCATCGAAATCTCTCCTTTTCCCTTACATCAAGTGTGTCCGGTCTAATCCGACGTTTCGGAATCATCCTTCTCGGGCCAAATCGCGCGGTCATAGATTGATTACTGCTGCTTCTTGAACAAATCCTGGAAGATGAGCTGACCCCAAGTGCGGCCGCGTGCGTGCACTAGCGCGCCACCCTCGTTGAGCTTTCCCAGATTGACGGGTGCGAACCCGAGTTGATTGGCCAAATCCGCCACCAGAGAGATCGCGTCCTCGTCATCGCTCGACAGAAAGACGACCCGATGGTCCCCTTCGACGACCGGGTCGGTAGCCAAAATGGCTGCAACCAGGTGATTGAAACCTTTCACGAGCTTAGCCCCGGTGAACGCCTTCGCGACGAAGGCGGAGGACAGGAGGCCGCCCAGCTCTTCAGGGAGAACTCCAAACGCGTTCGTCGCGTCGATGACCGTCTTGCCTTTCCAACTCGGCATGGCCTTCGCAACCTCGCGATGTTCCCCGAACGGGACCGCCAAGATGATGGTGTCGGCCTCAAGTGCATCCTGCAGCGACCTGGCGACGACCGTAGGTCCAATCGCCCGAGCCTGCGGCGCCAACGCCTCAGGTGGCCGGCGACTCGCGACAGTCACGTCGATGTTTTTACGGGCGAACGCGTGGGCGAGGGCCTGGCCTATCTTGCCGAATCCGACAATCGCATACCTCATAGTGCTTCTCCGATCCATGTTGATATTGATCCCAACCGCCGACTTCAGATGGCCGAGAAGCCACCGTCGACATTCAACTCCACCCCGTTCACGAAGCTCGAATCGTCTGAAGCAAGAAACAGCGCGACCGTCGCGATTTCCTCAGGTTGACCCATCTTTCCCCGCGGGATCAGGGATTCGAACATCTCCTTCGCCTCCTTGGTGAGAACTTCTTCCTGCATCGGTGTGGCGATCGGCCCCGGGCCCAGCACGTTCACCCGGATATTCCTGCCCTTCAGTTCGTTGAGCCACGTGCGTGCAAAGGAGCGCAATGCCGCCTTACTCGCCGCATACACTCCGAAACCAGGAAAACCCTTCACCGAAGCGACGGATCCGGTCATGATGATCGATCCGCCATCGTTGAACAGCGGCAACGCCTTCTGAACCGTAAACAGCGTTCCGCGCGTATTCAGGCCGAAGGTCGCATCGAAGTGCTGCTCGGTAATCTCGCCCAGTAGTAAGGCCTCACCCTTGCCGGCGCTCGCGAACAGGACGTCGATCTTGCCCTTTTCCCGCTTGACCTTGTCGAACAGACGGTCGAGGTCGTCGAGATTGGCCGCGTCACCGCGCACGCCCGTCACGTTCCGGCCGATCAGCTTGACGGCCTCATCGAGCTGCTCCTGCCTCCTACCCGTGATGAAAACGTAGGCGCCTTCTTCAACAAAGCGCTTGGCGCTCGCCAGCGCCATGCCGCTCGATCCACCCGTGATGACTGCAACTTTACCCTCAAGCCTTCCCATAATTTCTCCCTTCGGTAGATGTGTAGCATTCGGTACACTAGAGTAGAGTTCTTCAGCGGTGGACGAGAACTGTTCAGGAGTCCTAATATTTTGTCCATTCGTCCAAAAGATAGAGGCTAAGTTGGATTCGATAACAGACATCTTTAGAACGATGCACGTAACCGCTTTCGGTCTGCACAGGCTCGAAGCCACGGCCCCGTGGGGTGTAAAACAGGAAAACCAGATCGAAGAAAAAGTCACGCCTTCCGACAAAAAGATGTCACCCACAGATTTGGCGCACTTCGCCATGCTTTCGCGCGGCAACTGCTGGCTGAGTGTGGAAGGGATTGCGGAGCCGATTCCCCTCACCGGTGGTGATTGCTTTTTACTGGCTAAGGGGACTTCGATTGTTTTGCGCGACAGCCCGCGAACACGTCCGAGGTGGAGCTTCCGCGAGATCGGGGCCAAGGCCAACGGCAATGTCGCTCTTTGTGGCGGCGGTGGCGCACCGACGACAATCGTCTGTGGATCCTTGAGTTTCGATCGCGCCAGCCTGAGGCCGATCACTCAGTTATTGCCGAACTTCATTTTGATGAAGGCCGATCAGGCACGCACGCTTGCTCTTCACACCACAGTGCAGGCGCTCGCGTCAGAGATGGAAGAACAGGCGCCGGGATCTGAAGTCGTCGCGAGTCGGCTGGCCGAGGTTCTGTTTATCCAGGTACTCCGGGCGCATATCGCGTCGGGACCGGAACGCAACAAAGGATGGCTTCGTGCAATTTTCGATCCTCAAATAGGCGCTGCTCTGAGTGCCATTCACGACAGAGTGAATACACCCTGGACGGTCGAATCCCTGGCCGAAGCGGCAGGCATGTCTCGCTCCGCATTCGCAGCACGTTTTAAAGAGCTACTCGGACAAACACCACTGGAATATGTAACCGAGTGGCGGATGCAGAAGGCGATGCAGTTACTTGAACGGCGTGACAAAAAGCTCCCAGAAGTCGCTCGATTGGTCGGTTACGAGTCCGATGCCGCATTCAGTAAGGCGTTCAAGCGAGTTGTCAGGGCTAATCCTGGTGAATACCTCAGACATGGTTTGAAGGACCCAAAATCGACCGAAGCAGACCACGATCAGTCCGAAACGGGCTTCATCGTGAGCAACTGATCCATGTACACGCGCTGGGCGTCCAACGCCTTGTCGAAGTTCCAGTGCGTGTAGATCGCCGTGGTGCCTGGTTTGGCGTGACGAAGCATGGTCTGACTGACCGTGATGTCCTTCGTCGATTTGTTCGCCGACGTACTCAGGCTGTGACGAAAGCGGTGCCAACCAAAACGCTCACCTTCGGCCATCAGCCCCAACTGAAGCTCCCCGACTTCGCAAAGATGTGCGCGGATGATACGGAACAGGTCTTGCTCCACCAAGACGCGTTTGCTGCCGATTACCAAGAGGACGAATACATGCTTCTCGGCATGGCGATCAAGTACACAGGTCTGCGCGGCAAGGAAGTGCGTGTGATTGGGAAGAACCGCACCACTCTCGGCGAAGAGGACACGATCCAGTGAGCAATCGCCCGATTCGGAGGTAGAGAAGAGGTGAGCACTCTTGCTGGTTCGAAGGTCTAGCTCTCCAATTCCCCTAGTCGAAGCACTGGGGCTTCAGTTCGGCAACAGATGCCATAGTGTTGCCAGAGCCGAAACCACGGGCTATGCGCATTCATCTCGTCGTGCCTTCGATTTGCTGCCGAGATGTCGCTTGCGCTGAGTGGTCTAATGTCCGGCGCTTCGAACATTTCCTCTAGCTGCTCGATGTCGTCAATAATCCGTTCAACGTCCATCAGGGCATCAGTATAAGCTAATTGGGCTTTCCAGCCATCTGAAGGGATGCCAGCTTGGCAAGGTCAGGCGCTGCTTTCACGACCGGACCATCGGCGAACAGAGGCGAAGAATTACCCCATTGCGCTTGCTTCCCATAGAGGACAGCCACGTCCCAAAGTACGCCGTTGCGCTGGCAGCAACTGGGCTCCGAAGGAAGCTGTTGTTGCAATTCTCTGGCGATAAGATGGTCATCGTCCCAATACTGAGCGCAGCGATCCTGCTCGGCATCGGGTTCATTCAGTTGTACGTTCGGCGCAATCAATGCCAAAAGCGAAGCCCCTTGAGCACCGCCCTGTTCTGGGGTGCTTCCCAGAAAAGTAAATGGTAAGCAGCAAGCTAGAGTCGATAGAACGGCGATCATTGCTGCTACAGGCGTTGCTCGTTCTGCTACTCGCATGGGAAGTCTTCACTCTCTCCGTTTCGCGCTTGAAATCGCGATTCGCAACAACTTCTCTGGCGGAATGCCGCTCCGATTTTCATACAGGCGACAAGCTAAGCTGGGCACGCTGGTCTGCTGTGGTTCGACATCCTCACCGTTGACGCGAACGGTGGGGGAACCGGGGAATGACAGAGCCCTCGCTTCACCTTCGTTGGTCACAGGTATCCCCTGAATTCCAGTGTTCACCGCTTCGGATGCCAAGACCGCTTGCAGCTTCTCGAACGTGGGCTGGTAGTTCGGGCAGCCAGGGACGTAGAGAATCTCAATTCTCATTGATTAACCCCTGCGCCTTCTTCGAGCACCGGGCAAGCGCAGGCTGCGTGCCGCCGACGATGGCTCAATTCGCGGTTGCACCTCCGCAAATCCATTTCTAGCCCCGACTCCAGATGCCGTAGCTCTTGCAGCTTTGCCCGCACGTCGATCAGTTTTGCCTTCAGCAATTCTTTTACCGATTCGCAGGCATCCACCTTCCTCTCTCGAAGCTGAATCAATTCCCCGACCTCGCGCAATGAGAAGCCGAGCCCCTGCATTTGCTGGATGAAGTGAAGTCGCTCGATGGTGCCCTCTCCGTAAAGTCGGAACCGACCTGCGCTGCGAACCGCGTTGGGCAAGAGCTTACGCTTCTCGTAGAATCGGATCGCGTCCACGGTTACGGAAGTGCGTTTCGCGACCTCGCCGATCTGCATCGCCGTGCTCTCAGCTTGGTGATTGGTCGCCATGACAAAATCATACAATCTGGAGCGCAGTCCAGAGTCAAGGGGGTAAATCAGGAACATGACCTCGATGTTACAAGTAGCTCCTCCAGACGCAATCCGTCGAATCCAACGGGTGCAAACCGTCACAATCGCATGGATGATTGTGGAGGCTGCGGTGTCCCTCTTCGCAGCTTGGCGGGCACGGAGTCCCGCTCTACTTGCCTTCGGTGGGGACAGTGCCATCGAGCTTTTCTCGGCGGCAGTAATACTGTGGAGATTTCGTGCAAGTGCCGCACGCCGGGACGCCGAAAGGCGGGCTGCCCGTGTAGCGGGAGCCTTGTTGTTCGCGCTGGCTACTTTTGTCGCAGTCAGTTCGGTCACGAGTCTGCTGGGCTATAGCGAACCCAAACCGACATTTCTGGGAATAGCGATTCTGGTTGCAGCAGCAGTCGTCATGCCGTGGCTTGCGAAAGAGAAGCGGCGGCTGTCAGGAGCTACATGCAGCGCCGCGTTGCGGGCGGACGCCGCTCAGTCGGCGCTGTGTGCTTACCTCTCGCTCATCGCCTTGGCGGGACTGGCTATCAACGTGATCTGGCACGTAAAGTGGGCAGACCCGATTGCCGCCTTAGTCGTTCTGCCGCTCATCGTTTGGGAGGGTCGGGAAGCCACGCGCGGGAAAGCATGCAATTGTTGCTAGTTTCTCCTCACGAGCTTTCCGCGTTTGGATCGCAATCGGGAACTGTTCCCGAAGCCAGCATGCGAACTACGCCGCATCCACGCCGTCATTCGCAGCGGCTGCCGGTTCGTCCCCGCCGGGACAACTGAGCTAACACTCGCCTCCCTGGCGAGGACACAAACCTAATCGGCGCGGCGAGAGTGTGGCATTATCGGTTTGGACAATAGGTCCGCCGTTCGCGGCGGCTGTCCGCAAATGAAATCAATACTGTGAGGTATGAGATGAAAGAGCTAAGTGAACAACTGCTATCCACGATTGAGGCGGCGGAGCCGAGGCTTCGCGAAATCAGCGCCCTTGAGAGCGCCAAGCCGGTACTGTCGGGCGGTTGGTCGCCTAAGCAAGTGGTTGGACATCTGATTGATTCGGCATCCAACAACCACCAGCGATTTGTCCGCGGCGCCCAGCAGCCGTCCCTGGATTTTCCCGCTTACGACCAGGAGGGAAATGTGCGAGTGCAAGCGCCGCAAGAAGCGGATTGGTCGCTGTTGGTTTCCTTGTGGGTAGCTTACAATCGCTACCTCGCTCATATAATCGCTCGGCTGCCGGTGTGCAAGCTGGAAACGGTTTGCCGAATCGGATCCAATGAGCCCAAGACTCTTGGTTTTATCGCGACGGATTACCTTACCCATATGGTTCATCATCTCAAGCAAATCGGCGCCGCAGATTAAGCCTCGGTCGCTAACACCGTGAGCGGGTGTCTTCCAGTTCCTCATCCGATCTGTTACTGTTTCCAGTCCACTTTTTGTTGGTCCGTGTGAGGAAAGGACCGAAGCCGAGTGATCGTCGGAGTTCCAAAAGAGAGTTATCCCGGGGAACGTCGCGTCGCCCTCGTTCCCGTCGCCATCCCCAATCTCACTAAGGCGGGCCTCGAGGTTGTTATCGAAGCCGGCGCCGGCGAGCAGGCGGGTTACCCCGACGCAGCCTACGTAGAGAAGGGCGCGAAGATCGTGCCCGACCGCGCCGCCGTCTTCGCCACAGCCGATATCGTGCTGCAGGTGCTCTGCTACGGCTCCAATGACGTGACCGGCAGAGCCGATCTCCCCCTGATGCGCCGCGGACAGACTCTGATCGGATTCCTGCGCCCCCTGGGTTCCCTGGAGGTCGTCCAGCAGCTAGCGCAGGCCGGAGTCACTGCGTTTTCCGTGGAATTCATGCCGCGTACCACGCGCGCTCAGAGCATGGACGCGCTTTCCTCCATGGCCACTTGCTGCGGCTACAAAGCCGTGCTGCTCGCCGCCGAAACCTCCCCGCGCATTTTCCCCATGATGACCACCGCCGCCGGCACCATCACCCCTGCTCGTGTCTTCGTCATCGGCGCGGGAGTGGCTGGACTTCAGGCAATTTCGACTGCCCGGCGCCTTGGCGCAGTCGCCTCCGCCTACGACATGCGCCCTGCCGCCAAGGAGCAGGTCCAAAGCCTGGGCGGCCGTTTCGTCGAACTTGCCATCGAAGCCCAGAATGCGCAAGACGCCCGTGGCTACGGCACTGCCCAGGACGAAAATTTCTATGCCCGCCAGCGCGAACTGCTGACCCGCGTGGTTACCGAAAGCGATGTGGTGATCACCGCCGCGGTCATCCCCGGCAAGAAGTCGCCCGTGCTGGTCACTGCCGAGATGGTAAAAGCAATGGCCCCTGGCTCCGTGATCGTCGACTTGGCCGCCGAGCGCGGCGGCAACTGCGAACTGACGCGCCACGGAGAAACCGTGGAAGCCTACGGCGTCACCATCATCGGCGCGATCAACTTCGCCAGCAGTGTCCCCTACCACGCCAGTCAGATGTACGCGCGCAACATCACGACCTACCTCACCTACATGGTGAAGGACGGCAAACTGCAACTGAACCTGCAGGATGAAATCATCCGCGAGACGCTGATCACAAATGGCGGAGAAGTGGTCAACGCCCGCGTCCGCGAATTCTTCAAACTGCCGGTGCTGGCGCTCGCAGGCGGATAGAGGATGTCTTGGCTTGCTTGGACGTTCTTGCTTTGAAGGACTTGTGTTGAACGATTTGTTTTGAAAGGGCGCGGCTTCAAGCCGCGCCGTTACTGCTCTTTCTGAATTGTCGTCCTGAGCGGAGCAAGAGTTCGCGAAGCGAACTCTTGCGTTGTCGAAGGACCCCTACCCGCCATGCGGCGCTTGGCCTGTTGCAGGGCGTTCTCACTTTGGCCTGGACCTGCAACCCGTGAGAATTCCTAGCCGCAAGACGAAGTCGGAAAGCACATAGGGATCCTTCGACTCCGTGAGCGCTTCACTTCGTGAAGCACCCACTCCGCTCAGGATGACAAAACGAGAACTGGAGTTAGCTATGGGTTCCAATCTGATCGACGCGCTTTTCGTATTCATGCTGGCGGCCTTCATCGGATTCGAAGTTATCCGCCACGTCTCCCCACTGCTGCATACGCCGCTGATGTCGCTGACCAACGCCCTCGACGCGATAGCCGTCGTGGGCGCGATCGTCCTGGTAGGCGAGAAGAAGAGCAGCTTCGCAACCGTACTCGGCGTCATCGCCATAGTCGCCGCCACCAGCAACGTGGTCGGCGGATTCTTCATCACCGACCGCATGCTGCGCATGTTCAAAACCAGCCGTCCGACTAAAAAGTAGCAGAGCGCAATCATGACCGAGTTTGCCGGAAGCCAGACCCTCATCGAAGTCATCTATCTCATCGCCAGCGCCCTGTTCATTCTTTCGCTGAAGTGGATGAGTTCTCCCGCCACCGCCCGCCACGGCATTCTGGCCGGCGAGATCGGCATGGTGCTGGCCATCGCCGGCACCCTGCTCCACCACGGCATCATCGACTACAAATGGATCATCATCGGCCTCGTGCTCGGCAGCGGCATCGGTATCCCGCTGGGCATGGTGCAGATGACCGCCGTCCCGCAGCGAACCGCCCTCAGCCATGCCTTCGGCGCGCTCTGCGTCACACTGGTTGGCACCGCCGAGTTCTACTTGCGTTCCCCCGACGTCCCCAAATTCATGATGTCGGTCCTCTCCATGGAGGTCATCCTCGGCGGCCTGACTTTCACCGGAAGTCTCATGGCCGCTGGAAAGCTGCAAGAAGTGCTGCCGCAGCGCCCCATCACTTATAAAGGCCAGAACCTCGTCAACCTGTTGCTCTTCACGGTTGCCGTCGCCAGCGCCGTCTATCTCGTGCTACATCCCGGTGAGAAGGAATTGTTTCCCGTAATCGTTGGGATCTCCCTGATCATCGGCGTGCTGCTTGTAATACCCATCGGCGGCGCGGACATGCCGACCGTCATCTCGCTGTTGAACTCCTACGCCGGCCTCTCGGCCGCGGCCATGGGCTTCGTCCTGAATTCGAAGCTCCTCATCATCGCCGGCGCGCTTGACGGATCCTCCGGCTTCATCCTCTCCGTCATTATGTCGAAGGCGATGAACCGTTCGTTCACCAACGTGCTCTTCGGCGCTTTCGGCCAGGTGCAAGCCTCCGCCGCGGCCGGACAGGAAGCCAAGCCCATTCGCAGCGCCACTCCAGAAGAAGCCGCAGCGATCCTTTCCGCCGCCAACAAAGTAGTCATCGTCCCCGGCTACGGCATGGCCGTCGCCCAGGCCCAGCACAAAGTTCGCGAACTCTACGACGCGCTCACCAAGAAGGGAGTGGAAGTCCGCTTCGCCATCCACCCCGTCGCCGGACGCATGCCCGGCCACATGAACGTGCTGCTCGCCGAAGCAGACATCCCCTACGACCGCCTCATCGAGATGGACGAAATCAACGGCGACTTCCCGCAAACCGACGTCGCCCTCATCATCGGCGCCAACGACGTAACCAATCCCGCCGCCCGCACCGACCAGTCGAGCCCCATCTTCGGCATGCCCATCCTCGACGTCGACAAAGCCCACACCGTGATGGTCATCAAGCGCAGCATGAACCCCGGCTTCGCAGGCATCGACAACCCGCTTTACTACCTGGACCGGACGCTCATGCTCTTCGGCGATGCCAAACAGTTCGTAGGCGGGATCGTGCGCGAATTGGGTGGCGGACGCTGAACATCTCGGGCTGACATGAAGGACGTCGGGCCCGATTGGTTTTCAACAAAACCTCGGAGTAAACTTAGTAGGACGCGTACCCGCAACCATGTCTTCATCGACTAACGTGATCGTCCGTGATCCTGAGGTGCTCGGGGGGACTCCTATCTTCGCGGGCACCCGCGTTCCATTTCAAGCTCTGCTTGACTATCTTGAAGGCGGACAGACTCTGAACGACTTCTTAGACGATTTTCCAACCGTGACTCGCGAAGCCGCTGTTCATGCTCTAGAACACGCCAAGACGCTCGTTGTTGGCGAATTAGGATGAAACTTCTGCTCGACGAATGTCTTCCGCGAAAATTGAAAGATAGTTTACTCGGTCACGATTGTCACACCGTGCCTGAAGAAGGTTGGGCCGGCAAAAAGAACGGCGAACTCCTGTCGTTAGCAGAGACTCGAGGCTTTCAGATTTTTCTGTCACTAGATCGCGGCCTTGTATATCAACAGAACTTGCGGGGGCGAGCCATCGCCATCGTTTTGCTGCGGGCACAATCAAGTCGTTTGGCCGACCTGTTACCGAAAATCCCGGAAATCTCAAACGCGCTTTCATCAGCACAGCCCGGCCAGCTCATAAAGGTAGGCTGAGGAATGGATCAACAATGCGAACGCTGATTATTTCGAGCATCCTACTCACCCTGGTATCATCACTTGCAGCTCAATCCCAACCCCCACTCAACCTCATGCCCATACCCGCCAGCGTGCAGCCCGGCACGGGCCGATTGCCGATCACCCGATCGTTTTCCGTTACAGTAACCGGCGCCCACGATGCCTCTCTCGACCGCGAAGTCCAACGATTTCAATCGCAGCTCTCCCGCCAAACTGGAATACCCTTCCGCCCTATGCCTGGCGCCGCGCCAACGCTGCAGATCCACGCCGACCACGCCCGCCAGACCGTGCAGAAACTCGGCGAGGACGAATCCTACGAACTGACCGTCACCGACTCCGGCGCGAAGCTCACCGCTCCGACAACGCTCGGCATCCTGCGCGGCCTGCAGACTTTTCTTCAACTCGTCGCAATCACGCCCTCCGGATTCGCGGCCCCCGCCGTGACCATCAAAGACCAGCCCCGCTTCCCCTGGCGCGGCCTGCTCATCGACGTCAGCCGCCACTTCATTCCCCTCGACGTGCTCAAGCGCAACGTCGACGGCATGGCCGCCGTGAAGATGAATGTCCTGCACTGGCATCTTTCCGACGATCAGGGCTTCCGCGTCGAAAGCAAAACTTTCCCCAAGCTGACAGGAATGGGTTCCGACGGCCAGTACTACACGCAGGACCAGATTCGCGAATTCCTCGCCTACACGCGTGATCGCGGCATCCGAGTGCTTCCCGAGTTCGACCTCCCCGGCCACAGCCGTTCGTGGGTTTTGGGATACCCCGACTTGGCCAGCGGGCCTGGCCCGTTCACACTGGAAAGCGGCGATCCCATCATGGATCCCACCCGCGAGTCGACCTACAAGTTCCTCGAGAAGTTCATCGCCGAGATGGCGAAGCTTTTCCCTGACGCCTACTTCCACATCGGCGGCGACGAGGTCGATGGCAAGCAGTGGGACGCCAATCCAAAAATTCAGGAATTTATTCACGCCCACGGCATGAAAAACAATCAGGATCTGCAGGCCTACTTCAACCAACGCCTGCAGAAGATCGTGGCCAAGAACCACAAGACCATGGTCGGCTGGGATGAAATCCTGCACCCGGACCTGCCCAAGACGATCGTGGTGCAATCCTGGCGCGGACAGCAGTCGCTGGCCACCGCGGCGAAACAGGGCTACAGCGGCCTGCTTTCGTTCGGTTACTACCTCGACCTGATGTGGCCTGCGGCGCGGCACTACGCCATTGATCCAATGACCATGCCGGATCCTGCAACGACATTGACTGCCGAAGAGAAGAGCCGAATCCTCGGCGGCGAATCCTGTCAGTGGGCCGAATGGGTCACTCCGGAAAATGTCGATTCGCACATCTGGC
Source organism: uncultured Acidobacteriaceae bacterium (assembly GCA_963768265.1). GTDB lineage: Bacteria > Acidobacteriota > Terriglobia > Terriglobales > Acidobacteriaceae > Sulfotelmatobacter. The sequence goes on from CAVYHM010000008.1 coordinate 36,527, forward strand.
CGCGCAATGCCGTGATCGCCGAGCGCCTGTGGTCCCCCCCCGATGTCAAAAACGTCGACTCGATGTACGCGCGCATGAACGCCGTTAGCCTCGAACTCGAATGGCTGGGCCTCGCTCACCGCTCAGCCCGCATGCACATGCTGCATCGTATGGCCGGGAGCGCCGACATTTCCACGCTTCGCATACTCGCTGATGTCGTCGAGCCCGTAAAGGATTACAACCGCTCTCCCGTAGACGATCAAGGTCACACTATTCCTGGCATCGACTTCCATGCCCCGCTAAACCGCATGGTCGATGCCGCCCATCCCGAAAGCGACACGGCCCGTCAGTTCGCAAGCCTGGTGCAAACCTTCCTTCAAGGTGGCGCGAAGGATCAGCCCACCGAGACGCAAATTCGCTCTTGGCTCACTCTCTGGCGCGACAACGATGCGAAACTGCATCCGTTGCTCGACCAATCGTTGTTCCTGCAGGAAGACGCCCCTCTGTCCCAGGACCTGACGGCGTTGGGCGCAGCCGGCCTGCAGGCGTTGGACTATCTCGACAAATCTCAGCCCGCGCCCGATTCATGGAAGACCCAGCAACTGGCGACATTCGATCAAGCCACGAAGCCGAAAGCTAACTTACTACTCATGGTGGTTGCGCCTGTGCAGCAGTTAGTGGAAGCCAGCGCAGCCCCGCACAACTAAGTCGCCTTTTTCAAAGGCGCGGCTTTGGGCCGCGCCTCAGGTGCCATGGGTAACATAGCGATCTCGACCCGCCGTGATATTCTATTTACACCAGCTGCGTACCGTCTTGGCGGAATTCCCCGCAGTTCCTGAAGAAGCCCAGAAGAGAAGTTACAAATGCTTTCAGTCAGCAATGTGTCGATGCGCTACGGCGCCAAAATACTGTTCGACGAAGTCTCCACGGCTTTTACGCCGGGCAAGCGCTACGGCCTGACCGGCCCCAACGGCGCCGGTAAATCCACCTTCATGAAGTTGCTCAGCGGCGAACTCGAGCCCCAAAAAGGCACGGTCGTCCGTCCGCGCAAACTTGGCGTGCTCAGCCAGGACCAGTTCGCTTTCGACGCCTACACGGTCCTCGATACCGTCATCATGGGCAACAAGCGGCTCTGGGCGGCCATCCAGGAACGCGACGCCATCTACGCCAAACACGACATGACCGACGAAGATGGCATGAAGCTGGGCGAACTCGAAGGCATTGTCGGCGAGGAAGACGGATACACCGCCGAGAGCGATGCCGCCATTCTGCTCCAGGGCCTCGACATTGCTGACGAGTTGCACCCGCGAAAGATGAGCGAGTTGCAGGGCGGACAGAAAGTCCGCGTACTCCTTGCACAGGCCTTGTTCGGTCATCCGCAGGCCCTGCTGCTGGACGAGCCCACGAACCACCTTGACCTCGATTCGATCCACTGGCTGCAGGGATTTCTCAACGTCTACGACGGCGTCGTCATCGCCATTTCGCACGACCGCCACTTCCTGAACAGCATCTGCACCCACATCGCTGACATTGACTACGAAACCATCATCACCTACACGGGCACGTACGACGACATGGTAGTGGCCAAGACGCAGGTGCGGTCGCAAATCGAATCCCAGAACGCGCAGCGCGAAAAGAAAATCTCGCAGTTGAACGAATTCATAGCACGCTTCGCCGCCGGCACGCGATCGAGCCAGGTGCAGTCGCGGCGCAAAGAAGTCGAGCGCTTGCAGGTCACCGAACTCGCCAGATCCAACATCGCACGTCCGTTCATCAAGTTCGAACAGAAGCGGCCTTCCGGCAAGCACATCCTCGAAATCGAACATCTCGGCAAGGCCTACGACGACAAGAAAGTCATCCGCGACTTCACCGCCAGCATTACGCGCGGCGAGAAAATCGCGCTCATGGGCCGCAACGGAGCAGGGAAGACCACGCTGCTGAACGCCCTCCTGGCGAACTCTCCAACCACGCCCGAGGCCGAACTGCGCAAGACCAGCGGCTATGAGGGCCCCTTCGTCGACTCCGGCAAAGTCATCTGGGGCCACGAAGCCTCCATCGGCTACTTCGCCCAGGACCACCGCAGCCTGATCGAGACCGGCATGACCGCGATCGAATGGCTGCATCAGTGGGACCCCGCGGCCGTGACCGAGGAACTCCGCGGAATCCTTGGCCAGATGCTGTTTGCCCGCGAAGAAGCCACCAAGTCGACCAGCGTCCTTTCCGGGGGCGAAGCCGCGCGGCTGCTCTTCTGCAAGCTCATGCTGCAGAAGCCGAACGTCCTGGTCCTCGACGAGCCCACCAACCACCTCGATCTCGAATCGATCAACGCCTTGAATATTGCTTTGCAGCGTTATCCGGGCACGGTGCTGCTGGTCACGCACGATCATGACCTGATCGACGAAGTCGCCACTCGCGTCTGGCACTTCGAGAGTGACCACAAAATCACAGATTTCAAAGGCACCTACGAGGACTACCAGGCAGCCACCGTGGCGGTGTAACCAGGAGCCCGCAGGCGTGCATGTGAGAAATAGATTCCGGGCAGAGCGGTAGGCAAAACCTTTTCAGAATCCAGCCGCGAAGCGGCGAAAGAATAAAGCCCACGGCGCAAGCCGTGGGGATTCAAGTGGAAAAAGGGAACTGGCCCCGCAGGGCGGAAGAAAAGCTACGACAGAGACCGCGCAGAGATGGCACCGGTTCTCATGCAGTCTCCTAAACACGGAAGAGGGCGGCCGTTGCACCATTCCCGATGCATATGAACCATCCAGGTTCTCCACAGCCGTCCACAAGGATTGCAGTTGCGTTCTTTGCCCCAAGTTAAGGATAATGACGGCGAGCGTTCTGCGCCTCGGAACGTGGTGTACTGTCGTGTATAGCCGAAACGATTTACTTCGAATTCTTCACATCACGCCTCGCCAGTTAACCAACTGGGAACGCGTCGGTCTGCTGGTGTCTGCCGAGACCTATTCCTTCTCCGACCTGCTGGAAATCAAGAAGGTTCGTGATCTGTGCGCCATGAACGTGCGGCCCACCGTCATTCGGCAGTCGCTTGAGGCCATGCGCAAACAGATCGCCGGTGTGGAGAATCCGCTGCTCGAAGCCGGGACATTCTCCAGCAACAAGCATCGAGTCGCTTTCCGGCACGACGGGAAATTGCTCGAGCCGATTGCCGGCCAGTTCCTCATGGATTTCACCGAGCGCGAGAACGTTGTGACCAGCACACCGGTTCCGCGACATGAGCCCACCCCGCGCGAGACCGAAGTCGCCGCCTGGTTTGCCCGCGGCATCGCGCTGGAAGAAGATTCCAACACTCAGACCGAAGCCATCGCCGCCTATCATAAGGTGCTTGAGATCGAACCAGCGCACGCCGCAGCTCACATCAATCTGGGCACCCTCTACTACAACCGTCAGGATTTCACTCTCGCCGAACGGCACTACCGTCAGGCCATCGAAACCGACCCGCGATATGCGCTCGCCTACTTCGATCTGGGCAATGTCCTCGACGAGACCGGTCGTGTGAGGGAAGCGATTCAGACCTACAAGACCGCTCTGCAACTGGCTCCGACGTACGCCGATGTGCACTACAATCTGGCCCTGGCCTACGAAAAACTGCGCGAACCCCGCAAGGCTCTGAAACACTGGCAGGCCTACGTCAAACTTGATAGTTCCGGCCCCTGGTCCGTGCACGCGCAAAGCCAGATCAAGCGCATCCTGCAAGCCGACTCGCTGAAACTGGTCTACAAGCGCGCCTGACGCGGAAGCCCCCTGCAAGTAGAGGCCCAATTCAAAAGCGAAGCCGCCTTTCTGCTTGGGACGTCATCCTGAGCGGAGCCGTTCTTCAGCCGGAGCGAAGGATCTCCCGTGGACCAACACTCAAAATGAGCTCTGGACCTGCTGCCCCTTCGATCTTCTATCCCCGACAGAGTGCTAAAATTGTGGGTTTGCCATCCTCCCGTTGAAGGTGTTCCCATGCCCGATACATTGCAGGCCGCTTCCCCCGCGCCCTTGACGATTCTCACCGAAGACGAAATTCTTTTCCATGACAACATCCGCCAGTTCGCCGACCAGAAAGTCCGCCCCCTGGTCAAAGAGATGGACGAGAAGGGCGTTTTCGATAAGCACCTAATCCACGATTTCTTCCAACTCGGCCTGATGGGTATCGAGATCCCCGAGCAGTATGGAGGTGGCGGCGCCAAATTCTTCGAAGCAATTCTGGCGGTCGAAGAACTGTCGCGCGTCGACGCATCCGCCGGCGTCATCGTCGACGTGCAAAATACGCTGGTGAACAACGCACTCCTGCGCTGGGGTAACCCGGAGCAGAAAAAGCGATACCTGCCGAAAATGGCCTCCGAAACTCTGGGCGCCTACGCTCTCAGCGAGGCTGGCTCCGGCTCGGACGCCTTTGCCCTGCAGACGCGCGCCGAACTCAAAGGCAGCGAATACGTCCTCAACGGTCGCAAGCTATGGATCACCAACAGCAAAGAGGCCGGCCTGTTCGTCTTGTTTGCCACGCTCGACCCCGCCGCCGGCTACAAAGGCATCACCGCATTTCTGATTGAAAAGAACTTCCCCGGATTCACCGTCGGTAAGAAGGAAGACAAACTCGGCATCCGCGCCTCCTCCACCTGCGAGTTGGTCCTCGAAGACTGCCGCGTCCCCAAAGAGAATGTCCTCGGCGAGCCGGGGAAAGGTTACAAGATCGCGATCGAGACGCTGAACGAAGGCCGCATCGGCATCGGCGCGCAGATGGCCGGACTGGCCCGCGGCGCCTGGGAATTTGCCTGCAAGTACGCCGTAGAACGCAAGCAGTTCGGCAAAGCCATCGCCGATTTTCAGGGCATCCAGTTCCAGATCGCGCAAATGGCCACCGAAATCGAAGCCGCCCGCCTCATGGTCTACAACGCCGCCCGCATGAAGGACGCTGGCGTCAACTTCGTCAAAGAAGCCGCCATGACCAAGCTTTTCGCCTCGCAAGTCGCCGAACGCGTGACCTCACTCGCCATTGAAATCTACGGCGGCTACGGTTTCACGAAAGACTACCCCGTTGAGAAATACTGGCGTGACGCCAAGATTGGCAAAATCTACGAGGGTACCTCGAACATGCAGCTCGCCACCATCGCCAAGCTGGTGCTTGGCAAATAGACGAGCCCGACACACCCAACTCCTTACTGTGCCTGCGGGTTGAAATAGAGCTGAACAACCTGTCTGGATTCGCCGCCGGCCGGCGCATACTTCCAGTGAACGACGGCATCCTGCGCAGCCTGGATCAGCACCGGGTTGCCTCCCATGGGCCGAACCGACGTTACCCTTCCGTCGGGCGCGACCACGGCCTCCAACTTCACCGTGCCAGCCAGGTTCATCTTTCGCGCGATTTCCGGGTACCGGGGCATGGTTTGTTGCACGACCTTGCGTTCCAGTTTCGAAGAGTCTTGGGTCTGGGCCAGGCTAACTCCAAGGCATACTGTTAGGAAGGCAGTAGGAATTAAGAAGAAGAAACGCATCCGCATGGTTGCGATCCTTGGGGGTACCGTATTTGAGTCCGAACCTTTACGTAACAGATGATCCTAAGAACCGGTTCATTTTCCCGAAAGTCACGTCGGTAACGTAAGCCAGTAATCGAGAGGAATGGCCGCCCCCAAAGCCGCGTCCGACAAGGGATTTGGGCCTGTTGTCCACCGGAACGGCAAATCTCACTTGCTCATAATGTGCAGCGAGTTGCACTTTTGCTCCGCCACTCGTCCTGTGCTAGAAGAGCTAACTTTCCTGCTATCAGCGATTTAACCGGACCCCTCCCGTTGGCTCACCGGGTGCAATTCCCTGTGTGCCTGCGCGTTCCGGGCAGAAGATCGGAGTGCAACTTGACGACACTATTCAGCGACACCGCAATCTCCACCGCATCCCCGATTGATGCACCCCTTCCGCGCAAAAAGCGCGGCTGGCTGCCGCTGTTGACCATCCTGTTCTGCATCTCGTACGGCTTGATGACCATGCTGATCGTCGAGCAAGGCTCGACCATCGAATCCCAGCGCGCCCTGATTCTTGAGCTGTTCCGTGACAGCTCCGAACTCACCGCCACGAAAATGAAGGCTCTAAGCGATAAGCGAGCAGCGGCCTCGTCGGCCAAAGCCCAAAACCAGACTCCGTCGACCCAGGACCCGTCAACCCAGGACCACTCGAGTCAAACCCCGTCTTCCCAGGCGGCACCGCAACATGGCAGGCAGAATCCAGCGCAAAAAGCGAAGCCTCAGTTCCAGATGCCTTCCCGGCCCGCTTCTGATTTGGCCGACGATCGCCGTGCGCTGATTACGATCTAGAAGCACGAGCAATCGTGCCGTTTCGTTCTGTGGATAAGAAGTAGCAGTGGGTAAGCAGTAGTCAGGAAATCCGGATCGAACAATGAAGGTTCTGACCCTAGCTTTGTTGGTAAGTTTACCGATAGGCCCCCTGGCCCCGCCGAAGCCCATGCGCCAACCCACCACCCAAGCCATGAAGCACTCCAAGGGTGGACGCTGGTATTTTGCCGCCACCGGTCACGCCGTCTATTGCTACGGCCCGGTCATGACCGTCCCCCGCGCCAACGGCGACCTGCAGCGCGTTGCCACCTTCTGCCGTGACGGCAGCCCCGTAGTCCCGCTGAAAGACTAGAGACTCGTGGGTCCCCGGACGCATTCGTCCGGGGAGACTCGTCGCCGGATGCCGGGTGCCCCATTTCTCGCGCGTTCTTTGCGCGAGAAGTGGGAGCTTGCTCACTTCCCAATATCCTCATTCCACAGATCCGCGTGCTCGCGGATGAACTCGCTCATCATCCGGACGCACTCGGCATCATCGAGTACAACCACCTCGACCCCCCGCTGCCGGAACAAGTCCTCCGCCCCCATAAAGTTCCGATTCTCCCCGATGACGACCCGTGGAATGCGATAGAGCAGAGCCGTCCCCGTACACATAATGCACGGACTCAGCGTGCTGACCAGAGTCAGCTCGGCCCAATCCCGCCGCCGCCCCGCATTGCGAATGCAAACCGTCTCCGCATGTGCCGTCGGATCTCCGCTCTGCACCCGCAAGTTATGCCCTCGCGCCACGATCCTCCCGGCGCGGTCAGCCAGCACCGACCCAATAGGCAGCCCGCCTTCGCTCAGCCCCGTGAGGGCCTCTTCGAGCGCCTGCTGCAACATTGCCTGATCGTTCATCGTTTCTTAGTCAGTGAGTGATATGGAGATTCTTCGTCAACCATCCAACTTGTGCCGTCCCCGACTGGACAAATCAAACCGCTCTCCAGTTGACTGTCGAGTCTCAATCGTTGGCAGTGCCAAGCAGCTTGTTCACAGCTTTCTCGATTTCTTCTCGACGAAGGTTTACGGCAGGATTGTCGTCGAGCTTGTATTTCTCGCGCAACTTTTTCAAATTGTCACGCTCCTTGCGTTCTTCCTGTGAATAAAAGCGAGCTTTCTCAAACTCGTGATTCGCGATGCAAGCCTTCAGTCGCTCCACGATAAAGTGAATGCGTTTCTGAACTTCGACGACCTGCTCGGGCAGTGAACCCTGCTGCAATTGGGCGGCCGCACCGGCCTCGTCGATGATATCGACGGCTGCACCCGGCAGACTCTTGTTCTTGATGTACTTTTTGGCGCAGAGAACGGCGTGTGCAATGGCCTCGTCTGTATAGGAAACAGGGTGGAATTTTTCGTAAGTCCCTTTGATGCCTTGCAGCACCTCCATCGCGGTCTCTTCATTGGCCGGAGCGACCTCGATGGGTTCAAAGTATCCCGCGAGCCAGTGCCCGTCTGCCTGCAACTTGGCGAAGTTAGCCGGCGTGGATGTGCCGATGCACTGAATCTTGCCCGCTATGATCGCTCGCTGCAGCAGTTCGGTGACGTGAATCGGAGCTACCGGGGAAATTCCGCCAGGCCGGTCATGCATCCTGTTCACAAAAAAGATTTTCCCGTCCTTTGCCGCCGCTACCAAGGCACGATCCAGTCTCTCGTGCCACGAACTATCCTTTTCGAGTACCCAAAGGGGAGGTAGATCGAGGACGAGAATAGCTTTTTCCACGAGCGATTGAGGAATATTGCCATCCGCTATGCGCCGAGCCAATCCGCCGACGATGGTTCTCTCGCCGACTCCCAACTCTCCTACTAGAACAGGATTCTTCCTACTGACCTGGCACAGGAGCTCCATGAGACGATCGAGTTCCGTTTCACGCCCAATCAGCGGCCCAGTTTGGTCCACCAGATCGCTGATATAAGGACGGAGTTCATCGATCATGGAAGGTCGTTTTTGGCCTAGCGCCGGCTCGTGCGGCTGCCGTGCGAGCTCCTCGCGGACCAGGCTCAACTGGACACCCCGTTCCGTCAAGATCTGCGTGCCAAAGCATTTTTCCTCGCGCAACAGGCCCAGCAGCAGATGCTCCGTACCTATGTGTTTGTGGGCGAGGCGCTCCGCTTCCTCTCCCGCATATGCCAACACACGTTTCGATTCGTTGCTCAGAGGAAGGTCTACAGAAGTAGAAGTTTTCTCCCGGATAGTGGTCTGGCTCTCCACTTCTTTTCGAATGGATGCTACCTCGGAGCGCAAAAACCGATTGGTTAGTGCCTTATCTTCCCGGACGATTCCCAGGAGCAAGTGCTCGCTCTCAATGTAGGGAGAACCAAACTGTGAGGCTTCGTAACGGGCAAAGAAAATAACCCGACGTGCTTTTTCAGTGTATCGCTCAAACATTGCCGTTCACCGTAAGTCTGGAGAGCACAACCAGTCTAAGAGATAGTGTCAGAGGGCGTCCATTGGTTAGGTGTCGCAAAGAGGCGGTTTCACAAGTTGAGAATTGAGAGGTCCTCTGCCCCCTGCGTCCAACCGCCCTCGTCCCGCATCAAAAAACACGGCATCCTACAGCGAGGCACCATGTCCATTCGACCCATCAAGCGGCTCATCAAATCCAAGCCCACCACGGAAGGCGCCGGAGTCCATCTGCGCCGAGCGTTTGGCTTCGGCAATACCAACGACTTCGATCCGTTCCTTCTGCTCGACGACTTCCGCAACGACGTCCCTGAGGACTATCTCGCCGGTTTCCCCTGGCACCCGCATCGCGGCATCGAAACCATCACCTACGTGCTCGCCGGCACGGTCGAGCACGGCGACAGCATGGGCAACCACGGCGCTATCGCAGCCGGCGACGTGCAATGGATGACGGCCGGCAGCGGCATCATCCACCAGGAGATGCCCAAAGGCGACCCCACTGGCCGCATGCACGGCTTCCAACTCTGGGCGAATCTCCCTGCGTCTCTGAAGATGACCGCTCCGCGCTACCAGGAAGTGAAGACCACCGACATCCCCGAGGTCACCGACGACGATGGCACCCATGTCCGCATCGTCTGCGGAAATTTCTGGGGTAAGTCCGGCCCAGTCGACGGCATCGCCGCCGACCCGATCTACCTCGACGTGTCGGTGCGCCCCGGCGAGAAGAAGACTCTTCCCGTTGAGACAACTCGCCACGCCTTCGCCTACGTTTTCGCCGGAGGCGGAAAATTCTGCAACGCCTCCGCCCCGCTCGCCGTCCCCACCGAAAGCGTCCGCTGGGCCGACACGCACCCGCCCACTGAAGCCGACAACCGCTCGCTAGTCCTGTTCGATCGCGGAGACGAAGTCTGCGTGCAGGCCGGCGATGATGGCATCCGCTTCCTCCTCGTTTCCGGCAAGCCGCTAGAAGAGCCGGTCGCCTGGTACGGTCCTATCGTGATGAACACGCAGGAGCAACTGCAGCAAGCCTTCCGCGAACTCGAGCAGGGAAACTTCCTGAAGAAGTGATCTCCGGGGCAGCGCCGTCCGCTCCAACGCTTTGTCATTCCGAGCGCTGGTTTTTGGCGCGAGGAATCTGCTTTCCGCATGCGGCTCGCAACAGCAGATTCCTCGCTCCGCTCGGAATGACAATGATGCTGTGTGAAAATAAGAAAGCTCGAATCTGACCAAAACGAACCCATGCCCGAACTCCCCGAAGTCGAAACCATTGCCCGCGGCCTCGCCAAGCGCGTCACCGGAGAGGTCGTCGAATCCGTCTGGCTAGGCCAGAAAAGAGAGCCTCTGAAGTCCCCGGCTCCTGAAATCGCTGCCACGCTCGAACACAGCCGTATCGCCGCCGTCCGCCGCATCGGCAAGCACATCGTCTTCGACCTGGAGAAGAACCATGTGGCGCGGGCGCCCTCGCCCGCGAAAGGCCGGAAATTATCGGAAAACTGGAAGCCCTCAAAAGGACGATCCCATCAAACTTCGCAGCCAGAGGCGGGCGGGGGCGCCCGCCCCACACACTTAGCCCAATGGATCGTTCACCTCGGCATGACCGGCCGTATCCAAGTCTGCGAGCCGCAGACCGAAGTCGAGAAGCACACCCACGCCATCCTGAGATTGTCCTCCGGCAGGGAACTGCGCTTCGTCGATCCCCGCCGCTTCGGCCGCCTCAGCGTCGCGCCCGCCGCCGACTTCGATGCCGGCGGCATCGAGCCGCTGGAAGTTGATCTCGACCGCTTTATCCCCCTCTTCCGTGGCCGCAAGACTCCCATCAAAAGCGCCCTGCTCAACCAAAAACTCCTGCGCGGCGTAGGCAACATTTACGCCGACGAATCTTTGTTCCGCGCCGGCATCCGCCCCCGCCGCCGCGCCGCGACCATCACCCGCGAGCAATTGGTAAAGCTGCATGCATCGATAAAAGAAGTTCTCAAAGAAGCGATCGCCCTCGGCGGCTCTTCCATCTCCGATTACGTCGACGCCAACGGCGACGAAGGATTCTTCCAGCTCCGGCATCGCGTCTACGGCCGCGAAGGCGACCCCTGCCTGGTCTGCAAAACCCCCATCAAGCGGATCGTCATTGCCGGCCGCAGCAGCCACTACTGCCCCAACTGCCAAAAGTGATGTTTTGTCATCCTGAGGCGGGGCATTTTGCCCGCAGAAGGATCTGAGCGAGCCGCGGGATTTGCCTGCCCTGAGCGAAGTCGAAGGGTCGCGTTTTTGGCGACGCTTTAATCGCGCGTTTGGCTCGCTTCCTTATCCATACCGACATTGACGAACCATCAATCCACCAGCAATTCTGGTAGTCTTCTGCCTTATGCCCGATTTCTCCATCGGAGTCGACCTCGGCGGCACCAACCTGCGCATTGCGGCCGTCACCACCGACGGCCAGCTTCTCGAGAAGGTCACCCTCGGAACCAAGCTCTCCCCGGGCCCCGATCACGTCATCACGGAAATGTGCGACGCCATCCTCCGCCTCACCAGTCAATACCGCAGCGGTGGCAAGTTCCTCGGTGCCGGCATCGGGATCCCCGGCATCATCGACTTGCAAACTGGAATGGTGCGCAAGTCCGCCAATCTTCCTGGCTGGGCCGATTATCCTGTGCGCCACGAGATCGAACGCCGCCTGGGCGCTCGCATCCTGCTCGAGAACGACGCCAACGTCCATGCCCTTGGCGAACACTGGCTGGGAGCGGCCCGGGGCATCGACGACATGGCCATGATCACTCTCGGCACCGGCATTGGCGGCTGCATCGTCCTCGGCGGAAAAATATTCCACGGCATGAATGGCATGGCGGGCGAGTTCGGACACGTCACCGTCGAACCCGACGGCGTCCCCTGCGGCTGCGGCAATCACGGCTGCGCCGAGCGTTACGCCTCCGCCACCGCAGTCGTGCGTATGGCTCGCGAGGCCATCGATTCCGGCGAGGCGCCGGAGCTGGCCAAGGCCGCCAGTTCCGATCCGGAGTTCAGCGCAAAGTCCATCTACAACCTCGCGATTCAGGGCGATGAGGCCGCCCAGCGCATCTTCCGTCGTTTCGGTTGTGCGCTGGGGATCATGCTCGCCGACATCATCAACGTTCTCAATCTCGAGATGTACGTGATCGGCGGAGGCGTAGCGAGCGCCTGGGACGCATTCGCCCCCAGCATGTTCGCAGAAGTCTGTGAACGCTCGACCATCTATGCCGCCACCGCTCCGGATGACCCTCTCGGAAAAGGGAAATCTGCCGCAGCGCAGAATTCCACTCCAGCGCGGCGCAGAACGATCATCACTCGCGCTCTGCTCGGCAGCGACGCCGGCCTCTTCGGCGGCGCCCGACTGACCGCCTCATAACCGCCATCCGATTTCCAACGGAAAGCGCAGCGGATGCGAGGTTACGCGAGTCCAGCCGGGTTCTGTGTCTTAGCATGAGCGCCGCAAAGAGCAGAGGTCGCGAGACAGTTCCAGCCGCGAAGCGGCGGAAGAATAAAGCCCACGGCGCGAGCCGTGGGTGAAAAGTGGGAAATGAACAAGCCCCGGAGGGGCGCAAGAAACCTGCGACACAGGTTCGGAAGGAATGGCACGCGTTCTCGACTTCATCCCGGCCCGGATGCCGCAACTCACCTTTACTCTCCACCGCTCACCCCCCTCCGCCTATCCTGGCCGCAGCCTCCAGAAACGCCCGATTCTGTTCCGCCGTCCCGATGCTCACACGCACGCAACTCGCCGCGCCCCACGCGCCCAGCGGACGCACGCTAATTCCTTCCGCGCGCAACCGCCCGGCAAACCCCGCCGCATCCTCGCCCACATCGCAATAAACAAAGTTCGCCCACGTCGGCACCGCTCGATATCCCAACTCCGTCAACTCCTGCACCAGAAACTGCGCCTGGGCCAAATTGTTAGAGACGGTCCTTGCAATGTGATCCTGATCGTCGACCGCGGCTAGTGCCGCCGCCTGGCCCACCGACGACACCGAATAAGTATCGGCCATGCGCACGCAATACCGCAGCAGTTCTGCCGGCCCCAACCCATATCCGATGCGCAGCCCCGCCAGACCATGAACCTTGGAAAATGTGCGCAGCAGCACCACGGCGGCCCCCCGCCGCACGTAGTCCAAAGACGCCGGATATTCAACCTTCCGCATCGCAGCGAATTGCAATGCGAACTCGTAATAGGCCTCGTCCAGAACCACCACGACGTGCCCCGGAACCTTCTCCAGAAACTCATCGACCGCCCCGGCCTCGATCATCGTTCCCGTTGGATTATTCGGGTTGGCCAGGAAGACAACCCGCGTGTCGTCGTTGATCGCCGCCATAATCGCCGCGAGATCGACTCCATCTCCCCGCATCGGTGCCTCGATCAACCTCGCCCCCACCGCCCGCACGGCCATCGAGTAAACAATGAACGAGCGCTCGCTGGTCACCGCGTTCAGCCCCGGTCCCAGCATCGTCTGGCACAGCAGGCTCAGCATCCCAGTCGAGCCCGCCGTCACCAGAACTTCCTCCGCCCGCACCGCATGGTGTGCGGCCAGTTTGCTACGCAATGCGCAGCAGTCATTGTCGGGATATCTGTGCGCCCCGGACAGTTCCGCCCGCATTGCCTCAATCGCCAGCGGCGAAGGCCCAAACGGATTCTCATTCGAGTCGAGTCTGATCAGTCGCGGTGGCGTTCCCGCAGGCGCAGCCGGTTTGCCGGAATCTGGTGAGTAACTTCCAATTTCGCGCGCCGGTTTCGAGACCAGATCAGAAAATCGGCTCATAGTCGACGCATCTACGACGCGGGACGCTTGCCTCTAACCGCCGAACTCGCGCTCGCCGACTTCAACCGCTCCACTTCTCGCAGTGTGAGCGAACGGAACTTGCCGGGAGGAACATCAAGTGCAAGCGGCCCGTAACGAACCCGCTTGATTTTTTCCACGTGATGCCCAACCGCCTCAAACATCCTCCGGATCTGGCGATTGCGGCCTTCGATCAGCGTGACCTCATACCACGGATTTGCCCCCTCTTTCACGATGCGCACTCCCGCCGGTCCCGTCCTTACCCGCTTGCCGTCATCGGTAGCAATCGAAACCCCCGCGCGCAGTTTGGAAATCGCGTCTTCCTTCGGCGTCCCCGCAACTTTCACGACGTAAGTTTTGGCCACATGCGAAGCCGCCTTCATCAGTTGATGCGCCAGCGGCCCATCGTTGGTCAGCAGCAACAGCCCTTCGCTGGCGTAGTCCAACCGCCCCACGGGATACACCCGCCCCTTCACTCCGCGAATCAAGTCCATCACCGTCGGCCGCTTTTCCGGATCGCTCATCGTCGTCACGTACCCCTTCGGCTTGTTCAGGAGAAGGTAGACGTGCCGCTGCGCACCCTGCAAAAGCTTGCCGTTGACGCGCACATGGTCGCTCTCCGGATCAGCCTTGCTCCCCAGTTCGGTGACGACTTGCCCGTTCACCTGCACGTGCCCAGCCGAGATAAGTTCCTCCGCCTTGCGCCGGGAAGCGATTCCAGCCGCAGCGATAATTTTTTGCAGGCGTTCAAGGGGCATGGTGAAATTCCGAGTGTTGCGCCGATAGAAATCTTACCGGAATAGAAATGCCGAGCCCCGGAGGGGCAAAAATAAAGTAGCCCAGCGCTTCAGCGCTGGGTAGGTGAACAAAAGAAGAACAAGTCCCGGAGGGACGGCATAACAGCCAGGCGCGATCAGCCCGCTTTCTCTTCTTCCGGTACTTGGCTGACCGGCTCCGCCGCCGACGTCTCACTCTCACCCTGCTGCGCAACCGCGGGCACGCTCTCCGCCGGAATCAACTCCGACTGAAACGTTTCCGCCACCAGCTTTTCAAACTCCTCCATACTCGGCAGCTCGTTCACGTCCTTCAGCCCGAACCGCATCAGGAATTCCTTGGTCGTCCTGTACAGAATCGGCCGCCCGATGACTTGCTTGCGTCCCCCAGTCGTGATCAGCTTGCGATCCAGCAACGTCCCGATCACGCCCCCGGAATCGACGCCACGAATCTCGTTGATCTCCGGCACCGTGACCGGCTGCTTATACGCGATCACCGCCAGCGTCTCCAGCGCCGGCAGCGACAGCCGGATCGGCGGCTTCAGACTCTTCGCAAACGCGCGCACGACTTCGTGCTGCTCTGGCTTGGTCGACATCCGATACCCGCCCGCGACCTGCCGAATCTCAATTCCATGATCCGATCCACCATATTCGCCCACCAGTTCTTCCACGCCCGACCGCACGCGCGAGTTGATCTCGTCGGTATCCGCAGCGCCTTCGGCCACGACCGCTTCTTTGACTAGCGCGATCATCTGCTCCAGCGTAATCGGCGTCTCCGCCGCGTAAATGATTGCTTCGAGTTGAGCCTTCAAAGACATAGTGGCCAGTGGCTAGTGGTCAGTAAAATCAGGGGCTCTGAAACTGGCCACTGATCACTGGCCACTGGCCGCCTTCATCTCCAGTCATCTCTAACCGCCGACTGTTCCTTCATGATCTCGTCAAAGTGCGTATGCTTGCGCACCGCGATCTCTCCAAACAACCGCTCCTGTCGTACCTGGATCGCCTGCAGCCGCACCAGTTCGAGCAGTGCCAGGAACATGCACACTAGCGCTTGCCGCGAAGGCATTCGCATCAACAGCTGCTTCAGTCGGATGGGCCGTTCTTCCAGCGACAGCCGACGCCGAAGATAATCAATCATCTGTCCTACGGTGACGGTCTCCTCATCCACATTCAGCACGGGACGCGTGCGCACCCGCTCCAGCACCTGCTGAAACGTCTTCACCAGGTCGATCACGTCGGCCGCGATCTCGGGCTCGGTGCCCTCCGCCTCCATGAACTCCTTCAGCGAAGGATTCGACATCACCGCGTCTTCAATCTGCTGCTTCTGCAAAAGCATCTGCGCCGCCGACTTGAACTTCTCATGCTCCAGCAG
Source organism: uncultured Acidobacteriaceae bacterium (assembly GCA_963768265.1). GTDB lineage: Bacteria > Acidobacteriota > Terriglobia > Terriglobales > Acidobacteriaceae > Sulfotelmatobacter. Next base: position 52,177 of record CAVYHM010000008.1, read on the forward strand.
TCGGTTGACCAGCTCGTTTCGCGGATCTTCCTGCTCTTCCGCCGGCGCGTCCGGATCGCGGGGCAGCAGCATCTTCGACTTGATGTGAATCAGCACCGCGGCCATGTAAATGAAATCCGCCGCGACATTCACATCCAGCTCGCGTATCTTCTCCACGTACGCCAGATACTGCGCTGTAATCTTCGCGATCGGAATGTCGTAGATGTTGATGTCCTGCTTGCGAATCAGATCCAGCAGCAGGTCCAGCGGCCCTTCGTAAACGTCGGTCACCGCCACCGCAAACGGAGAGTCGCTCTCTTCCTTCTTGGTGGACGTGGGTTTGTTGGATGTGGGTGCCCCATCCTTCTCGCGTTCTTTGCGAGAAGGGTGGGGGTTCGCCGCTTGGCCAGACACGATTGCCGTTGCCACCGGCCCTGCCGGCTCAGCGTTGGAAACGACTTTTGCTTCTTCGTTCATCACTAATTTCGAATTGTCATCCTGAGCAAAGCGAAGGATCTATGAACTCTGCCTGCGCCACCCTAAAGCGGGTGTCCCATCCTTGCGTGTTTTGTGCGCAAAGGCGGGATCACTACTTTGGCCCCTCATACTCCACCGACATCCCCATCGCAGCCCGCACATCCTTCATCGTCTTTGCTGCCGCCGCACTCGCCCCCCGGCTGCCGTCCTCCAGAATATCCCAAGCCAGCCGCGGATTCTCCTCGAATTTCTTGCGTCGCTCCTGCATCGGGTTGAGCAGTTCGACCACCGCGTCGGCGGCCCAGCCTTTGCACTCAATGCACCCGATGCCCGCCGACCGGCAGCCTTCATTCACCTTGGCCATCGTTTCTTTACTGCTGAAGATCTTATGCAGATCCCCCACCGGGCACACATCCGGATTCCCCGGATCCGACCGTCGCACCCGTGCCGGGTCGGTCACCATCGTCTTCAGCTTCTGCCGCACGACCGGTTCCGGATCCGTCAGCAGGATCGTATTCCCGTACGACTTCGACATCTTCCGCCCGTCTGTCCCCGGCAATTTCGCAGCGGGCGTGAGCAGCGACTGTGGCTCGGGGAAAACTTCTTTCGGCGTGCCGTAGAACGAGTTAAACCGCCGCGCAATCTCCCGCGTCAGCTCCACGTGCGCGACTTGATCTTCCCCCACTGGAACGCAGTCTGCCTTGTAAACCAGAATGTCCGCCGCCTGCAAGACTGGGTAGCCCAGGAACCCATACGTGCCGAGGTCTTTATCTTTGATATTGTCGCGCTGTTCCTTGTAAGTGGGCACCCGCTCCAGCCAACCCAGCGGCGTAACCATTGAGAACAACAGGTGCAACTCCGCGTGCGCCGGAACGTGCGACTGAATAAAGATCACCGATTTTTTCGGATCGAGCCCCGCCGCCAGCCAGTCGAGCGCCACTTCCAGCGAATTCTCCTTCACCCGCGAAGTATCGGCATAATCGGTAGTGAGCGCATGCCAATCCGCCACTTCGAAAAAACATTCATATTCATCCTGCATGCGGACCCAGTTCTGGAGCGCGCCCACATAATTCCCCAGATGCAGCTTTCCGGTCGAGCGCATGCCGCTGAGCACGCGCTTGCGAGTTTTCGTCGATGTCATCTTGCTCGTAACCAGCTGGAACGATTGCCTGCAACGCAAGGTAGATCACCCGGCCCCAGCCGGATCAGCACAGGTTGCAGTGTCATGCAGGACTGATTTCGATAGTAACACTGTGGGACAAAATATGGGGACAGCCTCTCCTTGCCCTGCGTGCCCGTGGACCCGTGGTTCGACCGATTCAGATGAAAATCGTGGGTGCCCCATTTCTCGCGCGTTTTTTGCGCGAGAAGTGGGGATTTTCGGCCTCAGCCCGGCTCCTGCCACGCACCCAATGCTTTATAATTCGCGCCACTCCAAATCAACAACGCCCCGTGACCACGCTCGCCCGCCAACTCCGCGCCACCGACTACTTCACGCTGGGCTGGGGAACCATGGTCGGCGTGGGCTGGCTGGTCATCATGGACGACTGGCTGCTGCGCGGCGGCGCGCTCGGAGCCCTTCTCGGATTCGTCATCGGTGGCGCCCTGCTGCTCCCCATCGGATGGGTCTACGGCAAATTCGTCGTCGCCATGCCCGACGCCGCCGGCGAAATCGCCTACACCTCTGCCGTCTTCCCGCGGGCCGTCAGCTTCGCCACCGGCTGGATGATGACCCTCGCCTACTTCATCGTCTGCCCCTGGGAGGCCGTAGCCGTCGGCCGCATTGCCGGGTACATCCTGCCCCAAATCGATTCGATCGAACTCTACCGCATCGCCGGCCGCCCCGTGTATCTCCCGCACCTCGTCATCGGCCTCGGTCTGACCGCGTTGCTCACAGTCCTGAACTATCGCGGCATCCGCCTCAGCGCCACTTTTCAAAACTGGACCAGCTTCGGCACCCTCGCCCTCTTCGTCCTCTTCGTAGCAGTAGGCGTGAGCCGCGGCTCCCCGGAAAATTTTCCTCCCCTCTTTACCCACTCTCCGCTGATCTCAATTTTCCTCGTCATTCAGATCGTCCCCTATTTCATGACCGGCTTCGAATCGGTGGGCAAAGCCGCGGAAGAAGCCAGCCCCGACTTCCGCGCCCGCGGCTTCTTTCGCGCCATCTGGATGGCCATCTTCGTCGGCATCTTTTTCTACGCCACCATCATCGCCGCCGTCGGGCTCGTCGCCCCCTGGCGCCAACTGACCGGCGAGAAATTCATGACCGCGGTCGCCTTTCAACACGCCGTCGGCTCGCGCTGGATCGTCAACATCATCCTCGCCGCCGCGCTCTTGTCGCTGTTCAAATGTTTCAATGGAAATTTCGTCGCTGCCACCCGCCTGGTCTTCGCCCTGGGACGTCGCGACATGATCGCCCCGTGCGCTGGAACCGTCCATGCCCAGCACCAAACGCCGTCGTTCTCCGTCCTGTGCGTCGGCCTAGCTACCGCAGCCTGCATGTTGCTGGGAGACGCGATCCTGGTCCCGGTTACCGAGGTCGGCTCTGTAGCCTGCGCCATCGGTTGGTCCGCCACCTGCGCTGCCTGTCTGGCGTTGTCGCGTGCCCGTCCCGGCATGATGACGCTGTCGCTCGTCGAGCGCGTCGTGGCTTGGTTCGGACTGGCCGTAGGAGTCGCGATGGCCTTGATGAAAGTGGTACCCGCAGTTCCCGGCCACTTTACGGTCTACGAATGGATTGCGCTGGCTGTGTGGATCGCTTTAGGCGCAGTCGCTGCCGTGACTCGAAGGCATTCGACAATCATCGAGGATGGCACGAATTCAGTCGTACCGTAGCCCCAGCCGCGGAGCGGCGAAAGAATACAGCTCACGGCGCAAGCCGTGGGTTGACAAGGGGAGAGAGAAGCAAGCCCCGCAGGGGCGAAAGAAGAGTTTCCTACATTGGGAACAGGGAGAGAATCGTGAAGCATGACTTCCTTTAAATCTATCTACGTTTTGCTACTGAGCCTCTGGTGGTTGCTCGCCGCCACCCCACTTCACGTTCAAACCCCCTCCTTCGACCTGGTCATCACCAACGGCCAGATCATCGACGGCACCGGCTCTCCCTGGTATTCCGCCGACCTCGGCATCCGCGATGGCAAGATAGCAGCCATCGGCAACCTGGCCGCCCTCCCTCGCGATCGCACCATCGACGCAGCCGGCAAGGTCGTCGCCCCCGGCTTCATCGACATGCTCGGTCAATCGGAAATGACCATCCTTGTAGACCCGCGCCTACCCTCAAAAATCTTCCAGGGCATCACCTCGGAGATCACCGGCGAAGGCTCGTCTATCGCCCCGCTCAACGACGCCATCATCCAGGCCGACCGCTCCGGCTACGACCACCTCAAGATCACCCCTGACTGGCGCACCTTCCGCCAGTATTTCGCGCGCCTCGAAAAGCAAGGCATGGGCATCAACCTGGCAAGCTATGTCGGTGCCACGCAAGTCCGCCGCATGGTCCTCGGCGACGACGACAAGCAACCCACCCCCGAACAACTCAACCAGATGAAAGCGCTCGTGCGCGAAGCCATGCAAGACGGCGCTGTCGGAATATCCACCTCTCTCCAATACGCGCCTGCGCCCTATGCCAAAACCGAGGAAGTGTTTGCCCTCGCCACCGAGGCAGGCAAGTACGGCGGCATCTACGCCACGCACATGCGCGACGAAGGCGACACCGTGCTCCAAGCCGTAGATGAGGCCTTGCGCATCGGCCGCGAAGCTCACGTTCCCGTCGAAATCTGGCACATCAAGGTTGCCGGCAAAAACAACTGGGGACGCATGCCCGAAGTCGTCGCCAAGATCAACGCCGCCCGCGCCGCCGGTGCCGACGTATCCGCCAACACCTATGCCTACACTGCCTGGTACAACGACTTCTCCGCCTTCATCCCGCCCTGGGCGCACGACGGAGGCACGGCCAAACTCGTCGAACGCCTCAAAGATCCTGCTACCCGCGACCGAATCCGCAAAGACATGCTCGCCCCAACCAAAGGCTGGCAGAACGAGTGGCAAGAAATCCCCGGCCCCGACGCCGTCATGATCGGCGCTGTGCAGAATCCCAAGCTGCTACCCCTCGAAGGCAAGCGCCTCTCCGAAATCGCGAAGCTTTGGAACAAAGATCCCATGGACGCCCTCTTCGATTTTCTGATCGAAGATCCCAACACCGGGGTCGCCGTCTTCGGCATGTCGCAACCAGATGTCACTCTAGCGCTGCAACAGCCCTGGGTTTCCATCGACAACGATTCCGAAGGCACATCCCCCGACGGTATTCTCGGCCAGGCGCATCCGCATCCCCGCGCCTACGGAACGTTCCCCAGAATCCTGAGCAAATATGTCCGCGAGGAAAAAGTCCTCACCCTCGAAGACGCCATCCGCAAGTTTTCCGCGCTGCCCGCGCAACGTCTGCGCCTGGCCGATCGTGGCGTCCTGAAGGCAGGCATGTGGGCCGACGTCGTGATCTTCGATCCCGCCACCGTGCGCGATCGCGCCACCTTCGACAATCCCAATCAGCTTTCCGAAGGAATGGAATACGTGCTGGTGAATGGTGTCCCCGTGATCGATCAGGGAAAGATAACCGGTGCTCTCCCCGGCAAGGTCCTGCGCGGAGCAGGGTATGTACCCTAGCGGGACCGCGAACAACAGTGATGAGCGATCAAGCGCACTGTGGCTCAAACCGTCCCGACTCAATCACGAGACTGACTTGCCTGAGTCGAGCCGGACCACAAATGGCCTCCAGCGGCCAGGTGGGTCGAACTCCCCTTCACCGCTCACCAAATCCTCCTCAACTCCAGTAACAATTACGCCATCGACCCCAAGCTCGGAGGCTCGCCACATCACTTCACCTTGTGGAGACAGCCGTAGCAGTTCCTCGCCAGATGCAACGAGCAGATAGTCTTTTCCAGTATAAAAGGCAGCAAAGTAGCTCCCCAACAACCGTCGAGCCTGAGCACGCATTTGGATCGATCGTGTAGACCGAATCACCATAGCCAACGAACACTCGCTCTCCCCACGCGATTGCGTCCTTGAAGGGAGCGCATATCTCTCCCGCATACAGATCAACGCGAAGAACGGGACGGTCGTCAGCTGCGATTGTGACGAATAGATCGGCGGTACCCAGCCCACTCGGAAACTTCCCGAGGCGCAGGGGCGGCATCGTGATCCAAGGTGACGTGATCGACGGTTGATAATTTACAGTGAGCATCCTGCGGCCCCCACTTTGCCGTCCTGGCGCGCTCCTCGGGCTTCCTCCTAAGGCTTCAGCCGCGCCTGCTCCGCCCCCGGCAACGGCGCCACCCGCGGTTCCGCCAGTGTGCCGGTAATGGTGTACCCCGCTGCCGTGCCCAGGGGAAGCCGCGCCAGTTTCAAATCAAGATCGCGCTTCAACGAAGCCGTGCCACTGATTTGAAATCTCCCGCTCGCCGAATCCAGCTTCGCATCTTTCAGCTCGACCTCGCCGCCATGCAGCCGTGCTTTGCCCGACAGACGCCCGATCTGAAGCGATCCTTCATCTTCCACGAGCGAAATATGCGGAAGCGTTCCGTTGCGAAGGTCAAACTGCAGCGTGCCTTCCGCCGATGTCCAGAACCCTGCCGTGCACGATCCGGAAACTTCGTAGTTCCCATTCGCCGTGCCCGAGATCCACGGTTCTTGCGCGGTGTCGGCGAGACGCGCCAACAAGATTCCCGTCACACTCCCACCGCCTTTGCAGACTGCAGGCTTCGCAGTGAAGTCCGCCTGCCACGCTCCGCGATGCCTCCCGCCGAGAAGGTCCGCGTTCAACTCGGAAACCTGCACCTTTCCACGATCAAGGCTCACGTCCGCCGAAACATGCGTCGCCCCCAGGCTGTGCACTTGCAGACGTTCCACCGTCAGACGCCCTGCCGCCCGCAGACTGCCCAGCCATGATGGCCTGGCCTGCGGGTTCGATTCCAGCGCGCGATACCACGGCCGCTCCTTCGGACGCGGGCTCGCCCACTCACTCAGTTCACTCAGAGCAATCCGGTCTGCACCGAGATTGAAGTGAACCTCGCAGCCCCCCGGAGTTCCACACCCGCGTGGCATTTCGAGCGAACCAGTCCACGACGTATTCGCCGCGTGTGCATTCAGCTTTTCCACACGCACCCGGTCGTTCGCAAGGTGCACGTCAGCCGTGGTAATTTCGACCGGCTGGCCCGTGCCACGAACCGTGGCCCGCACGTTCCGCAGCTTGGCCGTGCCCGTAACCTGCGGTCCGAGAAAATCGGAGTGCGTGCCATTGCTCCAGTTCGGCCATGTGCCCGCAATTTGTAGGTCGACGAACGCAACGCCGTCTGCCGTCGCGTTCAGCGCCGGAAGCCCCAAGATCCGTGAAACGCGCAACGCTTTGGCAACCTCTGCGTCCCCCGCGAGGGCAAAACCGTAGCCAGCCCGGCTAACCCAACCGCGAGCCGTAGGAGCGGAAGCAGCGCGTCCAATCGCAACCGGGAACGGTCCAAACTCAACTCGCGGCCCCTCGGGAGGCCTCAGCACTGCGGCATTCTTGCGGACTATCCTTCCCACTTCTTTGGCGTCTCCGTTCGTGAAAACGAAGGGAATCACTTCCGGCCCCATCTCTGCGTTGTCCGCCGCCGAAGCGAGACTTAAGTCAGCGATCTCTCCCCGACCTTCCAGCCGCAACTTCGTCGCAAGGCCCTCATCGATCCTGATGCTTCCGCGCACTACCCCGCCAGCGATCAGATCCTCCGGCAGATTCTTTTTGGCACGCCGCGCCAAGGCCGCCGCCGCACTCACCGGAACGTCCTCGGCGGCCAACACCAGTCCATAGCGATGGCTCCCGGGAAGCCCCAGATCTCCCTTCAAAGTAATTCGCCCGCTACCCACGGGCGCTTTGCACAGAACCTCGTGCAGGGCGTGATCCACAGAACTGTATTGCCCGTCGCAGCGAACCGCCATGCGCAACGGATCGCCGCTGGTAATGTCGTAGCGGCGAAAATCCTCGATCGACGCGCCGCTGCTGATCGTGAGCTTCGCCGGAGTTCCCGCAAGCGTGGCTTCCAACTGTACTTCTCCGCGCCACCCCTGGTCATTTCCGCTGAAGAGTTTTGTGAGCTGGCCGAGTTGCGGCCGATCCCACTCCACGCTGAACTGGAGCGGCGTCTCGCGAAGCGTCGCCGCTCGCTGCCACGTGCCGTTCACCCGCAGCACGCCCGTATCGTTCAAGTTCAAATCGCTCCGCATGGGCTGAGCTTTCAAACGGACGCCCCATGTGTTCTCCGAATCCTGCCAGAGAGAAAAATCCGCGTTCGTGAGCGCGTACGGTTTTTTCTCCGGTCCGTTCTTGAAATTGATCCGGGCCGAGGTGGCGACAATGTAAGGAAATCCAGGCCGGGGCTCCAACTTGGCTTTCCCGGTCGGCGCCAGCGGCGTGTGCGCCGCCCGCTCCAGCAGTGCCTCCAGATTCCACCGCCCGTTTTCGCCATGAACCAGGTTCAGGCTGGGCTCAGTCAGGTCAAGCCGCGCGATTTCAATCCTGCCCCGCACCAGCGAAGTCAGACGCAGAGTCGCCGTGACTTCGCTCGCCCGCAGCATGGGCTCGGCCCCGAACGCCGGGTCGTCGTACACCACCAGATTCTCCAGATCGAATCCCGGCCGCGGCAGCAGTCGCAGGTGAACCGAGCCAATCTCCACCGGCCGTCCAACCCCCGAGCCGATGGAATTGGCAATCCGTGATTTCAATTGGGACGCGCCCGGACGCAGCAGAAACAACAGCAACAGGATGACCGCCGCCGCGATCCAGCTTCGCTTGGAGGAGAAAAACTTCACTACGCCCTCACCACGCTCTCGAGGGTTTCATTTTACGACCTGCAACGTCCGCCGCCAGCGTGTCTCATCGAAGAAGTGGAGCACCACTTTGCCCAGGAAAAGAAGCCGGTCACTCCACTCCGTCTTGCGATACTGATTCTCCGGAGTCTCAAACGACCAGTAAATGAACATGGGCCGCCCGATTACATTCTCCTTCGGAATGAAGCCCCAGTACCGGCTATCCAGGCTTACCCCGCGGTGATCTCCCATCGCAAAGTAATGCTCCGGTGGCACGACAATATCGTCCCCTTGAATGTAAGAATGCAGATCCACAATCCAATTGGGATAGACACCGTATTCATCCGAGGGCGGCACTGCCGGAAAATTGTTGCGGTAAGGATCCGCCGTGTCCTTGTCATGCAACACGTAAGGCTCGTCCAGCGCGACTCCATTGCGGTAGACCACCCCGTTCCGCAAGTGGATGCGGTCCCCGGGCACCCCAATAATCCGTTTCACCACGTACAGCCCCGGTTCTGCCGGCGACAAGAACACGACAATATCCCGGAAATGCACATCGCGATAGGGAACCAGCGGGCCCACCCACGAACTCTTCGGCGCAAACTGGATGCGGTTCACGAACACGTGGTCGCCAATTTCCAGCGTATGCTCCATCGAACTCGAAGGAATCTCAAACGCCTGCACCACAAACGTGATGATGAACAACCCCGTCACCAGCACCGCCGCCAGCGAAGCCAGAAACTCCACCGTCGTCTCTTTCGGCTTCTCGTCTTCCGGCTTTATTTTTGCGGCCTTCTCTTCGACGCTATTTTCTATCTTCGCCACTGTCGTGTTTCCTGGTTCCTTCGAATCGGGCATGCTCTCTTCTTACTACCGAACATTGTTGCCGATGCCTACCGAACACTCGCTGATTAGTACCGAACACTCTTGCCGATGCCCACAGAACACTCTTGCCGATCTGCCTTGGGAAGGGCACGGCTTTAGCCGTGCCGAAAAGCCGCTCAAGACGCAGGGCTTTAGCCCCTGAGGATCTCCTGAACCTCTCCGAACCCTTCAGTGTACCAGCCGCAACGTCCGGTTCCAGCGCGTGATCTGAAAGATGTGCGTCACCGCGTACGCAACGTGATACAGCCGGCCGGCCAGCGAAAACGACGGACTGTGATCCCAGTCCCGCACCGACCAATAGATCACCAGCGGCCGCCCAATGATATTCTCCCGCGGCACGAAGCCCCAATAACGGCTGTCCTGGCTGTCATCGCGGTTGTCTCCCATCACGAAGTAGTGACCCTCCGGAATGATTAGCTGGTCATCTTCCACCAGCTTTCGCATTTCCTGCCACCACTTGCCTTCCATATTCAAGGCGTGAACATCAAGCCGCGGGAAATTATCCCGGAACATGCTGGCTGCGTCGCGCCCGGTCGGCTCCAGAAACCGCACGTAAGGCTCCTCCATCGCCGTGCCATTAATCCATACTTTTTTGTTGATCATCCGCAGCCGGTCTCCCGGCACGCCGATCACCCGTTTCACGAAGTGCTGCGTCGGATCCACCGGATAATGAAACACCACAATGTCGCCGCGCTTGATCGTCTGATACGGCATCACGCCCATCCCGCTTCCGCCGTAACAAAGCTTATTTACTAAGAGGTAGTCACCCACCAGCAGGGTGTTCTCCATCGATTCGGATGGAATCTGGAACGCCTGCACCACGAACGTGATCACGAATACTGCAATCACAATCGTGCCCATCAGCGACTGCAGCGATCCGATCAGGTCGGTTCCGAACGTTCTTACGATGGGACCTTTCGGCCAAGCGACAGGGATATCCAGCGAAGCGATCACAGGGGGCGGCTCGGCGATGGGATGATCGTGAGAATCCATGAACTCCTACTCTTCCGCCGGGTGGGCCGCCGCCTCAGCCCGAGTTTCCTCCTCTTTCGACCTTGATGCCAGAAACGTCAGCAGTTGGCGGGCCGCATCCTGTTCGGCAGTCTTCTTGGTCGAGCCCTGCGCCCGCCCCACAAACTCCGGATCTTTCCCGCCTTTTGGATTCAGACGGGCCTCGACCGTAAACGTTTTGCTGTGCTCCGGACCAGCTTCCTCCACCAATACATACGCCGGCTGCGGTAGTCCCAGGCTCTGCACCGCCTCCTGCAGAGCGGATTTGAAATCCGTCACCGGCAGCGTTCCGCCCTGCCGGTCCATCCCCTCCAACGCCGGATCCACAACATTGCGCAGCACGAATTCGCGGGCAACCTCGATCCCGCCATCCAGATAGATCGCCGCCAGAATCGCCTCGAGCGCATCCACCAGCAAAGCGGTTTTGCTGCGGCCACCGCTTTTCTCTTCCCCCCGCCCCAGCCGCAGGTAGTGTCCCAGTTCCAGCCTCTGTGCCACCTGTATCAGATGCCTCTCGCTTACCAGGTGTGCCCGCAATTTCGAAAGCTCTCCTTCGCGGAAGTGCGGAAACCGCTGGAACAGCTCTTCACTCGTCACCAGCGACAACACCGCGTCGCCCAGAAACTCCAGTTGTTCGTTGTCGCTAACCTTATATTTGCTCTCGCCCGCCTGCTGCGCTTCCTGCTCCCGCGCCTGCGAACTGTGCGTCACCGCCTGCTCAATCATCGCCCGCCGCCGGAAGTGATACCCCAACCCCTCTTCCAGCGCCGAGATTTCCCGTTCCTTCATAGGAGAATGAAAGTGGAGTGAGCCGACCAGTTCTACTGTCCCTTACTCTCACACTTCGTGGTTCGTTCGGGGGAGCAGCCCACCATGAAGCTCGATATTTGTGTCAGAGGCTCGAGATTCGTATCAGGGCATGCCTTCAGGCATGCCGCAACGCTCCGAAGATCAAATACGCCTTTAGTTTCCGCCGCGAGCTTCCACCCGCGCGCTAGTTCTTCGGAGGCGTCGCACCCTGTCCCGGCGCCGTGCCGCTATTCAGTTTCGTCAGCCGGTCCTGCTCGGCTCTCGCCGCCTTACCCGCGCCCGAGTCGGGATGATCCTTGGTGAGGTCCACCGCCTGGTTGGCATACTTCAGTGCTTCCGGAATCTTGTTCTGCATGTCGAGCGCAACCGCCAGCCGCAGCACCGCGATCGAATCCACCTGCTCCGGGAACGCTTCAATCGACTTTCGCAAGTTCGTCTCCGCCTCCGGCCAGTTCTTGGCGTTTGTCGCCATTGCCCCCAACTCCGCGTACGCCTCCGAGCGCAAGAAACCTTTGTACTGCGCCAGCTTATCCGGCGGATATCCCGTGGTCGGCACGTCCGTATCAACCGTGACGAGCGCCCGCTCCGCGTCCTTCTTCGCTTCCGCCCACCGCTGATCCTTGTCCAGATCAGTGTCCCGCGTCCTCTCCGTCAAAACCTGCGCCACACCCAGCAGCGCCTCCGGATCATCCGGGTCATACGACAGCGCCTTGTGCGCCATGTCCAGCATTTTGTCCGCTTCGTTGGACTGCTGGTACTTCTGCATCGCGCCCTTGTAGACCATGACCCGCAACTCGCTGTCGGGAAATTTCGCCGCGAAATCGTCGGCCGCCTTTTCCATCGCCGCTCCGTCTGCCTGCGACATCGCGGCCTTGTAGGCTTCAAACTCCGGCTGCGTCTTCGCCTGTGGCGGCCGCTTGCCCTGGGGTGCCGCAGATTGTCCCGCGGCCGCCTGCCCGCCTCCCTGGCCCGCCGGCGGATTCTGCGCCGGTTTGTCCTGCCCGTAACTCCCCACGCACATTCCCAGAACTGCGATCACGATCGCTGCTCGCTTCATGCCCTCTCCTCGCATACGCCGTTTTCTACCCTCGGATCTCGACTTCCAAAGTTTGCAACCGTGAATTCTACAGCACAGACGCAGGAAACTCGGCCGGTTTCACTGACAGCTGAAAGCTGACAGCTGTGTTACTGCGGCTTCGCCGGCGGTTCATACGCCTTCTCCAGCCCACGCTGCGCCGCTGCCTTGACCTCCGGCAGCCCGCCGCCCGCTGTCAGCGCCGCCTGATATTCCTTCATCGCCGCCTCGCGGTCTTCTTTCATATCCAGAATCCGCCCCAGGTACACATGCGACCATCCCACCACCTTCGGATCTTTCGTCTCCTGGATCGCCTTCTGAAAATTGTCCTGCGCTTCATCCCGATGTTTGGTCGCAACCGCTGCCTGTGCCAGGATGAACAACGCCCGCCCCTGATCGCCAATCTTTTTGTCCAGAGCCTGCTGCGCCAGTTCCTGCGCGCCTTTCGCGTCGCCGGCCGCCAGGCGTTTCTCGGCTGTGCCCAGCATCCGCCGATCTTCCAACCGCGACAGTTGCACCAGTTCCGGCGCCGTCACGTTCGCGTATTGAATCTCCGACGCTGCCCTCTGCTCCGCCTTTACATCAATCGCATCCAGTATCTCCCCGTACGCCGCCCGCAGCCCCGCCGGATCCTTCTCAAACTTCACCAGCGCGTTGTAAAAATATCGTGTCAGGATGTACCCTTGCTTCACCGCATCATCCACAGCCTGCGCCCGCATCGCCTCCGCCGTCTGCTTCGTGCCCACCGTCCGGATTTCAATCGCCCGCACCAGGCACTCCGTCACCAGTAGCGATATGTCGCTCTTGAAACTCTCTTCCAGCGGAGCCCGCTTCACCGACAGCAGCAGCGGCTCGATCCGCTTGATCGCGCTGAAATGTTTTTCCGCCAGCGGATCCAGCAGGTAATGCAAATACGCATGCCGGATCTCCTCCATCTTCAGCGGCGCCCGCGAACTCGGATCCGGCGATGGAAATAGCACCACGTAATAATCGCTGCCATAATTCCGCGCGTTGGCCTCGCTCGGATCCCCCAGAAAATCCAGGTAAATCGTAAACGTCCGCCCCAGGTACCCGCCCGACTGCATCTTTAAGTAGATGTCATTGTCGAAGACCATCTTCGCCAGCGGTACGTGATACCTCTCCACCAGCGCGGCATAGTTGGCCCGGTGCCGCTCCCAGATCCCGTGCAACCCAGCCTTGTCGTAGAACTTCTCCAGCACCGCCCCGAACGCCGCAATTGGCGCCGCATCCGGCGGCATCTCGTCTTCTTTTACTTTGGGAAGAAAATGCGGTGGCCCCTGCAAATAGAGCGCCAGCGACACATACTGCGACAAGTCATGCGCCGCATCCCGACCCCGGTGCGCCTGGTACCACTCGCACATCGTGGCCTGCGAGGCCCGAGCCTCGTCCGACCCCTGCAGGTTCCGGTCCACCTCGGCCCGGATATTGAGCCGCTGCGCATCCGACAGGTTCAGATCGGCGTCATATCCGCAGGTATTCATCGCCGCTAGCACGGCAAACAACGTCTCGTTCGTATCCAGGGTGATCGGCGAAGGATTCTCCCCCGCACACACCTGCGCCCCCAGCCACACCACGGCGGCCATCAGCAATCCTCGAAGCCCACTACCCAGGAAACGCCTCAGCAATCCCTCCCGCAACTTCGGCCATGAGCAGGATGGCCATTCACAATAGGCGGAGAACACACTCAGTTTAAGGTCTCAAGCGCAGAGGGTCAAACCCCGCATCGCTACCGCTATTGCCGCAACTTTAGCTGGGGCTTTCGCCGATGGGATCTCACCCGGACCAAAACCAAAACGGCGGCCGCAATCCAGGACGGTGTAAGCCGAAACCAAAATGCCCTTTGATCTTGGCCAGGGCCGCCCCATGCCCGGACTGTGCAGAGAATAGTGACGCGTGTCCGTCACCTTTCCCTAACTCCTTCACCTCCATTGCGCCTTCCGCGCCAGTCCTTGATTCCAGAGGGGCAAACGGGTGTAGAATTCCCGGCGTCTCCTGAGCCGTCCGGAAACCTCGGCCGAGCGCCACGCTCGTCTCCCTAGGGAATTAAGTCTGCGCGCTTCCGGAATTTTGCTGATTCCGGGAGTTGTCCTGATGGGAGGTTCCACTCTTGCTGCCCAACTCGAAACAAACTAACTCATCGATCCTCACACTTCCGAAAGGAGCACCTGATATGTGCCTCAGTAGAGGTTCGTCGAAGACAGCTATTGCAGTTTTCCTTTGCTTTGGAATCTTTGCCCTGACAGCGGTTTCGGCATTCGCCGTCATTCCCACCCACGCCCAGAACCTGGGACCTGAAGATCAGTCGAAGCAGATTACCGTCACCGTTTGGCTCAAGCCGCACAACAAACCAGCTCTCGACGCACTAGTCCGCCAGATGTATGACAAGACCTCCCCGTACTACCATCACTTTCTGACCCTCAAGCAGTACAAAGCCAAGTTTGGCCCCACACAGAAGGACGCAGCCGCGGTGCGCGACTTCCTGGTGTCCAAAAATCTGCGAGTCACCTCGATGGACAAGCACAACCACTTCGTCATGGCCCAGGGACGAGTCGGGGCCATGCAAACTGCCTTCCACACTCAGATTCGCCGCGTTATGGTCAACGGCGCCGTCCACCGCGTAAACACAACCGAAGCCGCAGTGACCGGGGCCGCAGCTCCGCTCGTCGCCGCCGTACAAGGGTTGAGCGATCTTTCCTATCAGTCCTACGCTGCTCCGGCCGCCGATCCGGAAACCGGCACGCCCTATGCCGGACTCCCAGCCACGTCCCCGGGAACCAATGGCCTTTTCTTCAGCGCCGATTGCCTTCGTGCGCCTGAGTTGCAGACCTTCACTACCGGAGGAGGCTTCCCCTCCGCGACTTACTTCGGCAATCGCTATGGAGCGGACATCACCAACGGTCCTCCCAATCTGCCGCCGTGCGGCTACGACTCGGCCGAAATCCAACAGGCCTACGGTCTCAATCACCTCTACAAACGCGGTCTGGACGGCACCGGCCAGACCGTCGTCATCGTCGATGCCTTCGGCTCGAACACGATCCTGGCTGACACGAACCTGTTCTCGTCCCTGAACGGCCTGCCTGCTCTTACGTCGTCGAATTTTCAAATCTACACGCCCAACGGCTCGGCCACCTGCACCAGCACCAACGGGTGCATTGGCGGGAACTGGCAGTTCGAAACTACGCTCGACGTTCAGTGGGCACACTCTATTGCGCCCGGTGCCAATATCGCGCTTGTGCTCGCAGCCGACAACTCGTTTACCAACCTCGACATTGCCAACCTCTTCGCGATCGAGAATGGACTTGGCAGTGTAGTCTCCAATAGTTTCGGGATTCCGGAGATCGCCCTGGTCAATCTTCTGCCCTCCGAACTGGTGGTTGAGAACGGCATTTCCGAGATTGCCGCCGCTTTAGGCATTTCTCAGAACATCTCGACCGGCGACTCAGGCGATAACCTCGCACTCGACAACGCCGCCTTCGGTATTAACTCTGTTTCTGTCGGAGCCAACGCCGATTCCCCGTTTGCCACCGCGATTGGCGGCACCAGCACCTTCCTCGACTCCAACGACAACATCAAACTTCAGACCGGGTGGGGCCTCAATTTTGTGCGCATCGCCAACCCCACGCCAAACCCGCCAACGATTCCTCCTCTGTTTTTTGGCTTCCAGGGCGGCTCGGGAGGAGGCACGAGCGCGGTTTACTCCAAACCGAGTTACCAACGCCGCGTACCCGGTAAGTTCCGCCAGGTGCCCGACATCTCCATGAATGCGGACCCGGAGACCGGAAACGAGATCATCGTCACCCCCGACAGCGTTCCCGGTGATCCGCAATTCATCGAAGTATTCGGAGGAACCAGCCTCTCCTGCCCCATGTTCTCGGCCCTTTGGGCGATCGCCAACCAGGCGGCCGGAGGAGGGCCAATCGGGCAGGCGGCGCCTGTCCTCTATCAACTACACGGCGACGCTATCAACGACGTCACCGCGGTCTCTTCTTCGTTTAACGTGACCGGAGTCATTCTCAACCCGCCGAGTCTTCCGGTTTTCGAAAGCGCGGCATTCTTGGCGCAACCTCTGGGGAACACGAAAAAATTCCTGAGCACGTTGTTCCAAAGCCCCGCATCCACTCGCTGGGATGTCTTCACCTTCGGGACCGACTCGTCACTCACAGTCGGCAACGGGTGGGATAACGTGACCGGCCTGGGTACACCCAACGGCGCCGAATTCATTAGTGACGTCGTGGATGCGGTCGAGCACTAGACGCGCGAGGAGGGACTCCGGGGCGGACGTTCGGAATGTGCCTCCAGCTTCACCGTGACAAATTGACACTGGCTCTGAGGCAATAAAAACAAGAAAGCCGTCCGCACACGGGCGGCTTTCTTGTCGATAGTCCCGGTGTCGGCCCGAATCCGGCACCACATCTAGAGCCGTCAGGATATACTGCCCATGTAAACCGCGAGCTCACAGCAATTTCTTCGAACGCGAATCCGGGCAGGCGTCCCCAACCGCCAATTAACCACGAGGCACGATGGCGCAAAACCACTACACCACCAAAAGAAAACGCCGCCCCAAAAACAAAAACCGCAAAGACTACTCCGCCGCCACCATGGCCGCATTGCGCCAACGAGCCAAAAAAGAAGCCCCCGCAAAGTAGTGCTAGCCGCGAAGCGGCGCAAGAATAAAGCCCACGGCGTAAGCCGTGGGTCAGCTGCGGGAAATGAACAAGCCCCGCAGGGGGTAAGACTGCTGTGAACCCGACTCCGCGGGGCGGCACATCGTTTCCTAGGGGAACCTCCCCCCGGGACAAATTCCACCCGACCTCCCATCCCTCCCGCCCACCCTCACATTTTCGCTATTTAACTCATCCCTCAACACTTAGCCTCAAAACCGTTGCAGCCCCCACTCCCCTCTGCTAAGCTTTTCCGAGGGCCGTATTTCGATGCGCCGCCGCTCCGTCGCGGCCGCCCCGATCCCAGGTTTCCCGCTCAGTCAAAAGTTTTCTGCACCGGGCACTTTCAAAGGCCGTGCAAGGAACTAATAAGGAGATACACAACTTGGCAGCAAAGAATCGTTATCTATTCACTTCCGAGTCTGTCACCGAAGGCCATCCCGACAAAATCGCTGATCAGATTTCCGACGCCATCCTCGACGCTTGTCTCACCGACGACTCCTTCAGCCGAGTCGCCTGCGAAACCCTCACCGCCACCGGCCTGGTCGTCATCGCCGGCGAAATCACCACCAAGGCCTACGTCGACTTCCAGCAAGTCGTCCGCGGCACCGTCGGCGCTATCGGATACGACAACGCCGTCTACGGCTTCGACTGCAACACCTGCGCCGTCATCTCCAGCATCAACAAGCAGTCCGGCGACATCGCCATGGGCGTAGACACCGGCGGCGCCGGCGACCAGGGAATGATGTTTGGCTACGCCGTCAACGAGAACGAGGAGTTGATGCCCACTCCCATCTCGCTGGCCCACAAGCTGACTCAGCGCCTCTCGCTGGTTCGCAAGAACGGAACACTTCCTTTCCTTCGCCCCGACGGCAAATCCCAAGTCACAGTCGAATATGACGCCAAGGGCAAAGTCCTACGCGTGGATGCCGTCGTGATTTCCACGCAGCACTCCGAGAACGTCGCCAACGATGAACTCCGCTCCAGCATTCTGAAGCATGTCATCCAGGCGGTGATCCCCGCCCACTTGCTCGACGAATACACCAAGTACCACATCAATCCCACCGGACGCTTTGTCATCGGCGGGCCTATGGGTGACACCGGGTTGACCGGCCGCAAGATCATCGTCGACAGCTATGGCGGCATGGGACGTCACGGGGGCGGTGCCTTCAGCGGAAAAGATCCGACCAAGGTCGATCGCTCGGCCGCTTACGTGGCGCGTTACATCGCCAAGAACGTCGTCGCCGCCGGCCTCGCTGATCGCTGCGAAGTACAACTCGCCTATGCCATCGGCGTCGCCGATCCGGTCAGCGTGCTGGTCGAAACCTTCGGCACCGAGAAAGTCGATCCGGCCATCATCCCGGATCTGATTCGCGCGCACTTCAAGCTCACGCCGCGCGGCATCATCGAATCGCTCAACCTGCGCCGTCCCATCTATAAGAAGACCGCTGCCTACGGCCACTTCGGCCGCAGCGACGCCGACTTCACCTGGGAGGCCACCGACAAAGCCGCGAAGCTATCCAGCGACGCGGGCCTGCGGGAGCCCGTAGCAGTCCGCAAGTAAGTGTTTTACGTGTCATAGCTGATTGAGTGTCATCCCGAGCGAAGCGAGGGATCTGGGTGTTTGCCGGCGTCCAATACTTCGCTCAACACCAGCAAGAACCCAGATCCCTCGCTTTGCTCGGGATGACAACGCAATTCGATGACACCTCAACTCAGAAATGACATACGACAAGCGATCGAGAACCAAAGGGCTACTCCGTCGTAGTCCCAAAGGCGTATCCCATACGAGCAGCCGGAATCCTGACCGATTCCCCAACCTCGTGTATGCTGAAAAAACAGCAAGCTCGCGAATTACGCAGTTCATCAATTTAATTTTCCGCTCGCCTCACAGCGCGCCACAAAGCAACGAAGAGGAGAAGTAATGTCAACCGCCGCCATCAATTGCGATATCAAGAACATCGAACTGGCCGATCTAGGCAAGAAGCGCATCGAGTGGGCCAACCAGTCGATGAAAGTCCTGCAGATCATCCGCAAGGAGTTCATCAAGAACCAGCCCCTGAAAGGCATCCGCATCTCGGCCTGCCTGCACGTCACCGCCGAGACCGCGAACCTCGGCATCTGCCTGCGTGACGGCGGCGCCGAAGTCGTACTGTGCGCCTCCAACCCGCTGTCGACTCAGGATGATGTGGCCGCCAGCCTGGTCCGCGATCACAACATTCCCGTCTTCGCCATCAAGGGTGAGGACAACGACACCTACTACAACCACATCCTCGCCGCCATCGACCATAAGCCGCACATCACCATGGACGACGGCGCCGACCTGGTCACCATCCTGCACACCAAGCGCACCGATGCACTGACCGACGTGATCGGCGGCACCGAAGAAACCACCACCGGCGTCATCCGCCTGCGCGCCATGGCCAAGGAAGGCGTCCTGAAGTTCCCCATTGTCGCCGTCAACGACGCCGACACCAAGCACCTGTTCGACAACCGCTACGGTACTGGACAATCCACCATCGACGGCATCATCCGCGCCACGAATTTCCTGCTGGCCGGATCGAAATTCGTAGTCGCCGGCTACGGCTGGTGCGGCCGCGGCTTAGCCAGCCGCGCCCGTGGCTGCGGCGCCGAAGTCATCGTCACCGAAATCGATCCCACAAAAGCCCTCGAAGCCGTGATGGATGGCTTCCGCGTGATGTCGATGACCGAAGCCGCCAAGCTCGGCGACGTGTTCTGCACAGTGACCGGCAACAAGAGCGTGCTCACGAAAGATCATTTCGCGCTGATGAAAGACGGAGCCATCATCTCCAACTCCGGCCACTTCAACGTCGAAATCGACATCCCTGCGCTCGAAACCATGTCGTCGTCGAAGCGCACCACGCGTAACTTCGTCGACGAGTACTCGCTCAAAGACGGACGCAAGATCAACCTCCTCGGTGAAGGCCGTCTCATCAATCTGTCCGCTGCCGAGGGCCACCCCGCCTCCGTCATGGATATGAGCTTCGCCGACCAGGCCCTCTCAGTCGACTTCATGGTGAAGAACCACAAGGACCTGGAGAAGACGGTCTACAAAGTCCCCGACGAACTGGACAAGCGAGTAGCCCGCCTGAAGCTCGAGTCGATGGGCATCAAAATCGACCGCCTCACGCCCGAGCAGGAAGAGTATCTGGCAGGTTGGAGCGAAGGAACGTAGCAGCAGTGGCCAGTGGTCAGTGGCCAGTGGCCAGTAGGACTCATGTGGGGACGGGTCTTTGACCCATCCAGCGGCCCGGAAGTATCGGGCCGCTCGCTTTTGCTTCCAGCATTGTCCCCCCGTGATAGAGTGCTGATGCTCTGCGGAAAGGAGCCGTCATGCCGAACTCCCCAGAGGTTCATCCCAACGCGCCGGCCGGAGGCGCGGGAGCTGGATTCTCCAAAGGCGCGAAGCCTCTAGGCCTGAATACGGACGCGGATGTCACAGACTTCACCCGCGGACCGTTGGGAACCAATCCCTTCAAGTCTGCCTTGGCCGCCAACGCGCAGCCTGCGCTTACGCCGGACCTTGCTGGCACAGCCGCGGCGGGGGGTGGGACTGCCAAGGAAGAAGCCAAGACCGAATCCGATTCCGCTATTGAGGGCCTCGATCTTGCCCCAACCGCCAAGAAGGCGGCCTATGAGTTGAAGAAGGCCAAGCCTTCCGTGGTCTTCACCAGCGGCCGGCGCGACAAGGATGAGCAGGCCAGCGCCATGGCCGCCAATGTCGTCCAACAGCGGGACTGGATCGAGAAGACCTATGCCAAAAGCAAGGCGCGCGACGCCTGCCAGAAGTGGGTGGACGACAATAAAGAGAAGACCACCAAAGATGAAATCGCCGCTGGGCTAAAGGGAGTGTTAGACGGCCTGACCGATGCCCAACTGAATGCCCTGACGAAGCACCTCTCCGGCCAGGCCTTCGACGTGCAACCGGTCGATCCCGACAAAGACGAAATCAAGAAGGCAATCCAGGGCCTGAAGGGCATTACAAAATTCATGGAGAAAGAAGGAAAACTGGTGCGATGGCACGCCGAGTTCTAGCCGCCGGGCGGTTTCAGCTCCTCCTCTTTCTTTCCCTGATCGCAGGCCTGCCCGCCTATGCGACGGAGCCCGCGCCCGGAACCTGCGCCGATTCCGCAATCCCCGCAGAACACCAGAAGGAAGCTCGCGAGCTTCTGCAGAGCGTCAGTGCCGGTCCTTTTTACCAAGAACTCGTACGACGCCGCGGAACCCCTGCCACCTGCCGCATTTCCGCCGACGACACTAATCTCACGCTGATCTACGAATTTCGCGGCAACGCGCGCCTCGAGGCAAAATCGAACTCCTCCATCGAGTACTCCGAGCAGCGGATGGAACTGACCGGTCTCACCCAGGCGCGCGCCATGGCACTGCTGAAAGCGACCGAGAAACATTCATGGGGCGCCAAGGGTTGCGGCATCAATTGGATTCGCCCCGACGAGGAGCAGCCCGGCAAAGAAGCGGGATCTCGCGAGGTCGTCTATCGCGGTGGTTCCTGCAACTGCCAGGGCCGTCTGGTGTACGCGAACAACGTGGTGGTCGCGCTGGTCTCAAGCAGCGCCTGCTAGTTCACTACCGCAATGGTGATGGAGTCGTCTTAAACATCGCCGCGTCCCGTTGCCGCTGCGATCCCGCAAACTAGCCGGTGCGTCATTCCGGCAATTCGATCTAACGGGTGCTCCACCCTTGTCGCGCTCTTTGCGATATAGCCTGCCCAGCGAAGCCGAGGGGGTTTGGGGAGAATGAGCAGTCTGCCCCGCCTTTCGCGGTTTTCGAACGGTGGGGATCATGCGTACCAGCAGTGTAAATCACAGGTAATTGAGGCATATGGGGTCGGGAAATCGTGCCGTCCCGGGACTTGCTTCCATCTTCTTGTGGATTCCCAGGACTGAAGTCCTGGGCTATTATCTTTCGCCGCGCCGCGGCTCGGTTATCTTCAGGTGGCGTTCCTCCCACGGCTTGCGCCGTGGGCTACATTCTTACGCCGCTTCGCGGCTCTGGGATGGCAATCCTCAGGTTTAAGGCGAGTGGGGTGGCGGGAGTTGTGGGGATTGCTTTTCAGAGTTGCCTGTCTCGGCGATGCTCTTCGCCTTGCGCCAGACGTTGACCACCGCCAGCGTCCAGAAGGGAACCAGATCGACCCCAGGCACGAGTTTTGCAAAAAACGTCGGCAGGAATTCCCAGTGCCACCCGAGCAGGTGAATCATCAGCGCCCCGATGCCGATGTCGAGGACGTCGTCCGCCGGAGATAGTCCCCCCGCCACAAACGCCGGAAAGACGACAATCTGGAGCGCGTCCGCGACGAGGGCCACGCACATGGCGGTGCGAAACTGCGGACCGGGGGAGATCGTGATGGAGTCGTCGGGCATGGCGGGCTCAAATCCGCTCTGCTTATTCTAGACGAATGTCTGAGCGTTTGCGGGATTGCGCGGTGGCAGTAGGGAACGCGGCGGGAAAGAGGGGACAACTCCCTGAGACGGATGCTGGTTCGGAGGCGGGGTAGGGATGTTTCGACTGCGCATGCCGATTCGCTGCGCTCATCGGCATGCTTCGCTCAACATGACAGTGGGGTTGTTCTGGGAGCGAGGGGTGTGGCGATTTCCCGTTTTGGGAATCGCGGGAATCATTCCCAAAATGGGAATCGGGGAAGAATTATTTTGCGCGGGGGATTCCATTTGGACACTGCAGTGTGTCACAGTAGAACTGGTAGTAGAAACAGGCGCGGCCCTTGTGGGCCGCGTTTTTATTTGGGCGGACATTTCTTGAGTCGTGGTCCCCACCGTTCGAAAGTCGCGAAGGGTGGGGCAGTCATTTTCAGGGTAATTCCCTAAAAATTGTGTGGCAGATTCCTGGGGATGCTTGTCCGGAGGAGAGGCGAAGTGTGATGGAAAATCGAGGGATGAAGATCAAGCATGCGAAGTTGCGGGGGGAGTGGGTGGAGTTGTTGTTCATGTTGCGCGGGATCGAAGAGGGGCTGCATTTGAGCAAGCCGTGGGGCGAAGCGACACATTACGACTTTATCGTCGAGCATCTGGGCCGGGCGGTGCGGGTGCAGGTGAAGTCGACGATGTTCGAGGATCGGGGAGGATATTCGTGCACGGTGCGGGGGAGCGAGGGGCCGTACCAAGGGGATCCTTTCGACTATCTGGCGGCGTATGTGTTTCAGGAGGACGTGTGGTACATCATTCCGGCGGAGATGGTGGTCGGGCAGGGGAGCATCGCCCTGTATCCCAGGCTGAAGCGGTCGAAATATGGGGTGTACAAAGAGGCATGGGATCGGCTGCGGGGTCCGGCGCGGGTGGATCGGATTGAGGCGTACGCCGACGAAACGTTCGCAGAGGATTTTGCGGGCGGAGAGTGGGCGTTTGCCGCCGAACTGGGATGAGGGCGCGAGAGTTGCGAGGGGCGGTACATGGCCGCCCCTTCTTTGCTGCGCGGTGGGGGTCGAACATCGTTGTCGAACGAATTATTCGCGGGCTCTAGTAGCGGCGATCGGCGGCCCAGCGCAGAACTTCGTCCTCGACCGAAAACTTCTCCCGCAGGGGCCGCAAAAACTTCGAGGCCAGCGAGAACGCGTGCACTTCCAGCGGCACGGTGAAGTGAGCGCGGGTCTTGAGGAATCCGCGCACCCACAGTTCCGCGTATTGCTCAAGGCCAAGCACGTCGATCTGCACCGCATGCACCAGCGCGTGAAACAGCGCCCGCTCGGTGAGCTTCTCGTTGAAGGCCACCACGTCGAGGAAGGTCAGCGACTCCATGTGCGGGATGTCGGGCAGGTTCTCAAAACCCTGGGCCCGCACATCGGCGAAGAACTCAGGCACGGCAACCCTGGCGCCTGCGAGTTCGACGATCCGGACCCGATCCAGCAGCGCAGCCGGAAAGTACGGCGCCACGATGGATTTGGGTTGAGGGTCCAGCGGACGAGCCGCGGGCCAGTACTGGTGGCGCTGAGCGCGCAGATAGGACGCGAGCCACTCCACGGCTTGGGCGACCAGCCCGTCGCCCGGATTGGGGAAAGACTCCGTTGGTCGCGGCCCGGGGTCAGGGTAGCGCTGTTCGATCGAGGCATAGAACTTGCTGAGCGCACTGGCGGCCTCGGCCGATTTGCGCAAGATGTCGCGGTGGCCGAAACGGGCCAGATCGTCGGTGGTGTAGTGAAGGCGAAGTTGATGAACGGCGCAATGCGCGCTCAACAGTTCCAGTTGAGCGTGGCGCAGTTCGGAATTCAATTGTGCGGTGGAGACCCGCTGTTCGGCCGGGTCGTCATGCTGAGACATCCTGAAACATACTCCTGACGGAAAAATGCGGGCACTACAGGGGTGGCCGGATGGATTATTTATACACCGTTACGTTTACAGTGTCAACGTAATAGTTTATCCGGGCAAACAAAAGGCTGGAACAGGCGCAGGGCCGGTCCCAGCCATCTTTCCTGACATGACCTTCAATATAAGCAGGGGGAAGGCTTAGGTCATTATATATACAGCGTTATATCTACATTGTCAATATAATTGTTCCGTCGATCTGGTAGGTCTAAGGAAGAACGATGCCACGGCGGCCTGATCCCGGTCTTGAAGAGCGCGTGCTGAACGCGGCACGAGTGCTGTGGAAGCGCGGCGGCGAGAAGGCGCTCACCATGCGCGCCGTGGCCCGGGCGGCGCATACCAACACCCCCGCGGTGTATCGCCGCTTCAAGAACCGTCAGGACATTATTCGCGGGCTCCTCAAGCAGACTGTGGGTCGCATCGGCGAACAATTCGCCAGTGGATCGCTCGAGCAGATGGCCGAATCCTATGTCGATTATGCCTTGCAGCATCCCCACGAGTACGAGTTGTTCTACACCTATGCCCACAAGCTCTCTCCGACGACTGTCGACGGACGGCCGCAGCCCATTCGGGATTCGAGACCGAACTTCGGGCTGGTCGAACGGCTGCTGGCCAAAGAGTTGGGCGGATCCCCTCAGGATCACACCCAGCTAGCGTTGGCGTTGTGGGCCACGTTGCACGGGACGACCATGCTGCTGTTGTCGAAGGGAATTGCCGGTCACGAAGAGGCATTGCGCGCAGCTTGCCGCACGGCCGTGAAGACGCTGCTGGAGCGGGCAGGAGAATTTTCCGCCACGAAACGGGGCGGAACCTGAGAAGAATCTCATCTTTGGTCTCTCCGAGCTGGTTTTTCCCACCTGCTGATCTGTTCTCCGATTCTGCCGATAGGAAAGCTGAAGGTTCGGGTATGACGAAGATTCTGCTGGTCGACGACAGCAAGTTTCTACGGCTGGCAAGGCCTTGGCGCGGGCCGGGTACGACGTGAGCACGGCCGTGGACGGCGAGAATGCTCTGCAGATGGCGCGGGAGAAGCGGCCCGACCTGATTCTCCTCGATATGCTGCTGCCCAAGATGACCGGGCCCGACGTGCTAAAGGCGTTAAAGAAAGATCCGCAGACTGCTTCGATCGCCGTGGTGGCGCTGACCGGACTGTCGCACAAGAACGCGGAGCGGCTGCGACGGGACGGTGCGGTGGCATTCCTGGAGAAGTCCAACCTCGCGCTGGACAAAGGTTCTGAAGCGTTGCTGACGGCGCTGGCGGAGATCGTCCGGGATCTGAACCTGGAGGTTCCGGCGGCACTGGCGGCAAACGAAGTGAGAACTGGGTCTTAAACGTCGGGAATCGCCGATAACTCACGGCTTATCACCTTTTATCCCTTGACAAGCCTCGGAGGAAGGGGCGTTTGGCCCACTTCGGTGGCCTTCTCGGCTGATACAGCTGAAAATAAATCACTTACAAACGGGAACTCCAGACACTTGTGCGGAGTCTATGTTGAGTGAAAGTCCCGGCTCCGCTTGCCGTTCATCCCGGACTTGCTTGGCAGTTGAAATTTCGGTTCGCGGTGGGGTGGAAAATCCTATAATCAGGGGACGCCATATGGCGGGAGCAACCACCTTGGGTGATCTGGCAAGTGCCATCGGAATTCGGTCGCAGGAAGAAGCGGCCATCGTCGCGGAGTTGAAGGCCGGCTCGGAAGAGGCCTACGCGTGGCTGATTGGCGAGTTTCAGCAGCCGGTGTACGGACTGGTGTACCGGATCGTGAATGATCCGGCGGACGCGGCCGATACCACGCAGGATGTCTTTCTGAAAGTATTTCGCGGGATGAAGCAGTTCCACGGCGAGTCGAGTTTGAAGACCTGGATCTATCGCATTGCGCTGCACGAGGCGGCGAATCGCCGACGGTGGTGGTTCCGGCACAAGGCGCGGGAGACTTCGATTGAGCCGGTGGAGTCGGATGGAATGGGCGCCGGGGAAAATGCGATGCAGATAGCCCTGACCGATCACGCGGACTCTCCATTTGACAGCGTCGCGCAGCACGAAGTGCAGCGGCGGGTGGAAGAGGAACTGCAGAAACTGGCGGAACCGTATCGCACGACGCTGATTCTCCGCGATCTGGAAGAGATGTCGTATGAGGACATTGCCGAGGTACTTGAGATTTCGCTGGGAACAGTGAAGTCAAGGCTGACACGCGGCAGAGAAGCACTGCGGCAACGGCTGGCGCCGTATGTCCGCGAGGTTGCAGATGAGCTGGGGTTGACCGCACCGGAAGAAAAGCAAAGTGTGCGGCCACAGGTTTCTGGAGGGGGTAGAAGGGCCGAGGTGATGCCATGAGTGCCAGAAAGATGCCGGGCACGGGAAGAATCGCGGAACTGCGGTGCCCGCAGGCGAAGCAGTTGTTCTCGCCATATCTGGATGGAGCAGTGACGGGTGCGGAGATGCTCGCGCTGCAGGACCACTTCGCGGACTGCACGGAGTGCAGCGCGCAATACCAGTCGCTGCGGGAGACGCAGCGGTTGCTGCTGAGCGTGGGGCGACCCAAGGCTCCGGCGGATCTGGGATTGCGGTTGCGGCTGGCGATTTCGCGGGAAGCGGCGCGGGTGAAGCGGCCTCCGTTTGAAGGATTGCTGGTGCGGCTGGAGAATTCTCTGCGGTCGCACATGGTTCCGGCGACAGCCGGGTTTCTGAGCGCCTTCATTATTTTTGGAATTGCGATGGTGTACTTTGTGGCGCCGTCGTCGCTACAGGCCAATAACGATGTGCCGCTGGTGATGGTCAATACTGCGCCGCAGTTGGAGCAGAGCGCATTCGGTATGGACGCGATCAACGCGGAGTCGCTGGTGATCGAAGCTTATGTGGACGCGAACGGGCGGGTACAGGACTACCGCATTCTTTCCGATCCGGACGTGTCGAACGACGTGCTGCCACAGGTGAAGCGCATGCTGATCTTCACGACATTCCGTCCGGCATTGTCGATGGGACGGCCGACGTCGAGCCGGGCTGTGTTGTCGTTCTCCAAGATCAGCGTGAAAGGGTAACAGACCTCGAGGGGTCTGCGCCCGCATAGAGACTTATTCCCAGCGTCTTCCGAATATCCGAGGCGCTTCCTACCGGATGGGATTCCTCCGAACCGAGGATTTTTCGCCTACAGGAAATCCTGTACGCAAAATGATTCAAGTTGACGGTGGCCGAGCGCCGACAATATGGTTTCCTCCCCTTCGATTAACTAGCGTCTTGGCTCAAAGGCCCAAGCCAGTTACCTCACGCTTGCACCGATGTTAGTGGCGCCGGTCGCGAGGTTGACCTATCATGATCTCATCATCATCATCTGGAGCGGATGCGGTTCGCTCCGGTGAGGCCGCCAGTGGGTCAATTCGGAGACAAATTCCGCAAAGCGCGAGAGGCGAAGAAAATTTCGCTTGATGACGCGTCGAACGTCACCAAGATCAGCGCGCGCATGCTGCAGGCGATCGAAGAGGAGAAATTCGATCTGCTCCCGGGCGGAGTGTTCAACAAGGGATTCATTCGCGCATACGCCAAGCATCTGGGGATCAATGACGAAGAAGCGGTGACGGAGTATCTGGCGTGTCTGCGTCGGGCGCAGGTGGAGGCGCAGGCGGCGTGGGAGCCTCCCAAACGCGCGGTTGCGCCGGTGAAACGGCCGTTCGTGGCGCAGAGCCGCCGAGACGAAAAAGCGCATAGCCCGGCGCAGGTGGAAGAGCTTCCCGAGTTGCAAATGCCGCGAGAGGAGCATGTGCGTCCCCCTCGCCAGAAGTATCTGGCGGGGAACGACGGCGGAATTTCGTGGAGGCTGTGGGCGGTTGTCGCGGTGGTGATGGTGCTGGCATTTGTGCTGTGGCGGCGACACTCGCGGGCCGGCGTGGAGGACGAGGCGTCGCGAGCCCCTGCCCCGGTGACACAGACTGTGCCCGCGGCGGAGTCTGCATCGGCGCCGGCATCAGCACCAGCACCGGGCCCTGCACCGGCTGATTCGCGTTCTGCGGTCCGATCTGGCACGTCAGGAAGTGCAGTAACGCATGCGCCGGCGCCCGGCAAGGCAACATCTCCGGCGCCGCAATCTGCCGATGGCGCAGGTTCGGACGATCGTTCAGCGGCGGCAGAGTCGGCGAAACCGGCGCCCGACGACGAGAAAAACGTTCCAGCTCGCGCGGTTGAGACGGCTCCCGTGGCGGCCGCGGCACCGCTCACGCTGGTGATCCGGGCTACCGAGAATTCCTGGATTTCGGTATCGGCCGACGGAAAGACCGTGAACCAGGAAACGCTGATCGCGCCGGCGCATGCGTCGGTACGCGCGAGCCGTGAGATCGTCGCCAAGGTAGGGAATGCCGCGGGCGTCACGTTTCTGTGGAACGGGAAAGAGATTCCGGCGCAGGGAGAAGAGGCGGAAGTGAAGACGTACGTATTCGACGCAGGGGGAATGCGAGTCATCGCGTCTGGTCAGGGACCCGCGCAGAATCAGTAGGGCGCGCAAAAAGCGTCCGCTGATCCTTTTCCTACTCAGGATTGGAAATCCCCACTTCTCGCGGCAAAAACGCGCGAGAAATGGGGGACCCGGCCTTCATCTTCAATCCATCATCTTCAATTATTCTTTCTTCTGCAGGGTGATGGTGAACTGCCCTTTGCAGGTGTTGGCGGGATCGTCGAAGGCATCGCCGGAGCGGTCGCCTTCGGAGGCATGGAAGTAGAGGCCATGCTTCAGGCGGTCGGGAAGGCCGGTGAAACGGGCTTTGCCGTCGACGTTGGTGCCGAGTTCGAGGTCGAGCTTTCGGGCGCTCATGAATCCGTAGGCGATATGGACTTTGACCTTGGCGGCATACACCGGGGTGCCACTGGGGTCGTTGACGGTGAAATCGGCGGAGCAGGGGCCGATGCCGCCGTCGAGGACGGGGACGGCCTTGGGGTCGGGTTGCTGGGTCGCAGTGGTCGACGGCGGATTAGTTTGCGGCGTATTAGTCTGGCCCAGGGCGCAGCCGCAGAGGGTAAGGGCAAGACACAGTCGAAGGGCGGATTCTGAGAGAGAGTTTACGTTCATAAGGATAAGAATATGCCTTTCGTCAACCCCGGCGGAGGGGTGGTAAGAGCTTTATCTAGTTGGCGTTAGAGGTTCCTATTACCTCCGTTCATTGCTCCCATACGAAAGTGACGAATATAATTTTTTGAAACCGCCACCGTCTAACTGAGGAACCAACGGAATTTTCTGCATGCCTGAGGCCGGCACTCAATTGACGCGCCACAGCCAGGAGCTGACGATTTTTCACGACGTGGCGAAGACGCTCACGTCATCGCTGGACCTCGATTCCATTCTGCAAACCATCATGGAGAAGATGGCGGAATATTTCCGTCCGGATACCTGGTCGTTGCTGATGGTGGATGAAACGCGCGACGAACTCTATTTCGCCATTGCGGTGGGCGACAAAGCCGAAGCGCTGAAGGATGTCCGGCTCAAGGTAGGAGAGGGCATTGCCGGATGGGTAGCGAAAAACGGAGAGGCGCGGATTGTCCCCGACGTGCGGAATGACCCAGTGTTTGCCAGCCGCGTGGATGAGACGACCCAGTGGGAGACACGGTCCGTGATCTGCGTGCCCCTGCGTTCGAAATTGCGAGTGCTGGGAGTGATCCAACTGGTGAACGTAGAGATGTCGAAGTTCACGCAGGCGGAATTGTTCTTCCTGCAGGCGCTGTGCGACTACGCAGCGATCGCGATCGAGAACGCGCGCTGGGTGGAGAAGATCCAGGAACTGACGATCACCGACGATTGCACGGGACTCTATAACGCGCGGCATCTTTATAAGACGCTGGAGACTGAGGTATACCGCTCGTCCCGTTTCGGATACGAGTTCAGCATTCTGTTCATCGATCTGGATCACTTCAAAGCGGTCAACGATACCCACGGGCATCTGATCGGGAGCAAGCTGCTGGCGGAGATCGGGTATTTGGTCAAGGCGCAACTGCGGCTGATTGATTTTGCGTTCCGCTACGGTGGCGACGAGTTCGTGGTGCTGCTCCCGCAGACGTCGAAAGATCAGGCCCTGGTGGTGGCGAAGCGGTTGCGCGAGGCATTGCGCGACAGCACGTTTTGCCGCGATGAGGGCCTGAACTTGAACATTCGCGCATCGATCGGGCTGGCCACGTATCCGCACGACGCGCGCACCGCGCACGATGTGATCCGACAGGCCGACGGAATGATGTACATGGTGAAGAATTCGACCCGCGACAATATTGGAATCGCACAGCGGGGAGTGTTGGAGAAGTAGGATTTTCCGGCGGGCGCGACGTCAGCTTGCACCCGGCGCCGTCGGGACAGGATCAATGTTGTACCCTTTCTTTCGCCCCATTGGGGCTTGTTGATCTCCCATTGGAAGACCCATGGCTTGCGCCATGGGGTCTATTCTTGTGCCGCTTCGCGGCTCGCTTAATGTCGATGCAGTTCGCGCTCAGTGAGGTTGGGCGTCTGGTTTCGGCGCAGCAGCCTTGGCGTCCGGCTTCCACGGGTTGGCGTTGGCTGGGGCCTTGGAGTTTACGCCGAAGTCCCAGACGTAGATGTTCATTCCTTCTTTGCCCAGCATTTCCACCACAGCATACTCTCCAGGGGGTAGCGGTTCGGTGGGCGTGAGTTTCAGCCAGCCGCCGGTCACGCGATCGATGGTGGTCTTCACGAAGTGCTGCTCCTGGCTGATCTTTCCGGTGGAGGCGCGTTTGAAGTCGCCCACGGTGCGCTTGCCATTCTTGACCTCGGTGCGGACGATGCGAAAACGGTCGAAGGGAACGATGGGTTGCTGAGGCTGTTGGGGTTGTTGGGGCTGCGGAGCTTGAGGCTCGGCGGGGCCTGCTGTGCCTTCGATTTGCATCGTCTGACTGGCGGCGTCGGCGCTGATGTAAAGCGAGGGCACGTCAACATGGGACTGCACGGTGGCGTGCGCGCCGTCGAGTTCGACGGTCTGCTTGACGCTGGCAATCGGGTTGACCGCGGCGCGAAAGATGTTGCCCTTGTTCTGGTGGTTCACGTCACCAGCCGTTTGTTGAATCTCGACGAGCTGGGGCTCGCCCTGAAAACTGTCGAGCAGGAAGACGCCCGTATCTTCGGGCAGGCGGAGTCCGGGGGCGACTTGGGGGAGTTGCGCTTCCTCGAGCTCCTGCTCGTGTGCGGCTTCCTTGTCGAGTTGTACCGCCTCCGGGGCGGCTGCTCCCGCGGCGCGTTCTTTTTCGTACTTTTCGGTGGCAGGCCAGTCGACCAGAGAGGTGGGCATTTCCTCCCATTCGCCGCGCTCGGCGCTCATGTAGCGGACGCGCTGGCCTTTAACCTCATACTTGGTGACGAGCTGGTAGGATCCGTCTTTGAGGAAAAGGCGCCGGGCAAGCTCCTGCGCGAACACTGGCGCCGTTAGCAGGAGGGTGGCAGTGAGTAGCGTAGCCGGGAGGAATCGGCTGTATCGCCTCATGGCTCCATTGTACGATTGCGGGCATCGTGGCGAGTAATGAACCTTACATGCGGAGGATTCAACGTTGCTACGGGAAGGGCCCGATCAACAATGGACCAGTCGTTGTAGTATCCTGTTCGCGAACAGACTCAAACATGAAAACCAGATTGATCCTCGTGCCGGGCTTTGCATGTTTGCTTTGCGCGGCGGCCTCGGGCCAGGCGAGTCCCGCGCCGGCCAATTTGCAGTATTCGGCGCAGGGAAGGCCCGCCAGCGCCGGCGTTTCCGCGCAAGGGGGACAGCCTGTCTCCTACGCGTCGGTGTCGCAGCTGAATGGATTGCTGGGCCAACTGGAAGAGACGTCGAAGAACACGCAAGCCGACCTGGTCAGACTGCGCATTGAGCACTGGAAGACGGACAACAGCTCGAAGAAGACAGCGCTGGGCAACGTGGATTCGGTTCAGAGGAATCTGCAGGGAGCCTTGCCTGAGATCATTGCAGGGTTGCGGTCCGCGCCCGAGGATTTGCCGGCGACCTTTAAGCTGTATCGCAACCTGGATGCGCTGTACGACGTATTGGGAAACGTGGTCGAATTGGCTGGAGCCTTCGGATCGAAGGATGATGTGCAGACGCTGGCGAATGATCTGAGCGCATTTGAGAACACTCGCAAGCAGATGGCGGAGCGCATCGAGATGCTTTCGTCGGCCAAGGAAGCGGAAATCGTGCGGCTGCGGGCGGACTTGAAGACGGCGCAAGCGGCGATTCCGGCGCCGCCGCCGGTGAAGATTGTTGTGGACGATAACGAGCCGGCGAAGAAGCCTCCGGTAAAGAAGAAGCCCGCTGCGAAGCCCAAGACCACGACGCCGGCGGACAAACCAGCGACCGGGCAGACGCAGAACCCGCCTGCTCAACAGCCGGCACCGACCAAGCCGCAGTAGGCTCCCGGAAGGAGACGTTGCAAGCAACGTCCCTACGGAATCTGTTACCCTTCCCACCGCATCTACATTGCACTTCACATGAATCCGCATGGCAGCGTCGTCGCGGTGGTCTTCGGTATTGCCATCATCTGGGCGGTGTTGCTGGATGCGTTTGAAACGGTCGTGCTGCCGCGGCGGGTTCTGCGGCATTTCAGGCTGACGGCGTATTTCTACCGGCGGACCTGGATTCCATGGCGAAGGGTTGCGACCTGGATCAAGAACAGTTCGCGGCAGCAGAATTTTTTAGGATATTTCGGGCCATTCTCCCTTATTCTGCTTCTCGGTTTCTGGGCGGCGGGGCTGATCTTCGGCTTTGCTCTGATTCAATACGGGATTGGCGGGCACGAACAGCTCAGCAAAGAGCCTCTCACGTTCGGCAAGATCGTTTATCACAGCGGCGAGACGTTTTTTACTCTGGGCTACGGTGACATCGTTCCGACGTCGGGAATGGCGCGGGCACTGTCGGTGATCGAAGCCGGGATGGGTTTCGCCTTTCTGGGCGTGGTCATTGGATATATTCCCGTCGTTTACTCGTCATTCTCACGCCGCGAGATTCAGATTTCCATGCTGGATGCGCGGGCGGGATCGCCTCCGACGGCCGCCGAGTTGCTGGTGCGGCTGGCTGGGCGCTCGGACGATCCGGGAATGGACCAGAAGGTTCTTGACGAGGTGCTGCGCGAATGGGAACGCTGGGCTGCGGAACTGCTGGAGAGCCAGATTTCGTATCCGGTGCTAACGTTCTTTCGGTCGCAGCACAGCAATCAGTCGTGGCTGGCGGCGCTGACCAGCATGCTTGATGTGACGTCGCTGGTGCTGACGGGGATTGAAGGCGTGCACCCGGGGCAGGCGAAGTTGACCTTTGCCATGGCTCGACATGCGGCGGTGGATCTGGCGCAGGTGGTGAATGCGAGGCACGATCCGGAAGCGCCTGATCGGTTGCCGGATGCCGAGTACGAGGCTTTGCGCGGGGCACTGGCCGCGGCCGGGCTGCGACTGCGAAGCGACGAATATGGCAGGGACAAACTGGCGAAGCTACGGTCGATGTACGAGCCCTACGTGCACGCGACGGGGCGCAACCTGATGCTGACGCTCCCGGCCTGGAGGCGCCCGGAGAAGACGCGCGACAATTGGCAGGCTGGGCCGTGGGACCGCGTGATTCAGGCGCGAGGATTAGGAGCGCTCGGGGGGAAGACGCAAGTGGGGGAGGACCACTTCTGAGGCAAGGTCAGACAGGGGACTTGTGACCCGCGCCGGAAAGTGATATTGAGCAGCCTGGCGGCAGGTTTGAGCGGGAGGATGTCATGGCGCCTTGTGGGATTCCGCGGATCGATGATTTGCATTCAGGAGCGGTGTCTGCGACCCCGATCGGGCCGGGCGACCAGGATACGAACTCCATAGGGTTAGTGCAGCAGATGCTTGCCGGGCTGGGGCAAGCGGGGCTGCCCAACCTGTTGAGCCCGGACTATGGGGTTTTCGGGCCGCGCACGGTAGTGGCGGTGCAGAATTTCCGTGCCCAGCAGGGTCTGCCCGCAGGAGATCGCATCGACGCGCAGTGCCTGCAGACCCTGGTGCGGGCAGCCGCGCCTGCGGCGGTGGCTTCACGCGGGTACATGACCCTGGTGCTGGACTGTTCGTACACCGGGCTGGCGAAGATTCTGAGCGTGGTGGCGCAGATGGAGGGTGCGGGCAAATTCGGCGCCCTGAATCTGAATACGGACAAGGCAGGATTGTCGTTTGGCCTGATTCAGTGGGCACAAAAGCCGGGCCGGCTGGAGGAGATCCTGCAGGCGTCTTCAGCGGCGCGTCCGGCCGACTTCACGAATATTTTCGGCGGAGGCGACGCGAACCTGGCTGCGCAACTCCTCGGTCACACGCGACTGCCCAACGGAGGCGTGGATCCGGCGAGCGGGCTAACCATTAACAATGCATTCGATCTGGTCAATGAACCGTGGGTGAGCCGGTTCCGGCAGGCGGCGCAGTTCAAGCCGTTTCAGCAGGTCCAGGTGCAGACGGCGGTGAACGATTTCGCCGCGTCATGGAGCCGGATGCAGCAGTATGCGCCGCAATTGACCTCGGAGCGAGCGGTGGGATTCATGCTCGATCTGGCCAATCAGTTTGGGGACGGAGGAGCGCGGAGAGTCTTTCAAGCGGTGGTGCAGCCTGGCATGGCGCTGGGCGACTTGCTGCAGGGCATGGCTGACGAATCCGTGGCACGCATGCAGGATCCGTTCAAAGCGGGGACACAGGCGCGGCGGCAGCACTTCATTACGACGACCTTCCTGTCCGATGGTCCATTCACCAACTCAGATGACCAGTCGGTTGCCGCTTAGAAGGGCAATTCCGTCTGGTAAGATCGCCTCTTCATGAAACATACGGGCGAGAACGTGGTGCGCATTGAGGCGGAGGCCTTGCGGGCGCTGGCCGACCGCATTGCCGGGCCGATGGTGGCGGCGTTTCAGTGCGCTGTACAGCTGATGTATTCCTGCAGCGGGCGTGTGGTGGTGACCGGCATGGGCAAGAGCGGGTTGATCGCGCGCAAGATTGCCGCCACGCTGAGTTCGACGGGGACGCCGGCGTTGTATCTGCATCCGGTGGAGGCGCTGCACGGAGACTTGGGAATGGTGGTGCGTGGAGATGTGGTGCTGGCGCTTTCGGCGAGCGGCGAGACGGAGGAGATTCTTGCGCTGCTGGCAACGATCAAGCGGTTGCAGGTGCCGCTGATTGCGATGACAGGGGATGAGATTTGCGAACAAGAAAAGTCAAAAGCAGCGGACAGGAGTGTCCGCTCCACACCCGCAATCTCGACGTTGGCGGCGGCGGCGGATGTGGCGCTGGATTGTTCGATCGCACAAGA
Source organism: uncultured Acidobacteriaceae bacterium (assembly GCA_963768265.1). Lineage (GTDB taxonomy): Bacteria > Acidobacteriota > Terriglobia > Terriglobales > Acidobacteriaceae > Sulfotelmatobacter. Next base: position 87,552 of record CAVYHM010000008.1, read on the forward strand.
GGCGTGCTCGCTGGGACTGGCGCCTACCGCTTCGACTACGACTATGCTGGCGCTTGGGGATGCGCTGGCGGTTACTTTGAGCGAGCGGCGCGGGTTCAAGGAAGAAGATTTTGCGAACCTGCACCCCGGGGGAAAACTGGGGAAGAGATTAGCGCGGGTGGAATCTCTGATGCACACCGGGGATGCGCTGCCGCGGGTGACGCCGCAGACGAAGATGCCCGACGTAATCTATGAGATGTCGCGGAAGAAGCTGGGCGTAACTGCTGTGGTCGAGGGTGAGCAGTTGGTGGGCATCATCAGCGACGGAGACTTGCGGCGACTGCTGGAGAAGCGCGGGAAAGACGTGATGGATTTGACGGCGGGGGAGGCGATGACGCGGGATCCGAAGACCATTGCTGGGGCTGAATTCGCAGCGACCGCTTTAGCGCTGATGGAAGAGAAGAAGATTACCTCGCTGATGGTGGTGGGTGGGGGAGGGAAGCTGGAAGGGATCGTGCATCTGCATGATCTGTGGACGACAGAACTGGTTTGATCGAGGTGTCTCATGTATCACTACGATCCCAATACGGCGCTGGAAGAATTGACCGAGGACGCGACCTTGCCGAATCCGGTGCATGTGCGCGACATGATTCTGCGCAAGAAGCTCACGGCCGATAAGTCGCTGGAGTTGAATCGGCTATTCGTGGAGTATCAGAAGTTTTTCGGCGAGGCGCAGAAGCTGGGGAAAGAAATTTTGAAGCAGTTGGCGGGGTAGTAGCTACTTCGCCAGACGATCGGGATTTTCGCGAAGCCGCGCGGCTTTGTCCCAGCCTTCACGCAGTCGACGGACGTACTCGTCCGCGTGTTCGTCGGCCCAGAGGCTCTTGCCCGAAACTATTAACTGCAGCAACGGATCGTCCTCAATCGGATTCATTTTCGTATTCCGAGCCGCCCTGTTGATTTGAAGTGGGGAGCGAGACCTGGCCTCTGCTCTCCATCAGTACCCTGCCGCAGTCCCACATCGCTTCCGGCCTTTGGCGGGCCAGTCGCCAGCTGGCTTGTCTAGCACCCGGCCTGTGGTTATCCCCGCTATTCGTGGGGTGTTTGGGGTTTGGGCCAAAGTTTGGTCAAAGTACGGGCCTCGTTGCCCTAAGAGACTCTAGCATCTCTCCCTATGAGTGGCGCTGCTAAGGCAGGATATGTTAGGCGCCAACGAAAGGCTGGCGCCATGGCGAACAGTGAACATCTCGCGAAGCTCCGACAAATAATCATCGAGTACTCGCCAACCCGTAGTGGACCATCTCGAAGATGGCGGGCGCTACGGCGTTGGGGCCGCCTATAAAACGGAATTGGAGGTAATCCATCCCGAGGAGTGCGCCTACTGCGGGCACTTCTGAGTGCCAGTCTTCACGAGAGCGTTTATTCCGGCAGGCCACCATCATGGCAATGGCTCCGCCGATGTGAGCTCCGACAAACAACTTCGAACGGAAAACCTCTTTATTAGTTCGGAGCGGCGGGTCATACGTGCCACGGTAGGTCCAGAAGTGCACGGAGGAAGGGTCCCGTTCGGGTTGCGTCCTCGATTCGGGCAAAGGAGGGTACTGGCCAATCAACTGTGCAACCACTCGGGGCAGGGTTTGTCGTTGCGCTCTGTGCAGGTGGTTGTCTGCTTGGCGGAGGGGGCGTTGGGAAGGCCTGCAGTGTTTGACCCCGGAGAAGGAGGAACTGTCTCCTGGCAGTTGGTCAGCGTTGTGCAAAATAGAAAGCCGAGAAGAGCTAGAACCAAGGCGGGACAAATTCCGTATTTCACGATTGCTCCGTTGGGCGTGGCGGGTTGGCGTTTCCGTCAGAGGCCACGTTACTCAGAGCAACCTAGGGACTTTTCTTGATTAGAATTTTCTGGGTACGCGTTTTTCTTCAGCCCGCAGGAACTCAGAAACGTTCTCGCGATGGTGGATGTCTTTTCCAGGAAGGGCTGCACGTCGGCAGCCGGCAGGATTCTCTGGCTGCGATAGACGATCAGCACAGGCCCCTCACCCTCGATCTGCAACATGTCTGTGCGTGGGAGGTTTCCCAGGAACGCGAGCAGGGCAGGAGTGAATAGCTGGCGCAGCCTGCCCTCGTCTTCCGGATCCGCGACGAGCATGCAATTGCGAGAGAAATCGGGGCTGGAGTCGAACTCGAGGGTGTGGCCCTTGTGGGTGAGTTTCATTACCGCTCGGAGCACGGGGTTGTTCGGCACCACCTGGAATTTCGGCAGGCGCAGATCGTGGGAAAATGCGGCAACCGTCTGGGTATGGTTGTTCTTTCCGTCGCGCCACGAGTAATCGAACAGGCTGGCGGAGAGTCCGGCATAGCTGCCAGTCATGATGTTTCTATATTGTTCGTGGTTCCCCTGGAATAGTGAGGTCTGCAACCAAGGCGCCTGCGAGGGATCGATCCAGGCGTCTCCCTGGAAAAGAAAACCGATCGACTGAGACGCTGCGGCCAGATGCTGCGTCCGTTTCTTCTTAACGAAAATGAATGCAGCAACGATGGCGGCGAAGGTGGCTACAAAAACCACCAGCGCCGCCACATTTGAGCTCATGCTAAGGCCTCCGCAGGGCAATGCATCTTAGCTTAGAAGGCTAGGCGGATCAATTGTGAAGCTGGAATGGCCCGCCCGGCCGAACAGCTGAGGGCGGCCGTCCCCACAAGGGATGGACTGCCGCAATCATTTACAATCATGAATTCCGTTATCCCTAGAGAACCTAACTATGCATCGTTGGTCAGATCTGTTTATTCCTACATTGCGCGAGGCGCCGGCGGATGCCGAAGTGGCTTCGCATAAATTTCTGGTGCGGGCGGGGTACATTCGTCAGCTTGCCGCCGGAATTTACTCGTATCTTTTTCTTGGCAACCGGTCGTTTAACAAGATCATGGCCATCGTGCGCCAGGAGATGGACCGGATCGGGCAGGAGTTCTATTTGCCGGCTCTGCATCCGCGGGAGATTTGGGAGGCGAGCGGGCGCTGGGGGCTCATGGGCGACAACCTGTTCCGGCTGAAAGACCGCAAGGGCGGCGACATGTGCCTGGGCATGACGGAAGAGGAAGTCATGACCGAGATCGGGCGCAAGGAACTGCGCAGCTACAAGCAGTTACCGCAGATCTGGTACCAGATTGCGCCGAAGTTTCGTGATGAACCGCGGCCGAAGGCAGGACTGCTGCGAGTGCGTCAGTTCATGATGAAAGACGCGTATTCGTTCGACATCGACGCAGCCGGGCTGGATGTTTCTTACAAGAAGCACTACGAAACCTACTGCAGGATTTTTGACCGCTGCGGGCTGAAGTACATGGTGGTCGAAGCCGACTCGGGGGCGATGGGCGGGAAGGAGTCGCACGAGTTTATGGTGCGGACTCCTGCGGGGGAAGACCAGATTGTGAGCTGCGATGGCTGTAATTATGCGGCGAACATGGAGAAAGCTACTTCGCGGTTGGAGGCGGTTGCGGACTTGGCTACCGAGGGCGATGGGAAGCCGTTGTTGGTGCATACTCCGGGACTGAAGACGATTGACGAAGTTGCGAAATTCCTGGGGACATCGACCAATAACAAGATCAAGACGCTGGCACTGATGGCCGACGTAACCGACGAGGCGGGCAAGAAGAAATCTCGGGCAATGGTCGTGCTTATGCGGGGAAATGATCAGTTGAACGAAGCCAAGATGAATGCGGCGGTCGCAACCGCGACGCGGCCGATGGAGGAGGTGGAGATCGAGGCGTTGTTCAAGTCCCCAGCGGGATATCTTGGGCCGATCGGGATTGAATGGGCCAAGGATCTCAAGAAGGATGGCGACAAACCGGGGCTGCTGGTCGACAAGGCGCTCGAGGGGCGGGCGAATCTGATCGCGGGAGCGAACAAGAAGGACTATCACCTGAAGAATCTCACGCCGGGGAAGGATTTTCATCCGACGGCGTACGCCGATCTGCGCGCGGTGACAGCGGGAGAGGCTTGTCCGAATTGCGGCAAGGCGCTGCGGATCGATACGGCGGTCGAGATCGGGCACATCTTCAAGCTCGGCTACCGCTATTCAGAGTCGATGGGGGCGCGCGTGCTCGACAAGAATGGCAAGGAAGTCACGCCGATCATGGGGAGCTACGGGATTGGGATTGAGCGCATCCTGACGGCGGCGGTGGAGCAGGGGAATGACGAGAACGGATTCTGGCTGCCGGCAGCGATCGCGCCTTTTGAGATCGTGGTGGCGCCAGTCAACATGAAGGATGAGCCGGTAAAGGCGGCGGCGGAAGACATTGCGAAGCGGCTGGAGGCGGCGGGATACGACGTGATCCTGGATGACCGGGACGAGCGGCCGGGGGTGAAGTTCAAGGACGCCGATTTGGTCGGTATCCCGTTTCGAATCACGGTCGGGAAGAAGGTTACCGAAGGCACTGTGGAAGTCGTTTTACGTTCGACTCGGGAAGTGCGCGATGTTACGATCACGGCGATCGTCGAATATTTTCAGGGAGTGCTCCACCGGGCGGGATGACGTGATCCCGGTCCGTGCAGAGCGGATTGCGGGTCATGGGAACTGTTAAAGCGATAATCGGGTTTCTCGCCATCATCGGCCTGATCTATGCCGGGTTTCAGATTATTCCGCCCGAGCTGAATAATTATTCGTTTTCGGACGATTTGCGCAATATTGCGATGATGGGTGGTTCCAATCCCCACGAGACCGATCAGTCCCTGGTTGAGTCGGTCATCAAGAAGGCCCAGGATCACGACATTCAGTTGACTCCCGAGCACGTCACACTGCAACGGATCGGGACGCCGGGAGCCCCGGCCGTCTACTTGGCGGTTGACTACAGCGTGCCGGTGAACCTGCCGGGATATTCCTTCACGTTACATTTCAATCCTTCGAGCGGAAACAAGGGCTTTTAAGCGCGGTCTCCGGCGGGCACTGCGAGTTGGCCTGGACGGGGTGCGCGTGCGCAAAGTCAAAGTCATCCTCGGTTGCGGGCAGTTCGCGTTGCTGGTGGCAAATCGGGGCCAGTGAGCGTGCCTACTACGAACTGCAAGACCAACTGAAGGATTTCGCATCACTGAACAGCGGACGCATTTGTTGGCCGCTCCGAGTTCCGATGACGACCTGCGCCAGGCGGTCATCCGTAAAGCCCGCATGCTACCGGGCTTGAACAAGACCAAGGTGACGTAGAGCGGTCAGGAACTGCCGAGGCTCCGGCGGGTTTCCTTGCGGCGGACTACAAAGCGCGAAATCTCCCTGCCCGGATACGCATTCACACTTCATTTCAAGCCGACGAGCGGACGCCCGCGGTAGGGTCGCTCCGGCGGCGGTGGTCTAGCACCCGCTACGAGATTGTGCGTTCGGCCACCTTACTCTCAAACAAAACATGAGCACGATTGGTGTCGCTTGCCCCGATCGGAGGATAAAAAACAAATGCAGCCCGCGGAGTGGGCTGCATTGGATTGTGACTGCAGTGTGGCGCTAGCCGGGAGCTTGCCCGGCCGTTATAAGCCTACGGACCGCACTGGCCCTGCATATTGGATTGGTTGCTGGCAGCGGAAGCGAGCGGGATGAAAACCGGGTTCGATGAGAAGCCCCGGTATGTGGCTACGATCTTATAGTCCCCGACGTAGGCCCAGCCTGGCGTCTTGGGGTCTCCCGTGGTGCTGAACCAGGTACAGACTGCAGGGTCGACCGCCGTGAGCATTCCGGTGGAGTTTATCGTGAACGTCATCGGAGGGGCGGGGAGAGCTGCTCCAGTATTGTTGTCGACGCCCTCGGCTGTCACCGTGTAGGTGGCGAAATTGGTTTGGTCGATGATTTTACCGCTGGTGTAGTTGGCAGAAACGGCCAGTTGGAGCGTTCCCCCGAGGCCTTTGAGGTCCACGACGCCGGCGCCGCTCGCACCCACGACCTGCATGCTGACGGATCCGATTTTGTCGCTTGTACCGCAGCCGGTGGAGAGTAGCGAAATGACACCAAGAAGTGTAGACAGAATTTTTGTGCGCTTCACTGGAAAGAATCCTCCGCGAGATTTCAATTCGCATGTTGTCAGTTCCGAATTTCGCAAGCAAGGGAAATGTGTGGTTACTAGCGAAACGAATGTTCACGTCCGATGGTCACCGCGAGTGCGAAATGAGTGCAGTGTGGCGTGAGAGTGAAAGGTTTATTCGCGCCGACTCATAGTGCTCGGAGCCGCATGGATACTGGCTGAAATGCATGCCGTTAAATTTTAGAAAGCGGTTGCGGCAACGCGAAATTCGTCTGATATTACCTTCGTGCGAAGGCTGTGCGAGAATCGCGCGGACGACGGTTACTGCCCCGGGAAGACCGCGATGGGAGTGAGTGTGGAGATACTCTTTCGCCCCGATGGGGCTGGTTCTTCTCCCAAAGCTGACCCACGGCTTGTGCCGTGGGCTTTATTCTGTCGCCGCTTCGCGGCTGGGAATCGCTAATAACTTCTGCTCGGCTTCCGGCGGTGCTTGGTACTTATCTCACCGGACAATGACATTCGTAACGTTGTCATCACGTTACCTTCCTCCTACTATCGCGATGGAGTGAGAGGCTTTGTACGCCCTGGGTCTGCCGCATGTTCGCACGCGAGGTTGGGATCCGGGAAAAGTCTTGAGTCGGGAATTACTTCCTGAGGTCCGCAGCCAGGACGTCCGCAACGGCGCGTGAGGTGGAGGCAGTTCATGAGGATTGTGTTTCGAATACTAGTTAGTCTGCTGACGATGCTGGCGCTCCTGCTGCTGGCAAGCTGCAGCGGCGCGCCCGGTTGCGGCCCTGCCACGTTCGGGAGTGCGAGCTGTTCTACAAGCACCGGTGGTGGCGGCTCTTTTGGTGGCGGTGGCGGCGGCGGTGGCGGCGGAGGTGGTGGAGGCAACGCAACCCCCGCTGCTTTTGTGTATGCAGTGGATCAAATCGGCGGCCAGAACGGCAAGGGCGTCAACGGCACGATCGATGGCTACGATCTGAGCACCAGCGCAGGCACCTTTGTTGCGCTTTCCAACTTCAGCGCGCCGACGATTCCCGGGAGTGAGACCGGCGAGGCTATGGTTGTGGTGAATAAGAAATTCGTGTATGCGGTCTTCGAACTCCAGGAGCAAATCGCTGGATGGTCCATTGATGCCACCAACGGCGCTCTTACCGCCTTAAGCGGCTTCCCGCTTACGGTGACACTGAATCTGCCGCTCAACGCAACGGGTCAGTTCCAGATGACGACGGATCCGGCAGGCAAATACCTGTTCATCAGTTCGACCGGTGCGAACGATATTTTTGTTTATGCTATCAACGGCACGACGGGCGGGCTGACCGCGGTGCAGGGGTCTCCGTTTGCGAGCGCGATCGAACCGGGGAATATTACGACCGATGGTCTGGGCAGGTTTCTATATGTGTGCGGCGCTGGCACGCACGAGGGGACAGCCTTTGTGGGGTTTACGATCGGGACCGGCGGGGCGTTGACGCCCATACCAGGCGGTTTGTTCGGCAGCAACATATGGGAATTGCAGGGTGACGCCTCTGGGAGGTATCTGATCGGGACGAGCGGGAGCTCGAAGTCGGTCAGCGGCCTCGATGACAATCACCTGTACGTATACGGCATCAACCAGACGACCGGAGTGCCTACACAGGCCACTGGATCACCAGTCTCGACAACGTTCTCACCCTTTACGATTGCGGTTCAACCGCCTTCGAGTAACGGTGAATTCATCTACTCGTTCAGCCTGAACGATACGGCGACGGGCTACAATGCGATCGAAGCCTTCCAACTCAACACCAGCACGGGGGCATTGACGACAGTCACTGGATCGCCATTCAGCAACGTGTTTCTCGGGTACTGGGGCCAGTTTGATCAGTCGGGTGCGAATCTGCTGGTGTACAGCAACATTCTCACTTCGAGCGGCACTCAGACCCAACTGGGAGCCCTGGCTGTGGGTTCCGATGGCTCTCTGACCCAACCAATCTCGCCGGTGACGTTGACAACGCCGGGCTACTGGGTTGTCACCGATCCGTAGAGCTTGCGTTTGGAAGAGGTACCCACTATTGACGGAGCGGAGACCCGCATGTACTGCGGGTCTCTTTTCGTTTCTGCAGCGAGGGGTACAATAAGGACATCCCTATCGCTAGATCCGTGAAGCGTGGTCGACCTGTCGTCGAAAGAGTAGAGGTTCCGGACCCCGGGGTGGGGTGACGGAGGACGTTCAAACCTTTTTCGGGGTCACCGCGTCTGACAGAATAAGGCAGAGATCCACGAGCGTACACGCAGGAACGGCTAGACGGATAGAAGCGCCGAAATCGTGAGCATCAAAATCAAGATCCCGAAGGGAAATGGCGGGACGGCTGGGAAGAAGTTCCGCGGCCTGCCCCGGGACCCGGTGCTGCGCGCGGGGCTGGTTGCTTTTCTGATTCTGGCGGTGGTATTCACCGTTCTGTTCTCCTATTACTACATCAAGTACGACCGCATTATCGAGCGGCGCTTCCGCACGCCTGTGTTCAGTAATTCAGCCAAGATTTATGCCCTGCCGCAGACGGTAAGAACGGGGGAAAAAATTGAGGTCAAGCAGATAGCCGCTGACTTGCGCCGAGCCGGCTATTCCGACAAGGATGGCCAGTCGACGCTGGGCAGCTTCCGGCTGGTGAGCGGCGGGATCGAAATCACACCCGGGCCGGAGTCATACCACAGCCCGGAACCGGCTCACATCAGCATCCAGGACGGGCAGGTGGAGGGCATCACCAGCAAGGGGAACGATCTTTCGGCTTACGAATTGGAGCCGCAGCTGGTGACCGCGCTGTTCGACGCCGAGCAGCGATCGAAGCGGCAACTGGTCAAGTACAACGATATTCCTCCGTTGATGGTTCAGGCGGTGCTGGCGATCGAAGACCGGCGGTTCTTCGAGCACAGTGGCGTTAATTTCTTGCGCATGGCGGAAGCCGCATGGATTGATGTGGTGCGTGGACGGCACGAGCAGGGCGGGTCGACGATCACCATGCAGCTGTCGCGCGGCTTCTTCCTGACGCCGGAGAAGACGATCCGGCGCAAGCTGATCGAAATGCTGATCGCCGAGGAGATGGAACAGAAGTTCTCCAAGCAGCAGATTTTCGAGTTTTATGGGAACTGGGTCGACCTGGGGCAGCGGGGATCGTTTGCTATCAGCGGGTTCGCGGAAGCATCGAAAGCGTACTTCAATAAAGACCTGAAGGACATCACGCTGCCGGAAATGGCGCTGCTGGCGGGATTGATTCAGAGGCCGAGTTACCTTTCGCCCTACCGGCATCCGGAGCGGGCACTGGAGCGGCGGAACCTGGTGCTGGAGACCATGGTCGACACCCACGCGATCACGCGCGAGCAAGCGGACAAAGCCAAGGCTGCACCGCTCAAGCTGGCGCCGCCGAACGTGGAAGCCAGCGACGCACCGTATTTCGTCGACATGGTGCGCGATTCGGTCATCAACAAGTTCAATGAGCATGAACTGAACGACCAGTCGTACCGTATCTATACGACCCTTGATCCCGACTTGCAGAAAGCCGCGGCCCAGTCGGTAGAGATGGGCATCAAGCTGGTGGACGATCAGGTCAAGAAGCTGCGCACGAAAAAGGTCAAGGTAGGAAAGAAGTTTGAGACGAAAGTGGAGCCGGGACCGCAAGCACAGGTGGCGCTGGTGGCGATCGATCCGCATACGGGCGCGATGCTGGCGCTGGTGGGCGGGCGCGACTACGGCTGGAGCCAGCTGAATCACGCGGTGGCGAAACGGCCGACCGGATCGATCTTTAAGCCGTTCGTCTACGCGGCGGCCATGAACACGGCGCTGGATGGGTCGCAAGCGGTGCTCACACCGACCTCTACTGTGACCGACGCACCGTCGAGCTTTGCCTACGGCGACCAGATCTACGAACCGCGAAACTATAAAGAGGAATATCACGGGGACGTCACTCTGCGTTACGCGCTGGCGATGTCGCTGAACAACGCCACCGTGAAAGTGGCAGAAGAAGTCGGCTACGACAAGGTGGCGGACCTGGCGCGGACGGCAGGTATTGTGTCGGTGAAGGCGACGCCGGCGATGGCGCTGGGCTCGTATGACGCCTCGCCCGTTGACATGGCGGGGGCTTATACCTCGTTTTCGAACAATGGTGTGCGGCTTTCGCCGATTTGGGTACGTTCGGTGCGCAACGCCAAAGGCGACGTCATCGCGAACTACAACACAGATCAGCGGCAGGTGCTCGATCCGCGGGTGGCCTACGTGATGACCAACATGATGGAAAGCGTGATCAACAATGGGCTGGGATATACGGCGGTCCGGCTGCGCGGATTTACTCCACCGGCGGCCGGTAAGACGGGCAGCTCGCACGATGGGTGGTTCGCGGGATATACGTCGAACCTGCTCTGTATCGTGTGGGTGGGATACGACGACTACAGCGACTTGCGCCTAACCGGAGCGATGACGGCGGGGCCCATCTGGGCGGAGTTCATGAAGAAAGCGGCGGCCCTGCCGCAGTATTCCGACATGAGGGATTTCCAACAGCCCTCAGGCGTAGTGGATGTGGAACTCGACAAGGCCACGAATCGGCTGGCAACCCCGGCTTGTCCGGACGACTACAGTTCTGCTTTTGTGGCCGGCACCGAGCCGCGCGAAACCTGCGATCAGCAGGCCGGAATCAAGGGCTTCTTCTCCAAGATCTTTGGAGGCGGGGACAAACCACTGCAGGCGGGGCAGATCCAGGAAGTCAATGGTCCGGATGGGACTGATTCTTCCGACCCTAAGAATGGGGAACCTAAGAAAAAGAAGGGGTTCTTCGGCAAGATTGCCGGCATCTTTAAGGATGACAAAAAGGATGACAAACAGACGGCTCCGGTGTCTAAACCTGTAGACAGCGGTCAAGCCGGGCCACACTGATTGCCCTCGGCCCTGAAAATCTTCGCCGGGCAGCTAAAACTGTGGCAGAATGAATCCGCTGGGAACGACTTGGGGGTGGTATATGCGGTCCTGCCCGAGAGTTTCGCTGTTTTCCGCTACGTTTCTCACCGTTTGTGTTCTCGCCTTGTCCGTTATTTCGTGGACGCAGGCCTCTCACTCCGAATCGGTTCAGATTAAGCCACCGTTGCTGCGGATGACCGATCCTCCGGCGCCGGACGCGACCGCCGCTGATTTGCAGCTGCGTGCCGATCAATTGCGGACGGAAAAACTTTATCTGGACGCGCTGGACTATTACCGCGCTGCACTGGCCAAGCAGCCGAACTCGGCGCCGTTGCTGAACAAGATCGGGATTACTGAACTGATGATGCAGCGCTATCGCGAGGCGAAGAAGTCCTTTGAGAAATCGATCAAAGCGGACCACAGTTTTGCCGACGCCTACAACAATCTCGGCGTGGTGTACTACGAAGAAAAAAGATACGGACCGGCGATCAAGCAGTACGACAAGGCGATCGCCATCGAGGACAGTTCGGCGTCGTTCTACAGCAACCTGGGTGCGGCGTACTTCGCCAAAAGGCAGTTCGAACCTGCCGTCGCTGCTTATCAAAAGGCGATGGAACTCGATCCCGACGTGTTTCAACGCACGTCGCGGGGGGGCGTGCAAGCACAGTTGCCCAGCCCGGAAGATCGTGCCCGCTACGATTACACGGTGGCGAAACTGTTCGCCAAGATGGGCTTCTCGGACCGGTCGCTCGAATATCTAAGAAAAGCGATGGAAGAGGGATACAAGGACTTCAACAACGTGTATAAGGACGTGGAATTCTCCGAACTGCGCAAGGACAAGCGGTTTGCCGAACTGGTGGCGACTAAGAATTCCCCACTGCTCAATTAGGCTTGCCCTCAGTGTCCGGATGGCGGGATGAAGCGCTAGTTCCATACTTCCGGCGCACGCCATTCCGGGACGCTCTGCCATAACAATTAGTGTTGGTATCCGTCCAAGGTGTGAGTGGGCGAGGGTGTCCCTTGTGCGGAACCTCTCTGGTGTCGAGTCCGTTAAATGTGTGACAGAATCTGCCACACACTTCGAAGCAGCGTTGCCAGCATTGGCGCTGCAAACAAAATGCATAGGTCCTTCGCTTTTGCTCAGGATGACAAGTCGAGATTATGCTGCGAATTTACGGGTCACAACACAGCGAGGCTTCGCCTCAGACCGACGAGCGTGTCGTTAAGTGCAGATGTCGACGGATGGCTCCGGTTGCGTGCATTGAGTTAGGAATGGTAAACCACTCCGTTGAATGGGACCGCCGAAAGGCGAATCGCCTGGCCGTAAAGGCACCCCGCAACCGGAGCCGCGATGAGCGTACCACAGACTGTTGCCGAGGTCTTAAGCAAGCACGTGGTGTTGGAAGTGGAGAGCATCGACCGAATGTATCTCAACGTTTATGTGCCTCAGCTGCAGGCCGTCGAAGGCACCTTGAAGTTCATTCGCATCCATCGCGGGCACAAGGTGGCCTCCACCCGTATGGTGGAGCCGATCACTCGCGAGTTCGTCGGCTCGATTGAGCGCTTCGCTAAGGACAACCAGATTCCCCTGATCACCTTTGAGAAGGGACAACGCAAAGACGACTTTGCCAAACAGCAGCGCAAAAACTTCCACAAGCGGGAAGGCGTGGTATTCATCGGCAAGGCCCAGGAAAAATGCACGGTCTATCGCACCGAGAAACGTCGCAATCCTAAGACGAAGCGCACTTATCCCTGGATCGTGAAGTCCACGACCCTGGTGAACCATTACTACTTCTACTGCATCGATGAGGACTTCGGGCCATTCTTCCTAAAGTTCTGTTCCTATTTTCCCTATAACGCCAAGCTCTGCTTGAATGGACACGAATACCTCAAGCAGCAACTGGAACAAAAGGGGATCACCTACCAAGCCTTGGAGAACGGCATCCTGTCGTGCGAGGATCCCCAAGCCCTGCAAGCCCTCTGTAACCGGCTATCGGAGGAGAAGATCGACGCACTGCTTCGCAAGTGGTTGCGACGACTACCCCACCCTTTCGCCCCCCGAGACCGTCAGGCCGGATACCGTTATCAACTCTCTATTCTCCAACTCGAACTGTCCCTCACTCAGGTCCTAGATCAGCCCGTCAGCGGCCGCATCTTCTTTGAAGATGTGATCCGAGAAAACCTCGATATCGGCCGTCCCAAACAAGTACAACTCATCTTTGATCGCTGGGTCACCAAGGCTACGCCCGGCCCCTTTCGTACCCGAGTCATCACCGATGGAGTCATACCCTCGCTGCACATCGACTATAAAGGAACGCGCATCAAGCAGTACCACAAGGAAGGTCGGGCCCTACGTACGGAAACGACTATCAACAATACCTATGACTTTTATATCGGCAAGAACCTGCGCAACTTGCCCGCGCTACGGCGCATCGGCTTTCAAGCCAATCGACGATTACTTCAAGTACAGCGCATCAGCCACGATTGCATCCTCGCCGAAGAAGCCTTCCAAAAAATCAATCGTCCCGTACAGGTGACATCCCAACGCGCTTCCGCACTGCGCTTCGCCGATCCCAAGGTGCAAGCTCTCTGGCGTGCCCTCTTGCTGTTTCAACTCCTGCCCACAGGCTTTTCCAACCGCCATCTCCGCCAGCACTTCGCATCTTTACTGGGGCAACCACCCGACAGCCTCACCCAAGGTCAAATGACCTATCACCTACGCCGCCTGCGCCTCCACGGCATCGTCGAACCCATTCCTCAAACTCACCGCTATCGCATTACCGACTTCGGCTTACGAACGGCGTGGTTCTGCACTCGAACCTACAGCCGCATTCTCCGCCCTGGACTCGGATCCGTACTGCCGGAGCTCTCGCCACCCAACTCCTCGCTCCGGCGCAGCTTCGACAAACTTGATCAGGAGGTCACATCTTGGATCCAACACGCAAAATTAGCCGCCTAAAACTTGACTCATTTACATCAAGTTTTCGACTTCAAGACGTCTAGGTCAACGTAGTTCCAGAAGCGATTGGAAGACAGACTCTCGAAATAAGTAGGAAGGATTCGACTCTCAATGCAGATAAGAATGCTGGCCGGGCTTTTTCTATTTCTTGGCCTGCCCTCGTTCTCCGAGGACGTGGCGATGTTCCGGGGAAATCCACAACACACTGGAGTCTACGAGGCTGCCGGGGTTACGAAGTTCAACAAAGTTAAATGGAAGTTTCACACGGGCGGCATGGTGATCGGCTCTCCAGCGGCGGTACAGGGAGTGATCTATTTCGGCAGCACAGATGGGAACCTGTATGCCATCGACTCCGAGTCGGGAAAGCAGAAGTGGAAGTTTCAAGCCAAGAGCCGAGTCCCTTCGTCCCCAGCAGTCTCGAACGGCACAGTTTACTTCACCGCTTACGATGGGAACCTTTATGCAGTGGACGCTTCCACTGGAGGGTTGAAATGGAAATTCCAGACCGGTGGAGAACGACGGTTTGCCGGCAGGCACCTGCATGGGGTGCAGCCACTTGCCGAGACCATGCCGGATCCATTCGACTGCTATCTCTCATCGCCGGTGGTCTGGAATGGAGCGGTTTTCTTCGGCAGTGGTGACGGCAACGTTTATTCGCTCAACGCAGAGTCCGGTGCGGTGAACTGGAAATTCAAGACGGGGGACGTGGTGCATGCTTCCCCAGCGCTAGCGGACGGGACCGTATTCATCGGGAGTTGGGATAGCTATTTCTACGCCATCGATGCGTCGAGCGGGCAGGAGAAATGGCGGTTCAAGACCGGTGAAGATCCGGACATACATAACCAGGTAGGGATTCAATCGTCGGCAGCGGTAGTGGAGAGCGTCGTCTATTTTGGATGCCGCGACTCTCATCTTTATGCACTGGACGAGAGCACTGGCCAGAAGAAATGGGAGTTTCCGGCCAAAGGTTCGTGGGTCGTGGCGTCGCCCGCGGTCCGTGACGGAAAAGTGTATTTCGCAACTTCGGACTCAAGCTTGGTTTATGCCCTTGATGCGAAGTCGGGCGAGGTCCTGCATTCGGCAGGACTGAACCATTGGTATCTTTATTCGTCCCCGGCGATTGCAGGAAACGTGCTGTACGTGGGCTCGACCCAGGGAACATTGGTGGCAGTCGATCTTGCTGATCTGAAAATGCGCTGGACCTTTGAAACCGACGCATCGAAACAGCTTGGGCCAACTTACACGAAGGCGGACGGAACTCCGAATGGCGAGGCGCTTTTCCAGTCGGATTTCTACGATGATATGGTGACGGGTGTTGAACGCACGATGAGTATGGGATCGATTCTTTCGTCTCCGGTCGTCGTGGACAAAGTAGTTTACGTTGGGAGTGCGGATGGGAATCTGTATGCGCTGATCTGAGGCCATCAGCCTGTGACGAGGGTGCGAACAAAACGTCGGTTCTTGTATCAACTTTTGTTGCGGATATTTTACAAAGATTTACAAAACTAGACGGAACTTCTCGGGGTTCCGGGGTTTAATCAAGTTACATACTCCTGAAAACAACAGGGTGAGTAAGGAGAAACGGTAGCCCATCGGATGCTGACCCGAGCACGCCCCAAGCAAGCATCCGATGGGTTTTTTGTTTGAGCTGTCAGCTCTCAGCTTTCAGTCAAAGCGGGTCCCCCTTTTGTGCAGTTGGGTTCTAGTCGTCGGATTTAGGTTTTCGCTGATGGCTGATAGCTGACCGCTGAGAGCTTGCTTTCGGACTTCTCTCCCCGAGGTAGCTTTCCAAAACTTTTTTCCACTTGCCCTGCGCCTTCAGGATAAACTCTACAGCGTCCCGCAAGGCGCCCTCGCCGCCGCCGTGGGGTGTGACGTAGTGGGCTTCCCTCTTCACCTCGGAGCGGGCGTTGCTCACGGCGATGGCAAGGCCGCCGGTGCGCATGGCTGGCAGATCGATGATGTCATCGCCGACGAAGGCCGCTTCTTCCAGTTCGATTCCTTCCTCTTTAACGACGTCCTCGAAGCACGTGCGCTTGTCATGTATTCCCTGGCGCACATATTCAAGCTTCAGGTCGCGGGCGCGGAGGGCGACGGTCTCCGAGATGCGCTTGGTGATCAGCCCTGTCTTGATGCCGCCCAGGCGCGCGAGCGAGATCGAGGTGCCGTCGTGGGCGTGGAATCCTTTGGCTTCAATCAGGGTTTGGCTGTGCAATCCGAATCCGCCCTCGCCGCCGCGCTCGGCGGATTGGGCCAGAACGCTTTGTTGCGTTCCGGCGGGCGCGGGGAAGATGAAGAGCTTGCCGTCAGTGAGAACGCCGTCAACGTCGAAGAGCAGCAGTTTGATTCGGCGCGCGCGGGCTCGAGCGGAGAGTTTCTTGGGCATCGGCGAAATTCTAGCAGTCTCGCCGGTAGCGCATGCGGGGGTTTCGGGTGCCGAATGGCGGTTACCACGGTGATCTGGCGACGGTAGCGGAAAAATAACAAGATGCGACGGCGGCAATTTCCGCAACTAAACATGAAGGTCAGCAATCGGACAATGGCGAAGAAGTTCAAGCCCGCAGTCTTAATCGTTATTCTTGCCTCGTTATGGCTGACGGGGGCGTCGGGGCAGGTGCCGGGGGATGATCGTGGCGGATTGTGCTGTCTCTGCATGTGCCATTCCTTCGACGAGAATAAATGTGCGGGAGTGTGCGTTCGGATGCAGCACGGCACGAAGGTCATTGAAGAACCTGAGATGAAGGCCTGCACGAAATCGTGCCTGCGTCACGGCGTGAAACAGATTTTCTTCTCCGAGGACGGCAGCAGCTATGTCGTCTCGCCGAACTCAACCGAATAGGCCTTTGATCCTGCAGCTGACGCTCAGTTTGCGTTGAGATCCTTCGCTCCGCCTGAAGAACGGGTGCGCTCAGGATGACCCCAAGTTGAGATCTCCACTCCTCTTCCAAGTTTAGTCTATGGCGAACAGTTGGCGAAACCATGATTTCGGGCTAGAATACCCGGATGCAATCCCTTCCTGCCTCGCTGGCCTGGGCGCACCCTCTCGTGGCGGAGTGGTTTGTACGGCGGTTTGAGACGCCGACCGAGCCCCAGGAGCAGGGGTGGCCTCACATTCTTGCCGGGCGCGCCACGCTCATCTCGGCGCCCACGGGATCGGGTAAAACTCTCGCGGCGTTTCTCGCATGCATTGACCGGTTGGTGCGCAAGGGGCTGGCGGGCGACCTGAGCGACCGTACGGAAGTTCTCTACGTTTCTCCGCTCAAGGCGCTAGGCAACGACATCCAGAAAAATCTTGAGATTCCGCTGGGCGAGATTCTCGCGCTGGCAGGGGAGCGCGGGCTGCTGATGCCAGAGATACGCACCGCGGTGCGGACTGGCGACACGCTGCAGCCGGAGCGACGGGCCATGCTGAAGCGGCCTCCGCACATTCTGGTGACGACGCCAGAGTCGCTCTACATTCTGCTGACGGCGGAGAAGAGTCGCGCGATCTTACGCGATGTGGAGACGGTGATAGTGGACGAGATTCATGCCGTCGCGGATGACAAGCGGGGAGCGCACCTGGCGCTATCGCTGGAGCGACTGGAGGCGCTGACTCACACTCCGCCGGTGCGCATTGGGCTGTCGGCGACGCAGAAACCCATTGAGGAAGTGGCCCGTTTTCTCACGGGCAATCGGGGCGAAGAGTTGGAAAAGCGGCCCTCAGCGGCTGAAGCCGCAAATCAACAAGACGTCCTTGCGGCACGACTGAAGTCGTGCCCTTCCCAATCTCTGCCAGTCATCGTCAACATCGGGCACAAGAGGACTCTCGACCTCGCTGTCGAGGTGCCGCCGATGCCGCTGGGGCCGGTGGCCTCGAACGAGCTGTGGGATGCGATCTACGACCGGCTGGTGGTCCTGGTGCAACAGCATCGGTCAACGCTGGTGTTTGTGAATACGCGACGGATGGCGGAGCGCCTCTGCCACGAGTTGGGCGAGCGCATGGGCGAGGAGAACGTAGCGGCGCATCATGGCAGCTTGTCGCGCAAGCTGCGGCTGGCGGCGGAGAAAAAGTTGAAAGAGGGGCAGGTGCGGGTGCTGGTCGCGACGGCCTCGCTCGAACTGGGAATTGATGTGGGAACCGTCGATCTCGTCGTTCAGATTAATTCGCCGCGGGCGATCGCGGTGGCGTTGCAGCGTGTGGGGCGGTCGGGACACTGGAGGGGTGCGGTGCCGAAGGGGCGTTTCTTCTGCACGACTCGCGACGATTTGATCGAGTGTGCAGCTTTGGCGCGAGCGATCCGGCTTGGAGATCTGGATCGGCTGATGATTCCAGAGTCTCCTCTCGATGTCCTGGCGCAGCAGATTGTGGCAGCATGCGCGGCGGGTACTGATGTGGCGCGGGCGCCTCGCCCGCGTGCGTCCCGAGAAGAAACTCCGGCTGAGAGCCGGGAAATTTCGGGGTTAAGTCATAGCCCGCTCGAGACTGTCGGCACACTCCCCGACACGCGGGCGGGGGCGCCCGCGCCACACGGTGACGGGTGGGATGAGGACGAGCTGTTTGCGCTCGCGAAGAGGGCTTATCCGTATCGGAACCTGAAGCGCGAGACGTTTGACTCGATTCTGGAGATGCTGGCCGAGGGGATTGCGGCGAAGCGCGGGCGGTATGGAGCGTATCTGCATCGGGACCGGGTGAACGGGAAATTGCGGGCGCGGCGGGGGGCGAGGCTGGCGGCGATCACCAGCGGCGGTGCGATTCCCGACAACTCTTTGTATACGGTGGTCGCCGAACCCGATGGCGTCGTCGTGGGAACGGTTGATGAAGATTTCGCGGTCGAGAGCAATCGCGGGGACATCATGTTGTTGGGGAATACGTCGTGGATGATTCATCGCATTGAGACGAATGCGGGGCGGATGCTGGTGCAGGATGCGCATGGAGCGCCGCCGAGTGTTCCGTTCTGGCGGGGCGAGGCTCCCGCGCGGACCGAGGAATTGTCGCAGCACGTCGGCGAGTTGCGGGAGAAGATCAGCCAGATGCTGCCGCGCACTTCGCCAGTGGGATTCTCTGCGACGCAGCCCGAAGTAGCGGCTGCGGTGAGTTGGTTGAAACAAGAGTGCGGGCTTGACGACTCCGGCGCCGAGCAGGCGATTGAATACATTCTGCAGGGCCGGGCCGTGCTGGGCGCGGTGCCGACGCAGACGACCGTGATTGCCGAGCGGTTCTTCGATGAAGGCGGGGGGATGCAGTTGGTGATTCATGCCCCATTTGGCGGGCGGATCAACAAGGCCTGGGGGCTTTCGCTGCGCAAGCGATTTTGCGTAGGGTTCAACTTTGAACTGCAGGCGGCGGCTACCGACAACGGGCTGAACATCGCGCTGGCCGAGCAGCACAGTTTCCCCCTGGGTGACGTCTTTCATTTTTTGCGGGCGGACACGGTGCAGCCGATTCTGGAACAGGCGGCGCTGGATTCTCCGATCTTTGCCACGCGCTGGCGTTGGGATGCGAACCGGGCTTTAGCGTTGCTGCGTTTTCAGAATGGCAAGAAAGTTCCGCCGCAGATTCAGCGCATGCGGTCCGATGATCTGCTGGCCTCGGTGTTTCCGGATGCGGCGGCGTGTTTCGAGAACATCGAAGGGGACCGGAAGATCCCGGATCATCCGCTGGTGGGCGAGGTGATGAAGGATGTGCTCACCGAGGCGATGGACATCGAAGGGCTGAAGTCCCTGCTGCGCGGGATGGCTTCGGGCGAGATTCGGGTAGTGGCGGTGGATACGCCGGTGCCGTCGCAGTTCTCGCACGAGATTTTGAATGCGAATCCGTATGCGTATCTGGATGACGCGCCGCTGGAGGAGCGGCGGGCGCGCGCGGTCGAGATGCGGCGAGTGCTGCCGGAGTCGGTGCTCGAGGAAGTGGGCGGACTGGATCAGGGAGCGATTGCGCAGGTGCGGGAAGAGGCCTGGCCGGATGTGCGGGATGCCGATGAACTGCATGATGTGCTGCACACGCTGGTGGCGCTGCCGGTGGACATCGGGTCAGGGGAAAACAGTCGAGCTTCGCTCGACCTGGCCGGGTCAGAGACCCGGCCCTACATGAGCCATGCTGGGTGGGAAGGTTATTTCGGAAGGCTCGTGAGCGAAGGGCGGGCGGGTGTCGCTCGGTTTGAGGGACGACACTACTGGGTGGCGGCGGAGCGGGGTCGGAGTTTTGCGGCGCTGTTTCCAGGAACTCAGTTCGTGCAGGAACTGGCGGATGTGGAGACGGGGCAGGCTTCGCGGGACGAAGCTTTGCTTACGATGGTTACGGGGTGGATGTCGCATCTGGGGCCCGTGTCCGCTTCGCAGCTTGGGCAGTTGTTGGGGCTGGCGGCATCGGATATCGAGATTGCTTTGCTGCGCATGGAGGCTAGTGGGACTGTCCTGCGGGGAAGCTTTACTGGCGCTGCCGGCACGCGGGCGGGGGCGCCCGCGCCACACAAGGACCAACCGGAGACCGAGTGGTGTGAGCGGCGGTTGCTGGCGCGGATTCACCGGCTTACTGTGGGGATGTTGCGTAAGCAGATTGAGCCGGTCACGGCGGCAGCATTTATGCGCTGGCTCCTGCGGTGGCAGCACGTGGCTCCCGGAACGCAGGTTGTGGGCGAGCGTGGGACACTCGAAGTTCTGCAGCAGTTGCAGGGATTTGAGATTCCGGCGAATGCCTGGGAGAGACAAGTGTTGGCGCGGAGGATTGCCGGCTACGATCCCAAGTGGCTTGACCAGCTCTGCCTGACCGGTGCGGTGGGGTGGGGAAGGCTTTCGCCGCATCCGGCGACGCTTGATTCCGGGGGCGGAAACGGGTCTGGAGACGGAACGAATGCTCCCCGGCAGCGGCGAGTGATCCCCACCAGCGTGGCTCCGATTACGTTTTTTGTACGCGAGGAAGCGGACTGGATGGCTCCCCGCCACCCCGCCGGCGACGAGGCCGAGACGCGGGGTCTGAGCCACGGATCACAACTGGTGTTGGAGTTTCTGCGGCAGCGCGGCGCATCTTTTTTCGCTGATATTGTGCGCGGGACCGGGAAACTCAAGGCCGAGATCGAGACCGCTTTGTGGGAACTGGTGGCCGCGGGGCTGGTGACGGCCGATGGCTTCGACAACCTGCGCTCGTTGATCGATCCCAAGCGCCGGGCGGGGCAGGGAAGCGGGCGCAGCACGCGTCCCCGGCACAGCTCTGGGCGTTGGGCGCTCTTACATGCGGATGTGGCGGTCGAGCGTCCGCGTGCGATCGAAGCTGCGTGCTGGATGCTGCTGCGGCGCTGCGGCATTGTGATTCGCGATTTGCTGGCGCGCGAGTCGAACCTGCCCTCGTGGCGCGAATTGCTGATGGGATTCCGGCGCCTGGAAGATCGGGGCGAAATTCGTGGCGGGCGCTTTGTGGATGGATTCATAGGGGAGCAGTTCGCGCTTCCGGTCGCAGTCGAGTCACTGCGGGCGATGCGCAACCTGCCTTTGAGCGGAGATACGATGACGTTATCGGCGGCCGATCCTCTCAACCTGGTGGGGATCCTGGTGCCGGGAGAAAGAGTGCCGGCGATTTCAGGCAGGACTGTCACCTATCGCGACGGTGTCGCGGTCGTGGCTGCGGAGCAGGTTACCACCAGCGGGCTCGCTGCTGGTTAGGCCGTTCCCATTGTGATAGGGATTGCACGGGCTAAAGCCCGCATGATTCATAGTGCTTTACGCGGCCCTGAAACCTGAAGGGCTCCACGGGCTCACTCGACAACGGCCTCTTTCCGACTTCGCTCAGTACGATCTCCGCTTATGGGCCCGATGGCCGCATAAGAACAAAAAAGTCAGAAGCTCGATGAGGGGGTCCCCCGAGCTTCTGACTGGCGATCTCGGCTGAAACTGATTGAAAGCGCTTCCCCCATCGCTTTTGCCAAGCTCGCACTTCTCAATAGAGCATGCCGAATGCCAATTTGTGCGGTAGCGGACATTCGAGTGTTTGGTCGGGGCTAAACGCTTTCAGAGCAATGGGTTAGCCTTTACGCTCAGATCAACGAGCACAGCTCCGCAGGCTGGTTGCCCAGACCGAAACGCTATCCGATCAGATAGCCTTACTAACCGTTCGGATATGGCGAAACGCAACTGTTGACATGCATTTCCGTCCCGGCTGTGATAAGAAAGTCTGCACGGAGTGGGAGACCCGATTGCATCCGAGACTACTGGCAGTGGCAGGATCGTTAAAAGATTCCACCATTCCGTTGCCCGACGGGGAAATCACGCTGGGGCGGGATCCGACGAACACGGTGCCTGTGGTCGATCCGTCGGTTTCGCGAAAGCATTGCTTGCTGTGTCGCGAAGAGGACGGGCGCTATCAGATCCGGGATCTCGACAGTCGGAACGGAACCGTAGTCAACGGCCTTGCGGTCAAAGAGCAGTGGCTGCGGCACGGCGACGAAATCGCGATCGGCGACTCCGTGTTTCTTTTTCTGGTAGAGGATGAGGAACGTGTCGCCTCCGCGAGCCGGGTCGAGTTCGACGACAGCCAACCCGCGACTGAGACCAAGCTGATCCATCCCAAGGAAGTCGTCTACCTGCAGCCGGACCGGCTGCTCAGCGAACTCCCGGCTGGTTCCCAGGTGGCGCGCAATTTGGGCGCGTTGTTGAAGATCAGCCGCGTCGTGCACGCCATCCGCGACCTTGAGGAACTGCAAGCTCAACTGCTCGATCTGATTTTTGAAGTAGTTCCGGCGAGCCGCGGCGCGATCCTGCTGGCTGACGGCGCCGGGCAGGAATTCAGCTCACTTTACGCGCGGACACGGCACACGGGGCAGGCGCAATTGGTTCGCGTCAGTCGCACCATCGCTCGACAGGTGATGAAGGAAGACGTCGCGATTCTGGGTGTGGACGTGCAGAGCGGGACGCTGCGCCAAGTGGAGAGCCTGGCGGCCTCGCAGGTGCGCTCGTTACTGTGCGTGCCTCTCACCGTATTTCAACGCATGATCGGATGCATCTATCTGGACAGCACCAATCCGGGCAGCCGGTTTAACGAGGATCATCTGCAACTGTTGGCGGCGATCGCGGGGATCTCTTCCGTGGCGTTGGACAACGCGCGGCGCGTGCAATGGCTGGAGCGGGAGAACCAGCGGCTGACCACAGAGATCACCCAGGAGCAGACCCTGGTCGGGGACGGCGCGCGGATGAAAGAGATCTACCAGGACCTGGCCAAGGTCGCGCCCACGGAGTCGACGGTTCTGATTACAGGCGAGAGCGGAACAGGCAAAGAACTAGCCGCCCGCGCGCTGCATCGCAACAGCCCACGCAGCGGCAAGCCATTCGTGGCAATCAACTGCGCTGCGATTCCCGAGGCTCTGCTTGAAAGCGATTTGTTTGGGCATGAACGCGGTGCTTTCACGGGCGCGGCCAGCCAGAAAAAAGGCCGGCTGGAAGTGGCCGACGGCGGCGTGGTGTTTCTGGATGAGATTGGCGAACTGGTTCCAACTCTGCAGGTAAAGCTGCTGCGCGTGCTGCAGGAGCGCGAGTTCGAGCGCGTGGGTGGAACCCATCCCATCAAGGTGGATATCCGTCTCATCGCGGCTACGAACCGTGATTTGGATGAGGCGGTGCGCAAAGGGGGTTTTCGCCAGGATCTCTATTATCGGCTGGCTGTGGTCGAGCTCCACATGCCTCCGCTGCGCGAGCGTAAGGAAGATATTGCACTGCTGACCCGGCACTTTGTACAGAAATATGCCAAGCGATGCAACGTTAAACCCAGGCCTGTGGCGCGCGAAACCATGGCTGCCCTGGTGAACTATGACTGGCCGGGCAACGTGCGCGAACTGGAAAACGCGATTGAGCGTGCGCTGGTGATGGGATCGTCCGACGTGGTGCTGCTGGAGGATTTGCCGGATTCGGTGCTGGATCAGAGACCGGCGGACGAGGCCAATGGTGGCAAGTATCACGCGAGTGTGAAGGAGTTGAAGAAGGAGCTCATTCTGGATGCGGTGGAACGGACGCGCGGGAATTATGTGGAGGCCGCTGCGATCCTGGGCGTGCATCCTAATTATCTCCACCGCCTTATTCGGAATCTGGGCTTGAAGGATTATTTGATTGAGACGCTGCGCGAGGGATCACGGAGCGCGCAACGAGGCAAGCTTTCCGGGGGAGCGGCCTAGGCAACTCCGCGTCAGGGCAGGGGCAACTGCATAAGGCGAGCGGGGTCGAGATAGGTGCCTTGCCAACGGACGGCGACATGTAGATGTGGGCCTGTGGCACGTCCGGTGCCTCCACTCAGAGCGATTTCCTGGCCTCGTTTCACGACCTCTCCTTCTTTCACTCTAAACTCCGAGAGATGGAAGTACAGACTCAGCAAGCCCTGGCCGTGGTCGATCACCACACAATTTCCTTCGAAGTAGAGGAATCGCGCCAGCAGGACCGTACCCGAGTTCATGGCGGCGATTGGGGTGCCAGTGTGGACGCGGTAATCGAGTCCGAAGTGCGGGCGCTGCGCCACGCCGTTAAAGATGCGCTGCGAGCCGAAGACATCGGAAGTGGCGGCATCGACGGGTGCGGTGAAGTTGCCGTCCCATGCGCGCTCGGGTGTTACGCGATTCAGGTAGTCCTCCTTGACTTTGACTCCTTCGGCGATCTGAGCCTGCTGCTCGGGGTTGGGCTCGGTGAATTTCTTCTCCACGCTCAGCGGAACTTTAATCTGGGGATACTTGGCGCGGACGACCGCGAACTGGCGGGTGAAGACGAGTTTGGCGCCGGGCTTTGCCGCGGTCGGTTCACCGCTGAGGGCGAGCGCGTATTTGCCGGGCGTTGTTTCAATGCTTATGCCCGCCAGGGCGAACCATGTCTTAGTCGAAGGGTTGTAGCTGAAGGTGACCTGATGGCCGAGCCAGGATCCAGTCAGGACGTCAAGTTTTGCTGGAGGCTTCACCTGGAACAAGACCGGCGCGCCGTTGACCAGACGGGCAGGTCGCGCGGTCGCGGTCCAGTTTGCGGCCTTGGCCTGCGCCGCGGAGAGTAAGAGCGCACAGGTGATGGCGGTGGCGTGTCTCCGTAGGAGTCGCGGCCATCGTGCGTTGAGGCTAACTAACATCTCCTCCCAGCGTAGCACTTGAGAGATTTCTCCAATCTATAATCTCAGCCATGCGCATCCGGCTTCTTAGTGCCTTGGCGGTATTGCTGCTGAGCGTGCCGGAAGTGGCGCAGGAGGCGGACCAGCCGGCGCTGCATGCGGATCGCGTGCTGGTGCTGAAGAGAGAGCGCACACTACAACTGCTCAGTCAGGCGAAAGTGATCCGTTCGTATAAAGTTGCTCTGGGCGGCGACCCGATTGGGCCGAAGGCGCGGCAGGGGGATCATAAGACTCCCGAGGGCGTTTATGTGCTCGATTCGCGCAACGCGCACAGCCAGTTTTACAAGTCGATTCACATTTCGTATCCCAGTGTGCGGGAACGCGAAGCGGCGCGGCAAAGAGGAGTTTCACCGGGTGGGGATGTGTTTGTCCATGGTTTGCCGAACGGCTACGGGTGGGTGGGATCGTCGCACCGGCTGAAGGATTGGACAGACGGATGCATTGCGGTCACGAACGTGGAGATGGACGAGATCTGGCAGGCCGTCGCGGATGGCACGCCGATCGAAATTCGACCATAGCAGCCTGAAAATTGGGTGCGGCGATGACTCGCTTCATCCTCCGCGCGCGCGACCCCGCCCGTTAGGCGGGCGCTCCTATGGGAGCAGGCCGACGGCCACGGTATTGGTCGACATGTGGGTGACCATGGAGTCCTCATCCTTCGTTTGAGGCTTCACCAATATCTCGTTCTGTGATCCCACACTGTTCGCGAGGGCGTCTCTGGCCCTATCGTTGACAGCCCCGTGCAGGGTGTGGACGTAGCTGACCGGTGTCGAGACCTTATTTGGCAAGTGCGTGTAGAAGTCGAAGGAAACGGAATCCCTCATCCAGATGTCGACCAGGTAGATCCACGAGAACGGGATGGGTTCTTTGTGCCGCAGCAGGTGCCCCAGGAGGTGCTCCCCTGGCAACCAGCCTCCTGAGAAAAGATAGAGGAACTGCTGCGCCGGGGCGAGATGGTGGTCGTCGGTCGAGGCCGTCATCAGCTTGTTATAGGAATCCAAACCATTTACGTGCTGATTGACCGCGACGAAGATGTGATACTTATTCTGGATCTTGCTCATGAAGTCCCCCATGTAGAGGCCACTTTCTCTGCCATCCACATTCTTTCCGCCAAACACCACCAGGAGCGGGGCGTCGTCGTTGGGTGCGGTCGAAAGTTTCCCAAAGCCGCCTATCTTAATTTCAGCCATAAAGATCCCTTCCTTTCTGCGGGAGGGCTGATTCCCCGGTGCCACATTCTATGCCTCTCTTACTTATTTGGGACCTAATTGCCCCCAATGAAGTCAGCCGGTCACGAAAAGCGCGAGTGGGCCATTACCGACCGGGAGAGTGTTCTTATGGGAGCATGCCCACGGCCACCTCATTCGTCCGCAAGTGGGTCTGCATGCCATCCTCACCGGTTTGCCACTTCACCAATATGGCCTTCTGCGCCCCCAGTTTCGCGGCGATAAAGTCTCTCGCATCGTCGTTGTTGGCCCCGAACGACGTGAAGACGTAGGTGATCATGTCGGCATTTGCATTGACCAGGTGCTTGTAGAAGTTCGGGACGTAGGGGGAGGGATTCTTTTTCCCGAGTCCCATCCAAATGTCTACCAGAAAGATTGACGCGAACCGATCGATACCGTTGCCGCTCAGCAGGTCCATGCCTGGCTTGTAGCCGCCCGAGAAGAGATAGAGGATCGGCTTGGACTTGGTGGGGTCGATGCCCTTCGCCTTAAGTGCGGTCATCAGCGATTCATAGGTGTTGTCACCGTGCACATCACTGTTGGCAGCAACGAAAATGTGAAACCGGGACTTGAGCGCGCTCATGTAGTTCCACATGTAGGTGCCGCTCGATACGTAAATCGGTTTTTTTCGCTTAATTCCGTCGAACTCGTCCTGGCTCACGGCGATGCCGCCGAACACGACCAACAGAGGGGCGTTCGGGTCAGGTGCGATCGAAACTTCTCCGCCAGGTATGTCAATAGGATCACCCATGTCGATCCTCCCCTCCCCCGGGACCGATTCCCGGCGCCACATTGTACGCTTCTCCGAGGTGGCGCTGGAGAAATTTGGGTCGACGCTTCTGCAACGATGACCGCCCACTCCTCGAGGTAAGAATGTCAGGGTGACTCGAGCATTGTGGGAATGCCTGAGTACCGATCCTGCCGTCGGTAATGGTGAATCGCTCAGATCCTCAAGAAAATCTTGCGGCGGTACATCCAGAACAGGATGAGCCAAAAGATGAAGATCACGGCAAAACCGTGGAGTACGGGCTGGAACGTCGGTCCTGCCAGCAGTGAGAGCGCCCGTCCAAAGTGCCGGTCGATAGCGTTGCGGAAGAAACTCTCCATCGTCCAACTCATCACGTAAACGGCAATCGAGTTCATTCCAATCACCACCAGAGGGAACGCCCATCGGCTCCATCCCTGCCATTCGATCAGGGCGTAAAAGCCGGCCAGCATGAGCACCACCAAGCCTCCGCTATACAAGGTGTAGGACGATGTCCAGACTCTTTTGACGATGGGGCAAATGCCGGCCCATTGAACTATCAGGCCGAGCAGCAGCAAGCCTGATCCGGCGATTACGAGTCCGCGTAATTTCTGTTCTTTCGATCCTTTGCCCTTCAGCCATTCTCCCGCCAGGAGCCCGAGGATCATGGTCGCGAGCGTTGGAATAAAGCTCAGCGTGGACCAACCGCCCTCATTGAAGACAAAGGGCTGCTCGCGCGGAAACAGGTTCAGGAACCAGACGTCGAATGCCCACGAAAGATTGGAGTTCTTGTTCCAGTGAGAGAGAAATCCGATGTAGTTGTGCGTCCAGGTTGGTGGGACTCCCACTCTGGCGTAGTCGAACTGCGGACCCGGCGCTGGATAGAGCGCAAAAGCTGCCCAAAAGCAGATGAGGATCAGGACCAGCGTCAACACCTGGGTTCGCACCCGCGCGAATCCCAGCAGGAACAGGAATACGTATCCCAATCCGATCTGCGTCAGCGTGTCCTCAAAGGTAAAGTAGGTCTGACGTGACCATTGGGACCGGAGAAAGATTCCCAGTAAGATGAGGATTAGCGCGCGCCGGATGGCGTGTGCCAGCATGGGTCCGAAGGTTTGTCCCTTTATTTTCCGGCTTGCGATCGAAAACGGAAGCGCGGCGCCTACCAGGAACGAAAAGGCGGGTTGGATCAGGTCATGCAGCGAGCACCCCTGCCAGTCCACGTGATCGGTATTGAAGCCGATCATTCTCCAGATTGCACTGTGCGGGAACGCGCTTGCCACCATATGCAAACGCATGGCTTCCGCGAGCATCAGGAACATCACGGTCCCGCGGAATGCATCCAGCGAGACCAGTCGCGTGACGCTTTCAGGTTTGCGTTCCGGTTCTGTTACAGGCAGTTCTTGTGCCAGATTCTCCACTTGCGCGGTTTCGATCATAAGGGGCTCCTATGGCCAACTCGGGGTGAATGGGGCCAGCCCACGTGCCAATCTATTTCCACCGGGACCACAATTATGCACCGGCCTTCAAGTCTGAAGCGCAAAGCCTGGGGAATCCGAATGGACGTTCCACTTGCCTCGGGTGAAATCGGGGAATTTCTGCGGAGCGCCATTCTGCGCCACAGATGCCTCACTCAATGGAGTAGGCGCGCTCCATGCCGCCGCATCGTAGCAATTGATGTCGGGCACGAGACCCCTTTTCAGGCAATCCATCAGCCTGTAATTCATGATGTAATCCATTCCGCCGTGGCCGCCCATTTTACGGGCGAGTTCTCCCGTCGTCTTCCAGAGTGGGTGCTCGTACTTATCACGAAACCCGTCGATGTTCTGCCAATCCTCCTGTTTTGAACCATCGACGAAGACCCGCGGGGGATAGTCGGCGAATGCACCCTTCGTCCCCGAGATCGAGTTAAGGCGGCTGTAAGGTCTTGGGTTGACCACGTCATGCTGGAGAAGAATGGTGCGGCCTTGCAGAGTTTTTATGATGCTGGTATTCATGTCGCCGCAGATGTACTTTTCGGCGCGTTTAGGGTCGCCGTCGGCGAAGTTCGCTTTCACATACGCGCTCAGCGAGGCCTCCGACGAACTCACTGAAACCATGTAGTCGAAGCGGTCGCCGCGATGGATGTCCATGTAATGGGCGACCGGGCCTAATCCGTGCGTCGGATAGAGGTTGCCATTGCGCTGCATGTGGGGAAAGCGGCGCCATAAACCTTCCCCTTCATTTGCGGTCAAGATACTACGCAAGTCGTGGAGATAAGCCGCCTCTCCATGGGTAATTTCGCCGAACACCCCATCCCGGGCCATGCCAAGGACCATCATCTCGATAGATCCATAACAGCAGTTCTCGAGAATGACGCAATGCTTGCGCGTACCCTCGGAGGTATCGACGAGGTTCCAGCACTCCTCGAGCGTTGTACAGGCAGGAACTTCGACGGCCGCATGCTTGCCATTCTTCATTGCGCTGAGCGCCATCGGAACGTGCCAGTTCCATGGGGTCGCAATATAGACGATGTCGAGATCGAGTTCGGTCAGATTCTTGAAGTCCCATTCGCCCTTGCTGAACCCGGCAGGTTCTGCCTGGCCTGCTTTGGTGACCGCCTTTTGCGCTCGGGCCACTTTTTCCGGCACCAGATCGCAGATCGCCTTGACCTCTACGTTTTCGATGGCCAGTAAATCCTGCAGCAAGCTGGAACCTCGTCCGCCGACACCGATGATTCCCAGGCGCACGCGTTCTCGCGCTTCAAACGGGACACCGATCATCGAAGAGGTTGCATTCTTGGGGGTGCTGGCGGCCAGGTCACAAGTCAAAATGTCAGTCGCAATCAGAAGTCCCGCACCTCCGATAGCAGTGCGCTGCATGAAACTTCGTCTGGAAATGTCTTTAGATTCTTTGTCCGTTGGCATCTGGTCGCCTCCTGATTGATAAGGGTCCGAATTGTGATTGTACTGGCTATCCGTGTTCGTCCAACCGGTCTCATCCCATCCTCAACGCAGAGTTGGGAATGCTGCGCGCATCCTGGGTTCCGGTGCCCCGATCTGCGGCACGGTGCCATCACCCAGCTTGCGGAGAAAGGAACGTCGAATTTCAACGATCATGGCGGTTGCCGGGCGCGTTAGCCGCCGCATGTTGGAGCGTTAGCCACATGCGGATGGAAGCGAGGGGACAGCGATAGAGACCCTTGCCGTACCAAAACGGCGGTTGACACAAAGACACCGGGTAGGGACACTCGCCCAATGTGAGTTGTTGGGAGATTTGGTGGACCTGGTCGGGATCGAACCGACGACCTCTTCCATGCCATGGAAGCGCGCTCCCAGCTGCGCCACAGGCCCACACGTCGGGAAGCCCAGGAACTGGGATTCGAGAGAAGTGCCGAGCCTTATTTTCGCTGGAATGTCTGGGATAGTCAAACACGGTCCCGGTGATATCGTGCTCTGCAGGGGCGCGACAACCTGGTGCGCATCGCGATTGTATCGGACATCCACGGCAACCGGACGGCGTTCGAGGCCGTGCTGGCGGATCTGCGGCAAAGCTCTCCTGACCTGATTCTGCATGGCGGCGATCTCGCCGACGGCGGATCAAGTCCACGAGAGATTGTTGATCGAATTGGCGATCTCGGCTGGCAGGGAGTGTTGGGCAATACCGACGAAATGCTTGTCAGGCATGAATCGCTGACGGAATTTGCGAACCAAACCCCACAGATGAAGCCGTTGCTCGCCGTCATTGAAGAGATGGCAGCGGCGAGCCGCGAGGCGCTAGGAGAAGAAAGGCTGGCTTGGCTGCGCGAACTTCCACGCTCCCTTTTGCACGGGCCGCTGGCGCTGGTCCATGCCAGCCCCGACAGTCTGTGGCGTTGTCCCATGCCGGAGGCGGGCGACGGGGAGCTGGAGACGGTATACCGACCGCTTGGTCGGACCATCGCGGTCCACGGGCACATCCATCGCTCCTACGTCCGGAGCGTCTCCGGAATGGTCGTCGCCAACTCGGGGAGTGTCGGTCTTTCCTACGACGGCGACCGGCGCGCTGCGTATTTGCTGCTGGATGAGCTGCGGCCGACAATCCGGCTCGTGGAGTACGATGTCGACAAGGAACTCAAAGCCCTTGCGGGCTGCGGTTTTCCGCATGCCGACTGGATTGCAAGAATTCTGGCGAGCGGCCGTTACCAGGCGCCGTAGCGCGGGGCGACGCGACGCTCGCGGGATTCGGCATTGAAATTTGATAGTCTTTGCCGGGAGATCCTTCGCTCCGCCTGAAATACGGCTACGCTCAGGATGACTCCCCGCGGACAGGACTACTCCCTTTAACTGAGCCACCACGTGAAATTTTCTTCCGTTTCTTTCCACAGGCTTTTCTGCCATAATTGATCGTGCACGCCACCTGCACAATTTTCCAAACACAATTTAGAGCGAGGAAGAGATGCCAGCGAAGTACATCTTTGTGACGGGCGGAGTTGTGTCCTCATTGGGCAAGGGATTAGCCGCTGCCTCCATTGGCTGCCTGCTGGAGAGCCGCGGCACGAAAGTCAACCTGATGAAGTTCGATCCCTATCTGAACGTCGATCCAGGAACAATGTCGCCGTTTCAGCATGGCGAAGTCTTTGTCACCGACGATGGGGCCGAGACCGACCTCGATCTGGGTCACTACGAGCGCTTCACGCACGCCAAACTTTCTCGCGACAACAACTGGACGACGGGCAGGCTCTACGAGCAGATTATCGCCAAGGAGCGGCGCGGCGATTATCTGGGCAAGACGGTGCAGGTAATTCCCCATGTCACCAACGAGATCAAGGCCGCGATGAAGAAGGTGGCACAGGAGGTGGACGTCGCGATCGTGGAGATCGGCGGCACGGTTGGCGACATCGAGTCGCTGCCCTTCATGGAAGCGATTCGACAGATGCGGCAGGAACTGGGGCGCGAACATACATTATTTGTGCATGTCACGCTGGTGCCGTTCATTGCGGCGGCGCAGGAACTCAAGACCAAGCCGACCCAGCACTCAGTGAAGGAACTGCTCAGCATCGGAATTCAGCCGGACATTCTGCTCTGCCGTACAGATCGGTTCCTGGCCAAAGAAATGAAATCGAAAATCGCGCTCTTCTGCAACGTCGCGGAAGAGGCGGTTATCACGGCGAAGGACGTAGCCTCCGTCTATGAAGTGCCGCTGGTGTTCGCCAATGAAGGCGTCGACACTCTGGTGCTGAAGTATCTCCATATGGAGGCGAAAGACCGGGATCTGTCGAAGTGGGAGGATATTGTCCATCGCGTGTACAACCCGAAAGACACGGTGACGATCGGCATCGTCGGAAAGTACGTGGAGTACGAGGACTCGTACAAGTCTCTGAAAGAAGCGCTGGTCCACGGGGCTCTGGCGCACAATCTGAAGCTGCAGCTGAACTGGATTGAGGCGGAAGGGCTCGAGACCGGCGACAAAAGTTACGAGGCCCAACTGGAAGGCTATGACGGCCTTCTCGTGCCCGGGGGATTCGGCAAACGCGGCATCGAGGGCATGCTGATCGCGATTCGTTACGCGCGCGAGAAAAAGGTGCCGTACTTCGGCATTTGCCTGGGCATGCAGACGGCGTGCATCGAATTTGCGCGCAATGTGGTTGGGCTGGACGATGCGAATTCGAGCGAATTCGATCCGGCTACGCCGCACCGCGTGATCTACAAGCTACGCGAGTTGCGTGGCGTCGAGGAGTTGGGCGGCACCATGCGGCTGGGGGCATGGACCTGCAAGATCGAACCGAACACGCTGGCGCACAAGATTTACGGCACGCTGGAGATCAGCGAGCGCCACCGCCATCGCTACGAATTCAACCGCGAATACGAAGAGCCGATGGTAGCGGCCGGCCTGCGCATCTCCGGTTCGACGCCGGACGGCACCTATGTCGAGATGGTGGAGTTGCCCGATCATCCGCACTTCATCGGATGCCAGTTCCATCCCGAATTCAAGTCGAAGCCTTTGGAGCCGCATCCGCTGTTCCGCACGTTTATCGGGGCGGCGTATGAGCATGGGATGAAGCGGAAGGCGGAGAAAGAAATCGCCGAGGTGGAGATGTTCCACCGGCCGGAGAAAGTGCGGATCTAAGCCAGAGCGCCACGGATTTTCACGGATCCACACGGATTTTCCTTTTATTCGTTTTGTCCGTGGGAATCTGTGAAAATCCGTGGCTACTCTCTGCCAATGCCTACTTCCTTCCAAGTCGGCAACGTCCACATCGGCTCGGGCGAATTGTTTCTGATCGCCGGGCCGTGCGTGATCGAGAGCGAAGCGCACGCCATCCGCATGGCGGAGATCATTAAGGGCGTCACGCGGGCGCTGGAATTTCCGTTCATCTTCAAGGCCAGCTACGACAAGGCGAATCGCACGTCGATCCGTAGTTTTCGTGGGCCAGGACTGAAAGAGGGCCTGAGGATTCTGCGCAAAATCAAAGATGAGTTGCAGGTACCAGTACTGACCGATGTGCACGAGACCGCGGACGTGGGGAAGGTTGCTGAAGTCGTGGACGTCTTGCAGATACCCGCGTTTCTGAGCCGGCAGACGGATCTTTTGGTTGCCGCGGCTTTGAGCGGGCGGGCGGTGAACATCAAGAAAGGGCAGTTCGTCGCGCCATGGGACATGCGGCACGCGGTCGAAAAGTGCCGGGACGCCGGCAATACGCAGGTGTTTCTCACCGAACGTGGAGCGAGTTTCGGATATAACAATCTCGTGGTAGATATGCGATCGCTCGCGATCATGCGCAAGTTTGCGCCCGTGGTTTTTGACGCTACCCACTCGGTGCAATTACCGTCGTCGCATGCCGACGACAAAGGGCCCGCGGTGAGCGGCGGACAACCGGAGTACATTTCTTTGCTGTCGCGCGCGGCAGTGGCCGTGGGCGTGGATGGGGTGTTCATGGAAGTCCACGACAATCCGAAGGAAGCGAAGTCGGATGGGGCCAATGCGTTGGAATCGACCAAACTGCGCGGACTGCTAAAGGAGTTGCTGGCAGTGCGGAGGGCGGTGGCCGAGGCGCAGGCCACGCCCTAGACAGAAAGCCCCACTTCTCGCGCAAAAGGCGCGCGAGAAGTGGGGCACCCGTTTCGAACACCTCAGTGACTACTCCAGCACGAAGATATTCTTCTTCGCGCACATTTCCTTCAACACCTTCGGCCACACGGTGACGCTGACTTCGCCGAGATGGGCTTTGCGCAGAAGTAGCATCAGCGTCCGGGATTGGCCGATGCCGCCGCCGATCGACAGTGGGACTTCGTTGTTGATGATGGCTTGATGATAGGGGAACTTAAGATTGTCGAGCAGATTCGACATCTCGAGTTGTTGGCGAAGTGTTTCGGCATTGACACGAATGCCCATCGAACTGAGTTCGTGGCGGCGCTGAGTGACGTAGTTCCAGACCAGAATGTCGCCGTTGAGACCGTGCGTGTCCCGCGAAGTTTCCTTTCTCGTATCGGTGATCCAGTCGTCGTAGTCGGCGGCACGCATCTCATGCGGGTAGCCGTCTTTGAGGGGCCAGCCGATCCCAATGATGAAGATGGCGGGGTACTTCTGCAGAATGACCGTTTCGCGGCGCTTGCGCGGCAGGTCGGGATACATGGCGAGCAACTCCTCGGCGTGAAGAAAGGTGAGTTCTTCCGGGAGATTGGGATAGCGTGGCGTGCGCAGTTCGGGAAATATTTCCTGCGCAAACTTTTCCGCGCCGACCAGGACTTTCCAGATCTTGCGTACGATTGACTTTAGAAATTCCAGGTTGCGCTGCTCGGAGGTAATGGCGCGCTCCCAGTCCCACTGGTCGACGTAGGCGGAGTGATCGTGATCGAGGAAGTAGTCCTTGCGTACAGCACGCATGTCGGTGCAAATGCCTTCTCCGCTGCGGCATTCGAACTGGCGGAGCGCGATTCGTTTCCATTTGGTTGCGGCCTGCACGACCTGGGCGTCGATGGGATGCTTACCGTAATCGTTAGAAATATGGAACTGGATCGGCGTGCGGGAGCCGTCGCGGTCTAGCATGTCATTGACGCCGCTTTCGGCGTCGACGATCAAGGGCACCTCGACCATCATCAGGCTAAGTTCCTTACATAGATTGTCTTCGATGTAGCGCTTTACGTTGGAAATTGCTTTTTGAGTCTCTTTGGGCGTCAACAGCGGGTTGTAGTCGCGGGGAAGAATCTTTTCCAGTTCGTCGTAGTCGCCGATTCCAGGTCCGGCCAGGTCGGCCTTCTTGCTGCTCCGGGGATCGTCGGGAGGCGAACTGATGTGTTCGGCGGTGTCCGGAACAATGTTCTCGGCCGAAGAATTGGTCGGGTTATCCGAGAAAGAAATGCTCATAAATTAGGACTCCTTGGCAGCGGACGAATCCGAAGACGTAGTGGCCACGCGCATCATCCATTGGATGGCTGCGCGCAAAAGCGGACAGTGACCGCGATCACAGCCTGACGTGCGGTGGTTAACATCGATTCCATGTTCGGCACTAGGTTGGCCTTAGTACGGGCTCGGGGGTTGCTGTGTTAGATTTGGAATTCTCGCTATGAAACATATTGCCAACTGGGCGCTCGACATGGCTGCACTGCGCGGGGCGAGTTACGCGGACGCGCGGATCGTGGCGCAGCGCAGCCGCGCGCTGTCGACGAAGAACGGCAAAGTGGGCAGCGCGTCGGACGCAGAGTCGGTCGGCATGAGCGTGCGGGTCATCGTCGATGGCGCCTGGGGGTTCGCCGCCTCGGCGGAACTTGGACGGGGGGCGGTGGAATCGACCGCGGCTCGAGCTGTCGAGATCGCGCGGGCTTCGGCGCGGGTCAAGCGCGAGGATGTGCGTCTGGCTCCGGAAAAGGCGGTCGCGGCGGAGTGGTCCACGCCGTATAAGATCGATCCCTTCAGTGTCTCGGTCGAACAGAATATCGGACTGCTGCTGAAGATTGATGCCGAATTGCGATCTGTGACAGCCATCACTCTGGCGGAAACGAATCTGAACTTCAATCGCGAAGAGCAGTGGTTTGTGTCGTCGGAGGGAACGGATATTCATCAGACTAAGGTGTCGACCGGCGCGGGATACGCGGCATACGCCTTTGCAGGAAATGAGATACAGAAGCGGTCGTATCCGAATTCCTACGGCGGCCAGTGGCAGAACAAGGGATACGAATTGATAGATGAGTTAAAGCTGGTGGAGAACGCGCGGCGGATTGCGGAGGAAGCCGTCGCGCTGCACCGGGCAGAGCAGTGTCCGGAAGGGAAGTTTGACGTCATCCTCGACAGCTCACAATTGGGGCTGCAGATTCACGAGTCGGTTGGGCATCCGATCGAACTGGATCGCGTGTTGGGGATGGAAGCAAATTTTGCGGGGACTTCGTTTCTCACGCTGGATAAGCTGCGCACTTTGCGCTACGGCAGCGACCTTGTAAATGTGGTCGCCGATGCCCGGCAGGAGCACGGCCCGGGGCTGGGGACATTCGGATTTGACGACGAAGGCGTTCCCGCACAATGCACACCCATCATTACGAAGGGGCTGTTTACGGGTTATCTGAGTTCGCGGGAGACGGCGCACACCATCGGCGAGAATCGGTCTGGAGGAACGCTGCGCGCGGAGGGCTGGAACCGGCTGCCACTGATCCGCATGACGAACATCAGCCTGTTGCCCGGAGAACGGCCGCTTAGTCTGGAGCAGTTGATTGCTTCAACCGATCGGGGCGTCCTCATGCAGACGAACCGGTCGTGGTCCATCGATGACAAGCGCTATAACTTTCAGTTTGGCTGCGAGATTGGATGGGAGATCAAGAACGGCAACCGCGTGCGGATGGTGAAGAACCCGTCGTACTCCGGTATTACGACCGAGTTCTGGAATTCGCTGGATGCGATCTGCTCGCGCGAGGAGTGGACATTGTGGGGAACT
Organism: uncultured Acidobacteriaceae bacterium; assembly: GCA_963768265.1. Taxonomy (GTDB): domain Bacteria; phylum Acidobacteriota; class Terriglobia; order Terriglobales; family Acidobacteriaceae; genus Sulfotelmatobacter. The sequence goes on from CAVYHM010000008.1 coordinate 124,357, forward strand.
CCGAATTGCGGCAAGGGCCAGCCCCAGCAGGTGATGGGCACGGGACACGGGGCGGCGCCATCGCGATTTCGGGGGGTTAAGGTTGGGAGCGCGTTTAAGAGTTCGTGATGTTTGTCACAGAATGCTGACTGCTGAATGCTAACCCAAGACCAAGCTGGCGATATTTTCGATCGCATCAAGAAGCTCTCGACTGCGGATGAAGTCGAGGTTCTTTTCTCGGGTGGGCGCTTCGCCCTGACTCGCTTCGCCAACAACACCATTCATCAAAATGTGGCCGAGGAGAATTACGCCGTTTCCGTGCGCACTGCCTTTGGCGGACGCACGGCGCGAGCTTCGACCAACAAATTTGATGATGAGAGTTTGCGACAGGTCGTGCGGGCATCGGAGAGTCTGGCGAAAGTCCAGCATCCTGACCCGGATCTTTTGCCCATGCCCGACTCTCGCGAAGCTGGCGGCAGAGCGGACAGGAGTGTCCGCTCCACACAGGAACCTTCGCGGTATTTTGAGTGGACTGCGGCCATCACTCCCGAGGCGCGGGCCGAAGGCGTCAAGACGATCGTCGGCGTTGCCGAGAAGCACGCGCTCACGACCGCGGGAGTTTATTCGAGCGCGGAGTTGATTGACGGTATTTTCAATTCGCGCGGACTGAGCCGATGGCACACGCAGACCTCAGCCGAGGTCTCTATCACCATGCTCGCAGCGGATTCTTCGGGCTGGCAGAAGGCGAATTCTCCGGACGTGGCCAATCTCGATCCCCTGGCGCTGGCCGAGGTCGCGGCGCGAAAGGCGCGAGATTCGGCGCGACCGCGAGAAATTCCCGCGGCTAAGTACACGGTGATCCTGGAGCCTGCGGCCGTGCTCGACATCGTTGGCTTCATGTTCTGGGACTACTCGGGCATGGCGATTCTTGACCAGCGCTCATTTCTTACGGGGCGGATCGGCACCAAGCTCTTCGGTGACAACATCACGATTTCGGACGATGTCGCGCATCCCTTGCAGTCAGGATCTCCGTTCGACGGCGAGGGCGTGCAGCGCCAGAGGGTTGGCTTGGTTGAGAACGGAGTCGTGAAGCGCGTGGTCTATGCGCGTGCGACTGCCGCGAGAATGAAGGGCTCGGAGCATCGCGGCAAAGTTGGGCCGGTCGAAGCGACCGGCCACGGTTTTTCGCTGCCTAACGAGATAGGAGAAATGCCGCTCAATATCGTGTTCGCTGAGCCTCAGGATCCTCAGTCGGTTGAGCAGATGATTGCCTCGACCGAGCGAGGAGTGCTGGTGACGCGGCTGTGGTATATCCGGGAAGTCGAACCGTACGAAAAGATGCTCACCGGAATGACCCGCGACGGCACGTTTTACGTCGAGAACGGACGCGTGCTGGGCGGGGTGCGCAACTTCCGATTCAATGAGAGTCTCATCCACATGCTCTCGAACGTTGAGGCGATGAGCGTGCCATTCCGAGCGTGCGGAGAAGAATCCTTCGATATGGTGGTTCCGGCCATGAAGGTGAGAGAGTTTAACTTCACCGAAGTCACGAAATTCTAAGCCCGCACTCAGCCTTCAGTCCTCAGCGATCAGGCCCTTAGTCCTCGCAATTCTTGCCATCCCAACAGTCTCCATAGTCTCCGTGAATCAGCGGAAATTGACCCGGATTTGACCCGGAATCGACCGATCCTAAGCGGAATTTTCAGGCTCTAATCTGGTTCGAAGATTAACCCTAATCCATTCAAAGAAAAGCAGTTAAGACCCTTCGTTCAATGACTTCGGTAACTTTGCTTGTGGGATTCGTGGGTGTACGCTGCCCTTGAGTTTGGGCAAATCCGGCGCGTTCGAAAAGCGGCGCCGGGAGGAAGGTTCTTCCAGACGTGGCGGCGGACGCGGGTAAAACACCGATGACTGAGGCGCAGACGAACCGGAGACATTTCGAAGAGATGCAGAGCGCACCGCGCTTTCCGCTGCATCTGTCGGCATCGGTAAAGACGCAGGGCAGCGCGTATTCCGCAGAGACGGAAAACATCTCGGCGAACGGTGTGCTGCTGGCGATGGAAAACGACGTTCCGGTGGGCTCGATGGTAGATTTCACGATTCTGTTGCCGGCCGACGTCGTAGGTGCGCGGCAGGACGTACAAATCGACTGCCGGGGCCGCGTGGTGCGCAGCTTCGAGGATCGGGGCCGTCGCGCCGTGGGCGTGGTCATTGACGAGTATCACTTTGAGCGAGCGTAGGAACTGAATGGCGAGCATTCCTGTCAACGCGGAAGAAAATCTCGGAACCGGCGAAGAAGCCGGGAAAGGCCAGTTCATCCGAGTGATCGTGGCCGATACCCAGGCTATCTTTCGCGCCGGCCTGCGCAAGATCTTCGCTCTCGAAGACGATATTCGCGTAGTCGGACAGGCGGAAACACTGGCGCAAGCTCAGTCCGCCGTGAAAAAGTTTTCGTCCGATGTTGTGATCTTTGAAGCTGCCCTGGCGCAGAATCCGGTTGAAGCTGTGGCCGAGCTGCTCCGTCAAAACCCCGGGATGCGGTTGGTGGTCGTGACGCAGGGTGCGGATGAAGACGCGACTCTGGAACTGTTCCGCCGAGGTGCGCATGGTATCGTGTCGCGGGAGGTCGAGCCGGAATTGTTTGTGGACTGCCTCCGCAAGGTGGCTGGCGGCGGCACCTGGCTCGATAGTCAGGGCATTCATTGGGTGATGGAGGCGTACCGCAACCAGAACTCGCGTCCAGCAGGCGCCAGACCGAAGGTACAACTCACGCCCAAAGAGACGCTTATTGTGTCATGCGTGACGCAAGGAATGAAAAACAAAGAGATCGCGTTGCGTGTTGGAACCACCGAACAGGTGGTCAAGAATTATTTGCGTAAAGTATACGACAAGCTAGGAGTGGCCGATCGTTTGGAACTGGCGCTATATTGCTTGAACCATCACGTGGTCGACAATGCGAAAGTTCCTCCCTTACCGCCATCTGCAAGGAACGGCAATGCCGCGCAGGCGGCGGCCGCGGGCGCATCAGCGTCGAGCGCGGTCGCGCCGCAACCTCCCATGGCCGGCGTTGTGGCCGATGATCCGGAAAAGATCTCGTCGTAGTCTTCCCTTGCGGCTCGCACTCTCTCTTCTCGGTCCTGTCGAGTTGCGGTATCGACGACTTCACCCATAGAATTGAAGGCGCAGCAGGAGCTGCGTTAGAGGGCTTGCTCCGAGGTCTTCACCAAGCCTCGCCGGAGAGATGGCCGAGTGGCTGAAGGCGCACGCTTGGAAAGCGTGTTTACTCGAAAGGGTAACGTGGGTTCGAATCCCACTCTCTCCGCCATATTATTGAAAATAAACGAGTTACATTGAATTGCAAACCCACTCTCATGAGCCTGTTTCGTCTTTGGGATGAATGACATGCAGTTTTGCACGGTCCTGCTGCGATCCATTAAGGCTAAAACCGACTGATAGGGAATCAGTTCTTCGATCGGTCTCCTCGATTTTCAGTCCCACACCGCAGCAACGGTCGGCAGCGTCAGACTACGGAAAATGTCATTGACCTCGGGCGGTGCCAATCTCATTTTCTTGTCGAGCCTCGAGCCACCAATTCAGCATCAGAACGAATGTGGAGGCTATGTACGCTGCGACGATGCCGGGCGGAATCTGCCCCACCGACTTTTTCCCCGATCTAGAACCGCGTGTTCATAAACTCTGCGATGATCTGGGTGAGCACCCTCCGCAGGTGCTCATGCAGGATCGTCCTTTGTCCCAATCCTGTCCCCCCACGCGTGCGCTTGACTGAAGTGATGCTCGAAGATGGGAAGGCTGAACCAAAGAATCCGATCCCGACTTCGGCCGCCAGTCCGTATCGGTGATAGAACCTCTCCCAACATGTCATGTATGCCGCTGACCAGTAGGTCATCCTTATCGCGAAAATGCGTGTCGAACCTGGACCGTCCGACATTCGCGCGGTCCAGGATCTCTTTCACGAAGATGGTGTCATACGGCTTCTCAGCGATCAAAGAAACCAGAGCTTCTCGCAAGAGGCTTAGCGTCTTTTGAATCCGTCGATCTTCGATTGCTGGTGTGTGACCTCAGAGCTCCATTTATCTATCGACAAGTCTAGATAAAGAAAGCGCCATGCATGGCCTAATGACAGACACAGCGGACTTGAGAGAAACTTGAGTGCTCGCCGGGAAACCCCGCGATGCAGAATTGCCCAAATTCCGCGGAAACCTCCTCCGGCGCAGTGCAGCCGGGAAGGTTTAGAGACTAGACGGCGGCAGCTAAAATCCCACATGCGGGAGGCATTGAAGGGATCCCAGGCCGCAAATCGGAGTGAGGAAGTTTCGTACTTATTCCATACGGCGAAAGCCGCGGTCGGTAAAACACCCGCAAGGCTCAAAAGGCCTGAGAAGTTTCGATTCCCTCCGCCCGCACGACATTTTCCCTTTACTAGTGCTAGCCCCTTCAAGTTTCAGTTACAAGTCCGCTTAACTGCAGTTCAGGGGAACACCGCAAGCTGCAGCCCGACAGTGGATTACAAGATTGGATCTCGTGTTGGGGTTCCGGCTGAATATGAGTGGGCGGAACAGGTGACCATGGCATAATCGGCGCGATGTGTTCGTCGTCGGCGCCCGTGGCTTCTTCTCTCTTAGAGGGACTTATGCTCAATCTCATCTGGACTTCAATTCTGTTCTTATGCCTGGCAGTTCAGGCGTCGGCTGTCGATCGCGATCCAGTGCTCTGGTATACGCACCCGGCCCAACGCTGGGGCGATGCACTGCCCATCGGAAACGGCAGGCTGGGCGGGATGGTCTTCGGCGGCGTCGCGCAAGAGCGCATTCAGCTAAACGAAGACACCATCTGGAATGGCAAAAAGCGAAATCGCGTCAACCCAGAGGCGCTAAAGTCCTTGCCGGAGGTGCGTCGTCTCCTGTTCGCCGGCAAGCCACTCGAGGCGGAAGCGCTCGAAGAGCGCACGATGATGGGCATTCCCAACCGCCAGCCCCCTTACCAGGCATTGGGAGATTTGAACATCACATTCGCGGGCGAGGACCCCGCCGTTGACTACCGCCGCGAGTTAAACCTGGCTACGGGTATTATCCGCATCACATATCGTATCGGCGACGCGAGCTGCGCGCGCGAAGTGTTTTCGTCGGCGCCCGATCAGGTGCTGGTGGTTCGCCTAACTTGCGATAAGCCCGGCCGGCTGTCGTTTCATGCCACGCTTACGCGCTCTCAGGACAGCAAGACCACTACCGCGGTACCGGACCGCGTGATCCTCGAAGGCGAAGCCATCGCGCACACTGATTTTTGGATCACGCCGAACCTCAGCGGTGAAAAGCTGCAGAAGGAAAAGGATCAGCTCGAACCAAGTGGCGTAAGATTCCGCGCGGAACTGCGCGCGATCAACGAGGAGGGGCACGTTGTGGTCTCGGGCAGCGACGTGATCGTGTCGAATGCCGATGCGGTGACCCTGCTTGTGGTGGCGGCGACGAATTATCGCGGCGGCGATCCGGCCGCGCAATGTGCACGATACCTTGCGATTGCTGCCAAGCCTTACGCACGGCTGAAGACCGCACACCTCGCGGATCACGAAAAACTCTTCCGCCGAGTAGACCTGGAGCTGGCGCAGCCTCCCAAGGAGGATTCAATCGACAGCCTTCCCACAGACGAGCGACTGGCCAGGATCCGACAGGGCAAGGACGATCCAGGACTCGCCTCTCTTTATTACCAGTTTGGCCGCTACCTGCTGATGGGAAGCAGTCGACCGGAAACGATGGCGGCCAACCTCCAGGGCATTTGGAATGAGAGCATGGCACCGCCGTGGGATAGCAAGTACACCACGAACATCAACGTCGAGATGAATTACTGGCCGGCCGAGGTCGGGAATCTGCCAGAGACGACCGGGCCCTTTTTCGACTTGGTCAAGTCGAACATGGCCAGCGGCCGCCGTACGGCGAAGGAAATGTACGGCGCACGCGGTTTTGTCTTTCATCACAATCTGGATGCCTGGGGCGATACCGCACCCGTCGATTATGCCTATTGCGGAATATGGCCGATGGGGGGCGCATGGATGGCCCTGCACTTCTGGGAGCACTACCAGTTCGGCCTCGACCGTACCTTCCTTCGCAACGAAGCGTATCCCGTCATGAAGGAAGCCTCGCAGTTTCTGCTTGACTATCTTCTTGACGATGGCAAGGGCCATCTCGTCACGAACCCGTCCTATTCGCCCGAGAACAGCTACCGCATGGTGGACGGGACTATCGGACGGCAGACTGTGGGTGCGAGCATGGATTACGAAATCATCTACACGCTTTTCCACGCAACCATGCGCGCCTCGCAGATATTGGGGATCGATCCGGAGTATCGAGAACAATTGAAGAGGACGCTCAAACGAATTCCTGATCTAAAGATCGGCAAGTATGGCCAGTTGGAGGAGTGGAGCGAAGATTACGACGAGCCGTCTCCCGGCATGAGTCATGTGTCGCATCTGTTCGCGCTGTTTCCGGCTGACGAGATTACGGTGCGTGGCACGCCGGCGCTGGCTGCAGCCGCGCGCATTTCACTCGAGCGCAGGGAACAGAACGGCGGTGGCGAGAACGGATGGCCTTCCGCGTGGTACGCGAATCTGTGGGCGCGCCTTGAAGATGGCGATCATGCCTATCGGCAGATTCAGAATCTACTCGGCACCTCCTCTGAAAGCCTGCTCAACTCCAACCGCAGGTTCTTTCAGATCGATGCCAATTTCGGCGGGACCTCTGCCATTGCCGAGATGCTGTTGCAGAGCCACTCTGGAGTCATCGCGCTGCTTCCGGCTCTGCCTTCGTCTTGGCCGGATGGCCACTTTCGCGGGCTGCGGGCCCGAGGCAACGTAGAAGTGGAGGTAGCGTGGAAAGACGGTCGCGCCACGTCTGCCGTACTGCGGCCGAGTGTGGCGGGCGAGTTCAAAGTCCGGCCTCCGCACGGCCAGCGCATCACCGGAATTGAGTCTGCGGGCCGTGCCATCGCGTGTACCGAGCAGGACGGGGTGTGCACGTTGCACGTGGAGCCTCGCAAGGAGTACACGGTCGCATTTTGAATCGCGGCAATACGGACCGGAAGGGCCGAACTCACATGCCGCGATACGAGAACCCGCGTGGCGAAATTTCCAGCTTTAAAGAAATGCTACGGCGCGACGGCGAAACGGTAAATGTCGATGCTGATCGGCGCAACGGACAAAGTCGCAGGCGCTCCGCCGATCGCGGTTTCCTTCACTTCGACCTGCGGCGCCTGCCCAACGTGGTTGGCAGCATCGAGGTCCTTACCTGTCATACGCCACAACGTTGCGCCTCCGGCCGGGCGCGCGCCGCTGATGTTGAGATCAAATTTCTGCTCGGAGTCGGTCGCGTTCACGACGGCTAGCGTGAGGTACTTGCGATCTGCGCTGAGTGCCGCCACCATGTCCAGGGGATATGTAGGACTGCCTGCGCTCGTTCGTGGGAGGTCGCCCACGATGTGTTGCGTTGGAGCTGATTGCGGCGAATTGCCCGTAAGCGCAACCGGAACGGAGCCCGCGCCGAGGTGCTCGCTATAAAGTTTAAAGAGCAGCCCGTTGCTGTTGAGCGTTGCGGCGGTTTGGTTGAAATCCAGCGTGGAAACGCCCATGGTGAAGGCCGCCATGTGTAGAAAGTCGGATTCACGGAGCATTTCATTAAAGACCATAGCGTGAGCAAGGGCGAGTTTGAGGGTGGGCTGACCGCCTGTATAGGCGTATTCATCGTTCGACATGAAAATGTTTTTTGCCTTCATCTCGGGAAAGCGTCGCTCGTACTCCTGCCACTCCTCGCCTTTGAGGTGCACGCGATCGGACGGACGGCGCACCCACTCGAGAACGGTCTCCTCGTCGGGGACGTAGCCGGCTTCCAGGCGGCCCACCTTGATGCCTTTCTCAGCGCGCTCGCGGTCCCATCGTACTCCCGCGCGTGTGTACCAGTGCTCGGTGACGCCGTCGAAGTTGCCCCAGTCATGTTTGAGGAAGCCGCAGGTCCAGTCTGCCTCGGAACAGATGCCGGCCTGATCGAAGGGAATGTGCCAGTCCGCGGCTACGCCTTCAATAATCGCCTCTTCCGGCATGGAGCCCGAGGCCAACAGCGTGATCGAGGGGTCGACCGCGCGCATCGCTTTCGCAAACTCATTGTGCTTGAGCAGGTAGTACTTCAGATCGGTGCGGCCGAGTTGCCACTGACCGTAGGGCTCGTTGCCGATGTTCCAGAACTTGACGTGATACGGTTCCGGATGTCCGTTCCGCGCACGCATCGCGCCCATCGGTGTGCTTGTTGCGCCGTTGATGTATTCGACTTCTTCAGCGGCGGAGTGCGCGTCGCCGAAACCGGCGTTTACGGTAATGTAAGGCTCGACACTGATCAGTTTGCAGAAGGTCATGAACTCATCCATGCCGACATCGTTCGTCTGCATGGCATTCCACGCGTAATCGAAATCCGGCGGCCGCTGGTCGCGTGCCCCAACCGAGTGATACCAGTTGAAATCGGAAATGAAGTTCCCGCCGGGCAGCCGCCAAAAACCGGAGTCCAACTGCTTCAGTAACGCAATGACTTCCGGGCGGAAACCGTCGAGGTTGTCGGCAGGCATGAGCGAGACAGCTCCGATGTGGACATTACCCTTTCCAGTGCCGGTGATCTCGACCGCACCGGCGTCAGTGTCAGCATCAGATGTAAAGGTGAAAGGCAGTTCTTTGTATGTCGTCGAGAGCGCGGGAAACACGACAGTCTTCCGGCCGTTCGCGCCCTGGCCCCACGCCACTGAGAGCCTTACCTTCACGCCGGGTGTCGCGCGCAGCCAGATGTGGCCGCTGTACTTTTTCCCCTTCACGAGCGAAAAACCGGATTGGCGTATACCGTGCGGCGTGGAAGCGTCGAGTTCGATGCGTGGGCTCTGCTCCCCAACAAAGGGATGATCATTGTCCATTACAATCGCTTCGGCCGGACCAATGGGGAGCCACTTTCGCAACTGCATATTGCGGAAGGGGCCGCCCTGCGCGGGTGTGGCCGCTTGGGGCTCCTCGGGCTTGATGGGGAAGTAGAATTTGCGGTCATCGAGCATCTGGGACCAGAGGCTGCGATAAATCAGCGCGCCAATGTGTTCGATAAACATCCCGTACTCGTAACGCGATACAGGTTGCGCACTTTGCTGCGTATCGATTTCCACTTTCAGTTGCTGCGGCGCGTTCTCCGCATTTTGCTGCGCCGCTCCGAGTTTGACGGTGGCCGCCAAGAAGAGCGTAGCTGCTGCAATGATCGCAATCCGATTCTTCATGCAACACTCCAAGAGGATGTGAACCTGAAGTTTCTCTTTCCAATCAGGCGCATCGTAGATTACCACCTTGTGGGAACGAATCGATCCATTACACTTGTCTGCGACACCACAGTCTCTATAGAGTCGAAACCTTGTGCAGCGCTGGGAAAATCACCGGCATTCATCTACACCGTGGAGAAGATCATGAAACGCCGCATCATGCGAACCGGTCAGTGGATTCTTGTTTTCGCGGGAGCAGTCTTATCCGCAACCCTGCGAACCGCTGTTGCTCAGGAAGCAGGAAATCCTCCTTACCTCAATCCCCAGCTCTCGCCCGAGCAGCGCGCCACCGATCTGGTTCGCCATATGACGCTCGCGGAGAAAGCATCGCAGATGCAAAACAACTCGGCGGCCGTCCCGCGGCTGAAGGTTCCTGCATACCAATGGTGGAGCGAAGCCCTTCACGGGGTCATCAACGAGGGAGTTACTGAATATCCGGAGCCGATCGGGCTTGCGGCGACGTTCGACGCGCCTGGAATTCATACTATGGCGGCACAGATTGGCATTGAGGGCCGCATCAAGCACGTCCAGAACGCGCGCGAAGGGCACGTCGGAATTATGGGAGGCCTGGATTTCTGGTCGCCCAACCTCAACATCTTCCGAGATCCGCGCTGGGGCCGCGGACAGGAAACCTACGGCGAGGATCCGTTCCTCACCGGCCGCATGGGCGTTGCCTACGTACTCGGATTGCAGGGCGACAACCCAAAGTACTACCTCGGCATTGCGACACCCAAGCACTACGCTGTGCACAGCGGACCAGAACCAACGCGCCACTTCGCCGATGTAGATGTCAGCAAGCACGACCAGGTCGACACGTACGAACCCGCATTTCGCGCTGCGGTGGTCGAAGGCAAAGCAGGGTCGGTGATGTGTGCCTACAATGCGATCAACGGCGAACCGGCGTGCGCAAACCAATACCTGTTGCAGGATCAGTTGCGCGGCAAGTGGGGTTTCCAGGGGTACGTGGTCTCGGACTGTGACGCAGTCCGAGATGTTGCTGCCAATCATCGCTATCGTCCTACGCAAGCGCAAGGCGCCGCGATCTCCGTAATTCGCGGCATGGACAACGAGTGCGTCACCTTCACTTCCCGCTTTGGCGAACCGGTCGAGAAAGCCTATATCGACGCCGTTCAGCAGGGATATCTGCCGGAAAGCGACCAAGACACCGCGCTGATTCGCCTCTTCACCGCGCGGATCAAGCTTGGCCTGTTCGATCCTCCGGACATGGTCCCCTACACGAAGATCGACGAGAAGGAACTCGACAGTGCGGAACATCGCGCACACGCTCGCAAGCTGGCCAATGAGTCCATGGTCCTGCTGAAGAATGACGGCCTTCTCCCACTCAAGCCTGGGATCCTGAAGATTGCCGTTGTGGGGCCTCTTGCCGATCAGACCAGGCCGCTGCTTGGAAACTATGCCGGCCAGCCTACTCATATCGTCTCCATCCTCGATGGGCTCCACGCTGAGTTCCCCAAGGCGACCATCGCCTTCGTTCCCGGAACGCAATTCCTTCGCACTGATGGTGGCCCTGTGCCAGATGCTTTTCTGACCACTCCAGACGGGAAGCCCGGACTCAAAGCCGACTACACCGAGGGTATGCGACGGGGGCTGCCACCCTCAGGTCCGCCGCCTGCCCAACTTGTCAGCCGTACGGAGGCGAACGTAAAGCTCACCGAGAGCGAACTCCCGAAAGAAGTCGCGGGAAAGAACACCTTTGGCGTGCAATGGTCCGGGTTCCTGACACCTTCGGAATCTGGTGACTTTCTCCTTGGCGTGCGCTGCGCGGGATTCGGCAGGCTTACGGTCGACGGTAAGCAGGTAGCAGCGGCGATCGGTGGTAGCACACGAGGACTCGTATCGGGCGCGGGCCGCATTCACCTCGAAAAGGGTCGGAAGGTCGCGATTGAAATCTCCTATGGGACCAGGATGGCGAAGCCGCATTCCGAACTCTTTTGGTCCAAGTACAGCAGCGCTCCTTCGCCGGAAGCCGTTGCGGCAGCGAAAAATGCGGACGTTGTCATCGCCGTCGTCGGAATTACGAGTCAGCTTGAAGGCGAGGAAATGCCGGTGAGCGAACCCGGCTTCCTTGGGGGAGATCGCACCAGCATCGATCTCCCTCAGCCCGAGGAAGATCTGGTGGAGTCTGTCGTTGCGACCGGAAAACCCGTCGCCGTCGTTCTCATGAATGGGAGCGCTCTGGCCGTCAACTGGATCAACGAACATGCCAATGCCGTTCTCGACGCATGGTATCCCGGAGAAGAGGGCGGCGCGGCAGTGGCAGAAACCCTGAGCGGGAAAAACAATCCTGCCGGACGGCTGCCGCTTACGTTCTACAAGGGAGTTGACCAGTTGCCCCACTTCGAAGATTACGGAATGGCAAACCGAACCTATCGCTATTTCACCGGCAAGCCCCTTTATCCGTTCGGCTACGGGCTCAGCTATACGAAATTCAGCTACAGCGATCTCACTGTGCCACAACAGGGCGTCGCTGCGGGACAGCCGGTCGAGGCAGATGTAACGGTGACCAATACTGGAAAGATTCCTGGCGACGAGGTCGTGCAACTGTACCTCAAGTTCCCGCCGCTTAAGGGTGCACCCCTTATCGCTCTTCGAGGGTTTGAGCGAATTCACCTCGATCCGGGTGCAAGCCAGAAAGTTCATTTCGAGTTGAAGCAGCGCGATTTGGGCATGGTGACCGAGGAAGGTAATCCGATCATTGCTCCCGGAGACTACACCATCAGCGTTGGTGGCGGACAGCCTGACACCGGAGCGCCCGGTGTCGCAGGTCATCTCCACATCGACGGCCAATACGCATTGCCGGAGTAGGGTGACAGCGTAAGAAGCTACACAATTGAGTAGTTCGCCAGTAAGTACACGACCGCGCTCAGAGGAAATGCAAATCGACGTTAACGCTGTGAACACCATCGTTCTGATCTCAGACTCACTACCTTATAGAAAGGATTGTCATGCTCGTTTTGCTCGGCGGAGGCTTGCGTTAAATCGTGCGCGCAGTTGGTGGACACGACCCAAAACAACTACGCAACCCCATCTAGCACGCAATTCTTCTGACGCCAAAGACTACACGTTGTTAGTCGTTATCTCGCACTGTCGTTTTGTGACATCCTGGAACTAATCGATTTCACGAAGCAAGCTTCGACGTTGCACTTCGTACGGCAGCGGCAACCATTCCTAAGGAAATGCTTAAGCAGGCTGACGGACATTGGATCGAAGTCTCGGCGGGTTCAATTTGCACCACTTCCGAGATGACACGTTGCCGGACGCCAAGCCCAAAACACTCTCACGCGGATCGTCGATAGCCGCGTGTCAGAATGCGTACCCACGGTGTTCGGGAACGAACACTTCAATCCGAAAGCGAACGTGTTTGGGCGGTTTGTGTGCGCGTTTGCCATTGGAATGTTACATTTGCGCGGCGCTTCCTTTGGCAAGTGATTTGCAGTGCTCAAATAGGTTCATTTCTGGCGTTTGGGAAACACCGGCCAAAAATTCAGAGCCCTTTCAGGAGACTTCAGATGGCGCCCTTTTTTAGCCAACTCAAGCAGGTTTTCCGGCGACTTGGCCGCGCGCCACTTTTTACGGCCGTCATTCTCATCACTGTGGCGATCGGTGTAGGCGCCAACACCGTGATCTTCAGCGTGGTGGAAGGAGTTCTCCTCAAACCTCTCCCATACCAGCAGCCCGACCGGCTCATTGGCGTCTGGTATAAGGCGCCCGCCATTAACATCCCAAAAATCAATATGGCGGAGTATCTGTATTTCACGGATCGCGAACAAAACAAGACCTTGGAAGATATCGGTCTCTATGGTTTCTTGTCGTTTCACATTACGGGAGGCGCTCAGCCGGAGCAGGTCCAGGGGTTGGAAGTGACCGATGGCACATTGCCCATTCTCGGAGTTCGTCCTGCGCTCGGGCGTCTATTCACCAGGCGGGATGACTCGCCCGAGACGCCGCAGACCGTCATTCTTACTTACGCTTTCTGGCAACGGCATTTTGGTGGAGATGCTGCCGTGGTCGGCCGCACTCTGAAGTTAGACGGGGCGATGCACGAAATTATCGGGATTCTGCCGGCGGATTTTGTGTTCATGGATCGTTCCGATGTGGATGTTCTCGTGCCCGGGCAAATTGATCGCACTAAAACGACACTCGGCGGCTTCAGTGTCAACGGCCTGGCGCGCCTGAAACCGGGAGTTACTTTGCAGCAAGCCACGGCCGATTTGACCCGCCTGGTTCCGATTGCAACGCACAGTTTTCGCCCGCCAGAAGGCTTCAGCATAGCCCTCTTTGAACAAGCAAATTTCACTCCCACTCTTCAGCCGCTCAAGATTGATGTCATCGTCGACATCGGCAATGTGCTTTGGGTGTTGATGGGATCCATCGCCATCGTTCTCCTGGTAGCGTGTGCGAACGTAGCTAATCTGCTGCTGGTGCGCATCGAAGGCCGCCGTCAGGAACTTGCCATTCGCGCGGCATTGGGAGCGGATCGTAAAAATATGGTCGCGGGACTGCTGCTGGAAAGTTTGGTGTTGGGATGCGCGGGCAGCGCCGTCGGACTGGGCCTCGCGTACGGCGGTCTGAATTTGATTGTGGCTGCCGCGCCTACGGGATTGCCGCGACTGCACGAGATCGGCATCGATTTACCTGTGCTTCTTTTTACGGCTGGCCTGGCGGTTTTCGTCAGCCTTGTTACCGGGATGATTCCAGTTCTGAAATACTCGGGGATCAAAGCTACCACCGGTTTGCGTGAAGGCGGACGCGGCCTCAGTCAAAGCCGCGAGCGGCATCGCGCACGCAAAACGCTGGTTGTGATCCAGGTTGCGCTGACGCTGGTCTTATTGATTTGCTCAGGACTGATGCTTCGCACCTTCCGCGCACTCACCCGCGTTTCTCCAGGATTCAGCGATCCGAATACCATCGCATCGTTCGACATCTTTATTCCCACGTCGCAGGTTCCTGACACAAACCGGATCGATGTTTTGCGCATGCAGCAGGCCATCGCGAACCAACTTGCTGCGATTCCCGAAGTGAGTTCCGTTGCCATTTCGTCAAGCCTGCCGATGATCCAGGACCGTCCTCTTGACCCTGTCTATGCCAGCGACCACGCTTATAAAGAAGGCGAGCTTGCACCCTTGAGTATGGAGAAGTTCGTATCGCCGGATTTCTTTAAGACCATGGGTATCCCTTTGATTGCGGGACGAGACATGACTTGGCAGGAAGAGCTTGAGAAGCGTCCAGTAGCCATTGTCTCGGAAAACCTTGCTCGCGAGTTGTGGGGCTCGTCGGCCGCTGCGATCGGGAAACAGGTACACGTCGGCTTGCACGATCCCTGGCACGAAGTCGTAGGGGTGGCTGGTGATGTGCACGATAACGGCGTGAATCAGGACCCACCCACTGCGGTTTATTGGGGGCTGTTCCAGGACAATTTCGTTACGCAAAAAGAACTCGTGCGCCGCTATGTGCACTATGTAATTCGCACGCCGCGCGCGGGGTCTGCGTCATTCTTCAAAGATAGCGAGCGTGCGGTTTGGTCCGTGAACCACGATCTGCCGCTCGCCTATAACAAGACGATCGGTGAGCTGTACACCAAATCGATGGCGCGAACTTCGTTCACTCTGGTTTTGTTGTCGGTTGCAGGTGCCATGACGCTGCTATTAGGCATCGTTGGGCTTTACGGCGTGATCGCGTATGCAATTTCGCAACATACACGCGAAATTGGCATCCGTATGGCTCTGGGTGCGCAGCGTGCGGCGCTCACCCGAATGTACATTCGCGAAGGACTGCTGCTAACAGTAATTGGCGCTCTCGGCGGTGTTGCCGTCGCGCTTGCAACGATGCGTCTGATGAGTTCACTGCTGTATCACGTGAGCCCCGAGGATCCGTGGACTTATTTTGCAGCAACGGTCTCAATTCTTATCGTTGCGTGCATTGCGACGTACGTGCCGTCGCGGAAAGCCACAATCGTGGATCCGGTGCAGGCACTCCGGGCGGAATGAGACCGTCCCCGGACGTTCCCTCACATCTTCGGCTGAACGTGCACCGAAGCCGCGTTGCCATCATACGCGACGGTGACGTCCGGCTCGGCACTCGATGCGATGCCCACACCGAGGCCGTCCTTAACGATCGCGACCCGAAAGGTGAGGAGTACGATCCGGCGCTGTTCAAGAAATTATCCGATCCCACAATCACCAGGAGAACGGCGCGGAAGTGAAGTCACGCCGCACTCGACTGCTGATCCGTTCGATCCCCTAAAAGTATTCGTCAAACTATGCCCTTCGAGCCGCAAAATAAGGCTGGTTTGTGAACTGATCGCCCAAGCCGGGATACAGCAGTGCTGAGTGCGGTTCTTCTCTCGGTTCGAAGTAATACTGAAGCGGGAACGGACTCTGAGTGTATTCGCCAGGGATAGTGGCGCGCCAGACTCGTTCCTCGGAGTTCATAGGGTGACTCTCCCGGCGCTCTGCCTGATTTACATGACGATAGCACAACCGTACGGACACATAGTCCTTTTGGGCAACAAGTTCCACAGCAAAGGCGTAGCCGGATTGAAAAGTGGGCACCGGCGCGTAGCGTACTTTCACATTCGACCGTTGCGTCCTGCCGAGCGCCTCGGCGATCGCGAGGGTGACTGGCCCACCTTTCTCCGCAGGCCTGGCGGACTCCAGCTTCGCCGCAATGTCCGCATCAATATCGGCTAGGCGGTCGGCCCAGTGGCCGCGCAACTGACGTGCTTTGCCGACGGTAATGTCGCGCATGTAAACGCCCTTAGTGCGAACGGCAATTCTGGTCCACGCGTCGCGTGCCTGTTTGTAAGCTTTCAGCGCCTCTTCAAGTGCGGCGCGATCACCGGTCTGCTCGAAGATGCGGTATAGCACCCCAGCGCGGAACTTCGCGGCGAAGAGGCGGCCCAGACTTATCGCAACAGCTATGTCAATCGTTAACCGCCGGTATTCCGACCGCCCTTTTCTCGTTGCCCGACGCTCGCCGCGCGCCAGGGATTCCGCGGCTGCAACCGCGTAGTTTTCCAACCAGTGAGACACTTCGATGGGGGTGTATTTGCCGCTGCGCTCTCCTTTGAGTAAGTCGTCAGCGAAATCATCCATACTGTAAAACAACTGCGGATCAAGCGGGCTTACAGTCCCGAACACGCGCGGTATCGGACTGTCAGTGTACGGGCCGGGGTGTGCAACATCGATAAGCGAATGGTTCAGGTAGATCTCGGGCCAGTAGGTGTTGTTGCCCGCAGAGGGTGCATGCGCGGTTGTGATGACGGGAAGGATCCGGCTCGAATTCGCAATCGCGTTTTCAAAATCCGCCCCCACAGTCCCAAAATCACGGCGCATAGCGCGACGCCACACATCTGGATCCGTTTCGGGGTTATACAAATGGCGTCCCCAGACGCGATAACTATAGGTGTGCTTCTGCCAGTCCCAACATGGATTGAGAGACTTGTCGGAGTAAGCGCAACGCTCGCCTGCGATGCCGGAACCGCGCCGCCCTTTGAAGGAAAGCGGCTCCATCATCTCCACCCCATCGCTCCCGCAAAAGGAAAAGGCGCGAGAGTAAGCGGCGGCGGTGAGCGGGTCGCCCCAAATCAGGAGGCGCTGCGTGCCGGACCAGATGCGCATCGCCGGACACTTCATGCCTGCCGTGCGCAACACCACCACCTCGCAGATTACCGGACTGGTGAGCGGCCATCGCGACAAGGCGGAGCATTTTGCCGCCGAATACGGCGTTCCCTCAAGCTCGATCTACAATTACGAAAACTTCGATCAAATCGCGCACAACCCGGCCATTGATGCGGTTTACGTGGCCCTGGCCAGCAGACTTGGGACAGACCAGGCGGCGAGGCCGAGCGCGGTCAGCCTGGCGAAGTCTCTACGTGTCAGATTCAGAGAGGTGGTGACCACACGCTGGGTTGCTACTACCTTCATGGTTGACCTCGGCGAGTAGTCTACTCTGCGGTAGCATCGTGCGCGATGAGGTCTCCCGCCAATTTCTGGGATCGTCAGCCGTAGCTCAGCCGCTAAACCACTCGGCGAAAAGAGGCTCTGGCCGCTTCGTCGGCCACTTGGGATTGAACTCTGACTCCGACGCAGGCGATACAGATTCAACGTGCCTCTAGAGGGAATGGCATGGTGGAAGATCAATGTTCCCGCCGCGCCGCTCCATGGCGCGCTTTTCAGGCAGCCACTGAGCTGTGATCCGTTTGTGATCCGTTAGCACTCCTACCATGGTCTTCTATCGCTTATACTGTGCCCGCCGCGTTCTCTATGTTATTGAAACTACGTTATAAGCCGGATTCGAATCCCACTCTCTCCGCCATATTATTCAAAATAAAGGAGTTATTAGAATCCCAAGACCCACTCTCAGGGTCTCTTTTCTTCTTTGGAATGAGCGACATGCAGTTTGCTAGGCCCAGGTGCGTGCCGTTAAGGCTAAAACCGACTGATTGGGAATCAGTTTTCGAGCACCCGCATCTTAATTATGGTTACGCAGTGACCAGCCACAGCAGCCAGGGGCAAACCGCGGATCGAGTGCTTTCGTTCTTCTCGTTTTCGGTGGTTTATCTTTATTATGTTCCCTGCCCCGAAATTCTGTTTGTGTCCCCATCCAGGAATGCATATGACCGGCGCCTCTGACGACAAAACTCTCAGCATCGCCTCAGTCCAGAGTTCCTTCTCCACCATTGGTCCGTTCCGGCTCGTGCAGATGGTTGGCACCGGCGGCATGGGGGAAGTGTGGCGCGCGGAACAAACCGCGCCCTTTCATCGTACGGTCGCGCTTAAGCTGATCAAGGCGGGCATGGACACTCGCGCCGTGGTGGCGCGATTCGAATCTGAGCGCCAGGCGTTGGCGCTCATGGAGCACCCTAACATCGCGAAGGTTTTCGACGCCGGGGCCACGCCAGAAGGGCGCCCCTACTTCGTCATGGAATACGTTCCCGGCCTCCCCATCACCAGTTATTGCGACAAGCACCGGCTCAGCATTCGAGATCGCCTCCTGCTCTTTACTCAGGTTTGTGAGGGTGTCCAGCATGCCCATCAGAAGGCGATCATCCATCGCGATCTGAAGCCTTCCAATGTTCTGGTCAGTGAAGTGGACCAGAAGCCTGTACCGAAGATCATCGACTTCGGCCTGGCAAAGGCAACGGGACCGCGATTGAGCCAGGCTACGGTGTACACCGAGGCCGGCGGAGTTGTAGGCACGCCCGATTACATGAGCCCCGAGCAGGCCAACGGCAGCGAACGCAACATCGACACTCGCACCGATGTCTACTCGCTCGGGGTGATTCTGTACGAATTGCTGGTGGGCGTGTTGCCCTTTAGCTCGCAGGGCGGCGGCCTGACGCCCTCCATACTGGAGAAACTCCGCGCCGATGAACCTACGCTGCCCAGTTCCAAGATCAAAGCTCTCGGCGAAGCGTCGGAGGAGTCTGCCGAGAAGCGTCAGGAGGAACCGAAAAGCTTGCGCCGCCATCTGCGCGGCGAACTCGACTGGATCGCAATGAAGGCGCTGGAACACGACCGTTCTCGGCGCTACGGCTCGCCTTCCGAGTTAGCCGCCGACATTCAGCGCTACCTCAACGACGAACCTGTACTGGCTGGCCCGCCTAGCACCACATACCGCGCCTCGAAATTCGTCCGGCGGCATCGTTTCGGCGTAGCCGTGGCCGCTGCCGCCCTGATCCTATTGGTTGCATTTGCCGTCACTATGGCGCTGCAGGCGCGCCGGATCGCCAAGGAACGCGACCGCGCGAACCGCGAAGCCGCTGCCTCCGAGCGCGTTGCCGACTTCATGACTCAGATGTTCAAAGTCTCCGATCCCGGCGAAACTAGGGGCAACAGCGTCACGGCCCGCGAAATTCTCGACAAGGCTTCCAAGGACGTCGATAGCGGTCTGGCGAACGACCCCCAGTTGCAAGCCCAGATGATGAACACGATGGGTACCGTCTACGAGAATCTGGGGCTCTTCGGCCAAGCGGAGCCGCTGCTGCGTCACGCGCTGGAAATTCGCCGCCAGATACTTGGCAATAGCAACAAAGACACGCTGAAGTCGATGTATCAGCTTTCCGAGGTGCTCACCTGGAAAGGCGACGCGGCAGAAGCCGAAAAGCTCTGCCGCGAGTCCTTCGAAGGCCGCAAGACTGTTCTTGGGCTCGAAAATCGCGACACCCTGACCTCGATGAACTGGCTGGTGTGGATCCTATTCATCGAGGGACAGTATCCTGAAGCCGAGAAGCTGGCTCGTCAAACGGTCGAAACCACACGGCGAGCGCTCGGGCCGCAGGACAAGGTCACGCTAAGCGCTATGGGCCGGCTGGGAGTCATCCTTACGGAAGAACGAAAGCTCCCGGAGGCAGAAGCGATCCAGCGCGAAGGGGTAGAAGTCCGCAAGCGGACGCTTGGCGCCGAACACCCGGATACGTTAGCCGCGACGAGCAATCTCGCTACCCTGCTGCGTGCCGAGGGGAAATTCGCTGAATCGGAAAAACTGAACCGGGATGCGCTCCCGGTATGGCAGCGAGTGTTCGGTACCGAGAATGCCAAAACACTGATGGTTGTAGAGAATCTTGCGATCGACGTGAAGGATCAAGGCCGGTACGCCGAGGCCGAAAAATTAGATCGCGGCGCACTCGAGATCGAGGTCAGGGAATTCGGCCCCGACAATCGGAGCAGTCTGATTACGATGACAAACCTGGCCGAAATACTCGCGGAAGAAGGCAAATATTCCGAGGCTGAGCAATTGCTGCGGCAGGCTGCAGATGGGAAGCGGCGCACCATGGGACCCGAACATCCATCGGTCTTCTACTCCCTGGACACGCTGGGCAATGTCCTGAAGAAAGAGAAGCGCTACGCGGAGTCCGAGAAGGTCTACCGGCAAGTGTTCGATGCCCGGAGCCGCGTTCTGGGCGCCGCCAATCCCGACACCGCCTTCAGCGCCTACGCGCTTGCTTGTGTTCTGTCGCTGGAGGGTAAGCGCGACGAGGCGTTCACCAACCTGCAGTTCGCCATGGAACACGCGCTTAGTACGGACCAGCGCAAAGGACTGGAAACCGACGCCGATCTCAAGCCGCTGCGCGGCGACCCTCGTTTCGGCGCGCTACTGGCCACCGTGGGCCAATCTGGCGCATCACAAAATCCATAGCTGAAAAACTAGGCGGAACTACGCTTTCGTTTGTCGCACAGGCCAACTGAGGACGATGGCCATTCTCATGTCAGCATCACTTCCGAGAAACGCTCTGCGCTCACAAATTGCGCAGGTCGTCGATCGTTGGCTATTCGGAAGTTTCAACTCTGACTCCGACGCCGGTCATAACACAGTCGGACTTTCCCGGACAGGGAATGACACGGTAGAACATCAATAATTCCTGTCACCTTCGTTCTGCACATTTCAAGTGATCACTGACCCCGTGATCCGTTTGTGATCCGTTAGTACTGCTTACCACTGCCTTCCACTGCTTTACGTTGCCCGCCGTGCGTTCTATGTTGTTGAAACTACGTTTTCGAGTAAATTCGAATCCCACTCTCTCCGCCATATTATTCAAAACAAACAAGTTGCTTAGGTTCCTAAGGTTTAATCATGGCCCACTCTCGCAGGCCTGTTTCGTTCTTGGAATGAGTGACATGCAGTTTTGCAAGGCGCCAGGTGCGTGCCGTTAAGGCTAAAACCGACTGATCGGGAATCAATTTTTCGATCGGCGAGGGAGGAATTTTGCAGACCCAGGTCGGCGCGTCCGCTTCTGGAGTGCCGAACAAAAAGCCACACCGGACGTCGCGCCGATTGCGGCTCATGGCCTGCAAGTTCGCTGAAACAACCGCTTCGCGTACGTATCCGTTTCAAGGGCTCAACACGATGCCCACATCTACACAAATGACGGGAACAACCTTTCCCGTAATCTCCGTCGCGAAAGTTCACAACGTACGGCAACCGAAGTGGAACGGTACTTGGCTGCGCCGAAGGCCGAACCGGTTAGCCAGCGAGGGGGACAGCCCTCCGAAGAGGGAGCAAGGTCATAGTCTAGGAGTCAGGAATAGGACTCGCATGAGATGCAACAACGGGGAATTGACCTAGGGTCCGGCGGTCAGCGTGGGCACTAAATGGCCGGCTTCACAACTTCCGGTTTGCTCGTCATCGGTCCGCAATCGCCTCCCGCTCTGATTCTTTTCACAGCTTCTTGTCGGCAAGGGGCTGGACTGTCTCTAATTCCGAATCACCGTGGTGGTAACAGTTTTTGACTCCGTCGCGAGAGAGAAGCTCGCCCACCTGCCCCTTCGGTACTGACCCACAGAGCAGCATTTCCTCGAAGCCCGGCTCGTTCCAGATGGAGACGAGACTAATGTTCTCTTTACCGGTGTTTTTCAGGCTGATCCAAGTCTCAGCGGGAATGAACACCAACGCGCCTGGCTGGGCGTCGTACTCTTTGTCTTCCAGCCACACGTGAGCGCTGCCTGTCTGGATTAAGAGAATCTCGTCCTCGGCGTGGTGTTTGTGCTTCGGGATAACTGCGCCCGGAGGGATCTCCTCGGTAAAAAGCAGAAGATGCTTCGACCGATTGGTCTTTGGACCGATCTTCAGTAAGAAATCACTGCTGGGCGAGGCAACCCCTTCACGCGGACGGCGAGTGCGAAGGTCGCCATCGTTCTTCTGCAGGACGACAGGTCTAGCATCCGGCACGGGGCTTTGGGCTGGGACACAGCGAACACACAAGAAAACTGCAATGAACAACCTGAGCGCATTCGACATGGCGACTCTCCTTAGGTCGCTGTTCCCTCGCTGCCTTCAACTTCCGATCCTGGTCGGCCTGAATCTCCTGCTGATGCCCGGCGAGCCTGTCCTTTGGCGCGATATAGCCGATGGCGCTGTTCAGACGGACGTTGTTGTAATGCTCTCCGTAACCTTTAATCAGACGCCGCGCATCTTCCAGAGATAGCGGCGTGCCAAGGCAGATGCACTGCGCATGCCTGCCATCGAGGCCAAAGGTTCGAGCGACGTGACGACAGCCTCGCGCCCGGTAATCAGAGACGCTCCACCGATTGCCGCATTTGCCAGAACAGCCGTCTAGACGCCAAAGGCGCAAAGAGCGGCGACAAGGGTTATGCGACAAAGGAGCGACCTCATTTGCCGTCCTGCGATTTGTCAGTTGATCACTGCAGATTTTGCGGCGGCCTCGGCCTCTTTCAACATCTGGTCGAGCGCGGGCCGAGGAAATTCCTTTCCCGCTAGGAACACCTCCAGGATTTTCGTGGTGTTATGAATATCGGCAAGAGGATCGGCGTCAAGCAGCACCAGATTCGCGACCTTTCCTTCTTCGATTGTCCCCAAGTCCTTTTCCATTCCTAAGAAGCGCGCGGGGTTGATGGTTGCACTCTGCAGAGCTTCCGCCGGTGTCAGGCCAGCACGAACGAGTAGAGAGAGTTCGTCGTGCAGCGAGAAGCCGGCATAGGTATACGGTTGGTACCACGCTGCATCGGTCCCTGCCAGCATAGGGACACCGGCTCTTTGCATAGCGCCGACGATTTGAGACCGCTGCTCGAAGGTCTTGGCCTTTATCGTACCGTCGGTTGAGGATTTGGCTTCCTCGCTCCAGCGTTGTTGAACAGACGCCGGAATATACTTCAGTCGCGGATCCGTGGTCACGCGAGCGTCAAACGAGTAGGCATAGGGCACCACCACATCAAGCGTGGGAACCTGCCAGGTTCTGTTCTTGGCGAGATGTTCGAATACCTTTGTGGCCTTGCGCCTATCGTAAGAGGCTGCGGCCTCGTCCATCTCGAGTCGGATTCGTTCGGAACTAGACAGGTTGACCCCAGGTTTTAGCATCTCAAACCGCAGTTCGTCCTCCAGTGCGGAGCATGACAGAACGACGCCGTGGAGGTGCTCCATGCTCTTCATGCCAGCATCAGAAGCTTCGAGCGCAGGCACGGAAAATGGCACGTGACCCGCAAAGGGGATCTTCAATTTGTTTGCTTCGCCGGCTATGGCAAGAAACGTATCTCGCGAGAGCCAGGAGTAAACCTTAATGAAATCAGCGCCATCACCCTTTAGGGAATCTACCGTGGCCCGGCCCTGTTCCGGCGTGGTGATGGCAAGAAAATTGGGCCGCAAAGGTTTCGGGCGTCCGTCCAGAAGGGGTCCGGCAGCAACGAAGCGTGGGCCAAGCCGCGAACCGCTTGCAATCTCTTGACGCAAACGCTCGATGTCCGCCAAAGGCATAGACGTGCCCATGTCCCGAATGCCCAGGACGCCGTTGGCCACAAACATCGGAAACATACTGCCAACGCGTTCCGGGAACAGCGCGTGAACATGCATGTCCCACAACCCCGGAATCAAATACTTGCCTCGGCCGTCCACTACCTTTGCGCCCGCAGGTGGCTTTATTCCTTCGCTGTCTCTTACTTCCGAAATCCGGTCGTCGCAAATAATGACTGTGCGGTCTTGAATCTCCTTGCTATTTTCCGGATCGATCACCGTCACATCGGTGATGTACGTTGCAGTACTTGCGCTGCCTGGTGAAATGGCGGCCGCCGGTTTCTCTTGCGCCATCGAAACTGCGAACAGTTGAACGAACGTGACAAGTGATAGACAAAGCTTGGCTCTCATCAGACCCTCCGGAACGGCACGAATCTTACTCGTACTCCGACGACGGGAGAGTGGCCATCAGCCCCAAACCGGCCACGATTGCGACTGTCTGAGATTTCATTATCTTGCCCTTCGCGACGATTGAACTCCGAGGCGCATGTTGCTGCGCGAAACTACAGTGGGCTGTCCGGGAAAATGAGTGTGCGCCACATGTGCGCGACGGGGCTATTGTCGTACCCAAGCCCCTCCTTCGGTTGTTTGAAGTGACGACCGATGATGTCGATGAACGGATCGATCGAGACCTTCATTGCCGGATCGAAAGCGTAGAGATCGTGCACAGTGATCATGCGCGCGTCCATGTATGACTTGTGGTTGCGAGCATACTCGTAGGCTTGCTTGACGTAGGGGGGCGGCACATAGTCCTTGCCGAAGATCTGGTTGTACTGCTCTGGGTACTCATAGCCGACGGAAGGATCCGGGTAGAACCGTAGGGCCTGGTGATAGCGGATGCCCCAACTGATCTTCTCCGAGACGTAGGGCTCCATCATCTGCGCACCCCACCACCCGTGATCAACCTTGATCAGGTTGAGCACAACATCATGAAGAAGGCAGGCGAGGATCAATTCCTCTTTCTCGCCTTTTTTCATCGCATCGGTTGCGCTCTGCAAGACATGCTTCGCTGTCGCTGGTGCGAACCGGTACTTAAAGAAATCGACCAATGTCGGTTTGTCCGGCATCGGCTCCAGCTTCTTCAGCTCCGTCGGGGCTTTGCCGCTCGGCAAGGGCCCGCCGAACAGGAGTCCCGTGCCGAGCCGAACCTTTAGCTCGTTCGCGGTCGGCCCCTCGTCGAGGCTTTCTATCATGTGGTGCTCCAGTGCGTCGGCGAGTGCCTCGGAGGGCATGGCCTTGATAGCGGCTGTCGTACCGAGCGTCGCCAGAAAAGATCGGCGATCGATGTGCATAGCGGCATCCTCCTATTGAAACTGCTCGAAATTCGTACTTGGCACTTCAGCAGACGCTGCGTCTAGCTCCGCTTCTGTTCATAACAAGCAGGATATAAGTTAGCTGCCTGGCTTGCCGGCGTTGTGGCCGCAGCTCGCGCCGCGACGTCCGCCAACAAATTGTCCAGATCACCGCGCGTTAACAGCTTTCCTTTCAATACGACGGAATCGATCTTCTGTGTGTTTCGGATATCTTCCAGAGGATTGGCAGTGAGCAGGACCAGATTCGCAGTCTTACCCGATTCCACTGTCCCATTGGTCCGCAATTCGCCAAGGAATCGCGCGGGATTTCTGGTAGCGGTTTGCAGGACTTCCATAGGTGAAAGGCCACTCTGAACTAACAATTCGAGTTCCTGGTGAAGACTCCATCCGGGGAAGGTATAGGGATTCGACCAACTGCAATCCGATCCGGCAAGCAGTCCGACTCCAGCAGAGTGCATCAGCTTAATCATCGCGGCTGCTTTCTCTTGTGCCAGAGCAATCTGGGTGACGGCATCATCCGAGAAAAACGGACGAGGACGCCTACCGGTCGGTTCCCAGGCCTGCCAAAACGCAGAAGAGAGGTACTTGCGCTGAGGATGATGCGAGTAATCGACGCGCCCGATCGACTCCAACAGCCGCAATACGATCAACGTTGGCGTTACCCAGACGTCATTCTTAACCAACTCTGAGGACAACTCATTCGCCCAACCGTCGTCGAACGTTAGAGCGTAGCGATGCATGCGCTCAGCATTGGACATGGGCTGCTTAGAGTCACGACGCGCAGCGCACTCGTCATTGATCTGCTTTTCGCTTCTCGAACAACCACCAAGAACAAGAAGCGTCCCATGTTCAAAGAACTTCACGCCGCTTTTGATTGCATCCCGCATAGTCATCGTCAGGAATGGCAAATGCCCACCGACAATTAGTTGCTGTTTGCGGCCTTCATCCATCAGGGCGGCAAAACCTTCCCGCGGAAAATCATCGGAGTGTATTTTGACGAAATCTGCGCCCATGGTCTTCAGTTCGTCCACGGCCGCCCGAGCAGCGGAAGAGTCGGTGACTGCCAACGACCCGGGCAATTTTGGCTTGGGTCCCTCAACCTTGGGCCGGACGAGAGGATGCGAGGGCCAAGCCGCTCACCTTTTGCCGTTTCCGCGCGCCACCTGAATACGGTATCGACATAGTCGCCTCCCATTTCGCGAACGCCGGTAATTCCGTTCGCGATGTAGAGGGCAAGCCAGGCCTCATTGTCCGAAAGTAGGGCGGGCGTTCCGCGCGCATGGACGTGCATGTCCCACAGGCCCGGGATCATGTACTTTCCTCTGGCATCGATGACCTTTGCGTTGCCGGGTAGCTTCAACTTCCGAAATTTCTCAATCGCCGCAATGCGGTCGCCTTTAACAAGGACGGTTTGCTCTGGTAAAGCGGGCCGCCCGGTCGCGTCGATGACAGTTACATGTGTGAAGGCGAGAACATCACTTTCTGACGCTCCGCCGCGCAGTCGCCGGGCAGCGTCGAGATGGGACACGAGACTCATGGTTCCGACCGCTAGGGAATTCGCCAGGAACTCTCGGCGTGTCATTGCCATACGCTCTCCTTCGACGGGGTGCTGTCGTTCGCGATCAGTGACTTGTCTGCGCGTCGAGGATCAACTTCACCAGATGACCGAATTGTGCCCGGTTCTGGCTGGCTGGCGACGCTCGGTTCGCAATTTCGGTAATGGTTTTGGCATCCTTGACCGGAGGATCGTTGTCCGTGCGATGCACGATGACCATGTCCAGGGTTGGAATGATGAAAATGTAATGAGCCCCATTTCCACGAGCGGAATAGCTTCCGGGAAGCGAGACTTCCGGGAAATGAACACCGCCGTAGTCCACCCACCACAGATATTCGTAGCCGCCCCTATCCACGCCATCGGTCTGCACCATCTCACTGGCGTGACTGCTCTTTTCGACCCAGGCTTCGGGCACGATCTGTTTGCCGTTCCAGCGGCCGTGACGGAGATAGAGCAAGCCGAAACGCGCCATATCGCGCGCAGTAATCTCGAAGTGATAAGCGGGATGGATGGAAAGTGGACCGCCAAAATAGAAGACGTCGCTCGGCTGGAAATCCTCCATGCCAATCGGCTTGGCTATGCGTTGGTAAAAGGCATCGCCAATCTTCATACCAGTCTTTTTTTCAAAGATCGTCCCAAGGGCATTAAAGTCCCAATTGTTGTAATACCAATATGTGCCGGGTGCATGACTTCCGCGGGCCGGCCGTTCCTTCATCATGGACTCGGTTTCAAAATCCACAACGTGGTACACACCCGAGCGAGCGCGCAGCAGATCCACGACGCGCGCCTGCTTTTCTTCTTTAGTTAACGGATTGGGAGAATCGTCGATGCCGAGCTGTTCAAGGGTCTGATTGACGTCAATGACGCCTTCAGCCGAGTAAATTCCATAAAGAGCGCTCAGTAGGCTCTTTCGGATGGAATAGGAGTCGATCTTCTTGTCGAAATCTCCCCACTGATCCACCACTTCGCCACCCTGGACGATCATCACCGCGGAAGTGTGAATCGAGTCCGCATTGGCATAGGCCTGCGCCGCGGCAAGCTTCTCCTTGGACCAGCCGTATTTTTCGGGCGAAGAAAGAGTCCGCCATGACTTCGATGGGAAACTGTCCGGCGATTCCGTTCGAGCCGGTGCTGATTGCGCTGCCAAATTCGCAAAGGGGAAAAGCTGAACGCAAAACAAAAAGAAGACTGAAGCGGGAATTGGAGAACGCCGCAGTCTCCGATTGCGGGCGCGATCCGAGCCCAGATTTGGTAGATGCGCGTCTGGATTGTCCATCGTCACAAGGTTGCCCCAAGTCGCCCATTCCGAAAGGACCGAAACAAGCGAAGCATCGAGAGACTGCAAACATGCCATGATTCGTTTCATAGATCTACTCCAAGGGTGCTCTTGCTTCGTGTTCAAATACGTTTTGCAATGTGAGCCACGTGTATGAGCATGATCCCCCATCCCTGCATCGTTCGAACTGAAGCTTGCGACTTAGTTCACAAAGCAATTGCATTGCATAGCGGACGGCCTCTTTTTGACAGTGCCAGACTGGCCGAATGATCGTTGGGATTCCTTAGAAGCTGACGGCTGCTACCGGTGCGTCGCCTGACTCTGTTTTCCAACTTACGTGCTCGACTCGCTCGACCACAAACATCTCCCAACTAACCAGAAGCGAGCAATCTACTTTGGCACAAAATTACGCCGGCAGAGGCTTTCCTTTAGTCTCCGTCCTCGCAAAGAGAGTCGCTGCAAGTCCGACAAGATAGATCAACGACATCACAGCTGCTGCGTGTACGATCCCTTCGAACACCGTTATCAAACCACGGCCGTATGCATGGAGCTCCTGAACGAACGTGCTAAATGGACGTGGCGCGGAAATCCGTATTTTTCATAAGAACTTAGTCGATGTTCTGCTTCTGCGGAGGAGCGGGCGGCGTGAACTGTGCCAGATCGATCCGGTTTGCCGGCGTAAATGCCGACCGCAGCCCCGCGCCCTTGCCGAACTGGCCCCAAATCTGCGCTGGCGTCGCATGGGCCGCCGCCGCATACTGCACCACCGCTTTCTGTATCTGCCCGGCTGCGCGCACTACTTCCTGCAGCCGGCTTTCCGGAGCCGGATCGGGTGCGTTCTTCAGATAGTTGAGCAGGGCAACAAGAATCCAGATCGAATCGCTTAGATCCACCAGGTGCGGATTGCAGTGTTTCTGCGCCTGCCGGAAGTCGTCACCGGGCTCCCACGTAATGGTCTGGGCATCCACGGTATAGGTTCCGCTCACCTCCGGATCGGTCGCAATCGCCTGCTCCCGTATCCACGCCGAAACATCCAGCGAGTAATTGCCCACTTCGGTCACGGTGGCAATGTAAATCGCGCTGGCGTTCCAGGCATCGAAAACGAAATACTGGATGGTCGCGTTGTTGGCCAGCGAGTCGGTGTGCCCATCCGGGTTCTTTACTGTGACCGGAGTGTTAACCACGAGCTGAGCCCACTGGCCGCGGACATTGGCGTCCTGTCCGCCGATCGTCCAGCGGAATTGCGCATTCGCAGTGCCTCTAGCCCATGCGAAGACCGGTAACTGGTTAAACCACTGTTTGCGCGTAAATACATAAGGCGCCGCCCCGCAGATGATTCCCGGCTTTAGAACAAACGTCTGCTGAGGACCGGAGGACTCGATCAGTGTCGTTACATCTCCCGGCTCGATGGTCACGCTCTGATGATCCGGCGTATACAGCGGAAATATATTGTCGCGCGGGAGACTGTTGTTCGTCGAAATGCCGATATGCCTCTGCAGCAGCGCCGTGAATGCCGGACGGGCTGCTGACGCGGGCTGACCGGTAAGGCTTGCATAGATTCCGGCCAGCGTTCCGCCGCCCGCGCGAATCACCTGCTGGAGCGTATACCCGAGCTGATAAACCAGATAGTTGATAAAAAGAATCGCGCAGCCGTACGAGTAAATGCGCTGATCCGTGTTCTCGGTTTTCGAGATCCAGTCATACAGCGGAGCAATCGCCGGCGGACCGTTAGTTCCGTTAAGCCACTGATTGATACGTGGGCCTTGTCCGGTCGTGTAATAGCCTTCCGGATGCAGCAGCGCTCCCAGCAGATTGGAGAGCCCCTCGCCCATGCTGTTGCCGGCGCCCCACCCGTATCCCGTGAACCCCATCAGGATTTCCGCCAGCTCCGCCACAAACACAAACCGCGGAAATTCGGGCACGGCGCGAGCATAATTCGGCGGCGGCACAAGCGGCGGTCCGCCCGGCTGCGGCGGGGGCGGGGGTGGCGGAATGAACGCCCTCTGCAGCACGATCCGGCTGCTCTCTTCCGTTTCGTATCCGTAGTTCCAGCCATTGGAACTCGACGACTGCTGGTCTTTCAGCACGATCACCCATATGCCATACTTGGACGTGTTGCCGGCTTCGAAATTGGTACTGAAAAGAGTGTTGAGCATCGCAAGATCGGCCTCGCAGGTGTCTGCTACATAACCGGCGCGCACCCGTGCCTCTGGGTCCGACTCGCACGTGACCAGAAAGTTCTTCGTCTGCGCAATAATCTCGTAACCTGCAAATGTTCCGGGCATTCAGGCGTCCTCCGAGTTGATTGTTATGTCGCCGAACCTACACCTGCTCTTGCGGCCTCACACTCTCGCCAAAAATACTGGACAAACGGCGCGTTTCTATGTGCTCATCGGTTTGCGCGCCCACTCTCCCACCAAAGGAACGAAGCTGACGACCGTATTCGACGCAACGACCTCAGCCTGAATACGATCTGAAAGCGCGAGATCGCCCAGGGCAGTGACGTAATTAGCAGGGAGTGACTGCCTGGTCAAAGGATCTGGCACGAAACAAGTTCTGAACAGCTAAGAGTCTGCAAACAAGAGGATTAATGAGAGTTCTGAACTCTTCGTGCTAGACTTTTTGGGCAATGCTTGTGGGCGTGAACGAATGGAACTTGGGCCGGCAGGGCAAAAAGTCGCTCGGTTTGGGCTATACGAAGCGGATGTTCGCCAGCGCGTACTCACAAAAGGCGGGCTAAAGGTTCGTTT
The DNA here is from genome assembly GCA_963768265.1 of uncultured Acidobacteriaceae bacterium. GTDB lineage: Bacteria > Acidobacteriota > Terriglobia > Terriglobales > Acidobacteriaceae > Sulfotelmatobacter. The sequence goes on from CAVYHM010000008.1 coordinate 154,837, forward strand.
GCAAGACCAACCGTTCCAGGTATTGGCCTTGCTGCTGGAGCGCCCAGGCCAGCTGGTTACGCGCGAAGAAATTCAGCTGAAGCTCTGGCCTGCAGACACCTATGTTGCCTTCGATGACGGCCTGAACACCGCGATCAAGAAACTTCGCTCGGCACTGAGCGATACTGCGGACAATCCTCGTTTTATCGAGACCGTGCCCCGCCGGGGCTATCGTTTCGTCGCCCCGGTCACTATACTTCCCGAGCCGCGACTCGCGATCGGCAACCAACGTCAGACCGAGCCTCCATCGAATTTTCAGGTGCCCGAAACCTCTGCGGTCGATGCGACGCCGGTTGCTGCAGAACGTCTCAGACCTGGGGTTGTGCGATACGTCTGGCTCGTCGTCGGCGGGCTTCTACTCGCGGGCGCCATTGCGGGGTATTTGCATCTGCGGGCTCGCTCGTTCCACGTCACGCCGTCAGACACCATCGTCCTTGCAGATTTTGTGAACACTACCGGCGAAACAGTCTTCGACACTGCGCTCCGAGAAGCAACAGAAGTTGGCCTGCAACAGTCTCCGTATCTCAACATAGTGCCCGACCGGAAAACTGCGGCAATCCTCACGGAGATGAGACGTGGAGCGAACGATCGCATGACCGGCAACGTGGCAATCGAGGTTTGCCAGCGAGCCGGGAGCAAAGTGACCGTACAAGGCTCGATCTCCAGCATAGGAACAACCTACTTAGTCGGTTTGGCGGCAATTCGATGCGACAATGGTGCGCCCATTGCGCGGGAAGAGGTGGAGGCTCGTCGCAAGGAAGATGTCGTGGACGCCTTGGGAAACGCGTCGAGCCGGCTGCGAGCCCGTCTGGGTGAATCGATGCCGTCCATCCAGAAGTACGACGTTCCCCTTGTAAGGGCTACTACGCCCTCCCTGGATGCTCTAAGAGCGTACGGCCAGGCCTTGTCCACGCTGGAAAAGTCGGGCGATCTCGCCGCAGTCCCATTCTTCAAGAGGGCGATCGAACTCGATCCCAATTTTGCTTTGGCTTACGGCACGCTCGCCGACATCTACTGGAATTTGGGTGAGGCCGAACTCGCTCGCCAGAACGCAATCAAAGCCTACGAACTTAGAGACCGGGTCACGGACCTCGAGAAACTTTCCATCGAAGCGGAGTACCGCGTCTACGTGACTGGGGAGTTGGAGAAGGCTGTTGATGCTTTCGAAATTGCGCGCCGGACCTATCCAGTATCGTCCCGATTCCTGAACGACCTGGGGGTTGTTTACGGCAGTCTGGGACAGTTTGATCGGGAGATCGATATCTACCGCGAATCCTTGCGAGCTGCCCCATCAGGCTCGACGATTTATGGCAATCTTGCCGTCAGTTTGATGGCGTTGGGCAAGATTGACGAAGCGGGAACCGTCCTGTCGGAAGCTGCCGGCAGAAACCTACAATCCGACTATCTGCTGCAAGTAAGTTATTGGAGAGAGTTCCTTCGCGGCAACAGCGACGAGATGAAGCGCATTCTCTTACAGTCGCGGGATATTCCGGGAGCACAATCGCTCCTGCTCTCCGAGCAGGCCAATACGGAAGCGTACTTCGGACATTTTGAAAAAGCTCGCCAACTCTCCAACACTGCTGCGAAGCTATTGCAGAACGAGGGACAAAACGAGGCAGCCGGTCTTTGTCTTGCACAAGCAGCGGTGCGTGAAGCGGAGATCGGAGATTACGCGCGCGCTCGTGATTTGATTTCCAGGGCGCAACATCTAACGCATGACCAGAATGTACTTACGTTGACCGCGCTCGTTATGGTCCAAATCGGTGATTTCGCGAAGGGGCATGTCTTGGCTGGGAAACTGGACAAGCAATATCCCTCGAACACCTTTATCCAAGAATATTGGCTTCCAGTCATTGGCGCCTTAGCTGACCTGCGACGGAACCATGGGGCAAAAGCGGTCAGCCTCCTAAGCCCAGTTGAGCCACTGGATTCAGCGGCGCCCGACGAGTTTCCGGCCAGCACTCTTTATCCAGCTTACGCAAGAGGTCAGGCCTATCTCGTATTAGGCGATGGCAGCAGAGCAGAGGCGGAATTCCAGAAGTTACTTGATCATCGCGGGGTGGTGCTGAATTTTCCACTCGGGGCTCTCGCCCGATTGGGACAGGCACGCGCTTACGTCTGCAGCCATGATTCCCTAAGAGCCCATGACGCGTATCGCGATTTCCTTCAGCTCTGGAAGGACGCCGATCCTGACCTACCTATCTTCAAGCAAGCCAAGGCAGAATACGCTGCTCTGCGCTAGAGACACTGTCAAAGCACGGCTTGCCTTGCGCCCGAAGAAACTCAGCGAGCTTTTTCGAAAACGTGCACAGACCGGGAAGTCAACTGATCCGAATCAATGGCTCGGCCGCTGCTTCGGTTGCGGAAGGAGACGTGCAAGGTTGGTATGTCGCCGGAACCATGCTGTCGTACTGTGGGCAAAGGGATGCCGCCTTGGGTTTGCTGAGAAGAGCCTTGGTTGGCGCTTTTCAAATGGTCACTAAGACGTGATCCATTTGTGATCCGTTAGCGCTGCTTACCATCGTCTTCCATCTGCTTTGCGCTGCCCGCCGTGCGCTCTATGTTGTTGAAACTACGTTTTCGAGTAAATTCGAATCCCACTCTCTCCGCCATATTTTCTAACCTGGTCTGATTCAAGAGCATGGCGAGAACGAATAAAAAGCTACAACTCGAATTGCTTATTTTACGGGCCCTTCCAATATCAGACCGGAAGAGGAGAGTCAGTGTCTCGCAAAAAACAGAAAGTCAGCATCTAGATCCGCATACGCAAACCCGACAGCAGTCAGCCGTACTGGCCCCCAATTTAGCAAAACAAGAAGTCGCTCAAACCTCGGTGTCTCGTCAAGGGAACCGCTGCCTGAATCGTTCACCACCTTACATTCATCGTTGAAGATCATGGTGGCGTCGAGGGTTAGTTTAGTAAGCCGGCCAGTGAGGCAGATCCGCGTGGTTGGGAATGTCCGGGCCCTTAGGCTCGATACTTGATTCTTCGCGCGCAAGGTTTATGCAATTATAGCGGCCGCACCTGTGTGGTGCGGCCGCGAGGGGAAGCGTTGCGGATTGGGTTAGTTCGAGGCGCCAAGCCGCGTGGCGCCTCGACTTTCTTTAAGGTTAGAAGCGAATGCGAGCGCCCAGCTCGATCTGCCTGTTGCCGCCAGCTTGCTCCTGCGCTGAGCCATTGTTCAGGGCGCCGAAACCGGACGGGCCTTCGAAAAGAGCGACCGCGGCATTGCCAATCGGATCCAGCCACTGATTATGGTTCAAAACATTAGCAAACACGCCTTGAAATTCCAGGCCAATGCTCTCTGTCACCCGGAAGTTCTTCTTGATGCTGAAGTCCATATTCCAGTAGGGCAGGCCACTCAGTATGCCAAAGCCGCCGTCCCGGTGATCTAATCCCAAAATCGGATTACGGAAGCTGTTAATCGCTGCCGTGCCGTTGGCGAAGATATTGACCGGCAACCCGCTTGAGGGCTGGTTGTAGTAGGCATGACAGCATTTGACAGGTCCAATCGGCACAGCATTTTCTTCGCCAAAGAAGTTGCTGTTATCCCCGGCGCCGAATTCCTGACCGCCTCCGGTCGTGGTCAGCATCTCGACCGGAGAGCCGCTGCCCGCAGTGAAAATGGACGAGAACGTCCATCCCCCCAGCGCCCGTCCGACGAGTCCGTGCTGCCCCTTGTAGAAGGGCGGCTGGTACACAAAGAACGTGTTGTAAACGAACTTGCGGTTAAAGGATTGTACGCCATACATCGTTTTGGGGTTGAAGGGATCGTCGGGAGTGAATTCACTGTCGGCCTGAATCAATGCTGAGGTCCCCAAGGCTTTGGACCAGGTGAAGTTCGACTGCGCCGTCAATCCTTTCCAGTCCGCCATCTTCAGGGAGACAAAGCCGCCGTTGTAGTTTCCGAAGCCTTCGCTGGCGTTTGTCGCAACCCCCGACGTCATCTGGGGTCCAAACGGCCCTGTAGTTGTGTTCATCATGCTGTGAGGGAAGTTGAACGCGCCGCTGTCCAAATCGCTCCACAGGCTCCACACTTGAGCATTGTTAAGATTATTGGTGGCATTGGGGTTCGTAGCCTTAGAAGCAACCCCTTCATTGAAGACCACCGCCGCGGTGCAACTGGTAAACCCCTTGCAGTATCCAGTCGGTGAGTTCGCCAGCGCCGCCTCGAAGAACGGCTGCGGGGTCACCGCCCCGGCGTTGGCCGCGCAACCACCCCCGGCCAGTCCAGTTACGCCGCCGCAGTATTGCAACACCACATTCTTATACGCCTGGGCGAATTGTTGCCCGCCCAGCGTCATCATGTGAGGCACGGCGTTCAGGTTGATGGGGTAGAACTCATGGGTGATTCTGCGCCCGATGTAGCCCAGTTCCAATGTGATCTTTCGGGACAACTGGCGTTGAATCGTCAAGTCGAACGAGTCCACCTGGTTGGGCCGGAAGTTCGGATCCAGGGTCTCGGCAGTGGCGGCCGAAATGGCATTGTATCCGGGGAAGTCCGGTTGTGGTAACGTCGCACTGGGCTGCTGCAGTGGGGCAGTCAGGCCATCCACGCCGATGCGGAAAGCGGTCGCTGGTGTGGCTGTGTGTTCTGTCGCGCCGCAGGTACCGTTACTGAGGCCACTGCCGACGCACTGAACCGGCTGCATGAGGCCAGTGCCCAAAAGCGGCACCAGCACCAGATCCACTCCGTTCAAGCGCCCGTAGACGCGCCCGTAGCCGCCGCGAATGACTGTGTCTTCATGACCGAACATCTTGCCAGCGAAAGACGCGCCGTCGAAGTGCGGGTTCCAGGCAACCGCGACGCGCGGGCTGAACGAGCCGTAGAACGGATTGTAGGGGTATTTCAGTCCATTCGCGGTATTGCCCACCAGGGCAAAGCCGATTTCAGGATTGTATACTTGCCCCTGCAAGGCAGCCTGCCTCCGACTCGCCAGGTAGGATGCCGCTGAGATTGGCTGATTTGCCTGATCCACCAACTCAACCTGCTTACCCGCCGCTTCCACTGGTGGCATCTCCAGCGTCCAGCCCAAACCGTAAGTCAGGGTGAACGTCGGTTTCAGATGCCACGTGTCGCTAAAATATGTGTTGTAGTAGGGGATGGTGCTCTTGTCGAATGCCGGTGTCAGCGGAGGGTTCAAAGCCAGATTTGCGCCACTCCGGGTGTAGACGGTCTGGGCGATGGAAACGATGCCCAGCGCCGCCGCGGTAAGGGAGGGGCATCTGGGGACATTGGGATTCGTGCAAATCGACAAATCGGATGCAAGCCCCGATCCGGAGTCTCCGTTACCCAACTCATACACCGGTTGGTAGTTGATGCCGCCGCCATTATCGGTGCGTTGATGGTAGTCCCAGTTGTGCTGATAGGTGCCGCCAAACTGGAACAGGTGGTTGCCTTTCAAGATGGAGATATCGTCGCGAACCATCTGATCGTGCCCATCCCAGATTCGGTTGCGGGTTTGCTGCGTGTTTACGTTGTAGGGCCCCAAATCCTGGTTTGCGCCGGCGGTTTGGCCGCTGAAAATTTCGAGGGCTCCTCCCAGCGTGGGGGTCTGCGGGGTGTCCCCTTGCCGGGCATACGCCCACCAGTTACGCAGGTAGCTATAGTGAAAATCGTTGGTGGTGTTGGGGGTTACGTTGGTGGTCATCGCCAGTACCAACATATGGGATTGCAGCGGTCCCTTGGATATGGAAGTCGGGACACCCTTCGTGTCGCCAGGGAAGAAGCCGCCGATATCAACTTGATTATCGTTATTCGCAATCAGCTTGTTCCAACGATAGCTCGACATGAAGTGCCACTTGGCTCCAAAATCGTGGTCCACGCGCCCCACCGCGAAGTTGCTGGTGGTGGGCAGGGCAACGTTGGCGGAGAAGCCCAGAATGTTGGCCCCGTCGCATTCGTTCTGTGAGCAGGTCGCGTTCGACTGGGGTTCATAGGTCTTCCATATCTGCTGAACCAGGGGATTGATTCCAATTCCACGCGGGTCCACGCTTGCCAGCGAGGTAACCGCGCCCGTGACGGGATCGGTTATGTTTCCCGCTATCAGGGCCGGGGAAGGAACGTTCCTAAGAATTGTCTCGGAGTTGGGGAAGCGGAAACCCTCGTAATTGGCAAAGAAATAGGTCCTGCCGCCGAGAATCTCTTTTGGGATAAGCGGCCCGCCGATCGCCCCGCCAAAGCGGCTGTAATGGAAGCTGGGCAGCGGAACGTGGTTGTAGTCATTCTGCCAACTTTGAGATGACCAGTTATTGTCTTTATAGTAGTCGTACGCCGTGCCGTGCCAGGCATTGGTTCCGCGCTTGGTGACCACCTTCACTTCGGCGCCCGCAGAACTGTTGAAATCGGCGGTCTGGCCCGCCGTGTTCGTCTTGAACTCCTCGACGCTGTCCTGCGGTGTAGGCAACACGCCCGTGGGCCCGCCCACGCCAAATCCCAGGTTATTCTGCGTGGCTACACCACCGGTCGGGTCGCCCGCCATGCTGCTGAAGTACACGTTCTGGCTGCCGTCCATATCGCTGCTGTTGTTGCCGCCATCGAGCGAGAAATAGCTTTGATCGACCACAGCACCCGCTACGCTGCCATCGGGACTCACACCCGGCTGCAGTTCGACGAAGGTGCTGACATCGCGGCCGAGGCTCGGCAGGTTGTCCAGGGTGAGACTCGTAATGGTGTTGCCCACGGTGGCATTCATGGTCTGTAGTTCGGTGCCAGCGGTAGTTACCTCTACGACCACATTCGCCCCGCCCACTTGTAGAGTCAGATTGAGCGTGAGGCTGGCTCCGACTTTTACCTCCTGGTTCTCGGTCTTGGTGGTTGCAAATCCCGTTTTGCTGACTGCAATGCTGTAGATGCCCGGGTTAACGTCCACATAGATGTACCGCCCAGACGCGTTGCTGGTCGTGGTGTGCGGAGTATTGGTCGCGATATCAGTCAGCGTAACTGTCGCGCCTGCTACCACCGCGCCGGTCGGATCAGTCAAGGTGCCGGCGACGGTGCCGGTTGAGGTTGACTGCGCCCACGCAGGCAGAGAACTGCCCACACAAACCACCAACAGGATAACCAGAGCCACATTCAGCTTGCGCATGTACATTGCTTCCTCCGACCGAAAGATTTAAGTGTTGCGATTGGCCGCGAAACGCGGGCTAAACACCAACCACTTGCACGACGTGTGTTAGCAATTAGCAAACCAGAGCGCAGTCGTCGATTTCTCAATCGGTTAGGTCAATGATCGGATCCCCGGTTATGAAATGCGGGATGCCAACAGCACAGTGCTCACAGCATGTGTCCTGCACGTGAAGGTGCGTGTCTGTACGACTGTCACTGCGTCTTGTAGGACTACATCAAACAGCAGAGGTTTTTCCAAAGTCCAGATTTGCGGAGGTTATTTCCGAGCTTGACTCCGGTGATTCTGAACATGCATACTGGTCGGTATGTTAGCTATTAGAAGACGATCGCGACGCAGGAGGCCGACCTCGCGGGATCCGGAGCGCACACGAGAACTCCTGTTGCAGGCTGCTTTTCAGGAGATATACCGCTCTGGCTTTCGGAGCGCTGACCTAGATGCCATTCTGGCGGCAGCGGGCGTCACCAAAGGCGCGCTGTACTACCACTTTGACAACAAGGAAGCCCTTGGCTATGCGGTGGTGGACGAAGTCATCGCGAGTAACCTGCACCAGAAGTGGGTGCAGCCTTTACGGAGCGCCAAGGACCCCATCGGCGTTTTGGTCCGCATTATTCAGTCCGAATCGCTGAAAAGAGAAGACATTCAGCGTGGCTGCCCCCTGCTTAACTTGTCTCAAGAGATGTCAGGTATCGATGAGGGATTCCGCAGAAGGACGGCAAGAGTTTATAAGCACTGGCACGACGCCATGGCGGAGGCACTGCGCGAGGGACAGAAGCGCGGGGTAGTCCGGAGTGATATTAACGCGAATGAAACGGCTACGTTCCTGATAGCGGCGTGGGAGGGGTACGTGGTTTTAGGAAAGAATTCGCAGGATCCTCGAATGATGGAATCAGGCCAAAGAAGGGTGAGCGGCCAGATGGAGTCGCTGCGCCCGGCGCGAAGCCGGACGCGAGTGGCAGGCCACAGATAACCGCCCTTTTGTTGGGCTCGCGAAGTCTTGCTGGCAAGCACGCCGGGCACCATGATTACGCGAAACAGAATCGCACGAAGCTGGCGATTGGGGCCATTCGCGCGCGGAGGTCAGTCACCGTTGCGGTAACTGACTGTTCTCGCCAGCAATGAATCCTCGCAGCCTACTCGGTGTTGACACTTGTGGCCGTAACATACATACTCGTCGGTATGATCGATGCAACACGTAAGTGGAGTGGCCGCATCATAACAGTCGGATCGCCCCAACATCCGCGACGAAAGGAGAAATCCATGGGCCGAAGGACATTCAAGATAGTCGGATTAGCAAGCTCGGTGCTTGCTGTTGCGCTGGGTGCGAGCTCGCGGATGCAAGCACAATCCAAAACCCCGTATGCGAGCATGGCGCCGCTTGACCAGTATCTGATGGCCGATCGGAATGCCGAAATAACCCTGGCGCGAAGTGCGGCTCCAGACTCCATATCCCACGATGCAAAGGTTCTGGTTCTTGGGCCGCATGGGTATGAAACTGCCGTCGAAGGCAAGAATGGTTTCGTATGCGTCGTGGAGCGAGGGTGGATGGGCCCATTCGATGGTGAATTCTCTGTTTTTTGGAACCCTAAAATTCGAGGTCCGATCTGCTTCAATCCACCGGCTGCCCGCTCGATCCTGCCGTTGACGTACAAAAGAACGGAGATGGTGGTGGCCGGTCAATCCAAAGCTCAGATCATCGACGGCATCAAGACATTCATAAAGCAAGAGCTGCCGCCCCTCGAGCCGGGAGCCATGTCCTACATGATGTCGAAAGAACAGTACCTTAGCGATGACGGCCACCACAACTGGATGGCTCACCTGATGTTTTACGCTCCACTCATGGACGGTGCCGTTTGGGGCGCAGATCTGCCCAAGTCTCCCGTCATGCTGAATCCACAGTTCAGTGGCGCTCCGGAACCAATCGATGTATTCATGGTTCCCGCGGGCTGGTGGTCGGATGGAACAGCGGACCCAGCTAGGGTCAAGTAGGCACACGACGCAATGCGAGACTGTGGGCCGATGTTTTCAATCGTGGGCGGTCTGTCTTGCCGGTTATGGTTTCTTCTCTGCCGGCTTGAGTAGCAAGTCCTGATAGTCGAAGCTGAAGTCGATCAACGTATAAGGGCCGCACCGAGGGAGCAGGATGAACTGGAAGTAGACGCCGATTGACGGCCGTACAGGTCACGATGGACTTCGGGCATAGGAGCAGTAACGAAACCGGTAACGGAGATCTTTTGGATTACGGCGATCCGCGTATTCGTAAAGTCGCAAAGGCCACTTGTGAAGACCTGGGGCGGCCAAGGCTGCCTGTCGTTTCCGCCAGGGCACACCGTGAGCATGCGATTCCGGCTTTTGGAAAAAGGGCGGCTGATGAGGCGGTCGAACCCACGGACGAGTACATTCGTGCGCCCCTCATCGCCGGGTTCCGGCAAAGCACAGCAGGGCAAACAACAAGCCTCAGCAAGCCTTTACCCCAGACACGAACGCCTGCGGCGGGTAAGTCTGCGCGGATTGCGATCAAAGCCAAGGGGAGAATTCTCTTCATCAATGCGGCGGACGTTATCGCGGTAGAAGCCAAAGGAAACTATATCTCGTTATTGCATACTTCAAGTTCGCACTTGCTGCGAGAATCTATCTCGACCATGGAGGAAAAGCTCCATCTGCACGGGTTTGTGCGAATTCATCGATCTGTGCTGGTAAACGCGGCATTAGTTGAAGAGATTCATCCGTGTTGCACGGGGGAGTATGTGCTTCGCGTGCGGGGAGGAAGGGAATTCACAGTCACTCGTACCTACAAGAAGAATCTGCAACTCCTGGCGCAGTTGTGGATCGGCATGGAGGGTTTTGCCTCCGAGTAGGAGTTGTCATCCGTCTCACATCCACGCGGGATCCCCTGTCGCCAGAAAGCCCTCACCTCGATGGCGTTCTTGCTGAAGAAGGCTTATCTGGCGGGGCAGTGCAAACGAACTCAACCCTCTGTTGAGCCGGTTCGAACGAGTCTATAAGGTCACTCCTCATCTCTTCGATGTGAAATTTCGTAGGCGTGGGCGCCGGCGGTTTCGTGGGCCAACACTTACCATCCCGGTGGCTGGAACAATATTACCGATACGGGGCAGCGGAGCTTAACGGTCCTCACTGGTTTTGCGATACAGAATCTTAGCTCAGGAATTTGCGCCGAAAATTGGACAAGCGTTCAGGGCGGCTCCAGCTGCCGCTGCCACCGGTGTGGTGGAAGCAGTAGAACCTGAGATATGAACGTAGCACGAAGCAGCAATCCATAGATCAGTTTCTTTGTTCTGCAGGCCAGCGAAGTTGTGGCAGAGTGAAGACGACATGAACATAGGGGGCAGAGACTCACGGCGCCGGGCCTGGATCCAGCGTTCGCGGGCGCACGTCTGACACTTCGGTTAATGTCGATTGCGGTAACTGCTATACGAGATGCCAACGTCGGTCGGCTGACAACTTTATGGCTGGGCTGGGTAGCTCGCGGCAAGCCGCAATTCATATCCAAAACTGTTTGAAGACGGCGAGCACTGGCAGAAAACGTCGATTGTTCCCGAGGTTCTGAGCGGCTTGCAACCAATTCCGAAGCGACTCGCATCACACCAGAAGCCATTCTTCGGGTGCCTTCCTGACGTTAGGTTGCAGCACATATTGTAAGCCAGGTATCTGTCACTTTTCGTTATAGTCTCTAATTTTGGTGATGCGAACATCAGGACGTATCCGCACCGACGCCTACTTCGACTACGTGAATCCTCAATGGGTCAAGCTACTGAGCTTGCTCGAAATGAATGTCAGTTACGAATGCTGCCTCGGGACGGAACTGTACACAACAGACGGGCGGCGGATCTTGGACTTTCTTTCCGGCTACTGCGTCCACAATGCAGGACACAATCATCCCACGATCGTCTCCGCTCTTAAAGCCGAGTTGGACAAAACCGGTCCCGTTATGCTGCAAACTAACGTGCCAGAACTCGCAGGCGAACTGGCAGAGCGTCTTTGCGAGTTGGCTGGGGGGGGAATTTCAAAAGTATTCTTTGCGAGTTCCGGAAGCGAAGGGATAGAGACGGCGATCAAGTTCGCCCGGGCCTACACGGGGCGTATAGGTTTGCTGGCGTGCGAGCGAGCCTTTCACGGCCTTACCTGTGGCGCTCTTTCACTGACCGACGGGGAGTACTGGCGGAGCGGTTTCGGGCCACTTCTTCCTGAGACCATGCTGGTGCCGTTCGGCGACTTGAATGCCCTCGAGAAGGAATTAGGATCCGGACGTTACGCCGCATTCTTTGTCGAACCAATTCAGTCGGAGGGCGGCGTTCAGGTCCCTGGTGAACACTATCTGAGAGAGGCACAAGGGCTGTGCCGGCGCACCGGTACTTTGATGGTTGCAGACGAAGTGCAGACGGGAATGTTTCGCACCGGCCCCTTTCTGGCTTCGCATCATTTTGACATTCAACCCGATATCGTCGTACTTGCAAAAGCGTTGAGTGGTGGCCTGGTCCCTGTGAGTGCCGTGTTGATGTCCGATGACGTCCACAAGTCTGTTTTCACCTCTTTCAAACGCTCAATTGTCCACGCCTCCACATTCAGCGAAAACTCTCTCTCCATGCGCGCCGGCCTGGCGACGCTTAATGTGCTGCAGAGCGAGAGGCTTGGTGAGCGGGCCATCGAGCTTGGGGCGGAACTGCGGGAACAACTTACCGAAGCACTTTTAGGATATGAAATGGTGAAGGATATCCGTGGCAAGGGCATGTTGAGCGGAGTTGAGTTTACGGTTCCGCAACGCCTCACGTTGCGCGTTCCGTTCGAAGCATTTGCCAAGATTCATCCTGCAATGTTCGGACAGATTCTTGTCATGCGTCTCTTTCGCGACAGCGGCATCCTTACACAGATTTGTGGAAACAACTTCATGGTGCTGAAAGTCGCGCCTCCCTTGGTAGTTACTGCGTCCCAGATGGCAGAATTTGTAGCGGCGGTCCGCCAGGTTGTCGACCTGGCTCATCATCCCGGTCCTTTCTGGTCTGAAGCACTGGGCTTAGCGCGGAGGGCTCTCGCTTCCTGAGGGACGCAACGTTGCGCCTTCGTTTCTGCTGGAATTCCCTGCGAACATGTTCACGACAACGGATGTTTTCATTATTGGAGGCGGTCCGGCAGGCTTAGCCACCGCAATCGCCGCAAGACGGCGCGGATTTGAGGTGATTGTTGCCGACGGATCGTCTCCGTTCATCGACAAGGCGTGCGGCGAAGGACTTATGCCTGATGGCCTTGCCGCCCTTGGAAGATTAGGAATTGCGGTTGGTGCAGAGGATGCCTATACCTTCCGCGGTATTCGTTTCGTCAGCGGCGGGTTGAGGGTAGATGCCAGTTTCCCGCAGGGAACTGGCATGGGAGTACGTCGCACGGTGCTCCACCGCGTTATGGTCGAGCAAGCCGAGGCCGTCGGTGTCACGCTGCTTTGGCGCACTCCGGTTAGAGGGTTGCATTCTGAGGGCGTGCGGTTGGGGAACGACGTTGTGCGTTCTCGTTGGATTGTGGGTGCAGATGGAGGGCACTCCCTGGTTCGGCAATGGGCTGGCTTGGATCTCTGCTCCAGCGATCGGACGCGATTCGCTTTCCGCCGGCACTATCGCGTCGCTCCATGGACCGATTGCATGGAACTGCATTGGGGACCGAAGTGCCAGATTTACGCCACTCCCGTCGCAGCCGACGAAGTTTGCATCGCATTAATTTCCCGCGATCGAGGGCTACGCTTGGCCGATGTTCTCCCATCGTTTCCAGAGTTGGTTTCAAGGCTGCGCGGGGCGGAACCGAGTTCTCCAGAGCGAGGCGCGATTTCGTCAACGCGTAAGTTACGGCGCGTCTACAAAGATCGAGTGTGCCTGGTCGGAGACGCTTCCGGCGCAGTAGACGCCATCACTGGGGAAGGCTTGTGTCTTTCTTTTTCCCAAGCCAGGTTGTTGGCTGACTGCCTGGCCGTCAACGATCTCGAACGATACCAACGGGAGCACAGGAACCTGGCGGCTCGTCCCGCAATGATGGCGAGACTCATGCTTACACTAGATTGGAAAAAAGCATTTCGGCAAAGCGTAATGCGTGCGCTCAGCTCCGATCCACGACTGTTTGCCCGTATGCTGGCCATGCACGTGGGGGCATTATCCCCTGTCGACTTTGCGGGGGTGGGAATCTCTCTCGGATGGCGGGTGTTGCGTGCTTAAGACGGGAGAACGGTGAACACTACATACAGGATCACTTGCTTGGTTCTCCTCACTGCGAGCAGTATGGCGGGGAGCGCTCTTGCGCAGGAGGTTACGCTCACGTTCGCCCCCGAGCGTACCACCGTGAGCTTTACTCTAGGCGACGTGTTGCACACTGTGCATGGGAGCTTTAGCCTGAAGTCTGGGGTGGTTCGCTTCAATCCATCTACAGATGCCATAAGCGGGAACATTATTGTGGACGCCATGTCCGGAAATAGCGGCAGCGTAGGCCGGGACCGGAAGATGCACAAGGAAGTCCTCGATAGTAGCAGCTATCCTGAAGTTACTTTCCAACCTGATCACGTGGAAGGGACAGTCTCGTCTCAGGGCACGTCTACCGTGGAGGTCCATGGATTGTTCGGCATTCACGGTGGCGAGCATGAGATCGTGGTACCAGCACGCGTGGAATTGGCGCACGACCATTGGGACCTGACGGTCCACTTTGATATCCCTTACGTGAAATGGGGATTGAAGGACCCGAGTACGTTTGTTCTTAGAGTCGAGAAGACGGTGGGGATCGATCTGCATGCTTCAGGTCCGAGTCCCTCGGTCGCACAACGCTGATTCGGTCTCATTTTCTATTCAGAGCGTTGATCTGCGCTACCAGTTGATCGATCTCTTCCGGCGTGAGCTTCCCGGCAAACTTGGGCATATGACCTTTTCCGTGGCCAATGAAATTGCGCAGCTCTTCGCTGGAGACGGCTGCAGCTTTTTCGGATATGAGCGACGGTCCTCGAAAGTGCCGTCCCGTAGCAGCGTTCCCGTGGCATTTTGCGCAGTTTCGCTGGTAAACAGGATTATGGATTAGCGATGCTTCTGAACTCGGCGTCTGAGCAGAGACTCCGATAGGCAAGAGGAAAATAGAGTATATGGCGATCGCGGACCTGGTAGTTCTCAACCCATTCTCCTCTGTTTTCAAAGCTCGAATGCTTAGAATAGGCCTCCCGTTGAGGATTAGGAAACTTTGTCTCAGGCGTAGGGGATCCACGAGGCCAGGAGATGCTGCATTCGCTGGCACAAGTCTTGAACGCGAAGCAGGTTGATGAAGCCCGGGACCGGGCCCTCCGCCTGCAGCGAGTGGACCAGAAAGTATCGGTGACGAGCTTTACGCATTGACGGCCCTACGACGCGCCACAGACGGAAAAGGCCGGCTTTGGCGGTTCAACTCCGTCCTTCGCTACCACATTGTCATTCCTAAACTGCAGCTTTCCCCGCAGTGCCATCCAGAGGCAAAGAATCAAAGAATCTTCGACCGCTCCGATCTCCAGATTTCTCCTAACCTCGAACAACCTGCGACGCTGGGATTCATCGAAGGCCCTCGGTCAAAAAGCTGAATTGCCAGATACTACAAACGACGAGGGACGTGTTGAAGACTGCGTTCACTTAGCGGACCTGTCTCCCCTCGCATACGACTAGGGTGCCGGCGGCTGCGCGGCTGTTGGCAGCAGGCCGCGTTCGACCAGCACGGGAGGGCGCCGATGGTGTGTGTGCAACTCATAGTCGTAGGCCCAGCCGATCATATCGCCATCATGCCATCTGCGGGTGCTGATCTCAATGCCGAAAGGCAGCCCATTGTCGTAGAAACCTGCAGGAAAGCTGATGGCTGGCACGCCGAGCATGTTTACCCAGCCGGTGGCACTGTGCGGCCCCTCACTCAGGCGGCCATCTTGAGGCATGGTCTCATCAACAGGCGGCATCTGGATTGCGGGATAGATGAATCCGTCAAGGTGCAGGCGATCCAACTCCGCTTCGTACATGGCGAGCACTTCGCGGCGGGGGCGCCGGAGAGTGATCTCTGCCTGCGGATCAGTCTCGAGGGTCGTCTGTTGAATATCAACGGCAGCAAACATGCCGGTGTGCCCGCCCCCGATGATGACCCCGGGGAGTGGCTTGCCGACGGCATGCTCATATTCGACGCTCGAGTGAAACTGTGCCGGGCCGAAGCCGGCCAGGAAGTTGTCGGTGCCCTCGCGAATGTACGGCAGTGTGCAAATGTGCGACGCAGCGTCAGCGAAGCTATCTGGCAGGATCTGCGGATCGATTACCACGGTGGCTCCGGCAGCTGTCACTTCCTTAACGGCTTTTAGGAAGGCCGTCCGTGTCTCTGGCTTCAATGGAGTGTTCGATTCCTCCTTCGCCTTGGCGAACTGCGCGGCCGTGGCGTTTGGGCAAACTCCCTGGAACACCGGAGAATCGCCGTCGAGGATGAATGCTGGAACGGCGAACCGCTTGCCCTTGAGGGCATCTGGCTTCAAGTATTGCGTGTAGGGGCCGCGCTGCGCCTTGTCTTGTGAGCCGGCCGTGGCCGGGTCCAGTGAATCTTCTCCAGCCATGACGTCAAGTGCAATGGCGGCATCTGTAACGTCACGGGCTATTGGTCCCGTGTTGTCGAGCAGCCAGTCGAGCGGCGCGATGCCAGCAATACTCACCAGGCCGCGGGTTGGAAAGATACCGACGACGGAGCTAGTCGCGGCCGGCATCCGGATCGAGTTGCCTGTGTCGGTTCCATTACCCAACAATGCGAAGTTGGAGGTGATGGCTGTGACTGTGCCTCCAGAAGAACCACCAGGGCTGAAGCGCACATCGTAGGCATTTCCGGTACGCCCATAGGCAGTACTGCGATTAGTATCGCTCGCCGCAAAATCCGGCATGTTGGTCTGCCCGAGGATGATGGCTCCTGCCGCTCGCAGCTTCTTGATGATCGTTGCATCCTCTGGCGCAACCAGTTCGTGGCCAGGGATGATGTAACCCTTCCATCCATCGGTAGTGACTAGGCCTTTGATGCTGGTGTTCGCCTTCGTAACAATTGGAACGCCCCACAGGGAACCGCGCACAAAGCCATCCATTTTTGCTTCTGCGTCCTCGCGAGCAGCGGCGGCGAGAGCTCCGGGCACATCCAGGTTTTGCACCGCGCGATAGATCCCGTTGTACTTCTCAATTCGCGCCAAGTACCAGCGCACGACTTCTGTAACGGTGTATTTATGGCTGCCGTAGAGCTCTTCCAAGTGCGGGATGGTGACCTCGAGTAGGTCGCGATCCATCGCCTCTAGTGACGCGTTTCCCCTTGTTGATAGAGCTGCTGTCTGCGCGTACGAGCCGATTGTGAGGATGACAAGTGCAAGAAGATGGCAAAGGCTGTTTCGCATTATTATCAGATCCCCCGACCGCAACGATGCCTTCGGTAGCCGAAGTTTCGAACCCTCGGAACGCGCCTGGACATTGTCTCATTTCACTTTATTGCGATGTCGAGCAGATAATTGGAGCCTCATTCTGGGTGAAACTTCGCGATTACAGTCACGGACCCAATGGGAGTGTAATTACGCCCGAAAATAAAACACGAATCACGGGACGTACTTACCGATTCTGGTATAGTGGCTTCCGCAATTGGTATGACCCCGGTGGTAGCGCCTTTGGAATCGCGACCGTCATAGGGGCCAAAGATCAAAGCCAGTTTGGCTAGGCTAGCTTTCTGCTGGCCTTCAGTGTGGGACGATCTCCATGCGCCTTCTCGACTTCCACCACAACTTTCCGCACAGCGCAACGGCAACGAAAGTGCTGTGCGTCGAATGACCTGCAGTGTTATATCGCACATGTTACATCCCAACCACATTTTCGTATCAGTTCCTTAAGTTCTAAGCGAGAAGGACAAGGTCTCATAGGTCAGGGAGGAAAACATGATTTGCATCCGGCGTTTGTCAGCGGTCGTGGTGTGCCTGGTGTGCTTCAATGGATTGGTCTTTGCACAGGGCGGTGCGACTGGGGCCATCACTGGCACAGTGCAGGACGCATCCGGTGCCGTACTCGCGGGCGCCAAGGTAACCATCACCAGTGAGGCGACGGGGCAGGTTGCTCGCCAATTCACGACGAACTCTTCGGGAACATTTACTGCTACGCTTCTGCCGGTCGGTAGCTACACGGTCGAGGTGAGTGCCACCAGATTTGCCACTACCAAGTTCCCGGGCATCGTCGTCAATATCACGGAAACCACGCGCATGACTGGGGTGCTGAAGGTCACCGGGGCAACCCAGGTGGTGGAGGTCCAATCCCAAGTTGCCGCGGTGAATACTACCGACGCGACTACCGGAGAATCTCTGGGCAGCGTCACCATTACGAATTTACCGCTGGCCACCCGCAACTTCCAGCAATTGCTCACGCTTTCCGCAGGCGCGTCCTCCGACTTAAACAATGCTTCTCAGCTTGGCCGCGGCCAAGTGTACATCCACGTGAATGGTGGCCGTGAAGACAATAACAACTACCTGATCGACGGCATTTCCGCAGCCGATTACGCCTTCGGCGAACTGACTTACACCCCCTTGCCGAATCCCGACGCGATCGAGGAGTTCAAGGTCAGCACCAGCCTCTACGACGCCACCCAAGGCCGCGACGGTGGCGGCAACATTAACGCCAATCTGAAAGGGGGAACTTCAAAGTTCCATGGCGATCTCTGGGAATACTTCCGCAACACCTCCTTGGACGCGCACGACTATTTTCTGGGAAAGGTGCAGGTCAAACAGAACATCTTCGGCGGCGATCTTGGCGGGCCCGTCGGTTCTGAGGCAAAGCTCGGTTATTTCTACGTCAACTACCAGGGCACGCGGCAGCGCAGCGGTGATTCGCCCGGGACGTACATCAACACTATGATCCCAGTGCTACCGGCGCAACGGGACGCAATAACGTTGAGGAATACGTTCTTCCCGTTGGGGTTCCCTGCGGGTATGACTGGAATCGATTCGGTGGCGCTTGCCTTGCTGCAAAGTAAGGGAAATCAGTTTGGAGGCGGTGGCGGAGGGTGGCTGTTTCCCACGGTACCGGGAACTCCGGGATTTTCAAACGGCGCGCTCAATTATGGACCGCTCCTTTTAACCGATCCTGGTAAGTTCCGTGACGATCAGTTCACAGCGAATTGGGATCGCGAGTTTCGTGGAGGCAAGGATCACTTGTCGGAGCGCTTTTTCTGGTCCGATTCCGACACGTTCGAGCCTTTCGGGGGCGATGGGTACGGGATCCAGACGGGTGGCCAACCCGGTGTCAACAACCTGAATTTTCCGCTGGATATTCCGCTGCACAGCCGCTTTGGCAGCATCACGGAAACTCATATCTTCACGAACACGCTAGTCAATGAATTCCGCTTTGGCATCAACATCATCAGTGACAAGCTGAGCAACGAGCCACCCATCACCGGCGCGGACATCGGGATCAATCTGCCCACGGCCAATGGCGATCCCAATATGTATCGACTGCAGTTTGGGACCTGGGCATTCGGACCTTATACAACGCAATTGCAGTCCGCGCTTTCCGACAACTTCGTGTGGTTGGATACACTGAGTTGGACTCACGGACTGCACCAGTTGCGGGTTGGGGGCGAGATTGATCGCGTGGCGATGCGCCGCAGCTTACCCATCGGCGACAATGGCCTCGTGTTTTTCGCCCCTCCTGTGCCCCTGTTTAACAGCGATTTCCAGAGCTTCCTGGGAGGTGATCCTTCCCTGGCGAACGGTGGTGGCGGGCTCGGCACCCACAACTATCGCGTTCCCGGTTACGCCTGGTTTGCTCAGGATGACTATCGCATCCGCAAGGACCTAACCCTGAACTTGGGTTTTCGCAATGAATTTGTCGGTGCCCCTTACGATACGCTGTGCCGCACCGGGAATACGGACCCTGGACTTGCGAACACCACCGGGCAGCCCTTCGTATATCCGAAGTGTGCGGATAACTACCACCTTGCCGGTCTGACTGGGACACTAAACGCGGCTGGTTTGAACAACGAATTCGCAACGGTTTGGGAACCTCGCATCGGTTTTGCTTATGATGTGGGCGGGCACCACACCACTTCGATTCGCGGCGGCTACGGCATTTACAGCGTGCGCGAAGATCTGGGCGCGATTGATAACCTCGCCCTCGCGCCTCCCTACTTCCCGCTGATATTCGGAGGACCGCCCGGACCGGATGGCCTTGCCAATCTGTTTGCGCCTAATCCGGCCACTGGCTTTCCGGGCATCCCGCCTCTCGGCGCTGCTCCGACCGAGCCTTTTGTAGCCTTGCCTTCGCACTTCACCGGCTTCGCTAAGTCCTGCACCCTCGGAAATGGCGCTGCCTCTACGACGGCACAGCAATGCGCCGCAAGCTTTTCCGGGAACATACCCAGCTTCTTCGGCCTGGCTGTTCCCCTGCATTGGAGGGTCGGTACAACGCAGCAGTGGAACTTCACTATTCAGCGTCAGCTTGGACGTGACTGGTTCGCGGAACTCGGCTACGTAGGCACCAAAGGCTCTCGTTTGCGCTCCACCTTTGATCCCGATCAGGCTACACTGGCTACGAAACAGAGTCCGGTTACGCTTCCGTACTCGTGCAATGGCGGTCCCGGCTCCTGCCCGATCACCGACACAACCTTCGAAAACGCCGGTGCCAGAACTCCATACCTTGGACTCGGCTCCAGCTTGTTCGAGAGTTTCGCGCCTAACTCCGACTCGCATTACAACGCGCTGCAGGCCACCTTAGGCCATCACTTCGGCAAAGGACTGTATTTCCAGAGTGCCTACACTTACGCGAACTCCATCGACGACGTGTCAAACGCTACGGTGGCGTACATTTCTCGGATCAACAACCAGGACAATGCTCGTGACTCTCGCGGGCTTTCAGACTTTGCACGGCGTCACCGTTTCGTGACCAGCGCCGTGTACAACCTGCCTTCTCTCAACAGCGCTGGGCACTTCACGAAGAGCGCGCTTGGCGGATGGCAAGCCAGCACAGTGATTACCTTGCAAACGGGTGTCCCGTTTAGTGTGCTCGATCCGGCGGGGGGAAGCGCGTACCAACTAGCTAGCCCCTCGTCGAGTGCCACCTTTACGCCTGGATTCAGTTGTGCCAACGCGCCCAGCACCGGGAGCGTCACTTCCCGGTTAGCAAACTGGGTAAATCCAAAAGCTTATCAGCCGGATCCGCTCGCCACGCTCTCTACGGGTGCGCCTAGCGACGTGACCCTTTACGGGAATACTCCGCGCAACTGCATCATCGGACCGCCGCAAAAGAACGTGGACTTTAGCTTGGGCAAGAAATTTAAGCTAACAGAAGGCCAAAATATCCGTTTCCTGGTGGATTTCTTCAACATCTTTAACCATCCGTCTTTTGCGAACCCGGCAGCGCCTGCGGTGGGTCCCACCCCCGGCTCCGGTTCGGCTCCGATAACCTCGACGATCGGTACGCCGAGGCTGATCCAATTTTCGCTGAAGTATTCATTTTGACGAGGGATGCTGACCGGGAATGGCTCGGGAATACCTGAGCCAAATCTCGGTCAGCCAGATTCCGATTGCATTGTTCCGCGATCCGTTGAGAACCGCAACGCTGCCTCATCCTGCGGATGGCTTTTACTGCGAGCGCGGACCCAGAGTTTCCCGTTTGCCGACCACTCAGGTCCCCGATCAGACTTGCAGATCCTTAAGGTAGGGAACGCTGGCTCTCATCATTTCCAGGTTCATTTCGACGAAGTAATTCTTGATGCCACCCGTCTTCGCCGTGGTAAAGATTTTCTTCCAATCCAGGCTGTCCTGACCTACGGGCACCACTTTCTTGGCCTCCGCCGACCAGCCTTGAACGTGCATGGAAATGAAGCGGCCAGGATACTTCGCGAAATACTCGGCGGCGTCGTAGCCGCGGCTGATGGTTGAGACCTGGAACTGAAACTTCACCCACTTCGGATCGAGAAGATCCAGCAATAAGTCGTAGGTCCGTTTGCCGTCAATCATCGAAAGCTCAAAGCCCTCATTGTGAAGCCCCTGCTGAATGCCAGCCTTCGCCGATTGCTCACCCATTTTGTTGTATTCCTCGGCCGCGCGCTTCACGTCATCCAGAGTCGGCTTCTCGGGGCCGTCGAGGCTGGGCACGATCATTTGGGTCAAGCCGACATCCTTGGCCCAGGCAATTGCGGCTTCCTGATTCTTTCTCAATTCCCCGATGCCGAAATGTGAACTCACACAACTCACGCCCGCATCGCCCAGAATTCTGTGCAATTCGGCTCCTTTGTATTTGGCGAGCCCTCCGAAACCGAATTCCGCGTAACCCACAGGTGAGCACAATTCAATCGTCTGGAATCCGGCATCGGCAAGTTGCTTGATCATGCCGGGAAAGTCCTTGGCGATCATTTCCCTGACAGGCCATGTCTGACATCCAATCGGCATGCCAAGCGGATTGGCGTGAAGCTTGAGCGCACTCGCGGAGAGAAAGCCGGCCGCGGCAATGTAGGTAGCCCTCCCCACAAACTCTCTTCTCGAAATTCCAGACATGCATACCTCCTCGCTTGCTAAACAACCAAAATCACCTGCCACGAACGCGCTCGCTAAAGTTCCCACCCGATTCGGCGTTCCGGCCGGACGTATTTCTGCCCAACTTCAGAATTAACCCTCAGGCTGGAACGATCCCAAGTGAGTTTTTGCCCCATGCGGGCCGCGACGTTTCCCAGCAGCAACGTCTCCGTGACGAGGCCCTCGAACTCGAAGTTCCCTCCGGGCTTTAATTTGCCTCCCTTGCAGGCGTCGAGCCACTCTCGTTCGTTGCCCGGCGACCTTGGTAGTGTTTTCGGTGGTTGTTTGTAGCTGTCCATCTTGGTTTGGGGAATGAGCTTTGGATTGCCGCCATTGAAGCTGCAGAGAATTTTCCCGCGGTCTCCGACGAAGAGCAGTCCCTCGTCTTCGTCACCGTCTCCCTTGAGAGGACGGTTTTCTTCCAGTTCCTCGGGGCGAGCCGGCTTCAGACCACCGTCATACCAAGTAAATTTCACCGGTGGCATGTCGCCACGCTCCGGAAAGTTGTAACGCACGATTGACGTCAGCGGATAGGTCTCATCATAGCGGTCGCTGGAACTCGCTTCCACACTCACCGGCGCCTCCAGCTTCAAGACCCGAAAGATCGTGTCGAAACTGTAGGAACCCATATCGCCCAGCGCGCCACAACCAAAATCGCTCCACCCGCGCCATACGAAGGGCAAGTAAGCATGGTGGAAGGGCCGTTCCGGCGCCGGGCCGAGCCAGAGGTCCCAATCTAAACCGTCAGGCACCGGTTCGACTTCTTTTGGACGTTCCAGCCCTTGCGGCCAGAAAGGGCGGGTCGACCAGTTGCTGACCTCCCGCACCGGACCAATGGCGCCGTCCCAAATCCATTCGCAAAGTAAGCGCGTGGCTTCGGACGCCTGGTTGGCGATCGCAATCTGCGTGGCCACCCCAGTGTCCTTAGCGATTTCGGCGATGCGCCGGGCCTCATAGATCCGTGTGCGTCAGAGGCTTCTGGCAAAAAACATGTTTGCCCTTCTTCATGGCCGCAGCCGAGACAGCCGCATGTAGATTATCCGTGGTGCACACAACAACAGCGTCGAGATCTTTCTGCTTCTCCAGAAGCTCGCGGAAGTCACTGTAGGCTGCACAGCCACGATACTCGCCTGAGCGTTGCTGCGCGCCGTAATAGCCGTCTACGATTTTCTGGCAGGGCTCGCGGCCAGCAACGCCGCTGGTTACGGCGAGCGAATGGGACAGCCGAATGGGCTGGTCGGGGCTGAGCCAATCCCAGCCGCTGTCGACGCCGAGCAGTTTGCGCACGGAATTGCAGAACTCATGCGTGTCCCATTGCGGATAATTTGCTCCGGCTTTGTTGCAGTCGCAGACCGCCACCCCCTGTACGTCGGGCTCGCGCAGAAAGCGATGCATCACACGCAAACCCTGCGCGCCAACGCCGATGAAAGCGATATTAACCTTGTCGCTGGGTGGAACGTACCCCGTGCCACCCAACACCCTGCGCGGGACGATCGCAAGACCAATCGCCGCAGCGGCAGCTCGTTTCACCAACTCACGCCGCGAAACCGCGCCCTCCGCAACGCTGCGAGATCGCAGCTGATTCCTCACTGTCTCCTCCTTAAGCCGCGGCTCGCAAGAACTCCTTGTCCGCTGTTCGCATTTTGCCGTGATTCGACCGCAACGTTGATGTGACTCGGATACTGTAAACGAACAGGAGTACGCAGTGCGAAAGTTCGGTGACGACAGTTCGCACTTACGGTCGTTCCCAACTTAACGGCTAAACTTTCCAAATCTGGAATTGAAGCCTGTGAAATGGCGTATCCAAGCGCTTCGGCGAAGGCTCTTCGTGTTGCAAATTCGGGCCGATCATCATGGTCACGAAATTGCATAGTAGAGTCCCAATGTACCTAGGGTCTCGCCATCAGTCTGTTCATTCCTGAAGTTAATTGTGCGTCGCTCTTGCAACTCAAGGAGGTTTCCCATGCGTCCGTCGAGGTGCGCAGTCGGATTATTCCTGTATTTCTTGTTGTCAACTGGTTTTGTCTCGGCGCAGTCTGCCACCGCCTCGATTCTTGGCCAGGTTACTGATCCTCAAGGTCTACCCGTGCACCAAGCCAAAATCACGGTCACGAATGCCGCGACGCAAGTTTCCAGCAGAACCGAGACCGACTCGGAGGGCAACTTCCGCGTGCTCGCATTGCCTATTGGCACATATCTAGTGACGGTCGAGCGTGAGGGGTTTGCCAAGCTGGCCACCGAGCCTCGCACTCTGCAAATCAACCAGCAGGAGCGCATGGATTTGCGTTTGACGGTGGGGGCGCGTAACGAAACGGTCGAAGTTTCGGGAGTCGGGAGCAACGTGGAGACGGTGAATCCGACTCTGGGCCAATCCGTCACTAGCCGTCCCATCGTCAATCTGCCCCTGAACGGACGCAACGTCCTGGCTCTGGCCCTTCTGCAGCCCGGCGTCACAGAAACCAACCCGGACGACACCAGTTCAGGAAATGGCAGCGGGAGCGGTTTCAGCGTGGGCGGCGGCCGCTCCGACTCAACAACCTACTTGTTGGATGGTGGCCTCAATAACGACCTAATGGGTAACGGTGTGGTTTTGAACCCCAACCCGGATGCGGTCGCCGAGTTTCGCATCCTGACCAGCAACTACACGGCGGAGTACGGCCGGAACGGGTCCGGCATCATCAGCGTTGTGACCAAGTCGGGCACAAACCAGCTTCACGGCAGCGCCTTCGAGTTCGCACGCAACACCGATTTCGACGCCAACGAATACTTCAACATTCAGAACGGCCTGCCCAGAAATAACCTGAAACGCCACCAGTTCGGCGGCACATTGGGTGGTCCGATTACGATTCCTCATGTAATCGAAGGCAAGGATCGGCTCTTTTTCTTCGTCGCATACCAGGGCCAGCGCCAGACGCAAACTGAAGTGCAAGCCAATATTACGACCTTCACACCTGCCGCAATAAACGGGAATTTCTCGCAAGCTGTGAGTGGAGGCCCCGATCCCAATGTTGCCGCCTTCCTGCAAGCGAATCCCTTTTTCCAGTCGAACGCCAGTCTTGCATCCCAGGCCATTATCGACCCAACGAAGATTGACCCTGCTGCTCTGAAATACATCGGCCTCGGGCTTATTCCGACCTCGCCGAGTGGACTGGTTAGTTCCGCTGGAAACGCAAAGCTGAACAATAACGAACTAACCGGCAAGGTCGACCTCGTCGTCACCTCGAAAGACAAACTCTCGTTCACGGTCGGAGGATACCGCGAGCCCGAACTCGACCCGTTCGGCAGCAACGGTGCGAACGTTTCTGGCTTCCCCAACACGGACCAGACCAACCGGTATTTCTCCAACATCGCATATTCGCGGACGTTTTCTCCCGACCTGCTGAATGAATTCCGTTTTACGGCACAACGACTTAACTCAGGATTTGGCCAACCCTCTGTGAAACTGCCCACGTCGAGCGCGTTGGGTTATGGCATTGCATCCGACCTCCCCAACGGTCCTCCGCTCATGACCTTCGATAACGGCCTGGCCCTCGGAATCAGCCCACAGGGTCCAGCATTTGAGATCGGCACTACCTACGCCTACACGGATACGCTGACTTGGGTGAAGGGCCGCAACACATGGAAGTTCGGCGGAGGGTTTTCTGCATATCAAAACAACACGGTCTACGATTTTTATGGGAACGGCAATTTCGCTTTCCTCGGGCCATATAACCAGGGTGGGATCGGCACTGGCAATAGCCTCGCGGACTTCCTGGTGGGGATTCCCAACAACCTATTTGAGGGTCCAAACGCCAGGAACAATATCCGCAGCAAGGGGACATACGGCTTCGCGCAGGACGAATGGCGGACCAGCAAGAGACTCACTTTTACCTTGGGCGTTCGTTACGAATACAGCACCCCCAAGCTCGATACCCAGGGACGAACCTTCTCGGTCATTCCAGGGCACCAATCGACCCGGTTTCCCAACGCTCCTCTCGGCTTGGCCTTTCCCGGAGATCCGGGAGGTCCTCGGGGCGTGAATTTCCCCGATAAAGACAATTTCGCACCACGATTCGGTTTTGCCTGGGATCCGCAGGGCAATGGAAAGACCAGCATTCGCGGAGGTATCGGCCTCTTCTACGACGTACTAAAAGGCGAAGACAACCTGCAGTTCAATGGAGCGCCGCCATTCTACAGCGAACCCTTCGCCTCATATTCCTGCCAACAGGCGCTCTATACGCTTCCCGACGGCAGCGTGCAATGCAACTCAGTGCCGTGCCCACCCGGAGACGTGAATTGCAGCCAAGGGTCTGGGTACCCCGCAGGCGCGACGTACTACACGCAACCTTGGACCTCTGCGGGCTTCCCCGGCAACCCATTTCCGTCAACCCCGCCCACTGCGAGCAGCGCGTTCAACGTTGCCACCGGCAACTCCCTCCCCTTCGGCGGGGGTGGAATTTATTTTGTTGACCCGCACCTTCACACGCCATACACCTACCAGTACAACCTGAGCGTGCAGCACGAATTTGCCAAGAATCTGACCGCCGAGGTCAACTACGTCGGCAGCAGCTCCAAAGGGCTCACGTCATTGGAAGACGTGAATCCGTTTATCCTCAGCACCCTGAATACAACTCCGACTCGGCGCCTGAACACCAACCAGAACGCTGCGCTAACGAACTTTTGCGCCAACCTTGGCGGTCCTTCGGCCTGCCCTGTTTCCATTGCGCTGGAGTTTGCCAACGTGAGTTTCGCAACCTTCAACAGTCTGGAAGCCTCATTGACCAAGCAACTAGGCGACAGCCGGTTCCTCGGCACCACGTATTTCACCTTGGCCTACACGTACGGCCATAGCATCGACAACTCATCCGGCTTCAGGAACCGGACCTCGCAGGTTCCGTTCTATAACACTTCGCAATTCCGAGGCTCCTCCGATTTTGACCTTACGAACCGGATCACGTTCAGCGGAGGATGGGATTTGCCCTTTGACCGTGCCTGGGCCTCTGGACCAAAGCCGCTCGTGAAGGGTTGGAGTTTATATCCGATCCTCACCTGGCGGACGGGCTTCCCGCTCAGCATCAATGGCGGCGAGTCTTTCAACCCCGCGGATCCGGGATCTTCCGGAGCCGGCGATGGTTACATTGCGAACGCGGAGTTCGCGCCCGGGTTCAATAACATCACGATCACGAATCCAAAAAACACCAACACGAGCTGCACCAATCCCAACAGCGGTTTGCCGGAAACCGGGAACTTGTACTTTAGTTGCGCAGCCTTTGTCCCTCCAACCACAGGCTACGGCCTGCCGCGAAACTTCTTCCGTGGGCCGGGGAGAACAAACCTCGATTTGGCTTTGGCCAAGACCACGGGAATTACCGAGCGCGTGAATGTTGAATTCCGCGTGGAAGCTTTCAATGTGTTCAATCACACTGAATTCGCGAACCCGGACACGAATATCAACAGCGGTACCTTCGGTCAGATGACCACCACTACCTTTGGAACCGGTCTCAGCCCCTTGCACACGGAGCGCATTCTACAGCTTGCTTTGCGATTGAGCTTCTAGGCGTACTGCCGCAGGTAAACGGATTCTTGATCGGGACGCCTCATACGGACTGTGAGTCACGTCGGGTTATGCTGTTGGGCCTTGGCGTGGGCGCCACACAGGCGAAGCCCAGGGCTGTTCGAGCGAACAATGTCTGTCGTGGACCGCTTTTTTTTCGCACTATCGTGTCGATGTCGACGTTTCAAGACATTGAAGTCGAATAGTCGCGCAAGACGGCTCGACTTTGAGCGGGTAGGAGCATCCACCACGCGGAAAGACGATCGAGATCGGTGGATCAATCAGTCGCCGCAGAGACACAGTCTAGTGTGTCGGATGCAGAATGAGCTTCTGTATCCTCCAATTCAAGAGCTCCGCTACCAGTAGCGTGTTCTCGGTAGGGCAGGAAATCTCATGCACCCATCCGAACTGACCCAGCAGTTTGCCACTCTTTCCAAACTCCCCGAGGATGTTGCCGTCCAAGTCCAGCTTGTAGATTCGGCCAGCGCTGGAGTCCGAAGTGTAAAGGAGTTGCTTCGGTCCGGGAGTGATGCAAATCGCCCAAGGTGCGCCGACGGCGGTCCACTCCTTTAGAAAATTGCCTTCGCCGTCGAACACTTGAATGCGGTTGTTTTCGCGGTCGCCTACGTAGACATTTCCCTCAGCATCGGTGGCGATACTATGCAGAGTATGAAATTCGCCAGGCGCTGTGCCGCGCTTGCCCCACTCCTTGACCCAGTTGCCGTCCTTGTCAAATTTAACCACGCGCGAGTTCCCATATCCGTCGGCGACGAAAGTGTTTCCGGCAGGGTCCCAGGCAACGTCGGTGGGCCGGTTGAAGAGCCGGTGGGCAAAGGTCGCAAAGGCAGGTGGCGGCGGTGGAGGAGTCACGCCGGGAGGAGGGGGCGCGCCACCTTCGACCACTTCGGGCTTTCTGCCGAACAGCATCATCACCCGGCCTTGGGGATCAAATTCAATCACCATGTTTGCGCCTTCGTCCACGCACCAGATATTGTCGTCCTTGTCGACGCGAACGACGTGTGCAAACGCGAAGCCGTACAGGCCTTTGCCGATCTCGTGGACAAAGTTTCCCTTGGCATCGAACTCGAAGAGCCGAGTCTGCGCACTGCGCGTGTAGACGAAGATGTGCCCCTTGGAATTCACCGCTACGCCGGCAGCCTCTCCCAGATATAAGTCATTGGGGAGTTTCAGAAGATTGGGCACGGACTCATAAGGAATCTCTGGAACTGTTTTTTCCTGCGCGGAACACAGCAAAGAGATTGCCAGGCAAAGCAGGACGAACATTGCGCTCGGTTTCATCGCGCCTCCAGTGGATGTGTCTACTGCCAACCGCGAAAGCCTAAAAGCAGAAAGAGGATGCGATCGCTCGCATCCTCTATTAGGTTAGCCCAAGCGACGTTCCGCCCGGAGTTAGACTAGAAAATGATCTTGCCGCTGATCTGGCCGATACGGCCTGGCGCCACTGTTGTGGCCTGACCGAACTGGCCGCTGGCAGGATTGCCGATCACGCCACTGGAAAGGAAGTTGGCATGATTGAAGACGTTAAACATCTCGATGCGGAAGTTCATTGACACCCGCTCCGTGAGCTTAGTGTCTTTCTCCAGGCTTGCATCCGTGTTGATCGTGCCCGGGCCACTGAAGGAATACTGCGGCGAGCTGCCCGTGACACCACAGACTTCGTACCCGCAGCTCAGGCCATTGGTAGCGAGGGGAAACCCGGCAAACGAAGTTGGGCTGAAGTACTGATTGCCAAAGGCACGCGGATTCGACTTATGGATGGACCCGATCTGGGTGGGATAGTCGAGCCCGATATTGGTGAGGGCGGCATCACTGTTGCCTTGGAGGCTCACAGGAGTCCCGTCGGCAAAACGCGTGATGCCTGCGAGATGCCATCCCGAGGTAATCCGGCGGGCGCCGAACAGGCGCGCAAACGGAAGTTCCCAGTTGTAGCTCATTACGAGGTTGTTGCGAATATCAAACGTCGAAGGTCCGTAGGAGCGAGAGGGGTTGCGAGGATCGTAAGCTGCAGAGTAGCTATCGAACGAATGCGCCCAGGTGTAGCTGAGCAGCAACGTCAAATCGCGAGCCCGCCGTTCGGCGGAAACCTGCAGCGAGTTGTAATTGGAATTTCCTGAGTTCTGCAGCCAGGTCGCCTGAGCGTACGCTGAAACCGGACCACCAGCGGAATTGGTGTAGTTCGCGCTGATAGCCTGGTTATTGATCAGTCCGGTAAAGGTGCCGTAGTAGGTTTGGCCATTTTGGACGTATACGCCGCCTTCTCCGCCGGGTCCGCAGCCGGCAAGCGACTCGCACAGCGCCGCATTTCCCCAGAGCAACGGGACGCCCCGTTGTATGTGGTGACCAGCGGTTCCCACGTACCCCACGGTCAGGACCGTTGCTTTGTCGAGTTGGCGTTGGATGGTCAGGTTATAGTGCTCGGCCATCTGCGTCTTGTTCTTGTTGTAGTAGCCCGGCACATAAAGCGGCATGAGCGATCCGAACTGGAAGTTCGGAAACGGCCCGGCGCCCGAAGGGAAAGTGAAGGGGAAGTGCTGCCCCTGCGAAACACCGTTCGCACGTGTGATGTAGGGACTTGCAAAATCGGTGGGTTGGGGCGACGCCCAATAGAGTCCCCACGGAGCGTCGCCGATAATGCCGAAGTTGCCCTGATCCGCTGCGCCCAGATAATAAATGCCGTAGGCCGCGCGAATGCTGGTCTTATTCTCGCCCCAGATGCCGCCCGAGGGAGCATAGGCCAGACCAATGCGGGGTCCAAAATTGCTGTACTGGGTGGGGGAGATCGTACTCGGAACCCCGGGATCTCCCGGAACCAGGTTGCCCTCTGGGGAGTCGGGGAACTTAGTTGACTGTACTCCCGGAACCGGACTGGTGAGGCGGCCAAAGCGATCGCTCCATGGCCTGGCAACATCCCAACGCAGGCCATAGTTAACGGTCAAGTTGGAAGCTGCTTTCCAGGTATCAGTGGCGAAGAGGCCAATATACCGGGTGCGGTTATCGAGAAGTTGGATGGAGCACTGAACGAACTGGCCGGGAGCGCCAATGTAGTAGTCGGAGACGTCCGTATTCGTTTCATTGCCCCGGAACTGGAAGTATCCGTTGGGTCCGCATTCGTTGCGAACATTCAATTGGTAGTAGCGGAAGTCGCCACCAAAGCTGATCGAATGCGCGCCGGCTGTCCTGCTGAATGTGTCGCCGACGCCGTAGGTGGTGTCAGGCTGGTAAAGATTCAGCCAGTTGTTTCCGACCGCGAAGCTGTTGAACAACAGCATGGGCAGCGACGAAGGATACCCGGTGGTTCCGGTGTTGACCAGACCACCGGCGGCGGGATCGGTATTGAACCCGTAGGTGGAGTAAGACGAGATCGTTGAACTGGCGGAGGGCTGCGCCGTGTGAACCGCAGTGCGGAAGACCTGAAAACGCACAACGTTGACCATATTGGGGCCAAACGTCTTGGTGTTGCTCACCGTGAACAACTGATTGCGCGAAGGCTCGGAATTGGGGAAGCCCGGCACATTGGTCACACCCTGATATTCCTGGGTGTAGATGGGATTGACGGCGGTTGCGTTGTCGTAGTGATAGTAGAACGCCCAGTCGCCGGTCTTCCGGTTGTTGAAGTCGATTCGCTGGGACCAGTTAGTATCTGTGATGGTCCCGACATGGCTGGAGTCGGCGTAGTCAAAACCGTTGGCCTGATTGGCCGCCGGAATGAATTTCATGGTCAACGCGGTCACGGGGTCGATGTAGGCGGAGATATTATGAGCTGCCACGGTTGCCCCGTTGATGTCAGTCGTCGTCGTAGCGGTACCCAGTTGGTTGTACAGGGTGGAACCGGCGACGATCGTTCCGCCGCCGCGGCTCATAAGGGTCTGGGCCCAGGCGCTGCCCTGAACAGGAGTATTGAGTACGCTGTCGGGGAAGATGCCGTTGCGTTCGTCGTTGCTCATGACCTGCAAAATTCCGGTGCTGGCCCCGGCCACTTGACGAGTCTGCTGATAGTCATCGAAAAAGAAGAGCCTGTCTTTCCAGATCGGACCGCCGACCACGCCCCCGAATTGATGCCGCTTCAACTCGGCCTTTGTGGGGTTGAACCAACTGTATGCGTTCATTCCCTGGTTGCGATAGAACTCGAATACGTCCCCATGGATACTATTCGTTCCGGATTTTGTGACGCTGTTCATGACGGCACCGGTGAACTTGCCGTATTCGGCGCTGAAACTGTTGGTCAGCAGGCGAAACTCGGCGACCGAATCGGCGTTGGGAATCAAGCCCGCGCCCATGTTCTTGGTCTCATTCACTTCGGCGCCGTTTACCAGGAAAGCGTTAGCGTATTCCGGTTGACCATCAGTCGAAACGTTGCCCGCCGACGAGTAAAGACCGGAAGCCGGGCCGCGATCGCTGAAGTTGCTGTTCGTGTTGACCGGAGAAACGCCCGCTTGCAGAGACAGAAGATCGATGTAGGAGCGGCCGTTGAGGGGCATGGCCAGAATCTGATTCGTTTCGATGGTGGTGCCCAGTTGCGTGCTGGTGGTTTGAATCTGCTGCGCGTCCGCCTGCACTTCGACGGTCGCAGTGACGCTGCCCACTTGAAGAGAGAAATCGAAATGCAGCGCATCATTCACGTTGAGATCGACGTTTTGGATGACCCCCTTCTCGAAACCGGTGACCGACGCGGTCAAGTTGTAGCGCCCGGGAGGCAGGGCAAGAACACTGTATTGACCGGCCGCATCACTCGTCACCGTCCGGCTGTAGTGCGTGTCCACCTGAAGCACAGTGACAATAGCCTTGGCGAGCACTGCGCCCGATTTGTCGCGTACGGTACCGGAGATGGATCCGGTCACGTCTGCCCGCAGCGGCAAGGTGGTGCCGACAAGTACGATCACACAGAGACATGCGTAACGGAAACGACGAAGTTCCATAGGAAGCCTCCCCCAAAACGCGCCGTGATGCCGCTTATTCGTACTACAATACTAACAATCCATTCAAGCGAAATCGTACAGCTGGCCAAAAGCATATCGGTTTCTAGCAATCCCACAAGCGAAATAGTGCGAAACAGACGGGGCCGGAATCGAGCGAAGTGGGATCCTGGCGAAACAAAACCATGTTTTACACATCCCAAGAGGAGCGAGACGCTCCTGGGAATGCAGCGATCAAGTCGTCGCAACTTCAAGCTGTTGGGCCCAGTTGGAGCACGTTCCGTCAAGCGAACGGGTTGGGAGATGCGGCAAGAAATTTAAGATAATCGTATGATACTATTAATCCCCGTCGAATCTTCCAGGCGGAGGGCCTGCTTGTGCTTCCGCCGTCGGGCTTCCCTAGCCTCGCTGCGAGGACACGTTCCGACGATCCGCGGTAAAGAAACTGTGGCAAAGGGAAAACCAGGTGAACATCATGAACGCTGAAAGCCTTCTCAGTGCTCTGGGGTTCTTTGCTCTGCTTGCGTCCGGAGCGTTTGCGCAAACCACCGGAGACCGCATTGATCTTTATTTCGGCGACTGGCACACAACATCGCCTCGGATGACGCAGGGCACGCTGGAAGAACGGGACATTCTTACGCGCGGCGATGCGATGAACCCAACGAAAAAGGGTGCGGTTCTTCGGTTCATCAACTCCTACTCTTACGCTACACTGGCGCCGCATGCTTCGACGAAACCGCAGCAACTCGACGGCCAGCAGGAGATTTACCTTGTGCAATCCGGACAGGGAACGGCGCATGGCGGCGCTCAGTCCGTGGACTTGCATCGAAGCGTAGCTGTGTTGATCCCGGCAGGATTGAACTTCAACCTCGAGAACACGGGCGACCAGCCGATGACGATCTACATAATCAATGAGCCGACGCCGCCCGGCTTTCGCGCCAACCCCGGGATGCTGGCCCGGGACGAAAATCAGCTGCCGATCAGTTCCATCAACGGCATGTGGGCGCATATCGTGAAGACGTTATTCGTAAGCTCCGATGGTCTGGGCACTCTGGAAGCGGTTCTGACGGTAACGCTCGATCCACTCACGCTGGGCAAGCCTCACCCAGTGCCGGGCGAGGACACGGACCAAATTGAGGAAGTATGGACCGCACTCGACGGTACGAGTCTCGCGCTGGTTGGGAATCAGTTGCGCCGCCAAACGCCAGGGATGGCGTATTTGCATATCCCGGATAACAAGACCCCACACACCAATATCAACAGCAGCGAGGATTCTCAAGTTAGATTTCTTTACTTTGCACGTTACCGCAACCACGATCCGCGAAAATAGAACCGAGGCGATCAGGATGCCGGGAGGAAGACTCGCAGTGTTAGGGCTAGCGTGGCTGGTGTTCGCCTTGACCGCGCCGGTTCCGGCACAAACAAAAGGGGCCTCCGGCCAGGAAAACACTTCCGGCCGCGGGGGATCTGCCGGCACGGTGGCTCGGTCTCACTCTACCTGGAGCGACTATGGGGGCGCTTCTGATTCCGCGCAGTATTCCGCGCTGGATCAAATCAATCGGTCGACCGTCGGCAAGTTGCGGATGGTGTGGAGTTATCCGACAGGGGACGGGAATAAATATCTATTCAACCCGATCGTGGTCGACAGAACGATCTATGTTCTGGCGCACAACCACTGCATTGTGGCGCTCGATGCGACCAGCGGAAAACAACTGTGGATCCATCCCACAGACTTGAAGACAACGCTGATCACCAATCGTGGAATCAACTACTGGGAAAGTGCTGACCGGTCCGACCGTCGGCTCATCTTTGCCGCCGATAACTTCCTGCAGGAGCTCGATGCCCGGACGGGTCAATCGATTTCGGATTTTGGGAAGAGTGGCCGCGTCGATTTGCGAGAAGGTCTGGGACGCGATCCGAGAAGTCTGAGCCTGGTTCAATCCACGACCCCGGGACGTGTGTTCGAAGATCTCTTGATCCTGGGCTCGGCTACCAACGAAGAATACGAGTCTGGCCCAGGCGACATTCGCGCCTACGATGTTCGATCGGGGCGCATGGTCTGGATCTTTCATACCGTGCCGCATCCCGGCGAAGTCGGCTATGACACCTGGCCGAAGGACGCCTGGAAGACAGTCGGAGGAGCGAATGCCTGGAGCGGGCTATCAGTGGACGAGAAGCGCGGTATCGTTTTCATTCCGACCGCGAGTCCGAAGTACAACTTCTACGGAGCCGACCGCAAGGGAGCCAATCTATTTGGTGACTGCCTGCTGGCGCTGAATGCGCGCACCGGAAAGCTGATTTGGTATTTCCAAATGGTCCACCACGACATTTGGGACTATGACAACGGAACTGCTCCGATGCTTTTGACGGTCCGTCACAATGGCAAGATGGTCGACGCTGTGGCGCAGGCTGGAAAGGAAGGTTTCGTTTGGGTGTTTAACCGCGAAACGGGTGAGCCCTTCTGGCCGATTGAAGAGCGGGCTGTCCCACAGTCGGACATGCCGGGAGAGGCAACCTGGCCCACGCAACCGTTCCCTTTGAAGCCTCCGCCTTTCGCGCGTCAAAGCTTCACCGTCAAAGACCTGAGCCCATTCTTGGAGCCCGAGGAGCGGGAGCAGTTTCGCAAGAAAATGGAAGGCGCCCGCAACCAAGGTCTATTCACTCCGCCCGGCCTGACCGACACGATCGAGATGCCGGGCAATAACGGGGGAGCGAATTTTCAGGGCGCAGCCATCGACCCGGAGCACGGCACCTTGTTCGTTGTTTCGAAGGACCTTCCTTCCATGCTCAAGCTGGAACTGAACATAGCCGAGCAGGCAGCGCCAGGGAGCTCCGCGGAGGAAAAGGGGCGTGTCGTCTATCAATCCAATTGCCGTCTATGTCACGGTGCGGACCGGGCCGGTCAGCCTCCGGCTGTGCCTTCGCTTGCGGACATTGGATCGCGGCTCCCAGCGGATCAAGTGCGTGCGGTCGTGACGCACGGACGCGGGCCCATGCCGGCGTCTTCCAATTTGTCCGATGCTGATCTGGATTCTCTTTTAGCCTATCTATTCCATCCGGAGCGCGCAGCGGCACGTCCCACGGAGAACGATTCCACTCCACAGACTGGAAGCCCATCAGCATCACTGGCGCCGGAACAATTACGCTATCGCAGCAGTTTCGGCTTCATGTTCACCAGCAGCGGGCTGCCTGCGATCGCTCCACCCTGGACCAGGCTGACTGCCTATGACCTCAACCAGGGAAGCATCGCCTGGCAAGTGCCGCTGGGCGAAGTTCCGGAGTTAGCCGCAAAAGGGATCAAGGACACCGGCTCGCATTTTCCCAAGGTTGGACCGGTGGTCACGGCTGGGGGATTGATCTTTACCGGAACTCGCGACCGCAAAGTTCGCGCTCTCGACTCAGCGACCGGCAAGGTGCTCTGGGAGGCGGAGGTGGAAGCCGGTCTCGAAGGCATGCCGGCGGTCTACGAGATCGACGGACGTGAATATGTTGTTTTCTGTGCAGCGGCGCAAGCGACTACTCATACGCACGATCTTCCCGGACACCCGGCAGTGCAGGCGACTATCCCGGGAGCTTACGTTGCTTTTGCTCTGCCCTGATTGGGTGTTACGGGAAATGACCTCGAGTTTCTGTGAAGAGGAGGTGGTCCCCAATCGTCCGCTATGGCAGTGCAAACGCCTCATATACGCTGCCCGACGACCCCTTCGGATCTTTCCCCCCACCGGCGCTGACGACGACATACTGTTTGCCGTCGATCATGTAGGTGGCAGGCGTCGCGATCGCTGAATTCGGCAGGGGAGTTTCCCACAGCAACTTGCCGGTACGGCTATCGAAGGCCCGAAATTTCTTGTCATATACAGTCGCACCGATAAACAAGACGTCACCCGCAGTCACGATTGGCCCACCGTAGTTTTCCGAACCGGTGTTGGTCAGGCCCTTCGCCGCCAGGTCCGGATACTCACCCAGCGGAATTTTCCAAACATACTTGCCGGTATTCAGATCAATCGCATTGAGCGTACCCCAGGGCGGTTTGATCGCGGGGTATCCATCAGGATCCAGAAAGTCATTGGACCCGGTGATGCGATATTTCATCGGCGCGCCTTCGGCAGTGCTGGAGTAGATTGCATCTCGGTCGGGGTCGAGTTCGACCGGATTCTGCGCAGTCAAGTAGGCCAGCAGACCATCTATGTCCTTACCGGCAAGGGTGGCAAACGCCGGCATGGAGCCTTTGCCTTGGCGGATCCGATCGTGAATCTGCTGTGCCGTGAGTCGTTGGCCGATGCCGGTCAACGCGGGAAACACAGGCGGTTTGCCCTCGCGATGCTCGCCATGACAGGTGGCACATTTGTTCGAATAGACAGTTGCCCCGAGAAGTTCTGGCGTAATCTGTCGCGCACCGGAAGCTGAGCTGGCTGGGTCGTCGGCTTTTCCGGCGTCAACCTTTACTTCGGGATCGCCACCAGTTTCCAGAAATTGCACCAACTCCTGCAGGTAGTCGCCCTGTAGGTTCGGGAAACCCGGCATGCGGCCTTTGCCCTGCAGGATCGTGGTCTCGATCTGCGTTAGCGAGAGTCTCTTTCCCACATCCACCAAGGAGGGATAAGTTGGCGGTGAACCCGCGCGCTTTTCGCCATGACAGACGCTGCACTGGTTGTGATACGTCCTCTCGCCGGTACTGTGGGACGGTTTGTTCTCGGTCAGCGCAATCACGCAGGCCCACTCGTTGGCATTGACGAAAATGACGCCGCGCCTGGGATCGACCGCTGGGCCGCCCCATTCTGCCCCACCAAGAAAGCAGGGAAAAACAACGGTCTCTTTGTCCAGTGCGGTAGGAATGAATTGCCCTCCGCTGAAGTACGTGCTGAATTCTTCTTCTGCCCAGGCGTGCGCTGCGGGCGTACGCTGCGTCAGTAAATCCTCAGTGAGGACCTGGCGCGAGAAGGGTTCCGGCACTAACGGCACCGGCTGGGTGGGCGAGGTGACTTCTCCAGGAATCTGACTTGAAGGAAAGCTGCGTTCCTCGATGGGAAATAGTGGCTTGCCCGTGGCACGGTCAAAAAGAAACAGGAATCCTTGTTTGGTGGTCTGCGCCACTGCATCGATGCGTTTGCCGTCGCGTTTGACGGAAACCAAGGCCGGCGGAGAAGGAAAATCGCGGTCCCAAATGTCGTGGTGTACGCCCTGAAAGTGCCAGATGCGCTTCCCGGTCTGCGCATCCAGGGCCAGCAGGGTGTTGGCAAACAGATCATCGCCGACACGGTCGGCGCCATAGAAATCGAATACAGCCGATCCCGTGGGTACATAGACGATGCCTCGCTCGGTATCGAGTGCCATTCCCGCCCAGTTGTTCGCCGCGCCCGCATCCCTCCAGGCATCTTTTGGCCAAGTTTCGTATCCAAACTCACCGGGATGTGGAATGGTGTGAAATCTCCAGCGCAGTTCTCCGGTGCGCACGTCGAACGCTCGAATGTCTCCAGGTGGTGAAGGATGAGTTTCGGGATTGCGCCCTCCCACAATAATGAGATCTTGGTAGACCATTCCCGGACTGGTCATCGCGACGGACTGTGCCTGATAGTCGCCACGCAAGTCTTTTCGTAGATCGATTCTTCCGCCTTCTCCGAAGTTCGGCATCGGCTTGCCCGTTCGGGCGTCCAGCGCATACAGGAAATTGGTTACCGGGGCGAAGATGCGACCTTCTTTGCCATCCGTCCAATAGGAGACGCCGCGAACCGGAACCTTGCTTTTGATGCCCGAGTCAAATTTCCAAATCAACTTGCCCGACGCGGCATCGAGGGCAATTACTTTCTGTGTCGCCGTGTAGCCATAGAGAATGCGCCCGACGATGATCGGACTCGTCTCCAGGCCACCTTCTTCTTCGGCGTCGAACTTCCACGCAAGCTGCAGTTTGTGCACGTTCTTGCGGTTGATCTGAGAAAGGCTGGAGTAGTGGTCTCCGGCGGCCTGTCCACCATAGACCGGCCAGTCCACGTCCACGCGAGACGGGGATTTCGAGCGATGGGCGCTAGCGGAACTGGTCTGAGAGTGGGCTGTTCTGACGGTTCCGCAGATCGCAGCAAGAAACGCCAGGACAGCAATTCGCAGGGATCGGGAAAGACCCATCATGGGTCAGTGTGCACTGCCATCGTATGCGATCACTTGTTGACGGGATTCTCCCAGGCCGTCGATTCCCAGGTCGACCACATCACCGGCCTGCAGATAGACCGGCGGATTCATTCCGAGACCGACTCCGGCCGGCGTTCCGGTACTGATCACGTCGCCGGGAAGAAGGGTCATAAACTGGCTCACGTAGGACACCAGTGTCGCCACGTCAAAAATCATGTTTGCGGTGGAACTTTTCTGGCGGAACTGTCCATTGACCTTCAGCCACATGGGAAGATTGCCCACGTTCGGAACTTCGTCCGGAGTGGCGAGAAACGGACCCAGCGGCGCAAACGTGTCCGCACTCTTTCCTTTTACCCATTGGCCTCCGTGCTCCAACTGAAAACTGCGTTCGGAGTAGTCGTTGTGCAGAGCATAGCCTGCAACGTAGTCGAGAGCCTTTTCCTTGGGCACGTATAAAGCTCGCTTGCCAATAATGACCGCGAGTTCTACTTCCCAATCCACTTTGGACGAGTTCTTCGGCATCATCAGGGGATCATTGGGGCCTACCAGAGAAGTAGTGGCCTTGAAGAAGAGTACCGGTTCCTTCGGCGGTTCAGCCTTGGTCTCTGCCGCATGGTCGCGGTAGTTGAGTCCGATGCAGACAATCTTACTGGGCCGGCAAACAGCAGATCCCAAGCGCACGGACGGCGCCACGCGCGGTGCGGACGCAGCATGACTGCTCAGCCAGGATTCGAGTTTCTTCAATCCTGCGCTGACAAAAAACTCTTCCCCGTAGTCGGAACCCATCGCGGACACATCGATGCGGCTTCCATCTTTTAAAATCGCTCCGGGCTTTTCCTGTCCCTTTTCGCCAAATCGAATCAGCTTCATGGTTCGGGTTCTCCTGGACCTGCTT
Organism: uncultured Acidobacteriaceae bacterium; assembly: GCA_963768265.1. Lineage (GTDB taxonomy): Bacteria > Acidobacteriota > Terriglobia > Terriglobales > Acidobacteriaceae > Sulfotelmatobacter. The sequence continues at coordinate 194,037 of CAVYHM010000008.1, forward strand.
TGAAAATGGATATTTTGCGCGGCTGACCAAACTACTGTACAACCTGGAGGACGCGACACTACGAATCAGCTCTGGAGCCACATTCCCCAACGGGACGGCACTGTCGCTACTTGCTTCTTGATCTCGGCAATTATCATATATAGTTATAATACTAGCAAATCGTTCCTCGACCCCGGAGCTAACAGAATTAGTCTTGAGGAGAATGCTCGGATGGTGACAAGAATTCTCGCATCACTGGCATTAGTCGTGTGCGCCGGGCTGGCATTGGCGCAAACCACAGGCGATCGTATCGACCTTTATTTTGGGGATTGGCACGCTTCGACCCCGCGCACCACCCAGGGTTCGCTGGTTGAACGGGACATCTTCACTCGGGGCGATCCACAAAATCCTACGCAGAAAAGTGCCGTTCTCCGCTACATCAGTTCTTATACCTATGCCACTCTCTCGCCGCACGCATCCACCAAGGCGACGCGTCTGGACGGACAGCAGGAAATTTATTTTGTCGACTCCGGTCGCGGCACCGCCAAAGCCGGGGGGCAGACCGTCGAGTTATATCGGAATATCGCGGTTCTGATGCCGGCTAACCTGGAGTTCACTCTCAGCAACACAGCCGATCAGCCGCTGACGATGTATGTGATCAGTGATCCCACGCCGCCTGCCTTCCGGCCGAATTCCGCGATGCTGGTTCGCGACGAGAACAAACTTCCGATCACATCGAGCGACGGTTTATGGGATCACATCGTCAAGACATTATTCGTGACCGCGGACGGCTTGGGCACGCTACAGACTGTTCTGACGGTTACGCTCGATCCTCTCACCATGGGCAAGCCGCATCTGGTGGATCACGACGATATCGAGGAAGTGTGGACGGCTCTCGATGGCACCAGTCTCGCGTTCGTGGGGAATACCCTGCGGAAACAAACTCCCGGCATGGCGTTCTACCACATCCCGGATAACAAGACTCCTCACACCAACATCAATCAGAACGAAGACGCGCAAGTCAGGTTTCTCTACTTTGCTCGCTACCATCCGCACGAACCCAGACCGTAGACAAGATCAGAAACGGAGCTTTTATGATGCAACGCTCGGCGATTGCTTTCCTGACTGTATCCGCGCTGACTCTGGGTTTGCCTTCGCTGGCAACGGCGCAAGAGGCTGTGCCTTCAAGCGGTACGAAAAACGCAATCAACGGGATTAATTCCTATCCGGGACCAGAGTTCGTCAAGTATGCGAAGGAGCGCGAGCCGCAAGACCGGCGGATCGATCTGTTTATCAGCGACTGGCAGAGTTCACTTCCGCGATTTGAGCACGGCTCGCTGGTGTTGCGCGACATTCTGATTCGGGGCGATAACTTCGCCCCCTCGCAGAAAAGTGCGGTCCTGCGCGCGGCGAACTTTTTCGCTTACGGCCGTCTGGCTCCCGGGAACTGGACCACGCCGGCGAAACTCGAAGGCCAGCAGGAGGTCTATTACGTGTTGGGCGGCGAGGGAGAGATCACGGTCGGTGCCGACACCGCGAAGCTGCGCAAGGACATAGCGGTGCTAATGCCTGCGGGGCTGGAGTTCGTGATGAAGTCGACCGGACCAGAGGCGCTTACCATGTACGTCATCAACGAGCCGACTCCGGCCGGATTCCATCCGAAAGACAAGATGGCAGTGAAGGATGAAGCGATGGCACGCCAGAGGACCCCGGCGGCCGCCGATCCTTATATTGTCGGCGGGGCGTCGGGGCATTGGGCGCACATCGTTCGGGAACTGTTCTCTCCGGCCGACGGACTGGCGACCGAGCAGAGCGTCATCACCGTGACGGTGAATCCGCTGACCATGGGCGAACCGCACCCGCACCGCCCGGGTCAAGAAGAAGTCTGGGCCGCGATCGACGGCACCAGCCTCATTATGATGGGGACGGAACTTCGGGTGCAAAAGCCGGGGATGGCCTACATGCTGCCGCCGGACTCGGCAACCGTACACTCCAACATCAATGCCGGCGCCACACCGGCCAAGTTTCTTTATTTCGCGCGGTTCCCTGAGGGTGACAACTGGACGCACGCGGTTGTTCCCGCGGCCCATTAACATGCGTGTGCTCGTTCGAACGATGCGGTTTGAAACCAAGAACGACCATCCAGGAAAATAAGCCATGAGATTAATACGCTGCTTCGTTTTGCTTGCCTTCTCGGCTGTACTTTCTCTTTCCAGTGCATGGAGTGTGCCCGCACCATCGGGCGAGTACTTCGTATATTTCGGCACCTACACCGGCTTTACTTACATGTCGGAAGGTTTGCCAGCCGGAGGAAGCCAGAGCAAGGGAATCTATGTCAGCCGTTTCCAGCCGGCGACGGGGAAAGTCAGCAAGCCCGAACTGGCAGCGGAGATCGTTAATCCGGCGTTCCTGGCCGTTCATCCCAACCGGCGATTGCTTTACGTTGCCACCGAAGATCCCCTGTCTCGAGGGCCGAATTTCGATCATGAGTCTTACGTGAGCGCGTTTGCCATCGATCCATCTACCGGCAAGTTGCATCTGTTGAACACCCTGCCGACAGGCGGGACCAGCACGTGTTATCTCTCCATCGACAAGACGGGTCACTACGTTCTGATGGCGAATTTCGGCAGCAGCAGCGTTACGGTTTTGCGAATTAAAGACGACGGCTCGCTGGGTGAACAGACCGCGTTCATGAAACACATCGGAAAAGGGAAGGACCCTGCTTTCCAATCCAAGGCTCATCCCCATTCCATTGACGTTTCGCCCGACAACCGCTACGCAGTCGTTTCCGATCTGGGCGTGGACAAGGTGTTTGTTTACCGATTTGACGCTGCCACCGGAGCGCTTTCCCCGGGCAACCCACCATTCGTCGACGCCGATCCGGGCAGCGGCCCGCGCCATTTTGTTTTCGATGCGGCCGGCAAATTCGGCTATTCGCTGCAGGAGATGAGCGGGTTTGTGTCCGCCCTCGCATGGGACCCTTCGAAGGGAACCCTGACCAAGGTGCAGGACGCCAAAACGTTGGCCCCCGATTTCGTTGGTTCCAGCGACAGCGCTGAGATTGCGATTCATCCAAACGGGAAATTTCTGTATGAGTCGAATCGGCGGTTCCGCGGCTCCAATCTCTGGGGGCCGGATACGATCGGAGTGTTCTCTATCGACACAGAGAAAGGTACGCTGAGCGAAGTCGAACAGATAGCGTCGGGAGGCACGATGCCGCGCAACTTCGCGATCGATCCCACGGGCGCATACCTGTTTTCCGCCAATCAGGTGTCCGGGAACGTCGTGGTTTTTCGCGTCGACGACAACACAGGCCGGCTCACACCCACCAGCACCGATTTGAAATTGGATGTGCCTGTTTGCATCGTGTTCGTGCCCACACAGAAATGAGCCTAGAGACCTACGGCTGCTTGCTCGCAATAAGGAGATCAGGAACCTTCATGATACGTATCCGATACGTGCTGTGTTCGGTCATCGCATTCGGGCTCGCCGTTGCAGGGGTCCAGACTGCCTACGCTCAAGGCACCGACTTCTTCATGTATGTCGGCACCTACACCGGGTTCAAGTGGGTGCATCACAGCAGGCCGTACGGGCTGGGAGAGAGTCACAGCAAGGGGATTTATGTCAGCCGTTTCCGGGCGGCTTCCGGGGAGTTTGGTGAGCCCGAACTGGCAGCGGAGATGATCAACCCTTCGTTCCTGACTGTTTCTCCGGATCATCGATTTCTCTACGCCGTAAGCGAAGATCCGCTCTCCGTTGGGCCACCGCTCGATCATTCGTCTTACGTCAGCTCGTTTGCCATTGATTCCTCGAGTGGCAAGTTGCGTCTGCTGAATACCGTCCCCGCCAGCGGCACCAGCACCTGCTTCATCTCGATGGATAAGACCGGAAAATTCGTGATGATGGCGAACTTCGGCAGCGGGAGCGTCTCGGTGATCCGGGTCAGGGACGATGGTTCGTTGGGCGAGTTGACTTCTTTCATTCAAAACGTCGGGAGCAGCGTCGATCCGAGGATTCAATTCGAACCCCATCCGCATTCGATCGTGGTTTCGCCGGACAACCGGTACGCCGTCGTTTCGGATCTTGGGCTCGACAAAGTGCTCATTTTTCGTTTCGACGCCCAGACCGGGAAACTTTCACCGCCCGATCCTCCGTTTGCGTCGGTCTATGCTGGCGGTGGACCGCGCCATTTCACCTTCGATCCCTCCGGCAAGTTCGGATACCAGCTCAGCGAAATGAGCGGGATTGTGGATGTCTTCGCCTGGGATTCCAGTAAGAGCATCCTGACTGAGGTGCAGCGGGTTCAGACCGTACCGCATGATTTTTTCGGCGGCAATCACAGTGCCGAGATCGAAGTTCACCCCAATGGGAAGTTTCTTTACGAATCTAACCGGCGGACCAAGAGCGAAGAGGAGAGAGCCCCGGATACCATCGGAGTGTACTCGATTGATCCCAAGACTGGCATGCTGACTCCGGTCGAGCAGTCGCTGACGGGCGGAATCATGCCACGATTCTTTACCATAGATCCGACGGGAGCCTACTTACTGGCTGCGAACCAAATATCGAATAACGTGGTTCTGTACAAGATTGACGCGACTACCGGACGTCTCTCAAAGACGGGCACGGAGATCAAAGTAGACACGCCCGTCTGCCTCAAGTTCGTTCCGGTCGCTCACTGATTCGGGTGGTTGACCCTGCGAGTCGAATGCGTGGGGTTGTGTTGGTTTGAGTGCACAGGAGGCGTATTTCAATTGTAATATTATATAACTGTACCTTATACTGTGACCGCAGTGAGCCCAGGTAATTCAAAGAAACGCTTTCCCCATCGGCGACAGGAGGAAATGATCCTGTTGTTGCTGCTTGCCGGTGCTGTCGTTCTTCCCCTGCACGCGCAGAGTGGGTCTTTCCACAATGCGCCCGTGTCTGCGGAGAAAGACAAGAATCCTTATGCAGGACAAGCAGATGCAGTCGTGGCAGGAAAGTTAGTCTATACGCGAAACTGCAGCGTCTGCCACGGCATCGGCGGTAAGGGCACCGGAAATGTGCCGCCTCTGGCAAATGGAAAGGCGCAAGCGGCACCCGCCGGCGCAGTTTTCTGGTACATCACCCGCGGCGACGTGGACAACGGAATGCCCTCTTGGGCGGCTCTGACGGAACAACAACGCTGGCAGGTCATCGCTTATATCCAGTCTTTGAAGGGTGGGGGATCGGACAACGCTCAGGCCGAGGCCACGAAGGCTGAAGCCAAAGGCGCGAAATCGAATGCGCCGCCGCCGAAAGCGCCCTTCACCGATTACCGCTATGAAAAGCCGGGTACATCTCGACACATTAAAGTGGAAGACCTTCCCGCGCCCTTCGCCTCGGAATCAGCGACCAACGGGCCCAAGATCGTGGCCCGTCCGGAGAACGCCAAGTTGCAGGTGCCGGAAGGATTCAAGGTCGAACTGTTCGCGACGGGACTGAATAATCCACGGCTGATGCGGGTTGCTCCCAACGGTGACATCTTTCTCGCCGAAACCAGTGCGGGCAACATCAAGGTGTTCCGGGGAATGACCGCAGAGGGCAAGCCAGAGCAAGTGCAGGTCTTCGCTAGCGGACTGAATATTCCTTTCGGCATGGCCTTCTATCCGCTCGGACCCAACCCGCAGTGGGTCTATGTCGCCAATATGGATTCGGTCGTGCGTTTTCCATACCACAATGGCGACATGGTCAGCACTGGAGCGCCTCAGCATCTGGCTGATTTGGCGAGCGGCGGCCATCACCGTTCCAGAGACATTCAGTTTTCTCCCGACGGCAAGAAGCTGTTCGTGTCGGTGGGGTCGCAGGAAAACGTTGACGACTCTCCGGCTGAGAAGAATCGCGCGGACATTCTCGAATACAATCCCGACGGATCCGGCATGCGCATTTATGCTTCAGGTCTCCGCAATGCGGTTGGCATTGCGGTAAATCCGAAAACAGGTGAGCTGTGGGCGTCGGTAAACGAACGCGACGGACTGGGCAATGATCTGGTGCCCGACTACATCACGCACGTGCAGGAAGGCGGCTTTTATGGATGGCCCTGGTTTTACATGGGCGGTCACCAGGATCCGCGCCTTCCAGGAACTCATCCCGAACTGAAAGACAGGGTCATTACGCCGGATGTGATCTTGCAGCCGCACAATGCGTCCCTGCAAATGATCTTTTATGAAGGCAAGCAATTTCCCGCCGAATTTCAGGGGGACATCTTTGCCTGCGAACACGGCTCGTGGAACCGTTCGCCCCGCGCGGGATATGAAGTGATTCGCGTTCCACTCCACCAGACCGGCCACGCCAGCGGCGAGTACGAGGATTTTCTCACCGGGTTTGTAGTGGACGATGAAAGTGTCTGGGGGAGACCGGTCGGTGTAACCGCAGCGCCGGACGGGTCGCTGCTGGTGAGCGACGATGGATCGGGTTCGATTTGGCGCATCAGCTACACGGGAAAGTGATCGGCCGAGGTTGGCACACGGGCGAAAAGGAAAAGGCGATCGGCGGAGGCAATGACCAACACTTTACATCGTTACGGGGACTCTGAAAGCTTCTACGACGACTACCTGATCTTCGCGAGTCCGAGCAGCGGCAGGAATGACCAGGACAGCGTCCCCAAGTTAAAAGCTTTTCTCGAGATGGCATTGCCGTTCAACCCCGTCAACATTGGGGATCCCGTGCACGGCGGCGCTCTGCGGCCTTCGCGCGACCTGACAACGATCGCAAACTGGAGTCGTGACATGAAGCCGGATTTCCGCGCCGTAATCGACGGCATCGATGAACCGGCATCGGTCGTGGCCATCTTCGACAATAGAGAGGCGGCGGCGAAATTTCTCAAGACGATAGTGGAGGCCGATCTTGGCTTGTCGGTCAATATCTCCACTTCCGTCGAGGGCGCCGAGCAGTGTTGCCAGTTCGCCGGTATCCCCCGCCACAGCGTCGGGTACTCGTTGGGCTTCGAAGGCGCGATCGAAAAGTTGCCCAATACTCAGTTGCTCAAGCTGACCACAATGTGCGGCCATGGCATGATCTCTGCCAGCCTCGCCAAGAAAATGATCGACTGGGTGAAAGAAGGTCGCCGGACTCCAGAGCAGGCCGTCACCTATATGGCGCGATTTTGCTCCTGCGGTGTGTTTAATCCATTGCGCGCGAAACGCATCCTCGAGGACGCGCGTAAAAAGATGGAGTGAGCCCGGCCAACCGAACGGCATCACCGCTCGAAGGACTCGGGTTGCAGCATTGATGGGTGTGATACGTCAGATCTATGAGGGCTCGAAACTTGAGATTCGGAACACTCGCTGCCGTCCTCTATTCGCTTATTCTTCCGGCGCTCCCGGCATCGGGGCAGACCGATTGGCCGATGTTCAGCCATGACTATGCCAGCACCCGGTACTCGCCGCTAAAGCAAATCAACACTCAGAACGTTCAGCATCTGGCGCCAGCATGGACCTACCACATGAAGAAAGATGGACCTCAGTCGAAGGCTGCGGGAGCGGTCGGCCGCGGAGGAGGGAGGCATTCCTCCGAAGCCACGCCCATCGTGGTGAATGGCGTAATGTACCTGCCCACCCCGTACAGCACGGTCGTCGCTCTGGATCCGGAGACCGGCAAGGAGTTGTGGGTCTACAAGCTGGAGCATGGAAGGCCCGCCGGACGCGGTGTGGCGTATTGGCCCGGAGACGCCAAGACTCCCGCCTCAATTTTGTTTGGCACTTCCGACGGGCGGTTAACGTCGATAAATGCGCAAACCGGAAAGGCCACGGCTGGCTTTGGCGAGAATGGCAGCATCGACATCAAGACGGATATCCAAAATGGCATTCCCAACGCCCAGTTTAATGTCACGTCACCGGTAACGATTTACAAGGACTTGGTGATCGCGGGAGGCCAGGTCCAGGAGTCGCCGGCGGCCGGTTCGTCTGGCGATACGCGAGCCTGGGACGTTCATACCGGCAAGCAAATGTGGAGATTTCACTCCGTGCCCCACGCCGGTGAAGTCGGCAATGATACTTGGCCGGGAGAAAGTTGGAAAAATCGCTCGGGAACCAATGTCTGGGGTTTGATGACCATTGACATGGAGAGAGGCCTGATCTTTCTGCCTCACGGCTCGCCCAGCTACGATTTTTACGGGGCGGACCGGAAAGGGAACAATCTGTTCGGCAACTCTCTGGTTGTGCTCAATGCCGATACCGGAAAGCTGGCGTGGTATTTTCAGACGGTTCACCACGACACGTGGGATTACGACATGGAGTCGGCTCCCGTACTGATCGATGTAATGAAACCGGGAAAAAAGATACCGGCAGTCGCCGTTGTGGGAAAGGCCGGGCTGATGTTTATTCTCGACCGCCTTACGGGCGAACCCATCTTCGGAGTGGAGGAGCGCCCGGTCCCGCCGAGCGATGTGCCCGGCGAGCAAAGCGCGGCGACGCAGCCATTCCCGCTGAAGCCTCCGCCCTTGGGACGACACAGCTTCAGCCCCGACGAAATCGCCGCCGTGACCCCGGAACAAAAACAATTTTGCACCGAGATGCTGGCGACTGAAGGCGGGATAAAGAGTGGCGGTCCGTATACCCACTATGGGTCCAAGCTAACCGCGGTGTTTCCAGGCACGCTGGGAACGACCAATTGGCCGGGGATGTCCTATAACCCGGAGCTGGGATATCTGTTCCTGAACATCGTCAATATTGGTGATGTCGGAAAGGTCACCAAATCCGCCGAAGGCGCCGACCCCGCCTACGAGCGGAACAGCCCGTGGGGACTCTACGTGCGTTTTTGGAATAACGACAAATTCTGGCCCTGCCAGCAGCCTCCATGGGGACAACTGTTGGCCATCAATGTGAACACTGGCGATGTCGCATGGACGGTGCCATTCGGAGTCGATGACGAACTGGACGCCAAAGGGGTTCACGGAACGGGTACTCTGAACTTTGGTGGTTCGATCAGTACTGCGGGAGGCTTGTTGTTCATTGCGGCGACCAAGGACCAGCACTTCCGCGCATTCGAGGCCGCTACCGGCAAGATTTTGTGGGACACGAAACTCGAGACCGGATCCTACACCGTACCCATGACCTATCAAGGCAAGAATGGCAAGCAGTACGTCGTCCTGACTGACACTGGGGGCAGTTTCTACGACACCACAGCGGGCGACGCAGTCGTTGCCTTTACGCTACCGTAGCGGAGTTGGCTATATGCAACTCTGTTTCCTGTTGGGGCAGACCCGGGTCCGCGCTGTAGCAATTGCTGCTTAGCCAAAACCTCGAACACCAAAGGACTTAAAAGGCGGAGAGCACACGTCCGCCCGGCGCGGAGAAGCGCAGCTAAAGTTTCGATTTTCTACTGTTTGTCGTACACAACCATCTCGTGGAACGGTTTGCCGTCTTTGCCTGTTCCGTCCATCGTGAATACGGTGGTCTTGCCATCCTTTGACAGAACCGACTTGCTCTTTGCGGCCCTGCCTTCGATGTTCCAAGTGTGTTCGATGGTGTGATCGTTCACTTTCTTCACGGTCACCATGGTATTTTCTCTCCCGACGATTGAGACCGGTTGACCATCGACCGGGGTGTAATGCCAGGTGACGTCCTTGCCTTCCGAAGTCGTTTCTTTCACCGTGACCGTCCCGTCGTCGTCAATGATGCACATATCGACCTTCGGCGGTGGCCCGGGGAATTTGGATTTCTGAAAGTTCGCGGTCCAGGTTCCGGCAAAGCCGCCGGCAGGAATGCCTGCAGCGGCAACTGCCAGGGAGACGGCCAAGAGGGAGAACGGCAACAGCGGCAAGCGCGTTTTCATGGCTGATATCATAATATGAATAAGCAACGTGTCAACAGTTTTCCCGGACTTGAAGTCGTGGAGGAGGACGAGATCGATGGCGGCGCGGACGGGAGTCGACATATCGGCCGACGAAAGGATGGTTGGGGCAGCGAAGTGCGGTCGGCAAAGGAGGGCGAAGCAATATGATATTATGATTGCTTCCGCCTCACTGAGAAATACATTGATTCACTACCCAAGCCGTCTGTAGCAATCGACATCAGGAATGGAGTCTCCATGCGATGGTCGCAACTATCCATAGCGTTTTCGCTTCTGGGCATACTTTCCTTCGGTACGGGCGGGGCCAACCAACCTTCTGGTTGGCTGTTGGTGGCGAATAAAGGTAACAGCGCCATGGGCATTATCGACCCGGCGGCTGCCCGGCAAGTGGCGGAGGTGCCCGAAGGAGGCGTAACCGGGCACGAAATTATTGCGTCGCCCGACGGAAAACTTGCCTACGTACCCATCTACGGAAACTCCGGTGTCGGACAACCCGGGACCGATGGCAGCAACATGGTCGTCATCGATCTGGCCTCTCGAAAGGTAGTCGGGAATCTTGATTTCGGCAAAGGGGTCAGGCCGCACTGCGCGAAATTTGGACCGAACGGGATGTTGTATGTCAGCACCGAACTGGAGCGCTCGATCGCAATCATCGATCCCGCCAGTTTGAAAATCGTTGGCTCCGTTCCGACCGGCCAGCCGGAGTCCCACATGTTTGTGATCACGCGAGACGGGCGCCGGGCCTATACATCGAACGTGGGGCCGGGCACGGTTTCAGTCTTGGATATGGAAGCTCGCAAGACGCTGGCCATCATTCCGGTGTCTGGGCAGGTCCAGAGAATTTCTCTTTCCGTTGACGACAGCATGGTTTTTACCTCCGATGTGACCAAGCCTCAGTTGGCCGTGATTGATACCGCAACCAACAAAGTCAAGACTTGGATTCCTATGCCGGGTTTAGGCTATGGAAGCGCGCCGACCGCTGACGGCAAATGGCTCCTCGTTGTCCTGCCCTTGGTGCATCAGCTTGCGGCAATTGATCTGAGAGAATTGAAGGTCGCGCGGACCATCGATCTCCCAGCCCATCCGCAGGAGGTCTTGGTGACTCCGGACCAGAAAATGGCGTATGTTTCCAGCGACCAGACGGGTAAAGTGGCCGCCATCAGCCTTTCGGATTGGAAGGTGACCAGTCTCATCGATGCGGGCAAAGGTGCGGACGGACTCGCGTGGGCCGTCACTCAATGAATCTCGGCACACGATAAGGAAAATCATGAGAAGAAACGGAACCAACGCTTGGCTGTACGGCAAGAGCCTCGCGTTTTTGGCGTTACCGCTCTTCAGCATGGCAACGCTTCCGGCAGTGGCGCAGGTTGTTGCCAAACCTCCGGTAAAGACTCCCAGCGCGGGTGGTAACAGTTTCGATGGCCCGGGCGATGTGCGCTACCAGGCGGGAAGAGATGCACAGGACCGAAGAATCGATATGTTCATCGGTGACTGGCGCGACTCCATGCCTCGTCACGTCTACGGTTCGCTGGTCTTGCGCGATATTCTGACTCGTGGAGACAACTACGCCCCGCCGCAGCCGGGTGCCATTCTCCAAGCTGCTAATTTCCTCGCCTATGGCCACCTTCAGCCAGGTAATTCCACGACACCCACTCGGTTAACCCGCGAGCAGAATGTCTTCTACATTTCTGGCGGTTCGGGTGAGATCACCGCGGGTGGGAAAACTGCCGCACTCCACCGCGACATTGCCGTTTTTATTCCGGCGGATCTGGAATTTGTGATGAAGAATACGGGCAACGATACGCTCACGATGTATGTCGTCAGTGAACCGGTTCCCGCAGGATTCGTGACGGGCAAGGCAATGCTGGTGACGGACGAGAGAGAAGTTCCGGTTCGAACGCCGATGGCTGCGTCTCCCTTCACGCTACCCGGAGCCTCCGGGCACTGGGCCCACGTAGTGAGAGATCTCTTTTCGAAGACCGACGGGCTCGCGACGATCGGCGACATCATCACCGTGACCATCAATCCCATGACGATGGGGGAACCTCATCCCCACAACCCGGGCCAGGAAGAAATCTGGGCGGCCATTGACGGCGACAGCCTGGCATTCCTGGGCACTGAGTTGCGAGTGCAACATCCCGGCATGGCCTATATGATCCGGCCCGATCAATCCATGACGCATTCGAACATCAATGCTGGAGACACACCGGTCAAGTTTCTGTGGTTTTCGGGTTCTTCAATCAAACGTTGATTCCAGCAGACGCTACGCGTTGAACCGCGGACGCAATTGACAGGCCCATAGACCTCTGTTGCCTTGAGTCTTCAGTTGAAAACGAGTTGCAGATTCATCATTCATGGTCCAGTTGGGTTCCCCGGCGGCTTCCGCTCGCGTTCCGCCTGATACTTAAATGCGAAATAAACCGGGATACCAATCAGAACAATGACAACACCCGGAATGGTGGTAGCTCGACGATACACGAACAGGATCGCCAGGATCCCAATCGCGCTGATCAGGTAAAGCAAGGGAACGAAAGGATAGCCAAAGGCACGATAGGGGCGTCCGGCATTCGGCCTGAGCTCTCGCAGTCGGAATATGCCGGCGATAGTCAGAATGTAAAAGATTAGCGCCGCCGAGATGATGTAGTCGAGCAGGTTATTATATAGATTTCCGTAGGTTCCGGTTGCTGGTTCGTATGTCCGGATCGATAGAAGTACCGCCGCCCACGCTCCCTGCATGATCAGTGCCTGGCCCGGAACATCCGCGCGGTTCAGAATCGAAGCGCGCTTAAAAAAGAGGCCGTCGAGCGACATCGCGTAATAGGCGCGTGCCCCCGACAATATTAATGCGTTCATGCAGCCAAACGCTGCAATCATGATCGCGATGGCGATCAGTGCGGGACCGATCGATGGGAAAATGGCATGGAACATCGTGGACGCTACTCGATCTGAAGGGGCGTGCTGGATTTCGCTGAACGGCAATACCACTGAGTACGCAAGATTCGCGCACACGTAAAGTCCAATGACGATTACGGTTCCCAGCGCCAGCGAGAGAGGTACATTCCGCGTGGGGTTCCGAACTTCACCCGCGGTAAAGGTGATGTTGTTCCAGGCATCGGCGGCATACAGCGCCCCGATTTGCGCGATGCAGAGCGCAACCACCATTCCAAATGTAGTGTTCGGGGAAAGGCCGGGCGCGGCCAAACTGGCGCCTTGGGGAGTCCAGGCGTGAGCAAAATTCGCCTTTACCACCGAAGCCTTCCAGCCAATGAGTACGCCGATCCCGATCACGCCCAGCAGCGACCCTAGTTTCATCGTGGTAAAAACGTTCTGTACGCCCTTCCCGTACTTCAGTCCCTTGATATTTGCCCAGGTCAGGAACGTAATAACGACAAGCGCCACCAGTTGGGCAGTCGACAGAGAAATCGCGTACGTGGGCAGGATGTGAATGGGGCGGATGATGTAATTGGTCTCTGCGATCTGAGGCCACAGCACGCCGAGATAACGCGAGAACCCTATGGATGAAGCGGCGATCGTCCCGGTTTGAATTACCAGGAACAACGTCCACCCATACAAGAACCCCCACAGCGGCGAAAAAGCTTCGCGAAGGTAAACGTATTGTCCCCCGGCCTGCGGCATCATGGCCGCCAGCTCACCGTACGAGAGCGCGGCCGCCAGCGTGAGGACGCCGGCGATTACCCAGGCCAGGAGCATCCAGCCGGCACTTCCCACCTCTCGAGCCATTTCACCGGCAACGATGAAGATCCCGGAACCGATCATCGACCCTGCCACAATCATGGTCGAATCAAAAAGTCCGAGGCTTCGACTCAATTCGCGGCGCGGTGCGGCAACCTGAGACTCCGGAGCGATCTGCGTCAAAATTCCCTCCCGGATACCGCGCCAATCTGAAGTAGGAGTCCACCACCACAGCTTAATCGGTGGAGCTAAGACTGTTGCTTGCTGCGGTTGTACAACTCGGCGGGTCAGGCTGAGACTAAGTGAATTCGCCTTCGCCCGACTCTCAGTTTTCTCTGCGGGCCGGGTTATTTTGACTCAGTCCCAGCTGGTCGACAATTTGCTTGAAGTCGGAACGGCGGCGGAGCAGATCAAAACGTGGATCCTGAGTCAAGGTGAAGAGCTTCATATTCCGCTCGCTACAAGCCCGGTTCAGCCACGCGACTACCTGTTGAGAGTCGCCGAGCGCGGCGTAGGTCGCGGCGATGTCGTAAGAGGGCCTGCACTGGTGAGAGGGAGCACTCTTGAGTTCATTCAAAATCTCGCGGGCGGAAGAGCTGTCGCCGGCTACCGCGTGCGCGTGTGCTTTCATGGCTTTCACGCAGTTATTCCCTCCCGCCAACCGGTTGGTCGTTTCAAACTCGCGCAGCGCTTCTTTCAGGTTGCCCTTTTGCTCCAGTGCTTGCGCCATGTACATGTGTGCCCAAATAAATTGCGGGTCCAACTCGAGAGCACTTTGATAGTGGAGGATGGCGTCGTCAAACTGGTGCGCCAGATGAGATGTCACGCCGGCCCATACGAGAGTAATAATTGAAACCGGGTTGATCTCGAGAGCGTGCATGATCGCCATGTGCGCCGCGTCGTGCTGCCCGCGGGCCGAAAGGAGATTGGCGTACCAGTGATAGCCGAGGGCATAATCCGGATTGCACTGAATGGAACGGCGATACTCGTGATCTGCGGCCTGCCAATCGCGATCAAAGTGCAACAGAACATCCGCTAGCGAAGCGTGGGCCTCGGCCAGATTGGGATCGAGTTCGATGGCTCTCTGGGCTGCCCGGCGTGCCGATGGCATGACTTCAGAGGGTGAAACAATCTCATAAAACGATAGCAGCGTGAGAGAGTCGGCGAGCCCGGAGTAGGGCAGGGCAAACTCAGGATCTTCGCGGATTGCCGACTCAAAGCAGCGGATGGCTTTTCTCAGTCCCTCTTCGCTTCGCTGATTCCAGAAGTATCTGCCTTTCAAATACGTTTCCCGCGAACTCAATTTTTCGTGGTGACCCACAACCGGAACAGCCATCGACGCAGAAAACACCTTCAGCCAGAGGCACTGCACGATCTGGCCGGTGACATGCGTCGAGAATTCACCGAATTCGCTTGGGCGACAACGATAAGTGTGTGACCACGCCACGGAGTCGGAGCCGGCGAACAGGAGCGCTACGTTCAGCCGCAGTCCTTCGCCATCGTCTTGAATGCTCCATCGCAAGACATAGTCAATCTGCTCATCCAACATGCTGGCGGGCAATTCGCCTTGTCCGTCCTGTACCGGGAACTTCGGACTCACGATACAAAGTTGCTCCGGATTCGAGGTTTGCAATGCCGCAATCGTTTTGGTCGCGATGGCGTCACAAATGCGACGCCGCTCGGTCTTGACGGTTACATTCGTGAGGGGCGGCACGTAGATGGTGATGCGATTTGCACCCTTCGATGGAGCTGTCGATTTGGTCTCCTGATCAACACCCAAGCGCGAGACCTGGCGCTTCCACATTTCAATCTCAGAACGCAGAGCGTAGACACTGCCCAGCCGCTTATGAAAATGGCGATGCACCGGCATGCCTTCCCGCTTTTCCCAGAGTTGTACGGTGCGAACCTCCCGCCGGAGATAGCTGGCAATTTCTTTCCATGAATCCAGACGATCGGTGCCCGTCCAGAAGCCGTTGGTCGGCTCATTATGTGAGGTTGTCAGGGTTGTTTTTTTGATCATAGGGTCCGGGCGCAAGTTTGACCGGGTGGCGAACTCACTTCACCGATCCGGAACAGACAGCACATTTGCGTGCACGGAGAGCAGGCAGAAGCCGGAAAGTGAGCAAATTTGGGGAAACAGCAGTTGAACCAGGCTCCAATTCCGTCCCGCTACTTGATCTCTTGCCCGGAAGACTACACTGCGCCGCCGACTACAATCAACCCGATTCTTCGCCGAACAGGGGCTATTCTTGGGCTCGTTCGCGTGATTTCCTCGCCGGTTTTCGAGCGCCCGACGGCCGCGACGACATGCTCAGTCGCAAGCTTGTGCACGCGGCGTTTCGCACTATTTCGCTTGTGAGCATCGAGATCAAACGGTTACCTATATGAGGTTCCGCACCGTAGATTTCCGGGCGAATCCTCGAAGCCTCGGGTCTGGTTTAATTGTCCAGGTGGAAACCGATTCAGCATTGCTGCGGAGCGATCTCTGAACAACGAGTATCCCGGATCGAAAAAAGGAGTCCTGTGTCGCTAAAGGAGCACGCAGAATCGTCGCAGCAACAAGCATGGTTTGACTACACCGATAGCGAAGAGTTCATGGAAAGAGTTCGCGCGGGGATGCCTCCGCTCATCATTTGCGTGGCTTGCAACGGAGGTATCCAAGGTAAGGAAGCGAATGAGGTTATTCCTGAGACCGCAGAGGAGATCGCGGAGTCGGTCCACGGTGCCTATGAAGCCGGGGCATCGATGGTCCATATCCATGCGCGCGATCCGCACAAATTAACTGAGGGAGCAAGAGACACGGAAACATGGAGCGACGTGTTGCGTAAGGTTCGTCGGAGTTGTCCGGAGATCATCATTAATGCGACTACGGGAGCCGGCCCCGGCATGACCATGGAAGAGCGTGCCGCATCTCTAGCCGCAGGCCCCGAAGTTGCATCTCTGAATTTGGCGCCGGATATGAGCAAGTTCAAACTAAAGGAACGACGCGCGCCGTTACCGTTCCCCCGTCCTGCCTTGGAAATCGACGAATGCATCCCGTTCACCTACGGTCAGATTCACGAGTTTGCGGCCGAGATGAAAAAGCGCGGCATCAAGCCGGAGTTGGAGATCTATCATCCCGGCTGCGCCTGGGTAGTGAACTATCTGCTGGAGCACGGTCTCGTCGAAAAACCCTACTGGATGCAAACGGTCATGGGATATCAGACCGGCAGTTTCCCGACGGTCGAAAATATCATTCAACTCTTGAAGGAGTTTCCCGAAGGCTCCTTGTGGTTATGCTCAGCAATCGGCCCATTTCAATTGCCACTGACCACACTCGCGACTTTGATGGGGGGACACGTGAGAGTCGGCCTGGAAGATAACGTCTACTATTCCCGGGGACAAAAAGCGAAGAGCAACGCTCAATTGGTTGAGCGGGCGGTGCGAATTGCGCATGAACTGAACCGCTCCGTTGCCACCCCGGCGCAGGCGCGGAGCATGCTTGGCCTGCGCAGCCAACCGACTCAATACTGAGTTGGAGGAGCCGAGTTCTGCCTCCGGCTGCTTCGAGAAAATGAATGTTCTGCGGGCTGAGATCCCAGCTTTTCCCATTTAGGCTTATGATACGATATTTAAGCGATGTTCTTCGCGAGCATTCTCTATCTCGCCTTCGTGCTCGCCTCTGGCGAGAAAACTCTGCCGCCTGGTGAGGGCCAGGCCATCGTGCAACAGAAATGCGCCAATTGCCACGCGCTCAAGGTAGTTACTGGAAAAAGGGCTTCCAGGCAGCAGTGGTCCACAATCATCGATCAGATGATCACTCGCGGAGCGGACGTCTCCGACGATGACATCGACACCCTGCTCGATTATCTGGCCAAAAACTTCGGCCCTGCCACAGGACAGACGGTCGCGGAGAAAGGTCGTGACCGGACCGGGCAGGTAAATGTGAACACCGCCAGCGCGTCGGAATTGGCCACCGCGCTTGATCTTACGGTCGCGGAGTCAACCTCAGTCGTGTCGTACCGGGAGCGGAACGGAAACTTCAAAGAGTGGCGCGACCTGACTAAGGTCCCAGGTCTCGATGCCAAAAAGATTGAGAGCAACAAGGACCGTCTGGTGTTCTAAGCTCGTGTAGCGGGAATGTTGGTGGCAGCAGGTGCGGCCCAAGTTGTGTCCTACCTCTCCTCTCAAGGCTGAATCACGCGAAATGACTGAACCCGAGGCAGCCGCTCGCCCCACTCACAGCCGCCACGTAGTTCTTGCCCTGGTTGTCGGGGCCTACATGATCACGTACATGGATCGCGTGAATCTGGCTTCGGCAGTGCCCGTGATCCAGAGGGATATGGGCTTTTCGATGATCACCATCGGATGGATCTTTGCTTCCTTCCGGTGGGGATACGCTCTGTTTCAAATTCCCGGGGGATGGCTGGGGGACCGGATTGGCGGACGGCGAGCGCTGTCAGTGGTCGTTGTCTGGTGGTCGATTTTTACCTCGCTTACGGCGTTTGCATGGAATGCGGCGGCGATGGGAGTCTTCCGTTTTTTTTTCGGGATGGGTGAGGCGGGAGCCTTCCCCATTGCCACGCGATCTCTTTCCGGGTGGATGCTGCCTACGGAACGGGGTTTCGCGCAGGGTGTGACCCATGCGGCCTCACGGGTGGGTGCCGCGCTGACTCCCGCATTGGTCGTATTTCTGATGATCCGTTTTGGATGGCGCACGCCATTTTTCGTTTTCGGCCTCATTGGACTGGTGTGGGCGGCGGTCTGGTACTGGTACTATCGCGACACGCCGGCCGACCACCGTCATTGCAACGCCGCGGAACGCCGCCTGATCGAGGACTCAGTCGGCATTCGACAATCCGGTATCCGGGGGGTCCCGTGGCGCACCATTCTTCGCAGCCCCTCGCTCTGGACGCTTTCGCTCATGTATTTCTGCTACGGATACAGCATCGATATTTATCTTGATTGGTTCCCCAAGTATTTGAACGAGCACCGCGGTTTTGACCTTAAACAGATGGGCTTCTATGCTAGCCTGCCATTGCTGGCGGGGGCTGCAGGGGATCTGCTCGGCGGTTCGACCTCGGATCGTTGGGCTAAACGCTTCGGGAATCTCAAGGCGGCGCGGCGTGGGGTCGCGATCGCAGGCTTTCTACTGGCGGCCGTCTTCATTGTGCCTGCGACGCTTACGCACAACTCGACGGCTTCGGTTTGGTATTCCTGCGCTGCGGTCTTCGGCCTGGAGGTAACCGTGGGTGTGTCGTGGGCAATCCCGCTGGATATCGGGGGCGAGTATGCCGGTTCGGTGGCTTCGATTATGAACACCTTCGGAAACCTGGGAAGCGCAGTTTCCCCGATCCTGCTGGCCTACATGGTCGGACTGTACGGCTGGAACATTCCGTTCCTGGTTTGCTCTCTGCTCTGCGTGGCGGGTGCGGTATTGAGCATCGGGATTAACGCCGCGAAGAAGATCGTAAGCGAGTCTCCGGTCCATTTAGCGGCGGGAACGTAGACGCTCCACAAAGCCCTTACCTTGCTGGCGTCAATTGTTATACTATTATATGACTAAATAATATCCCGTTGCTGTTGGGCAGGATGGCAGAAGCAGAGCACTATGAGAATCAATCCTAATAAATGTGTTGCGTGCGGAAACTGCATCTACGTCTGTCCGGTGGGAGCCATCTATGTCGATCCCAAAATTAACCGCGCCACGGTGAATCGGGACGAGTGCGTGGAATGCTATGCCTGCTACAACGGGTTGAGCACAGAGCGTTTGAATCCAGTCTTCGTGCGCACGATTCGCAAGCTATTTCAGATCGCGCGCCTGCGCTTCGATCCGGAGCCGGATATCTGCCCCACATCAGCTTTTGAGCCTGAAGATCTGCAATGGCCTCGCGTGGTGCGGCGGGCGTTTTCGGATCCGCGCGCCACCCACGAATCCACCGGAGTGCAAGGCCGCGGCACGGAAGAAGTCAAGACCAACGACGTCACCCATCGAGTACAGCGCGGCGAAGTTGGCTTCACCATTGAATTCGGCAGACCGGGAGTTGGAGTATGGTTCCGCGACATTCAGAAGATGACCATGGCGTTGGCGAAGGCGAATGTGCCCTTTGAAAAGAAGAATCCTCTGACTCTGTTGATGAGCGACGTTGGAACCGGAACTCTCAAGGCGGATGTTCTCGATGAAAAGGTGCTTTCGGCGATCGTGGAGATCAAAGTCTCGGTGGATCGCACGGAAGAGATCATCCGATTGGTTCATGAGGTCGAGAAAGGCATCGATAGCGTCGTGGCCCTGGGCGTCGGAACTCGTTGCGCGGAAAACGGTCAAGAGAGTGTTGTGGCACCGATTCTGGAGCGCATGGGATATCGTATCGAGAGGGCCAAAACAAACACGGGTCTCGGCAGAATCACCAACCAAGCAGAAAAGCCCTCGGAAGCCGGCGTTTCGGCCATGTGAGCCGGGCAGGAGTGCAATCCAGTCCGAACCCGCGGAGAGCGATCCAGACCGGTACCACATTTGTCCCTTATGATGTGGGCTGAACCCTGGCGGTACGGACACGCAAGACATCCATGCCTGATCCTTCTCCTGTCATTGAACTGATCGAAGCTTTCCGCCGCTCGAAGGCGATGTTCGCAGCCGTGTCATTGGGCGTTTTTGATCTCCTCGAACACAGGCCTCAAGAGGCCGCTGCGCTCGCTGAAGAACTCCACGTCAAGGCCGATCCATTCGAAAGGCTGCTCGACGCTTGCGTTGGACTGAAGTTGCTGCGGCGGTGCGGAGTAGCTTATGAAAATGAGCCGGTAGCCAGCACTTATCTGCGCCGTGCGAGCGAACAGACCCTCACCGGCTACATACTCTATTCCGACGACGTTCTATTCCGTTTGTGGGCCCACGTGGAAGATGCCATTCGTGAAGGAACACCGCGTTGGCAGCAGGCATTCGGCGTCGAAGGTTCCATCTTCGATCACTTCTTCCGCACGGAAGAGGCGAAAGAAACTTTTGTCCAGGGGATGCACGGACTCGGAGTTCTGAGCTCTCCCAAAGTCGTGGAGGCTTTTGACCTCTCGCAATTCCGGCGAATGGTAGATCTGGGCGGTGCCACCGGTCATTTGGCCATTGCCGCCTGCGAACGAAATCCTGATCTTCGCGCTTTAGTTTTCGACCTGCCAGGAGTCATCGAGTCAGCGCGCGTCTATGCCCGATCCTCCATCGCTTCCCAGCGGATCGAGGTGATGGCTGGCGATTTTTTCAAAGACGAATTGCCGGAGGGGGACCTGTTCGCGCTGGGCCGAATTCTGCACGACTGGCCAGAGGACAGAATCCGCGCATTACTGGCCAAGATTTGCCGGCGCCTGCCCGCCAAGGGAGCCATCCTGATCGCGGAGAAGTTGCTGTACGAAGACAAGTCCGGACCCATCTCAGGCCAGCTTCAGTCGCTAAACATGCTGATGTGCACAGAAGGCAAAGAGCGCACGCTGACCGAGTACCGTCGACTGCTCGAAGATGCCGGTTTTCGGAATGTGCAGGGTCGCATCACTGGAAGCATCCTCGACGCCGTCCTTGCCACCAAGCTATGACAGTTCAGATCCCGCTTGAACTCGGGCCTCGGAAGCCGTCTCTGGCCTGAATGTAGGGGCATGTGATGATGTTACAATACTAGAAAGCAGGCCGCCTGCTTCGGACGGCAAGTTGCTCTGGAGGGTATCAGCCTGATTCGAAGGCAGACGATCACCGCCCAAGTCATCTCCTACATTCTAGACCTCATCAAAAAGGGGCAGGTCAAGCCGGGGGAACGGCTGCCAACCGAGAAGCAGCTTACCGAGGAGCTGGCGGTCAGCCGCACGTGCGTACGCGAGGCGATCAAGTCTCTCGAATCTCTCCAGTTAATCTCGGTACGACCAAAAATCGGCGCGGTAGTTCTCGAACCCTCTCCCGTGGCCCTGCTCAATGCCGAGTATCTTTCTACTTCTGCGTTCATGCAACAGGCCGATTCTCTCATCGAGTTTCGAAAAGTTTTGGAGTTGGGGCTGGTTGCGTTAGCCGCCGAGAAATCGACGGAAGCAGATTGGACGGCGATGCGGGAAATCCTGGCGGAACAGGAAGCTGCCCTCAAGATGGATCGCAGCACGCCGCAAGCCGATTCCCTTTACCATGACGCGATTCTCAAGGTTAATGTAAAGTTCCACAAAGCAGTGGCCGCAGCTACCAGGAATCCTCTTGCCATTATGGTGTTGCAGGCGATTTCAGAGCCTCTAGTGAAAGTCAGCCGGCGCACCAACGAAATGCCCGGAGTGCCTGAGGCGGGGCTGAGGCAGCACTGGGCGATCTATCGGGCAATTCGCGAAAACAATCCGGAAAAGGCGCGTCACGCGATGCGTTTACATCTGCAAGCCGCGGAGCGCAATGCTCACATCCTCGAAGACAAGGACGAGCCAGCAGAGCCTGCTTCCGTTCCTGCGGCAACCTCAGCGCACAAACCTCAAGATTCCCTCTGAGTCATCCCGGAGAATTGCCCTCAATGCCCGATACGCCTTAGTTGGAATCCACTTTTACCACCAGGTAGGTGAAAGTCTTGCCGGGCGCGATTTTCAGCTGGTGAGGGACTTTGACTGGTATGTGTACGATGTCGCCGGGTTTCAGCTGTTTTGTTTCACCGCCGTCAATCGAAGTACCGCGAATTTCGTGGGGCTTCACTGTTTTCGGTTGGACCATGGTTCCGCCCACAATCAGTGTGGCTTCGCCGTCCTGGACAATCCAAACGTCCACTTGGGTTTCGTGAACTTCGGCGCTGCCGTCACCTTCGCGACGGGAAATACCCATGTAATGGTTCCCGTAGGTGCCGAGCGGTTTCCAGCCGAATTTTTGGTCGTCAAGTTGAGTTGCGAGGTCTTCGCCGGATTTCTTGACCGTGTCGCCCTTCCACAGAGCAAAACCGTCGGGGGCAGAGGCTTGCGGCAACATCGCCGTTGCTAGTAATACAAGAAACAAAGAAAGCGATCTCACGTGCAATCTCCCGGGAGGATCATCAATGTCAGGAATGATATTATAATAATATCTCGGAGGAAGCATGAACTTCATCCGTGGGTTTCTCCGGCGTCCGGCGGTTTCTGCCGCGGTAATTCTTGCGGGATTCAGTTTCGCGGCTGGCCAGGATAGTCCGTCCGCCACCCATCAGCTACAGGCTTGGGTAGGCGCACGCGTCATCGACGGCACGGGCAAGCCGGCCATCGAGAACGCAACTCTACTGGTCCGGGACGGACGGGTTGAGGCGGTTGGAAAGCACGTCAAGGTTCCTGCCAGCGCGCAACGGATCGATGCGACGGGAAAGACCATCATTCCAGGATTGATCAATGCGCACGGCCACGTCAATGATCCTGCTCAACTGGGAGTCTACCTGCGCGACGGCATCACGTCGGTTCTCAGTCTGGGCGGCGACAAAGAATTCGCTTTGCGGGAACAGAACGCGAAGGCTCCCGCCGGAACCGTTCCGCATTTGTACATTGCCGGCCCCATCCAGGATTCAACTGCGATTCCCGGCGCCGTCGCTGTCAAGACTCCGGAAGAGGGTCGCAAGAATGTCGATGAATTGGCGCGGAACAAACCTAACTTCATCAAGGTCCGAGTGGATGATTTTCTCGGCGCCCGTCCCAAGATGAGTCCGGAGATTTATCAGGCTGTCATCGACGAGGCGCACAAAGATGGCATTCGCACCGCGGCGCACGTCGTCCTTCTGGAAGACGCGAAGGGAGTGCTGCGGGCCGGGGTCGATTACATCGCCCACAGCGTTCGCGATCATGAGGTGGACGATGAATTCATTGGCTTGATGAAGAAGAATCATGCTTTTTACTGTCCGACGCTCACACGCGAAGTGGCAGTTTTCACGTACTCGGAAACGCCGTCGTTCTTTAGCGACCCTTTTTTCTTGAAGGAGGCTGATCCCGCGGAAACTGCGAAGATGGAAGACCCGAAGCGGCAAGAGACGGTGCGAAAAGATAAGAGCGCCTTGTGGTACAAGGACCACCTGCCAGTTGCTCTGCGCAATCTGAAGACTCTCTCCGATGCCGGGATTCCCATCGCCATGGGCACCGACAGCGGCGGAGGACCGGGTCGGTTCCAGGGCTACTTCGAACATCTCGAACTGGAATACGAAACTAAGGCAGGCCTTACTGCAATGCAGGCGCTGGTTTCCGCCACCAGCGGGGCGGCTAAGGCGATCAACATCAGCGAACAGGTTGGAACGCTGGAGAAAAGGAAGTGGGCCGACTTCCTCGTGCTATCCGCGAACCCATTGGACGACATCCGCAACACGCGCAAAATCGAATCAGTATGGATTGGAGGAGTTCAAGTCCCGGCCAAAGGTTCAAAGCAATAGTCTGCGCGCCGACGCCGAATTTCAAGGTTTAGCTGCGGCCGGCAGGGTGTAAAAATCGTATCGGATGGTCCAGCGCGACTCCTGACCCGGCGCAATGTTCAAGTGAATATAAGGCTCGGCTGACGCCACGGTTTGAATGGCCCAGAAATTTACCTTCTCCAGTTTCTGATCACTCGTGATGTGAACCCCGGCACCGGTCTTCAGATTTTCCACGCGGAAGTCATAATCCTCGACATCGTTGTGCGAACCTTCGAGTTCGGAGAAAACGCCGTTCTTGCCCTGCAGTTCATGGGGGAAAACGATTTCGTGTCCATGGACCTCGGCGCGATCCTTGAATCCGCGCGTGGGCACAGGAGTGAATACAAACTTGACGGAAACGTCCGGGCCCACCACCTCGTGATCGATGACAAAGAAATTGTGGTTATACTGCGTCGTATCGATCGCCTTTTTGCCCGTGTTCTTCAGGGAGTGCTCAATGAGAAGCTCTGGTTTCTCCTTCACTAGCCGAACGGTCTTGGTGTAGATGTACGCGTATCCGAGTTCCGACTGCAATCGATGAGTGAACTCGACCCGGTCTTTATGCTTGTGAATCGTCCACTTTCCCGGGTCGACGATGGCATAGGTGTCGTAGGCACGATAGGCCGGTTCATCCGGTTTGCGCACCGTTCCGATTCCAATGCGCACAAATGTGCCGCCGGGTTTGGCCTCGTCGTAGCCTAAGCCCTTGTCGTTGGTGCGAAATTCCTCTACCGGTCCGGTAATCGCATCGTGAATTTTCGGATCGTGCTTCTCATACCAGCGCGCAAAATATTCGTGCCCGCTGAATTGCAGGCTGGAAATGATCCCGGACCAATCGAATCGTGTGCCGCGGTAAGAACCGTTCTGGCTGTCGGGAAGCATCAGTTCGGCATGTATCACACCATTCGAAATCTCAGCCTTCGGGTAGTCCTGGGCCCAAACACAAGCGGAGAGACCGACAGACAGGCAAAGACAAAACAAGGATCGCATACGTCTACGGTTCCAGATGACCAAGCGAATTCTCCGGACGGTTGGGAATAGTTCAGTTCCATCCCAGCGAGTGAGGGAATGTTGAAACCGCGGATCGGCCACGGTCGACCGCGCCAAGCTCATCCCGGCAAAATTGTACTGTCGTCACTAAATTCCAAGTTACGAATAAGTGCGAAATACCGACTGATCAGCCTAATGCTGCTCCGGCAGCAAGGGTAGGCCCGGCGTTCGGAGAACGGATCGACGCTAGTTCTGACCCTTCTGAGCCACGGCTGTATCACTCTTCGGGAGCGGCAGCACTTCTTTAGCCGACAACTCGGCCGGGAATGCCACGTTGAAAAAGCAGACCATCATCTCATCGAAACTTTGCTGCCCCCAGATTACCGTCTTCGTCGGATCCGGATTCTCCGGATTATCGGCCGAATTGTCGAAGTGCGCTGTGCACTCAATCCTGGTTCCTTTGGGGAGCTCAATCGGATTCGCCAGGTTGTACCAAAGCTGCCAGTGCCAGTTGTAATGCGGCACGTTCAAGATGGTCCGTGTCTCCCCGTTGGGAAACACCAACCGGTATTGCATGTCCTTGCCCCGCGTGTGCATATGCGGATGCATTCCCAACAGCGTTACATCGTGGCGCACCGTGAAGGAAGTGTCTACACGGTAGTTTGGATCACCGGGAGGAATCT
This sequence comes from uncultured Acidobacteriaceae bacterium, assembly GCA_963768265.1. Taxonomy (GTDB): domain Bacteria; phylum Acidobacteriota; class Terriglobia; order Terriglobales; family Acidobacteriaceae; genus Sulfotelmatobacter. Next base: position 219,559 of record CAVYHM010000008.1, read on the forward strand.
GGAAAGTTTCGTTGTCGGCCGTCAAGGTCATGACGCGTTCTTTGGGTGGCTCCTTGGCAAAGACCAGTCCCACACTCGACTGGTCTGTCGTCGCTTTGCCCTCCGGCATGTAGTGTACTTCCAGCACAAGATCCGAACTGGCCGGAACAAGCTTCGCCTGTCCGTGTTCGAAGATGTCAGGAGGTTGTCCCGGCGCGTACCCGACTAGCCAATCACTGGGCACGTCGTCTGGATCTGCCTTTGCACCGGTCTTGGAGGGCGGGGCTTCGAAGAATACTCCCTTCGGTTGGTTCTTGAAGTAGTTCGAACCCGGTCGACGGACATAGGCAACAATGTGATGCACGACGGAGCGATCCGTCGGGGACGCCTCTACATATTGCACCCACGTATCTTTTGTGAAGCCCGTGGGCAGAATGACGTATTGATACTCGAGAATGCCGCTCTCCGGAACAGGGAACGGCTTGGGTAGCTGGAATATGACGTCGGGTTTGGGAATGGTCCATCCCTCGACGAATTGCCGAGGCGGCGGAAGATCCTGTGGATCGCCTTTCGGAGCACCCGCATTCGCCCAGGCGACGATCGTATCGATCTGGGCCTGTGTCAACGAGCGATTGTTCGCAAACGTTTCGGTATGCCCATCCTCGAACCACGGCGGCATGGCCCGTTCCAGCACCATGCGTTTCATAGCTTTTGCCCATGGCCGGGCGGTTTCGTAGGTCAGGAGCGAGAACGGTGTACCCTCGCCGGGACGATGGCAGGTCTGGCAATGCTCCTGCACAATAGGCGCGATATCTTTCGTAAATGTCACTTTGGGGCGATTCGTTGCGGAGGTCGACGCGTAGGAATCGTCCGGTTGCTGATTCGGATGATTCGCCATACCGGTCATCTGGCCCCATACCAGTGTTGCCATCCACAGTCGCAAAACAAGGATTGAAACTACCGACTTCATCGTTATCCCCATTTTCCTTTAGCAGGTTTGCGTGCCGACAGCCGGATACTAAACATCACGCAATAGCCAACTCCAAATACTCGTCAAAGTAGTAACGTATCGCTGTTCCATGCAAACATTTCAATGCGCAAGATAGGCCACATAGCCCTGAGCTTTCATCTCGAGTCGATAAACGGACGTGGTGGCCGTGATGTACAGAGTACGGTAGTCCTTGTCGCCCCAGTTCAGATTTGCCGGCTGTTCAGGCGTGATGATCGTGCCGAGATGATGTCCCTCGGCGTCCCAGACCCAGATGCCACCCGGCCCGGTGACGAAGAGGTTTCCGCTTTTATCCACCTTGATCCCGTCCGGGACCCCGTCGTCCTTCCCGCCTGGTTCCTCGCCGAAGATGCGGCCGTGGGTGAGTGACCCATCAGCGGCAACGTCGTACACCCGGATGTTTCTCTGTTCACTGTCGTCGACGTAGAAGTGCTTGCCGTCCGGCGAAAAGGCGAGACCGTTTGGCTGGGTGAGATCTTTGGTGAGTAACTGGAGGTGGCCCCCGGCGTCCAGGCGATAAACGCCCTGAAAGGGGATTTCCTGCTTTTCTCCAGCCACCAAATCCAGCGTCGGATCCGTGAAATAGATAGCGCCATCGGGGCCGACGATCACGTCGTTCGGGCTGTTGAGTTTCTTCCCGTCGTAGCGATCCGCCAGGATTTTGAACTTTCCGTCAGGAGTCACTTCGATGATTGCGCGCAAGACACTGGCACAGTCAATCAGCCGATGCTTGCGGTCGAAAGTGTTGCCGTCGGGATCGCCGAGTGCAATCACTTCTTGTTTCTTGCCATCGGGATACAGCCGGAAAATCTTGTTAATGGTTTCGTCGCTTACGTAGAGAAACCCGGCTTCATCCCACACTGGGCCCTCCGTGAATCCAAAGCCCGTGCCCATTACGCCGAGTTTGGCGTCATGATCCACCAGGCTCCAGAACTGCGGCGACAAAGCTTGCAACTGAAACTCTCGGGGCGCGGTTGCGGCATCCGGAAAACCCGACGCTCCGACCGCAAATACGACCGAGGAGGCACCAATGAAGGTAAGCAGGACTTTCCTGATTCGATTCATGAGAGAGAACCTTTCGCCGGGATCCCTTGAGTTACCCGCCGCCGGCCTTCAAGCCATTTCGGCATAGTCGCATGTATCACGGCCAAAAACGAACATCACCAATGCAGAGCTTATTAAGAACTTTCATCCAGTGAAAGCTGCTTTTGGAATTGTGTAATCATTCCTCACCGGCATCAGCGTTTATCGCAATCGCAGCGCCGTTCTGTCAACTGTTTTGTAAAGGTTTTCGCACATCCGGGACTTTCATCAGATAGTTGTGAACTTTCATTTTATGAGTGCTGAATTCCTGCTTTGCAATCGCTTAGGTCTGGGCGGGGAGGTAGTACTTGCGAAAATGGTCTTCATCGGTGCCGCGCGAAGATTGAGCGGCGAAACCTTTCGCGACTTTTTGCTTTGGGAGCAAGGGGATCTGCGATGCCGGAGCGGGAGGGAGCCGTGGCTGGTTTCTGGTTTTCTGGCTGTTCATTCTCAGTGCCGTTTCCTATCTCGACCGGGTTAACATTTCCATCGCCAGCGGAGCCATCTTCACTGCCCTAACAGCGATGGTGCCTGAAAATATTGCAGGTGCGATCTACGTTTTCGTTGCCGTCCGCTTTCTTCTAGGCGCTGGGGGTAGCTGTTATTTATCCGTCTGCGAATCAGTTCATCGCGGGCTGGATTCCAACCGTCGAGCGCGGGATTGCCAAACGGATGGATCTTTGCCGGCGTCGGAGCGCCGCGATGAAGCTAGTCGGCACCCTTGCTGGTGGTTCGCCGGAGCTTCGGCTTGGGCTTCGGCTCGCTCTTGCCCTTGAGATTGAGGGCCACTGCAGCGCGTATGAGATCCTTCAAGGCCGACTCATCGATCTTGTCGCCTTCGTGGATGTCGATGGCGCGCCTGACATTCCCGTCGAGGCTGGAGTTGAATAGACCGGATGGGTCCTTCAACGCAGCTCCCCTGGCAAATGTCATCTTGACGACGTTCTTGTACGTCTCTCCCGTGCAGACGATACCGCCGTGGGAGAACACGGGAGTCCCCGGCGATTTCGGCTTGGCCCACTTCCACTCTTCGACGATCTCAGGGTCTGCCGCGTGTATGATTGTGCGCACTTTCGCGAGCGTCTTCCCGCGCCAGTCCCCAAGTTCCTTGACCTTCTGGTCGATGAATGCAGAGGCAGGTTCCATCGGGACGCGTCCTTTCATGTATAGCTCCAACTCTCGCACCTAATTTAGCTACGCTCAGCGTAACCTGCAACCCTCCGCAAGTCGAATGAGGCCGGGCGCCCCAATCTAAATTTCGCGTGCTTTGCGAAATTTAGATTGGCGATGTTGGAGGCTGTAGAACCGCCCCACTCAAGCCAAACCCAGGCTTGAATGGGCCACTCGCCACTCAGCCGCAAGAAAAAATGCTGTCGTCCCGCCTGCCCACATTTTCGAAGCAACAATAAAAATTCAAAGCCCAACTCAGACGCTCAGCGAACCACGGAACCCCCTAGCGGCATAGTAAGATTCCGCACCGTTGTGATACACGAAAACAGTGTCGAAGCGGCGATCACAAAAGAGGGCGCCGCCGAGTTTTCTAATAGCAGAAGGTGTTTTTACCCAACTCGACGTTTTTGTGTCGAAATTACCGAGCTTCTGCAACTCTCGATAATGTTCTTCCGACAAGAGCTCAATGCCCATGGCAGCTGCCATACCGATCGCGGTATCTGTTGGTTTATTTTCTTTCCTTGACTCCAGCGCTTTACGGTCGTAGCAAAGACTTCTGCGGCCTTTCGGGCTTTCCGCTGAGCAATCATAAAAAATGTATTCGTCCATTTTCTTATCATGACCAACGACGTCCGGTTCACCGCCGGTTCTTTCCATTTCATTGAGTGACCACAGTTTTTCAGCATTGGCTTCCAGCTTAGCCTGTAGTTGAGCCCATTCAAGGCCTTTGTGGCGGCTCATGTTTTTCTCAAAACGGGCTTTCAATGCTCTGACTACTTCTTCACGCTGTTTTTTTGAAAGAGTTAGGTTCGCCATAGTCTTGGGAAAGCTTTCACGTGGTAGGAGCGGAGTACGAGAGCTCAACAAAGCCATTCTTGTAAGCGACTACGTTCTTCAAATTCCACCTCTCCTCCATCAGGGAACCACCGAACAGCCGGAGTCCTTCACCCAATAGGACAGGCGCTATCGTCAACCGAATTTCGTCCACCAGGCCGAGTTCGAGAAAACGATGACACAGCATGGCCCCGCCAACGAGCCAGATGTTTCCATATCGAGGCGCGAGTTTCACGTCAACTAATGTCTTGAGATCGCCCGAATAGAACTCAACGCTCTTCCTCGCCGGCGGCAACTCTCTGCCGGTCACCACTACGACCGGAGTATCGCCATATGGCCAGCCCAGTTCAAGCGCATGTTCATAGGTGCGGGAGCCGAGCACATAACAGTCGATCTTTTTTACGAAGATCGCAGCTTCTTCCTCCGAAATGGAAACCCCGGCTTCGTAGACGCTCCCAGGGCTGTCTAACCAGGAGACACTGTTGTCCTTCTTGGCGATGAAACCATCCAGACTGGAAACCATGTGCAAAGTTACTCGTCGTCTTTCTGCATTTCTTTCGCTCCGCGACATAGTTCCTCCTCGCAACGGGCTCCGCATCGCCAGTGTCACAGCCTCCTCACTCCTGCGACCTGAACAGCCGGCGATGCTGCTGAATCGCCTATCGTACATCACACATTCGTGTACGAACTTGTGGCACCCGCCGATCTTTTCGAAATAAATTGTCGAAGGACATGGCCTTTCCACATCCACAATCCCGAAAGGACAAGTACTGGGACGAAGACAAACCGCGTAGCGGGGGCATAATTTGGAATTTGGTCAAACGGACTATAGATATAACCGAGTATCGGAATGGCAAAGACGATGTGAATCCAGCGAAAAATCGAACGTTTGGTGGCTTCTTTCATGATTAGTTTGTCCTCCATTGATCGGTGATACCGCAACGAGCCTTGCTCTAGGTTCCGCGGCTTACTCCACAACCGCGGGCGCCGTTACTATGGCCGCCGCCATTGCGAGCTTGTGATCCATGTTCCAGGGCGGCCCGACGGCCCTCCGCACCTGGAGGAAGTGAGCATCGAGGTCCTCTACACGCAACACCTGGCGCGCCGCATCCAATACGCTCTTCGCGTCGTACCAGTGGACGAGCCAACCCCGTGCCTCTGCTGCGGAGGCCAGGGCCTTGCGGTACATCACCCAGTCGGCAACATTCTGCGCACGGTAGTCTTTGATTCGCTCGGCAATCGTGGTTGGAAGCTGTGGGCACTTGCGAAGGGCGACACCAATGATACGTGGCACTGCTATCGCGACAGCGTCCAAGGCAAGCACCGCGTGCCTCTCCGCCGACACGCGCACGCGCTCAACCAACTCCACCGCCTTGTCGAGCGGGAGCCTTTGGCATTCGCTGTGGTGCGGAATCTTCGGCAGGCCCTCGCCGACGAGTTCCACCCGGCGGCGGTCCATGAGCGTCCCATCACGCGCCACCGTCACCAGCACCGCCCAACCGCCATGATCTGATACCCCGATGATGCCACCGTTCTTCGACATGATGTCCCTCACGGCTAAGTTCAGGCCTGGGAGCTAGTTGATTGGCTCCGATACGACAACTCAACAACACCCGTCTTGCAAGCGATTACGTCCTCGCCCGTTCAGTCCGCGCGTCGCCCGCTGCCCCACTTGGTGGCGTACGGCAGCACGAACAAGTACAGACCGGTGAGCAGCAGCAAAGCGAGCGGGAACACCGCCAAGAGGCCCAGCCTAGAGTTATACCTACCCTGCACCACGGCAACGATGTTGACGATGACGGCCACCGTAAAGGCCATAGACGGCCAGCGGTGGGTCTGCCGAATCCATTTGTTCCAGTTCAATGTGACCTCCTCTGAAGACGAGCCCGAAGCGGATCGGGCACACCTGCAAGTACATAACCGCCTTCGGCGAGAGCGTTCTCCTCGCGGAGCGTGACGAAGCGTGCTCCAACTAGATTCACGACTTTTGATCCGCCTGAGGCGGCCAGTTGGGCGTTTCGATACCGAACTGCTTGGCGTACTCCGCGTTCAATCGTTGCCAGCCGCCAAACTTCATCGCCTCGGGGCCGACCATTCGGCCGAGGGGAGTTCCGCTGAGAAGGTGATCCAGAACATCGAAACAAATGTGCCACCCGGCAGCGCCCATTGCGATGAAGCGGTGACCGATGTTGGTCCACAGCGTCAGGCGCGTGCCGCCACCCAAGGGTTCGAGCTCCCACCGCATATCGAAGCCACCCCACTTGTACTCAAGCACCCCGGGAGCGTCGGCTCGCGTCACTGTTGTTTCGGTAACCCGAGGCGCGGGCGCTCCCACGGTGGTGAGTTTCACCGTGGTTCCAACCGTACCCAGGGTCCCATCTGCGTCGAAGGGAGCCCACTCGCGCAGACGAGCCGGGTCGGTTAGCGCCTGCCAGACCTTTTCCGGCGAGTGGCGCAGTTCTCTGACAAGAACGAGCGTCCACCTCTCTTGACCGTCCTGTCCCCGGTCCTTTCGTATCTGCGCCCCGCCGGCGGGACCCGGTACGTACTGCTCGCGAGCGTCCATCTTCTTCTCCTTAGCGTGAATACTGTGCCAGTTGGGTGAGCTGAATGAGGTTGCCGCAGGTGTCCTTCAGCATCGCAATGGTCGAGCCGGTCACGTCGGTGGGCGGCATCGTGAACTCGGCGCCTCGGGCCTTGATCCGGTCGTAGTCGCCCTTGACGTCGTCGGTGAAAAGCATAATCGCGGGCTGGCCCTGTTCAAAAATCGCCTGCTGATACGCTTTGGCCGCGGGATTGTTGTTCAGCGCCAGCTGCAGCTCAGTGCCGTCCGGCTCCTCGGGCGAGGCTACGGTCACCCAGCGATATGGGCCCTGACTGAAATCAGTCTTCTTGGCAAGGCCCAGTACCTCCGTATAGAAGCGCAGGGCCTTGCCCTGGTCGTCCACGTACACGCTAGTCACTTTGATTTTCATTTCGTTTCTCCTTGTGCGCCGGTTAAACCGGCGAGGTGTAGTGAATGAAAGAGTCACACGAATGTGAAGTAGCGACCCACATCGGCCCTGAGTCATGCGGAGCCGCTCGCGAGGGCGGCGTCGAAGCGTTGACAAGGGAACGTGCGGGCCGGGTATTCAGCCGCGTAAGACCATCACTCCGGGACGCCGACGCTGTAAGGAGACGCGGAAGGCCCCATCCGGTGCACCGATATCGCGAGGTGCAACGGAGTCCCGCGCGGTCACAGACCCCGTGCACGTACGGAAGCACCTCGAACGGGAACCGGGAGATCCCAGGCTCGCCCAGGGAAGCAGTAGCCCTGGGACGCATCGGGAAGTCTAAGGACGCACGCCGATGACGAACGGACCTGGGAAGTCGGACAGACCTACTGTACCGGAGAAGTCCCCGAACAACGCCGGACAACCGGCAGCGGAGGGGATGGAGGGAAGAGGCCTGGCCAAAGGGAACCTGCCCCAACAAAACGCGTCCCGGACACCGAGCCGGGAAGACGCGCTCAGCGCGCTGGAGCGGGTACGTCAAGCAGCAAGCAAGGATAAGAAGTTGCGGTTCACCGCGCTCCTGCACCACATCTACAATCCGGAAACGCTGCGCAGGGCCTACTTCAGTTTGAAGAAGGACGCTGCGTCTGGCGTGGATGGAGAGACGTGGCGGCACTACGGCGAGACTCTCGAGGACAACCTCCAGGATCTCGCCCATAGGCTGAAGCGAGGAGCGTACCGAGCCAAGCCGGTGCGTAGGGTGTATATCGACAAGAACGACGGGCGGAAGAGACCGCTCGGAGTTCCGGTGCTGGAAGACAAAATCGCCCAGCGCGCAACCGTCGAAGTGTTGAACGCCATCTACGAAACGGATTTCCTCGACTTTTCGTACGGATTCCGACCGGGACGCAGCCAGCATAACGCGCTGGATGCGCTCTACACCGGACTGCTGACGAAGAAGGTGAACTGGGTGCTGGATTTGGACATTCGCGGCTTTTTCGATGCGCTTTCGCACGAATGGCTGGTGAAGTTCGTCGAGCACCGGATTGCAGATCGGCGCGTCGTGCGACTGATCCAGAAATGGCTCAACGCGGGCGTGCTGGAGGATGGGAAACGAACCCGTACGGAAGAAGGAACGCCCCAGGGCGGCAGTGCATCGCCGCTGTTGGCTAACGTTTATCTCCATTACGTGTTCGACCTGTGGGTCCAAGCGTGGCGTCAGAAGCGGGCGCACGGCGACGTTGTCGTGGTGCGTTTTGCGGACGACATCGTGGTTGGATTTAACAGCCAAGCGGATGCCGATCAGTTTCGGGCGGAACTCACGGAACGCATGAAGAAGTTCCACCTGGAGCTGCATCCCGAGAAAACGCGACTGCTGGAGTTCGGTCCGTATGCGATCGACCAACGGCAGTGGCGTGGAGAAGGGAAGCCGGAAACGTTCAATTTTCTCGGCTTTACGCATATCTGCGTGAAGAAGAAGAGCAATGGACGGTTCACGGTGCGGCGGCAGACGATTCGGAAAAGGTTGCAGACGAAGCTGAATGAGGTCAAAACCGAGCTCAAGCGACGCATGCACGAACCCATCCCCGAGCAAGGCAAGTGGCTGCGGGCGGTTGTGGGTGGACACTTTCGCTACTACGGAGTGCCCATGAACCAACCGGCGCTGGCGATGTTTCGATTCCGAGTCGGCTGGTATTGGCATCGCTCGCTGTCGCGGCGGAGCCAGAACGGCCGCGTCCTGTGGGATCGCATGCGGCGTCTCATCACTCGCTGGCTGCCTTTGCCTTCCGTCTGTCATCCCTATCCTTTACGCCGCATGGGCGTCGTCACCTAAGGCAAGAGCCGGATGCGGGAAACCCGCTCGTCCGGATCCGTGGAGGGGGTCATGAGCAATCGTGATCCCTACTCCGACTGTGATTTTCGCGGTTTGGGCCGCGTCGCCTTTCCTTGTCTTCCTTTTTCCTTGGTGTTAACTGATCCATGCGGTCCTGGTCCATGCGATCGAGGTGGCGTTCGAGAGCATCCGCGTAACCGGACCAGAACCGGCGGAACCGAGCAACGCTGGTGGGACCCGGCCCGTACTGCTCACGATCCGTCATCTATCTTCTCCTTAGCCTGAATAGCGTGCTAAGGGCGGCCTCAGATCAAGTTGAGCACGGTCCGAACCACATCGGGCACAACGGGCACAACGGCCTGGAGCGCCGCGGGAATCACAATTCGTGCAATCGGATACGCGATCAGTACCACAGTGACGGCCGTCAGTGCCCACATGTTGGTCGAGAGGTGGCGATCGAGAGCATCCACATGAGCAGACCAGAAGAGGCGGAACTGCTCCCCGCTGGCGGGACCCGGTGCGTATTGCTGGCGATTGGTCATTTCCTTGTCTTCCTTTTCGTTGGTGTTGATTGATCCATGCGGTCCTGATCTATGCGGTCGAGGTGGCGTTCGAGAGCATCCACGTAACCGGACCAGAACCGACGGAACTGAGCCAGCCAGTCATCCACCTCCTGAAACGGTTCTGGCTTCAGCCGGTAGAGACGGCGCTGTGCGTCCACAGTGGATTCTACGAAGCCGGCCTCTCGCAGCACTCGCAGGTGCTTTGACACAGTCGGCTGCGACATCCGAAGTTGACGCTCGATCTCTCCCACCGACTGTTGGGAAGAGACCAGGAGGCTCAATATCGCGCGGCGGTTCGGCTCCGCAATGATTTCGAATACAGATTCCACGGTCCTTATATACTATGTAAGGCATATACGTGTCAAGGTATATTTGCAGGCAGGCATTAGCAGGCGACGGTTTCAGTCGGCGTGTGGGGAGCCACCGTCTGATGCGTTTGGGCGAGTGCGATTCAGAGAGCTTTGGGCTCGGGCTGCTTCAGCTTTGAGGAGGGACAAGGGCTGCCGCCGCTTTCCCGCCCCGTATCTCCGCTGGCGGCATTCTTCATCCGCTGCGGGTCGGTGCATCTTTACTTGCGCGGCAGCGGTCCGTCAACGAAAGGCCCTCCGACGCGGTCGCCTTGAACTCACTATGCTCGTGTTTATTAAGCGGCAGCTGCTGAAGTAGCCGAGCTCGCGTTCCATCCCTTTCTGCCTGCTCCTGTCTAGCGCGAGTCTGGGGTTGGTGCTTGGGTGTGCTGCGCCGACATCCGCCACAATGAGAATTGCCAGCATCATGAACCCCACTGTTTGTCGCAGCATCGAGTCGCAGCAAGTTGGTCATGCTGTGACCGTCATGCTATGACCGTCATGCTATGACCGTCACGCTATGACCATCTTTGCCGACCAGCTCTTTACGAATTCTCCGAAGCGGTCGAGCGCCTTGGAGAAATTGTCGCCGGCGGCGGCAAACCCCAGGCGGAAATGCGAGGGCGCATCGAAGCAGTCGCCGGGAGCCAGCAGGATTCCACGCTCAGTCGCGGCCTGGCAAAACGGGCGGTCGTTCTCTCCGCTCACCAGCCAGGGGAACGCGGTCATGCCGCCTTGCGGCGGAATCCAGCCGAGTACGTCGCGATGGTCCGCCATGAAGCGCCCGAGGAGCTTGAGGTTTCGGGTGGCGGTTTCCTGGGCCCTGCTGAGCACGACGTCACGCTTGCGGATTGCGATTTCCGAAAGAATTTCCCCGGTGGTGGTGTTGCAGATCGAGAAGTAGGCGCGGGCGTTCCAGTATTGCTGGCGGCGCTGGGCGTTGTGCTCGATCATCCATCCTGTCCGCACTCCGGCAATCGAAAATGCCTTTGACAGGTCGGCGATCACGGTGGCGTGCGGCAGGCGCGCCGCCGATTTCGTTTGCCTTCCGTGGTAGATGGGATGGTAGACCTCGTCACTCACCAGCTGGATTCCGCGCTCGGCGGTAAAGTCGTGCAGGGCTTCCATTTCGCCGTCGCCGATGGTCGCACCCGTGGGGTTGTGCGGGCTGTTGACCAGGATGAGCTTGGTCTTCGAGTCGGCGAGCTGCTTGATCTCATCGGGGTCGATGCTGAAGCCGTTCTCGCGACGCACACGATAGAAGCGAGTTTCCAGGCCAAGAGCTTCCGGGAGCGCCGAGAAAGTAGTGAATCCAGGCAGCGGGATGATTACGTTCGCGCCGGGCTCGGCGGCCAGCCACATCACTGCCACGAGCGCCTCGGAGGCGCCGGTTACGATTTGGACTTCCTCCACTGGGACACACTGCATTTCAGCAATCGCCTCACGCAGACTGCCGGCGCCGGCGGGACGGCCGTACACCAAGTTGTGGTTAAGGAAGCGGTGGCGCGTTTCGTCGTCGGCGAGGGCGAGGATGTCGTTTACGGTCCAAGTCGGTCCGGTGCTCGCAGCGAGGTTGAATTCTATATCGTGTTCGAACTGGTCGAGCCAGGCATCGAGCAGGAAGGGCTTGAGTTGCATGCTAGGACCTCGAAGGAGAAGTTGATTTCTGTTATTGATTCTGCGAGTCGACGCACGGACGATTTTTTAGTTTACGAGCGATGAGAATCAGTCCCGCCTCCGTTTAGCAAGACAAAGCGAGGTACGCAGCGGTCGGGGTGGGGTCGAAAGACCTCTTGTCATTTCTCCGGAGTACTACACTCCGTACCCGCAAGCCTCAGTTAGGAGATCGTAAATCGTTCTGTCCATTTTGGCCCTGGTTCTCGAGAGAGGGAGAGAAAATCAGGGCCTTCTTCTCGTGTCCAGACGAAGCCACCAAACCTCGCTCGAGCTGATGCTCACCGGAAGATAATTTTTATGTTCGCTCCACCGTAATGTGTAGTAGCATTGCCGGAGCCAGTAGGAGATCAATGGACAAAGCGCGTCTTTCGAAGGCTGAGACACGAATCCTGGAACAGTGCTGGAAGCTGGGAACGTGCTCCGTCCGCGAAGTTCTCGACAGTTTGCCCGAGGATGAGCGCGTGGCCTACACGACCGTCCAGACGCTGGTTTACAGACTCGAGCAAAAAGGTGCACTGCGTAAAGTAAAGAAAATCGGCAATGCTCAACTGTTCGAGCCTGCGATCGGGCAGAGTGAATACCGCAGCGGGCTAGTGCGAGACCTCCTGGACTTATTCGGGGGGTCGCCTCGCCTGCTGGTCTCCAATCTCCTCGAAACGGGCACGATCACGCTCAGGGACTTAAAGGCGCTGCAAAGCGCGGCGCCTGGCACCAAGAGCAGCCGCAATCGTGGAGGCAAAGAACATGCTTGAGCACATCACGCGTGGGCTGTATTACCTCGAAGTGCACCTGCTGTTTGCCTCGATCGTCGGGTTCGTCGCTTGGGTTTTGACATCGATCCGCGTGGGCAGCGCGACCACAAAGTATTGGATTTGGGTGGCGACATCGCTCAACTTCATTCTGCCCTTGGGTGCTGTTCTCGATAAGTTCGGCGCCTCGCATCTCTCGTGGGCCACGCCACTGGGCGTTGTCGGCGATGCGGCGTACAGCATGTCTCGAGGCCCAGCCGCTCGTGTGCTCTGTGCGGTGTGGCTGCTTGGCGCTGTCTTCATGTTTACGCGGCTTTGTTTGCGGCTGTGGGTGGACCATCGCGATGTGGAGGCTACCGCCGGCAGCAGTGCGCCTAGCTCGAGGCCGAGCTTCCTTGCTCATGGCGTGCCGGTAAGGTTCGAGGAGAGCTACAGGGGTCCGGCTGTAGACGGCGTTCTGCGTCCTCATATCTCACTCCCCATTGGAATTGACCGGTTGCTGAGTGAGCATGAACTGAACGCTGTCCTTACACACGAACTAACACACGCAAGGAGGCGCGATAACCTAATACGCCTTGTTCATGAACTGGGGCTTTGCGCGCTGTGGTTTCATCCGCTTGTCTGGATCACCGGCTCTCGCCTTGCCTTGTGCCGAGAGCTCTCCTGTGACGAGTCTGTTATTCAAAGCGCCCAAGGTAGAGACCTGGTTTCCGCATTAACAAAACTTGCCAATCCAGAAGAGGCGTTCGTTCTGCAGGCAACAGCCTCGTCATTCTTGAGTCATCGCCTCGCCCGGCTGGCTGCTGCTCAGCCGGAACGGACGTGGCGCGCGGCGAGCACATTGCTGACAGTGGTGTTCAGCGTCGTGCTCCTGGGGGGCATTTTTGGAACCGTAGCGCACACAGCTTGTTGCTTCATCGCGCGGAGGTAATTTCCAGTCTTCGCAACACATCGGACGGCGCGGCGTCGTTCGCGGAAACATCAATCCAAAGGAGGGATATTTGATGAGTCGGTCTCGGTTTGCGGTATTTGTGCTCTCTCTTCTGACTGCCGTCGGAGCGGGTATTGCCAGTCAGACCCAAACGCAGAATCAAGCTCCGCGTCCGGCGAGTTCCCGCGCCGACGAAACCTTGGAAATGTGGAACAAGATCGGGAACAAATTGGTCGCCATGGCGCAGGATTTTCCCGAAGACAAGTACGATTTCAAGGTGCAGAAAGATCAGCGAACCTTCGCAGAAAACATTCTTCATGTGGCCTCATTCGACTACATCGTGGCCACCAAGATTTCCGGATCGCAGGTCGGGCCCGATTTCGGCAAATACGGAGATAATCCGCCACGCGAGGCATATAAGACGAAGGCCGATGTGGTGAACCTGATGCAGCACGCGGTCGCGGACGGGGCAAAGGTCATTCAACAGCAAGGCGACGCAGGGCTCGACAAAACCACTAGCTGGGGGAAGAGGCTGGTTCACAATTCGTATATCTGGACGTTCGCCATCGAGCACAGCGCTGAGCACTACGGGCAACTCGTCGTCTACTATCGCGCGAACAACCTCATTCCGCCGGATTCCCGGCGCTAATCCTGTGACGGTTTACAACTACGAGCCGGAATTTTCTGTTAGAGGAAGGTAACTCGAATGAAGCGAATACAAATTGCATTGCCATCGGCGGTGCTCATGTTTGCCGTGACAGCCTTGGGACAGGGCACAAACGGCGGCACCAGCGCGAGCGCGCCTCGAGCGCAACAGTCGCAAAGTCCACCAACCATAGCAGCAACTGTGGACCGCGAAGTCAGCATGATCGAAAAGCAAATCGTGGAAGCTGCCGAAGCCATGCCGGAAGATAGGTTCAACTTCTCTCCTGAGAGCTTGAACATTCCAGGCGATGACTACAAGGGTGTGCGCACGTTTGCTTTGCAGGTCAAGCATGTCGCTGCATCCAACTATGCCCTATGGTCGCCGCTTACTGGCGATAAGATCCCGGACAACTTCAGGGGCGGCAATGGTCCTGAAAACTTGAAGACCAAAGCTGACATCATTCAATTCCTCAAGGATTCGTTTGCCCTGGGTCACAAAGCCGCGGCTACGTTGACTACTGAGAACATGTTGCAGTCCCCGGGAGGCGGCAAGTCACCCCGCGTGTATTTGGCGACATTTGGCGTCGCCCATGCATTTGATCATTACGGCCAGATGGTGGAGTATTTGCGGATGAATGGAATTGTGCCGCCCGCCAGTCGGGGAAAATCCGACTGACCCCCGCGGCATTCAACTTATCATTTGCCGATCTCGAATGCTGGGACATCGACCCAACTTCGCGCCCGATGGCTCTGCAACTCGGCGTTCAGGATCGTGAGCTGGCGCAGGCCATCAACAAACTGCGGGTATTCCGGCGCCGCTCCGGGCGTGGCGATCGAGGAATAGAAGCGCCGAAAGACTTGCTTGAAAGTGTCGTCGTAGCCCTCGCTGTGGCCGCCCGGAAGATCGGCATAACTCCGCGCTCCCGGCTTCAGAAGCGACGGATCCTTGACGGACACCTCATTCCCCGAATCGCGATGGCCCGCCCACAGTTCGTCGGGGCGTTCCTGATCCCATGCAACTGAGGATCGCGTGCCATAAATCTCAATGCTGAGCCGGTTCTTGCGCCCAGCGGAGACCTGGCTGGCCGTGACGCAGCCGCGGGTTCGGTTTCCCATGCGAAAGATGACGGCGCCGAAATCTTCCGTGTCCACGGGTGTTTCGACGTAGTCTTCCGGGCCAAGGAGCTTGTTGGCGAAGGTCTCGACGGAATGCTTTGGCTGCTTGCGCGTGGGATGAAAAGTCTGCAGGTCGGCACAGAGAGTGGTCACTCGCAATCCGGTAATATGTTCCGCCATGTCAAACCAATGGGAGCCGATGTCGGCCATGCACCGCGAAGGGCCGCCGGCCTTGGAATCGACGCGCCAGTTCCAATCCGTGTCGTACAGCAGCCAGTCCTGCGAATAGGTACCCTGCACCACGAGAATCTCACCCAGGTCGCCGGCCTCGCGCAGGCGGCGCATCTGCTGCACGATGGGGTAGTAGCGCAGATTGTGACAAACGCAGTTGCGCACTCCCTGCCGGGCGGCGAGTGAGACGAGTTCTTCCGCCTCCCCTACAGTTGTGGTGAGCGGCTTCTCGCATATCACGTGCTTACCCGCCAGGAGAGCGTCCTTGGCCATGGAAAAATGCTGGGCATTGGGCGTGCCGATGTGGACCGCATTAATCGCGGGGTCACGAAGCACTTCGCGATAGTCCGTCGTAATAAATGGAACGGAGAAGGCAGTACCTAGCCGTTGGGCCGCCTCTGCATTTCTACCCGCGATCGCAGCCGCTTCCACAAACTCGACTCGCCGCACCGCCTCGAGATGCACACGGCCCATAAAGCCGGTGCCGAAAATTCCTGTCTTGATCGGTTTCATTCTTGATTGCCGTCCGTTTCGCGCTAGGACCACCAGGCAGCTGCCGGCTGCTCGCGGATCACGATGCTGTTGAGGAAATTCGCCGCTTTCGTCAGCCCCTCTCCGGGCGACAGCAGGCTGTCTTCATGCTCGATGGAGATCACGGAATCATAGCCAAACATACGCAGAGTGGAGACGAACTCACTCCACCACTCGGCCCCGTGTCCGTAGCCACAGGTGCGGAAGATCCAGCTGCGATCGCGTTCTTCGGTATATGGCTTGGTGTCGAGGACGCCCGCGCGCTCCAGGTTCGTAGGATAAAGCTGTGTGTCTTTGGCATGGACATGCAAGATGGAGCCTGCCAGCAAGCGCACGGCCGCGATGGGATCAATTTGCTGCCAGAAAAGATGGCTGGGATCAAAGTTGCAGCCTATATTCTGTCCTGCGATCGAGCGCAGCCGCAGCATCGTCTCGGGGTTATATACGACAAAGCCCGGGTGCATCTCGACCGCGATCTTCACGCCGTGGTCGGCCGCGAACTTTGCCTGTGCGATCCAATAGGGCGCGACCACCTCGCTCCACTGCCAGTCGAGGACCCTTCGGTAGTCCGGAGGCCACGGGCAGGTGACCCAGTTGGGAGCCGTGGCATTGGGCGAATCCCCGGGACATCCCGAAAAGTCCACCATGGCCGAGACCCCGAGCTTCTCGGCGAGCAGTATCGTCTTGCGGCTCACCTCGCGGTATTGTCGCGCCTGGGACTGATCGGGATGAAGCGGGTTCCCGTGACAACTTAACGCACTGATGCTGACTCCATGATCTCGAAGCACTTTTTGAAACTCGGACAGTGCCGAAGCGTTTTCAAGCATCGTGAGTTTGCAATGTGCATCGCCTACATAGTTCCCCGTGGCAAGTTCGACGGTATCGATATGGAGCTCTGCCAGCTTCTTGAGAACCGCGGGCAGCGGCAACTGAGAAAGCAGGGGGGTAAAGACTCCGACGCGCATACGCTTTTCTGTCTCCTCAAATCGAAGCGCTCATTCTATCGCAGCCTCGCATGGGCATGCGTTGTGTTAAGTTAGACGGCGTCTCAGGACTCGGCTAGAGTCCCTTCATGCCAGACCGGGCTCGCAACGAACAAGTTGAGGGAGGTCGCTTGCGCCAAGATCGAATCGCTCTGTTGCTCTTTCTGTCTCTGATTCTCGTAACGTCCGTCGCTGCGCAGGATCGTCCGGCGGTGGATCCTTCGCTCCCACCCCCGCCGCACGAGAAGCAAGTCCGGCTCAAACACATTCTGGTGATCGGTCAGACCAAGGGATTCGAGCACGATTCGGTTTCGGATGGGATGGTTGCGATCTACAACATGGGCCGCGAAAGTGGTCTCTGGGATGCCATGCTGCGCACGGATGTCGAGCTCATCACGAAGAAGGATCTGGGAAGAAATGCGAAGACTCTCGACTACTTCGACGCCCTAGTCTTCGTGAGCACGACCGGCGAGCTTGACCTGGACGACAACCAGAAGAAAGATATGATGTCGTTCATCAAGGACGATGGGAAAGGCTTTGTGGGCGTTCACGCCGCCCTCGATACCAACTACAAATGGCCGGAATATGGTGAGATGATCGGCGGATGGTTCGATCAGCACCCGTGGTCCACGTTCAACGCGCCAATCATCAATGAGGATCCGAACTTCCCGGCAGTCCGTCACTTTCCGAAATCGTTCCTCAAGTACGACGAAATCTACCAGCCCAAAGAGTGGTCGCGCGAAAAGGTTAACGTGCTGCTCAGCCTCGATCCCACAAAGCTTAACTACGCCAACAACCCGCGCATCCACCGAACGGACCATGATTTCGCCGTGGCGTGGGACAAGATGTACGGGAAAGGACGGGTCTTCTATTCGACCCTTGGCCACACCCAGGAGGCTTGGAGCGACCCCGACATTCGCAAGATGTATTTTGAAGCGATCAAGTGGGTGCTCGGCATGACGGAGGGAAGTACGAGTTCTCATCCGCGGCCAACGTCAGGCGAAGAGCACGGAGCCCACTGAGATGAATGTGCTTCGTTCAACATGGCGCTGGAGTGCGCTGTTGCCGACTGCATTGTTTTTGAGCCTTGCCGTTTCTGCCGCGCAAACACCCGCCAACAAAAGGCAAACGGGGAGCACGGTCAAACCAAGCGGCGCGGCTTCATCCAAATCCTACTCGCCGGACCTAGTCCAGAAGGGAAGTGCCTTTTTTGCGCGAGACTGTTCCTTTTGCCATGGTCGCGATGCCGGCGGTGGAGAGAGCGGTCCCGATCTAACGAGGTCAAAGTTGGTGACCCAGGATGTGGATGGAAACAAAATTGGCCCCGTGGTGCGCAACGGACGCCCGGAGAAGGGCATGCCGCCCTTCAATTTTTCCGATCCACAGATCATGGCCCTTGCAGCGTTTATTCATTTCCAGCTGAAAACCGCGACCACCAGAAAAGGAGGACGCAAAGGCGTTGATGTCGCGGACCTCCAAACGGGAAACGTCGACGCTGGCAAGCAATACTTCAACGGCGCGGGAGGATGCGCCACGTGCCACTCTCCCACGGGAGATCTGGCCGGCATTGCATCCCGCTACGAGGGCCTCGCGCTGGAAGAGCAGATGCTGTATCCCAAGAACGCGAAATCCAAGGTCACGGTATCGCACGCCGGGCAAAATTTCACCGGGACATTGGAATACCTCGATGAATTTACGGTTGGACTCATAGATCCGACAGGCGTGTATCGCTCCTGGCGGACTGCCGAGGTGCAGTACAAGGTCGACGCACCGGTGAATGCCCATGTCGATCTTTTCAGCAAGTACACCGATGCCGACATCCACAATCTGATGGCGTACTTGCAAACGCTGCGCTAATCCCGAAGCTCTCGGGTTGCGAGGTCTCCAGAATTATGAAGTTATTGAAGGCTACATTTTTTCTCGCCGCGAGCGCAGTGATAGCAATGCAATCTTCTGGTTTGATGCGTGCGCAAGACGTGAATGCACAAACGCTGCTGCATCCGCCGGCGGACAGTTGGCCCGGGTATCACGGTGACTATTCCGGCAGACGTCACAGTTCGCTCACCCAGATCACGCCGCAGAACGTGAAGAACCTGTCGTTGGCGTGGGCCTTCCAGACGAACCAGTCCGCGCAGATCAAATCGTCGCCGCTGCTTGTCGATGGCATTCTGTACTTCACTGTTCCCGACAACATCTGGGCGATCGATGCTCGCTCCGGCCACCAGATCTGGCATTACACCTATCCGCCGAACAAAGGGTTGCACATCGGCCATCGCGGCGTTGGTATGTACAAGGGATACCTGTTCTTCTTGTCTCCCGACGCACATCTCCTCTCTCTAAACGCCAAAGATGGGAGCGTGCGCTGGAACGTGACCGTCGCGGATGTCACAAAAGGCTATTGGACGACGATGGCGCCGCTTATCGTCGGGAACCACGTGCTCATTGGTGTCTCGGGAGATTTTGACAACCTGAGCGGATATATTCGATCGATCGATCCCGAGACTGGAATGACGCAGTGGCAATGGGATTCCACTCCTCCGGTAGGAACGCCGAATCAAACGACTGGAGGTATGACGTGGATGACGGGAACTTACGATCCCGATCTAAATCTCGTCTACTGGGGAACCGGGAATCCGACTCCTGTCCTGAATGGTTCGACGCGGCCCGGCGATGATCTCTACACGTGTTCGATCGTCGCGCTCAACCCAGATGCGGGCAAGCTGGTATGGTCCTTCCAAGTCTCGCCGCACGATACCCACGACTGGGATGCCGTCGAGACTCCCGTCTTGGTCGATGCCGACTTTCACGGCGAGCCGAAGAAGATGCTCATGCAGACTTCGCGCAACGGCTACTTCTTTGTTCTTGACCGCAGCAACGGGAAGAGCCTGTTGACCGCGCCGTTTGGGCCGGTGAACTGGTCGCTGGGGATCGATAAAGAAGGCCGTCCCATTCCGAATCCTGCCAAGGAACCTGCCCCGGATGGACGCCTGATTGCGCCTGACGAGGGCGGCATGACCAACTACCGTTCGCCGAGCTTCGACACGAAGAACGGTTTGTTTATCGTCGACGCGCACCCCAGTTGGAGCATTTACTTTGCCAAGCCGGCCGATGGAGTTTATGGTTGGGCGGGCGCGGACTACGAGGTTTGGGGCAAGGGCGTGATCGAGGCCATCGATTACCAGACCGGTAAAATCCGTTGGAGCCATGAACTCGGGCCGGAAGGATCGGGCGCCGGAGTACTGACAACAGATTCCGGCCTTACTTTTACCGGCGACGCGATGGGTAATTTTCTGGCATTGGATTCGAGCGGCGGCAGAACGCTCTGGCACGCGGGCTCAGGTTCGCGCATCGCGAGTTCTCCAATCACTTACGAACTTGACGGTCGCCAATATGTGCTGACCAGCAGTGGCGGCGTGATTTTCGTCTGGGGGCTTCCGGAAGCGCAGTGAATTTGGGATGCACTGCGTTCGATCTTGAAACGCCTCGTCAGAATGAAGCAGTGACCACAGCGTCTTCGGGATAGCCCGGCATGCCGAACTCGGGGACATCTAGGCCTTCTTCTTCCGATTCGGGGGCGACGCGCATGCTCTTCACTTTGTTCACGATCCAGAAGACCACGAAAGTCGCGCCAAAGGCCCAGAGCGCGTATATCGTCGCGCCCATGAGTTGGCACCAGAACTGGCGCGTGTCGCCGTGAATCAGGCCGGTCACACCTTGACCCGCGTGTCCCAGGTAACTCGCGGCTCCTACGCCATTCCAGCCGGCGCCGTAAGTTCCATCGGCAAAAATGCCGACGCTGACCGCTCCCAGCCAACCGCAGAATCCGTGCACTGATACCGCGCCGCAAGGGTCATCAATTTTGAGCACGCGCTCGTTGAACAGAACACCGCCACAAACCAGGCAACCCGCGAGGATCCCGATGATCACTGCCGACGTGGGCGATACAAACGCGCAGGGTGCGGTAATCGCCACCAAGCCGGCCAGCATCCCGTTACACGCCATCGTGATGTCGGGCTTGCCGAACAGGAAATACCAGATGAGCATCGCCGCCGCCGACCCGGCCACTGCTGCGAGATTCGTGTTCACGGCAACCACGGAAATGCGGAGATCGGTGGCTCCCAGCGTGGAACCAGGGTTGAAGCCCATCCAGCCAAACAGCAGAATGAACGTCCCGGTCACCACGTACACGATGTTATGAGCCGGAAAAACGCGAATCTTTCCTCCGGGCCCAAACTTGCCTAGCCGTGGCCCCAGGATTATCGCCAGGGCCATGGCGCAGAACCCGCCCACCGCATGCACCACGGTCGACCCGGCAAAGTCGACGTATCCGTGGCCGAGATTCATAGTCGAGCCCAGCTGCGACATCCAGCCGCCGCCCCATGCCCAGCAGCCAGAGATCGGATACAAGATCGCGCCGATGAAGAGCTCGCAGAGTAGGAACGCCCAGAAAGAAATGCGCTCGCAGATCGCGCCCACAATGATGTAGCCGGCCGTCTCCATGAACACGACTTCGAACAAGGTCAGACAATTGCTGCCGGCGTCATAGGCGGGACCGGTGAGGAAAAAGCCCTTGCCCCCCACGAATCCCCACTGGCCGCTGCCAATCAGGAAGTGGTTCAGGGTGGGGACTCCGCCCAGGTTGCCGGGCGCCGCGTTGATCGCGATTGCGCCAAACTGGAAAGCATATCCAACAGCATAGTAGGCGAGGAAGGCGAACACGTAGGCCGCGAAGTTCAACATCATTAGATGAGCGGCGTTTTTCTTCCGCACCAGACCGCAGGTGAGCAACGCGAACCCAGCTTGCATGAACAGAACCAGGTAGCCCGTATTCAGCGTCCAGCCAAAGTTTGTCGCGACGCGCACATGCCCCACGCTGTCAGCCAGCTTTACCGCGAGCGGTTCCTTCGCCGCCTGAGCCTGATAGTCATCGAATGCCTTCTTGTTCGCGGCGTAGTCGGGAGCGTTCTTATCAGTGGGCTCCGGAACCACAAAGGGATTTCCAGCAGCATCGACCGCTGTCGTCTTGTCGCCGGTGGCGATGCCGGCCGGATCTGGCTTCGGTCCGTCGTCAGCAAAACTGCAAGTGGACAGCGCGGCGAACATTGCGACACCCACAAGCACTACGACGCTGGCTGACACCAAAGATCGATCCAGAAAAGATCGGTGCAGAGAGCGCCTTCCTGCTGGGTTTGTCATTTCTTCAGTGCTCCTGTGTATGAGTCGCGCACAATTCGGGAGACAGACGATGCGGAGAAATCTCCGCAGCAGCTATCGGCTGGACGGCCGTCGCCATCGCTTCAGCGGAGGACTTGATCCGGTCACACCATTTCCGCCCCTAGCGCAGAGTCAATGCGCGAAAATAAATCCCGGCCGCAGTTGAGTCCAATAGATATTTCTTATCGAAATGATTTGAAATGGCGTGGGCCAGCCCGTCTGGTGGCGGAAACTTAGAGTCGATTTTCTGACCAGATATTACTTCAGCGGAGGTGTGCCCTTGCTCGTAGCGCTCCAATGCTGGCGGACAAAGCTGGTAAGAGCGTTGCGATCGCGAAAGGCTTCCGTACCCCCTTCTTTCGTGGTGGAGTACGCACCGGCCAGGTTGGCTAAGGCGAGACAGTCCTCGAGCTTCGCGCCCGCCAGGAACTGATAGACAAAGCCTGCGTCGAAACTGTCTCCCGCTCCCACTTCGTCCACAGGTTTTACGCTGGGAGGCACTAGACTGTACTGCTCCTGGCCGGACCGGCAGATGGCTGCAGAAGCTCCACGCTTCACCACCACAACTTTCGCCAGCCCTGCGAGCAGGTTGATGGCTTGCGAAAGGTCTTCGGTGCGCGCGATCTTTTTCGCCTCACGATCATTGGGAAGAAAGACATCCACGTACTTGAGGACTTCCAACAGGTCCCGATCCCATTTATTCTCGGGATCGTCGTTGGTGTCGAGCGAGGTGGAGAGCCCCGCCGCCTTCGCCTGGCGGAACAGATCTCCAATCCTCGGTCGTAACGCGCGATGGAGAAAGTACGATGAAACGTGCAAGTGCCGCGCCGACTGCAGGTATGACATATCGATGTCGGAGTACTGCATCTCGAACATCGTGCCAGGATAGGTAAGGATGTAGCGCTGCCGTGGGCAAGGCAAAACAATCGTCAGCCCTGTACCCGTTCGCCCGGTTGCCTGCTTCACTCGGGCTACGTCGACACCGCCAGCTGCTAGACGTTGCAGGGCCAATTTCCCAAAAACGTCATCCCCGGTTTTCGAGACGAAGCCAACTTTGCTCCCCAGCATCGCAAGGTTGTGGGCAAAAATAGCCGACGAACTGCCCAGTGTCATCGCGAGACCGCTGGCTAGCAGTTCCCGCTCGAGCACAAGCTCTTTAGGAAGACCGTAGAGGATCAGGTCCAGATTGAGTTCACCCACCACGCATACATCAAGCTTCGCCACATTTTCCTCCGGGTCGCGAAACAGGCAATTAGACCATAAATCTCTGATATATTTGAAGCATAACGAAAGATATAGCAACATCATATACAACAAAACGAAAGTTTGCGACGGCGGATCTGTTTAGCTTGGCGGGTTCGCCCCCGGTCACGGTTGTAACTGCTGCGTGATGCTTTGTGAAAGACGAACTCCCGACGCGCGTGCGACGGCGGTGAACTCTGCTCCAAACGGAGGCTAGAATGCAGCACCATTCGTATTCATCTCGTGAGCGGGAACGCAGGATCGCGTTTTCGCGAATACTCCTCGGGCTGGCTATGCTGACCATGATGCAAATCTCCGGCTGCAGCCGGGGAACGGCTCCAACCCCCGCTGTGGCATCCAAGGAATCCGGCATCCGCGTTGAAGTTGGGGCAGATAGCATCCGCATCCAGACGCCGTCGGCACAATTTGTCGTACTGCCCAGCGGCTATCTGCAGGCTGCTTTGCTGGAAGAGGGCAAGTCCTTGACGCTAGATGATGCGGATCCGAAAGCCCAACCCGCCGTCAGCGTGAATGGCCATGACATTACCGATATTGGCTTCGATCTCGCCCACGCCCAGATTTCCGCAGCAACGGGACAAATCGGAGCTTTGGGGAAACACATTGAAGCCTCCGGGCAAAGCCCCAGCACGGGCCTCGTTGAAAAACTTGCGATCGATGTCTATGACGATTTTCCGACCGTTGCGTTCGTCTCCGCCTCTCTTACGAACTCTGGAAGCCGTGACCTGCAGCTCGATTCGCTGGCCATCGTGAGACGATCTCTGAATGCCTCACTCGGCGACTCCCAATCCGCTCCCTATCAGATGTGGTCCTTCCATGGCGCCAGCATCAAGTGGGGCAAGGATGACGTGCTGCCGATTACCAGCAAATTTTCGCAGGAGAACCCATTTGGAGCTCCCGTCGAGACCAAAGACGACCTGGGCAGCGCCGGTGGCGGCATCCCCGTGGTAGCCTTCTGGACTCGGAATGTGGGAGAAGCGTTGGGCCACGTCGAGACGCTGCCGCTCGCTGTTTCGATTCCGGTCGAGACCCAGGCCGACGGCCATGTCCATGCCGAAGTGCGCTTGGCCCCGAGCACGACCCTCCGGCCAGGCGAGAGTTACTCCACCCCTCGCGCTTTCGTAGCAGTCTACTCGGGCGACTATTACGAGCCTCTAAGTATTTGGTCGAAGATTGTGGACCGCGAAGGTCTGTCGCGTCCCTCCAACAATGATGAGAACTACGCGGTCAGTTGGTGCGGGTGGGGTTACGAAGAGAACGTCACTCCCAAGCAGATGTTGGATACGGTCCCCAAACTGAAAGATCTCGGGATTCACTGGGCGACGCTGGATGACCGCTGGTTCAACAACTATGGGGACTGGCAGCCGCGCAGCGACACCTTTCCCGGCGACTCGATACAAAAGATGGTCCAGGATTTCCACCAGAAGGGCATCAAGGTGCAGATCTGGTGGCTCCCGCTCGCAGTCGAGAATGGACAAGGGCACTACGACGGCCTCAAGTACAAGGTTTCCGATGTGGTGAGGGAACATCCGGACTGGCTGGTGCTCGATAAGAACCAAAAGCCTGCTCTGATGGCTCGTAACCTGGCCACTCTTTGTCCTGCGGTTCCGGAAGTGCAGGCTTACTACAAGCGGCTGACCGAACGCTTCATCAAAGACTGGGATTTCAATGGGCACAAGCTCGACAATATTTATTCCGTGCCGCTCTGCTACAACCCGAAGCATCATCATAAGTCGCCCATGGATTCGGTGTACGCGATGGGAGACGTGTACAAGATCATCTTTCAGACCACCCGGGCGCTAAAGCCGGACAGCGTCACGCAAAGCTGCCCCTGTGGCACGCCACCCAGCTTGGCATGGTTTCGATATCTGGATCAGGCAGTTACTGCCGATCCTGTTGGTTCCGTACAAGTGCGCCGCCGAATGAAAATGTACAAAGCTCTGCTGGGTCCGAATGCCGCGGTGTACGGCGATCATGTCGAATTGACGAAAATCAGTTTTGCCTCGCATGCCAACGAACGCGACACAGGCCAGGACTTTGCTTCCACGCTTGGCACCGGAGGCGTGTTGGGCACAAAGTTCACTTGGCCTGACTATGGGCCAAAATTCAAGGATGTGCAGCTTACTCCGGAAAAAGAAGCGCATTGGAAACAATGGATCGGCCTGTACAACGAGAAGATGCTGTCGAAGGGAACTTTCCGCAACTTATATGTCTACGGATATGACAATCCCGAAGGCTACGCCATCGAGAAAGATGGGAAGATGTACTATGCCTTCTATGCGCCTTCCCCCGCCGCCTATCGGACCTCTTCTGGCGACCATTGGAGTGGCGAAGTTGAACTGCGGGGACTTGCACCCGGCGAATACAAAGTGACGGATTATATAAACGGTAAAGACTACGGAATCGTCACCGGACCAATCGGCAAACTGAAGGCTGATTTCAAAGCCAGCCTGCTGTTAGAGGCGATCCCGGTGCCGGCGCATTGACGGGTTGCAGGACGGACCGCCTTCATGAAAAGAGATATGTCGGACAACGATATGCACTCTGCTGCAGGAAACGGTCTGCTCAACGAGGAGCGTCGACGCGCCATCCTCGAAATGTTGCACGATGACGGAAGAGTCCTCGTCGCAGATCTAGCGAAGCAGTTCCAGACGTCGCAAGTGACCATTCGCAAGGACCTGGATATCCTCCACCTTCGGGGCCTGATTCACCGCACCCATGGGGGAGCATTACCCGCCCGGCAGGGTGTGCTCGAAGATCCCACGCTGCGCGAAAAAGAGAAACTCCAACGCCAGGAAAAGCTTTCCATTGCCGCGGCGGCAGCCCGCCTGGTAGTGGAAGGTCAAGTCATCATTCTGGATTCGGGCACCACAACGACCGAAATCGCCCGGGCGCTGCGCAATTTCAAGAACTTGACGATCGTCACGAACGCCGTTAATATCGCGGCGGAACTCGCCAACTCGTCCGTCGACGTCATTCTCACCGGCGGCACGGTTCGCAAGAATTCCTTTTCTCTGGTCGGACCCATCGCGGAGGAAACGCTGCGTGGCTTGAGTGCGGATATCTTGTTTCTTGGAGTGGATGGATTCGATGTCAAACACGGGCTCAGCACGCCCAATCTCCAGGAAGCGAAAGTGAATCGGGTCATGGTAGAAATCGCGAAGCGTACCATCGCGACCTGCGATTCCAGCAAATTCGGACGTCGCAGCCTTTCGCTGATCGTAGAGCCGTCCGCTCTTCACCAGGTCATAACGGATCGTGGCATCTCAAAAGCGGATATGCAGGCTCTGAAAAAAGCGGGCATCGAAGTCACTCTAGTATAGATCGCCCGCTCGGCCGCCGATATCGTGCCGCAACTTCCTTTCAGAAATAGAACTTTAGAGCCAGTTGGACTTGGCGCGGCGCTCGGGCGGCCTGCGGATATCCAAAAGGGCTCGCCGTAGGGTTCTGTTTCGTATTGATGTTATTAGGATCGAGTTCTAACGCCGTTGGCTCGGTGCTGATCGCTCCAAACTGGCTGAACAAATAATTCACATGGTTGAGGATGTTGAAGAATTCTGCCCGGAATTCGAAGTGCATCTGCTCGCGAATCGGAAATTCCTTGACCAGCGACATGTCCCAGGTTTTATAGCCCGGTCCCTCGATGATGTTGCGCGAGGCGTTGCCAGACGTTCCTTGGACCAGGTTGTGCTCGAAGGCGCACGTGTTGAACAGCGTGCCCGCGACGCAAGGATGAGAGTTGGGATTGCCAACCAGGTTGGGCCGCGAACAGTAGTAACCGACGGTGCCGCCGCAATCGGCATTGGAGACCGAGACGATATCGGTTGCGGTGTAGTAGTTGCCGGTGGCGGCGGAGAATACGCCGGCCATCTGCCAGCCTCCAATGATCTGGTTCAGTGCGCCGGAAGCGGCTTTGCCGAAGAGTTTCCCATGGCCGAAAGGCAGTTCATAGGCATAGCTGAAGACGAAACGGTGGCGAATGTCGAAATCAGCGTTGCCGTATTCTAGGTTGGGGTTGCGCTGGTCGCGAAAATCTCCGTTGTTCACGGAGCCCAGACTGGCGCTGGAAGCGTTATCGAGGGCGTGAGCGTAGGTGTATGCGGCTTCGAACATCAATCCGTGGCTGAAACGCTTTTCCAGGCGCGCCTGCAGCGAGTTGTAATTGGACTGTGCATTGGAGCGGAGGGCGGCGATCGTGGTATTGAGCGCGGGATTGCAATAGGCGCCGGGGTTGCCCACGGGCAGAGTCAGACTACATGGGCCGCCAGTGCCGCCAGGCCAATTGTTGTTGTTCGCGGGTCGACGCGGGGCGGCGGGCGCGGTGGAATCGGTAGTCGGGGTCTCCTGATTACCGTTGTAGAACGCAAACAGCTTCAGGCCGCGCGAGCCTCCGTAGCTGATCTCGAAAACAGTTTGGGCGGGAAGCTGGTACTCGAGTCCGAAATGCCACTGCTGGGTATAGGGAGTGACCAGGCGCCGATCCAGCGAATAGAGGCTTGGCGTGTTGGGGTCGCTCAGCGAGTTCGAGGGGAATCCGTTGGCGAGCACATTGAAATTGGGGATCGAGCAATCGAGTTGACCGGCAATTGAATTCGCCGACGCCGCACTGCAGTTGGTCGCGAAGTTCTGCGTGGAAAAGAAAGGAGGATTGAATCCTGGACTGGGGTTGGAGAACGGGCCATTTTCCTGGCCGCCGTAAAAAACTCCGTAGCCAGAACGCAGGGCCAGCTTGCTGCGGATCTGGTAGGCCAGACCGATGCGGGGCGCGAAGTTATTGCGGTCCGGACTGATGAGCCCCCGCGGTCCGTTACGCAGAATGGGCAGTTCGGTGGCGAGAGTTTGCGTCAGGGGTGCGTTTTGCCCGCTTGGCACGATCAGCGATTGCGAGGCGAAATCAAAAGTCGCCTGCTGGTTGTTGGCTTCTTTGATGGTGCTGAAGAATTCATAGCGCAGGCCGAGGTTCAACGTGAGCCGGGGCGTAGGTTTGAAGTCGTCCAGGGCATACACCGCGTAAATCTGGCGGCGGTAGTCCACATTATGAAGGCTTGTGATTTGGCCGCCATCGGGAATGCCGAGCAAAAACGTTGCGATCGCTTCGCCGCCAGTACCGGGCGCGGCAGGGTTGTCGGTGAAGTCGCTGCCGAAGCTCATGGAACCGCGGGGCGCGGCGGGCTGGTAAATAGTGAACTGTTCGAACCGCAATTCACCGCCCAGCTTGACCGCGTGCCGCGCACGCACCCAGTTCAGGTTGTCGCTGATCACGTAACTGTTTTGCCGCTCAATAGAAGGCAGATATCCGGAACTGCCGATGGCCTGGTTGCCGTCGCTGAAGCTGATCGAAGGCAGCCCGCCAATTCCCGGTGAAAAGGGAACTCCCGGAAAGTTGAGTTGCTGCGCGACATCGACGTTGTAGTTGAGGTTAAAGCGATGAGAGTTCAGATGGTTGAAGCCGAACCGCAACTCATTGATCAAATTGGGGCGAAAGCTGTGGATTTCGCTCGCAGCCAGACCGCGAGCGGAATTCTCGCTATAGCCATCCTGAAAGGCGCCGCCGTCGAGTGCATTATTGAACGGCGAGGGCAGGAAATTGTTGGACACGCCGTAGCTGAAGCGTGCGAAGAAGTTGTCCCGCGCACTGAAAGTCTGATCGATGCGGATATCGAACTTGTTGTCGGTTTCGCTTCGTTTGAGATCGGAAAGATAATTGCCACCGGAAAAAGGATTGTTCGGCGTTGGCGCGGGAAAGAGTGCAGCCAGCCTCGCTGCAAGTGGGTCAATACTCCCTGATGGAAAGATATTCGTGGGCTGACCGCCTGATGTGGCAATCGGTACGCCGCAGAGTCCGTTGGGATTCCCGGCGAAGTTTTGTTGCGCCAGTCGCGAGTTGAAGATCTCGCCTACGAAGGTCGGGTTGCCGTTGCAATCGACCGCGTTCTGCGCAACCGGGTTTCCATTGGCGTCCACCGCCTGCGCCGGTTGAGTCTGCAGAATCGACGAGAAGTTCCCGCCCAGTTCATCCGGCGTGGGAATGCTCACTAACTGGGGGAGTGCCTGGCGGATACGCTCGCCTTCATAGTCGACGAAAAAGAATGTCTTATTCTTAACGATGGGTCCGCCCAGCGTAAAACCAAACTGGTTCTGCTTGTAGGGCTGGCGGCCGAAAATGTCGAAAGCGTTGATCGCGTCAAGCTTTTCGTTGCGTATGAACTCGAAAACGTCGCCGTGAAACTTATTGCTCCCGGACTTGATGACGGCATTCATGATGGCGCCGTTGCCGCGTCCAAATTCGGCGCTGTATGAATTCGTTTCAACCTTCAATTCGGCGATGGCGTCCACCGATGGTTGCACCACATACGCAGAACCATTGAGCACATCGCCGAGATTCGCGTTGTTGTCGATACCATCGAGCAGGAAATTGTTTTGCAGGGAGCGCGCGCCGTTGGCGCTGAAGCCGTAGGTGGTTTCCACGCGTGAGCCCGGTTCGGCGGGAGCCACGCCCGTTCCCAGCAGTGCAAGTTGCGCGTAATTGCGCCCGTTCAACGGAAGAGCGTTGATGCGGTGCTGGTCCACCACCTGCCCAAGTTCCGAGGTTTCGGTTTCGAGTTGCGGCGCTTCACCGCTGACGGTGATTGTTTCCGACACGGCTCCTGTCTGAAGCTTCAGGTCCACCGCGACGCGATCCTGAATGTTGACCTCAACCGGGCCCGCGACGGCTTTCTTGAAACCCGCCTTTTCGACCGTGACGGTATAGCGTCCAATCCTCAAGGGACTGGCGACATACTCTCCAGCGTCGTTGCTGGTAATGGCCATTTGCGTGCCACGGTCGGCGTCGATCACGGTCACCTTGGCCGCGCCGACTACCGCGCCACTCTGGTCGCGGACAATGCCCACGATCGCCCCAGCGTCCTTCTGGGCCCACGCCGTTGCAGCAAGGCCGACCAACATTGCGAATAAAGCAATCTGACTCACTTTGCGAAATTCCAGCATTTTAGGACTCCTTAAATGCCTGTCCGGAACAGAGACCTTCAGCCTTGTGGGACTCTGTTCGATCAACGGGGGTGGCCTCGTAGCTGACTTTCGGTGTATTACGACTTATTACTTTTACTTTCTTTCAAGGGCCTTCGTCAAGTATTTCCGGACAAAAATGCAAGGTTCTTCTCAGTCTGGGAATCCCGCTTGGCAACCGTCCGGCCCGTTTTGCCGAGGCCAGACTCAGCTGGATGAAAACATCGAGGCTGTTAGCCCTCTCCGCCAGCTCCGCTTTCGTTTTCCTCGTGCCACGCCCCCTAGGCGCCAGCACCCGGTCAGTGTTCTTCAAGGTTCTGTGCATTCCGCTGCTGTCAGTGGGGTTTCGAGTCGACAGGTGGCTTGGCGGAGCGCTGACGGTTTCTTCGCTAGGAGACCTTCTACTAGGAATCCCGCCGCCGCATCGCCCGCCCACTTCGTCATATACTGAATAAATTCGGATGCTTGCCGCATCGAAGTCCTAGCGGCAGCCGGGGCGTGTTGAACTCAAGTACGCGGTGCACCCTACCTGGGTCGGAGAGCGGTTACACCGATGTGGATCGTTGCATTAGCCCTCAGGCGCCCTTATACGTTCGTGGTAATGGCGATCGTGCTGCTTCTGCTGACGCCGCTCGTCATTCTGCGCATGCCGGTCGATGTCCTGCCGGAGATCAACATCCCCGTCATCAGCGTGGTGTGGACCTATTCCGGTCTTTCTCCCGAAGAAATGGCCGACCGGATAGTCATCAACTCCGAACGCTCTCTTACCGTTACCGTCAACGACATTGAACACATCGAGTCGCAGTCGCTCAATGGGTTTGGTGTAATCAAAGTTTTCTTCCAGCCCACGGTGAACATCCAGACCGCGCTGGCTCAGACCACGGCGATCTGCCAAACGATCCTGCTCCGACTGCCCCCCGGAACGGTTGCCCCGATCATCATTACTTATTCCGCATCCTCGACCCCGATTGTGCAGCTGGGGTTGAGCAGCAAGACGCTGCCCGAGCAACAACTCTTCGATCTGGGGCAGAACTTCCTGCGGACGCAATTGGCGACGGTGCAGGGTGCGGCGACGCCTTATCCCTACGGCGGCAAAATACGACAGGTCCAGGTGGACCTCGATCTGCCACGGCTTCAGGCCAATGGTCTCTCTCCCAATGACGTCGTTAATGCGCTCAGCGCCCAGAACCTTATTCTCCCCGCCGGCAGCACCAAGATCGGCTCGCTCGAATACCAGGTCGAGATGAACGGCGATCCGGGGACCATCGCAGAGCTAAACGAACTACCGGTCAAGACCATCAAGGGCTCGACCATTTACATGCGCGATGTCGCCCACATCCGCGATGGCTTTGCACCGCAAACCAACATCGTGCGCATGGACGGCGTGCGGGGCGCGCTCATGTCGATGTTGAAAGTCGGGAGCGCCTCTACGATCACGATTGTGGAAGGCGTGAAGCACGCTGCCGAGGTTGCCTCTCAGTACCTTCCCCCGGAATTGAAGATCACTCCGCTCTTCGATCAATCGCTGTTCGTGCGCGCATCGATCCGTGGGGTGGTGGTTGAGGCGATGACAGCTGCCCTCCTGACCGCGTGCATGATCCTGCTGTTCCTGGGAGACTGGCGTCCCACGATTGTCATCTCGATCTCAATCCCGCTTTCGATTTTTGTCTCTATCCTCGTGCTTAGTGCGCTGGGGCAGACCATCAACATCATGACCCTTGGCGGTCTAGCCCTCGCCGTCGGCATTCTCGTTGACGATGCCACCGTGGAAATCGAAAACATCGAGCGCAACCTGGCGCAAGGCAAGGAGATGAAGCAGGCGATCTTGGATGGCGCCCAGCAGATCGCGGTCCCCGCGTTCGTCTCCACAATTTGCATCTGCATTGTGTTTGTCCCCATGTTTTTCCTGACGGGAGTGGCGAAATTTCTGTTTGTGCCGCTGGCCGAAGCCGTAGTCTTCGCCATGCTCGCCTCTTATTTCCTGTCGCGAACGCTCATCCCCACCCTCGTCATGTACATCATGCGCGGGCATGAGCACCGGGCAGCAGGGCCCAAGACGCTGATGGGGCGCTTTCAACGCGGATTTGAGGCCAACTTCGACAAGTTCCGCAGCGGCTACTATCAGTTGCTGGAAACCACCCTGCATCATCGCAAGCTATTCGCCGTCTGCTTCCTCGCGTTCTGTCTGGTGTCCTTGGGCTGGGTCTTCTTCCTGGGGCAAGATTTCTTCCCCTCGGTGGATGCCGGGCTTATCCGCCTGCACTTGCGCGGCCGCGCTGGTCTCAGAGTAGAAGAAACGGCTCGCCTCTGCGACCAAGTCGAAGACTATCTGCGTCACGATCTCCCCAAGGGCGAAATCGAAAGCGTGCTGGACAACATCGGATTGCCCAACTCATCAATCAATTTGTCGTACAGCAATTCGGGCGTGATCGGAACCAGCGACGCAGAAATTCTGGTCGGCCTGAACGAGAAGCACCAGCGCCCTACTGCCGAGTTAGTGCAGCAGTTGCGGCAGGAACTGCCACGCCGTTTTCCAGGAGTGGAATTCTTCTTCCAGCCAGCGGACATCGTCACTCAGATTCTGAATTTCGGATTGCCCGCTCCGATTGACATCCAGGTGATTGGCGCGGATATGCAGAGCAGTTACGTGATTGCTCAGCAGATTGCCAACAAGGTGCGCCGAATTCCCGGTACCGCCGACGTGCACGTGCAGCAGATGCTGGGCCTGCCCACGTTGCATCTTGATATCGATCGCAATCTCGTGACCCAGGTCGGCCTGAGTCCGCGGGATGTGGCGCAAAGCGTGCTGGTTTCTCTCAGCGGCAGCTTTCAGACTTCACCCAGTTTCTGGCTGAATCCCTCTAATGGAGTTACTTATCAAATGGCGGTGCAGGCTCCGCAGTACCGCATGACGTCCCTACAAGACTTGTTGAATGTGCCGGTGAACGATCCTTCAGTTTCGGACGCACAGGTGCTGGGCAACTTGGTGCAGTTGGTGCCGACGACGCGGCCGGCGGTGGTGTCGCACTACAACGTGCAGAACGTCATCGACGTCTATGCCAGCACGCAAGGCCGCGATCTGGGTGCTGTGGCCAAGGACACGCAGAAAGCTCTGCAGCCCTTCATCGATCACCTGCCGCGGGGAACGCGCATCGAGGTGCGTGGGCAAGTCGAAACCATGCAGAACTCGTTTGTCGGGTTGGGCGTCGGACTGCTGGGAGCGATCCTGCTGGTCTATTTCCTGATCGTAGTGAACTTCCAGTCGTGGCTCGATCCCTTCGTGATTATCACGGCCCTCCCGGGAGCACTCGCGGGAATCGCTTGGATTCTGCTCCTGACTCATACCACGTTGAACGTCCCCTCCCTGACCGGAGCCGTCATGTGCATGGGCGTTGCGACGGCCAACTCGATTCTGATGGTTTCGTTTGCGCGCGACCGTATGCAAGCCGGCGTGAAGGCTGTACAAGCAGCTCTGGAGGCGGGCTATACCCGAGTTCGTCCCGTCCTGATGACCGCCCTGGCCATGGTGATCGGCATGTTTCCCATGTCTCTGGGTCTGGGCGAGGGTGGCGAGCAGAACGCGCCGCTGGGCCGCGCCGTGATCGGAGGCCTGCTCTTTGCGACTGTGGCAACTTTATTCTTTGTGCCCTCCGTGTTCGCTATTGTTCACAGCCGCCGCGAAGCGCGGGCCGGGGTAGTGAAGCATTTCGACTGAGGGTTAGATTTCTTAGACGCCGTAGAAGTAATCATCCTCCAAGCATTATCATGGAGATCGGGATCAAGGAGCCATGCAGACCGAATTCGACACTAAAGATTCGACCAGAGAGCAGCACCGCACGCCACCCCAGGTGACGCCACCACCCGAACTTCCGCCGGCACCTCCGCGCAAGGCCCTGATCATCGTCGCGCTGGTGATCGTGGTGCTT
Source organism: uncultured Acidobacteriaceae bacterium (assembly GCA_963768265.1). Taxonomy (GTDB): domain Bacteria; phylum Acidobacteriota; class Terriglobia; order Terriglobales; family Acidobacteriaceae; genus Sulfotelmatobacter. Next base: position 253,639 of record CAVYHM010000008.1, read on the forward strand.
GCTCTGAGCGGAGTTCTGAGCATGGTGAGCCGATTCCGCGACGCGCAAGCTCTGGCCAAGGAGACTGATGTCGATTCCGTCGCCACCGTCGTAGTGGTTCATCCCGTGGCCGAGAAGCCGGACGAGGAGTTGGTTCTGCCGGCATCATTGCAGGCCTATGAAGAGTCCCCCATCTATGCTCGTACGAGTGGCTACCTGCTGCGCTGGTATAAGGACATTGGCAGCGGCGTGGCCAAGGGCGACCTGCTGGCGGATATCGACACTCCAGAAATCGATCAGGAATTGTCCCAGGCGCGCGCCACCCGCCAGCAGATCTCTGCCCAGTTGGAGTTAGCAAAAATTTCCTCGGATCGCTGGCAGAATCTGCGCAAGACGGATTCCGTTTCCCAGCAGGAAGCCGACACGCAGACGAATGGCTACCAGCAGGCCTTGGCCAATCTGGCTGCGGCCGACGCTAACGTCCGCCGCCTCGAGCAGTTGGAGTCGTTCAAGCACGTCTACGCTCCGTTCGCCGGCGTGCTGATCAAGCGCAACGTCGATCCCGGCGCGCTCATCAACGCGGGATCGGCGGGCGTGGAATTATTCATCCTTGCCAGGGTTGATCCCCTGCGCGTATTCGTCAACGTGCCGCAGGCTTACTCCCCAGCGATCAAGGATGGAATGCCGGCCTACATCACACTGCCGGAGATTTCCGGTCAGAAATTCCGAGGCACGGTGACGCGCACCGCCCAGGCGATTGATCCTGCGACGCGTACCCTGCTCACCGAAGTCGATGTTCCAAACAAGGACGGTCGCCTGCTGCGGGGCTCTTTCGGCGAAGTGCATTTTGCGCCCAAAATCAACGCCGAAAAAGTTACAGTTCCGGTGAACGCCATGCTCTTCCGCCAGGAGGGCCCACGCCTGGCGATCGTGGGAGCCGACAATAAAGTGCAATTGCGGCCCATCACGATTGGCCGCGACTACGGCACCACGCTAGAGGTTTTGGGCGGCGTGAGCCTTGAGGACCGCATCATCATTAATCCCGCCGATTCACTGGAAGATGGCCAGAAGGTCAACGTCACCGCTGAAAACCAGGCAGGGAATCATTCATGAAGCGGTCGGCCGCGGCAGCGCTCTCAGCGGTCGTGTGCCTTTCGGGATGCTCCGTCGGGCCGAAGTATCAGCGCCCGCCGATGCCAACCCCTCTGGCATGGAAGACCGAAGCGCCTTGGCGCGAGGCCGCGCCCAAGGATGCCATTCCCAAGGGAGCCTGGTGGGAAGTCTTCCACGACGACGAACTGAACGGCTACGAGCAGCAACTGCTGGCGGCGAACCAGTCGCTCGCCGCGGCCCGGGATCGCCTCGATGAAGCTCGTTCGCTGGCGCGCGTGGCCTCGGCTGGTTTGTTCCCGATAGCCACCGCTGACCCCGGCGCCTCGCGTAACCGATACTCGGGCAATCGACCCTTAACGATTACGCCCGGTGCCGCGCTGTCGCAAAGCGCCTACCAGATTCCTTTCGCCGTGAACTACGAGGTGGATCTGTTCGGTCGTTACCGAAAGAATCTCCAGGCATCCAACGCCAGCCTGCAAGGCACAGCCGCGGATCTACAAAACGTGCAACTGGTCCTGACCGCGGAACTCGCCGCCGACTACTTCAACTTGCGCGAACTCGATTCCGAAACTCAGGTGGTCCAGGAGTCAGTCAAGATTCAGCAGGAAGGCCTGGTCCTTGTAAACCACCGCCATGAAGGCGGCGTAGCCTCGGGATTGGACTTGGCGCAACAGCAAACCCTGCTCGATTCCACTCAAACGCAACTTTATTTGCTGCAGCAGCAGCGCGCCCAGTTTGAGCATGCCATCGCGGTGCTCACCGGAAATGCGGCGTCAACATTCAGCGTGCCGGTCGCGCCATTGCGCGCAACGCCGCCGCCAGTTCCCCTGGGGATGCCCTCCGATTTGCTGGAGCGACGTCCAGACGTCGCCACCGCCGAACGAGCCATGGCCCAGGAAAACGCTCTCGTCGGAGTCGCCAAGACTTCGTTCTACCCGCAGTTCACCATTTCCGGCGCGGGTGGCTTCCAGAGCACCAGTCTGGGCTCCCTGATCACCACCCCCAGTGCCTTCTGGTCGCTAGGGGGAGATCTTTTGCAGCCCATCTTCAACGGTGGACGGAATCGTGCCAATCTCGCTGCCAGCAAATCTGCCTACGACGAATCGGTGGCCAACTATCGCGAGTCCGTGCTTACGGCGTTCCAGCAAGTCGAAGATGGCTTGTCCGGTCTAAGCTCCTTGTCGCAGGCAGCCGGAAGTCAGACCGCCGCGGTCACGGACGCCCGCCGCGCCCTGGAGATCGCGAACAACCGCTACGTTGGCGGACTCACAACGTTCTTGGACGTCATCACCGCGCAATCCGTGTTGCTGACCAACGAGCGCCTATCCACTCAATTGCTGGGCCAGCAAATGGTGGCGGAGGTTTACCTGGTAAAGGCATTGGGCGGAGGCTGGGATGCATCCGCGATTCAGTCTGAGCAGGTTCATCCGAAAGCAGGGCAAGCACTTCAGCAGTAATGCAGCCGCCAATTGGGCCAAAATTCCCCCAATCAATCGGGACACTGTGGTCACAAGAATCAGATGGACCAACGTAACCTCGAACCGCCCAATGGTGGCGATACGATGATCAGAGCGGCCGTCCCTCCCTACGGGATGCAGCGGAGACTTTTCTCATGCGTAAATTACGAAGGCTCTTAATTTTGCTTGCAGTATCGGTGATGGCCGCCGGCATCGCGGCATACGGCCAGGACGATCCGCCATCTCTCGGAGATGTTGCGCGCCAGTCGCGTCTACAAAAACAGCAGAAGGACGCCCAGGCCAAGGAGGGAACGCCCGCGAAAGATGCCAAAAGTGCCCCGAGCAAAGACACTCCGGTCAAAGTCGCATCTGCAAAGGACGCCCAGACCAAAACGCCCAAGAGAATTGTTACCAACGACGAAATCCCCGAGCACATTGGTCCGACCTCGACATTGCCCGCCAAGAGCAAGACTTCGGGCGCGTACACCCCTCCACCGAACTACGGCGACGGAAAGGTGCCGCCCGAGTACTGGAAAAGCCAGATTCAGGCGCAAAAGGCCGCCATCGCTTCGTTCCAGAGCCAGATCAGCAACCTGGCGGCGTCGATTCAATATGCCGGGGCCAACTGTGTTTCCAACTGCGTGGAATGGAACGAGGAGCAGCAGCGGAAGCAGCAGGAACTGGAATCCATGAAGTCGCAGTTGCAAGCGATGCAAAATCAGCTCGAAGACATGCAAGACGCGGCCCGCAAACAGGGCTACGGCACCGCGGTTTACGATCCGTAGAACGTGGGAATACACACAAACGAAACGCCGCCTGCGTGAACTGAGAGGCGGCGTTTTTCTTCGCAAAAGAAACGCAGCGATTCGCGCTACTTTGGCGGGTACGGATTCGGATATTTCAGCACCGTCGCCAAATCAATTCCGCGAATGAAGCCGGCCGAGTGATAAAGCAGTCCCCAGGAATCGATGGTGGAGTTATCTGGGAAAATGCAGGCCTCGAGCAGTTGATCGATCCCGCCCTTGGAGACCCACGCTCCACCAGCAAAGTCAGTGGCACCGATCTCAGCCCCGCCGAGCTGTGAGCAGTAAAAAGAAGCCGGGTTGCCATTTCCCTGGCCGTTCCATTTCACCTTCGCGTAGTAGGCCAGCGCCGCCAGCGTCGGTTTTCTCGTGATCAGCGTTTCCAGCGACAGATGAATCCGCGAGCTGTCCGAAGCTGTGTATTGGCAAAATCTCTCGATTCCGGCCAGCCACAGCCAGGCAGAGGGATCGTTATTCGTGCCGTACACCGCGTGGCGCAACTCCACGACCCCACCCGTGGCCTTGCAGTAGGCTCTTGCGTCGTCGTCATCGCCCCGCTCGTGATTTCGATTCGTGTCTTGACCAATTGCATGCAACGCAGCTCCGAAGAGAAGCAGAATCGTTGCCGCTCTTAGAAAACTTCTCGTTTTGTGCATGAAGTCCCCCTGCTTTTGTGTTGTAAGCAGCGGCGAGTCTACCATGGCACTCTCTTCGCTGAGCCGATATTCGGATGGGTGAGCTTATCTAGGTGGATCTAGTGCGACCAGTAACCACAATCAGCCGCATTCCGCGGGAGCACTTCTGGGACGTCTTTCCCCCCATTCCCCAAAACCGCTCGCCCGTGCGAAATTAGTATGTGCCTCTAGTGGTTCGTCCATCTCCCATTCACTCGGTCGGCGTTTACACTACGACTCCGATCCGCAAGGGCGCCCGCGTGGTTGAGTACACCGGACCGCGCATCACCCCCGAAGAAGCCGACCGCCTTTACGACGGCGCTCCCCGCACCTATTTGTACGGCCTTGATGACGGCAAAACCGTGATCGACGGCGAGGGTCTGGGCGCTTACCTGAATCACTCCTGCGATCCCAACTGCGAAGTGGACGAGATCAAAGGCCGCGTCTGGATCCTTGCCTTGCGCGACATTGCCGCTGGCGAAGAGCTCGTCTGGGACTACAACCTCTACGACGACGAAGACCCCGCCCCCTGCTATTGCGGCTCGCGGAAGTGTCGCGGCACGATGTATTCGCGGGAATGGATGGCCAAGATGCGCCGCCGTGAAGCGCGCAAAAAGAAACGGCAAGCGCAGCCAGCCTCGACCTGAGCAGCTGGGAAGTCTCCGGCGTCGGAACTTCAGGCTCCAGCCGCATAGCGGTGGCATGTGAAATGCCCGGCACGGAAGTGCCGGGTAACATGGGAAAAAACAAAGCAGTCCCATAGGGACGGTACGCCACCCGCGCGCATCTATCGATGCACCGGCCCTCTCCCGTGCTCGCGCCATCCCTCGATAATCAGATACAACACCGGAATGAAGAACAAATTCAACACCGTCGACATGATCATCCCGCCAAACACGGTCGTGCCCACGGAATGCCGCCCGTTCTCGCCTGCCCCCGTTGCGACCACCAGCGGCACTACGCCGAGAATGAACGCCAGCGACGTCATCAGAATGGGCCGCAAACGTATCGTCGCAGCCTGCACCGCCGACTCCACCAGCGGCACTCCGCGCTCGCGCAGTTGCTCCGCAAATTCCACGATCAGAATTGCGTTCTTGCTCGATAGCCCGACCAGCATCACGAGTCCGACCTGGCAGAACACGTCATTCTGCAACCCCCGGATCCACTGCGCCCCCAGCGCCCCCAACAGCGCCATAGGCACCGCCAACAGCACGATGAACGGCAGCACGAAGCTCTCATACTGGGCCGAAAGCGTGAGATACACGACCAGCGTCCCTAGCCCGAAGAGAATTAGCGACGTTCCACCCGCCTGCAATTCCTCCAGCGACAGCCCGGTCCAACTGTAAGAAAATCCCTGCGGCATCTTCGCCGCCAGTTGGTCCATGGCCGCGATCGCCTGCCCAGAACTGTAGCCTGGCCTAGCCGAACCGTCGATTTCGGCCGAGCGGAACAGGTTGTAATGGCTGATGACCTGCGGCGTCGACGTCTGCGTGATGCTGATCAGGTTGTCCAGCGGCACCATCGCGCCGCTGTCGGAGCGCACGTAGAACTCCTTCATGTCCTTGGCTTCCGCCCGGAACTGCTTGTCCGCCTGCACATAAACGCGGTATGACCGGTTGTTGAAGTCGAAATCGTTCACATACGCCGAGCCCATGTACACGCCGAGCGTGTCGGTAATCTGTGACAGCGGTACATGTAAGCTCTTCGCCTTCTCGCGGTCAATCGTCACCAAGTACTGCGGGTCATTTGCGGTAAACGGCGTGTACAGCCCCGCAATTTCCTTGCGCGTGGCCGATTGTTGCATCAGCCCCTGTGTCGCCCCCGCCAGTTCCTCGAGTTTGTGAGCAGCCAGATCTTGCACGACGAACTGGAAGCCTCCGAATTGCCCCAGTCCCTGGATTGCGGGCGGCAGCGTTGCAAACACGATTGCTCCCGATACCCCAAACAGCCGCGGTCGGACGCGGCTCACGATCGCCGCGGCCGTGTGCTCCTCGCCTTTGCGTTGCTCATACGGTTTCAGCGGCACGAAGATCAACCCTTGATTTGCTGCTGCTCCAGAAAAACTGAAGCCCGCCACCGAAAAAGTTCCTTCAGCCTCGGGCACCCCCGCCAAAAATCCAGATACCTGTTGGCCGATTGCCTTTGTGTACTCCAGCGAGGCCCCGGACGGCGCCTGAACGACGATGATGAAGTAGCCCTGGTCTTCGTCAGGCACGAACCCCGTCGGCACCCGCAGGAACACAAAGTAAGTCAGCCCCAGGCCGGCGAAAAACAGTATCGCCATTACCAGTTTGTGTTCCAGCACGTGATGCAGCAGGCGACGGTACCCACGGGTGAGGGCAGCGACGCCATCGTCAAACTTTCGTAGCAACCACCACTTTTGTCGGTGGGAGTCGCGTAGAAAAATCGCCGCCAGTACCGGAGCAAGAGTGAGCGCATTAAAGGCGGAAATAGCAATGGAAAAAGCGATCGTCAGCGCAAACTGGCGAAACAGAATACCGGTCGTCCCGGGAAAGAACGCCACAGGCACAAACACCGCAACGAGCACCAGCGAGGTGGCGATGACGGCGCCGGTAATCTCGGCGGTGGCCGCTGCCGCCGCTTTGCTGGAATCGTGTTCGCCCTCAGCCATATGTCGTTCAATGTTTTCAATCACCACGATAGCGTCGTCGACCACCAGGCCGGTAGCGAGGGTGATGCCGAACAAAGTCAGGGTGTTGATGGAGAAGCCGAGTAACTTCACAAAGATGAAGGTGCCGATGAGCGAAACCGGAGTGGCGATAAAGTGAATCATCGTCGTCCTCCAATCACCTAGAAAGATAAAGATCACCAGGATGACCAGCAGGATCGCCGAACCCACGGTGAAGACCACGTCACGAATCGACTCGCCCACGGCATCGGTGGTGTCGAAGGCGACTTTATAGTGCATGCCCGGCGGGAAACTTTTCGAGAGCCGCTCAAGTTCGGTGATGGCCCTGCGATCCACATCGAGCGCGTTCGCGGTGGAGAGTTGTGTCACTCCGAGTCCGATCGCATCCTGCCCGTTGAATTGCAGATCGGAAGCGTAGTTTTCCGCGCCCAAATCGGCGTGCCCTACATCCTTCAGGCGGACCAGAGTGCCGTCGGAGTTGGTCTTCAGAATGATGTTGTCGAACTGCGCCGGCTCGCTCAACCGCCCGACCGCCCGCACGCTGACTTGGTATTGCTGTCCCGCAATCGCCGGCTGCTGCCCCACTTGTCCGGCCGCGACTTCCACGTTTTGCTCCGAGAGCGCGCTTACCACATCGGGCGCCGTCAGCCCGCGCCCCGCCATCCGCACTGGGTCCAGCCATAACCGCATCGAGTACTTGCGCTCGCCGAAGATAATCACATCGGCGACCCCCGGAATGCGCTTCAGCGCATCCCGCACGTACACGTCGAGGTAATTGCTCATGAACAGCGTGGAGTATTTGTTGTTATCGGATATGACGGCGGCCCCAAAGACGAAGTTCTGCGAGGTCTTGGCGGTCGTGATGCCAACATTCTTCACCGCGCCGGGAAGCCGTCCCTGCGCCGTGTTTACGCGATTCTGAATGTCGACCGTGGCCAGGTCGGGATTGCGCGTCAGATCGAAAGTGACGGTGATGTTGCTCGACCCGTCATTGCCGCTGGTGGAAGTGATGTACTTCATCCCTTCCGCGCCGTTGATCTGCTGTTCCAGAGGAATTGTGACCGCGCTCTCCACCGTCTGCGCGCTCGCACCAATGTAGAAGCTCGACACACCCACCTGCGGAGGCGCGAGGTCGGGAAACTGCGCGATCGGCAGCGTGGGTATCACAGCCGCGCCGCCCAGTATGATCAACAGCGCGCACACCGAGGCAAACACCGGACGCCGGATGAAGAAATTAACAAACATAAGAAGTCGGGTGCCCCATTTCTCGCGCGTTCTTTGCGCGAGAAGTGGGGATTCTCCAAAAAATGCGAGCCCCAAATCCTCTTCTTGAAGACATGCGAGAATCGGAAGGGCGAGGCCGCTAACTCTGCGGAATGACCGGCGCCCCGTCCAGCAGAAACTGCGTTCCGGAAACGATTACTTTGTCGCCCGGCTTGATTCCGTCCTGCACTTCAAAATCGTTGCCCACGGTCTGTCCGATCTTCAGAGGCTTCTGGCGCGCTACGAACGACCCGCCCTTCTGCGGTTCGGCTACAAACGCGAAATACTGCCCCGCCAGCCGCGAGACTGCGAGAATCGGCACTTGCGGGTTCTGGTGCGTCCCAAACACGACGCGCGCGCGCACAAACTGCGATTGCCGAAGCGCATCGTTGCCGTTGGCAATTCGCGCCTTCACCAGCACCGTCTGCGTCGCATTGTCCACCTGGGGAGAAATGAAACTCACACGTGTCTCCGCCAGCACTTTGCCGTTGCTGTCGATCACCTGCACCGGCAGGTTCACCTTCAACTGCGAAGAATGCTCGATCGGCACGTAGACGTAGGCTTCCAGGCTGCCCGGCTGATCGACGGTCGTAAGTTGCGTCGCGGTAGTCACGCGGTCGCCCACACGCACCGGAATATCTCCCACAATTCCACTGCGGGGAGCGACGACCTTGAAGTAGTGCAGCTGCACTTCCTGCTCACGTACATTCGCATCCAGTGCGTCCATCTGTGCCTGGGCCGCGTCCAGCGCGGCCTTCGCCTGGTCCAGATCCTGCTTGCTGACCACGCCCGCCGCGAAGAGTCCCTGGCTGCGATCGTACTGCTGCTTGGCCCAGCTCAGATTTGCCTGTTGCGCCGCTCGTGCGCTCTCCTGGCTCCTGACCGTCGCCTGCTGCTTGAGAGGATCAATTTCCACCAAAGCGGCCCCGGCCTGAACCCGGTCGCCCGAATGCACAAAGATTTGCGTGATCTGGCCTTCGACCTGCGGCATAATCACGGCGGAGTCGCGCGATTTCACCGTAGCCACATAGTCGGTGGAGTCATCAATCGCAATGGCCCGCGCCTCCATCACCTTGACCGGCATGGCGGGAAATCCACCTGCCTGCGGATTCCGCGCCGGATTGGCAGAGCACCCTATCCCGCTGGCCACCAGAACCGCGCACAAAACATCTCTCGCGGCGTGCCTTCGATATTTATTCCCCATGATTCCGTGAGTTGCCATAGCCTTCCACGAATATGACGATCCATTACTCTACCCCTACCCGACGCAAAGGGAAAGCCAGCCTTATCGTTCTTGCGCGGAACAAAGCGTCCGGTCACAGACCCCTGCCGTGTGCGCACTATTCGGTGGAGTTTTTACCGCACGTATCATCCCGCGATCATCTTCCCCAGAATCTCCTTCAAAATCTTCGCCGTCACCGTCGCCGTGATTCCTGCGAGATCCTGAACAGGGTTATATTCCACAAGATCCGCGCCCACGATTTCTCCCTTGATCGCGTGCAGATGAGCGATCACTTCCCGCACCGACATCCCTCCCGGTTCGCGATGCGAAACTCCCGGCGCAAACGCCGGATCAAGCACATCCATGTCGAACGAGAGGTACACCGGCCCCGCCGCCTTCAACCTGTCATACGTCGGCAGCGCCCGCATCTCCACCACTTCGACATCGAATCGACGCGCCTGCTCCCCCTGATGCCGGTTCATCGTCCGAATCCCAACCTGCACCAGTCGCTTTGCCAGCCCCGCCTCCATAATCCGGGCAAACGGACACGCATGCGACAGCCGGTTCCCCTCGAATTCGTCATACAAGTCGGGATGCGCGTCGAAATGAAAAATCGTCAGCTCCCGATACTTCTGCGCAAACGCCTTTACCACCGGATAGGTGATGGAGTGATCCCCGCCCAGTGATACTGGCCGTGCGCCCTGCTCCAGGATATTTGCCACGGCTGCCTCAATCCCTGAGAACGCGTCCTGATCGTCTAAAGCGAGGTCGCCCGCGTCTTCGTAAGCTCCGTCCCCGCCAAGATCCACCCCGGTTTCCGTCCAGTGGTTCGAAGCGCTGCAACGGAGAGCCTCCCGGATCATACGAGGCGCCGCGCCCGCTCCCCGCAGATACGAGGAGCAAGAATCAAAACCGATTCCCAGCAGTGTTGGTGTGCCTGTCATAGGTGTCTGGCCCGTTTGCGGAATCATAAATGGAATGCACAAGCAGGACTTCGACCGGATTGCGCTGTGCAAACTCTGTAACCTATGCTTTACATTTCCATTTAAATTTGGGATTCGCGTTTGATTTTCACCCATTTTCGAATCGTCGGCAGGTTCAACCTGTGCATATTTTTTGATCTGTCGTTCATCTCCGCTTTACTTTCCCGTAACCTGGTCCTGGCTACCTTCAGTGAGCACCTTTCTCTCTTAGGAGGAAATTCATGTCTACACCCGGTTTCCTGGCGCAAGCCAGGCAACACGTTGCAGTGGCCACGAGCCTTGTCGCGCTTGTCGCAAATCTCGGAGCGCCGCTTCCCGCGTCCGCTGAGGATCATCACAGGACCGCTACCCCCATCAAGCACGTGATTGTGATCATTGGAGAAAACCGCACTTTCGATCACGTATTCGGCACCTACAAGCCGCGCCACGGCGAGCACGTCTCCAACCTGCTCTCTAAGGGCATCGTCAATGAAGACGGAACCCCAGGCCCGAATTTCTTTCTGGCCGCCCAGTCTACGGCCACCGATACTGCGGCCGACGGTTACCAGCTGAGTCCATCGGGAAATACGACCTATTCGGTGCTGCCGCCCGTGCTTGCCGGCGGATATACGACGGCCCCGTTCCCCGACGCGGCGACGGCCAAGCAATTTGAGAACGGGCTCCCCGACGATTACTACAAATACCTGGCCTCTGGCGGTACGGGACTCTCCCACGGAGACGTCGACACTCGTATCCCGAACGCCGCGGGTCTGCCCAACGGTCCCTTCCAGCTAACCTCCAAGACTCACCCCTACGATGCTTACGACAACAGCCCAGTCCACCGCTTCTACCAGATGTGGCAGCAGTTCGACTGCAACGCAGCCAACGCTACGAGGCGGAACCCCTCCGGATGCAGGGCCGACCTGTTCCCCTGGGTTGAAGACACGATCGGGGCCGGATCCAACGGGAACGCCCAGCCAACGGGCTTTAGCGACACCAGCACTAAGGAAGGCTCGACGTCGATGGGCTTTTACAACATGCTGGCCGGCGATGCGCCTTACTTCAAATCTCTTGCCGACCACTACGCGATGAGCGACAACTTCCACCAGTCGGTGATGGGCGGAACAGGCGCCAATCACGCAATGCTCGGCACCGGCGATGCGATCTGGTTTGCCGATTCCAAGGGAAACCCTGTTGAGCCCCCGCACAATCAATTTATCTCCGCCGGCCCTAACTCCGGCATGGTCGACGAAATCGAGAACCCCAATCCGCAACCGGGCACTAACAACTGGTACACGCAAGACGGCTATGGTTCCGGATCCTTCGGCTCGGCCTCGTCCGGCGGCGGAACCTACACCAATTGTTCCGACACAACCCGCAGCGAAGTTGCACAAATCACCAACTACCTGGGTTCATTGCGCCGCCCCATCAACTCCAATTGCGAAGCGGGTCACTACTACCTGTTGAACAACTACAACCCCGGCTACCTCGGGGACGGAACCAGTGCGTACACTTCCGCAGTCATGTCCGATCCCGGGCAAACAGTCTTCGCGATTCCGCCTTCGCCCCTGCGCGGCATCGGCGATGCGCTGATGGAGAAGAACATCTCGTTTGCCTACTACGGCGACCAATGGAATACCTATCTGGCCAACCCTGACAACAATTACGTCACTGCCGACAACACCTTTTGCAACATCTGTGACTTCTTCCTGTACCAAACCTCGATGATGAGCAGCGCCGCCGGTCGCGCCCACAATCAGGACACGATCGACCTGTACAGCGCGATCAAAGACGGAACTTTACCGGCGGTCTCCTTCGTGAAGCCCGACGGCTGGCTCGACGGCCACCCAGCTTCTTCCAAGCTGAATCTGTTCGAAGGCTTCGTGAAGAAGATCGTCGATGGAGTCCAGGCCAACAAAGAGTTATGGGCAAGCACAGCCATCATCGTCACCTTCGACGAAGGCGGAGGCTACTACGACTCCGGCTACATCCAGCCGCTGGACTACTTCGGCGACGGCACCCGAATTCCCACGCTGGTGGTCTCTCCGCACACCCGTCCCGGACACATCTCTCACAGCTATACCGACCACGTTTCAATCCTGAAATTCATCGAAGCGAACTGGGGATTGGCTCCGGTGACCAGTCGCAGCCGTGACAATTTCCCTAACCCCATTGCTAGCGAGAGGAACCCCTACGTTCCGTTGAACACGCCAGCGATCGGCGACCTGATGGATCTGTTTGATTTCGACCACGGAAGGTAGTCGAAAGCCTCATGGAGTTGCTGTTTTTTCTTTCCCCGGGTGCCCCATTTCTCGCGCGCCTTTTGCGCGAGAAGTGGGATCCCTGGAAATGTGTGGAGCGGGCACTCATGCCCGCTTGCCCGCAGCACCAATAAAGCTAGTGAGCAGTGGGTACTGTTCCCGAGCGTCCAGAGAGCCGACCCGCCCACGAATCCTGCGCACCCTGCCTCTCATCCTTTATGCTAGTAGCTGCATTCTTATGACTCCTAAATCCGAGGCTTCTAACGGCGGCTCCGGCGCCGCTCTTGCCGAAACCAGCAACGGCTCCAACCCCGAACGCGAGCGCGTCTTCAGCGCCTATCGCCAGTGGGGATACCTCGAGGGCGATCTCGACCCGCTCGGCTTCCTCCGTCCCCGCGAAGCCCCTGAACTCGAGCACGACGGCGAGTACGCCCGCGAAGCCCGCGCTATTTATTCCTCGACTATCGGCGTCGAGATCAACCACATCTACGCCCCCGAGCGCCGCCGCTGGATCTACGAGCGCATGGAGTCTGAGCCAGCAACAGAAGATCAGCAGCGCATCCTCGACCTGCTCACCCGCGCCGACATTTTCGAGCACGTCATGCAGCAGCGCTACCTGGGCAGCAAGCGCTTTTCGCTCGAAGGTGTCACCGCACTAATTCCGTTAGTCGATGAAGTGCTCGACACAGCCTCCCGTCTCGGCGCGATCGAGCTCGTCATGGGCATGAGCCACCGCGGACGCCTCAACGTGATTGCTCACGTGGCCCGGCGCCCTGCCGACGAAATCTTCGCCGGATTTGAAGATGTGGATCCGCGCAGTGTCCTCGGTTCCGGCGACGTGAAGTACCACATGGGTGCCACCGGCGAGTACACGACGCGCAGCGGTGGCAAGGTTCATATTCATCTGGTCTCAAACCCAAGCCACCTCGAAGCCGTCGATCCCGTGACGGTAGGCCGGACTCGCGCCAAGCAAGACCGCACCGGCGAAGGCGGACGAGAAAAATATCTCCCGCTACTCGTCCACGGCGACGCTGCATTCGCCGGACAAGGCATCCTCGCTGAGACCATGAACTACGCCGACCTCCCGGGATACACCGTCGGCGGCACGATCCACGTCGTGGTCAACAACCTGCTCGGATTTACCACAAGCTACGTCGAAGAGCACTCGACACGTTTCGCCGCCTGCATCGCCCGGCGTCAGTCGATCCCCATCTTCCACGTCAATGGCGAAGACGTCGACGCCGTCGTCCGCGTCGCCCGAATCGCCACCGAGTATCGATACAAATTCGGCACCGACGTGGTCATCGATCTGATCGGCTACCGCCGCCACGGCCACAGCGAAGTCGACGATCCCACCATCACCCAGCCGCTGCTGTACAAGAAAATCAAAGAGCACCCGCCGCTCTGGGAAATCTACGCCGACGATATCGGCGCCAGCGACGCCCAGGCACGAGCCGACGCCATAAAAGCCGAGTTTGAAGCTGCCCAGAAAAAGGCCGGCAGCATCAGGCACAAACCGACTCTGCGCGACCTCCCCAAATACTGGGGCAAATATTTCGGTGGCCTCCACCGCCCCGAATACGAAGTTGAAACCGGCTTGTCGTCCGACGAACTGTCGGAACTTACGAATCGCCTCACCACCTATCCCGATGGCTTCCACATTCACCCCAAGGTGAAGAAACTCCTCGAGCAACGCGCCGAGATGGGATCGGGGAAGCGCGCCGTCGACTACGGCATGGCCGAGGCTCTGGCCTTTGCCAGCCTGGTGAAAACGGGCATCCACGTACGCTTCAGCGGTCAGGATTCCCGCCGCGGCACATTCAACCAACGCCACTCCGTTCTCGTGGATATCGAAAACGAGAACGAATACGTGCCTCTGGAAAACATCGCGCCGGATCAGGCCCGCTGCGAGATCTACAACTCCACGCTTTCCGAAGCGGGAGTCCTCGGCTTCGAATACGGTTACAGTCGCGACTACCCCGAATCGCTGGTCCTGTGGGAGGCCCAGTTCGGCGACTTCGTCAACGTTGCGCAAGCCATCATCGACCAGTTCATAAGCGCCGGCGAAGCCAAGTGGAACCTGCTCTCCGGCGTTGTGATGCTGCTACCTCACGGCTACGAAGGTCAGGGACCGGAACATTCCAGCGCCCGTATCGAGCGCTTCATCCAACTCGCCGCCAAGCACAACATCCAGATCGCGCAGCCGTCCAACGCCGCGCAGTATTTTCACCTCCTGCGCCGCCAGGCACTGCGCCACTGGCGCAAGCCGCTGGTCGTCTTCACGCCCAAGAGCATGCTGCGCCACCCCGACGCGAGTTCGCCTATCGAAGATTTCACCCACAAGAATTTTCTGAACGTCATCCCCGACACCGAAGTGGGCGAAGCCGACCGCATCTTGATCTGCACGGGGAAGATCGGCCACGAACTCCAGGCCGAACGGAAGAAGAGAAAAGACACCAGCACCGCAGTCGTCTTCCTGGAACAGCTTTATCCGTTCCCTGAGCAGGAGGTCGTCGCCGAATTCGACCGTCACGGCAAGAACGCCGACGTCGTTTGGGTGCAGGAAGAGCCTGCCAACATGGGCGCCATGTTCAACATGCTCCCCCGCCTGAAACGAATCTCCGGCGACCGCCCGGTCCTGAGCGTAAAACGCAGCTCCGGCGCCAGCCCCGCAACGGGCAGCGCCAAGGCACATGAAGTGGAACAGAAGACGCTGTTAACCTTGGCCTTCACTACGAAGTAATAGTGGTTGCCGCGCGTCGAGGGCGGGATCTCAAGAGCCCTAAGTCGAAGCCCCGGAGGGGCGGGATATGTTAGCCCACGACGTAAGTCCTGGGTAAGAACGAAAAACGGGAACAAGTCCCGTAGGGACGACAGAATTTTTCACCGCCGTGTCTTCGACTACCGGTGCGCAATCCGCGCAACAGCTGAGGACCTGGTCGAGACGATCGAGGAAATTTTCCGGTATCAGTTCGCAGTCTTAAACCTGCAACCTCTTGGTGCCCGCCTATCTTGAGAGAGGCAGCGTGTCGAAGTCTACTCTGGTCGCTCCGTAACCGCCTTCCCCCCCACTCCTGGTAGCTTGGCCTTCGCTCCTCCACTCGTCTCCCCCGTCAGCAGCTCATCCAGACTCCCGTACGCATAAATTGTCGGAGCATGGTTTGCCATCAAGCCTCCAGTATCGGCCGTCGGACCATAGTTGCTGTGCACTTCCCGCCCCAGCATGCGCAGCATCGCCATCAGTTGACCGCGATGATGCGACGTGTGCGTCATCCGTCTCACCATCACCCACGCCCGCGAGCGCTCCACATCGAAGAACTTCGTGTCCTCTTCCCACCACGGCTCGCTCTTGGACTGCAAGACCACGAGCCGCTTCCCGCTGTCCTCCGCATATCGCCGGATGAACTCCAACCGGGTCTCAAGCTTCGGCAACGGAGGTGCGCCAACATCAATTCCCAACATGGCTCGAAACCACAGGTCCTCGCTCACGCACTGATGCACCATCTGCTCGAGCACGCTGCGTCCCCGAGGATCGCCGTCGCGCGGTCGCACTCGCAAATCCTCATCCCTGAACTCGCTCCACACGCTAACCACCTTGACTCGTTCCGTGTCGTAAGTCTCAATCAGCATCGCGTATCTCATAGCCTGCAAATGTTAACTCAATCGCGGAGATTCCTGGGTGCCCCATGTCTCGCGTCCGTTGCGAGACGTGGGGATGTCTGCCGGATGGTAATCTAACTCTCCGACGACTCCATGCCCCGGCGCTCCCAACCTCTGCGCATCGCCATCGACACGGGCGGCACCTTCACTGACTGTGTCTGGATCGAGCGTGGCCGCGTCCGCATGCTCAAAGTCTTCTCTACGCCCGCCGATCCCTCACAGGCCATCGTAGATGCCCTCAACAGAATCGCGCCCACCGGAGAATTCATCCTGCTGCACGGCACCACCGTCGGAACCAACACGCTGCTCGAGCGTAAGGGCGCCCGCACCGCGCTCGTCACTACCGCTGGTTTCGAAGATGCCATCGAAATCGGGCGCCAGGCCCGACCCAAGCTCTACGACTTTTTCTTCGACCGCATCGAGCCGCTAGTCCCGAAGGATCTCCGCTTTGGGGTGAACGAACGCACCGCCAGCGATGGCGAAATCATCGCATCGCCCACCGCGGCAGATTTACGCAATCTCAGAGAGCGAGTCGCCGCCGTGAAGCCCGCATCCATCGCCATTTCCCTACTCTTCTCGTTTGCAAATCCGAAAAACGAACTTGAAGTCGCCAATACTCTCTCGCGCGTCGGGGTACCACTCTCCATCTCGCACCAAATCCTCCCCGAATTCCGCGAATACGAACGCGCCTCAACGGTGGTAATCAACGCTTACCTGCAACCAGTAATGCAGCGCTATCTGGAAAACCTGGAATCCCGCGCGAAAAGCATCCGTAGAGACGTTGCTGGCAACGTCTCTCTCACCAGGAGTGCAGCCTGTGTGGGCGCGGGCGACTCGCCCGCGCGCCTTAGTGCCGAGCAGGGCCCCGTGGAAGAGCGGCGCTTCAGCGCCGCGAAAAGCGCTCAGAAGAAGTCCGGGGCTTTAGCCCCCGTGCCCCGCATCTTCGTCATGCAATCCAGCGGAGGCATCACCGCCCTTTCCACCGCCGCCCGCGAACCCGTCCGCACCGTGCTCTCCGGCCCAGCCGGAGGAGTTGTCGGCGCCGCAGCCACCGCCCGCGCTAGCGGATTCGATCGCATCATCGCCTTTGACATGGGAGGCACCTCCACTGACGTCTCTCTCGTAGAAGGTTCGATCCACACCGCGACGGACGCGCAGATCGCGGGCCTGCCCATCAGTGTGCCCACGCTCGACATTCACACCGTCGGCGCTGGAGGAGGCTCGCTCGCCCGCTTCGACGCTGCTGGCGTGCTTCGGGTCGGCCCTGAATCGGCCGGTGCCGATCCCGGGCCCATCTGCTACGGCCGTGGCACGCAGCCCACCGTCACCGACGCAAATCTCCTCCTCGGTCGACTGCAGCCAACACGCTTTCTCGGTGGAGATTTCACTCTCGATCTCGACCGCACCCGCCGCGTGACGCAAGCATGGCTGAAGAAACAAGACTCAAATCTGACTCTGGAAAAATTTGCCGCCGGAGTCGTCCGCGTGGTCAACGCCACCATGGAAAAAGCCATCCGCGTCGTCTCCATCGAGCGCGGTCGCGATCCGCGCCATTTCGCGCTGGTCGCCTTCGGCGGCGCCGGAGGCCTGCACGCCTGCGCCCTCGCCGAAGCCCTCAGCATCCCGCATGTTATCGTCCCCGCGCTCCCCGGCGCACTCTCCGCCATCGGAATTCTTTCCAGTGACGTGGTGAAAGATTACTCGCGCACCGTTCTCTGGCGCGTCTCAGGGAGAATTCCTACCGTGCAATTGAATCGAGAGTTTGCGGCGTTAGAAAAAATTGCGGCCACAGATTTTCGCCACGAAGCCTGGCAGGGAAGAGCCCACCACCACCGCAACGTCGACATGCGTTACCGCGGGCAGGGCTACGAACTCAACATCCCGCTCACGAAGAACCTGCTGCGCGACTTCGAGCAAGAACATCTCCGCCGCTACGGCTACACCCATCCAAATCGCGAAGTAGAACTGGTAACCCTCCGCCTTCGTACCGTCGTAAAGTCCCCGCAGCCCCGAATCACCAGACAACACGTGGGGACGCGCACTCTTGCCCGTCCAAGCCGAGCAAAGCTCGGCTCGATTTCCTCGCCAGGAAGCCCTGTCCTCTTCGACGGCAAGACTCTGCCCACGAAGATCTACTCCCGCGACCAACTGCGCCTCGGCAGAAGATACTCGGGCCCCGCGATCATCACCGAATACAGTGCCACCATAGTCGTCCCGCCCGGGAAGCGGTTCCACCTCGACCGCGTCGGAAATCTGCTGATCGCCCGGCGGAGAGCTGGGACCTGACTCGTTGGAAAGTTCCTCACTCTGATATCATGCCCGTCCGGGCCCAACTTGCTTCCCAAAAAGGAGCTTTCCGATGCCCTTCACCCGCATTCCCTCTCAAACTGCAATCCGCTTCTACATCGCTCTCGCCGTGCTCGTATTGTCCGCACTGCCGTGTTCGTTAGAAGCTCAGTCCGGGCCGCCATCCACCGAACGCCACGACGTGACTGAAACGTTCTTCGGGCAGACCGTGACCGATCCCTATCGCTGGCTCGAGGACTGGCATGAGGGAAAGGTGGCCGACTGGCTCAAAGCCCAGGACACCTACACTCGTTCCGCGCTAAACGGCATCCCCGGCCGCGACAAGTTCCTCGCTCGCGTGAAGGCTCTCGATACCGCCAGCACCCGGGTGCGCAACGCCCAGATCTGGGGCGGAACGCTCTTCTATCTCAAAGCCGATCCCGGCGCCGACAATGTCAAGCTCTATGTGAAGGAGGAAGGTTCGCCCGAACGCCTGCTGCTCGATCCCGAGTTGCTCACCAAAGACGGCGTCCATACCTCCATCGACTACTTTCAACCGTCGCTCGATGGAAAGCTGGTGGCCTATGGGATTTCTCCCGGCGGCTCCGAGAACAGCGTGCTGCACGTTCTCCAGACCGCCACGGGAAAGGCGTTGCCCGACGCCATCGACCGTGCCCGCTTCGGGGCGGTTTCCTGGCTGCCGGGTAACAAGTCTTTCCTCTATAACCGTCTGCAGAAGCTCGCGCCCGACATGCCACGCACCGCGTTGGAGCAGCGCAGCCGCGCCTACATCCACGAACTCGGGCAAGATCCGGAGAAGGATCGGTTCGTTTTCGGCTGGAATTATTCGGCAGACGTCAAAGTCGACGATAACGACATCAGCATCCCCATCTATTCCCCCCCGACGCCTTACCTTTTCGGATTGCTGGCTCACGGAACGCAGAACGAAGTCACCGTCTACTACGTCCCGGTCGATCAAATGAAAGGAAACGCCATTGCCTGGAAGAAACTCTTCGACGTGGACGCCGCCGTTACAAATTTCACCCTCTATAAAGATGATGTCTATCTCGTGACCCACAAAAACAAGCCACGATACGAAGTAATACGTACCAGCCTCAAGAATCCCGATGTCGCGCATGCGACGGTCGTGGTGCCCGCGAGCGAACTTGTGATTCAGGAAGCCGATGTGGCCGCCGACGGCATTTATATTCGCGATCTCGACGGCGGAATCGGCCGCCTGCGGCGGCTTTCCTTTGAGGGCAAAATCGAGTCAATCCCCGCCGGCGAGGACCAATCCGTGGCCGAGATATCCGCTACGCCGACCGAACCCGGCCCGTTGGTCCACGTAGTTTCCTGGACCACCTCTCCGAAGTGGATGAGATACGACGCCAAATCCAGAACCATCAGCGACACCGGGATTCAACCGCCGCTGCCCGTCGACACCTCGGCCTACGAGGCGGTCGAAGTCAGGGCCAAAAGCGCCGACGGAACCATGATTCCGCTCTCCATCATTCGGCCCAAGAACATCACGCTCGATGGCAACCGCCCGACTCACCTAATCGGCTATGGAGCGTACGGCATCTCTTTAGACCCCCATTTCGACCCGGTCTGGCTGGCGTGGCTGGAGCGTGGCGGCGTCATTGCGTTCGCGCACGTGCGCGGCGGTGGAGAATACGGTGAGGAGTGGTATCGCGCGGGCTACAAGCTCACCAAGCAGCACACCATTGATGACTTCATCGCCACCGCCCAATACCTGATTGAGAACAAGTACACGAGCCCGCAACATCTCTCCGGCGAAGGCACCAGCGCCGGCGGCATCCTGATTGGCGGTGCCATCACGCAACGACCCGACCTGTTCGCTGGAGCGCTGATCCGCGTGGGCTGCTCCAACGCGTTGCGCATGGAATTCGAGCCCAACGGTCCGCCCAACATCGCTGAGTTCGGAACAGTCACCGATCCCGACGGCTTTAAGGGACTCTACGGAATGGACGCGTACCAGCACGTTAAGGATGGCACCGATTATCCCGGAGTGCTGTTGACTGCCGGCATCAACGATCCTCGCGTCGATCCGGCGCAGCCCGCGAAAATGACGGCCCGCCTGCAGGCCGCCACCTCGAGCAAGCGGCCGGTCCTGCTGCGTGTGGACTACGACGCCGGCCACGGGATGGGCTCAACCCGCGGACAGCACGACCTTGAGTTCGCCGACGAAATGTCATTCCTGCTCTGGCAATTCGGCGACCCAGATTTTCGGCCCGCACAGTAGCGAGCGTTCGGATAAGTATCGAAGAGTGCCCATCATTGTCTCGCCGCCTCCGGCGAGACAGGGTGGGATTTTGATCGCTTACCTCGTGCTCCTCCGCTGCCGCTTGTAGAATCGCTGGAACTTGGCCCGGTTTCCGCACTTGGTCATGTCGCACCAGCGCCGCCGATGGTTCTTGCTGGTATCGAGAAACAGCCACAGGCAAGTCTTTGATGCGCACGCGCGCACGAACGCCAGTTGATCAGAAGCCAGCAGATCGGCCGCCGAGCGCGCGATCGGCCACAGCGGAGTTTCGAAGTCATCAGGCACGGCATCGAAGCGCCATTCAAAACTGCCGTTCACTTGCACCAGGCGCGAGCGTTGCGCGGCTGCCTGCACGAACTGGTTGAAGGTGGCGAGCGCTGACTGAGGTACAGGTTTCTTCTGCACCAGGGCCCAGAAGACCGCATACATCGCCTCTCGCAACTCGATTGCTGCGCTCAGTGCCTGCTTCGCGGCTTCCGGAGACCTCTGGCTCCGCTCAAACAAACGGTCTACCTGCGCCGGATCGAGAATGCCAGTGTCTTCGCCAAACCGTGCGAGGTCAATGTAGCTCGCGAGCAGTTCCTTCGGTTCGCTGCTAAAACGGTCGTCCAGCGTGTTGGCGAAATCGAGGCACAACGCACCGGCGACGAGCTCAAAGCGCGGTGGACGGCGACGTACGATTGTTCGGTTCTCTCTCGTAGTTCCCATCTTACGCAGTACCTTCATTATCTAACCATTAAAATGTGATTGACAAGTTAGGAATCGGGAACTAGTATATACCTAACCTATGAAAATAGGTTAAGAGGTTAGATCATGTTCTTCCACGAACCGACGCAAATGATAGCCCTGATTCGCAACCGCAGGCTCACAACTGAAAAGATGATTAACTAGGAGGCAGACCAGTGATTGTGCCCCAGCCGCGCCCATCTCCGATCGGCCACGACCGTGGCGAGACCATCAAAATGGCCCTGGCGTTCGCGGCGATCTACCTGGTTTGGGGCTCGACTTACCTGGCGATTCGCTATGCCGTCGAAACCATTCCGCCGCTCGTAACCGCCGGCGTTCGACACTCCATCGCGGGCGTAATCATGCTGGCATGGGCGTGGGTGCGCGGATTCCGTCCCAGACGCGAGCACTGGATTTCAGGACTCATCGTCGGCGCACTGTTCTTCCTGGTGGGGCATGGGACGCTGCACTGGGCCGAGCAGTACGTGGGTTCGGGCCTGGCGGCGCTGCTGATCGCGACCGAGCCAATGTTCATCCTCGTTCTCGCCTGGTTGATGGGCCAGCAGCGGATCAGCCGCAGGAGCCTGCTGGGTCTGCTGGTGGGGGTGGTCGGCGTGGCGATGCTGACGGGTGCGGAGCTCACGGTGAAGGGCTCAAGCCTGCTCGGATTGCTGGCGGTGTTACTGGGTTCACTGGCGTGGTCGGCTGGAGTTGTGATCTCTCCCAAGCTGAAGCTGCCCACTGACGCGCTGGGACGCACCGCGCTCCCGACGATCTGCGGCGCGGCGATGCTGCTGATCGCCGCCGGTCTCACCGGTGAGTTCCAAGCCACTCATTGGGCCAGCATTTCATTGAAATCGTGGCTGGGTTTGGCGTATCTCATCGTGTTCGGGTCGGTCATCGCGTTCACGGCGTACACCTGGCTGCTGCAGCGGTGCCCGCCAGCGCTGGTAGCGACTCATACCTACGCCAACCCTGTGGTTGCGGTGCTGCTGGGGTGGCTGCTGGCTTCCGAGCAGTTGAGCGTGCGGGTGGCTGCGGCGTCGGTGGCGATCCTCGGAGCGATCGCACTGATTCGTCGTGGCGAGAAGACAGCGGCGCCAACAACCTCAAAAGCGACCGCCATGACCGCGGAGGCTGAGCTGCGCCCCGCGGTCCGGAGGGTGTCATGATCAGCCGGGTGTGGCATGGATGGACCACGCGAGAGAATGCCGACGCGTACCAGACGCTGTTACGGGACGAAGTGCTGCCGGGCATTCATCGGGTGCGCGGATTCAAGGGCGCGCAGGTGCTGCGGCGGGACCTGAGGGATGAGGTAGAGTTCGTGACCATCACGCTGTTTGATTCGCTCGAGGCGGTGAAGCAGTTCGCGGGCGAAGACTACGAGGCTGCGGTCATTTTACCGGAGGCTCACCGATTGTTGGTGCGCTTTGACGCACGCTCGGCACACTACGAGACGGTGTTTAGTCTGGAGTAGGACTCCTGGCATTTCTTGCGCCCCTTCGGGGCTTATTTCCTTCGACTCTCCCTCCCATGGCTTGCGCCCTGGGCTTTATTCTTTCGCCGCTTCGCGGCTGGCGTGAATGCGGCCCTCTACTTTTCCAGCGGCCGATCGCTGGGGGAACTCAGGGGCTTTACAGTACGTATGCTACAAGGGAAAGGTCTGTGTTAACGGGGGGAACGAAATGGAGCTTAGCCCGGGACCGACAGATAGTCAGTCGCGGTCCGAAATGATGGTGCTCGTGGGCATCGCGGGTGCGATCGCACTCGTCCACTTGCTGACGAACAACCGTTACGGCCTTCATCGCGATGAGTTGCAGACATTGAGCGATGCGCTGCACATGGACTGGGGTTTCGTGGCGTATCCGCCCTTCACGCCGTTTGTGGAGCGCCTCGGCCTGGCGATCTTCGGACACTGGCTGGCGGGGCTGCGGCTGTTTTCCGTCATAGCGCAGGCCCTCGCGGTCGTGGTGACGGGGTTGATGGCACGGGAACTAGGCGGTGGCCGGCTGGCGCAGGTCACGGCTGCGCTGGCGATCGTGCTCGCGCCGCTGGCGCTGTTCGAGGGGACCGAGTTCCAGTACACGACCTTCGATTATTTGTGGTGGGTGCTGATTGCGTATTTTGTGATTCGCCTGCTGAAGAGTGACGATCCGCGGTGGTGCCTGGCGATTGGCGCGACCATCGGCGTGGGACTCATGACCAAGTACACGATGGGATTCTATTTGGCTGGGATTATGGGCGGGCTGCTGCTGACGCCAGCGCGGCGCTTTCTTGCGAGCAAGTGGTTTTGGATAGGGATCGTACTGGCGGTCGTCATTTGTCTGCCGAATCTGATGTGGCAGGTACGGCACGATTTTATTTCGCTGCATTTTCTGCAGCATATTCACAAGCGCGATGTAGGCGAGGGGCGAGCGGAGGGATTTGTGAGCGAGCAGTTCCGCATCTGTACTAATCTCTTTTCGGCGCCGCTATGGATCGCCGGGTTGATCTGTTTTTTCCGCGATCGGCGCTACCGAATGCTGGGGTGGATGTACGTGATCCCTCTGGTGCTATTCATGGCGGCTAAAGGACGTTTCTATTACCTGGGAGCGGCGTATCCCATGCTGCTGGCCATGGGCGCGGTCGCTGGGGAACGCTGGGTCGCATCTTTGAAACGGGGCTGGCGGTGGGCCGTGGAGGGTGCGCTGTTTACCGGGATGGCGGCCTTTGGGTTGTACTTTATCGCGGTCATCATTCCCGTCGCGTCCGGCGGTCCGCTGAGGGAATTCGCGCTCAAGAATAACGGTGATCTGCGCGAGGAGATTGGCTGGGACGATCTGGTCAAGGAAGTCGCGGCAGTCCGAGATTCTCTGCCTGCGGAGCAACGAGGGAATTTCCGTGTGGTGGTTGGGAACTACGGCGAGGGGGGCGCGGTCGAGATTTTGGGTCCAGCGTATCAACTGCCGCCGCCAGTCAGCTTAACCAACTCGGCGTGGCTGCGCGGGTATCCACTGCCGCCGCCATCCACCTTGATTGTGGTGGGCTGGTCGCAGAGGCAGGTGGACGATGCGTTTACGGCGTGCAGACTCGCCGGGCACAACGGCAATCCGTATGGCGTGGAGAATGAAGAGAGCAAGGACCACCCGGACATATTTGTTTGTGGCGGGCCGCGCCAACCTTGGGCAGAGTTCTGGAAGGAGCATCAGAGATTCGGGTGAGTCAAATGGAACAAAAGCCACTTCTCGCAAAAAGCCCGAGAAAAGGGGCACCCGTGGTTACTTCTTATGCTGCAATACGTAGATGAGCCACGGGGCGATTCGCGTCTCGCTCACCCAGGGATAGGGTTCGCCACCTCTAGCCAAAGGCTTGCGCACTTCCACAACTTCAAGGCCGGAGCGGCCATAGACTTCAAGGTAAGACTCGTGGGGCCAGAAAATGTCTACCGCGGGCGAGCGATCTTCGAAATCCGTGGTAATGATTTTCACCGGGTCACCGGGCCTGGCATTGTGGTTCTCTGGGAAGTCCTCGGTGGAAAAAGAAGCCCACTCGTTCACATAAATCTCGGGCGCGGAAACGATGTTGACCAGGATGCCGCCAGGCCTGAGCAATTCGCGGAGGCCATGAAATAAGCGGATTTTTGTTTCCGCGCCGGGAATGTTGTCGAACGCGAATGTGGATTGAATGAGAGAAAAACCTGCCCGGGGTAAGGCGCTCATGTCGTCTCCGAGAATGAGGCGGTAGTCGCCTTGCGGATCAATCGCGCGCGCCTGCGCGATCATCTCGGCCGAGATGTCTATTCCGACGACCACAAATCCAAGCTGGCAGAGAAATCTGGTCGATCGTCCGGTTCCGCAACCGAAGTCGAGTGCCGCGGTTCCTTTCACATGGGTACGGAAAATGTCCGGCAAGTCGCGGAACGCGAGGTGGTAGGTGTTGGCAAATTCAAGTTTTGAGTAGGCTTCGGCGCGGGTGGCGTTTTCGTAGCAATTGACGAAGTCCGGCAAAGATTGCCCTCCGTTCCGCAAAAGATTTTCACTCTTCGGCCAATATACGCTGCTGGCGCGGTCCGGCCGGCGCGGTTCTCACCCACACCGCATGCAAAAGCCCCACTTCTCGCGCAAAGTATGCGCGAGAAATGGGGCACCCTCTTACGTTTTGTTGACCTCAACAATCAGTCGTGGCGCGGGGTGGGAGCGAAGGCGACTCCCCGGAAGACTTCGCCGGCGCGGGCTGAGCGGATTGTCTCGAATCTGCCCACGCGGTCATCTCCATGGCCGTTGCCGGTTGGTAATGTCGTTGCCGAGAGCAGGTCGGTTACGCGCACCAGTTTGTTCGGATCGGCGCCCTGATCTCCGTTGGTGCTGATGGTTGAAGTCACGGCCCAGATTGTGACTGTGCCGTCCCGATTGACGCGTCCGGTCATGTTGCGGCATCCTGCTGTTGCTGGATTGAGTGACGCTGGATAGTGCTCGACACCGTACGGAACTCCGATTTCGAGTCCGTTCTGCAATACGTAGATATTCACCCACGTGCCGTTCTGCAGCACCCACTTTTGTACGCCGGCCGTGGCCAAGGTTTGGCCGTCGGCAACATTGGGCTGGCCGTTGATGATCTGACCGGGCACGAGCACTCCGTCGCCCTCATCGCACACATACAGCGTGGTAGCGTTGGCGAAGAACATTCCGAAGGGAAACGCAGTAGAAGTGCTGGCGGGAGTATTAGGGAATCCCGGCAGGATGGTAAGCGGTACGGCGGCCAGGTCGGTCGCGCTGCCCACAGGCAAGGTTCCCGCGGTGCCCACCTGGTAGACCGAGTTGATCCCGTTTCCGCCGCTACCCTTGCTGATGTACACCGTGTTGTCGAAGATGGTCAGACCGCGGAAGTTGGTGTCCTTTCCCGGCTTGTCTCCCGTGAAAAGCAGTCTCCCGATCATGCCGATGTCAGGCGGCACGGTGGTTTGCCCCGGCACAAGGGTTTCCGATCCCGTTGCGTTGATGAGGTCGATGCCGATCGAGGTAATGGGAAGCTGCTTCTTCGAGAGGTTCCCACTGTTGTCGTTGCCAACCATGTAGTACTGGCCATTGCTGCCTTTGATGGCGGCGCGGCCGTTATCGCCACTGTAGGCATTTCCATCGGTCACGCTGATGCGGCCGTCTGCATCCACTTCGGCGACTGCCCGATAATAGGCGGTGGGAACCACGGGATTGCTCACAAAACTCGAGATGACGGAGTTGGTCGGGTCGCAGATCGCCGGCGTGCTGGAAGCCGACACATCGATCAGGTTGGGCGCTGTGGGAGAAACTGGACCGCCCCCGCAGCCGGGGCCACCGTGGTAACCCATGAAGGTGAGAGACCCTCCATCGACGGAGCGGTTGAGTGCCAGTTCCGATTTTGAGCTGAAGCTGGTCACAATCTTTTCAGTTGGGATGGGCAGAGTGCCCAGCCGGTCGCCGTCCAGCGACAGGTTGTCGAGAAAGATTGGCGAAGAAATGCCAAAGCTGCCATCGGAGCCAGCGTTGTTCCACACGTTGTGCGAGTCGTTATCGTTGGGAAACTCGCCATTGTCACTAGCAATGCCACAGGTAACGGTCACGCTGGTGGTGACGCCCGGCGTGGTAGTGGGTACGTTCACGACATAACTGCCATTTGGGCCTGCGGGACATCCCAGCGGCAAAACCTCGCCAATGGTGACGGTTTCGGCGGTTCCCTCATAGACGCTCCGGGTGAGCACCAGAGAATCCGGCGCGAAATGAAACCCTTCCTGACTATCGGCCGGGCTGGCGGCCTTGAGGGCCGCGACAGCTGCAAAACCTACGGCCCCAACTAACAGTGACAAAATCATTCTTCTCATTGCGGTACGCCTCCGGAAACGCAGGCTCTCACATTCCGGAAGTAGACTTATGAATGCTTCGTTAAAACTCCATAAATCTTCGATGACAGAAAACTCATGCTTCGATCCCATGCACGGGGGTGGCTGCTGTCGCCTACTTTAGGGTGATGCTGCGACCTTGAAGAAGGCTCGGCGGGGTCGAATCCATGGGTAAGCGGATCAACTCGGCGGGAACTGCTCAGGTTCTCGGTTTTTTCATTCTCCGCATCAACGCAAAGGCCCCATTTCTCGCAAAAGACGCGAGAAATGGGGCACCCTCGGCGTTTTGCTGACCTAGGTGATCAGTCGTGTCGCGCGACTACTGGCAGGTGAGCGTGAGGCGTCGCAGGGCGCCGTTCTGCCAACCGGTGCCATCGGTCGGCAGGTGGGTGAAGTACACGTAATAGCTCTTTCCGAGGGTGTGCGGATCGTCACCGAATCCGACGGCGGTGGGATAGGCCGCGATCGGGCCGAAGTCGCCGAGAGAGACGGGCACGGTCCAGTGAACGGCGTCGATAGATTCTGCGTAGGCGAACGTGGTGTCGTTCGAGATGATCATCACATAGCGCTGCAGTGCGCGGTTGAAGTGGATATCGAGATAGCCCGAGTAGGCGGACCGCGGAATAAGGTCTGTGGAAGCGCCGCCGATTGCAGGTTGCAGATGCCAGTTGCCTTCATAGAACTTTTCGAAGGGGACCGTGTGCGGGTGTTTCGATCCGAAAGCGGCTTCGAGTACGGAAGTGGCCAGGGCGCGCGCGACGGAGACGTTCGTGGTCGTGGTGAGGTGAAGCGTGCCGTTGGGGATCCAGTCGGGAAAATACAGATAGAAATACTTGCCGTCGGGCGAGAGCACGAGCGGGCCATCGCCGATTT
The DNA here is from genome assembly GCA_963768265.1 of uncultured Acidobacteriaceae bacterium. Classification (GTDB taxonomy): domain Bacteria; phylum Acidobacteriota; class Terriglobia; order Terriglobales; family Acidobacteriaceae; genus Sulfotelmatobacter. The sequence goes on from CAVYHM010000008.1 coordinate 281,703, forward strand.
CAAAGCCGTCGAGGCCGGGCGCATAGGACTGGTTCAGGCGAATGATCTCGCCGAGGTCGGTCCATGTCTGTCCGTTGTCGGTGGACGCGACCAGCCCGAGGGCCGCGTAGAGCGCGTCGTTGGGGAGTTCGCCGTGATAGGTCGCCAGCAGGTTGCCCGCGCCGGGCATGCCGACTGGAACCTGATACACCGGGCCTCCGCCCATGTAGCCATAGCTGGGATAGATGGGGTTCACGGCGAGATCGAGATTGGGCGAGACACTGATGTCCTGCGGATCTCCCGAACCGAGCGGGTTGTCTAGGGTTCCAGTGGTGGTGACAAACGATCCGTACTTATTGTTGCCGGCCCAATGGCCGTGCCACATCTGGCGGGAGTGCAAGCCGCCATCGCTGGCGAAAAACTCGTAGCCGCTGGCGGTCTTGATCACGCCCATGGGAGTGTCGGGCCAAGCGAAGCCGTTCGAGGTATCGGTGATCGGCGGCTCCGCCTTCTGACCGGCGTCGTATCGTTGCTTGGGAGACGCGACGACCCGGTTGTCGGTAACCTTCGGCGTGCAGAGCGGGGCGAGGGCAGGCGCTGCGTCTTGAGCGGTAGTCAGAAGCGAGTAGAGGGCAAAAACATTACAAACAACAAGAAGCCGGATGGCGATGCGGAGTTTCGACGACATTGGGTTCCTCTCGTCTGCCACAAACACGGTCTTCGCGCAAAAGTCGCGAGGGCGTGGAGGATTGATGCGGGAGAACATTGTGGTGCTGCACGCAGGCGGACGGGGGCGTCCGCCCCACACAAGTCAGTGGTGCTGGTCGCGACGGCGGAGGTAGTCGATGAACATTTGTTCGACGGGCTTGTCGTAGGCCATGAGGACGTGGCGAACGGTGTGTCCACTGACGAAATGGCAGACTTCTTCGGCGAGATTCTTGGCGTGATCTCCCGCGCGTTCGAGGGACTGGGTCATGAAGATGACCTGCAGGCTGGCCTGGCGGTGAATGTTTTCGGGATTCTCGATGTGACGCAGGAAGATCAGGTTGCGGAGGCGGTCCATCTCGGCGTCGGCGCGGAGGACGTCGATGGCCTTACCGATTTCGCGCTCGGAGAATGCGCCGCCGCAATCGGTCAGCATTTTTTCGAGAATGGTCGCCATTTGCGTGAGGTCGCGCGTGTCTTCGGAATCGATGCGGCCGCCGGCCGCTTGCGCACTGTTAGCGAAACTGAGCAGCAGATCGCCGATCCGCTCGAGGCCGATCATGAATTTCATGCAGGCGAGGAGTTCACGCGCCTCAGCGGGGCCAACTTCCGTGATGGCAGTGGTGACGCCGCTGTCAATCTCCATGTCAATGGTGTCGAGTTCGCGCTCGCGCTGGCGGAGGGAGTTGAGCAGGGAATTGGAGCCGGTGGCAATGCCTTCCGCCGCGGCTCCGGCGGCTTCTTTGGCCAGGCGGCAGGCTTCGACGGTGCGGCGCACGATGTAATGATGGGCCGGTTCGGGATTCGGGCTCTTGGTCGCGGTACTCATAACGGCATCCGCCGGGCGAGAACGTTGACGACGAAGCGGTCTTGCGGCCTTGTCGTCACGATTCCGCCGTTCCTGAGATGGGATGGCCAACGCCTAAGCATAATTCTTCTTGTGGATTTCGTGGTTAATAAGCTGTGAATTTTTGAGCTCATTTTCGAGACCCTAGTAGACCCTAAGCGAAGGGAAGTGTGAACAGGAAAGCGGCGCCGTGACCGAGTTCGCTCTCGGCGCGGATGGAGCCGCCGTGGGCGCGCATGATGTGCTTGGCGATGGCCAAACCAAGGCCCGTGCCGCCCGATTCGCGGGAGCGGGCTTTGTCGACGCGATAAAAGCGCTCGAAAAGCCGCGGCAGGTGTTCGGAAGAGATGCCAGCGCCGAAATCTTCGACATAGAATTCGATGCCGCGCTGCGCCTGGCGCGCGCCGAGGACGATGCGGCCGCCGGCGCGTCCGTACTTCATTGCGTTGTCGATGAGATTGGAGAAGACCTGGTGGATGGCCTCGCGGTCGGCGAGCACCGGCGGCATGGCTTCCACCGTGCCGCTGCCCTTTCCGTCCTGATTCTCGTCGATATGCAAGTCCACATCATGACCGCGAGCTACTGCGCGGAAACTCTCTTCGGCGTCGCGCAAAAGCTCGATGGGCGGGACGGGTTCGGTTTCGAATCGGGTCTCGCCCGACTCGACGCGGGCGAGCGTCAGCAGGTCTTCGGTCAGGCGCGACATGCGAGCGGCGTTCTTGCGAATGATTTCGAGGAATTCTCGGGTAGGACCTGAGTTTTCCGGCGCGCTGTCGAGCAGAGTTTCGGAGTATCCCTGGATCGAAGTCAGAGGGGTGCGGAGTTCGTGAGAGACGTTGGCGATGAAATCTCGGCGCGTCTTTTCGACGCGCTCAGTCTCGGTGAGATCACGAAGCACGGCGACGACGCCGCCGTCGGGCAGTGGGGCTGCGGTCACGTCGAAGGCCCGGCCGGGAACGATGGAGGTGGCGCGGGCGGTCTTGACCTCCTTTGTGGAGGTCGCGGCCTTGACGGTGGCGAGGAAGTCCGGATCGCGAATAGTCTCAACTACAGGCGCATTGAGGCGAGTCCGCTGCGGGACAAGGCGGTCCATGGGCTGATTGGCCCACTGCACCAGGCCATCGGAGCTGACGGCGATGACGGCGTCCTGCATGCTGTTGAGTAGAGTTTCGAGCTGGCGCTGGCTGGAGCGGACGGCGGCAAAACTGCGCTCGACCTGTCCCGCTGTTTTGTCGATGGCGGCGGCCACCCGGCCAATCTCATCGACGGAATGATCCTCGAGGCGCGCCCGCAGATCGCCGCGCTCGATGCGGGCGGCCACATCGACGATGCGTTCAAGGCGACGGGAAGTCCAGATGGAAGCCATGGCCGCGACGATCAGAGCGATCAAGAACGCCAGAGCCGCTCCCCAGAACATACGGCGGCGGACTTGGGCCTGAACCGCTTCGATGTCGGAAAGTGGGTAGGCGAGGCGCACGGCGCCACCAGAAACGGGGGCGGCCACGTAGAGAAACGGGACCCCCAACGTCGCGCTGCGACGTTCGTTGGAGCCCGTCTTACCGGCGAGGGCGGAGGCGAACTCTGTGCGAGTGGCGTGGTTCTCCATGCTGGAGGGATTGGCTTCAGAGTCGGCGAGTACTTTGCCGGAGGCGTCGATGATGGTGGCGCGGGCGCCAGCCGCCTGACCTTCCTGAGTGGCGATTTCAGCGAGAGAATGGGTGCGGTCGATTTCGACGCGGTGCGCGAACAACAGTGTCTTTTGCGTGAGGTTCCGCTCGATTTCCGAACGAAGAGAGCTTTCCCATGCACTACCCAGCATGATGTCCAAAATGCCGGCCGTGGCGCCGATCACGACCAGAAAGACGGCCAGCAGCTTGAAGAAAATCCGGTTCTTCACCATCTCCTCATTTGGGGGCTTCAAAGCGGTAGCCGGCGCCGCGGACGGTTTTGAGGTAGCGCGGATTTTCCGGGTCGGGCTCAATCTTTTCCCGGATGCGGCGGACGTAGACGTCGACCGAGCGCGGCGTCACGTAGGCAGTGTCACGCCAGACGGAGTCGAGAAGGTGGTCGCGGCTGAAGACGCGTCCGCGGTGGCGGGCAAAGTAGTCGAGCAGTCGGAACTCGGTCGCGGTGGTGGGAACGGTATTGCCCCGCACGGTGAGCGTCATGGCGGAGGGGTCGATTTCGATGTCGCCGACTTTCATTGGACTGGGCGGCAGGGGTCGTTCAAAGCGGCGTAGCACGGCCTTGACCCGAGCCACCAATTCGCGCGGGCTGAAAGGCTTGGCGATGTAGTCATCGGCGCCCAGTTCGAGGCCGAGCACTCGGTCGGCTTCGCTGCTCTTGGCGGTCAGAAAAATAACGGGCACGGAGGCGAGCCCGGGCATCTGACGCACGCTGCGGCACAACTCCAGTCCGTCCTTGCCCGGGACCATGATGTCGAGCACGAACAGCGCCGGGCGCTGGCGTTCGGCGTCGGAAAGAACGTTGGCGCCGGTAGGGTAGACGCGCACCGTGAAGCCTTCGTTTTCCAGGTGATGACGGACAAGGCGGGAAATGTCTGGATCGTCTTCCACCACGAATATGCTAGGTTTCACGTGTTTATTGTAGCGGAGGCAGCAGCGGCTACCTAGCGCCGAGTATTGGGTTTTCGGGAGCGGGCAAGAATTTTATCGGATTGTAACAATCAGTCTGGCAGGAAAATCCCCACCCTAAACGTTGCAAAGGACGCGACCTTAGGATGGGGCACCCAGTTTCGAATAGTCGCCTAGCCTTTTACAATCCTCTTGGCGGCGGCGTCCCAGACCGCGACTGACTTGTTGAAGTAGGAGAAGTTCGCCAAGTGACAGCCGATGGCGGCGTTGTTGCCGAAAACTTCATTCTCGGCGACTGGCTTGCGCGTCCGCACGGCGTTGTAGAAGTTGGCCTGATGATCGACGGTGTCGCTGTATCCGGGAGGGTTGGCGTAGGACTCGCCTTCCGCGTCGGTGTTCCACTTGAGGGCTGCCGGCTCCGGATGGTCCTCGTGCCACTTCTGCAGATACTGATCGCGCAGCGACTTCGGCCAACCGAAGATCGAATAGCCTTCGGGCTCAGGGCGCGTGTCCTGAGGCTTGTAGCTCAAGGTCGCATCTTTGATGATCATCGTGCCCTTGGTGCCGTAGAAGCCGATGAACTCTCCGCCGTCGTTGTTCAGGTTGCAGCGCAGGGTGACGCGGCAGTTGGGGTAGTCGTACAGCGTTTCGATCAGGTCAGGGAACTCGCGGCCATCTTTGAAGTGGAAAAGACCGCCGGAGGATTGTGCACGCTGCGCGGGCTCGTTGATGCCGGTGATGAACTGGATGCCGGAGAGCAGGTGGACGAATAAATCGCCGCCCAGGCCCTCGCCGTAATCGGTGAAACAGCGCCAGCGGAAGAAGCGGACCGGATCGAAGGGTTTCTTGGGCGCGCTGCCGAGGAACGCGTTCCAGTCGATGGTTTTTTCGCTGGCGTCGGGCGGAATGGGATAAACCCAAGCACCGCTGGGAGAGTTGCGGTCCCAGTAGGCGTTGATGGAGAAGACCTCGCCCAGTTTGCCGGAGTCGTAGATCTCTTTCGCTTTGGCGTAGAGGACGGAACTGACGCGCTGGCTGCCGATGGCCACCATGCGGTTGTTCTTGTGGGCGGCCTCGACCATGGCGAATCCATCTTCGACGAGGTGCGACATCGGCTTCTCGCAATAGATGTCTTTGCCGGCGGCGCAGGCGTCTTCGAAGATGCGGCGATGGTTGTGGTCCATTGTGGCGATGAGAACGGAGTCGACGTCTTTGCGGTCGAGGATGGTGCGATAGTCGCGGGTGGCGGGAACGCTGGGGTTCTTGACGGCTTCCTGAGCCGCGGCGTGGCGGCTGTCATACAAGTCGCAGACGGCGACGCATTGAATGCCCGGGACGTTGAGCGAAGCCTCGAGGTGTTCGCATCCGCGAATGCCGGTGCCGATGGAGGCGAAGCGAACGGTGTCACTGGGCGCGGCTGGACGCGGAGTGGCGGAGAGCACACGAGGTTGCAGGACAGTTTTGGCGACCGTGGTCGCGGCCAGGGCACCAGAGCCGAGCTGAATGAACTTACGGCGAGACAGGGGATTTTTTGCCATGAGATTTTTTCCGCCTCGAAAATGTTTGAAGATTGGGTCCGTGACAGCAGGTACGCCGGCGCGGAAGGTTTCCGGGGAGGAATTATCCCACACGGGCGGATGGTTTAGTAAAACGATTTTCTAGCGAGCGCGGGAACTTAGCAGTTCGAGCCAACCCTGCCCGCTTCTCGGCCAGAGGAAGAGGCCCGCCTGCAATTTGTGCGCTTCGAGTTTCGGCACTTTGTGCGCAACAATTCCCCAGCATTTAGTCGGAATGGAGTGCTAGACTCTAGAAGTCCCTTTACACATCACTCCGCTGTGCCCGTTATGGGCGTCGGTCTCTTGTGCAACGTGATAATTCCGCACCGGAGGCCACCTTATGCTGCTCAACAGCATGCAGGGCATACCCAGATCGCAACATGAAGAAGAGTCTTCGTTGTTGCGACACAAGATCGAAGACGAGTCTTCATTATTGCGACGCAAGGTCGAGGAACTGAACAAGAATACCGTGCTTTTGATAGCCGAGGCTGGGAGATTGATCCAAGGATCGAAACAGCTATCGGATCGGCTCAATTCCTTCGAAGACCCCAGCACGAAGGGAATGGTAAGCCCAATCACCGCATCACGGTAAAAGCCATTATTTTAGATATGACTGGCCACCGCTCGGGACTTCGCCGTCGGGAATGGTCAAGCGTGTCCTGGTTATAACGCGGCTACCGATGTCTTCGGCGCAATCCGATACGGAGTGTGTAACCTGCTGCGCCAGCCTACGAGTTCGCAACGCTCCTGGCGCGCTCAGGTTCAGTTCGTTTGAGCACGAGAAGGCGGAAGTAACTCCGTCTCCTCGTGCCCAACCAACTCAAGAGTACCTTTTACGCGGTGACGGCTTCGTGCTGCTGGAGGGTGGAGGTGATAACGTCAGCGGTGTGAACCTGGGGCGTTCCCTCGATAAATCTTGCCAGAGTCTTCAACACTTGTGGATAGGTACTGGTGTTGTAGTTGTCGGCATCTTTCTTATTTTCCCACAGACTGATGGCGGTCACATCAACTCCGCCGGGACTGGCGAAAGTGATTTCGTCCTTAAAGCCATTCTGCTTCCGAAGCAAAGGCAGGACGTCTTTATCAAACGCTCGCGTGTAATCGGACAACATATTCGACTTCAGATGGAAAGAGACATTGCGTGCAAACATATAGGCAACCTCCTAAGGTTGTAGTCGCTAAGAGGAAAGAACTTCAGATGGGCTGACTTAGTTTCAGGAAACCTGAAAGAGGAGAAGGACGCTCACTCGATTAAAGTTGGTGCATTTAGGTGGCCCTCTGCCTCGACGCGCAACTTGTTGTTTGCAAAGTAGATCCGAAGCGGGGGAGTCTGGTTCGTCGTGTACCTTTGGCGGAAAGCAAGCAGAAATGGCAAATCTTGTTGCCCCAGGACAAATGAACGATCGCGCAACTGTCGCAAAATCATCCCATCTGATTTCGACATTCAGCGGCTTCGGCGGGCAACCGGCATTCGAGCCTCACGACCGCTTCAATTGTGAAGTTTTTTCAGTTAGACCCGCTCTGGGTACTGGCCTTCTTTTTGCGGGCATCACGAATCCTGATCAATTCCGTTACTGCCAGGCGAAACTATTCCACCATGGCTAGAAACTGGTCTGGCTGGAAGGTTCCACTTTTACTGCTTGGGGATGCAAAGAAGTGCAATTGGATATGCTCAGGACTTCAGCTTGTGCCTTGAGGAGAACAACCGGCGGGAAAAAATTGAAAGGGCCGTGACATTGGTTATGCTCTAGCCGCCAGCTCCTGCGAGGGAGCTAACAGCGTGGAGGCATGTACCGTCACAGCCCCTTGATGCGATCACTGCTTTCGCAGTTCCAAACCCCAACTACCCCTCGCAGAGTCGTCGGTTTTTTCAGGTCTGGTCACCCTGCGGGTCGCCCCGCACGGCTGATCACTCAGTCTACTTCGGGTCAGCTCAGTATTATTGTGCCAACCCTTTCGACCGTCGACGCAAGCAAACTTAACAGAGCATTCACAAAAGTCAACGCAAAGTTTTGGTGCATTAGCTCCCGGCAAAGCTGTGCATAACGGAAAATGCAAATGGTTGTTGAGTCGAAAGTTACGCCCAGGTGAATCCAATTCATCCCGCTTTTGCACAGCAGATTGCACAACCATGCTGCCAACCGCAAAACGATGAAAGGGAATCAAATAATCGTCTTGACGACAGATCGAGATGGGCGCATCGTGCAGAGAGCAACAAAAATCGCAGTGATTGCAGAACTGGTGGCCTATGTGGACGGCGGTTGCCTGGGGAATCCTGGGCCGTCGGCTATTGGGGTGGTCATCGATGGCTGCGAGAGCGGCCCCATCCGGATCGCCAAATGGATCGGCCATCAGGATAACAATGTCGCCGAATACGCCGCGCTGATGGAAGCACTGCAGTGCGCGGTGTCCCTGAAAGCTCGCAAACTGCACGTCTATTCAGATTCCGAAGTGGTGGTGCGGCAGATGACGGGCGAGTATATCTGCCGCAGCCCGCGTCTGTATTCCCTGCACTGGACGTGCCGCAAGCTGGCGCGCTCGCTGAAGTTTTCCATCTCCCACGTGCCGCGAGAGAAGAATGCCGAGGCCAACCGGCTGGCCCAGGCGGGGTTGCGCCGGCGAAAGTCCTAGAAAACCTATCCGGACAACAAGTTAGCGGTAGAGACGAAGGCAGCAACGTCCCTACGTTTGCACTTTTGGCTTAGCACTTCTGCGCACGGAATTTCTTGACACCGTGCGGGCCACGAGCGAGACTCGTCTTACTGCATCCTTTTCAATTCGTTGGAGCGAGCACGTCGCGGGCGGATGCGCCTTCGTCCCGACTCTCGTGTGGATGCCTGAGCACGCGCCATGGAGTCTTTTTCGACCTTCGACCGGATGTCGCCGGTGACTGGCGCTGAGACGGCCAGTGCGGCGAATCTCGAGCCGAATACGCCGAACGCGGAGATGCAAATGCAGCGTGAGAGCTCAGAGCGGACCTCGCAGGCCAGTATCTCGGCGGCGCTTGCCGCAGCTGATGCGGCCGCGCGCGGGGCAATAGCCGGCTTGCGTTTTCCCGGCGAAGATGGCGGCCGTTCTCTCGGCGAGATGGCGGAGCGCGATCTGGACGCCGCCCTGCAGTTGCTCGCCGACCGCGCGCAATACATCACTGGATCCACCGGGGCGGCCATTGCTTTGCGCCGCAACGGAGGGAATGACATGCAGTGCCGCGCCAGTACCGGATCGAATGCTCCCGAGTTGGGTGCGCTGCTCTCGACCGAATTTGGACTGTCCGGCGAAAGCGTGCGTACCCGGCGGATTCTTCGTTGTGACGATGCCGAGCGGGATGCGCGCGTTAATCAGGCAGTTTGCCGCGAAATGGGAATCGCCTCGGTGGTGGTCATGCCGGTGGTGCATGACGACGAAGTCCTGGGAGTATTTGAACTTTTTTCCGGGAAGGCAAAGGCGTTTGGCGAGCGCGACCTTACGGCCCTGCAGCGGCTGGGCGAGATGGTCGAGACTGCGGTCACGCTAGCCCGCACGGCGGAGGGAATCCCGGCGCAGATAGAGAATGCGGAAGCTGCAGTCTCCCAGGAACACTGTGATGATACAGAGGACATTCTGGAAATGCCGGCCTCGGTGGTGGAGGTGGGGGAAGTCGCGGCGGCAGAGCCCGCTGCGCCGCAGAAACTGGAAGCAACGGAGGTACCTGAGGCCGATGAGGTGCCGGAGGCGTTGGCGAGCCTTGAGGTAAAGGCCCCGCTTGAGGCCAAGGCAGTGGCCGCAAGCCAAACAGCGGAAGCCGTCGTGACTCAGGTGGCTGCACCGCAGCTGGACTCGGCGTCGGCCGAGCCTGCCCCGGCGGACCTTCAGCCCACGGCTTCTCAACCCACGGATCTTCCATCTGCCAATCCAGTGCCTGTGAAGAAGCCACTCCTCTGGTCGGCTGCTTTGAACGTTAGGGGCGAAGGCCAAAAGACGCCGGAAAGCGATCAAAGCCATGTTCCGCCGGCCTTCCGGGATCTTCGGAAATGCGAGGCTTGCGGCTTTCCGGTTTCCGCGGGGCGCGTACTTTGCGTGGAGTGCGAAGAAAAGAAGTGGCGAGGACAGCTGAAGATGTCCCGGGCCATGTCAGCTGCGGGGGCATCCGGGGCGGCAACCGCTGTGGCTCCCGCCCGCGAGGTACCGGCCACCGAATTGCGCAAACCGGTGGTGGCGCTGGCTTCTGCCGCGACGACCGAGGCCTGGCCTCGGAATGAGCAGCCGGTCGCGCCGCCGGTTGATTTAAAACCAGTCGAACAAAGAGAGCGAGCGGTGGCAGTGCCAGTTCAGGCTCCTTTGCCAGCTGTCCCCGAGCCGGCGCAGGAGGCGGAGCAGCCCCCAATTCCGACCCTAGTTTTGAGCGCGGGACTCGAGCCCTCGCAATCGTGGCTGGCCAGGAACAAGTACGTTTTCGCGGCCCTTCTGGTGGTTGCAGGGAGCATTGCGGCGATCCTGCTGCTGCGCTAGCACTTGATAGGCAATTCTGGCGGTTTTAGGCGCATTCGGCGTCCCGAAAGCCTTGACAACACAGGTGACTCTGCTAAAGTTCAAAGCAGCATTGTGCTCGAAACTACCCCTCCAGGTGCCAAGATGAAGAATGTGTACGAAGTGCTGCGCCAAAAAGAAATGGAGCTTACCCGGTTGGAGAAAGAAGTAGAAGCGTTGCGTCTGGTTGCCCCCCTGCTTTCGGAAGAGAAAGAATCGCTGATGTCCGAACTGGGGAAACCCGCCCTGGCTACTGCCGTCAACGGACCGCAGTCCACCACGGCGAGGATTCCCGTGGCAACCGCATCCTCCCCAACTATACCCGCTCCTCAGCCCGTGCGCGCTGCGGGATGGGAAGATACCGGCAAACGCTGGCCGTAGGGCGGTTCCACCTCTAGTTTTGCACAGATCGTCCCCTTCCAGCCCGGGATGCGTCCCGGGCTGGCGTGTTTTTGCCACCTGCACCCCTTGCAGGGAGTTACCGGCAGAGTAAAATGAACGCCGTTTCTGCCGGGTGCACGCCTCGTGTCTCAATCGGGAGGTTCTATGGCAGGCTTCTGTGTAAATTGTGGTACGCCTCTCACCGGAACTTTTTGCAATAACTGCGGAGCTCGGGCAGTGTCGCCGAGCGCGCCCTCACCGGTTCAGCCTGCTGTGCAGCCGCCTGTAGTTCCGTACACTGCCGTCCCAGTGACTCAAAACTCGCCTACTCCTCAAGTCGCGGCACCCGCGAAGGGTTCGGGACTCGGGAAAGTACTGCTCATCGTTGGGGGAGTATTGGTGCTGCTCTTCGTCATTGGAATCTCGGCGGCGATGTACGGCGTGTATTGGGTGAAGCACAAAGTCTCGTCTTACACTTCTGCGGTAACAGGTGGATCCAGCACTCCGATCAAAGTGCTGGAGAGTGGCAATAGCTGCCGGTTGCTGTCGACTGCGGAGTTGCAGAAGGTGCTGGGAGTGGCGATCGAGAAGAGTGCAGAGATCATGGAAAATTCTACGCCCGGGTGCGCCTATTTCACGAATCAAGAGGCCTTCAGCCAGTTGCAACGGATGGCGGCCGAGCAAGCACGCCGGCAGACCGAAGAGGTGAACAATCGGCCCGGGCCCAAGCCGGACAATCTCCCGGCGCTCATGAAGGATGCCAATCAGTTGGAGGGGGTCGTCAAGACGCTGGCGATGACCCAGCCGGTTCAGGACGGGAAGGCGTTTTCCTTCACGGTGCAAAGCAACTTTGGGCAAGATAGCTGGTCGGGCATGCGCTTGACCGAGTCCGCTGTGCCCGGCTTTGAGGAAGTGTCCGGGGTCGGAGACCACGCCATGATTGGTGCCTTTGGCCACGCCTTCTACATCCTCAAGGGGGACAAGATGATCTACATGGATATGACGACGGTTCCCGACGCACGCACTCGCGGCGCGCAACTGGGAAGAAAAATCATGGCGAATTTGTAGCCCCCGAGGCGAGGACTATACTCCGACAATTTCCCGCAGCGCTGCGAGCAGGCGGTCCACTTCCTCCGCGGTGTTGTAGTGCACCAAGCCGATGCGCAGGAAGCCGCCGGATTTCTCGACATTCAGATGCTCGGTCAGGTTGAGGGCGTAGTAGTTTCCATCCCAGGTGAAGAAGCCGCGCTCGCCGAGCTTGGTGGCGAGTTCCAGCGGAGTGTGGCCCGGTTTCCCGTCATCAATTCGAATGGCCAGCGTGGCGCAACGCTCACGAAAGCGTGCGGGATCAGTGATGCCGTAAATTTTGAGTCCGGGAATTTTGCGCAGGCCCGCTATGGCGCGCTCCAGCAAGGCGCGCTCGTGCTCCTGCGTAACTTCGTAAGCAGCTTCGATGGCGGTGCGTCGCGTCCCGACGTCGGGGCGTGCCCGGCGGCCCAGGTCGGCGATGTAGTCCACGCAGGCGGTGATTCCGGCGATGCATTCATGGTTGAGTGTGCCCCACTCCCAGCGGAAGGGAATCGCGTCGGTGAGCGGGCGCACCTTGTAGGGCCGCAAGCGCTTGAGGTGGTCGCGCTTGCCGAAGAGCACGCCCATATGCGGGCCGAAAAATTTGTAAGTTGAACAGACCAGAAAATCACAATCTAGGGCGGCCACGTCGATCAGGCCGTGGGGCGTGTAGTGCACGGCATCGACGAAAGCGAGGGCTCCGGTGGCGTGTGCCAGGCGAACGAGTTCTTTGACTGGATTGATGGTGCCCACAGCGTTCGAGGCGTAGCCAACGGCGACCAGTTTCGTCTTCGCGTTGATTTTCGAGGCCAGGTCGGCCATATCGAGCGTGCAGTCTTCGTCATGGATTTCAGCCCAGCGAACGGTGACACCGCGGTCTTCCGCCATCGCCAGCCACGGAGAAACATTGGCGTCGTGATCGAGACGGGTGACGACGATTTCGTCCCCGGGGCCGAGGTCGCGGCCGATGGCGCGTGAGATGCCGAACGTCAGCGAGGTCATGTTCTGTCCGAAGACAACTTCGTCGGCGTCGCAGTGGAAGAAGTCGGCTATGGCTTCGCGGGCGGCGACGATCACGGCGTCGGTGCGGCGGCTGGTCGGGTAGTTTCCGCCGCTGTTGGCGTTGTCGCGGCGCAGGTAACCGGAGATGGCGTCAATCACCCGGTGCGGAACTTGCGTCCCGCCAGGGCCGTCGAAGAACACGGCGGGCTGGCCGTTGACTGTTTGGGTAAGCGAGGGGAACTGGGAGCGGACCCATGTCAGGTCGAGGGTGGCGGAGGCGGCGGTTTCCGTGGAAAGCATGTCAGTCTCTATTTTTATCATGACGTGGAACCGCAAGTGCGGCGGTTACGTTTTGGAAAAGAGTGCACCTGTAAACCGGGCAGGGAGGGTTCATGCAGCGGATAAGCTCGCAGTTCAACACAACAGCGATTCAGTGTCTCTGTGCAGCGACGCTGGCGTTGGGCCTTGCGGTTTCGGCGATGGCCGCTTCCGCACCGCCAGCCCCTGGGACCTTCGTTGATCTTGGTGGGCACCGTCTGCACGTAAATTGCACCGGGAAGGGGAGTCCGACCGTCCTGGTAGAGAACGGGTTCGGCGACTTTTCCTTCGACTGGACTCTGGTGCAGACCCGCGTCTCCCAGTTCACGCGCATCTGCACCTACGACCGTGCCGGATACGCTTGGAGCGATCCAGGTCCCAAGCCGCGCACCTTTGCACAGATCAATCTCGAATTGCGAGATGCGCTCAATAAGCTAGGCGAGCGCGGACCGTTCGTACTCGTGGGCCATTCGTTCGGCGGGCCCGTGGTGAGAAATTTTGCCGTGACCTATCCGCGCGAGGTCGCAGGCATTGTGCTTGTGGACGCCTCGTTCGAAGGACAGAGGGTGGGCATCGGCGGCGGTAAGACGATGCGGCTCGGCGACGGGGCGAAGGGCGGCAGCATCCCGCCGCCTCGCGAGAAGATGAAGGAATCGGACAAACCGGCCGCGAAGGGAAAAATCGCAGCGCAGACCGCCCAGCCACTCGATCCGATGTACAAGGTGCTTCCGCCAGATGCGCAGAAGTTGCAACTCTGGGCCCAGGCGTTGCCCGAGATGGAAGACGCGGAGAGCAGTCAGCGCGAGTGGTCGGGAGAATATTTCGCAAAATGGCTAGCCGCGCCGCAGGCCGGAACTTTAGGCTCAATTCCGCTCATTGTGCTCACCCGCGCGGAAGGCGGGTACGACAACAACCAGGATATTCCGGGCACGCAACTTGAGAAAGAGCGCAATGAGGGGCAGGCGAAGCTGACGCTCCTCTCAACCAACACCAAGCAGATCATTGTGCACAGCGGGCACAACATGGAGTTGGAGGCACCCGACGACGTTGACAGTGCCATACGAAGCGTGGTCGAGGCGGTCAGGCGCCGCGGCAAGCTATGAAACGTGGTCGGGGCTCTGCACCGCCCGCACGAAATCCGCTAGCAGACCGTAGGCCGTCGCGTACAAGCCTGGATTTTCCTCCGTGATGGCGAGGCCGGGAAAGATATCGGTTTCGAAATAGATATAAGACGATGTGCCTGAAATCCTGCCCATCGGAGAACTTGCCAACACTTTTTCTGGCGCGACGCTTGCCTTCACGCAGTCGCCCACGCGCTGTGCGCGGCAGACCAATTTGAAGGGCCAGCCATCGCGTCGAGCGTTGCGCACGGCCGGAGTTGTGAGATCGCGAATTCCCTCGCGTTCGATTTGGTCGAGGTGCACGGGAACGTCCATGAGAATGGTGATCAGCGCAGCGGTTTTGACGACCGCGTCCCAGCCGTCGATGTCGTGGGTGGCGTCGGTTTCGGCGACGCCCAGGGACTGTGCTTTCTTCAGGGCATTGTCGAAGCTGAGGCCTCGCTCCATTTCGCCGAGGATCACGTTTGTGGTCGAGTTTAGAATTCCGTGAAAGCCCCGCAGGTGGATGGCGGGCAACTGTTCGAACAAAGAGAAGATTGGGACGCCGTCCATCACCGTGGATTCGAACAGGAACCGCCTGTCGCGCGTGGCGGCCAGGTTGCGCAGCTCGCGGTAGCCATGAACGATGGGGCCTTTGTTGGCGGTAATGGCGTGGGCTCCATGTTCGAGGGCAGCACGAATGTGGTCGGCGGCAGGCCGTCCGGATTCGACGTTGAGCGAGGTAGCTTCGAAGAGAACATCGGCGTGGGACGCGGCCAGCCATTCGCGGACGTTGCTGTGGCGTGGGGCGGACACTCCCTTCGGCAGGCTCAGGGCAGGCTCTGTCCGCCAACTGCCGGGAGCCGAATCAGAATTCAGGGCGAGCAATGAAGCCGCGTCCAATCCATTTGCGTCCGCAATCCATCCGAGGCGGCGCGAGGCGACTCCGGTGACGCGGAAGGAAAGGCTGTACCGCCCGCGCAGTTCCTGCGCACGATCCTCAAGGAGCCGGATGAGCGCCCGATTGACATTGCCGAAGCCGAGGAAGCAGAGGTTAAAGGTGCGGATGGAATTCTCCTCGACGGCGTCCAGATCGACGAATGTGAGAGCGAGACGCTCTTACGACAGCCGGCAGGTTGCCGGCGCTACTGGCAGCGGCCGGATACATCCGGGGGCGGCTGTCCCTACATGACCTTCTACCCCATCACGGTGGTGTGTTCAGGCTTGATCTTGTAAACCACCCGCACTTCGCCGGGTTGACTGTAAGGATATTTGTCGACGCCGAGATATTTTTTCGCCATTTTGTTGATGTGCTCGGCGGCACCTTCCTCCGTGATCTCAACCACGCGGCCGCGGATTTCGAGATAGCGGTACGGGTTTTCCGGATCGATGATGGCCAGCGAGACGCGGGGATCGCGGCGGACGTTGCGGTCTTTCTGACGTCCCTTAGCGGAGTTGAAGAGGACGTGCTGGCCGTCAAAGTCGCACCAGACCGGCGTGACCTGCGGACGGCCATCGGGCATCAGCGTGCCCAGACTGGCAAAGGCGCGCTTCTCAAATAAATCGCGGTATTTCTCCGGAATGAGTTCAGCCATGAGAGCCTCCAATCCAGATTGCAGTCAGCATTATAGACTGGCCCACCAAGCGGAGGGCCTGTCCGCAACATCCCGCGGGGGATGCATGTTCATTTAAAATGGCGAACTCACGAATTCAGAAATGGCGGAAGGCTCTACCTTCAGGTGATTCGCTTCAAGGAAAACTCATGACCCTTTTGCAACGGAAGTTCGCTTCGCGCACGCCGATGATCCCTCTGATCGTTCTCGCTCTGTTGGCCGCTAGTGCCGCGCAGACGCCTGCGCCCAGTCAGCCGCAGCAGAAATATCCACCGACTATTGTGTTCATGACCGACTTCGGAGTGCTCGACGACTCGGTCGCAATTTGCCGCGGCGTGATGTACTCCGTCATGCCAGGCGTGCGTATTGTCGATTTGACGCATGAAGTCACGCCGTTTTCGATTCTGGATGGGGCGCGCTTTCTGGAAGGCGCAACCCCCTACTATCCTGCGGGAACGGTGTTCGTGGTGGTGATTGATCCGGGGGTGGGAAGCACGCGGAAGGCGATTGTGGCGCGGTCGAAGCGTGGTCAATTCTTTGTGCTCCCGGATAACGGCCTGCTGACGCTGATCGAACAGCGTGACGGAATTGAGGTGGTGCGCGAGATTACGAATCCCGAGTGGATGATCGGCACCAAGCTGTCATCGACGTTTCATGGTCGCGACATCTTTTCGCCCGTGGGCGCGCACCTGGCGCGCGGGGATGACTGGACGAAAGTGGGTCCCGAGATGGCGGCAAAGGATCTGGTGCGGCTGCAGTTGAAGGCCGCGACGATCGATGATCACGGTCTGAGCGCCACAGTGATCGCGACCGACGGGCCCTTCGGCAATCTCGTCACCAACGTGACCGGAGAGGATTTTCTGAAGCTCGGCTACCGGCATGGGCAGGAGGCGCCGGTGCGGGTTGGCGATCGGGACATAAGAATGGAGTTCGTGAATACGTTCAGCGATGTGCCAGTTGGCCGGCCGTTGCTTTATGTCGATTCGCGTGGGCTTCTGGGGCTGGCGGTGAATCAAAATAGTTTTGCGGCTACTTATGGGGTGAAAGTGCCGGTAGCGCTTTTTATTCCGCGGGCGGGGAAGTAGACGTGGATAGGGAGACTTAGCAGGCTACGTCTCTACGATGTCTTGCGCGACGCGCGAGAGCACGGCGCGGAGTAGCGACTCGAACGTAGACTTCACGCGCTCGCCAGTTTCCATGACTTCTGCGTGGGAGAGGGGCTGGTCGAGAATTCCCGCGGCCATGTTCGTGACGCAGGAAATCGCGAGAACCTTGATTCCTATGTGGCGCGCGGCGGTCACCTCGGCGACGGTCGACATGCCCACTAGATCGGCTCCGATGCGGCGCAGGTACTGGATTTCAGCCGGCGTCTCGTAGCTGGGGCCAAGTAAGCCGGCGTAGACGCCTTCATGCAGCGTGATATTCATCCTGTCGGCTTCTTCGCGAGCGATTGCGCGATACTCTTTCGCGTAAGCGTGAGTCATGTCGAGGAAGCGCACGCCGAAGCGGTCGTCGTTAGGGCCGACCAGGGGATTCGCGCCCTGCAGATTGATATGGTCGCTAATCAAGACCAGGGCGCCCTGTGAGTAGCTGAGATTGATGCCGCCGGCGGCGTTGGTCAGGATAAGGGCGCGGACGCCCATGCGTCCAAAGACGCGAATGGGGAACGTCACCTGCTGTGCGGAATATCCTTCATAGAGATGAACGCGGCCCTGCATGGCCGCAACCGCAACGTCGCCCGCTTTGCCGATCACCATCCGACCGGCATGACCGATGGCGGTCGAACACGGGAATTTCGGAATTTGTGCGTAGGGGACGCGGATGGCCTCAGTGAGGGAGTCAGCGAAAGCGCCGAGGCCGGAGCCGAGGACCAGGCCTATCTTGGGGCGCAGAGCGGTGCGCGCGAGGATGAACTGCGCGGCGGAATCGGCGAGCGCGTAAGGATCAGTCATATTGAAAATATCGAAGAACTACAGGTCTCCGTCGGCCAGGTAGCGGCCGTGGCCGTTGCGTTCCAGCCAATCATACAGAAACGTCTGATAGAGATAGGACGCAACGATCTCCTCGCCGAGTTCGTGCGTCTCAGTACAGATGAACGGTAGCCGCAAACCCGCAAGCACAGCGATGAGCGATTGCGTAATGCGATTGGGGTTCGCGGCGCGATAAGGATATTCGGACTTGATTTCGGCGAGAGGCGCGGTGACAACCAGCAGGCTGTGCGGCAGGTCGCTCATGCGGCGGAGGCGGTCGATGAACACCGGGCGATTTGTAGTGAAGGACTGAATCAGGTCCGCCAGGTCTTTGCGCTCGACCACACAGGAGTCCTCCATGCCGCTGACGGAATAGTCGCCGAGCGGCAGGGCCCGTTCTTCGATGCGGGCGAACCATCCTTTGAAGCGCCGGAAAGAAAGCGGATTCTGCTCGCGGGTGTCGACGATTGCGACAGGCAACGGAGTGCGTAGTTGCGTGCCGCCGCGCTCGGCCAGCACCGGCAGGGGCGGAGGAGGGACGGGCGCGGGTTGCATGGTCCACTGGAGCGGCGACGGGATTACGTTGCGTTTGCGAGGCATGGGTACGGGGTACCTTAGAACTTCTTCTCGAATCTGGCGAAGGCTGTTTCCAGCTTCCATTGCTCCCGGGCACGCTCGCTGGCGGCGAGGAACTTCGCGCATGCAGGCGACGGTCTCTCCTCGATGGCAGTATCCGCCGAGCAGGCAGCGACGGGGCGAAATGTGCTTTCAGTCGAGGCCCACAGGCTGTCCCCCGGCAAAAAGCTATGCTCTATGCTTTGGCGGGTCATGCGCTTCAACTCTGTGTACGGCAGTTGATAGCCCTCGACGGCGCGCAAGTATTCATGCGTCATGTCGGACCGCGCGACGCCCTCATCGTCAGTAGAAATCGCAACCGGAACGCCGTTTTTCGTATAGATCGGTAGCGGGTGCTCATCGCCACTGATGCCAAGGATCTGATCATTCGACGTGAGGTTGATCTCGACCAGCACATTGCGCGCGGCCATCTCTTTCATCAGGCCGAGGGGGTCTTTCTCCAACATGACGTCAACGCCGTGGCCGATACGCTCAGCATGGCCGAGTTCGACCGATTCGCGAATGTGGAATGAAAGGTCCTCTGGCTTTACCAGGCCCTCGGCGAGTTCTCCAGCGTGCAGGCTGATGTGCACCTTCGGATAAACGCCGTGCAGGTAATCGAGCATCTTCATGTGCTCATTGAAATCGTGGATGGGCACATACCAGTCTTCCGGCATGACGAGATTCAATCCGACGAAATGCGGGTCGGACGACGCGAGTTCAAAGCCAAGCAGAATCTGCGCGAACACGGCTTCTTGCGGAAGTCCGCGTTCCACCTGGTAGAGATAGCGAACGGCAACGCCGCATCCGGGTTCAGCATCGGGCGTGTCGCACTTCAGTTCCTTGCGGGCATGCGCCTCGTCTTCCGCCAGAGCTTGAACGGTAGCGGTGACGATTTCTTTGAGGCCGCCTGCCAGCAGATTCTCGCGCATCGCTGCGAAGTCGCCGTCCCATCCCAGCTTCATGCCGAGTTTGCCGACAGCATTGCCGTCCGCGGTGTGCATGAATTCGATGTACTGCACGTTCTCGCGCGCGGCGCGGTTGATCACCGTGGCAATAGATTCAGCCACATGGTTGTGGGCGGTCAGCAAGAACTTGCCGAAGGTGCCGAAGAAGTGGTCGTGGCCGGATTCGTCGCCGGGGCGCCAGTTGCGCATCGACCAGGCATCGATGATCTGGTTGTAGAGAATCTGGTCGTCATAGGCACAGTGGATGGCGGGTTTCGCCGTGTACTTCTCGCAGGAGTCGCAGGGCGGCGCGATCAGGCGTGAGGTGGTGCGGTCGACGCAGAGATTGTCGGACGCGGCGAAGTCGATGAGGTCCTCGGCATAGATGGCACCGGAGAGGTGATTGTGCAGGTCGCCACCTTTGGGCATGTCATGGAGAAAAGCCAGCAACAACGAGGGTTGCTTCCGCACCGAGTCGAGATAGCGCGCTGTCTTCTGTTCGGCGGTCTGCGCTACGGCGACCGCGGCGAGAAGGGCGAAGATCAGAGAACGCTGCAGACGCAGCCGGACAAATAGACTCACGGGAAGGCCTCCCAGAAACCGGAAAGGAATTGTAATTCGTGGTAGTTGTGTGCGCCAACGACGCCGTTCTGTAGACTGACGGGAGTGTCGAGCTTCGCTCGACGGACACCCGGGGGCGGCTGTCCCCACATAAGCCTCACCAACTGCTCCGTCGGCGGCCACTCTGCTACATTGTTTCGGTATGCCTCAAGTTCTTGCCAAGATCACACGCAGCTTTGCCAGCGACAACAACGCGGGAGTGCATCCGGAGGTGCTGGAGGCGATCGCGCGCGCCAACCAGGGGCACGTCGTTGCGTACGGCGATGATCCGTACACACGTTCGGCGATCGCAAAATTCGAGGAGCACTTCGGTCCGGGAATCGATGTGTTCTTCACCTTCAACGGAACTGGCGCCAATGTGCTGAGCTTGCAGGCGCTGAACCGGCCTTACCACGCGGTGCTGTGCAGCGACTATGCGCACATCTATAGCGACGAGTGCGGCGCTCCGGAAAAGCATACGGGATGCAAGCTGATTCCGCTGCCGCATCAGGACGGCAAGATCACCCTCGACGCCGTGCGCCACGCCTATCACGGCATCGGCGACCAGCACCATGTGCAGGCGCGTGTGATCTCAATTACGCAGTCGACCGAAATGGGGACGGTCTACAAGCCGGAAGAGATTCAGGCCCTGGCCCAGTTCGCGCATGAGCACGACATGTTTCTGCACGTAGACGGAGCCCGCATCGCGAACGCTGCCGCCAACCTGGGGCAGACGCTGCGACAGGCAACGTGCGATCTCGGGGTCGACGTCCTCTCATTCGGCGGGACGAAGAATGGAATCATGGGCGGGGAAGCGGTGGTGTTTTTCAACCGTGCCCTCAGCGTGGATTTTCTCTACCTGCGCAAGCAAGGGATGCAACTGGCGTCGAAGATGCGATTCATTGCCGCACAATTCGAGGCTCTGCTGACCAATGACCTGTGGCGTCGCAGCGCCGAGCATGCCAACCGCATGGCGCGAGTGCTCGAGGCAGAGGTGAGCAGGATTCCCCATGTGCGGATTGTCTGGCAAGTCGAGGCCAACGGTGTCTTCGCGCAGATTCCGCGGCACGCAATCGAGAAAATTAAAGAACGCTACTTCTTCTATCCCTGGATCGAGGAAGAGTGCATCGTGCGCTGGATGTGCTCGTTCGATACGTCGGAAGATGATGTCAAGGAGTTCGCGAAGGTCGTAGCGGAGGCAGTGAAGGGGTAAGTGCCGTCCCCTTTGAGCTATTGCTTTTTGCTCCACCTTTGACTAAATTGACCCATTCCCCAGCCGGAAGCGCATTATTACGGCCTTAGAACCCAGGAGTTGTTCATGAACCGGAAGTGGCTTGGCATTCTGATGTTGGTGGGCGTGGCGGCGGCATTGCTTAACACATCCAGTTGCGCACGCGACCAGCAACTGGTGTCCATTACAGTTCAGCCACCGACGTATACATTTCTGACCGCCGATCCTGCATTGGTGGCCAATTTTTCTGCGGTAGGTACCTACATTCATCCTCCCGAGACGAAAGACATTACGTCCCAGGTGACCTGGAATTCAGACAGTTCGCAGACGCTGACGATCAATAGCGGTGTGGTATCGCCCACAGGTAAAGAGTGCGGGGTGGCGAATATTTCGGCCAGCTACAACCATGGCACGGGCCCGAGCGGAAATGATGTCATTGGCTATGCGACGGTAATCGTAGATGGCCCTTCCCCCTGCCCTTAACAGACTGGCGCTATTCCAGATCTAATAGTTTTCCCAGCGTAGGTTTGTGCTTCTCTGCCTTCTTCGTCTTCTCGACGACAATCTTCTCTGCCGGGGGCGATCCGACGCGTTCGCGGGCTAGTTCCTTGACCGCCGTTACAGCTTGAAAGCGTTTCTTTTTCTTCTTTCGCGCCATCCTGAGCCGTAGCCGCATCCATGTTGCCATAGATTGTTGGACGCAAAACTGTAATAATTGGCTGTCGCGGCTGAGTAGCTAGCGACCAGCGACGAACGACCAACGACTTTCAATGGAAGAACGAGATTTTTTTGACGAGAAGCAAGAGAAAAAGCCGGTCACGCTGAACTGTCCGCATTGCCAGCAGTCGGCGGAGTACGAAGTGACCTGGGTGGTCCGCACCAAGAAGCGCCAGCTTGCGGGCCGGGCCGACGAGCGCGACCGTGCGCGTTTTGCCAAGGCGCGGTCGTACATGGTGCGCAAAGACGACCAGATGGCCTGCAAGAACATACGCTGCCGCAAGCGCTTCGAGATTTCCGGCCAATCGACGGTGATCACCGAGTAGACGTTGCTAGTGTCGGAAGAGGCGGCCCTTTCGGCACGCCCTCCTTGCAACGGACGTCATCCCGGGCGCAGCCGTTCTTCAGGCGGAGCGAGGGATCTCCCCGCTTACCTGAATTCAAGGTTGCACCCGAGATCCCCTTCGGCTTCGGTCATGGCAGGCTCTCCCGCGTAGTGCGCCGTGGTTCGGGATGACGCTTTCGATAAGCACTGACCGTCTTAGAAACCGCTCTTTGCTCATGGCAGGCCTCGCGACTCCGGCGGGATGCCGCTGTCACTTTGTCAGCCCCGGTTCCGGCGCGTACTCCGGCGTGAGGATCTCGGGGAGTCCATCGAGTCCGGCCCTCTGGCCTTCCCGCTGCGCGGAGGCGATCAACTCCCGTTCGCGTTCCGCCGCCAGCGGGTGCGGCCAGTGAGTGATATGGCGATTTGGACGAAGCCGCTGGCGCGGCGGACGCTACCGCGTGTTTGTACTTCGGCAGACAGGAGAGGGAAAGAGTTGAGATAAGTTGGGTCACAGAAATTAGGAGGTCTCCATGACCCAACTTCGACAAAAAATGCTGGAGGAACTCCAGCGTCGTGACTATTCCCATCGTACCGCAAAAACCTACATCCGGATCGTCCGCGATTTTGCAGCGTATTTCCACCGGTCACCGGACAAGCTGGGGCCAGAACACATCCGCCAATACCAAGCCTATCTGTTTCAAAGCAAAAAGTTGTCGACGGCTAGCGTCAGCCAGTATGTATCCGCAATCCGCTTCCTGTTTGTCAAAACTCTACGCCGACATTTTCTGACCGAGCACATTCCCTTTCCCAAGTCTCCCCGGCAGTTGCCCACCGTGCTCAGCCCGGAGGAAGTGACCCGGCTCATCAATGCGGCACCCAATCTCTATCACCGCACTCTGCTCATGACCCTGTATTCGACCGCCGTGCGACGGTCCGAACTTTGCCGTCTCCAGGTCACTGACATCGATAGTCAGCGCATGATGATCCGCATTCACGGTAAAGGCCGCCGCGACCGCGACGTACCCTTGAGCCCCAAACTGCTGGAAACCCTGCGCTTGTACTGGCGCTGGAGAAAGCCCAAGACCTATCTGTTTCCCGGCCGTGGCCGACGCGCCGACGCCCCCATCTCCGCCAACATCGTCTGGCTGGCTTGTCACCAGGCAGCCCAGCAAGCCGGTATCCGCAAACGCTTATCCCCACACAGTCTGCGGCACAGTTGCGCCACCCATCTGCTGGACGCCGGAGCCGATCTGCGCACCATCCAGGTCGTGCTCGGACACTCCCGCCTGGAACACACTCTGATCTACCTGCATCTGTCCCACAGACACTTACAGGCGGTTCCCAATCCTCTCGATAGCCTGCAGCTTTCCCCGGTGGACGATATCCAACCTTCGCGGAGGCTGCAGAAAAAATGACTCGGCCACCGCTGGAGGTGGCCGATATCGTTCGCGCACAAGGCAATCGCTTTATCCGCACCAGTTGCCGCTGGATTCACTGGAGCCACCGCAAAGTGCTCCTGGCCATCGCACGCTGCCGCACCGCGGCACTGGGCGGACATCGTGACCAGTGTCCGCGCTGCGGCTATCGTGCCCTCTCCTTTAATAGTTGCAGGAATCGCCACTGCCCCAAGTGTCAAAGTGGGGCGCGCGACCGCTGGATTGCTGCCCGGCAGAGCGAACTGCTACCCGTTCCTTATATCCACGTTGTCTTCACGGTGCCGCATCATCTCGCGCATCTGGCCCTGGTCAATAAGAAGGTCTTTTACGACCTACTGTTCCACGCCACTGCCGAGACTCTGCTCGAGGTCGCCGCCGACCCCAGACATCTGGGCGCACAGATCGGTTTCTTGGCCGTGCTGCACAGTTGGGGTCAGAAGTTGTTGTTCCATCCTCATCTCCATTGTCTGATTCCGGCCGGAGGTCTTTCCCCCGACCACACCCGCTGGATCCATCCCCGCTATCCCTTCTTCCTCCCGGTGGGCGTACTCCGTCGGGTCTTTCGCGGCAAGTTCGTCGCCGCTCTCAAACGACGATTTCAACAACGCCAACTGATCTTCCCCGGTTCTCTTCGACCTCTACAAAACGAGAAAGCCTTCCGCGCTTTCTTGCGTCCCTTGTTCCGTCAGAACTGGGTCGTCTATGCCAAACCCCCGTTCGGCGGCCCTCATCATGTCCTCGGCTATCTCGCCCGCTACACTCATCGCATCGCCATCACCAACCATCGCCTGGTCGCCTTCACCAACCATCAAGTCACCTTCCGCTGGCGAGATTACGCCCACGGCAATCGCAAGAGAATGATGACCCTCGAAGCCCCAGAGTTCTTGCGCCGCTTCCTGCTGCATGTGCTGCCCCGCGGCTTTGTTCGCATCCGCTCCTTCGGCTTCCTGGCCAACCGGCATCGCGCCACCCTCGTATCTCTCTGTCAACGATTATTGTTGGATCATCCCCGACCGGCCACTCCCCCAACCAACACTCCCCATCCGCCGGCATGCTTCCGGTGTCCGCAATGTGCCACTCCCATGCTGCGAGTGGAATCTCTTTCCCCGGACGCTGCCCAACTCTTGCACCGAAGGATTCGACTTGACTCCTCCTAAGCTGCCTCCTATACCGCTCCCCCTCACGGAATCATCGACTCCGATTGCCTTCGTGTCTCTAGCTACTTTCATTGCTCTGGACCAGCCACTTACTTCTATGTCCCAACCTCGTCCGCATACTGTTTGCTGCTGGCCAAAGCCCAAACTACCTTCACCTACTACTCGACTTTGGCATTTCCAACAGCGAAGGATCTTCCAATCGCCCAAGCAAAACCCATAGCTCCCCCGCGTCCGCCGCAAACGCCAGTGGCTTCCTCCAAATCTCCCTATCGCAAATGCCCCGGCGGGACACACTTGGCACTCACGCCGCTGCACGGCGCCGGCGCATTTGCGATAGGGCCCTAAGATTTTTCGCCAGTTGACAAAAGTCAATGTGTCGGTGCGACTGATTCCGACCGCGCTTTCGCGAGCAGAAGGCTCGCTCTTGCCATTCCATCTAACCTCCGGCATAATGAGAGTTTGTCTTGATCTCGCCGGACTCTTCCGGAACAAGGATATACGTCTCGTGTTAATGATCCGTCTGGCGCGCCGTGGTGCGCGCAAACAACCGCACTATCGCATTGTAGTGATTGAGAAGGAGCGCGCTCGCAACGGCCGCCCGGTGGAAGTGGTCGGGACCTACAACCCCCGCACCAATCCCGCCAGCGTCGAACTGAAGCGCGATCGTGTCGAGTACTGGGTGTCTAAGGGCGCGCAGATGTCGGAGCGGGTGAACAAGCTGTTCTCCAAGACTCGGGCTCCCGCCCCCGCTGGTACCGCCGCCTAAGACGTCGCGGTGGACGATGAGAGCCAGTTCTCGGATGTTCACCTCGATAGGCGCGAATCGGGCAGGCCACGAACCGTCGGCTCGGGCAGGCTTACAGGGGCGCCAGATTTTGCGTCAAATCGGCTGCGGCTTTAGCCGCTGGACCCAAAGAGCTCTGATCACCGGGTCACCTCTACGAATGAGAAGTGCAGACTTATGACCGAACCCTCAGGAGACGTGGTCGTCCTAGTTGAAAAGATCGCGAAGTCGCTGGTCGACGCGCCGGATGAGGTTTTCGTCGAACTGTTCGACGATGGCGTCATCGAACTCGAAGTCGCCGAGAGCGACGTGGGCAAAGTCATTGGACGGCAGGGACGCACGGCTCGCGCCCTTCGCGCCCTGTTGAGCGCCGCGGGTTACCGCGCCCACAAACGTTACACGCTCGAAATCCTCGAGTAAAGTAAGGCGGGCGGAGTAAGTAACGCGGGCGGAGGCGCCGGTTCGTATCAGGGGCACGCTTTCAGGCGTGCCGTTTGCGGCGAGTGGGAGAACGGGCTTTAGCCTTGAGGTTTCAGCCCAGCAACAATCCCACTTCTCGCAAAGGACGCGAGAAATGGGGCACCCGGTAAGCTCAAACGGCGACTTTATCACCTTGGCGCTGGTGGTGAAGACTCAAGGCCGCCGCGGTGAGGTTGCAGTCGAGATTCACAGCGATGTCCCAACGCGATTCGCCGCGGGCATGAAATTGTCGGCGCTGGCCAAAACGCCGCCGGAAACGCAAGACCTCCGACGCGAGCTGCAAGTCGAAGATCTGTGGCCGCACAAGGGCATGCTGGTCCTGAAATTCGCGGGCGTAGATTCGATTTCCGATGCCGAGACCTTGGTCGGAGCTGAGCTGCAGGTTCCCCGCAGCCAGCGCGCCGAGCTGGAAACTGGTTGGACCTACGTCAGCGATCTGGTCGGCTGCGTGGTGTTCGACCATGGTCGCGAAGTCGGGTTCATCGAGGACGTTCAGTTCGGAGCCGGCGAGGCGCCATTGCTGATTGTGACCAGCGAAGCAGGCAAAAAGTTTGACGTGCCGTTCGCCGAAGCGTATCTGAAAGCGGTAGACGTAGCGCGCCGGCAAGTACGCATGAAGCTTCCCGAGGGCATGCTGGAAATCAATGCCCCGGTAACGGCAGACGAGAAGCAGGAACAGAGGTCACAAAAAAAGAAGAAGCATTAGCGCAAGCGAGTTTTCCGGGCTCCGCTGTGCTCTCTGCGGTTAAAGGGTTTCGAATCCAGCAAATGAAGGCCGATATCGTCACGATCTTTCCGGACTTCTTTCGCGGACCTCTGGATCACGGTATTACGCGCCGGGCCTGTGAGATGGGCCTGGCGAAAATCGAAGTCCACGATCTGCGGCAGTTCACGCACGATCGGCACCGCACCGTGGATGACCGCCCTTTCGGCGGCGGCGAAGGCATGGTCCTGAAGCCGGAACCGCTCTTTGAATGTTTGGAGTCGTTGCAGCTGACGTCGCGGCAAACTCGTGCCGATGACCGCGTGGCTGGCCGCGCAAAGCAGTCTGTAATTCTGCTTTCCGCCCAAGGCGAGCGTTTTACGCAAAGAGTTGCCTCAGAGTTGGCCACGCTCGATCGCATCGTATTCATCTGCGGCCGCTACGAAGGCGTAGATGAGCGCGTCGCCGACTTCCTTGCCGACCGCGAGTTATCGATCGGCGACTACGTCTTGAGCGGCGGGGAACTTGCGGCGGCGGTCGTGATCGAAGCAATTACGCGCTTGCTCCCCGGCGCGGTGGGCAACGATGCTTCGACACGGCAGGAATCATTCACCGCGCACGCAGAGGCGGGAGCCGCAGACGGTCCAGATTCGACCTGCGGTTCGGGAGGCTTGCTGGACTATCCGCACTACACGCGTCCTGCGGATTTCCGCGCAATGGCAGTGCCCGAGGTGCTGATCAACGGCAACCACCAGGAAATCCGCCGTTGGCGGCGCGAGCAGGCGCTCAGGAAAACGCTCCGCAACCGTCCGGACTTGCTGGAAGGAACAACCCTGAGCGAGGAAGACAGCAAGATTCTGGCCCGCCTCAAAAGCGGCGGCAAGTAGGATGTAGCTGTACTCGAAGATTCAGGTTCGTATGAAAGTTCGTATCAGGGTATGCCTTTAGGCATACCGTAAGGTAGCAATGAGAATCGCGCCTTCAGGCGCTGGCCCTCGGGCAGAAACGGAATCGAACGAAGAAGGGAATCACATGTCAAACTTAATTATCGAAAAACTACTGGCCCGAACCAAACGCACGGACATCCCCGAATTCCGCCCAGGCGACACCGTCCGCGTCCACGTCAAGATCAAGGAAGGTGATAAAGAGCGCGTGCAGGCCTTCGAAGGCGTGGTTATCAAGCGCGACAACGGCCCCCAGGCCAGCTTCACTGTGCGCAAGATCAGCTTCGGACAAGGTGTCGAGCGCATCTTCCCGGTTCACTCCAAGGTGATCGATAAGGTCGACCTGGTGCGCTCCTCCAAAGTGCGCCGCGCCAAGCTCTATTACCTGCGCGCTCTGCGTGGCAAAGCAGCCCGCCTGCGTGACGTGGAAAAGGCCTAGCCTTTGAATGGCTCATGTGGGGCCGGGTCTCAGACCCGGCCAGGCCGAGCATAGCTCGGCTGCGATTTTCTCTTCGTGGGTTTGAATCTATCCTGCCGCGACCAGCGGTTCGCGGACCACTTCCACTTGAGCGAATTCCTCGACCCTCTTGCTCCGCAGCCGGCTGAGCACATAGCTGAGCAGTGGCCCGTCGCCCCGGCGTATTTCCTGAAATTCCACGCCCATGCCGAGGCTTTCGACGAGATACTTCACCCGCGCTTTCAGCGCGACGCTCACGTCGAACACATTCAGCATCAGCCGGAAATCGGTGCCGGGGCTCAACGGGCCTGCGGCCGTGATACGCGCGCCAAACTCGGAGATCTGCTGTACCTCACCTTCAACCCGCTGCACGCCGTCGATGACCTCCGCCTGC
Source organism: uncultured Acidobacteriaceae bacterium (assembly GCA_963768265.1). Taxonomy (GTDB): domain Bacteria; phylum Acidobacteriota; class Terriglobia; order Terriglobales; family Acidobacteriaceae; genus Sulfotelmatobacter. Next base: position 310,135 of record CAVYHM010000008.1, read on the forward strand.
CCTTCGACATAAAATCGCGGCCGCCGCCGCCGGTTGGCATCCGGTCCCATCGACCCGTGCGCCCTATTCCTCTGCGACCCATCCAGGATCACCGGTTGGTACTGCTCTTCCATTTGGCGGAGTTCTTCCTCCCAGGGAGTCTTGCCTTCCTCGACACATTGCACCGTAAACTGCCCGCGCAGTGGAGAAGCAGGGTCTGCCGTCCAGATGACCTGGCAGAGCGCCTTATTCCGCCCGCGCTCTACCACCACCACGTCGCCGCGGTTCACTGCGCGCGTGCCGAGCAGCCTCGCCCCGCGCGGATGAATGTCATAGGTGCACGCCATCTCGGCCGACCGGCGCCCTTCCTGGCCGAAAAGGCTCCAGCGTACCGGGATCGCAACATGTACCAGCTTCCCCGTCAGTAGCCCGTCTTCGGTGTGGTTCTTATTCTCCAAGAAACGCCTCGCTTGGAATTCTCTTAACGTGAAGTTACCAGTACATGTCCGACCGGGCAATGTACTGCGGTAATGGAACGGATGGTTACTGATTGGCGTTACCGTGGTGGTGGAGCCAGGTTCGTCGATACAGAAGACCGAGCGAGTGAACAGAGCGGTTGTCATTCCGAGCAGAGCGAGGAATCTGCTTTTTTGCACCATCATTAAGTTCTCGCTTGCATCATTCGTTGCGTCTCGACGAAGATGATCGACAGATCCCTTGGCTTCTGTCATCAAGTCCCCGACCGGGCGGCCGCTGTCAGCTTCCGCGGCCAAGTTGCGCCTGCTCAAAAAGCTGCGCTGCACCCTCCGCTACGAGAAAAAGGCATGGGTGTCCGGAGCCGTGCACGTCGCGGGAGTCGACGAAGTCGGCCGCGGATCGCTATTCGGCCCCGTCGTGGCAGCGGCTGTAATTCTCGATCCCGCCTACCGTGTGCGCGGTCTGCGCGATTCCAAATTGCTATTGCCCGAGCGTCGCGAAGTGCTGGCGGAACGTATTCGCGAGCACGCCGTAGCCTGGGCCATCGCTGCCGTGGATGCGGCGCGCATCGATCAGATCAACATCTATCAGGCGTCGCGTGTGGCCATGCGCGAGGCAGTGATGCTGCTCGCCTGTAAGCCTGACCACCTGCTGGTCGACGCGGTGCGCCTCGACTGCCAGCTCCCGCAAAACCCTATCATTCACGGCGACGCGCTCTCGGCCTCGATCGCCGCCGCGTCCATTCTGGCCAAAGTGGAGCGCGATCGCATGATGTGCGAGTGGGACGCGGTCTTCCCCGCCTACGGCCTCGCCTCGCACAAGGGATACAGCACGCCCCGTCACCTGGCTGCTCTCCGCGAGCATGGCCCAAGCCCGCTGCATCGCCAGTCCTTCGCGCCAGTGTGGCAGAACCCCGTGCCGCAAGAGGCTTTTGCCTTCATGAACGAAGATGATTCCAGCGACGATGACTCGCAGGAGATCGCCGACGCTGACGCCGGGGAGGGCGCCCCGAAAGTGTACAGGAAGACCTTGGCGGGATAGTCGCCTTAGGGAAGATTCAACAGCGCTCCGAAAAGTGATCGACCGGGAGACGGAGCGACGGGAAAGTAGCCTACCGAGCCACGCGACTCTCTCCCCCGGCAGCAAGTTGCGCCTTTCTCTGCTCCACCCATTCCCGAACGCGGGCTCCAAGCACGTCCAAGGGGAGTGCGCCTCCGCTGAGCAGTTCATCGTGGAAACCGCGTAGGTCAAACTTGTCTCCGAGCTGATCCTTGGCGTACTGGCGAAGCTTCAGGATTTCGAGTTGGCCGATCTTGTAGCCCAGCGCCTGCCCCGGCCACACCATATATCGATCCGTTTCACTCTGCACGTCAGGCTCGTCGATGGCGGAGTGGTCGTGGAAAAAATCGACCACCTGTTGGCGCGACCAGTGCTTGTAGTGGAGCCCAGTGTCGACGACCAGCCGAATTGCGCGCAGCATATCGTCCCCGAGGTGCCCGTAGTAGCTGTAGGGATCCTGGAAGAAGCCGGCTTCCTTGCCCAGGCGCTCGGAATACAGCGCCCAGCCCTCGGTATAGGCGGTGTAGAACTCGTGCTGGCGGAATGGAGGCAGTTCGGGTAATTCCTGCGCGATGGCAATCTGCATGTGATGTCCCGGCACGCCTTCGTGATAAGCGGTGGTTTCGATATCGAGCGTCGTGCGGTTAGCGAAATCGCCGGTGTTGACCATGACATGCGCCTTGCGCGACCCGTCGGGCGTGCCCTGCAAGTAATGTGTGGATGCTTCCTTCTCGCGGAACTCTTCGATCGGCATCACGTCAACTTTGCCCTTAGGAAGGCGGCCAAAAAATTCCGGGAGCTTCGCATACATGCCATCGATATACTTGCGATAAAGATCGAGCATTTCCTCGCGCGACTTAGGATGCAGTTTGGGATTGTCTTTGATGGAGGCCGTGAAGCTCTTCAGGTCCTTGTATCCCAGCTGATTTGCGACTTGCAGCATCCGCCCTTCGATTTCCTTTACTTGGGCCAGCCCAATCTGGTGGATTTCTTCCGGCGACAGATTCGTGGTAGTGCTTTCTTTGACCCGGAAAGCGTAGCGCTCGGGACCCTCCGGCAGGGACCAGACTCCGGGCTCAGTGCGGCCCTTGGGCGCGTACTCATCGCGGACGAAAGCGGCGAACTTGATGTAGGCAGGAGCGACGGAGTCGCGGATTGCCGCGAGGCCTGCCTCCCGCAAGCGCTTACTTTCCGCCTCTGAGATGGAGTCGGGGAACTTGTCAAAAGGATGCGCAAAAGGGGATTTTTCTGCCGTGGTCGTCCCGATGGTGTTGGCTTGAGTGGCGGCCTTTTCGAGCAGCATGCGGGGCGGCATCAAGCTATTCGCCATCCCCTTGCGCATCTGCACAATGGTCTGGTCGAAGACCCGAGGCACTTGCTTCAGGCGTCCGATGTAGTCCTCGTAGTCTTTCACACTGTCAAAAGAGAGGATGTTCACCAGTTGGGGGAGATCAATTTGAACACCACTAATTTGGTCGATCGGCATCTCCCATGGCTTAAAGCGCGCCCCCTCCAAAGTCATCCGCAAATCGCGAACCATGAGTTGCTGATTCAGGACTTCCTGGTCGGGGAAACCGCTGGTATTGATTGCCTCGAAGCGCGTCAGGAAGCGCCGGTTCTGTTCGAGGTCGTCGTCGATGGCCTGCTGGGAATAATCTTCGAGCTGATCGTTGTACCGCTTGTCACCCAACATCGAGGCAAAGGTTGGGTAGTGGCGCATCACGTATTCCCACTGCTCCTGCAGAAGGTCGCGCAGCGCTTTGCGACGCGACTCGAGATCCGCGGGCTGGCCAGCACCGGCTAAGGCGAAGGGAGAGAGGATTGCTAGGGCAAGAAAGTGTGCGAGGTATCGCATGGAAACTCCCGAGAGCTGAATTTGCGAGGGCCCACCCAAGGTTAGCTTGCTTCGCTGGAAATCCTACACCACGGAAGCCTATTTCGACACAGAGGCTGGTTCTGTCAGGCTGTTGTTTAACTCATCTACGAGCTTCGTGTTGTTCGCTAGTGCGCGCTGCAGAATCTCAGCTTGCTGCTTTGCTGTGGGCCAGTCCTGCTTTTCGACCGCTTCCGTCAATCCCGGCAGTTCCAGGTGAGCGTAGGTGAAGCGGGCGCCGTAGAGAATGTGCTTGAACCAGGGACGGCCGGGAATGCCTTCGGGGTTCAGCCAGTTGCGTTCGACCTGCATCATGCCGTGATTCAGTGTGAGAGCGAGTTTGGGATCGATGGGTCCAGACGCAAGCTTACGACTTAGAGATTCATTCAGATGCTTTCCCGCGGCCTCGAAGTCACCGATCCGTATGCGGACTCCACTCAGATCGAGCTGGCTCATATCTTTGCCCTTGGTTAATTCATCAACAAACTGGCGCAGGTTGCCGGCGTAGCTCGCGAAATCGAACGGCAGCAGATCCGCATTGGCCAGGCGCAGTGCGGTTACACCCCACAACTGCGACATGAGCGTGTGGTATCGGTAGCCCGGATCGCCGAAGTGATTCATCCAGTAGAAATCATCGTAGGCGGAGTGGTAGACCCCGTAGTCTCCTTCGAACCCCAGCCCGATGACCGGCATGCCGACAAAGTTAAGAAAAACGGTATGGTCCGACCCGCTGCCAATGCGCGTGTCGGCCAGATTCGCATCCGTGACCTCACTTGGTTGCTTGGCTTCCTCTTTCTCGCGGGCCGCAGCCGCTTTCCATGCATCGTGCAGACTCTTTCCAGAGGGATCCTGCAAACTGCGGCTGATTTCAACCAGCATGGGAGCGAGCGAGGCTACGGCCTGGCCGTGGAAGTTCGGTCCCGAAGTGGCTTCGTCGACGTTGACGTAAGCCACGGCCTTCGCCCGCAGTTCGTCGGCGAACTCCTCTCCCCACTCGGTGGAACCGGTCAAGCCGATTTCTTCGCCGTCCCAGCTGCACACAATGATCGTGCGACGCGGGCGCATGCCGTCTTTCGCGAGCTTGCCGAGGGCGCGGGTCATCTCCATCATCGACGCCGTGCCGCTCGAAGGATCCACGCCACCGAAAACCCAGGCATCGCGGTGGTTGCCGAGCACGATCCATTCGTCAGGCAACTCCGCGCCGCGTATGCGGCCTTCGACCACGTAGTAGGGTTGCGTGCCATTGTCCATCTCGATCTTCAGATGGACTCTCACGCGCTCGCCGCCAAGGTGGTACTGGATTGGCAATCCGCCTTGCCAGTCTCCCGGCGCGAGCGGCCCGTCCATATTTTCGAGCAGCGGCTTGGCGTCATGCCACGACAGCGGCAGCGCCATGATCTTCGGCGCGGACGTGGCCTGCTCGAGCCGGAGGCGCTTGGCGCCCGGCACCGATGCCCATCCCGGAGTTAGGGGGTCGCCTGGCACCATGAAGTCGTAAGTAATCGCACCGCGCTGAATGTGATATTCGGGGCCCCAGGGGCCGTCGGGGTCGACCTTGCCTTTCTTGTAGCCGTCTTCGGCGGGATCGCTGTAGATCAAAATCGCGGCGGCACCTTCACGCTGAGCGGTGAGCGCCTTGAATCCTCGATAACTGTAGGGATTCGAATAGCGCACGAGCACGATTTTTCCCTTCACGCTGATCCCGTTTTTGCGCAGCAGGTCATAGTCTTCGGGATTGCCGCTATGCGCGTAGACCACAGGCGCGGTGACATCACCGGAGATTGACATCCCCAGCCAGGCACCGCTGATCGCTGGATTTTTCGAGTCGGAATCGCCGTCGAGCGCGGTTTCGCGCAGCAGTGCCTGATAGTGCACGGGCGCGATCATCTCCATAGAAGCGGACTTTGGATTTGTGCCGTAAACGTCGTACCGGTGGATGACGATGTCTTCGAGTCCTTGCTTGCGCCACTCTTCGGCGATGTAGTCGGCGAGTTCGTTATTCCTTTTCGAGCCCGCTACGTGCGGCTCGGAAGTGAAGATGCGATGCTGGCGTTGTTCCTCGTCGGGCGAGGGGGTGGATTTGAATTTCGTTTCGATGTCGGTCTCGCGAGTGGAGGAGGCCGGAGTGAAGCCCAGAATCGAGGCCTGACTTTGTGCGGTTGGGCTCGCAACGATAATTACAAGAAGAGGGCTGACAAGTCGGAAGGTTGCGGCACGACAGAATCGACCGATGGCGGCATCCAGGGTCATGGAAGTTCCTCGTGACCGCAGCTCCGGCCAGCATTTACCATGCTGCTGGCACGCAGCGGTGACGCACCGCATGACCGGGTCAAAGACCCGGTCCCACACGATGTCGTCCTGCTTTACATAACTATTTTGCTTTCAAGATGTCGCTCAGCAAGTCGGGTTTCGATTCGTCGCGCACCAGGTGCGGATAGCTTTCGCCGCCATGGTAGTCGATCTTGTAGGTCTTAAAGTAGTCGGCGTTTTCGACCAGCAATTCGATCGGGGCGCTGCTGCTTTTCGAAGCCCGAATTGCGTCGCGTATGATCTCGCGAGAAAAGCGGCGGCCATTGACTGCGACGACCTTCATGCCGGGACCAATGCCGGCTTTGGCCGCGAGACTGCCTTCGACCGTATCTTCGATGCCGCCATCGTCGCGCAGTTCGAGGCCGATCGCGGCCGCGGAGGGCACGGAGCGCCCCGTCGTTGCCGAGTCGTCCAATAGCTCTGACGGATTCTCGTCGTAAGCCAACTTCCATCCGCTGCCCTCGATGCCGCCCAGCGGCGCGCCTGGACCGTGATTGGTGAGGCGCTCAGTCCAAAAGCCGCGCCAGTCGTAGGCTGCAACCTGATTCAAAGCGTTCACCACGTCCTCGAAGGTGTAGGGCTTCACCATGGGGCCGGTGCTGGGCGCCCCGTGGAACAGCTTGCAGAAATCGTCGAGCGATTTCTTGCCTTTGCTCTGCTGGCGGATGATCACGTCGGCCCACAGCCAGTTCAACGTGTCTTCACTATAGAAATCTGTGCTGCGCCGCCACGAACGCCAGGCCTCGGGCGAAAAATAAAGTTGTGGGGCCGCGTCCGCGGTTTCCTGCAAGTTGCGCCACTGGCGTCCAGGCGTGTTGTCGAGGGTCGCCGCGGTCATCGCCAGGTCATCCCGATCTTGGTCGGCCCGGAGGAGCCCGCTGCGGGCCGTAAGCACGAAGCCGAGATAGTTGGTCAATCCTTCATAAATCCACAGCAGATCGTCCTGCATGGGCTGCTGATAATCAGGCGTGGCGAGATCGGCGGGGCGGCGGAACTTTCCGTTCCAGGAATGCACGTATTCATGCGGCAGCAGGCTGGCTGAAATTTTGCGCAGCCTTTCGTCGACCAGGGAGCGTTCATCCACCCGGCTGTCGTCCGATTCGTGATGCTCGAGTCCGAAGTGTGCGACGTGATCGCTTAGGGTGTAGAGGAAGTGATAGTCGCGGTAGTGATGCGCACCGAAAAGCTTCTGCGCCTGCTCGACCAGATTCTTGTAATGATCCCAGGTTTCCTGCGGAGCATCGAGAGCGGCCGCGCTGTCGGCAGCGATGTCCATCTCGGTGGGAGGGTCCTGAGCCAGCGGAACTACCTTCAGGAATTCTCCGGTGATGACGGGAGAGTCGACCAGCGTGGTGAGGGATACCGTGGCGAAGTGGATTTCATTTCCGCTTTGACTCGCTACGGGCAAAGGCGTGCCGAACTTCCAGCCGTCAGGAAGTTTCAGGCTGGCGGAATAGTTGAGGTCGTCCGACTTCCAGCCTTTGGGGTAAAGCAGAACCTGGTTCCAGCTGATGATGGCGAGTTTATCAGTGGCTGAGGAACCGGCGGAGAATCCGCCTTCGAACGTTGCAGGAGACAGGAAATCGAGTTCGGCGGAGACTTCCGTCTCACCCGCGGGGACTTCGACATGAATGGTGAAGCCATCGAGCAGGTCGCGGCGCCATTTCAGCGTTTTGCCGCTAGAGCTGAACTTCAGTCCAGCGAGATCCACCACCGGACCGTCGGGAGCGTGCTCGCCCGGAATCCACTTCGGGTAGTAGAGCATGAGATCGCCGGGGCTTGCGGGAATCGTCAACGAGGCATGAAAAATCTTGCGGGGCGCGGTGGTGGCGTCGACCGAAATCGTGACAGTGGGTGCACTTGCGCACCAACTGGGAACTGACAAGATGGCCAGACAAACCACTCCCAAAACTCTTGAGAGTCTCATTTACAAGGGTCTCCTGATGCTTCCGGTGAAATTCAATCGCAATTGATAGGGCAGAATTAACGACTATAACAGCCCGTGCGCGCGATCGTACACCGAGGCGAGCCGGCCATAGTGCACAATTTGGAAGCGGAATAAGCATTCCCACATCGGCGTCATCCTGAGCGTAGCCGGTTTTCAGGCGGGCGAAGATCTCGCGCAAAACGCGGACCTTGAAACTACCGAGCTGCCGGCGATCGCCATAAGTGCCACACGCCGCGAGCGGCTGCTATCATTCCGCAGGATGTCCCGGCGCGGAAAATTCATCACCTTCGAAGGGCTCGACGGAACCGGCAAGAGCACCCAAATGCGCCGGCTCGCCGCAACTCTCCGTGAGTCCGGCCATAAGGTGGTTGAAACGCGCGAACCCGGCGGCACGCCCACGGGAGAAAAAATCCGCAAGGTGCTGCTCGATTCAGGTACCGCGGGGCTTTCGTCCCTGGCGGAGATGGCGCTCATGTTTGCTTCGCGCTCCCAGCACATTGCTGAGGTGATCGAGCCAGCGCTGGCTGCAGGCAGCATTGTATTGTGCGACCGGTTCACCGATTCGACCGAGGCCTATCAAGGCAGCGGGCGCAGGCTGGGCAGCGACTCGGTGCGCGAACTGCATTGCGTGCTGTGCGGAAACCTTCAACCGGACTTGACGATCCTGCTCGACTCGAATCCGCACGCGAGCGTGAGCCGCGCCCGCCGGCGCAATCAGCGGGTTTCGAAGAGCGCCAGCCGCAGCCATGACGAGAACCGCTTCGAGCAGGAGACGCGTGCGTTCTTTGCCCGCGTGCGCGAAGGATACGCTGCAATTGCGAAGCGGGAACATGCACGAGTCGTTATGGTGGATGCCCGAGGCACGCCCGCACAAACCCAGCAGCAGATTGTCGAGGTCGTGCGGCGGAAGTTGAAGCTGTAGGAAATGATTTCACAACAGAGTCCCAGAGGCACAGAGAAAGGCCGGAGATTTACGTATTTGTATTGCGGTTTCTCTTTGCCGCTGTGACTCTGTGGTGAATAAGCTCTATGCCTTTTTCTGATTTCTACGGCAACACCGAAATCGTCCATCGCCTGCGCGACATGCTGGCGCGGGAGCGCTTTCCGCATGGGGTCGTGCTGGCGGGCGGTCACGGCTCGGGCAAGTACACGCTGGCGCTGATGCTGGCCCAGACGCTGAATTGCCTTTCGCCCACCAAGACCGGCGGTCTGCCCGACTTCTGCGGCCAATGCGCCAACTGCACGCGCATCGCCCAGGCTGCGGATCTCGACGCTCGCTTTGCCGAGGCGGTCGAGGCGCGCGAGAACCTGCGCGAGGCCGACAAGAAAGAAACCCGCCTCTTCGTGCAGACCCATCCCGACGTGCTGGTCATCCCGCCAGACCCGCCGCAGATGATGATCAAGGTCGACCAGGTGCGCCGCGTCATCGAGACTATCTATTACTGCCCCGCCGAGGGCAGAGAACGGATTTACATTTTCACCGATTCGGCGTTCATGAAGGAGGCGGCGAACTCGCTCCTCAAGGTGCTGGAAGAACCGCCGGAATTCGCGACCATCTTTCTGCTGACTGAGAATCCGGGCGAGTTGCTTCCCACCATCCGTTCGCGGTCCATGGTACTTACGTTGGGAGCGTTGCCAGCGGAGGAAATTGAGCGCTGCCTGACACAGCATCGGCCGGAGTGGAAGCCAGCCCAGCGCGGACTGGTAGCTCGACTGTCGGAGGGCGCCGTGGGACGCGCACGCAGTTTTGACCTGGCCAATTACACTGCGTCCCGAGAACACGCTTTCGCCATTCTGAACTCCGCCCTGAGCAACGGCGAGCACAGCGAACTGTTCAAGGTCACCGAGTCGTACCGTCCTGGGGCCGAAGGCCGCGAGAAAACGGAGCAACTGATCCGCACACTATATTCCCTGTTGCGGGACTTAATGTTCATCAATTCAGGCTCAACGGAATTGATTCGCAATACGGACATCGCGTCCGAACTCAACCGACTGGCCGAGTCCGCCGACTTCGATTGGATCACGGCGGCGTCCGACCGTCTTTCCGAGGTGGAACGCGGCATGCGCCGGAACCTGCTACGGTCGCTGTCACTCGATGCGTTTGCGGCGGCATTGGAGAAAGGTTGAACGCGGTGTCGGTCACTAAAGGGGCTCGACTTGCGGACTGTTCCGTTGCCGGCGCTGACACGCCGCGTAGCCGCGTACAGCCCTGACACGGCGTCCAAACTGGGGTGGAAATGCTCAAGCAGACATTCATTGAACCCGGCGGCAAGCTACGACTATTCTGGCGGGCCGTGATCTTCTACTCTCTCGGAAACTGGGGACTCTATCCGCTCCTGGAACGTCCGCTGGCGCGGGCAGCGCAAGGGCTGCATCTCAGCCCAGGACTCGCGCCTGGCAGCATCATGCTGTACGACCTCTGGAACCTGGTCGTCGGCCTTATTTGCACGGGTATTTTCGCGATCTACGAGCATCGCCGTGTAGACAGCTACGGACTGCCCGTCAATCGCGCTTTCTCCCTCCCGACATTTGAGGGCGCGGCGGCTGGAGTCATTATGGCTGGTGCAGTTGCGGCCGGCATGATTGCGCTCGGCGGAATGCAGATCAACGGATTAGCGACCCGCGGCAGTACGCTCGTGAGCTCAGCGCTGGCCTGGCTCGCGGCGAACGTATTGATCGGCATCGCCGAGGAGTTCTGGTACCGCCATTATTTGCAGCAGACGCTGTGGAAGAGCATCGGCTTCTGGCCGGCTTCCATCCTCATCGCGCTCGTGTTTACCGCCGATCACTATTTCTACAAGCAAGGGGAAAACATCTGGGATGTGATCACACTGATGTCGCTGAGCCTGCTCATGAGCTACAGCATCCTGCGGACCGGCACGCTGTGGTTCGCCGTCGGTTTTCACATGGCTTTCGACTACATGCAGCTCTTCGTCGTCGGAACGCCCAATGGCTCGAGATATCCCGTGGGGCGGCTGCTCGACGTGCGCTTCAATGGACCAGCGTGGCTGACGGGCGGCGTGCTCGGTACGGAGGCGAGTTTCCTGATGTATCCTGCGATCGTGCTTCTCTGGCTTTATGTCTGGTGGCGTTATCGCCATAACCCGCCACTTCAGCTAAAGGATCTGGCAGGGTAGACGTTACACTCACTAGGCCGGGCGTAACCGGCCGAAGGTTACCTTGGACTGCCCAACTACGACGGCTAGGTTGGTGTAATAGATATATTTATCAATAGCTTGCCGGGATAACTCCGCTGGTTCTACTCCCTTCGGAGAGATTGCCCCTCCTTTCAGTGCGGCCTATAATCGTCCTACTCTGGTTCACGATTCTCCGTCAGGTTCCGGGTAGAACAACGGGAGGGTGAAGCTTGTCTAAACAATACCTTCCCGCGAAGGTTCGGTGAAAGGGAACCGCCCGGATATGCGAAAGCGCCTCAAAACCGCATTCATGCTGACGGCCACGACGGCACTCGCGACCTCTTTTTCTCTCTCTATTCCAGCAGTGTGGGCTGTCGAAGGCGACGGCCCATCGCAAGTCATAACCACCACCGAGGAGCACGGACGCAAGGTCTACGTCAATGACGACCTCCCTGTAGCGCGAGCGCACCAGGCGCCCGTACCGCAACCGAAGCGAGCCACGCTAGTCTACTGGAGCAGCAAAGAAAGCCGCTGGAAGCCGGTGCCCTCAGCCAGCGCGGCCTCCATGCAGGCGGCACGCTCAGCAGCGGCGGAAGTCAGCCAGTATTTCGGGCGCGAATCGGTGCAGTCGGCCAACGAACGCATCGTCGCCGCCAACGCCCGCGGACATCAATCCTCGCCGGAAGAGGTCGACGCAGCCATCGTCATGGCGGCTGCCCGGCACAATGTCGATCCCAATCTGGTGCGTGCGGTGGTGAAGGTCGAGTCGAATTTCAATTCCAACGCGGTTTCGCGCAAAGGCGCGATGGGCCTGATGCAGCTCATGCCCTCAACCGCGCGTCAGCTGAATGTGAAGAATCCGTTTGACCCGGAGCAGAATGTGGACGCCGGCGTCCGGCATCTGAAGCAGCTTCTCGAAAATTACGGCGGCGACGTGAATCTGACCCTGGCCGCTTATAACGCAGGTTCCGGAGCGGTGGCGCGCAGTGCAGGCATCCCGCGCTTTGCCGAAACCCAGAATTACGTCCGGAGAATCACCAACCTGTACTACGGTGGGTTCGATTTCGCTCGATCCGGGGCTTCGCGGGATCCTGTTCGGGTTCAACGAGATGCGCGAGGTGTGCTTTACATCAGCAACACGGACTGAGTTCGCGGCATCTGTTTTAGGGTATTCTCTCAGGTACCTCAAGCTGTTCAACCGCAACGGCGATCGAGACAGTTAACGGGCCGACGACTTTGAACACGACATCAAGCCAGTGTGGCTTGCGCTGGGTAGCGTTGCTGTTGCTGGCTGCGCTGCCCACAATGCCGGCCTATGCCCGCACGCATCACACCGCCACCCATCACAGCGGCTCGCATCATGGTGAATCATGGGCGCGCGACCACTTCGCCACCGCCGAGCGGACGCGCGAAGCGCTCAATGGACGTCCCCCTACCGACCGTTCCCGGCGCGACTATCAACGCGTCATCAACGCCTACCGCAACGTCTACTATGGCGCGCCGAACTCCTCCAAGGCCGACCCCAGCGTGGTGGCTGTTGCCGAGACGCTGGTAGAAATGGGACGCCACTTCGATGACGACAAGATCCTGAACGAAGCCATCGGTCAGTACCGGTTTCTGCGGCGCGAATATCCCGGCAGCAAGTACCGTTGCGATGCCTTGTTCACCATCGGAGAGATTTACAGCGACGACCTGAATAATCCCGAGCAGGCTCGGTCCATCTTCCAGGAGTTTTTGACCCGCTATCCGCATAACCGCCTGGTCGAAGACGCCCAGCAAGCCATCGCCGAACTCGATCGTCAGGCTGAGGCCACAAAAAAGGCGGAAGCCGAAAGAATAGCTGGCGGCGAGAAGAAGACCGTCGAAGCCGCGAAGAACTCCGGAACTGAGAAAAGACCCAGCCAAGCTGAAATGAAGGCCGCCAAGCAAAGGCCCGACAACGACAGAGCCGACAAAGACGACACCGAGTCCCCGGCCGAAGACGCCGAGGCGCATGCCAACACTCCCCAGGAAGCCTCTGGACATAATTCCGAGCATCCCTCAGGCGGCCTGCCGCGCGTGACCGGAATCCGGCACTGGTCCACGCCGGATTACACCCGCGTGGCGATTGACTTGGAGAGCGAAGTAAAGTTCTGGTCGCAGCGCATCGACAATCCCGACCGCATTTTTTTTGATCTGCGCGACACCAAGCTGGCTTCCACACTGGTGGGCAAGAGTTTCGATGTCGATGACGGATTCCTGAAGAAAATCAGGGTGGCGCAATTTCAGCCCGGCCGCACCCGGGTAGTGCTCGAAGTAGATGATCTTTCCGACTACGATGCCTTCCTGCTGCCGAACCCTTACCGCCTGATTATTGATATCCACGGCAAAAACAAAGACAAGGCTAAGAATGCGCGTGTCAGGGAGTCGAAAATTCCGCCCGAGAGCGGTGCTGGTGGCACTGAGCCAGTTGAAAATGAAGACTCGCAAGAGGTGCAGTCGAAGATCGAGTCAAAAAAAGAGGATCTGCGGGCTAAGGCGGGTAAGGCTCCGGTCAACCGCCAAGACGTTGGCGACGACGTGACCGTCATACTGAAGAGTGACCCATCGGGCTCGAAAACCCCATCGCAGCCGGGCAGCGCTCAAACTGCGGCCGCAAAGGCAAACAGTCGTGAAGTGAAGGCTGTTACCAAGGTTGTGGTCGATGCAGACGATGACGACGAGGTTCCTCCCGTAACTGCGGCGCAGCGGAAGCATCCCGTTTCGGCGTCGACCGCGTCTCGCAAGAAGGGCAACCGTTCTAGCGACGCAGAGCTGCCGGCTGACGATAAACTGGCCAGCGACAAGGCCCCTGCCGAGCGCACTGCAACGACCCGTCCCCACGGCAAGTCTTCGCCGCAGCCGAATAAGGACGACGACGAATCCGCCGACATCCGTGAGGCAAGTCCTACGGCCAGAGGCGATCGCTCTCTGATTCGCGCGCTGGGGCTGAAGATCGGCAAGATCGTCATAGATCCCGGCCACGGCGGACACGATACCGGCACCATCGGACCGAACGGCCTGGAAGAGAAAGACCTGGTACTCGAAGTCGGCCGCCGCCTGGGCAAGTTGCTGGAGACGCGGCTGGGCGCAGAAGTCGTCTACACGCGCAAGAATGACACCTTCATTCCGCTCGAAACCCGTACCGCCATTGCCAACCAGCAACGCGCCGACCTGTTCATCTCGATTCATGCCAACTCCAGCCAGGATCAGGCGGCCCGCGGAGTCGAGACCTACTATCTGAATTTCACGTCCTCGCCCGAGGCGCTCGAAGTTGCCGCGCGTGAAAACGCCGTTTCCGAGAAGTCGATCTACGAGCTGCAGGATCTGGTCAAGAAGATCGCGCTGAAGGAAAAGATTGAAGAGTCGCGCGAATTTGCCGGCGACGTCCAGGAATCGCTACACAGCGGGCTGGCCGTGAAGAGCCCCGGGATCCGGAACCGCGGCGTGAAGAAAGCGCCTTTCATTGTGCTCATCGGCGCTAACATGCCTTCGATTTTGGCGGAGATTTCCTTTGTCAGCAATCCCGGCGATGAGCATCGGCTGGAGACCAGCGAATACCGTCAGCGGATCGCCGAGTCGCTCTACCGCGGCATCGCCAAGTATGTCAATGGATTGAGCGGCGTGAAAGTGGCCAGCAAGATGGAGAAAGTAGCCGGACAGTAACATCCACCCTACCTGCGCCGTCGCGAACGGCAAAGATAGGGCACGGCCAATGGCGTGCCCCGAACTCTACTGAATCGCGCTGCCGACCTGCGAGAAGATGTTGCCCGCGTTGGATCCGATCAGACGCACGGTACCGACCACGATGACCAGTACCACCGCCAACATCACTGAGTACTCTGCGATATCCTGACCTTCCTCATCTGACCAGAGTTTGTTCAGCCAATGATTGCATTTTCCGTTTTGCATGCTCTCTCCCTTGTCGATCTCTTATAGAACGCTCGATGCATGGGAAACTTTCGCCGCAGCCGGCTCGCCATCAAATTCAGCGAACCCCATTCCCCAGGCTTCCTTGTCCTGCGTGAGCGCCCGCAGCCCTACCTGAAACTCGGACGTTCCTTGCAATTTCTTCGTCCATACCACGCGATAGTGCATTTTTCGCTGGCGATAGAAAACGGTGATCTCGTCCAGCACGTTCAGTTCGCGGCGCACCGAACCCAGCCGTACCCCAGACGCGGTCACGTCCAGCGTATGCACCAGCTCCTCGAACGGCTTTCCGGAGCTGTCTTTACCCTTGACTCTCACGGGAAGAACCGCTTTTGTACGACTTCCCCGCCGCTGATTCGTTTCCACACTGCTCGGTCGCATCGATCACCCACAGCCAGTTTCTCCTGAGATGAACGGCTTGTGAATGGCTCGGATGTGGCTCTGAATGGCTCGGATGTGGGGGTCCTTCCCCCGAGGGTAACCACTCTCAAACGGCTGTCAGGACAAGACTTGTCGGCCCAGGGAAACTTTTCGTCGGCGCCTGTGGTCTAATGAAGAAAAGGTTGCTGCAGGGTCACTCATGAGGCTCTCCCGTTCCACTGAAATCATGGTTTTTCTCCTGGTTGCGTTAAGCGCGGCTTTCGCTGCCACGCCAGCAGCCCAGCAGGCTTCCTCTACTCAAGCTCCCGCCATTCTTCCGCAACAGTTTGCGGGATGGCAGCGGCAAGGTTCGGGCGAAACCAGCGCCGACCCGTCGTCAGCCGATCCGACCAACGCCGCAGTTCTTCGGGAGTACCGCTTCACCGATTTCGCGGCCTCCGCCTACCTCCGCGACGACGGCCGCACCTTGAAGGTTCGCGCCGCGCGCTTCGCCGATGCCTCCGGCGCTTTCGGCGCCTATACGTTCTACCTGCAACCGCAAATGACAAAGGAGCAGATCGGCGATCAGGGTGCTTCCCTCGGACAACGCGTTTTGTTCTACCGCGGGCATGTCCTGATCGACGCGCTATTCAGCAAGGAATCGCCCATGTCAGGGGCGGAGTTGCGCGAGTTGGCTGGCGCATTGCCGCGCCCCACCGGTAGCTCCGGAAACCTGCCCAGCTTTATCGAGTTCATGCCGCGACGTGGATACGTCTCCAACACTCAGAAATACGCCATGGGACCGTCGGCCCTGGCTGTGTTGGCTCCGCCAGTCTCCGCGGATCTGGTGGATTTCGCCGCCAGTTCCGAAGTGTCGTTAGGCCGCTATAACACGCCGAGTGGCGAGGCGATGTTGATGCTGATTTCCTATCCCACCCCGCAACTCGCCGCCGATCATCGTCGCCGTATAAACTCGGCACATCAGGTCGCTCGGTTGCAGACCGGCGAATCCGAGATCACGTGTGCGGGGGACTTCTGTGACAAGCGCACCGGCCCAATCATCGCCATCGTCACGGGACCGATGTCTGACAGCGATGCGAAGTCCCTTCTCGGAATGGTCAACTACGAAGCCAGCGTCACCTGGAACCAGGCCACCGATCAGCACGAAGTTCGCGATCTCTACCTCCTCGTGTTGAATGTGGTGATCCTGTGCGCGATTCTCGGCGGCTTGGCCATCGTTGCCGGTGTCGCCTTCGGCGGATTCCGCATTTTGATGAAGCGGTGGTTCCCAGACAAGGTTTTTGATCGTCCCGAGCAGATGGAATTTATCTCCTTGCACCTTGCCGAGACTGCGACCCCAGGCTCGTCCCAAAGCGGGTCCGAGGCCGCTCGCCCGAGCCCTCCAAACCCCTCCTGAGCCGGATAAGTGGCTTTAGAAAGATTGGCTTACACCCTTTGAGTGACGATTTCGTCTCAATTTGCTACATTCCGTGACGGTGTTGATGATCTTTGTAAGACATTGAAAACAAAGACATTTATTTCACAAAAATCGCTTGACACCCCCGTTTTTAGACTCATAAGATTTCGCCAGAAAGTTTTGACGGAATTTCAAAGCCTCCGTTGGAACTATTCTCCCTTGAAGAAGAGGCTGCCCAGTTGCCGGGTGGCCTTTTCGTTTTTGCGTTTTGCGATTGTGCGCCGATGTAGACTGCCAGCCACCGCGATGTTGTAGTGGTTGAACATGTTTCACGCGTTCTTCGTATCACCTGTTGAGAGTATCGTTGCGATGTCGCTGGGGATCACTGGAGGCTGTCATGTTCTGCGATGGATGCGGCACGGCAATACAGCCGGGGCAAGAGTATTGCAGCAAGTGCGGCAAGCAGATTGCCGGCCCCGTGCTGGTCTCGCGGTCGATTCCCGGCCGCGTGCAGCAGCACGTGCACTTGCTCGGAATCCTCTGGCTGGCGATTTCCGCCTTTAACGCGGTGGCTGGGCTGATCCTGTTGGTCCTCGCCAATACTCTGTTTGCTCACCTGCACGAAATGGGAGCGCCGCCGCAAGTGCCCTCCGGATTTCTGAGCGCACTGATCAGTACGATCGGGATCATCGTCCTGGCAAAATCCGCCTGCGGCTTTTTCGCAGGCTGGGGATTGCTGCAACGCGAACCCTGGGCACGCATCGTCGCGCTGGTGCTGGCGTTCATCTCACTGTTCAATATCCCGTTGGGCACCGCGATCGGCGTCTACACCATGTGGGTGCTGCTGCCCGGCCAGTCCCAGCAGGAATACGACGCGATGGTGGTGGCGCGTGCCGCGTAGCTTTTCCGACGGATCGGTCAGGGACAAAGTCAGTGGACGGGTTCGAAGAGCGTGCGTGAGAACTAGATCCCGGGAGACGGCAGACCAAAACCTTCTAAGGTCCAGCCGCGCAGCGGCGGCATGGGAAAGCCCGGCACGGAAGTGCCGGGTAAGAATGAGAAAAGTACGAGAGTCCCCACAGGGACGGCACACGTTCTCAAGTGATCGGGAAGGTCACAGCTTAGAGGTGATAGAAAGATGTGGGCTGTTTCCGGTCGAGCGAAGGATTCTCGCAGGTCACTCTTAATGATCAGAACGTCCCCGCCTGATTCTGCTCCTATTCGGCGGCATCCCTAACAGCCCACTGATCGGACAATGTCGTTCTAGGGCAATGCTACCGGGATGGTGGCCCGCACCGAAGGTCACGAAGGTAACGAAGCGTAGCCGACCGGTTGGATGCAAGCGCTGCTTCTTTACGCATTGCTCCGGCGCATTTAGAATCGATCACAGGCCGACG
Organism: uncultured Acidobacteriaceae bacterium; assembly: GCA_963768265.1. Classification (GTDB taxonomy): domain Bacteria; phylum Acidobacteriota; class Terriglobia; order Terriglobales; family Acidobacteriaceae; genus Sulfotelmatobacter. The sequence goes on from CAVYHM010000008.1 coordinate 328,040, forward strand.
TAGCTCAGTTGGTAGAGCAGTCGATTCGTAATCGACAGGTCATCGGTTCAAGTCCGATCGTCGGCTCCATCTTTCTGATAGTTCGTCCATCTGCAACAGTTCGCCCTTGGCGGCGCCGTGGTAGATCTCAGAGCCTCTTCTCATCCGCATGATCGGCCTGCGCGTCCGGGACCCGCCCACACCGCGACACGCTAAAGTTATCCACGTTCTTCAGCGCAAACGTCGGGACATCCTTCGCATACGGGGCGCGCACGCGGAAAAAATCGGCGCCCTCGACGTCCTGCACCGCGAACGCCGGCCGCAAGTCTTTCTCCGCCGAACGAATCTCCACATTGCTCACCGAGATGCTCTTGGCGTGGCGCAAGAAGAAGCCATGGGCCGGCATGCGCCCGAACATGGTGGGCTCTGGATATTTCTTTTCCTCTTCCGCCGGCTGAATCGCCGCGTCTTCGTCAGTGCCGCCGCCGCGGTGCTGGATGTAGATGTCATTCAACTGAATGTCCTCGATCGGGTGGCCGGGAATGCCGCTTAGGATCGAGCAGATCCCGGGTTCGGCGTTGGAGCAGACGACGTTGCTAATCAGAATGCGGCGCATCGCGCCGACAGGTACTCCCTCGGGCCCACGCATGCGGGCGCCGAGGCGCAGGAACAAGGGAACCAATACGTCGCGCATGGTGATGTTGCTGATGGTCACATCTTCGAGCAGCGCGCCATCGACACTCTCCAGCGCGAAGCCGTAGCAGCCTTCAAAGACACAGTTGGATACCGTAATGTTCTTGAAGCCGCCGTTCGATTCGGTTCCGAACTTGATGCGGCCGGTCCCGTGCGCCTTTTGGGTGGGATCAAAGCGTTGGAAGGTGCCATCGAGCAGCGTGCCCAGCTTGTAAATGCCGGTTACGTAGCAATTCGTGATGGTGAGATTTTCAGTCGCTCGCGCATACCCCAGAGCAAAAGAACTCTTGGGGCAGATGGCATCATCCCACGGCGAATTCACACAGCAGTTGGAAACGCGGACGTTGCGGCAGCAGTCAATATCAATGCCGTCGCGGTCGGTATCAATCCGCAGATTGTCGATCGTGAAGTTGTCGACGCCGGTGGCGAGGACGCCGAAGTGTCCTCCCTTAAGAATTGAAAAATCGCGCAGTGTAACGTTGCGACAGTTCTTCAGGCTGATGGCCTTGTTGGCAACGCCGGGATTCTCGGCCACCGGTCCTGGCCCAGAGCCACGGCTAAGCCCCTTGCCCCAGATCAGACCAGGACCAAAAATCGAGATACTCTCCAGTCCCTCGCCCCAGATCAGACTGTTGTGCCAATGATTGTGGCCATAGTCCTGATAGGCGTCCCATGGATTCTTGGGCTCGGCCAGGTCATATCTTGCCGAACCGGAGGAAGTCGCATCGGCGGCGATGATCGTCGCCCCCTGCTCCAGGTACAGAGCAACGTTGCTCTTGAGGTGGATGGAATAGCAAAGGTAGTTTCCGGCAGAGAAGCGCACCGTGCCTCCCCCGGCCGCGACCGCAGCTTCAATGGCTCGATTGACCGCGGGACTGTCGATCGCTTTGCCGTCGCCGCCAGCCCCGAATGCCTTCACGTCGTAGACCCCAGAGTTTGGCACCGGCGAAGGTGGTTGCGCTTGCGCGGAACCGGTTGGCAAAGCGACTCCGGCGATGCCCGCACCAGAGAGTCGCAAGAAATCTCGGCGTGGCGTGCTGTGCATGGACATTCGCTATCTCCAGAGGGAGCTAACAGCAGTCGGCGGCGCAGGCGTCATTTTATGACCGGGGAATGCAATTCGTAAACTTACAGTGAATTACCCGGTTTTTACCGCGTTTCTTAGGTCTATTCTGCCCGTTTCCCGCCACCCACCACTTTCGTGCCATACATAGCACTGGTGAGCCATTTACCGGATTCGGGGTCAGGACTAGAGTTGTTTTCGAGCAGCACTTGGGGGAGGGCTGATCAACAGACGTCCCGAGACTCAAATTTGAGTCTGGGGCGTTTTGTTTTGCGCGCAAAATCGGTTTCCCGGTTCACCGTTCGTGCCATGCCTTAGCACTCGGGAGCCATTCCAAGAATCGGGACGCAGAGTTAGAGTTGTTCTCGAGCAGCACTTGGGGGAGGGCTGATCAACAGACGTCCCAAGACTCAAATCGAGTCTGGGGCGTTTTGTTTTGCGCGCAAACTCCTGCGGATCGTTCCACGACGGTTCTGAGTTGCACCATGTGGGGCAGCCGCCCCCGGCTGTCCGGCGGAGCGAAGCTCCGCCGCCCACACCGGGTTTATGAGTCCGGAACCGCTCTAGCCTCATTCTCGAATCGACTCCCCCCGTCGCGCTAGCCGCCCTGTTTCGATGGTGGTAGATTTGTTGGCGCCCCTTCATCACTGTTACTAGTCGTAGCCCGAGGAGCCAGTTCATGCCCTTGCGGTTTGCCCGTCGCGAGTTTCTGCGAGGAATGGTCGCCATGACCGCCGTGAATGCCGCATCCCGGCTTTCGCGATCTTCCGAACCCACTCCTCCTTTCCGCATTTCCGTCATCAACGACGAGATCTCCCAGGACTTCGGCCATGCCTGCGAGGTCGCATCACAGGAATTCGGCATGCATTGGATCGAACTCCGCAGCATGTGGAAAAAGAACATCGTGAGCCTTGATGAGAAAGAAGTTGCCGAGGCCCGCCGCATTCTCGACAAGTTCCAACTGAAAGTAACCGACATCGCCAGTCCGCTGTTCAAGGTCGATTGGCCCGGCGCTCCAAAATCGAAGTTCAGCGAGGGCAAAAGTTTCGGTGCGAACTTCACCCTCGCGCAGCAGGACCAAGTCCTGGACCGTGCCATCGACATGGCCAAGGCGTTCCAGACCGATCGCGTGCGCTGCTTCGATTTCTGGCGACTAGGAGACCAGGCCCCTTATCGCGCTGCTATCAACGACAAACTCCAGCAAGCCGCGAACAAAACCGGCCAGAAGGGAATCACGCTGGTTCTGGAGAACGAGCCCGCTTGCAACACGGCCACTGGTGCCGAAGCCGCCAAGCTACTCGATGCCGTAAAATCTCCCTATCTCATGCTGAACTGGGACCCCGGCAACGCCGCCACGCTGGGCGAGACCGCCTATCCCGATGGCTACAATCTCCTGCCCAAAGACCGCATCGGCCACTGCCATTGCAAAGACGCCGTCAAAAAAGGCCAGGGATACGACTGGGCGCCGATGGGCGGAGGCCTCATCGACTGGGCCGGCCAATTCAAAGCCCTCAAGCGCGATGGCTACCACTTCGCGGTCAGCCTTGAGACCCACTGGAACGGCGGAGGCTCGCCGGAAGAATCGTCGCGCAAGAGTTGGGCAGGAATGAAAAAGCTTCTGCAACAGGCCGACGCGTTGTAAGCAGTGGTCAGTGGCCGGTGCTCAGTGGCCAGTACAAACCGTAAGGGATAGTTTGCTGACCGCTGGCCTCCGATCACTGCCCACTGAGATACGGAGGTTGTATGACCGATCAAAGCAGACGTACTTTTCTGAGGCAGGCTGCGCTGGGAACCGCCGCCGTGCTGGCCTATCCGCCTTCGACCGTGCTAGGCGCCAACGATCGCATTCGCGTCGGCATGATCGGCGTGGGCGATCGCGGCAACGACTTGCTGGGGCAGATTCGTTCCGTTTCCAACGTCGAACTCGTGGCCATGGCCGACGTCTACAGCCGCCGCCGCGACCACGCGAAGAGCAAGGTTCCCGACATTCGGACTTTCGACGACTATCGCCGCCTGCTCGACATGAAAGATATCGACGCCGTCATCGTGGCCAGCCCGCTTCACTGTCACGTCACGCATTTCCTCGACACACTGGCTGCCGGCAAGGATCTCTACGCCGAGAAGACCATGACCTGGTCGATCCCCGAAGCCGGCAAATGCATGGAGGCCGCCAAAGACTCGGGCCGCGTCGTGCAAATCGGCCTCCAACACGAAAGCGCAGGCTCCACCACGGACGCAAAACAATGGATCAAAGACGGCTGGCTCGGAAAAGTCACCCACGTCGAATCCTGGATGAGCCGCAACACGCCCCATGGCAAAGGCCAGTGGGTGCGCCAGGTGCCTTCCGACTGCACCGCCCAAAACGTAAACTGGAGCGCGTTTCTCAACGGCCGTCCCGACCGCCCGTTCGATCCCTACCGCCTGATCAACTGGCGCTTGTTCTGGGAATTTTCCGGCGGCAATTGCGCCGAGAACATGGTCCACCAGATCGCATGGATCATGAGCGTGCTCGATCTTCCGCTGCCCTCGGCGGCTTACATGTCCGGCGGCGTCTTCTCCGAGAAAGATGGCCGCGAGGTCCCCGACACCATCGCTGTGACCCTGGATTTTCCCAAGGACATCGTCGTGACCTGGCAATCCACTTTCAGCAACAAGCACTACGAACTAGGAGACCGAATCCTGGGCAGCGATGGAACTCTCGAACACCACTTCGACGAAGCGCTTCAATACTGGCCAGAAAAAACGAACCGTCCCGTCGGAGAGTCCACGCGCGGCAAAACTCACGACCAGAATCACATGCAAAACTGGATCGACTGCGTCCGCAGCCGTGGCACGCCGAACGCTCCGCCCGAGATCGGCTACCGCTCGGCCATTGCCGTCCACATGGCCAACTTGTCCTACAAAAACAAGCGCAGGATGACGTTCGAGGAAGCGAAGGCGATCACGCCGGAGTTCTAGGGTTCGAATCCGATTGGCTGGGGTCGGCCTGCTTCGTCTTGTCATCCTGAGGCGGGCGTCTTGTGCCCGCCGAAGGACCTGTGCAACTGGCGAGCAGTGCATAGGGTCCTTCGGCGCCAAAGAACGGCGCCTCAGAACGACAAGACTTTGCCATGCCAGGACTCTGTGGGCGCCCTTTCAAACCAGACACACTCACTGCGAAGCCGCTAGATTCGTATCACGGTATGCCTTCAGGCATGCCGCAAGCTCACGCCTTCACGCGCTGGGATTCGTCCTCCGCGAATTTTCAATCTCCAAACGCGACATGATAAAACTGATGGACCCATGGCGAGTCCTATGATTGGCGCGGTCGACATCGGTGGAACGAAGATCGCCGTCGGCGTGGTCGACGGCAGCGGCAAAGTGCTCTCCAGAATGCAGGCTCCTACCGATACCAACCGTTACTCCGACGGAATCGAAATGATCGCGCGCATGCTGCGCGAGACGGCCAAGAACGCTGGCGTCGAACTCACTGGAATCGGTATTGGATCGACCGGCCCGGTGGATCCCATGCGCGGCGAGTTTGGAGAAGTAGACTTCCTTCCAGGTTGGCGTTGGAAGAATCCAGTCAAGGATCTGACCGCGATCTTTCGCCTACGCGTCGCGCTCGAGAATGACGGCGACGCCGCCGCCCTGGCCGAGGCGGGATGGGGGGCAGGCCAGAAGCACTCGCGCCTCATCTACGTGACCGTTGGCACCGGGATCGGCGGAGGCATCGTTCTTGACGGCAAGCTTTACCGCGGAGTCGACGGCGCCCATCCCGAGATGGGCCATCAGGTGCTCGATCCCGCCGGTCCACCCTGCTCGTGCGGATTCCGCGGTTGCTGGGAGTCTATGGCCGCCGGTCCGGCCATGGTGGCCTGGTTTGAAAGCCATGCCCCTGCCGGCGATCCCCATCGCCAGGGAATCACCGCGAAGCGAATCTGCGAGCTGGCGCAGCAAGGCGACGCCATCGCTCTCCAGGCCGTCGAGCATGAGGCTTACTATCTCGGCCTGGGCCTCGCCAATCTGATCAGTCTGTTCACGCCGGATGCTATCGTTCTCAGCGGCAGCGTGATGAAGAGCGCTCCACTTTTCCTCGACCGAATCCGCGGCGTGATTCGCAGCGGCTGCCGCTTCGTCCCCGCCGAGAAGACGCAACTCACCCTCGCTTCTCTGGGAGACGATACCAATCTGATCGGTGCGGCAAGGGTGTGGCACTATCGCTTCGGACAGTAGCGCGGCCGTACGATTGTCGACTATCTTTCAGGCCAACAACTTGGGCTACGCACAATGTCGTCCTTCTTAAACCCAACACTACGAAGCACCTTGTTGCTATCGTGATCGCCTCCTGAATGGTCGCTCGGACTCAACGTCTCGCCGGTAGCGTGTTTACCGGCAGCATCACAAGATACTTCAGAGGGTTTCGACTCCTAATATCGAAATCGCCACGGGCGTGGGCGAAGCTTGACCATGCCGCGAAGTGGAACCACCAAGGCTGTCCGATACGTCGAGAGCATGATTTCCAGCGCGATTAAGAACCTGATCAGCGCGTCCGTTAGCGCAATTTAGCGAAGCTTAGCAGCCCCTGCAAGCCTATGTAAGTTGTTGTAAACTAAAGCAGTTGCTTCTTCACGCGGTGGAAGTCATAGGCTCGGATCCTATAGCGCCCACCATCTTTTCAATGGTTTAGAGGGCTCGCGCTCTCCTCCGTCCGTTTACATGGAAATGCAAGTCCGGCGACCTTGCGACTTGCGTTGCCCGGGTCATCCCCGATCACAGGTTTCCAGGCTCGACGATGGGCGAGTGCATGGGGAGTAGTCACGGCGAGGCCCGCCCTTATAACGACGGGAGGTTTACGACAAGGCCATACGGCTATAGCACAACCGTTTGGTTACCCCACGTTACTAACTTCTATTACAGTCTCGCCATTGTGCACTTCGGTGTCTGCGCCTATCTTTGGGACATGACCAAACGTAATCAACCTCTCGATGCGACCCCGAAAGCAAACCCCCTGCGCAGCGCCGTCGCGGCAGGTACACGCAAACCAACAAGCCTGATGAGATCGACGCTGTGCACTGCCTTTGCCGCGCTCGCGATGGTCACGATTTCAACCGCAGCCGAGCTTCCGGAAGCGCCCAGCAGTGTCATGGGGATGAGCAACGCCGCGATTATCGAAGCTGCGGTGCCTGTCCAGGCGCCTAGTATTACGGTAGCTAGCCCGGAGATCAAAGTAATCGACAAGACATTCGTCAGTCTGGCTTTTGTCTCTACTGGCAGCACGTTCGCCGATTCATACACGACGTTGTTCGCCCGCCAGAATTGGCTCGCCGGGAAAAAGGGAGTTTGCAACGTGGAGGTTCAGTCGGCCTACTTATACGGGACTCACCCCACGGTCGGACGTGCCTACGCGGTCGCGTCTGTGAAGAGCGTTGGTTCCGTGTTTGCGGCGTATTACTTACGCAAACACCACAGCAAGTTTTGGAGTGTGCCTCTGGTTGCCAACTCTGTCATCAGCCTTCAAGGCGTTGGCCAAAACATGGCCACATGCAACTAGCCCGGAGACTCTTTAATGACCTTACTGAACGATAAGAGTCACGGGGATGGAGTGCTGCAAAGCTCCCGAGGTTCCTGTAACCATGATCGTGTAGGTCCCCGGAGCGGTTCCAGTCTGGGGCGGTGTTGTGATGCCGGTTCCCCCGGCGCATCCAATCAGGAACATCAATCCTCCGGCGATTAGCGACAGCAGCAGGATTACCTGAAGTCTTCTCGATCGAGCGCGAGAACCCACCAGAATCATTCCGAACAAGCCAAGCCCCGGCACCCAGATCGCGTAGATGGCCCGGTCGCGCGCTGAACGAAGCGAAACCGCCTGTGCACCGGACGCCGTTGTGGTAATCGTCAACGTTGACAGTGCTGCGCTGCCGTTCGGAGTGACAGACTTCGGCGACATCTGGCAAGTCGTCAGCGCCGGTGCTCCACTACAGCTGACTTTGACGACGTTGCTGAATGCGCCACCCACCGGAGAGACCGCCACCCGGTACGTTGCGGTAGTGCCAGCTTTCAAAGTATCGCTGCTCGGGGAGCTTGAAAGACTGAAATCCGCGCCTGCTCCAGTAAGGCTCACAACTTGAGGACTACCCGAAGCATTGTCGCTCAGGTTTAGAGTCCCACCGCGGGTTCCGGAAACTTTAGGAGTGAACGTAACGTGGATTGTGCAACTGGAGCTAGCGGCCAGTGCAGGCGGGCAAGTGTTGGACTGCGCGTAGTCTCCGGTGATCTGTAAGGTGCCGAGTTGCAGCGAAGCGTTCCCGCTGTTGGTCAGTGTCACCGTTTGCGCGGCACTGGAGGTTGCCACTTGCTGGCCGGGAAAGACTAGGGTGGTGGGTGTTACCGTTGCGACGGGTGCGGGGGCTTGAGAGCCTGTCCCAATAAGAGTCGTGGTTTGAGGGCTGCCCTGAGCGTTATCGCTGACGGTGATCGTCCCGCTCCGACTTCCGGTTACTGTCGGCGTGAAGGTGACGTTGAGTGTGCAACTGGAATTGGGAGCCAATGTCGGGGGGCAGGTGTTGGTTTGGGAGAAGTCTCCAGTGGCCTGGATGCTACCGACGTTCAACGTTGCGTTGCCGGTGTTGGTCAGAGTCAGGGTCTGCGGTGCACTGGAGGTTCCGAGCGGTTGAGCTGAAAAAGTCAGGCTTGCAGGACTGAGGACGGCAACAGCACCCGAGCCGCTGCCGCTCAGGTTGATGACATGGGGCGATCCCGCCGCGTCATCCTGAACCAAGATCGATCCCAGGCGGGTCCCCACCGCGGTGGGTGTGAAAGTAACTGAAAACGTGCAACTGGCGGCAGCTGGTACGAGGTTCCCGCAATTGTTAGTCTCCGCAAAGTCTCCGCCGACCGTGATCGATGAAATCGATAGAGGCGAACTGCCCATGTTGCGGAGGAGAGCTGTCTGCCGCGGGCTCGTCAAGCCGAGTGTCTGGTTAGGGTATTGCAGCAGGACAGGACTAACAGACACCGCGGGCGCTGAGCTTGGCCCGATCTTGACCAAGAACGCGTCAATGTTGCCGCCCATTGTGTCTTGGAAGGTTCCCTGCGTAACCGGAAAGTCCGTTGAGTTTGTGTAGCCGGCTACGTAAAGGTTCCCGTTCGAATCGACTGAGAGACCGGCAGGATACTCATCTCCACTCCCGCCCAGGAAGGAAGCAAACAGCTGCGTGCTCGCAACTGGATCGATCTCCGCGACTAGAAGGTCATTCCCGCTTGTGTAAGACTCGATCCCGTTTTGTATTGCAAACGCACTGCCCGACGTCAGACTCAAGACATATGCGTCATCGTTTTGATCGAGCGCAATTGCCTGCGGAAAAGCGAAATTGTAAAGACCCAAGAATGTTGAGTACTGCAAGGTGGATCCCGTCGTATCGAACTTGGTAACGAAAGCATAGCTGCACCCCCCTAACGAGACGCCGGGGTCGCAGATAGTCGTCGAAGTGATCGGAAACGTTCCGTCACTCGTGGTTGTTCCGGTGACGTACGCTGAACCGGAGCCATCCACTGCAATGGAAGCAATTTGCGTAGCTGCTCCACTCGTCCCATACAAGTACGAAGAGTAATCTAAACTTCCCGAACTGCTGAACTTACTTACAAAACCGATCATCGCGTCGAGAGGAGCGGAGTTCGTTGTGAGATAGGCCCCCGGGGTTGCCGGGAAATTATAGGTGTTTGTGTTCCCAGCAACGTAAGCGTTGCCGCTCGCGTCCACAACCATCCCATTGATGAGGCTGGACGGTGCTGGCCAGCATTGTCCCTGAGCGCAACTTTGAGGCACGTTTGTATTGCCTGCCAAGAAGGTTGAATAGAGCAGGGACGAACCATCCGCGCTCAGCTTGGTCAGGAAGCCGTAAGTCCCATACAGACCTCCTTGGTTCGAAGAGACTGTTGCCTGGTATGCATTGGCGACCGGGAAGTTCGTTGAGGTAGTGTATCCGGCTACGTACATTTCTCCGGTACTGCTGATCCGTATGCTGGACGGCCATTCCACAGAATCTCCTCCCAGGTAGGTTGAATACAAGAGCGAAGATCCATCCGCTGAAATTTTGGTGACAAAGCCGTTCAGGTAACCTGGCAGAGAGGCTTGATAAGCGTTGACCAGAGGAAAATCATTCGACTCTGTGGCTCCGGTTACATACACATTGTTTGCGCTGTCAAGTGTGAGCGCATAGCCAAAATCGGGGCTGCTGCCTCCGATATAGTCGGCATACACCAAGTGCGATCCCGAGGGGTCAAGTTTTGCCAAAAAAACGTGGTCCATGCCCGTCGGGAGTGAGCCCAGAGACGCCAGTGGAAAATCGGTTGAATCTGTATATCCCGCGACGTAAACACTACCCGTGCTGTCGACGGCGATTCCCGCTGGCTGGTCGGTGCCACTCCCTCCCAGGTACGTCGAGTACACAAGCACGGGGTCAATGACTAGCGGTTTGGCGGGATCGTAGTGGGCAACGTGGAAGCTGAAGTGTGTCGGATCATTCACGACGTATCCACCGTCAACGACAGTGCGTTGGCCGTTGGATTCCTGGTAGACAACAGGGATCTCGAAGTGCAGTTCTCCGCTGTTCGTGTTTAGCACCAGATTGCCCGACGCGTCGACTCGAATCTCACTGGCACCCGTAATTTGAAATTGAATTCGATTGGGATTAGCTCCCGGTGAGACGGCAAAGTCACACTCTAGCTGTCGGCCAGTTCCGTAGTACAAAAGATCAATTCCGGGATAGACGTTCTTATAGCGAACCCGAGCATAGGTTGGAACATTAGTCCGCCACTTTGTCGGGTCCTTACCGAAGAAGTAGTTCACTCTGCCGAGTTGTCGATCCTCTCCTACAACTGCCGGATTTCTAGTTGCACCCGACAGCCGGAACTGTATGGCTGTAGGCGGGACTGATGGGACACTGCTGGTGGCAGGGACGTTGGCCGTTCGTCGGGTAGGCACGACGTGGGTTGGGCGTAAAGAAAGGACCATGCCGTCTGAAGCAAGAAACGCCGTGTACCCCCTGCCGCGCGCGAGAAACCTGGTCTGCAGGTCGGCCTGACCCTGGTTTTCTTCGAATACGAGTGGAAGCCTACCGTAGTTCGCATCGCTGGCCGGACCCGTCGCGTTTCGGCCGTTCAGCGGTAATCTTCCCGAGGCCTGTTGCGCGAAAGATATTGTGGTTACCAACGCGAGCGAAAAGCACGCCCACACACTGTTTCTGACTCGCATGACTCTCCCTCGCAAGTTCGAATGACGGCGACTGAAGCAAGCGGCGGGGGAGCCGTTCACCAGAGTCCTTTCCACCGCAGTCATTGCACGAACGCTGCCGAAATGCTTCTTTCTAGGGAGGCTCTTCTAGTCCTAAGACCTTCCCGAACTTAGCTCTGTAAAGGGTAGAGTTCTCTTCGCGGGGCGTATGTGTGAACCGAGACTCGATTCTGGAATACTGTCCTGCTCTTGGACATCAAATCGTTCGCCGATTCGAGCGCGGTTTGGTCGGTAACGAACAGGTCTCTTCGTCTAAATACCGATCTTAGGCCCGCCCTACGGCTTCTCCTGCAGTGGCTACCGACTCCTCAACACGGTTTCTTCCATTGCGCTTGGCTTGATACAGAGCCAGGTCCGCGCGACGCAGGAGCGACTCTGAACTAGTAGCCGACTCCGCGACGGCAACCCCCATGCTGACCGTGACCGTTGTTTCCCCGAGAGGAGTGCGGATCTGCGTGCTCGAAATCAACTCTCTGATGAGATTGGCTCGACGTGATGTCGTTGCGAGGTCGCAACCTGGCATGACCAGCAGAAACTCTTCGCCGCCATAGCGACCGATTCCATCGTATTCGCGCAGACTGGTGGAAAATCGCTTCGCAAGCTCTTTTAGAACGCAGTCTCCGGTTTCGTGTCCCAGTTCATCGTTAACGTTCTTGAAGTGGTCTACGTCAACTAGAATCACCCCAAGCGCCCTGCCTTCGCGGAGGGAGCGCGCCATTTCACGTTGCAGGAAAGCAATGATTGCGGCACGATTCCACAGTCTCGTGAGGAAGTCGTGGTTAGCTGCATAGTGCAAAGCCTCGTTCGCAGAAACGAGCTTCTGCTGCAGTTCAACGATCCTCTTACCCACCTGCAGGCGCGCTTTCAATTCGGGTGGATCAAACGGCTTTGCGAGAAAGTCATCCGCACCCGCATCCATCGCTTCCAGCATCTCGTGTTGTTGGCTCTTCGCGGTGAGTAGAATCGTATAGGTATAGGGTTCAGTTTCCGGCCGTTGGCGGAGCCGGCGACAAAGCTCCACACCATCCAACCCGGGAAGTACCCAATCGAGCAGAGCCAACCTCGGCGCGTCAGGTTTCGTCAGCAGGTCCCAAGCAACCCGACCGTCTTTTGCACATACGAAGTCGAAGCTCCATTCGCTCAGGTGGCCTGTTATCAAGTGACGGTAGACGGGGGAATCTTCGGCTAGTAGGATCGTCACACAACCCCTCGAGAACAACCAGCTCGATCTGCAGTTTCATCCGCTTCTGTGTCGTGAGAGGGGTCTCGCTGCTCAGGAGCAATGTGAACCGGGCTCGTCGTGCCGAGGACGCTCGCGAGTGCCTGGGCGAGGGCGTCAGGATTCTTCTCCAGGGCGAGCGACGATTTTTCAATATAGCCAGCGGCACCCGCCTTTCTCAGCCTTGCTTCATTCTTTTGAGACAGTCCTGTCAACACGATTACTGGAATGTGCGACGTCGAGGCGTCTTGTTTGAGTTCCTTCAACACACAAGTTCCATCTAACCCTGGAAGCATCATGTCCAGAAGGATAAGTGCTGGGTGGTTACGACGGACAGCCGCCAAGGCTTCTCGGCCATCCGCGATGCTGGTCACTTCATGTCCCGCCCTCACCAGTGATCTTTCAATCGCGGCGCGCAAAAAGCGACTATCTTCGATCAATAAGATGTTCATCTTAGACTCTTCCTCCCAGGGCTTTACATTTCAAGCGGCACTTTTCTTTGGGGAAGTAAAGTCATGTTCCAAGCTGCCCCTAAGATCAAACAAGTAGCAGCACTGCAGCCCCGGCTCTGCTAACTTTGCTACTAGTTGAGCGGCGAGAGCTTCTGGCAAGCCGCTTCGCTGGCAGCCAGCGCGCCGGTGGAGTCGTAGCGCACCACAGCATCTTCAGAAGAGCAGAAGCTGCGGATACCGGTCTGATTCGGAGTGACCGGAGTCGCCGTCGAATAGTAGGTGGTCTGCGGGACCGCCGCTACTCCGGCCTGAGCCGTGAACTTGTATCCGCTCTTGGTGCCGGCCGACAGAACGTTGTCGATCAAGCAAGCGGTGTTGGTAGCGGGCGTGCAAGCCGCATTGGCTGCACCGCCCAGGTTGAGCAGGGCGCTGGCGAAACCGACCGTCGGATAAGTGGAGTTGTACGTCACCATACCAGTATTGATGGTACGGACGGAGCCGACAGCAGACGACTCATTGGCTGCCATGCGGGCGCGCAGCAAGTTCGGAATTGCGATAGCTGCAATGATCAGAATGATTGCCACTACGATCAAAAGCTCGATCAATGAAAAACCGCTTTGCCTTAACTCAGAGTTAGTCATTCTCTTTAGTTTCTCCGCAACGACTGATTCATAAACAGGGAACACAACTCAAGATGACTTGCAAGCCGACTGCCACCCTCCAGTTCGCGGAAAGACATCTTTAGCGGCCAGTATCTGTGCCCGTGGGGAAGGGTTGTGTCTGCGATGTAGACAAATTTCCAGAATTTGGAGCGCGCCTCCTCCGTAAGCTATGAAGGCAAACTGGGTGAAATGACTCTACAGTATCAATCCAAGCGTTGGAGTCAAAGCAAGACGTAGCGGCCTGTTGCCGGGAACTAGCGCAAGAAGTCTAGCCTTAGGAAAGCACGAATTGGCGCGTCAATCGGCCGGAAAGGGCGCTCCCGTTTCTTTGCGGTCATGCGAAGCACTCTTTGCCCCGGCAGATCGCTCAGTGCGCCTTGTCCCGCACGCTTCCGACGGGCATCTCAGCATTCTCCATTTTTGTTAGTTCGCTTGCCAGCCAGGTTTGAAGCAGGGCAAGGTCCTCGTCGGGAATGAAAGAGAAGCGGATGCCTGCCCGCTCTTTCCCATCTGTGTTCACTACCGCACCGGACAGGTAAATAAGGCCCGTAGTACCCGGGAGGGTAAAGAGAGCAGTGATTTTTTGATCCAGTTCCAGTGCCTGCTTGCACTGCAGAGCCAGCCCGCCAATACTGATGTCGCTGACCGTAGCTTCGAATCTTCCGCCCCCGACCACTCTTACGACCACCGGCAGGTCGACCGCGACTCTGGCCGCACGCCGGCGGTTTTGCAGCATGGTTCCATAAGCCGCCCGCATGCACCGTCTCGCGTGGTCCAGGTCCATCGGCTTGTGAATCATGAAATTAGCCCCAGCCAACAACGCGTGCGCTTCGGATCCCTGATCGACCATGGCCACGATGGTCGAGTTGCTATTGGGAGATGATTTGCGCGCGGCACGCACGACCCGATTGGGGTCGCGCACTCCATTCCAGTCCACAATTACCGTATCCAGCCTGCGATGGGTCACGGCGTCAAGAGCCGAGTCGAGTTCGCCACAAACCTCGGTCTTAATGGCAAAGGTATCCAGAATCTGATTCATGACGCCGAGCAGTTGGGAGTCGCTGGAGAAAAGGAGCCCGTCAAGTCGAACTTGTTGGTCAATCATAACTCTCGAGAGAACAGCATGTTGATTACCAAACGCGACCGAGAGGCAGCAACCTACGGGCTGCCCTTGATTTGTAGGTATCGCAGTTGCGCTCCTCGCCAAACGGGAACGTGCTTCAGGCCGGAATAGTGTCTGCCATGCAGACGCCTCGCAGACGCTGAATTCTATTTCACCTCTGAGCCATCCGCTGTCCGTTCATGGGCTTTACCACGTTATGACCATCCCGATGATGAACCCAGGCGCGTTATTGTGTTCGGATTTCGTAACACGATAGAAGTGGTTAACAGAAGGGCTAGAACGACTGGCACGCTTCGAGCGTAACTGAAGAGGAGGTCAGCGGAATACGGTCGAGGAAGAAAGATCACCAGCCAAGGTTGCCCCTGGGCAATCTAGCGAATTTGCGGAAAAACTCATTCTCGGCAGCGTGGCGCCCACGGCGGCTGAAGCTGGACTGATTCTGTGGCACTTACGGGATTGCTAAACCGATGCCCTGATACGAATCTGAGTTTCTCAGCAAACTGCTAGATAGCTTCGCGGCTTGAGCTTGCCATTAGCGGGCCCTATTGGTGAGATCAACGAGCAATGCGTAGTTAATTTTTGTTCTTTCAATACAGACTTCAGACACTACCCTGACCCACTTTGTTACTGATACCTGGCGATTGTTGTGATAGAGTGCGCACAGGTAGCGCTTCCCCAGAAGGCTGCTGTAGTGTGTATGAATTTGCCCGGACGGTTCATCGCAAGGCCGACCGGTTTTTCGTGGGTTACGCCGACCGCAAGGGTGGCCCCCGCGTTGCTGTCGAGGCCTTTCCCCAGAAGTCTGCCTTCCCTACAGCTCATTCGAACAGGAACGCATCCATCACCCGAAATTGTGATCCTGACTATCCAAACACTGATATCAAATCGGGAGGCGCAGTCGGCGGCTTCCATTGAAAGTCTGGATCGAAGAACGGGGAAAGGCTCGCAGACAGGAAGCGCCCAATGAGTAAGCACAACATTTTCAAGTTGCTCGCGATTGACGACGATCCCCAGACTCTGTCGCTAATCGCAGATGCGCTCAGGGACGAAGGATTGGAAATACTAACGGTGGAAGATCCGGAGGCGGGTTTCCAACTGTTTCAATCCCTCCGCCCCAGGGTCGTGCTGCTCGATCTGATCATGCCGGGAGCGAGCGGAATGGACATGCTCGAACGCATCGTTCGCTCAGACCCAGCTGCAAACGTGATTGTGATCTCAGGACACTACTCGGCGGAATCCGCCATGGAAGCGATTCAGCGAGGCGCCTGCGATTATCTGACGAAGCCGCTCGACTTTCAGAGGCTCCGGCATCGAATTGCCAATTTTCTGGCCGAGGCGGAAATACGCCGAAGAACGCTGCAACTCGATCAAGAGCTGGTGCAAGCGTGCCAATTCGAAGGGATCGTTAGTCGTAGTCCCTTGATGCTCGACGTATTCGCGAAGATCCGCCGGGTCGCGCCGCACTTCAGGACGATTCTCGTCACGGGAGCCACTGGCACCGGCAAGGAATTGGTTGCCCGCGCCTTTCACCGCCTGAGCGCAGCCTCTCCGGGCCCGTTTGTCGCATGCAACTGCTCCGCTCTGGTAGAGGGCCTGGTCGAGAGTGAACTCTTTGGATATATAAAAGGCGCTTTCACTGGTGCGGTCCAGGACCGAGCTGGACTTTTTGAGAGTGCGAATGGTGGAGTTCTCTTTCTCGACGAAATTGGAGATTTGTCACCGTTGGCTCAAGCAAAGTTGCTTCGGGTTTTGCAAGATCATCAGGTTCGGAGGGTGGGTTCGTCCGTTTCGCGCAATGTGGAGGTGCGGGTGATCGCTGCCACGAATCGCGATTTGAGAAAGATGGTGCGCGAGGGCCAGTTTCGCGAAGATCTGTATTACCGTTTGGCGGTGGTCGAAATTGCTTTACCACCCTTGGCCAATCGGCGGGAGGATCTTCCACTGCTGCAGCGATACTTCGTGGAGCGATTCGCCGCGGAATACGAAAAGCCGATCGCAGGTCTAACGCGGAGAGCGCAGGGTGTAATGGCGACATACCCATGGCCTGGAAACATCCGGGAATTGGAGAACGTGATAGGTAACGCGTGCATGATGGTGGAAGGCAAGTTTATTGACACCAATGATCTCCCTGAGCGGCTAAGAACCCCGTTCACGGGAGACTCCCTAATCGATGAAGACCTTCTTTCGCTCGATGAGGTACAGAGACGTCATGTAATGCGGGTACTAGAGAGAGTCGGAGGGAACAAGGCGCGTGCCGCAGAGATCCTAGGTTTGGGCCGGGCGACAATCTACCAAATACTGTCAAGGATGAAGCTTGAGGGCAAGGACGTAAGCGCCTAGTTCGTCGGCCTGGCATTTATCTAGTACTACTGTGTTATAAAGTGAATACCTCTTTCTAAAAGATCACGCGGGTCTGCATCCTTTAATGTTAAGTTGCTGGTCATGAGCGCCCATTCTGTTGCGCCAGGCGCCCAGCAAAAACGCTTCGCGGCCTATCTTGATCGCCTGGCGCAAGCCGCGGGGCACTTGGATCGCGTGGTTCCTCTGAAGTCCTATTGCACCGGCTTGCTTTTGCCCGGAGAGCGCAAGAGCGTAGAACCGATGGCGGCTCGTCTGTGTCCCGACAACGTGCGCCAGACGCATCAATCCTTGCATCACGTGGTCGCCCACGCGCCCTGGAGTGACGAGGACATTCTGGAAGGCGTGCGTCAGTACGCGCTGCCCGCCATGCAGAAGCAAGGGCCGATCGAAGCCTGGATCGTCGATGACACTGGGTTGGTGAAGAAGGGGACACATTCGGTAGGAGTGACCCGACAGTATTGTGGACAAGTGGGCAAGCAAGAGAACTGCCGGGTGGCCGTGAGTTTGTCGATCAGCACCGCGGAGGTAAGTTTGCCCATCGCCTGGCGTCTCTACTTACCGGCAGTGTGGACCCAGGACAAGAAGCGGCGAACGGCCACGGGAATACCCCCGGAAGTCAAGTTTCAAACCAAGCCGGAAATTGCCTTGCAACAGATTCGTACCGCCTTAGACCGAGAGATCCCGGCGGCTCCCGTTCTAAGCGACGCCGCTTATGGGAACGACACGGAATTTCGCGAGGGCATCACCGAATTGGGGTTGCTGTACGTGATGGGCATCCAGTCGTCGGTGAGCGTGTGGTTACCCGGTCAGGCGCCGCTGCCCAAGCGGAAGTGGAAAGGAATCGGACGTCCCACGAAGCTGTTACGCCGCGGTGGCAAGCATGTTCCGCTGGCGGTGCGCGAGTTGGCGATGAGCTTGCCTGCCTCGGCCTGGAAAACCGTGCATTGGCGGGAAGGAACTCGTAGACCCTTGCGTTCCCGCTTTGCCGCTCTGCGCATCCGTCCCGCCCATCCCGATTACTGGAGCAGCGAGCCTCGCCCCGAGGAGTGGCTGCTGATCGAGTGGCCGAAGCAGGAAGCCGAACCGACCAGGTACTGGTTATCCACTTTGCCCGCCTCGACCAACCTTTCCCATCTCGTCCGCTTAGCCAAGCAACGCTGGATCATCGAACGCGATTACCAAGAACTGAAGCAAGAACTCGGCCTGGGCCACTATGAAGGACGAGGCTGGCGCGGTTTTCACCATCACGCTACCCTCTGCATCGCGGCCTATGGGTTCCTGGTGGCCGAACGGAGCCGTTTTTCCCCCTCTGCTCGCGCCGGTCAAGTGGACTTACCCGTCCCCGAAATGCCGCCCCAGTTCCATCCTCGGGGTTCGCCCCGTGCGCGTGGAGCGGCATAACCCCTGGTCCATTGCTACCCTTCGACAAACCCTGGCACGGGCTCTGCTCCGCCAACTTTCGGGCTGTCCTTTTTGTGGAGCTCCATTCTTATAACACAGTAGTACTAGCAGGCTGCAGAAGAACTCGGAACGCCCACGTTTCCGTGGGGGAGCGGCACTTCAGGGCCGCGTAAAGCACATGCAATCAATGCAGGCTTCAGCCCCGTGGTCGTCTGTGGAGTGCCAACGGACTTTTTCCGCAGCTTGCGAGTAGTTTCCCGACCTTCGTCAGCCGGTAAGGCGCGACAGTGGACGCCCATAATCGTCAACAGTACATGCCCGGAAGATGGAACTGACGTCCGGATTCCGGACATGTACACTTCCCAGTTTCATATCAATCCATTCAAAAATAGCCATCAATTGCCGCAAGCATCTGGCCTTTAAAGTGCATCTGTCTCGTTAGGCGGACCCGCGAGACCTTGACGGCCGAAGCTTGATCCAAAGCCAGCTAGATTCTTGCTCGCTTTAACTTGGCCTTGGTTTGGTCCCCGTTAATAGAGGCAAGGTATGACATCGGACATGGCATTTGAGTGTTTGCTGGTATCTCGCGATCCCAGCGTCGTTTGCACCATCAACAGATTGCTCGAAAATCTCTCGATTAGCACAAATGTGTGCCTGACGGCCTCAAAGGCTGCGGATCATCTGTCGGAAGGCAGTACCGATCTGATCGTCGTTGACTGGGATGATGAGTCCGCCGGGTTTCTAAATGGAATCCAGAGGTCCGGGAAGTGGCAGAAGCCCATCATTGTTGCAGTCTCCTCCGGGGATCACCCAGTTCCGGGCGTCCATTTTGTAGTGCGCAAGCCTGTAACTGAAGCCTCGGTCGCCAAATCGTTGAAGGCCGCCTATTCTCGAATGCTGTATGACTACCGTCGTCATGCACGGTACGCGCTGATGAGCTCGGTCCAGGCAACCGACGAGAACAAGCGGCCTGTGGAGGTGACGATCACCGACATCGGCGATGGCGGAGTCGGCCTCAGCAGCCGAGGAGAACTTGCGATCGGGGATGTGCTGTCCTTTCACTTGTTGTTGCCAGGTGCTCACAGACCGATCTACGTCGAGGCACGCATCCAGTGGGCTAGGAATTACGGTGCAGCTGGCTGTGAGTATGTCCGGATTCCGCCGGTCGACCTCACAATTCTGCATGATTGGCTCAAGAGCAAGACCCAGATTAAGAAGCCATTGGTTGAGATATGACGATGGAGGTGCTTTCGGTGGTCCTCATCTCGCGTTCAGAACTCCCGTCTCGAAAGACGAAGGAGATCGCGATCCCGTGAGCGACGAACCTCAAATCGAAAATTACCCCGAGCCCGTTTTACCCCGCATGCACCAAGTTGAGGGTCGGGAATGGTGGCTGTGGGGATTCGCCGTCGCTGTCACTCTGGTCTTGACCTTCGGCATTCTCTCACTCACGTTCCCCGGCTTTCATCTGCCCACGGACGGATTCTATTCACTGAGCCTGAAAGAGTGGGTTCGGGGTCTGGCGGCTCTGGTACTACTGTTCGATATCTATACGGTTTATCAACACCTGCAGCTCCAACGCATGCGTCGCCGACTGGCGGAGCGCGACCATCTCTTCAAACTGATCAGCGAAAATGCTGCCGACATGATTGCCGTTGTCGACAAGGATGGGCATCGCCTCTACAACAGTCCTGCGTATGAAAAGGTCCTCGGGTACAGCCGAACTGAGTTGATCGCAACCTCTCCACTGGACCAGATTCATCCCGACGACCGCGTTCGGGTGCTAGGAGCGGCTGAAAAAGCCAGCCGTACCGGCATCGGAGAGCGGCTGGAATACCGAATCCGCCACAAGGATGGGTCGTGGCGCGTTCTTGAGTCCACTGCCAGCGCGATTCGTGGAGCGAAGGGCGAAGCCGAAGGGTTAGTGATCGTGAACCGCGATATCACCGAGCGCAAGCGGGCTGAGGAAATGCTGGCGCACAACGCTTTTCACGATGGTCTTACAAATCTTGCCAATCGGACCTTGCTTCTCGACCGCCTGGGGCGAGCCCTCGCCATTTCCCGCCGGCATGCCGATTTCAAGTTTGCCGTTTTGTTCATTGACATTGACGGATTCAAGGTCTTCAACGACAGCCTGGGCCATGTAGCCGGCGATGCACTTCTCATCCAGATCGCCGAACGTCTGACGGCTTGCCTTCGTCGAGCCGACACCATATCGCGTCCGGGCCGAGGTGAAAACCAAGAGTTGACCTTCGGCGACAGCACCCTGGCCAGGCCGGGCGGTGACGAGTTTGCGGTACTAGCTCAGGAACTTCACGACCCCAGTGACGCCGTTCGAATGGCCGAGCGTATTCAGCAGAAACTAGCTCTCCCCTTCGATGTGGATAGTCACGAAATTGTTGTCACCGCAAGCATCGGAATCGCATTCAGTGGGAGCACTAGCACCGAAGCCCAAGATATCCTCCGCGACGCTGAAATCGCGATGTACCGAGCCAAACACAACGGGAAAGCGCGCTGCGAAGTTTTCGACAATGCCATGCACACCGGCGCGGTCAAGCGCTTGCAGCTGGAGACGGACTTGCGCAGGGGCGTCGAACTGGGAGAGTTCCGCGTTTACTACCAACCCATCGTATCGTTGGTAAGTGAGCAGATCGTGGGGTTCGAGGCTCTCACCCGCTGGCAGCGGCCTCAAGGCATGGTCATGCCGAACGATTTCATTCCCCTCGCCGATGAAACCGGCATAATCTTGTCCATCAACCGCCAATTACTACCTGAAGCCTGTCATCAGCTGCGCTCATGGCAACAACTTTTCCCCTCCGACCCTCCTCTTTCTCTGAGCGTAAACATCAGTCCCAAACAATTCGCACAGGCCGGTCTGGCTTCTCAGATCGGTCAACTCCTTGAGCAGAGTGGCATGGATCCCCGATGCATCGATCTGGAGATCACCGAGACCATTGCCATGGCCGACGCGGAGAAGTCTACGGGCGTGCTCTCGGAGTTGAAGGCACTTGGGGTAGGGTTGGATATCGACGACTTCGGCACCGGCTACTCTTCTCTTAGCCGACTACAGGCTTTCCGTGTCGACACTCTCAAGATCGACAGGGTCTTCGTCTCCCGCATGGACAGCGACGCCGAGACTCACGAAATCGTCAGGGTAATCGTAATGCTCGCCCACCACCTGGGGCTGGAGGTCGTGGCCGAAGGGGTGGAAACGCAGGCCCAACTGGATCTGCTCAGACATCTCGGCTGCGAGCGCGCCCAAGGCTACCTGTTCTCCAGACCTGTCGACCACGAGGCGATCCTGAAGCTTCTGTCAAGCAGCCGAGTAGGTCTCCCCGGGTTTCAATCCAAGGCCGCCGGAGCACCCATATAAGCATGACGGCCGCTACGACCCAAAGAGTTTTCCAGCTTTAGGACACTATTCTGGGGATTCGGACATCCCACTCAAGCACCACTCGTTGCACTTTATGAACCGCCTTCCTAACGTCCATTGCTGCTTGATCTTGCAAAAATAGCTCGCGATCGGCAATTCGGCAGATGGTTTGCAACCTGAGAAGTGCCGCTGATCTC
Source organism: uncultured Acidobacteriaceae bacterium (assembly GCA_963768265.1). GTDB lineage: Bacteria > Acidobacteriota > Terriglobia > Terriglobales > Acidobacteriaceae > Sulfotelmatobacter. The sequence continues at coordinate 349,837 of CAVYHM010000008.1, forward strand.
GCATCTCCAGATGCCAGGTTCTGCGTAAGACGGACTCCTGGAGTTGAACGCGAGGATTTTGCAATGCAAGCAAGGAACGTAACCTGTTTAGGCCTATCTCTGATTTTCACTGTCTTGACGAGCCGTGCCCAAGAGCGGCCGACGCCAACATCGGCGCGGGTAGGGTCGTCGCAAGGTGGAAAAATCAACACGAAATATGGCAATGCGCCACTCATGTTCGAGGCCAACCAGGGCCAGAGTGACTCTCAGGTAAAATTCCTGTCTCGCGGCAACGGATACTCTGTCTTTCTCACAGCTGGCGGGATGGTTCTCGCCTTGCGGCCTTTGGAAACTACTTCGAAAGCAGATGGTTCCGTGGCTCAGGCGCGCAACGACAAGCCTTCGAGGGTTTCTCCAATACGTCAACTGGCGAGACCTTCAAGAGAGGGGAAGTCGGCTGTTCTTGCCATCGATCTTGTAGGGGCAGCGACCAATCCCATAATCGTGGGCGAGGAACCGCTAAGTACTAAGATCAACTATTTTATTGGCCGGGATCCAAGCAAGTGGCGCCGGAACGTTCCCACCTACAACAAAATCCGCTACCGGAATGTTTATCCAGGAATTGACCTCATCTACTATGGAAACAATCACAGAGTGGAATACGACTTTGACCTGGCGCCAGGAGCCGATGCGTCGACCATTCAATTCTCAGTAAAAGGTACCGACGGTTTGGCTGTCGACTCCGACGGCAACATTTTGTTGGCCAAGGGCGCCACTGAACTCCGCCTTCAGATTCCCATCCTCTATCAGGAAATCAAGGGAATACGGGTGAGGGTACCGGGTAAATATGTTTTGCGCGATAGCACACACGTAGGCTTCGAGGTGGGAAGCTACGACGCTACGAAGCCCCTAATAATTGACCCGGTTCTGGTCTACTCGACCTTCCTCGGCGGAAGCGGTGACGACTTCAGCAACGGCATCGCGGTGGATGGTAGCGGCGACGCATACGTGGTTGGCCTAACGGATTCTCCAGATTTTCCGCTGGCTAGTATCGGCTCGTACAGCCCCACGCACTCGCGGATGTTTCTTACAAAATTCAATCCCACCGGCTCCAGTTTACTGTTCGCAGACTATTTCGGTGGAACCAGCGGGGGCGATGAGGCATACGGAGTAGCGCTTGATTCCTCGGGAAATGCGTATGTCACTGGGGCCGTGACCTCTTCAGACTTTCCGGTTGTGCATGCATACCAATCGGCTCTCTCCGGCAGCCAGGACGCTTTCCTCGTCAAGTTTTCCGCAGATGGTTCTTCGATCATTTACTCGACCTACGTTGGTGGATCGAACTCGGAGTCTGGAAACTCGGTCTCCGTCGATCCCACGGGAGAAGCAGTCATCGCCGGCACCACGCAGTCGACAAACTTCCCGATGGCAAATGCCTATCAGGCCTCTGTCTCTGCCGACCAGTTTGGCGATTGGGGAGTGTACGGCTTTCTTACCGAGTTCGCCGCGGACGGAGCTTCCCTGGTGTATTCCACGTACTTAGCCGGCAGCGTACTCAACACCAGCTCGTGCACTGGTTGCTTCCCCGACACAGAACTGCTAGGCGTAGCCACCGATGCTTCAGGCGATGCTTACGTCACTGGATTTACAACGACGACGGACTTCCCCGTAACATCTGGGGCATTCACGACTACTTATCCGGGCTATTACTTGAGTGACGTCGGCTTCGTCTCAAAGTTCACCAGTTCAGGCGGCATCGGATATTCCACCTATCTCGGGGGGCTCACCTCCAGTTTCCTAAATGCAATCGCGGTGGATACGACTGGTTCCGCCTACGTCACCGGATACGACGTTGCGAACGACAGCTTCCCGATTGTTACGACAAACATCTGCGATCCTTCTGTATCCGCCTGCAACGGTGCGGTCATTGCGAAGCTTAACCCAGCCGGCTCCGGTCTGGCTTATTCCACATTTCTAGGCACGTCCAACAACATGGCAGGACAAGCGATTCAGGTCGACGCCAGTGGCGATGCCTTCATTGTGGGCAGCGACCTTCAGTTCGATTTGTCGAACCCGATTGAGGGATACGCCGGGAACGGTGATGTCGTTGTCGCGGAGATCGACCCCAGCGCCAGCACTCTGTTGATGGCGACTTTCCTCGGCGGGCAGGGGTGGGAGGCCGCTTCAGGCCTGGCTCTCGACAGTAACGGCGCGGTCTATGTAACTGGCGTGACACAATCTCTTGACTTCCCGGTAACTCAGTCCGGGCTCCAGACAGTGTTGGGAGGACAGACCGACGCCTTTATCGCGAAGATTGACCCCGCGACGATTGCACCGGCAGTTGCTTTGGCGCCCTTTTCGCTGCAGTTCGGTTCCCAAATTCTGAGCACTACTAGCGCGCCGCAAACGACAGTCTTGCGCAATATGGGTTCTGCGGCGCTCACGATCAGTAGTGTTGCGGTAAGTGGTGATTTCGCGGAAACCGACGATTGTGCCACCACAGTGGCAGCGGCTTCGTTCTGCACTTTCACTGTGACTTTCACTCCGACGGCATTGGGCAGTCGCTCAGGAACGATCACTATTGTCGACGACGCCCAGGGCAGCCCTCATGTTGTGACTCTGACAGGTTCGGGTATAGGTGCCATGCAGAGTGTGACGATCAGTCCCTCCAGCTTGACCTTCCCGCCTTCGTCGGTGGGTGCGGTGAGTGCGACCCAAGATCTTACCTTTGCCAACAGCAGCAATGTAGCGGTGGTCGTCAGTGGAGTTCAAGTGAGGTTCATCCCTGCTTCTTCGGGCCCACTCTCTGGTACTCTGCAATTTCTCGATTCTGCCAGCGGCAGCCCCCACGTGGTAACGCTCAGCGGGTCGGGAACAGATTTCATCGCTTCCCCCGTGACGAACCAGGCTACAGTAAGTCCCGGCGGGACCGCTTCCTACAAACTTAGTATTAGCCCGACGGGAGGCGCGTTTTCCAGTCCAGTTACGTTTGTGTGCAATGCAGCGCCTGCGTTCGCCACATGCACGGTGAATCCTAGTTCGATCACTCCGGGCAGCAATTCCAAGGTGGTAACGGTCGCGGTCACAACGTTGGGCCCGGTCTCAGAGGCTCAGGGGCTATCTGGATCCCGGATGGGCGTTTCCCTGGCCCTGCTTTGTGCACCAATGGCAATCTTCAGCGCGGTTGTTTTTGCCCCGAGCCGGCGGCGCAAGTTCCGTACGTACGGAGTGTCAGCCGTGGTGGTCATGCTGTTGGCGCTCGTTGGCTGCGGCGGGACTGGCGCGCCAAAATCGCCCGCCCTCGCGCGAACAACCGCTCCCGGTACGTACACTCTCAGCGTGATCGCCACGTCTGGAAATCTGCACCACGTTACAAGCTTACGCTGGTTGTGCACTAGCCTGGCAATTTGGCGGCGAACCACAGCTCATTCGTGAATGGAAGCGGCTTCGCTGCCATTAAACAGGAGGCAACAATTCGGCCCAGATTGGACTTTCGCAGATGACGAACGATAGCAGGTCACAAGATACATTTTCGGCGGTTACGCAGCAACTTGCGGCTCTGGAGAAGCGCGATTGGGAGTTGTGGATTATTGTCTGCTTCGCTGGGTTCGTGGTTGCGGTCGGGCTTCTCGCGTTGATCGCGCCGTCAGCCTTTATCAGCCAAGACGAAGTTCATCTCCAGGTTACGGTCTCACGTCAACTGGTGGTGGGCCTATTCGTTCTGGTCACTCTTCTCAATAGTTACTTAATAACGCGCCGTTTGGACCTGCGGCGCACAAGGCAAAAGTTGATCTCTAGCACCATTCAAAATGAATTAGTTCGGCTGCAGTCGTTCACGGATCCGCTTACGGAAGTCTACAACCGTCGCTCTCTCGAGGACATGGCGGGCCGGTTCATAAGTCACGCACGACGCCTGGAAAACCAGCTGACATTCATGCTGATCGACGTGGACAAATTCAAGCAGGTCAACACTCGATTTGGACACCTGACTGGTGATTTTGTGTTGGCTGAGGTTGCCACCCTGTTGAGGAGTTCAGTGAGAGGCTCTGATGCGGTAGTGCGTTATGGTGGTGACGAGTTCTTGCTCATCTTGGCTGATACTGGAGCACTAGGTGCAGGTCGTGTGGTTCAACGCATCAGGAAGTACTTGCTGGACTGGAATGGCGCAGGACACCTTGACGGCTTCGAGCTGACGCTTTCAGTTGGAGTATCCGAATGGAGCGACGGAAGAACTCTCGATGAAATGCTTGATGCGGCGGACCGGGCTATGTACGCGGAAAAAGCATCGAGCAAGCCTGGGCTTGCGATGCTAAAACCAACGGAATCCCCGTTATGACAAGAAAGGGCTGGACAGAAAGATATTTCTGTCTTTGAGCCTCGCTTCACCGAACTGTACTCACTCGCTATGTAAGGCGAAGTAGACTTTAGCCAACAACGAGTCTCTGGTGAACGGCTTCTCTAAGAATGTTGCCTCTTGGATCGAGCCGCCGCGCTGACTAACCAGATCGCCGGTGTATCCCGACGTGAACAACGACCGCAGATTCGGTTGTAGTGCCTTAGCCTGTTCCAGCAACTCAATCCCGGTTCCCCCGGGCATGATGACATCTGTTAGCAGCAGATCGATACGTGGTTGAGAAGTCCTGATGATGTCTAACGCATTCTCCGCATCACTTGCTTCGATCACTTGATAGCCGGCATCTTGCAGTATTCTGGCGGTCAGTTCGCGAAGAGACTCATCATCTTCCACTACCAAGATGGTTTCTGACCCTCCACGAGACTCGGCGTCTTCGTGGGGCTGGGTTAGGTGTTCGGTTTTCAGCGCCACTGCCGGAAAATAAATCTTGAACGTGGTGCCATTGTCCGGCTCGCTGTAGACAAAGATGGTGCCGCCGTTCTGCTTGACAATTCCATACACAGTCGAAAGTCCGAGACCGGTCCCTTTTCCAACTCCCTTGGTTGTGAAGAAAGGCTCGAAGATTTTCGATTTGACGTTCTCGTCCATGCCGCAACCTGTGTCACTTACGATCAAAACGACATGTTGCCCGGCGCGAGAACCGGGGTGCAAGGAAACGTAATGCTCATCGAGTTCCGCATTCCCCGTCTCTATGATGATCTCGCCTCCATTCGGCATGGCATCTCGAGCGTTCACAACCAGATTCATCAGAATTTGTTCGATCTGGCCTGGGTCCGCATTAATTCCGTCAATCGGGACCGCAGGCCGGAAAGATACAGCGATCTCCTCGCTGACCAACCGCCGCAACATGGTGATCAGGTTCTGCAGCACTTCGTTCAAATCCAGAACCCTGGGAAAGACAACCTGCCGCCGGCTGAATGCCAGGAGTTGCCGCGTAAGCGTCACGGCACGATTCGATGCCTTCTTGATTTGCTCGAGGTTCCGGTTCGCCGGACTTTCCGGCGCAGTCAAACTGAGCGACAGATCGGTGTAGCCGAGAATCACACCGAGCAAGTTGTTGAAATCGTGGGCGACCCCTCCCGCCAACTGTCCCACGGCTTCCATTTTCTGAGCTTGGCGAAACTGCGCTTCCAGGCGCTGGGCCTCCGTGACGTCGCGAGTGATCGCCAGCACACAGCGTTGCCCGTCAAGCTCGATCGGTTCCGCCCAGACTTCCGCTTCCCTAGTCTCTCCCTTCGCGGTTTTGTATCGAATGTTCAGTTTTGCCACTTGTTCCGCTTCCTTCACCTGGCGCACCATCTCCGCACGATCCAGAGGTTCGGCCCAGAAATGCAGCTCTGCGGCAGTGTGACCGATGACATCACGGCGCTGCCACCCGAGCATAAGAAGGAAGGCGTCGTTTACGTCAAGGTAGCGTCCTTCTTCTTCCGTCGAAATCGTGATGGCGACTGGGCTATTGCGAAATGCCTTGCTGAACCTTTCTTCCGACTTGCGTAACTCGTCCTCTGCCCACTTCCGCTCCGTGATGTCTTGCAACACGCAGGCGATTCGATCGACGCCACTCCGACCTGCGATTGGAAAGTACGATACGAAGAACTCTCTCGTTCCTAATTTCGGAGAGTCATCGGTGAATTCATAGTGCACCACCTTACCAAGGAAACATTGATCGATCTTTTCTTTGACCGTCGCTGCAAAAACATCTTTACCCACCACCTCTTCCACGAAATGCCCTATGACTTGTTTCGCAGACATCGCGCGAAAATTAAGAAACGCGGTATTGGCGATCTGGTAGCGGTATTGACGGTCCACGACCACAATCATCTCCTCCAGTCCTTCCACGACTCTTTGGTATTCGCGTAGCCGTTCCTCAGTTTGCTTGCGCTCGCTGATGTCATTGAAGAAGATAGCCACTTTCTTCTCTCGCGGCTCTCCAATGCGGAACGCATGCACGTCATAGCAACGGCGCAACTGCGCTGCCTCGTTTTCAAAACGAGCGGGTTCGCCCGTCAAGGCTATCTTGCCGTACGTCGCAAACCAGGGCTCTTCGAGGTGTGGGATAATTTCACGCACTCGTTTCCCTCGCGCGTTTTGGATCCCTGTCTGCTTTTCAAACGCCGGGTTGACTTCCAAAAAGCGGAAATCCACGGGTTCATCGTTTTCGTTGAATAACACTTCGATCGTGCAGAAGCCTTCATCCATGGACTCAAAGAGAGTTCGGTAGTCCTCTTGCGATTCGCGAAAAAGCCGTTCGGCCCGCTTGCGCTCTGTGATGTCCTCGGTGAAGATTACGATGCCGCCGATTGCGCTCGTCTTATCATGCCAAGGCCGGATTTCCCACCGTTCTGTCTGCACAGAACCGTCAGCACGCTCCCAGCGGTCGTCCTCTTCGCGCAGCACTTCTCCAGCCAGGCCGCGACGATGAGCGTCCCTCCATCGCTCAGGAACGTCGGGGAAGACCTCGTAGTGCGACACGCCACGCAGGTCGCGTTCGCCCAAGCCATAGTCAGTCCTCCAGCGGCGGCTCAGATGGAGGTAGTGCATTTCTCGGTCAAACATTGCCAACGCCGCCGGTGCGTGCTCGACGAAAAGCTGAAACCGTTCTTCACTCTCTCGTAGCTTGTCCTCTGTAGTCTCTAGTTGACGTTCGGAACGTTCCCATCTGGTATCGATAAGCCAACAGACAAATCCAAAGGAGAGACAGAAGTAAGTGCCACCTGCGATATTGGGAAGATCAAGGGAAAAATGGCTGTAAGGAGGTAAGAAGAGAAGATTGGTCAGCAGCGCTGAAAGGATTGAGGAAACGATAGCGGGTCCAAAACCACCATAGAACAGCGAAATCAGGACCGCTCCGTAAAAAGACAGGTACGGCCAATGATAGGTAAAGGGGCGCAACCACAGACCCACCAAGGCGCTCAGCGCAACTGACAAAACCGCAAAGGCGTACCGGAAAAGCAGAGGCCGCTGGTTCCGGCGCAACGGAGCCCCAGGTGAAAGGCTGAACCATGAGAGAAGGCTCACGCCCTTACCCCCGAGGGCTCGCGCGAATCGGGGGGCCAAAATTCAAGGTACTCGTCTGAGCAGGTTACCCCATCCCGAGACCAAGGCAACATCCAATACATGCTAGCTTCCGCGCTCGGACCTGATTCCCCCTCACGAATAAGCCTGGCGCCAGTTTAACCGAGACTATCCCCTGCTGAACCGAACTGTCAACGGACTGGCTTTGCCCGGTGGTCGATGCTATTGGTCGGAACGAAGGGGGCGTCCGTCGAACAGCGGCCCTGATCCGCTTGGAGCATGCCGCGATCAATGGCCGGTCTAGATCCGGGGTTCCATAAGATCGCCCGCCAGCTTGTGTCTAGGTGTAGAACAACAACTCTCAGGATCGCAGAACGAGGAACATGTGCCGGACATGCCCCAGTTCGCTCGCCAGACTGCGCTGCGTCACGTCTGAAGGCTCTCCCGCTTCCTTGAGAGAAGCTTCCCCATACGGTGCGAGCTTATTTCTTATCAAGCGTTCAATTTTGGACAGTGATTTTCGGATTGCATTCAGTTCAGCCGGAGTTCCGGGATCTATCCCCCATTCGGCATACCGTCTTTCGAACGCGGTTATTACTGCTTCAATGCGACTGAGCAACTTGGTGGTGTTAGATTCCGTTAAAGCTGCCGCACAAGCCTCTTGCCAGGAATGCCCCATATGGCTGATTGGACCCAACAATTGCCCCAGCCCCGCAAGAAGCAAGCGACAGGGGAAGGGTACTCCTTGCGGGACCAGTGTCACTAACGTTCGTCAACACCTTAGCGCCGATTACTTGGTCCAGGGCGAATAGACTTGAATTGTTCGCAATTCGTAACAGGGCCTGGGATTCGAACGTGAGAGACTCGAGTCACCCGGTCACAATCTTGAGTGTGGTAGTCACTGTGCCAATGAATTCAGGATCGTCCTTGAGGACTTGGCGGATTTTCCGGATCGCAGTGCTGATTGCGTCATCAGTATCAAGGAAGACCTCCTTACCCCAACCTTTTTCAACGATCTCTTCCCGCGTCGCCAACTGGCCCCGACGCTCCATAAGCAGGAACAGGACTTCCATGGGGATTTGTTCCAGCTTCAGCGTGCGGCCGGAACGTCGCAACTGGTACACCCGAATGTCGAGTTCGAACTCATCAAATCTGACCAGATCTCAGCCAATCGTCGACCACGCGCAGTCACAGTTTTTCGCGGTGATGCCCGACCTTGAGTTGCCGATCTTCAAGTGCTAGGGTGACGGAGACGCGATCTACTCCGGTGGCACTCGTCGGCAACCGCAGGTACGAGGGCACACCCAACAAACCGAGGTGACATGGCATTCTACGGCGTGTACAGAGGCGTGGTTTTAGACAATACCGATCCTCAGATTTCTGGACGAGTGAAGGTTGACGTGGAAGGCAGACAGGCATGGGCGCTGGTCACGCTCACAAACCCCAAGATTCAAGTTGGTGCGATGGTGATCGTGGCCTTCGAGCGCGGGGACCCGAACATGCCAGTCGTTCTGGGGCGTGTGACGTAAATGGGGCTGGATAGGAAGAAGAGCAGTAACCGAGGCAGCATCAAGGAGATGAATCGTATTCGGTGAAACGCGAGCCTTTCAGCGAATTCCCAAATTTGGCAGCTCAGTGCGACTTCTCGCACGCTGTTGCGCTTACTGAAACCGTCCTTCCGCTCCTATCAGGGGCAGGTTGGACACACGGGAGTTCGCGCGGCAAAGTACCCGAATGACAAGTCGCCGGACAAGAGAGAATCGGTCTCGATGAAGAAACCGTGTGCCGAGTCAATCATGTAGAAATCCACGGCCAGTGTCTTCGGGGTGGAGCCGGGTGACGGAAAGAACGTATTGGTCAACCCACCGGGAAAACGACCCGAGCTTGGGATCGGGCTGAAGGTGCCCGTAAGAGTTGTATCCGGCTGAGGCGATAACGGAAGACTTGTATCTACGACTCCCGACAAAGTGCCCGCAGCGCCGTTCACGGTGACCTGTGCAGTAGCGTCGTTTTCAGCGTTAGCAACTCCTTGGGTGAAAAAGATGCCGTACCGGCCATTGAAAGAAAGAGGCGATGTGGCTTGGGGGTAAGCCAGGCCGGCGCCCACCGCGCCGATATTCACGTCGGTATCAAGAACCAGTGCAGGATTTCCATTACCGGTTAGATAAAAAATTAATTCAGGTCCCGGGCCGTTTACCAGGAAGTTGATCGTCGAGTCGACACGGCCAGTGCCGGTCGAATCCAGCGTATATGTGCCACTGAAGTTGTCGCCAATCTCGGAAAAAAATCCCTCAAAAAATTCATCATCATATCCGTTATTGAGGTTGCCACTTGTATCAGAACTGAACTGACCGACCGAAGCGAGCGAAGTCGGAATCCCCGTTAGGTCTTGACCAAGAATTTCGAATACGTATTGCCCGGAGAACGAGTTGTTTGCCGTGAACGTGCCGGTCGCAGCACCTTGTCCGATTGCGAGCCCACCCGTAGAACCAACGCCCACGCCCGAGCCGTTGATGTCACTCTCGACGAGTTTGATGTGCGTGGCGTCGACGATATATCCCGTGAATTGGATCGGAGCGGAAGCGAACGTTGCTGTCAGGGAAAAAGTGATCGCCCCAAACGAATCCGGATTCGACACTGTTCCTGAAACGGCCGCGCTGGGAAATACAGCACCAGCGTCATCCTGGTCCGCAACGCTGCCCGTTCCGGAGATGGCTTGTGGCGAATCGATATTCAGAATGCCGCCCATAGCCATTGGTAGAAGACTGATGTCTGTCCCGCTGACTGCGAAGGCATACCCTCCCTGAAGCGGAGCGACGCTCGTCTGCAGATCGAGCGTGCCCGACGACGTTTCGTTGCTCAGCGCGAGATTTGGATTGTCGAGAGTCGCAATGAGGGCTTGGGCACTGGAAAGAAATACCAGACTCAGATTTTCGACACCCTGCTGTCCTATCTTCGCATCTGCCGTGTTAATTGTGAGGGTTCCGCGGCCGTCCGGGCCCAGGTAGTAGCTGCCCCCGGTAATGTGATCAGTCACAGAAAGGCGCGGATCGCTGTGGGTCTGTTCCCCCGAAGTGATTCCGCCACTTCCATCAAGGGTCATGACACCGGCTAGTTGCAATGGCCCATTCGCATCCAGGCCGCGTGTCTGAAAAACGTATGTTCCTTTGAGATTCCCGTCAAAACCACTGACCGCGATGGACGTTACAAGATTCTGGTTGTGATCCGCCGTGGCAAACGCCTCAATCGTGAACGTCTGGCTGTTTCCGGAGATCGTCGCTGGAGGAGTATATGTGGCCGCCGAACCACTCGCAGTATACAGAGGTGAAAGAGTGCCGCAATCTGCGTTCATCTTACAGAGGAGAGCCCAGTCAACGCCCCCGTTGGATGGATCGTTTTTCACCACTGCTGTAAGAGCCGCCGCGGAGTTGAGTATGATCGAGGATGGAGGCGCCGGTTGAAATGAAATCGATACGGATGGCGAATTGGGCGCTGCCGGATTTTGCAGATTCTTGGTACTGCTTCCTCCACAGCCCCACAGCGCCGCCAACATCAGCGCTGCGAGGAGAGACGGAATCCAACCTTTGCACGTCACAGCCTGCCTCCACCTTTTTCAGGGTTACTGCCCCGAACCCCGCAGATGCACAAATTGAGTTTGTCCAGCGCCATAAGCAATGGTCATCGTTCCTGGATCGAGTCCAACGATCGTTGGCTGGAAGGTAACGCTAATCGTGCAACTGCTGCCAGGAGCCAAACTGGCGCCGCAGTTATCGGTCTCGGCGTAGTCGCCCTTCACGATATTGCCGGCGAAATTGATGGTTGCCGTGTTCGGGTCTTTCGGGTCGTTGAACAGGGTAATCGTTAACGGAGCGCTGGTCGTGCCCTTCGGCTGATTCCCAAAATTCAAGGCTGCTCCTGGCGTCATGCGCAGTGGGCTCGGCACATTCGCGATCAACTCCACCGGGAAGCGACCGCTATCGATCTCACAATTCGATGTCGTCGTAGCCGTGCATTCCTGAGTGTTGAGTTCCAGGAAGTAATCCAAGGCGGGAACTAACGGAGTGCTGGGTTGCGGCGCGAACGTAATCTCGAAGCTGCACGAAGCCTGGGGCGCGAGTAGAGTTCCCGAGCAAGTGTCCGATGAAATTTGAAAGTTCGGCTGCTGACTGACAAGGTCGCTATCACAGTGGTAGTCGATAGCGGAACCATTAAAGGTGATCACACCCGTATCCACTTGCAGTCCTGCAATGACCCCAGCGACCGGCGGTCGAGGCAGGGGAAGAGCGGCGCCTCCCGCATCTACACAAGGTTGGCTGAGAGAAGGCAGAATCTGCACGGGATTTGCGCCTTGATTGGTGAAGGAGAGCAACTGAGGCGCGCTTCTTTCCGTGACTGCCTCAGCTCCAAAGTCGAGTTCGGGAGTGGATGGCACAAGTGCGCTAAGACCGGTACCGGTGATGGGGACCGAAAAGGCTTTGTCGCCGTCGGCGCTGACCGGGCTTTCTACGGTGAGGGAGGCTGACAATGAAAATGGACACAAGGAGGGAGGCTCCCCTCCCAGCGCGATCGAAGGAAACCAAGGGCAACCTTGCTGCGGCGCGAACGAAATCGTGATCGTACAACTCTGCTGCGGGTTAAGCGAGAATGGCGACCCAGAGGGATTCGCGCAACTGTCTTGTTCCGTAAAATTGGGCAGGCCATCAAAGTCGCTTAGACCAAAGAGACTGGTCAATCCCGATTGCGGGTTGAAAGACAGAGTGAGGCCGGTGAGAGGCGCGCCAGAAGGATCGGTATTTGTGAGACTGATGGTCTGGACCGTCGCTGCTGACCCTACTTGCTGTGCCGGAAAGGTGAGCGCTGCCGGAGATAGCGTAATCGGTTGGTTACAGTTCGTTGCGTTTCCGACCGCAAGGCAGACATTTCCTATGTCTCCGGCAAGAGTGCCGCCGGGACAGGGTTTGGTGGTCACCGCATATCCGTTTGTTCCCTGCAAAATGGAGCCAGCCCCACCGGCTACGGTTGCGAAGGTCACCGGAAAGGGATTGGAAGAGCCCGCCGGCGCGCCAATCTGACCTACATTCAACCCGTTCGGCGCGACAATTTGCAGAATGACTGAATTGCCGCTGATCTGGCCATTGACCGAGGCGGTTGGAAGACACGGATATCCCTGAAAATTGAGCGTGCCGGTAATGGTTGCGTTACTGGCGCCGATGTTTGGTCCTTGCGTCAGAATCCCCGAAACAGGAAAGTCCTGGTCCCTGAGTTGGGGGTCTAGGGCGCTGTGAAAATTGCCTTGAATCGATCCAGTGAGTGGAGGTACGGAAGTCGCGCTCCATTGCAGCCCTTTTTGCTCCGTTCCACAACCTTGGCCGTCAGTCGAAGAATAAGTGCCTGTCATCGTCGATCCATTGGCGCTGATGGTTCCAGTGAGCGAGAAGCTTTGATTTCCAGCGACCGCCGTGAGTGTTACGTTCTGACCCTGGATTGCCCCGGTAACTGGAGCGGACCCGCCGTTACATAGTGTCGGGGTTCCACCTGCCTTCTGCGGCGGCAAAAAGATCGAATAAACGACTTGGCCGGTGACCGAACCATTGTTCTGCAAGAGAAATCCACCCTGCATTCCACCTGAAAAGGAATTGTCAGAGGGCGCCGTCATGTTGAACTGCCAATTGCCTGCAACGGTGACCGACTGAGACGCATTGGAATGGGTGGTCCCACATCCCACGAGGAAATTCGTGCTCGCCAACGCAAGGACCCATAAATACCTCGAATACCATGCGAAAGAAACGGACGCAGACCGTTGCTCTGTTGCAGGCTTCTTTGGGCGGAGTTTATTAGAGCGATCCATGAGTCTCACGCCTCAGAAACTCCACTTCAGACCAAGCTGAATGGTTCGCGGGCGATGGGCATTGATCGGGTGCAGAAAAGAAGCTCCGGTAACGCAATCCGGGCCTCCACCCGCAGAAAAGCCAGCCGAATAAAGAGGGCCCGCGTAACAACTAACGACATTATTTCCGCTTCCGCCAGGGTTGTCGGGATCGTAAATCCGATATTGAGTGTGGTTGAAGACGTTGAAGAACTCAGCTCGGAACTCCACTTCTTGCGCCTCTGTAATTGGAAAATGTTTGAGCAGTGACATGTCAAAGTTCAGGCGGCTTGGATTCTTCAAAAAGTTACGCCCGGCGTTGCCGAAGGTCAGTCCGCGTGGAGCGACGAATTGCGCGGGGTTACCGAGCAGCGGGCCAAAGCTCTCGAGATTGGATCTTGCCAAGTACCCCAGGGTGGATAGGCCACGCTGCACATCGGGGTAAGAGGCCGCGATGCCAAGTCCGCTCGCAACACCGGCATTGTCAGTGAGCGAAATGCCCGTGTTTCCCGCGCTGTTAATAACTGTGAAAGGGGTGCCCGACTGATATAGGGTCACACCCGAGATTTCCCAGCCGTTGAAGATTGTTTTTGCTAGCCGGGAGCAACATTCTGCCGAGAATTGGTCCGGATCGGACTCAGAGGCCCAGAGGTCGTCCCGTATAGCGCGCGCCAAATTCGGCAATCGGTACAGATAGCTGAAAGTCGCGAGATGTCGCACATCGAAGTTCGAATTTGCACGATTACCATCGAGATTGTGCGAATCCACCAGAACCGGATCGCTTCGATCGGAAGCGTCGTCGATTGAATGACTGTAGGAATAGGAGAATCCTGCTGTGAGCGGTCCTCTTGAACGTCGCAACGTAACCTGCAAGGCTTGGTAATTGGAGTTCGCTATATTTTGCAGCGCGAGAACTCGCCCTAAACCTGGGTAGGGATGCGGCAATGAGTTGACGTTCGGGATAAAGGGCGACGCGCAGGCCGCTTGCAAATGAACGTACGCAGGACTCTGAGGCGTAACAATCGTTCCATTTTGCAGAAGAAAAGGCACTCCGCTGGCGTCGCCCGGGTGAGCAGCGCCGACGATCGGAGAAACCGCGCAATCCGCCAAGGTCAGAGGTTCGTTGGGACCGAAGGGATTCTCGCTGGCGGGCAGCGGTGTTAACTGATTGAGTTGGCGCCCGATGGTGAGATGGGTCCCCTTGCTGCCGACATAAGCGACGTTGGCAACGACGTCATGCGGTAGCTCCCGCTGCACACCGAAACTCCATTGTTGTGCATAGGGCCAGGTCGCGCGGGTCGGGATCGAAGTGACATCAAGAGGGTAGGCTGAACCAGTTGGCGGTGCTGGGTGGGCAGGGTCGAGCGTACACGCACTGTTCGTTGGATCGAAGGTCGAACCGTAGCCGACATTGCCGATGCAGGGGTAATTCAGAGGGAGCGGTTGAGTCATGCTCAGCACGAGAGGCGAACTGGCTTCAAGCGAACCGGTATTAGCTTCGTTGCCGGTACCATGCTCGAAGAAGATGCCGTAACCCGCACGGATCGAAGTCTTGCCATCGCCGATCGGGTCCCAGGCAAAACCAATCCGCGGGGCGGGATTAAAGAGATGCTCGGTCATGCAACCCGAGGGAACGCCATTGACGCCGCATTGCACAAGTCCGAGATCGGTCACAACACCGGGATTCAATTGGAACGTGGCGGGGTCGAAGGATACCGGGGCTGACGCTGCACTCTTATCAAGAAGCACTCCACTAAATTCATCGACAGCGAATCTCGTCGAATTGAATCTGGTCGATTCCCAGTTCCATGCATTGTGGTACTTCTCGCGGTAAGTCTGGAAGAGGCTAACTCTTAATCCCAGGTTCACGGTGAGTTTGGGAGTGACTTTCCAGTCGTCTTGAAAGTACAGTTCCCCGAGTTGATACGTCTGGTAGTAACGGTGCTGTGCGGAGTCTTGAGAAAAGCTCTGGATATAGCCAGTCGTTACTTGATTGAAGACTGACTGCACCAGAAAGTCTGCGAATGCATTCCCGGTACTGTGAGCCAGGTTGTTATACGTCAACAGCCCCTGCAAGTCACCGGAGGCCGCTCCTATTGCGTTATTCGTCTGGTTGCGCTGCGAGAGTACATATTGCCCTCCGAATTGCAGCGTGTGCTTGCCCACAGACTTGCCGACATCATCTCGGGTAGAATACGTTGGATTTGAATGTCCCCACGGCATATACGAGGGGTCTGCGGCAAAGCCTCTGCCGCCATAGGCCGCATTGGTGCCTAAGATCGCGATGCCAGGCATCTTGCCCCCGAAGCCGTTGTTAAACAAATGTCCCATCCCGCACTGCACGATGCCACTGACGGGATCTACACTCAGTAAGGGATTGCATTGTGCTGGAGCCGAGGGGTCAGAGACGAGTGGTTGGTCCAGCGTAGGATTGCGCTGGAACCGGGCGCCCCCGGCGCCATTCTCGTCCAGCAACACGATGGTTGAGTTCGCGTAGCTGATTACCAGGTCGTTTAACAGGGTTGGTGAAATGGTGTGGGTCAATCGCGCGACCAAGCTGATCCCTGGCCCCGTGAAACGGTTCTGGATGGTCGGGAAGTTGGCTGCGGCTGGATTGGTCGTGCGGAGATAACTCCACTGAGGAGTCAGGACGGTGGTGTCCCACTCGTCGTGGACATAGCGAAACGTTGCCCTGATCTTCGAATTGATTGCCTGGTCAATGCGAAACAGTTCTTCCCGCCAATAGGTCGAGGGGGATACCGCCGCGTTGTAGCAATGATTGGGGTCCGTGGGGTCTGGATTTATGATGCTAAAGTTGCATCCTGTCGGCGAGTTGGGAAAAGGAATCAGGTTCGACCGCAAGATCGCTAGGGCACTCTTGTCGACGCCGATATTCGAGGGTTGTCCGCCAATCTGCGGGCCCAGAAGGTTATAGATGGGCAGAAGATTTTTCGGAGTACCGAGGATGGCGGGACAATCAGGGTATTTCTGCCTATCGAAACCAAGAGCGTCAGTCGTCCCCTGCAGCGGGCAGACGTCACTGAAATCGAAGACCTGAGAAACCAGGCCATCCGTATTCGGAGTGCTCAAGTTTTCCCGAATTCCTTGAGGCGTCATCACTAGCCCGCGTTCTTTTAACGAAGGGACTGCCTGGTTGTAGTCGGTCGGAGTCTTTTCCAGCCGGACCTCTTCGGAAAAAAAGAAAAATGTCTTGTCCCTCCGCGTATTGAATAGCTTTGGGATGGTTAATGGCCCGCCAATAGTTCCGCCGAAATCCTGGCGCCGGTAGAGAGGTACCCGACCTACCGGATCGAAATAGTTGCGCGAATTGAATGCCTCGTTGCGTACAAAGTCATAGAGATTTCCGTGCAATGTCGCCGTTCCTGACTTCGTGGTGACCTGGACTGTGCCGGACGCAGTACGACCGAATTGGGCGCCGTAGTTTGAAGTCAGCACCTTGACTTCCTGGATGGCATCGAGGCTGGGATATACCATCAACGTGCTCGCTGCGCCATTCAAACCCGTGTTGAGCACGTCGCCGCCGTCGATCTCAAAGGTGTTGTATTCGACCCGCCCTCCATTCACGCTGTATTTCACGCTGCCAACCACTCCCACCTTGGCCTCGTCTTGTCCTGTTTGATTGCTTACCCCTGGAGTCAGGGCAATTAGTTGGGTGAAATTCCGCCCGTTAAGGCCAATCGACACAACTTCCTTTTCCGTGATCGTGCCCGATACGCTGGAGGTCTCAGTCTCTACCTTCCCCACACCCGCAGATTCGACATTCACTTCGGTCTTCTCGCCTCCCGCTTTGAGAGAGACATCCAGAGTCAACTCTTGTCCGGCGGTGAGGATAACGTTGTCGAGGGGCTGCGAAGTGAAGTTCGGAGCGGCTATCAACAGCGTATAAGTAGCAGGTGTAAGTCCGGCAAGAGAATAAATACCCTTGTCATTCGTCTGTGTCTGCAGCTTCACGCCGGAAGAATTGGTAAGAGTTACTTGGGCTCCGGAGATAACCGCCTGGGTCTGATCGGTCACAGTGCCGCTGAGGGTGGCCGTTGTCATCCTGTTTGCCGTTTGCTCCTGTGTAAAGCCGGACCAGGGGAGAAGGAACAACATCGCACCCACGCCCCAGGCGCGAAACAGGCTGCGACAAACGGTAAATCTCACGGACACCTCTGTTGCATGTCTGGAGTACTGGAAGGTGAGGCGGATAGTACAGGAGCTTTCCCACGTCGAGTATTAAATGAATATGAAACTTCGATGAACGGCTTGTGACAAAGGCATCCACGGTTCATCTTTCCCTGTCACGAACAATTCACAAATTCTTCATTCTGGAGTAACGGGGCGACGGTTATGCTCGCGACGAACTTCCCAACAAGTGGCGGAGCTCAGTCAGGTGGATTGGGTGTTAGCAGCCAACCGAAGAGTTGGCCGAGGCTATGTCAGCGTTGGAAGACTGCGCGCGGCGGATGACGTCGCATGCACCATCAGGGCCCGCATTCCAGAGTATGTCCAACTTCAGAAAGGAATACCTATGAAGCTCTTGAAATTGTTGTTCGCACTGTCGGTAGTTGCCGTTAGTGCGAGTGCCGCCCCCCAAGCACAGGCGCAAACTCTCAAGGTTGTGCTTGCGGGTTCTTCCGCCATGTGGCAGTCGATGGCCTTGGCTGCGTACAACGCTGGCCATTGCGTCTCCGGTGCGACGGCTCCGTGTTTTCATTACACCTCCAGCACCGCATTCAACCTCGTAGATGGACGGCCCACAGTAAAGGGCGGCGCAACTGCGATCGATACAGGAAGCGTTTGGATCGTGTGGGACAGCGCATCCACGACCAATGTGTGGGCCTACATAAAAGTGGATTCCGGTGTGGGCGACCGCTGCTTCTTCGCACAACCGCAATGCACCGTGAACGTCAGCTCATTTCCAGCTGCTGGGAACCTGATCAGCACCACCCTGTGGGGTGACAACTCCTCTGATTCGACACCTCCACCAGCCGTGAGTTCTTTATTTGTGACTGGAACCGTGAGGGTGAACGCAGCCGCTACCGACATTCGGCCCGAAGATGCATTATTCGCAACATGCCGGGGTAACTCTGCGCTTGGCGGCGGAACCGATGGTCTAGCAGGGCTGGGGTATGGGGTGAATGCCTCTGGCGTGTGTCCGACTTTTGGGGCAGCTTTGGCCAACCTCGAAGGAAGCGATATTAAGAGCGGATACCCAGCCAGTACATCCACGGCACACCTTCTGGCTTTCAATCTAAGTGGTCAGGATCCCTTCACTGGAACCGCCATCCCTGCTTACACAACCGTCTCAGTTGGAGCCGCTCCAATCATCTTCATCATCGAGCGCACCGCAGCGCTCAAAGGCCTGACGAATGTCGGCGATGCTGGCTTGCAGGCAGCATTTTCAGGGGCGAATTGTAATGCGAGCGCATTTGGCAGGCCGTCGGCCCCGATCCAGGTTTACCTTCGCGAGCCTGTATCGGGAACGATGAACACAACCGAATACACGGTCTTCCGTTATAAGAATTTCTCAGGCAAAAGCCAAGAGGCGGGGGTTGCTGCCACGAACCCACTCGCTACGGCGTGCACCGCTGGAGGCAAACGCTTCCGTACCATCGGAACGGGGGAAGAAGTGAAGTCCGTTTTGAACTCGGTGACGAACAATGGAACCGACGGCATCGGTTATACATTCTTCAGCTATGGAAACGTTTCAAGCATCGCCGACAGTGCCAATTATGGCTATCTGACGCTGGATGGAGTCGATGGGATATTCCACAAGTATGGAACCAAAATCGACCCCGGGCAGCCATCTATCGCCGGAGCCTTGCCGTCGGCGGCTACTCTACCTGCCGCCTGCGCCGGCAACTTTCCGTGTGCCGAATCAAAAATCTGGAGCGGAAATCTTTCGTTCCCGAATCTACGCAACGGGTCTTATCGGGCATGGTCGACGCTGCGCATCGTCTCCACTGGAACCGCTCTGGCTAACGCGAGATTGCTAGTCACAGGATCACAGACCTTTGTGGTGAACACCGTTCCTGACTACGTACCTGCCTTGAGAGTCGGCGCCTCGGATGCGGGTCTCGCTCTATTGCGCTCTCACTACACCCAAGAGGGCGTAGCTCCCGTGAACGTCTCAACCACGGGTGATTTCGGTGGCGATGCAGGCGGATGCATCCTCACTACAACCGGTGTCGCCGCCACCTCTGACACAACCACAAAACTAGTCCAAATCGGTCCGACCAATAGTTGCGTTGTTGTCCCGTAAATCTCAAACTTGCTGAGTTTGTAAAGGGCGAGCGCTTTGCGGAGCTCGCCCTTTCAGTTGAAACACGTACGAAATGCTGCGGTGAGTGCGTTTGACCCCATGGAGACGGTTGGAATTGTTGTGAGTAGACTATGAATCGAAAGTTTCTCGTGGCGCGTGTAATCAGAATCTTCGCTCTTGATATTGCGTTCTTCTGGACAATGTTCTTCTCTGGATCCGCCACTGCCCAATTCGTGCCCGCGTCTACGCCAATTGCAGATCTATCGGATACTCGTTTTAAGAGTGTCAAAGAGGATTGGACTTCTCCCGCGCTCGCCACTAGCACTTTGATTGCGGCGCCCCCTCTAGTGGGCTACATCAACGAAAACTCCGGCTATACCATCGAGCTGTTACAACTGCAGTGGCGCTTCGGAGACCCCATCGACCTGTATGTGATGAAGCCGGCAGGTGCAGCGAAGCCACCCGTAATCCTCTATCTCTATGGGTATCCGGCCGACACCGATCGCTTCAAAAGTACAAGCTTTCAGCAGGCTGTAACGAAAGACGGATTTGCCGCGGTCGGTTTCGTCTCGGCTCTGACCGGACATCGTTATCACGACAGGCCCATGCGGGAATGGTTCATCAGTGAACTGCAGGAATGTTTGGCGACCTCGGCGCACGATGTGCAAATGATTCTGAACTACCTCGCTAACCGTGGCGATTTGGACATGAGCCGGGTGGGTATGTTTGCGCAAGGATCCGGGGCAAGCATCGCGATCCTGGCTTCTGCCGCCGATTCACGCATTAAGGTGCTGGATGTGTTAGATCCCTGGGGAGATTGGCCAACTTGGATGGCCAGCTCTCCATTTGTGCCGGAGGACGAAAGGCGGGAGTACATAAAACCGGAATTTCTGAAGAAGGCGGCTTTGTTGGAACCAATCAAGTGGTTACCGAAGGTTCAAGCTAAGAGCTTTCGCCTTCAGGACGCATTGTTCGAATCCAACACACCGATGCCTTGCAAAGACAAGCTGCGAGCCGCCGTTCCCCATGGCGCAACGGTGTCGATTTACAAAACTCCGGAAGACTTCAACGCAGTCGTGCGAAGTCAGCGAGACTTGGAATGGATCAAGGGCGAACTCAAGTCAATACCGGAGAAGCAACAGGCGGGATCGAGTCCGCTGAGCAGACAGTACGGACGCCCGCGCCGAGATTTTGTCAAGACCGACAAACGCAGAAGATTCGAATCCGCTGATTTCGTTGAAGCGTGGTCGGTTCCACTCGCATGTTGGATCGGGGCCCGCGTTCGATATGATCATCTACCCACGCTGTTTGGGATTCTTTTCCGTCTTAGGAGACGGGTTCCACTCAACGAACTGGTTTCCTTGTGCGAAGATTATTGAAAGGTGTTCCGCGCGCGACTTTGGACCGACCACCGAAGACTCGAAAGGCGGTCCAAGTACAGCGTCTATGCTAACTTCACGGCTCGGCCAAAGGCGGAAGGGCTACTTTCTCGTGGATCCCGCCTCCCTCGACCAGCGTGTAGATGAAATCCGCTGGAACATCGCGAAGGGTTTCGGTTTCTCCGTTGGGCCAGCGGATGCTAACTTCATTCATCTTGCCGTTCGCAGCCAATCCAAAATGCACCCGCAAATCGTTCTGTGAAAGATAGCCGGAGCCGCCGCGCACTTCGCTGAACTGCACCAGCGGGCCAGCCTTCACGGTGATGCGCGCTCCAATCGCGGCTTTGTTGCTTTTCGTTCCCACCAGTTTGAACAGCACACGGTGATTAGCGCTTTCGTTGTGGTTCAGCAAGAGCGATGGCGGCTCACCGACATTCAGTACGACGATGTCGACATTTCCATCGTTATTGATATCGCCAAAAGCCGCGCCCCGCCGCGATTGCGGGGGCATGGCTGCCAATGCTTGCGAGACATCATCAAAGGTGCCGTCGTGATGGTTGCGGAAAAGAAGCATGGGCTCTCGATAGGGCGTACCGCCGGGAATGGTGTCCACTTGTGGGTATACATGGCCGTTGGCGATGAATAGGTCGAGCCAGCCATCGTTATCCATATCAAAGAAAGCAGTGCCCCAACTCACGTAGGGATACGTGGGCTTATTCAACTTGGCGCGCACGCTGACGTCGGCGAAAGTTTGTTTGTCGAGATTGTGGTAGAGAGTCGAGCCTTGCTCGACAAAGTTCGTGACGACCATCGATAAGCGGCCTTCATGAAGATAGTCGCCCCAGTCCACGCCCATGGAGCCTTGCTCCATGCCGTCGCCACTCAGTGCGACGCCGGCAAGTAGGCCGACATCTTCAAAAGTTCCGTCATGCTTGTTGTGGTAGAGAAAATTCGGGCCGGCATCGTTCGCTACATAAAGATCGGGCCAGCCGTCGTTATCGTAATCGCCCCAGGTTGCCCCCAGGCCGTAATAATGATGCGGATCGTCGACGCCAGCCTTCTTCGAAACTTCCTCAAAGGTACCATCGCCTTTGTTGTGGAACAGCAGGTCCGATTCGCCGGGCAGTCCCCAAGGACCGCACTGCACCAGCACTCCTTTGAAACGGCAAAATCGCGGGTCGTTACCAAACTGCGGCAGGTTGTCTATATCTACATGCACATAGCGCGAGACGAAAAGATCGACCCGGCCGTCGCGGTCGTAATCGGCCCAGGCCGCCCCTGTGCTGAATCCGCCTGCGCCCACACCGGCCTTGTCGGTTATATCTTCGAATTTGCAGTTCCCCAGATTGTGGTAGAGCGCATTGCCCCCGTAGCCGGTAACATAAATATCCTGTAAGCCGTCGTTGTCATAGTCGGCGACAGCCACGCCCATCCCCCAGCCCTTGCGCGTAAGGCCGGCGGATTTTGTGATGTCAGTGAACTTGATGTCGTGAATTGTGCTATCTGCGTCCTGATGGTACAGCGCAATCATCAGGTCTCCACCCTGGCGGTATCGCTGCACGGTGGAACCGTTGACCGTGATGATGTCGAGTTTCCCGTCGTTATCGCAGTCGATCAAGCCAACACCGCCGCTCATGGATTCAGCAACGTACTTCTTGTCCGGAGAAGCGATATGGGTGACCGTCAGTCCAGCCTTCCGAGCGACGTCTTCAAACTGGGGGACGGGTGTTGCCGCAGGCGCGGATGGCTTCTGCTGTGACTCCGTCGACGTTGATTTCCTTGAAGTGACTTGCGCCAACAACACTGGGGATAACTGTACTACTATCGACAGGGCGAAGCCCCACGAGAAAAGCAAAGCTCGCATAGGAAAGGCCGATTATATAAGCCAGCAGAAA
Source organism: uncultured Acidobacteriaceae bacterium (assembly GCA_963768265.1). Classification (GTDB taxonomy): domain Bacteria; phylum Acidobacteriota; class Terriglobia; order Terriglobales; family Acidobacteriaceae; genus Sulfotelmatobacter. The sequence goes on from CAVYHM010000008.1 coordinate 372,653, forward strand.
TGCTGAAATTCCGATCCTAAAATAACTCGAACCCGAAATCGGGGTGAACTCCGGAGTTCATGGGTTGAGCCGCAATTCGGGTCTGTCTAGTTGCGAACGTAAGGTCCCGACGAAGTTAGTGCCGGCCCCGGTGTCGGTCCATAGTACCGTGCCGTCGCGATCGACGAGGACCAGCGAGGGGAAGGCAGTCACACCCCAAGACCTTCGGTGAGTCTCACCGGTGTCGTGCAAATTCCTCCAATTGAATTTCTGCGATGAAAAATAGCCGTCGCCCAATCTGGGTATTTCGTCCTCATCCACACTCACGATCACTAGACCGTTATCCGAATACGATTGGGGCAGTTGCGCAATCGCCCTCATTTCTTCTAAGCAGGCGCCGCACCAAGTAGCCCAAAAGTCCACCAGAACTACCTTCCCTTTAAACTCTGCGAGATCGAATGTTCCATTCTTATCGCTGAGTTTGAGGTCAGGCGCACTACTTCCTATGTTTACGGGCGGCGATATTGGCTGACGAGCATCATCGATCAGGTACGCGTCCGCGGGCGGCTTGAACGCGAACAACAATGGATCGGGAGCCGTGTCCAACTCCACTCTTGTATAGGTGGTCGCGACAATTCGCGTTTTATCGTTTTCGTCATCATCAGCCGATAGCGGCCCACTGGTGGACATGACCGCCTTTCGCACCAGTCCAGTTGCCTTATTAATCCAGTACGTGTGATCCCGGGTTGAGTTCGTTCCTTGCCGAAAAGATTGCGAGTGCACCGTATGGACGACATAGCACGAAAACTTCGCCTTGCCAATCTTCAGCACTGCGTCATGCTGCAACACGGAAGCCTCAGCGTCGTCTCCTAGGAACAAAAGGCTGTGAATCGCCGATTTGATCCACGACTCGGTCGTGCCTCCTGCTGTGCCGCGAACCGCCAGTCGTGGTTTGATCGAATCGGCGGACTGGACGCTGTATTCACGCATGCCGGGAATATAGAACCAGTCGCTCTGGCCGTCGCTGATGCGCACACGCCGCGCGCCAGTTCCTTCGGATTCCCAATGATATTTGTGATCCGCAGCAGCGACCAAGTACACCTGCTTGGACCAGCCACCTGAAAACGGAGTGGAGGAAGTGATCTTCGTTTCGAATTCGATGCGAAATGACTTTGCGTTGCGATAGCGAGCGGCAGCATCGCGCAGCAGCGTTTTGGCGTCAGGCTGTAACGCGAAGAGCGGCATCGCCCAGAGGAGAAGTATTGCTGCAGTAGGTCTTTGCATGGGTTCTCCTAACGCACCGATAGATGCTCATCGCAATCGCAACTTGGTTCTCCCTGATTTCTCAGGCGCTGAATGAGTTACATACAACTCACGCCTGCAGCAGAGATCGGATGATGGAGTCGATGCGCAACAACCTCCCTTAAGATGTCCACCATACTCGCACTTTCGTCCAAAGTGGGCGATGCATCCGACTCTTTCCATAACGGACGTTCGCAATAGGAAATCGGATTAGTGAAGCAGTAATAGCAATTGTGAGGGCTTCGAAGTGGTAGATTGCGGCGACACCATCGAAGCAGAGTCTTCTGATGTGCGGTGCGAATGGACGCTGCTGTATAGTGCTGTAGTTCGCTTCCTTCAAGAATCAGGTTAAGTCGTTAGCTATGTCTACACATTTCCTGCGGCGCCGGCTCCGAGTGGTTTTGACGATATTGTTGGTCTCCGTTGCATGTTTCTCTCCGTCATCTGCGCAAGCAAGCCACCATGGCAAGATTTTCGGCGGCTACTTCGAAGAATGGGGTATCAATTACGCCGGTTACAACATTGCGGATTTGCAGAAAAATGGCGTGGCCGATGAACTGACACATTTGATCTACGCCTTCGGAAATGTAACCCCGACCTCTCCGCCCGCGTGCGCCATTGCCGATCCCGTGTCCGCTTACCAGAACTCGAGCCTCCCCAGTGTGAGCGGTAAACCCTACACCGCGCCACTTTATGGAAATTTTGGCGCGATCCAACAACTCAAGGGACTTCATCCCAATTTAAAAGTGCTGATCTCTTTGGGGGGACAAGCGGGCGACGTTACAGGCTTCGTGACCGCGGCCGCCAGCGCGGCCGGCCGCGCCGCGCTCGCTTCGTCGTGCATCGATCTGTTTGTTAAGGGTAACATCGCCGCCGGCGTTACAGCTCCGGGCTTATTTGACGGCTTCAATATCGACTGGGAGTTTCCCGGCGCCGCAGACAAGCAGAACTTCACCGCTCTGCTAAAAGAGTTCCGCAAGCAACTCAACGCTTTAGCGAAAACTACCGGCAAGAAATATGTCTTGACCTTCGATTCGCCCGCGAGTCCGAAGAAATATGTGAACATCGATCTCAAAGCCGCGGCTGCGCAAGTGGATTTCCTTACCATCGACGGTTACGACTATGCCGGAACATGGGACAAGCAGACCAATGAGTCGTCTTCGCTCTATGACACTGCCGAGGACCCTGTGTATGCTGACGCCCGTTACATCGACGCGACCGTAAGAGCCTATCTTCAAGCTGGCGTACCCGCGGCCAAGTACACCATGGGTTTGCCGTTGTATGCGGTGGGCTGGACGGGCGTCCCCAACGCGAACCATGGGTTGTACCAGAATGCAACCGGCGCTTCTCCAGTACTCTTGGCTGACGGATCGGCGCCGTGCCCGAACCCGGACAAGGCCACCGCTGCGCCCGGTTGTGACACGGTGTTGACGGCTGGATTCGCCACCTACTCGACCATTGAGAACCTGACGAACATGCACGGGTACACTGCCTGGTACGATCCGGTTAGAGTCGGAGCGACGCTCTACAATCCGTCCACCGGAACCTTCTATACCTACGACAACCCTGCAGCGGTTGCAGCGAAGACAGCCTACATCAAGAAGAACAAGCTTGGCGGCGCCTACGTATGGGCGCTGAATGACGACGACGCCAAAGCATCCCTTACCAAGGCGATTGCAGCCGGCCTCAAGTAAATCGAGGCCTGACGCACGCAATGAACCCGAAAGTAGGCTGATTGAAAAAACGGCTCTGCGCAGGAATCTGAATAACTCTTCGATTAACGGGGGTTTTCGAAGAGGGGATTTTTCAGTACGCTCGGGAGGATGAGCGAGAGCGAATGGACAAAGATTCTGGGATGGCCGGGATACCGGGTCTATCGCAGCGAGATCAACGAAGGAGCCAAGACTCTGCGTCTGTGGGTGCGCCGCAAGCGCCGGAACCGCAAACTGGAGTGTTCCGGGTGTGGTCGGAAGATCAACGAAATTGCGGAGGTCTACGAGCGCGAGGTGCGCGATCTGCCATGGTCAGAATATCGCACGACGGTGGTGATCGAGCTGTATCGAGTGCGCTGTCCGGACTGCGGGATCAAGGCTGAGAAAGTAGCGCTGCTGCCGAGCAAGGCGCCATTCAGCAAGCGCTTTGAGGAGGCGGTGGGGCAAGCCTGTGAGAGCGCACCGGTACGACGAGTGGCGCGGCAGTTTGGCTTGGCGGCGAGTACGGTGCGGGCGATCGATCTGCGGTATCTGGAGCGCTGGGCACAAGGCCGACGCCGACCGGCGCTGCGACAGATGGGAGTCGATGAGATCTACCTGGGGAAGAAGCAGAAGTTTCTGACGGTCGTGACCAATCTGCAGACCGGAGAACCGCTGTGGTTCGGTCGGGAACGGAAGAAAGAGACGCTGGATGAGTTTTTCGAGAAGCACCTCAGTGCATTTCAACGAACTGCGATTCGAGCCGCGTGTGTGGACATGTGGGAACCGTTCCGGCAAAGCCTGGAGCAGTGGGTGCCGGAGTGCCGAATCGTGTACGACAAGTTTCACATCCTGCAGCATGCCAGCCAAGCAGTGGACGAAGTACGGCGGGCTGAATTCTTCCGTAAAGGAGGCGCGGCGCGGGACCTGGTGCGAGGCAAGCGCTGGTTGCTTCTGAGCAGCTGGCTCAACCTGGATCGTGGCAAGCGACGTCAGCTGAACACATTGTTTGCCCTGAACCGACGCATTCTCAAGGCCTATCTCCTCAAGGAGAGTCTCTCGCAGTTGTGGAATTACACCTACGAAGGTGCCATGTTGCGTTACTTGCAGAGTTGGATCAACCAGTTACGCTGGCAGCGACTGAAACCGATGGAGAAACTAGCCCGCATGCTGCTGGATCATCTGCAGGGCATCTTGAACTACTGCCGGACGAAGGTACCGATGGGTGTGATTGAAGCCGTCAATGGCAACATCAAAGCTTTGCTCCGACGCGGCCGCGGTTATCGAGACATGAATTACCTGCTGCTCAAAGCGCAGCGCTTGGCGGCCACGAAGACTGAATTCCTCGTTCTTCACAAAGCCGCGTAATATGCATAGTTTTCCAGATTCTCGTTCAGAGCCGAAAAATCAAACCTGCTCGATAGTTGGTTAGTCTTCGGGGCAGCCTTGGCCCTGACCTATTCAATCAAGTTCGTTTTTCGTAACAAGATCACGCGGGGATCGCCACTTTTCCACACGTTGAAAACCATCCTATCCGACGTTGCGCGACCCACGGTTTCTAGTGGTTAGCGGGACGGGGACAAGTCCGCAGTTCGGATCGCGCAACAAGAATCAAGTTTTCCTTGACTAGGTCGTCAAAAGGGAAGTACGCTACTGCCCTCATATGCTATAGAGCAGTTTCGCCTCGATCTTTTTCAAGTATAGAGGATATGGCTTTCCGTGAAGGGCATGACTCGTTGACTCTCTAAAAGTGCTATATATAAGAATTTTCACAACCCAGCCCGACGGGGCAGCCGCCAGGCTTCCCCTCCCCCTCAATCATCCAACCGTGGGAGACCGCGCTGGCAGGCGTCCCCCAAATGAAGGACAAAGGAGCATCTCCATGAGTTTAGTGTGTAAGCGCTTACTTACTCTGGTTGCGGTCTCGTTGCTGGCGCCTTTAGCGCTCTTGGCCCAGACCGTCACTCTCAGCCCGTCGAGCTACAACTTTGGGAGCACGCCGGTCGGGACAGGCACCGCGTGGTTTACCTTCACTCTATCCAACAGCAGCAGCTCTGCAGTGAGCATCAGCAACGTCACCGTCAGCGGCCCATTCGTCGTATCCAGCAATTGCGGATCGTCGGTGGCCGCCAACGGTTCGTGTCCAATCTACGTGTATTTCGCCCCTACTACGTCAGGCGCGGCCAGCGGCACCCTGACGGTGACCGACGGCGCTTCGAACAGCCCGCAAACCGCTTCCCTCAGCGGAACCGGCGGAAGCGGTAGCAGTTGTACGACCACGTCCAGCGCGCCAACTGGATTGGCTGCGTCTGGTACAACCAGCTCCGGTACTAACCTGAGTTGGACAGCAGTCACTCCTCCCGCAAACTGCACAATCAGCAGCTACACCGTATTGCAGAACGGGACTTCGATTGGAACCGCGACCGGCACATCATTCTCCGTAACCGGACTCGCAGCTTCGACCGCTTACAGCTTTACGGTTGAAGCAACGGATGGTAACGGCACATCCGGCCCAAGTTCAGCGGTAAATGTGACGACCCTGGCGAACAATTGCACGACCAAGCCGAGTGCGCCCACCGGATTAGCGGCGTCGGGCACAACCAGCTCTGGCACGAACCTGAGCTGGACAGCAGTCACTCCTCCCGCAAACTGCACGATCAGCAGCTACACCGTATTGCAGAACGGAACTTCGATTGGAACCCCAACCGGCACATCATTCTCTGTGAGCGGCTTGGCAGCCTCGACGTCTTATAGCTTCACGGTTGAAGCCACGGACGCGGCCGGTACCTCGACCGCCAGTTCTCCGCAGAATGTGACGACGCTGGCAAACGGCGGCGGCACATGCGCCACGGCATGGAGTGCTACTGCGATTTACACAGCAGGCATGACGGCGAGCGTAGGCGGAGAAAACTACGTCGCCAACTTCTGGACTCAGAACCAAAATCCAGCGACCAACAACGGCGGGGCCGGCAGCGGCCAACCGTGGACTGCGACCGGCGTCTGTTCATCTTGCTCGTCCGCGCCAGCGATTCCGACTGGATTGGCGGCCTCGGGGACGACCAGCTCCAGCACCAACCTGAGTTGGAACGCGGTCAATCCACCTGCAGGATGCAGTGTGAGCTACAAGGTACTGCAGAGTGGAACCGTGATCGCAAGCCCAACCACCACATCCGATGCCGTAACTGGTCTCACGCCTTCGACTGCCTACAGCTTCACGGTCGAGGCGACGGATGCGGCCGGCACTTCGGCCGCGAGTTCGGCAGTCAACGTGACGACTTCGGCTAGCTCGTGCACGACCAAGCCGAGCGCGCCAACGGGATTGGCGGCTTCTGGCACGACAGATTCCACCACAAACCTGAGTTGGAACGCGGTCAGTCCTCCCACGGGGTGCAGTATTAGCTATTCGATTACGGGAGGGCCGTCAACTCTAACTACCAATGCAACGTCCGACACCGAGGGCGGACTGACGCCTTCGACCAGTTACACCTTCTCGCTGACAGCAACCGACTTTGCCGGTTCATCGCCCGCGACGACGGTCACCGTGAAGACATCCGCCCCCAGTACTCTGATGGTGGCTGGATGGTATGAAGAGTGGGGCACTTACTACGCCAACGCGAACGTTGCGGACCTGCAGAATAATGGCGTAGCCGGCGTCCTCACGCACCTCATTTACGCCTTTGCCAAGCCGGCCGCGAACGGCAGCAACGTGAATTGCGCGCTCGCCGACTCCTATGCCGACTACCAGAAGAACGTCCCACAGGTGCCTGGCGCTACTCCGGCTACGGCTCCGCTGCAGGGGAACTTTGGTGCGCTCGTGCAACTCAAGCAGCTCCATCCCAACCTGAAAGTATTGATCTCCATTGGCGGATGGAATCCTCCCACCTACAACCAGCTCTTCGACACCGCATCCAGCACGGCTGCTCAACGCCAGGCGTTTGTCAGTTCGTGCGTCAACATGTTCATCCAGGGCAATATCGCCTCGGGTGTCTCCACCGGAACTCTATTCGATGGTTTCGACATGGACTGGGAGTTCCCGAACGCAAACGAGAAGGCCAACTTCACCGCGTTGATAACCGAGTTCCGCAACGAACTGAACACACTCTCGGCAACCACAGGCAAGACGTACTATGTGCTGGCCGATTTGGCGGCCGGTCCGGCGACCCCGGGCGCGGCCCAGTTCTCGGGCAACGACGGCGGTTTTGACACCATTGACATCGCGGGTCTGAACGGGGTGTTGGACTATATCAATGTCGACGGGTATAACTATGCCGGAGACTGGTCGAATGCCACCAATGACGCGTCTCCGCTGTACGACGAGACCTCCAATCCGCAGTACGGAAAGGGTCTCACCATCGATGCGACGGTGCAGTACTATCTGGCGCACGGCGCAACACCGGCCAAGTACACCATGGGCTTCCCGCTCTATGGTGTGGGTTGGACCGGAGGCCTGACCTCGGCCAACAGCGGCATGTACCAGAACGCAACCGGGACTACGGATCCGACCGGAGCTCAGACTCCGAATGGAACGGCTCCGGTTTCCAACATCAACGGAGTGGGGAATTGCCCGACTGGTCAGAACCAGGGAGGTCCGGCGGCGGGATGCGACTTCCTCTTGACCGACGGCATGGCGACCTACCGCTCAATCGTAAACCTGCTGAACAACGGGTTCACCTCCAGCTACGACGCCACCCGCTGCGCAGCCCGTATGTTCAACTCGACAACCAACACTGCATATAGCTATGACAACGCTCAGTCGGTGCAATGCAAGGTGAACTACATCAAGTCATTCGGCTTGGGCGGAGCCTACGTTTGGGCGGTCAAGGACGACGACCCGAATGGTGACCTGACCAAAGCCTTGGCTACAGACCTCAATCCGTAGAGGCCCGGCGCCAATAACGAACACAAAAAGGCAGGCTGACTAAAAAGTCAGCCTGCTTTAATTTTCTCTTGTCTCTATTGAAAAAACTAAAATGGCAGACCGAACTTCCGTTTGGCCTGCCGCAGTTTATTGGAAACGCCGGTCACTACTCCTCCGATCGACCCAACCCCGCGGCCATGGTTTTCACCATGGTTCCATTGGCATCGTCGTCTTTGAGCGCCCAAACGTAGGCTCCGCCCAGACCTCCTGGAACCTTGAGGTCAACGTAACGCATTTTCAGAAACGCCGTCGTCGGATCATCGTAGGTATAGAAAGTGCCGCTAGTTGGATCATAGAGCGATACCGCAATCCTTCTGTGATCGAAGTAATTGCTGTACCCATTCGAAGTGAGAGTCGACAGAGTCGAATAAGTCGCCAGGCCCGGGGTCAGCAGCGTATCGCACCCTGGAGTGTTGCCGCTGAGGTCCGTACACAAAGCTGTGCCGTTTCCCAAAAGAACCGGAGAAGGACCAGTTGAGCTCTGGTACAGGCCACGGTTTACGTTGGGAACGCCAGTCCATCCCGCGCCATACAAAGGCAATCCCATGGTGTACTTATGTGGCGGCACGCCTGCTTTGAGGTAGGCGTTTACGGTTGAATCGATATCGAGGCCCTGTCCGAAGAGGGGATCTCGCTTGGAATCGAAGAGCGGCGAAGCGTCGTTGGTTTGCGCATCCCAGGAACCGGCATAGTTATAACCGTCGATGGTGATGAAATCTACCTGCTTCGCAGCATTTCGCAGATCGATGTTGACGTAGTTCTGCGAGCCTGCCGGCCCGTCGAATGACATCACATATTTCTTGCCAGTTGTTTTGCCTAAGGCTTTCAGTTGGCTGCGGAACTCCGCCAGCAAAGCGGTGAAGTTCTGGGTGTCGGTCGCGGTCGGGAACTCCCAATCTATGTTGAAGCCATCAAACAAGCCGGGAGCGGAAATGCCCGCAGCGATATTGCCGTTCACAAAAAGGTCGATGCAGGAAGACGCGAGTGCCTGGCGGCCGGCCGCAGTGCTCGCGGCACTCGCGAAAGCGGCGGTGTTTGCGGCGGACGCGCCTCCCAGGGAGATCAGGACCTTAAGCTTGGGATGGAGTTGCTTGAGTTGCTGGATGGCTGCGAAGTTTCCATACATCGGCCCAGAATAAGGAACTCCACTTACACTCGGGAGATAGGGGCTCTGATAGTCGGCCCAACTGTCAGCAATAGAACATGCGGGCGTGGGAGTCGCAGTTATGTTGGCGAACGCATAGAGCAGATGAGTCAACTTATCGGCAACCCCATTCTGCTGCAGGTTGGCAATGTTGTAGCCGGCGTAATAAATGCCCCACTCTTCGAAATATCCTCCCAGAATCTTGTCTTCAGCGAATGATGGAACCACTGATGCGAGGAGTGTCAACAAGGTGAGCAGAATGATTTGGCGGGAGCGAGGTGAAAAACTCTTTGGCATGGCAAGGCCTCCAAGGCGGGTGAAAGTACGAACGCGCGGAGTATAGTACTATATAGCTGCATTTAGCAACCGCACACCGACGGCCGAGGCAGGGCCGAAATGTTCATTTTTAACTATATAGCAGTGAAAGAGCAAGCACCCAGCTGTGCTCCCAGCACATCTTTTGCCCTGAAGCCCGGCGGATGAGCGTCTCAGCGGAATCGGCGGATAAACAAGGTGTGGCGCTCCGAGCGGTAGAAACCAACTCCGTAGATCGTAGCCTTGCCAGTGGACGAGTAGATCACTTGCCGAATGCGCAGTAGTGAGGCTCCGCTCGGCACTCCCAGCAATTCGGCGATATTTGCCTCCGCCGCAGTGGCGTCGACCTCCTCGTCTGCATAAGCCAGTTCAACTCCGTAGTCGGCCTCCAGCGTGGCAAACAGAGAAACCCTAGCCAATCGGGTCCTCACCAACCCGGTGAATTCTTTTGCCGGGAGGTAGCAAGTCTCTAGGGCAAACGGGTCGTCCCCGGTTTCCCGCAAGCGCTCGATCTTTACCAGCGCGCTCGTCGCGGGCAACCCCAGTCGGGCCGCCACCTCGGTCTCGTGTTCGATGACCTTAGAGACCAGCACTCGCGAACGCGGACTCAATCCGCGGCTCGACATCTGCTCGGTGTAACTCATGAGCTTGTTGAAATGGATCTTCGGTGCGGCGACAAATGTTCCCGCTCCCCGCCGGCGTTCGACTATACCTTCGTGCTCCAAGCCCGCGAGGGCGTGGCGCGCAGTCATCAGGCTCACCTTGTGTGTTCGCGCTAGTTCGCGCTCCGAAGCGACGACGTCCCCTGGCTTCAGTGCCGAAGAATCGATCCGATTGCGGATCGCGTTCTGGATTTTCTTGTAAGCCGGCGTCCCGTTGCGCGAAGTTCTGGACATGGGATGGACTATACACGCCTTTCCTTATGCTATATAGCTTAATCCAAAGCTGCCTGTAAAAGCCAAAAATGTCAAACCGGTTACTGAATCTGAGCTCGGGGTTTCCGCCCGAGCGAGTTGAAACCCGTGGCCGCGGGGTTTCCACATCCCCCCAATAATTCGATCGTATCCATCGCAAATAACGTTTCACCGCGCAAGTCCCAATGGGGTTGAGATCACCTGCGAGCGGCGCGCCTCATGGGCGATTCCAGAAATCGTACATTTTCTTCTTGACCACGATCATCCGGATGCTATATAGCATAGTCGGATTGTACTAGAGGATTTGTACTGCGACCTCTTGGCCAACCCAGGACGCATTCTTAGGAGGCTGTATGATGAAGCAATCAGCGAATGTTGAAGGTCTGCGTTGTGCTGTACGGGCCATATCTTGTTTTTTCGTCGTACTGTCCCTGATCGTCCTCAGCTTGTCAACGGCTGTCGTGGCTCAAGAACTGGCAGCAACGCTCACCGGCACTGTTTCGGATGCCACCGGCGCCGTCATACCCGGCGCGATCGTCATTGTTCATAGCGAAGAAACCGGCGCTGACGTTCGGAACGTGACCACGAGCAACACCGGGAATTTCAATATCACGAACGTTCCAGCGGGCCGGTACACGGTCACGGTCAAGAATCAGGGGTTCCAAACCTTTGTGGCCAAGGGCGTCATCCTGAACGTTGCCGAGAAGCACACCCTCGATGTGCAACTGCAAACCGGAAAGGCCAGTGAAACCGTCGAGGTGACCGCCGAAAATACTCCCATCCAGACCACAACCGCCGAGGAGTCTGGAACAGTGACCGGCGAACAGGTTCGGGAATTGGCGCTAAGTAACCGCAACTTCGAGCAACTCGTATTGCTGCAGCCCGGCGTCTCAAACCAACTTGGCGACAAGCCAGGATTCGGCCTTAGCAGCAACACCTCGATCTCGATCAACGGCGCGCGTACGGGAGCAAACAACTGGACCGTTGACGGCGCTGACATCAACGACAGTGGTTCGAACGGAACGCTATTGAACACGCCCGGCATCGATGCGATCCAGGAATTCACGCTGGAGCGCAGCAATTACGACGCTTCCTTCGGTCGCAGTGGCGGCGGTCAAATTGTCGTTGCCACGAAATCCGGGACGAACCAGTTTCATGGCAGCGCCTACGAGTTCAACCGCAACAACTTCTACAATGCGAACACATTTGGCGCCAGAGCGAACATCGCCGCTGGCGGGACTTGGGCTGACAATAAAACGCCAATCGAGCGCTACAACGACTACGGCTTTACGATTGGCGGTCCGCTCTACCTCCCGAAGGTATTTCACCCCGCCAAGGACAAGACATTTTTCTTCTGGTCCGAGGAATGGCGGAAGGCGAGCACACCGGGGACGAACACTATTACAGTGCCGACCGCTGCCGAACTGGGCGGCGTGTTTGCAGGGCCGATTCCAGTTGCCCCGGCGGGTTGTGTAACCAGTTCCGGGGGTACCTCTACCATTAGCCCTTCCTGTTTCAGCAAGAATGCGAGTGCCTATCTGAGCGCCTACATGACCGCTAACCCCGCCGGCTCGAACGGACAGTTATCTACCAATTTCAGTCAGTTGAATAACTTCCGACAGGACATTATTCGCGTCGATCAAAATGTTGGAGACAAGGTCCGTCTCTATGCACGTTTTATGCAGGACACCGTCCCGCAGAACTTTCCGTTTGGTCTTTGGGGTGCTGCGAACTATCCTGGCGTTGAAACCACCTCGCTCAATGCGCCCGGACGCAATCTGATTGTGAACGCGACCATGACGCTCTCGTCAAAGGTCGTCAACGAGGTGGAGTTTGTTGATTCCTGGGGCGCCATCAATTCGGTTCTGACCAATGCGATCGCGGATTCTCCTACCTTTACCAGCAAGCTCACCAATCTGACCACATACCAAGACCCCTACGGTCGCGCGCCCAACATCGCCTTCGCCTCACTTGCAGCTGGTTTAACTAATACCAGCGCTCCGTACTTTGAGCGTAACAAGGACAAGAACATCTTCGACAATCTTTCGATCCAACATGGCAACCACAACGTTCGGGCGGGTTTGTCGGCGATGTGGATGACTAAAACTGAAAATGGCGATGCAGGGGCCGCGACTTTCAACTTCTCCAACGCCAACAAAGATCCGGAGTTCGCCAACTTCCTGTTGGGGCAGGCGGACGGGTACAGCCAGGCAAGCAAGGACACGATTCCATATCTGCATTACGTAAACTTCGAGGTTTACGTGCAGGACGATTGGAAGGTGACTCCGCGGCTGACCCTAAACATAGGCGTCCGGTACAGCTTCTTCCCGTCGCCGTCAGACAGCAACAATACCCTGGTGAATTTCGATCCAAGCGCTTTCAAGCTCTCGAACGCTCCTGTCATCGATACCGCGACTGGCCAGATGCAGGCTGGCAACAACGCCGCGACTTACGCCAACGGGCTCATCTTCCCCAAGGGTGCCGCATGCGCTGCCGCCCAGGCGATTGGGCCGTTGGCCAGTTGCTCGCCCTTCGGCGCCCTCGTTAACCCGAATTCAAATAGCAACTGGGGGCCACGGCTCGGCCTCGCATACGATCCTTTCGGAGATGGCAAGTGGGCAATACGCGCCGGGTATGGCATCTTCTATGACCGCACCCTGAACGGCATCTGGGAGCAGAATGCATTCAGCGACCCCCCCCTGGTTCAAACTTCAACGATCAACAACAATGCAACATCAAGTGTGAATTTGTTCGACAACGTAGCAAGTGGAACGGCGGGCGCTGCACCGTTGGGCCCAAGCAGCCTGACCGTTACGGGAACGCCGACATTTAAAGTCCCGAGCTATCAGGACTACAACCTCTCGGTCCAGCACGAGATCATGCACAATACAGTGCTGGAGGTCGGCTATGTAGGTACCAAAGGCGTCCATCTGCTCGGCGATGTCAATTTAAACCAGCCCACTGTGGCGGAACGATTGGCGAATCCAAACACAGACGCGAACGCTCTTGTGCCCTATCCCGGCTACCAGGCATTTACTTCTCGCGCCCCAATCTTCACCAGCAATTACAACTCGCTGCAAGTCTCGTTGAACCGACGGTTTAGCAAGGGCTTGACTCTTGGAGCTGCGTATACTTGGTCGAAGCTTCTCACAACGAATCCTCAGGATCGTAGTTTGGGAGTCGCCGACGCATACAACCTGAAAGGAGACTACGGGCTCTCAACGCTCAACACGCCGCAGATCCTGGTCGTAAGCTACGTCTACGAATTGCCCTTCTATAAGACTGAGAAGAATCTCGCCGGATACGTGCTCGGAGGATGGGAGATCTCTGGAATCACAAACTTCCAATCCGGACAGTCAAATACAGTGACTCAGGGCGGCACCGATCCATTTGCCACGGTTGCGAACGACAAGTCGGGTCTGAACATGGCGCGCGGAGCCACAGCCCAAATCCGCACCGACCTGATTGGGGACCCCCATGGTCCGAAAACGGCGGCCGAGTTCTTCAATATTGCTGCTTTCGCGACGGCGGTGGGCCACTTCGGCAGCGAGAAACCTGGGACCGTTCTGGGGCCGGGGTTCCAATTGTGGGACATATCCCTTATCAAGAACGTAAACTTCGGCGAGCGCGCGGCTTTGCAGCTCCGGCTCGAAACCTTCAACGCGTTCAATCACGGCAGTCCGAACGGGATTAACGTGGACATCGGGAAGGGTTCATTCGGTAGCATCAACGGATGGCATGATCCCCGCACCGTGCAGATCGGAGCCAAAATTAAATTCTAGCGTTCATCAGGCTAGGATTCTTGTGGGGCGTACGCCAGGAGGCGTGCGCCCCGTTTTGTAAGTGGTCGGACTTTATTGGCTCTCTGTCCTCTCAATCGCCGCTGCTCGTTTTTTCTCCTGCAGATCGACCGAGAGTTTTTGCTCCCGCTTTCCCTCCTCCGCCCGTCCCATCTGACGCAAGGCCGTGCCAAGCACGAAATGTGCCTCGGCATAGTTGGGGTCGATCTTGATCGCTTTGCGCAGAGGCTCAATCGCCGCCTCTGGGTGATTCAGCGCAATCTCTGCCCTGCCCAGGCCAAATAGTGCTTCCCCGTAATGAGGGTTGGCCTTGAGCGCGGCGCGAAAGTACGATTCTGCCTCCGCGAGCTGGGAGTTGTTCAACAGTACTTGACCGAGGATGAAGTTCGCAACGGGATCGTTGGGAAAGTGCTCGAGTTCGGCACGGACCTCTTTCTCTGCCAGTTCGGTCTCGCCTTGCCGCCAGTAGAGATAACCCAGACCGGAATGCACGCCCATAAAATTCGGGTCTGCTTCTTCTGCCGCCTGATACTCCTTGATGGCATCTGCCCGATTCGACATCTGGTCGTAAGCCGTGCCCATCATGACGTGGGCGGCTGCAGAATTTGGATTGAGCTTCATGATGCGGTCAAAAACGCTCGTGAGCGCCTTGTAGTCCTTGATGCGAAGGTACGCTTTACCGAGAATGTCGAGGGTTTCCAGGTCCGATGGCTCGGCCTGATTGGCGCGTTCCAGGTACTGGGCAGCCTCCGCATAACGATCCAAAGCAAACTGGCAGAGGCCAGCCAGTTCCTGGATCTGAAAATCGCTGGGATTCGCCACAGCCATTGGCTGAAGCAAACTCAGCGCAGACCGGTAGTGTTGGGCTTTGAAGTAGGCGACCGCGAGATTGCGTTTTGTCGAAGAGTCGTCGGGGTGGAATCTTAGGGCATCTTCGTAAAACGGGATCGCCTCGGCAGGTCTCCCCATTCGGCCCAGCACAATTCCCAGATTGTTCAGCGCAGCCAGGGAACGCGGGTCGATTTTCAATGCGCGCCGAAGAGCTCCCGCTGCAGCCACATTGTCACCTTTGTGCATCGCTTCCGCAGCCTGTTCGAGGTAGGTGTGTAGCTCTGCTTCTGCGCCACTGGAGGGCGGATTGGGCGGCACTTGTGTCAGCGCGGGAGCACAAAGCGTGATCACAACCCAGATCGCACAGACCGAGGCGACAAGCCGGGCGCGCGTTTGCACTCGCATACGCCAGATTTTAACGCACCAGCCATCGACAAGGTGGCTACACCAGGCGCCGCAGCACCGGGTAGCAGCGGTCCAGAGGCTGTGCGATACTGAGGCCGTACAGAAGACGGCAAGTGACACAGAACTGACACCGGGCAACAGGATACTACAGTCGCTAAGCCCGCCGTCTCATCCTGGCGATTGAATCGTCACCAGTGCCATGATCCCGGGCCCGTAGCTCAAACGGATAGAGCATCGGATTTCTAATCCGAGGGTTGCAGGTTCGAATCCTGCCGGGCCTACCAGATTGTTTTCCGGTTGAAAATCCATTCGCGATCGCTCAAGTCAAAACTGTAGCCCGAGCGCACTGCTCAGAAATGCAGCGACCGGAGACATTTTTCGGCACGCGGCGGCGAACGTCGGCATGAACTTGGGACTACAGACTTGCTTGTCGGTGAACTCCACGGCAGTTCCGAGGTCGCGAAGCTTGAGGTCGTCCACGAATTCGTGATCGCTTGGAAATCCGCGTGGAGGGCGCGAGAGCTTGCTGGCATCGTCCCAGTTCAGAAGCTTGCGGACGGCGCGCCATTCCTCCGCGCGCGACACCATGGCGTTGCGCACTTTGAGCAGCGTCGGCGGTTCCGGATGCCACAGGCCGCATGCCGCAAAACATCCCCCAGGCTCGAGGTGGAGATAAAAGCCCGGCGAGTGGACGTCTTTGCCGCGGTGCGAAAAGCGCATGGCCAGGTGAGTCTTATAAGGACGCTTGTCGGCAGAGAAGCGCGTGTCGCGGTAAATCCGGAACAGCGAACCGCGCGTGGGACGGGCGTCGGCGACGAGATGAGGAGTGATTTCGTATAACGGCGCAGCGAAGGCAGTAATAAAGGTCAGGGCGGGCTGGCGCACCCATGTTTCGTATTCATCCTTGTGCGCCTGAAACCAGTCGCGATTGTTGTTGCGTTTGAGGCGGGACAGAAAGCGGAAAAGTTCGGTGGTGAAATAAGAAGGCATAGGTATCGATATACGGTACGCAGTCGAAGGTGTGGTTGTCGAATTTCTGGCGTCAGGCGACGGTGGATAAAGGCATTTCTTCGGTTGCGCCGAGTTCAGTGTCCCAGATTCCATCGAAGTCAACGAAGTATCCTTGCACCTCGACGCCGGGAATACTCGCCTTCAAGTTTGCGGCAGCGCGCTTCAGTTCGCGTTCGTGATGCGCCGCTTCTGCTGCCGAGTCTCCGCGGAATCCTCCCGCCAGCCCGCCATAGGCGCCGCAATCGGAATGCAGCATCAGGATCACGCGCCGGGTGCCGTGCAGCCGCATGGATTTGCGGATCTGCTCCAACACAAATTCCCGGTCGGCTTCATGTTCCGGCGAGGCCAGCACCTTGGCTCCTCCGGCGATTTTGATGGGATCCGAATTCATGACTCCAATGCGCTTCAGGAATTTGCGAAAGCCCAGTTCAAAACGGTTGTCGAAGCACCACAGGATGGCCGCGTCGCAATGATACTTTTCGCGCGGAGCGTCGAAGTGGAATACCTTCTTCACAAATGCCTCCTCGACGAGCGAAGTCCTGAACCCATCTTACCTGAGAAAGCGTACATTCCCGTTTTCCTTGGCGTCATCCTGACCGTAGCCGTTCTTCAGGCGGAGGGAAGGATCTCGAGCGCAGGGATCCCTCACCCGGCTGAACTGCGCCGGGTTCGGGATGACGCATCCAGAAGTAGGGACCGAGATCCGAACTGCATCATCACGCAATCGCAACGCGCGTTGCCATTCGCTAGCCGGCACGATAAGATATTCCGTACACATCTTCTCCGCTTTTATCCCAGTTACCTCTTGCGAAGGAATCCCCGCGGGCGAGGAGTGTGCGACCCGGGGGCGGCACAGTTATTGGCCTGCCCGAAATCTCCGTGATGGAGCTGGATGTGAAAAAAGGCAAGACGGCGGTGATCGTAGGCGCCCAGTGGGGCGACGAGGGCAAAGGCAAGATCGTCGACGTGCTGTCGGAGAACTTCTCCGTCGTAGCCCGTTATGCCGGCGGACACAACGCCGGCCACACCGTCATTATCAACGGCAAGAAATTCATACTCCAGCTCGTGCCCTGCGGCGTGCTCCGTTCGGGATGCCGCAGCGTGATTGGCAATGGCGTTGTGCTCGACCCGCTGGCGTTCCTGAAAGAGGTGGGCGCGCTGCGGGAAGCCGGCGTGAAAGTCGACGGCAACCTGTTCGTTTCCAACCGCGCGCATGTGATCCTGCCGTACCACCGGATGATCGAACTGGCGGCGGAAAATGCTCCCGGACGGGTCAAGATCGGCACCACTTCGCGCGGCATTGGCCCCGCTTATGAGGACAAGATGGGCCGCCGCGGCTTGCGCGTTGCCGATCTGCTCGACCTGCAGTTGCTCAAGAAGCACATCGAGAACGCGGTGCGCGAGAAGAATATGATCGCGCATGCCCTGTTCAACTCCGAACCGCTCGACGCCGACAAGATGTACACGGAATACGCTCACGCTGCGGAAAAAGTTGCGCCGTTTGTCTGCGACACGGCCGTTCTGTTGAATGAGGCGCTCGCCGGAGGCGAATCGATCCTGTTTGAGGGCGCGCAGGGCACCATGCTCGACATCGACCACGGCACCTATCCTTTTGTGACTTCCTCCAGCGCAACTTCAGGCGGCGCCGTGATCGGCACAGGCGTGGCTCCAAACGCCATCAACTCGGTCATCGGAATCACCAAGGCCTATTGCACTCGCGTGGGCGAGGGACCATTCCCCAGCGAAGAAAGCGGCCAGGGCGGCGAGAATCTGCGCAAGCGCGGCAACGAATACGGCGCCGTTACCGGTCGTCCTCGCCGCACGGGATGGCTCGATCTGCCCCTGCTGCGCTACTCCGGCATGATCAACGGCACTTCGTGGCTGGTGGTGACCAAGCTCGACGTGCTAGACGATCTGGCCGAGATTCCGGTTTGCGTCGGCTATAAGATCGACGGCAAAGCGACGGTGAATGCCCCGGCACAGGCCAGTGGCTACGAGAAGATTGAATGCATTTACCACAAGCTGCCTGGTTGGAACATTCCAACCGAGGGCATCACCGAATACGAAAAGCTGCCGCAGAAGGCGCGGGAATACCTGGCTTTCGTCGAAAAAGAAGCCGGAGCGCCGGTCGGCATGATTTCCACCGGTCCTGACCGCGACCACACGATTCTTGTGGACGAATTCGTTACGGAGTTGAAGGCAGCCGCGAAGAAGGCCTAGAATGTCCTCCCCGGCGGACCCACCGCGGGAAGGAGCGAACGATGGTGGTGTTGGCGGTTACCTGGATGGCGAAGGTTGGGCACGAAACCGAAGTTGCCGCGCTGATGGAAAAGCTGACCGAGCAATCCCGCAAGGAAGCGGGATGTGCCATGTACCAGGTGCATCGGCACAAGACCGAGGCGCGCCGCTTCTTCATCTACGAGCAGTACAAAGACGATGCCGCGCTCGAAGCGCACCGCACCGCTCCCCATTTTCTGCAGTTCGCTCGCAAGGACCTCCCCAAGGTCGCCGACCGCGTGGAAGGGCATTTGTTCGAGCCGTTAGGGTAGGCGCAGTTTGGCGGAAAAGCAGAGATATTTCCTGTGGAAATTCATCCTTCCCCCAAGGCTCCTTCTCTAGGGTAAAATTCGCTCACACCGTCTCCGGTTTTGTTCTGCCCATCCCTGTCCAAAATCTAGTGACTGGAGACTTCTATGTCTGGATTGCAATCCCTGGCCGGTTTCGTAAACCGGTCTGTCGCAGTTGGACTCTGCTGCAGCCTTTTCGCCACGCCTATGCTCGCCGGCGATCATAATCCGACAACCACACCGATCAAACACATCGTAGTCATCTTCCAGGAAAACCGCTCGTTCAATCAGTACTTTGCGAGCTATCCGTTTTCGGCCAATCTTGCCGGAGAACCTCCGTTCTATGCACAGCCGAAAACTCGCAGCGTCAACGGGCTTCTGACGGCCGGACTGCTGACGTCGAACCCCAACTCCGCAAACCCGCAACGGTTGAGTCCGGCGAATGCGATCGTGTGCAGCGATTCGCATGACTACACCGACGAACAGAACGCATTCACCATGGCCTGATGGACTTGTTTCCGGAACATACCGCCAGTTCTGGCTGCCCCCTGAGCCAGGTCGTGGACTACTTCGACGGGAACACGGTGACGGCGTTGTGGAACTACGCGCAGTATTTCGCGATGAGCGACAACTCGTATAACACCAACTTCGGTCCATCGACTCCGGGAGCGGTCAATCTGATTTCCGGCCAGACCCATGGAGTGGTGGCTTCGCTCGGCGACATTTCTGGGGATGTTGTATCGGGAACCGTCATCGGCGACGCTGACCCGCTCTACGATGATTGCGGTAGCCCGGACCAGGTGGGCCTGGGTGGGCAGAACATTGGCAACCTTTTGAACGTCAAGAACGTCACATGGGGCTGGTTCGAGGGAGGGTTCTCGAACTGCAATGCGACTCACACCACAACCAATGGCGGCGTGCGCAAAGACTACATTCCCCATCACCAGCCGTTTCAGTACTACGCTTCTACGGCGAACCCGCATCATCTGCCGGCCTCGTCGACGGCGATGATCGGACATCAGGGAGACCAGGCAAATCATCAGTACGACATTCCGGATTTTTGGAATGCGGCGAATGCGGGGAACATGCCGGCGGTCAGTTTCATCAAGGCGCCCGCATATCAGGATGGAAATGCTGGGTATTCGAATCCGCTGCTGGAACAGCAGTTTGTAGTCAACTTTATCAACCAGCTCGAAGCGTTGCCGACATGGTCTTCGACGGCAGTTATGATCGCCTGGGATGACTCGGGCGGATGGTACGACCGTGTCATGCCGCCAATTATCAATCAATCTCAAACCGCGCGTGATGCACTGACGGGCCCAGGGCTTTGCGGGAGCAACGTCAACAAGGTCGCGGGCGGATATCAGGCGCGCTGCGGATATGGGACTCGCTTGCCGTTCCTAATCGTCTCGCCTTGGGCAAAACAGAATTACGTTGACCACGGGGTGACGGATCAGACGTCGATCATTCGATTCATCGAAGATAACTGGCAGACCGGGAGAGTCGGAGATTTTTCGTTCGATGCGCTGGCTGGCGATATCAGCGGGATGTTCGACTTCGACAAAGGGCACCGGGCGCCGCCGCTCATCCTCGATCCGAATACCGGAGAACTGCCGGACTCGCACCGTTAGCGTGCTTGTTCACCCAAAACAGACAGGGCTCTTGGCACGGTTCAGGACCAATCCCAAGGGCCCTTAATCCTACAGGACGCGACGGATCGATGAGATGGCTGAGCAGTTCCTACTTCGGCAGGGCTTTGTCGATCACCAGTTCGCCGCCCGAGGCGTAGCTTTCCTTGGATACCTCGTGGAACGCAACTACGATCGCTTCCCGCCGCGCCCCGGCCTCTTCGACCAGAGCATCGGTGATCCGTTTCGCGATCTTGCGCTTTTGATCAGCGGTGCGGCCCTGCAGCATTGTGATTTGCACCATCGGCATAAGACACCCTAGCTTTGTCCGCGAGAATCCGTGGCCTATTTCGCCAGTTCGTATCCCGCGAAGAAGAAGCTCAACTCGAAGCGCGCGGTGTCTTCCGCATCCGAGCCATGAATGGCGTTGTGCTCGATATTGGTTGCCCACTTTTTGCGGATCGTGCCTTCCGCGGCTTGCGCTGGGTTGGTTGCGCCCATCAGAGTGCGCAGGTCGGCGATGGCGTTCTCTTTTTCCAGCGCCAGCACAACGATCGGGCCGCTCGACATGAAATCAGTCAGCGTATTGAAGAATGGCCGGCTGGCGTGCACGGCATAAAACTGCTCAGCCTGATGCTTGGAGATTTCGAGCATCTTCATGGCCAGGATGCGGAAGCCGTTTTTCTCGAACTGCTCGATAATGTCGCCGACCGCATTCTTGCGCACGGCGTCAGGTTTAACGATAGTGAATGTGCGTTGCAGAGTTTTCATAGTTCGGTCGTTGGTCCTTGGTCGTTAGTCGTTGGCCTGAATCGTCTCTCATTGCAACAATTCTCAGCCTCGTATGAATAATGGTTTGTCATTCCGAGCGCAGCGAGGAATCTGCTTCGTCTCGGTACTAGCTGCTCGCGCTAGACGTTGACGCCAATCGCTGCAGCCAGCGTTTCTCCGATGCTGGCAGGCGACTTCGCCACGCGGATGCCGCACGCTTCGAGCGCCTTGATCTTCTCCGCGGCCGTGCCCTTGCCCCCGGAGATGATCGCTCCCGCGTGCCCCATGCGGCGCCCGGGAGGCGCGGTCTGGCCGGCGATGAAGCCCACCACCGGCTTCTTCATGTGAGTCTTCACGAATTCGGCCGCCATCTCCTCGGCGTTGCCGCCGATTTCGCCGATCATGATGACGGCCTCGGTCTCCGGGTCGCGATTGAACAAGTCGAGCGCGTCGATAAAATTCGTGCCGATAATCGGATCGCCGCCAATGCCGATTGCGGTCGATTGTCCAATGCCGCGCTGCGTCAACTGATGCACGGCCTCGTACGTCAGCGTGCCCGAGCGCGAAACAATGCCGATCGGCCCTTCTTTGTGAATCGAAGCCGGCATGATGCCGATCTTGCACTTGCCCGGCGAAATAATCCCCGGGCAATTCGGTCCGATCAGCCGCGAGCGCCGGTTCTGCAGAAACTCCCACGCCTTCACCATGTCGAGCGTCGGAATGCCTTCGGTGATGCAGACGATCAGGTCGATCTCGGCGTCGGCTGCCTCCATGATGGCGTCGGCCGCGAACGGCGGTGGCACAAAAATCACGGTGGCGTTGGCGCCAGTTTTGTCGGCCGCCTCGCGCACTGTGTTGAAAATCGGCCAGCCCTCGTGCGTAGTGCCGCCCTTGCCCGGCGTCACCCCTCCAACGATTTGTGTGCCGTAGGCCGCACTGGCCTTCGCATGAAATGTGCCTTCACGGCCGGTAAGGCCCTGCACGACGACCCGCGTATTCTTATCCACTAAGATTGCCATAAGTAAAACTCCTCGTTACCGCACGTCCGTTCTTAGTTACCGCGTGGACCAAACCACATTGTCATCCTCAGCATGCATTGTCATCCCGAGCGAAGCGAGGGATCTAGGTTCTTGCCTGCACCACCAGGATTGCCGCTAGCCGCAAATACCTGGATCCCTCGCTGCGCTCGGGATGACAGATCGTATCTGGGACACAGCAACGATAAAATCTTCTACCGCCATTCCGTTACGCCAGCAGTGCCCCGAGCCGCAGCGACAACTTTATCGGCCGCGTCCTTCATCGTGTCGGTGACCACGAAGTTGAATCCGGAGTTCATCAGAATCTTCTTGCCCTCGTCGACGTTGGTTCCTTCCAGCCGCAGCACGATCGGCAGTTTGATGTTGGTCTTACGCGCGGCGTCAACCACCCCGGTCGCCAGCGTGTCCACGCGCAGGATGCCGCCAAAAATATTGATCAGCACCGCTTTCACGTTCTTATCGCTGAGCAGAATCTCGAATGCATGCGCCACCTGCTCGGAACTGGCGCCTCCACCCACGTCGAGAAAGTTTGCAGGCATCCCGCCGGCGTACTTGATGATGTCCATCGTGGCCATGGCCAGGCCCGCGCCATTGACCATGCAGCCTACATTGCCGTCGAGTTTGATGTAATTGAGGCTGTACTTCGAGGCCTCGACCTCTAGCGGATCTTCCTCGGTGATGTCCCGCAACTCACGCAGGTCGGCATGCCGGAACAGGGCGTTGTCGTCGAAGTTGATCTTGGCGTCGAGTGCGAACAGGCGCCCGTCGGTGGTGGTGATGAAAGGGTTGATCTCGAGCAGGGAAGCGTCGGTATCGAGAAAAGCCTTATAAAGACTGCTCAGAAACTGCACCGCTGGATTGATCTGCTGCGCCTTGAGCCCGAGCTTGAAGGCAATCTTCCGTGCCTGAAAAGCCTCCAGCCCCATGCCGGGGTCGATGTGCTGCTTCAGAATCGCCTCGGGATTCTCCGCTGCGACTTGTTCGATCTCCATTCCGCCAGCTGCCGAAGCCATGAACACGGGCTTTCCCTCGGCGCGATCCACCAGAATGCCCAGGTAAAGTTCTTTCTCGATGGGCAACGTTTCCTCGATCAGAAGGCGACGGACGATACGACCTTCCGGCCCGGTCTGATGCGTCACCAATTTCATTCCCAGCATCTTGGCCGCGAGTTCGCCGGCGTCGCTGACCGATTTCGCGATCTTCACGCCACCGCCTTTGCCGCGGCCTCCGGCGTGAATCTGCGCCTTGACCACGACTCCGGTCGCGCCCCCGCTGAAAAGTTCCTTGGCCGCGGATTCGGCTTCATCTTGCGAAGCGGCCATCGACCCGCGCGGTACCGTCACACCATACTTCTTGAGAATTGCTTTTGCCTGGTACTCATGAATTTTCATAGATGATGACTCTTCAGTTAAGAATCGGAAGGACCCTGCTTGCGGCGTCGCACTGCGGGCAGCAAACCAATGATTCTATAGAAGAGACAGAGACGAGGGCAAACCTCGCCGCCGCTATTTTGCAGCCGTTAGGCTGGAATGGGAATTTCAATTTTTGCTGGCGTCATCCTGAGCGGAGCCGTTTTTCAGGCGGAGCGAAGGATCTCCCGCGCATCAAAACTCAGGCGATCGTGCGCCCTTTCGGTCCGCGAAACATCCAAGTCTCAGATCAAGTCAGTCCGCGGGTCGTGGGGAAATGATGAAGCTGATCTCGCTGAACGTCGCGCGCCCGCGCCTTGCGCTCTACAAAGGCGCCACGATTAGCACCGGCATTTTCAAACAACCTGTATCCGGGCCGGTTCAACTGCGCACGTTGAACCTGGACGGCGATCGGCAGGCCGACCTCAGCGTTCATGGCGGCCCGTACAAGGCGGTGTACGCGTACCCGTCCGAGCACTACGCTTTCTGGCGCAATGAACTACCGGGCATGGACCTGCCCTGGGGCGTGTTCGGCGAGAATTTCACGACCGAGGGCCTGGCCGAGAGCGACCTTCACATCGGAGATCGTCTGCAAATCGGCTCGGCGATTGTGATGGTGCGCCAGCCCCGTCAACCTTGCTACAAACTGGCGGCAAAGTTTCAGCGCGACGACATGCTGGAGCGCTTTCTGCACAGCGGCCGCAGCGGCTTCTACTTCTCCGTGGAGCAGGAAGGCACGGTAGCCGCCGGCGACTCTCTCGAATTTCTGAGCCGCGATCACGGAGCGATCACAATAGAGGAGATGAACCGGCTGTTTGTTCAGGAAAAGTACAACCGCCTTCTGCTGGAGAAGGCAATCGCCTCCGCAGCGCTGCCAGAAGACTGGCGAGACTATTTTCTTCCGCGAGTGTCTCGAACGGACGCTCTAAAGAGCTGAGGCTCGTTAGGAAAGATGCGATCGATGAGTGTTTACCAACCCGGCGGGCTACCGTGAGGCTGCATAAAGCAACTCATTGAAGGGTAAGTCCGCGACGTGCAGGTATTCTGGCCACTTCGTCGGAGCGAAGGTCACAACCGTGCGCTCTGGCTGGAGTGATTCTTCGTCAATTGCCCCTAGAGATGGTTTGATTCCGTTCACGTATCCGAATCCATCCAAATATCTGAACGTTGTCAGGAGTAGCCCCTCAGAAGAGTACAAACGTTCCTGCCGCAGCACCAAACTACACTGATACCGGTTCTGTTCACAGTTACGTTGCATGCTTGGCATCGACCGAAGTCGAGCGAGGCTACCATCGCGACGATAGCAATAGTCAGCGAAGACTTGTGGGCTCTCGCCGTCGTTCGGAGCGATTGCGGCGCGAACAATCTTGGCATCCCCATACCAAACTAGCGCCACCGGCTTCGGCCTTCCTGCTCGGTTCCAAGCCGCTCTGCTCTCAAACTCTACCCAGCCTGACGATTGTCCAAAGGCGTCAGTGATCTGGGCGAAAACGCGCGGTACCTGAGAGTCGGAATAGTTTTCAACATTATCGCAGTACTTTGCCACTGTGATCGGAGCGTCCGTCGCTGCATTCGATCCGTCAAGTTTTGATTGGGCCAGCAACGGTGCACTAAGAACGATCACAAAGAGCAGAGGTGAGAATCTGTGAATTGGAGTCTCCCCGGCCGGTGGGTCTACCAGCGACCAAAATTATACGCTCCAATTCCACCACCGACGCTATCAGGCCGATAGCGCCAACTCCCGTTCGTAAGGTAGCGCACGCTTTCCAAACCGGAATGGTCGAGGCGCCGGGAGCTATGCCTTACAATGCCACCTGACGAATGATCCTCGACGCACTCCATCGCCTTGCCCACCACAGCCAGTCGCTTGGCCGCGACGAGGCTCGCGACGTGATGTCCGAAGTTCTGACCGGCAAGTGTACGGACGCGCAAATCGCGGCGCTGCTCATTGCCCTGCGCATGAAGGGCGAGACGGTTGAGGAGATCGTGGGCTTTGCCGAGGCGATCCGCGCGGCGGCCTCGTCCTTGCCGATCGAACGGGCAACCGCGGCTGACGCGCTCGCGGTCAGTGGCACCGGCCGCGATGCTCTGCTCGAAGAACCCCCGGCAGACTCCTCGCTGGTCGACACCTGTGGCACCGGCGGCGATGCCAGCGGAACTTTCAACATCTCAACCGCGACGGCGTTGGTCGCCGCCGGAGCGGGCGTGCGCGTGGCCAAGCACGGGAATCGCAGCATCAGTTCCAAGTGCGGCTCCGCCGACGTGGTCGAGGCTCTGGGCGTTAATATCCAGCTTTCGCCCGAGCGTGCCGCACAATGCCTGCGCGAGGTCGGAATCTGTTTTCTCTACGCGCCCAATCTGCATCCTGCCATGAAGCAGGTGCAGGCGGTGCGCCGCGAGTTGCGCATGCGCACCATGTTCAATCTGCTCGGCCCCCTGACCAATCCCGCCCGAGCTTCCGGGCAGGTGGTCGGCGTCTATTCGCTCGATCTGGTGGAGAAGTTGGCCGAAGCATTGAGCATGCTCGGACTGCGGCGCGCCCTCGTCGTACACGGACTCGATGGCTTGGACGAGATCACAATCACCTGCACAACGCGGGTGGCCGAAGCCCGCGAAGGCTCCGTGCGATCGTACGAAATCGAACCAGAGGAATTCGGAATGAAGCGCGCCGCGCTGGAGGACATCGCCGGCGGCGACGCGATGGAGAACGCGGCGATCATTCGCGCGGTCTTAGGCGGAGAAAAGTCGCCGCGTCGCGACGTAGTCCTGCTCAACGCTGCCGCCGCGCTGGTGGCCGCTGGCCGAATAGATCACATTGCCGATGCGATTCCGCTGGCGGCAAAGTCGATCGATTCCGGCGCAGCGGCCGGAAAGCTGGAAGCCCTCGCGCTCTTTAGCTCCGCAGCCTAATTAAATCTTGTCATCCTGAGCGAAGCGAAGGACCTGTGCAAATCTTCGTCTCGGTCTACTGCACTTCGACCTTCTCCAGATACTGCGCCACCTGCACCTTCCATCCCAATTCTTTCTCCATCAAGTCGCGTAGTTGCCCCGAAGCATCGGGTTCTCCGTGAACCAGGTAGGTCGTCGCCGGTCGATTTCCAAACGTGCGTAGCCATTGCAGCAGTTCCGGCGGATCGGCGTGGTCGCTGAACTGCTCGAGCGCGGCAACCTGAGCGCGGATGGGGACCAAATCCCCGTAGATCTTCACTTCATCCGATTTGCTCTTGATGGCGAACCCGCGCGTGCCCGGCGCCTGGAAGCCGATAAACAGCACCAGGTTCTTCGGTTCGGGCAGTCGCTGCGCCAGATGATGCAGAATGCGTCCGCCCGTCACCATGCCACTCGAAGAAATGATGATCGAGGGAGTCAGTACCGTGTTGATTTTTTTCGATTCTTCCGGCGTCGAAGCAAACGTGAAGCCTGGCCACTTGAGCGGCGAGCCGTATTTCCGGATCATGTCGCGTGTTTCTTCGCTGTACTCTTCGTCGTGCTTCAGAAAAATCTCGACGGCCTTGATCGCCATCGGACTGTCGCAGAAAACCGGCAGGTGTGGAATCTGCCCGGATTCGATCAGATGTTTCACGATGAACAGGAATTTCTGCGTGCGCTCAATGGCAAACGCCGGCACCACCACGCTGCCGCCGCGCTTCGCTGTAGCTGCAATGAGCCCCGCCAGTTCTGGCAGCGGATCTTCTTTCGGGTGCGCCCGGTTCCCGTACGTTGACTCCATCACCACCAGATCGGCGATCTCGCCCTCGGCAGGGCCGGAGTGCACGACTTTTCCGGGCGCGACTTTGTGATCGCGCACGCGGCCAATGTCACCGGTAAACAGCAAGTGCCGGGTTTGCCCGTTCGTCGAGAGCGAGATTTCGGCCATGCATGAGCCCAGAATGTGCGCCGCACGCACGAAGCGGAACGAGAGTTCAGATGAGAGCGAAACCGTCGTGCCCACCTGTGCCAGTCGAAAGTATTGCAGCGAACTCTGCGCTTCTTCGAAGGTGTAGAGCGGCAGGGCAGGATCGTGCTTCGACTTCTTCGTTTTGTTGTAGAAGTTCGCGTCTTCTTCCTGCAGGTGGCCGGAGTCAGGAAGGATGATGCCGCACAAATCGATCGTGGGCGCCGTTGCGTAGATGGGCCCGCGGAATCCAGCTTTTACCAGGCGCGGAATCCATCCGCAGTGGTCCAGATGCGCGTGGGTCAGAATGACCGCGTCGATTTCTTTGGCTGGGACCGGAGTGTCGCGCCAGTTACGTTCGCGCCAGTCTTTCGGACCTTGAAAAAGGCCGCAATCGATCAGAACCTGCAGTCCGCCCCGACCTGAGGGATCTCCTGTGTTAATCAGATGTTTCGAGCCGGTGACGGTGCCCGCAGCGCCAAGAAACTGAATGTAGGCCAAGAATTTCCTCCGAGGTGGGAGCCCTAGAAACTATCACGGAGCTTCGATGTCTACCGCTGCGCTCTAGGTCCCGCCGCCTTCACCTCGGCCGGCGCGTCGAAGTGCTCGAAGTTTTTGGCGAAGCGGTTTCGCAGATCCTCGGCGGCCCGGTCGTAGGCGCCTTTGTCGGGCCAGGCGTTGCGGGGGTTCAACACCTGCGGAGGCACGCCGTGGCACGCTTTGGGAATCGCAAAACCGAAAGTCGGCTCGATTTCGAATTCTGCCCTTGTCAACTCACCTTCCACCGCCGCATCGACCATGGCGCGGGTATGGGGAATCTCCATGCGCTTGCCGACACCGTACGGGCCGCCCTGCCATCCGGTATTGACCAGCCAGCACTGCGCGCTGTGCTCACGCAAGCGGCGACCGAGCATCTCCGCGTAAGTCTTAGGCGGCAAGGGGAGGAACGGCGACCCGAAACAAGTCGAGAACGTTGCCGACGGTTCTTTCACGCCCGCTTCCGTTCCTGCGACCTTCGCCGTGTAGCCGGAAAGGAAGTGATACATCGCCTGCTCCGGCGTCAGGCGCGAGATGGGAGGCAGAACGCCGAAGGCGTCCGCTGTAAGAAACACAACATTCTTGGGATGCCCGCCAATTCCCGGGATGACTGCATTTTCGATGAAGTCAACCGGATAGGCGGCGCGGGTGTTCTCCGTCTTGCTGTCGTCCTTGTAGTCCGGAACACGCGTCTGCGGATCCAGGGTCACGTTTTCCAGCACGCAGCCGAAGCGTAGCGCGTCCCATATCTGCGGCTCGTTCTTTTGCGAGAGCTTGATGCACTTGGCGTAGCATCCGCCTTCGAAGTTGAAAACTCCGTCCGCGCTCCAGCCGTGTTCGTCGTCCCCGATCAGTTCGCGCGAGGGATCGGCCGAGAGCGTAGTCTTACCGGTCCCTGACAATCCGAAAAACAGCGCACTCACGCCGTCGTGTCCCACGTTGGCCGAGCAGTGCATGGGGAACACATTTCGTGGCGGAAGCAGGAAGTTCATGACGCTGAAGATGGACTTCTTCATCTCTCCGGCGTACGACGTGCCGCCGATCAGCACCGTGCGCCGCGTGAAGTTCAGCAGGATGAAAACTTCCGAATTCACTCCGTCGCGCCGGGGATCGGCTTTGAACTCAGGCGCGGAAATGACAGTGAACTCGGGATGATGCGCCTTCAGTTCCGCCGGTGTCGGGCGCAGGAATAACTGGCGAACGAACAGGTTATGCCACGCATATTCGTTCACAATGCGGACCGGAAGCCGATACGCGGGATCGGCGCCGCAAAACAGGTCCTGCGCAAACAGTTCCCGCCCGCGAAGATGCTCCATCACGCGCTCGTACAGTGCGTCAAATTTCTCCGGTTCAAACGGCGTGTTGACCGCGCCCCAGGCCACCGTGTGGGCGGTGGTCTCGTCTTTCACGATAAACTTGTCTTTCGGGGAGCGGCCCGTGCGGTTGGTGTAGCCGACGAGAGCCCCGTTCGATGCCAGCTTCGCTTCGTTGCGCCGGACCGAGTGTTCCACCAGGACCGCCGGGGAGAGATTGAAGTGCGTCCTGCCTTCGCTCAGCAACTCGGCAACATCGCTGACGTGCAATGTGGTGGCCATAACGATCTCCCGGAAGAGCCCAGAATAACGGCACAAAGCAAAAACGCTCTATTCTGCCTCAAATGTCCTTTCCTTGCCAAGGAATGCCGTCATTTTGTCAGATGCTTCGCGGCTCTCAAGTGGATAGCAGAATAGTTGGAATCTTCTGTGAAAAGGGCTCAAGAAAAGTGTAGCAGGACCGGCGTTATTCCGATGTCTTGTAGTCGCAGGCTTTCCGGCAGGGTTCGCAATACATCAGGCCATCCGAGCAAACGCGAATATCGATCACGGACTGACACAGACAGCAATATTTTTCGCACTGGCAACTATCTTCGGGCTGTTCACATTGCGCGCAACGATATTTTGCGGGGCCGGCTCCGGTACTCATGGAGCTAATGTATCGCGCCCTGGCGAGCACGCAAAAATGACCTTGGTAATCGGGGCTATGCGAACTCGCAACCCACACAGGGTTGCTTCAACCACGTCAATCTCTACGGTGACCTATAATTTCCAGCAATGACCTTCCAACACTTGCTGGATGGCGCAGAGGTTCTTGCGCAGAGCGGGAACCCGGACGTCAGTAGTGTGGAATACGATTCGCGCAAGGTGAAGCCCGGATCTTTATTCGTGGCCATGCGCGGAGAGACTTCCGACGGCAACCGCTTCATTGACCGCGCCATTCAAGCCGGTGCGGTTGCGGTCGTGACCGACTCGGTGGCAGAGGCGGAGCGCGAGGGAGTGGCGTGGGCCGTCGTGCCTCATGGCCGGCGTGCCTTGGCGCGCGTCAGCGCGAATTTCTACAAACGACCAGGCGAACGGCTTGCCGTGACCGGAATAACGGGGACCAACGGAAAGAGCACGACGGCGTTTCTGATCGAGGCCATTCTGACCGCGGCTGGACGCAAGAGCGCTCTCATCGGCACCATCGAATATCACGTGGCGGGACGCGTCTGCCCTGCGCCGCATACCACGCCGGAAGCGCTCGAAGTGGCGCGCATTTTCAACGATGCGCTGGGGCACGGCGCGACCGACGTGGTCATGGAGGTTTCCTCGCACGCCCTGGTGCAGCAGCGCATATTCGGAATTCCGTTTGACGTGGCCGTATTCACCAACCTGACGCGCGACCACCTCGATTATCACAAAACGATGGAGGAATACTTCGCCGCCAAGCAGGCCCTTTTTGAAGGATGCGGAACCGATGCGCCCCGCGTCGCCGTTACGAACCTGGATGACGACCACGGTGCGAAGTTAGCTGGGTTCAGCCGAAAGCTAGGTTCCGCCGTATTGACTTACGGTTGGGATCGCGGGGATTTCTACGCCGCCAACGTCGACATCACCCCACGCGGTTCACGCTTCGACGTGATCACCCCCCAGGAGAGAATCTCCGTTTTCTCTCCCCTGATCGGGCGGGTAAATGTCTACAACATTCTGGCAGCGGCGGCGGCGTGTCACGCGCGGGGTTGTTCCCCGAAGGCGATTGCCGGCGGAGTTGAGTCGCTGACGCACGTCCCGGGCAGGTTTCAGCGCGTCGACTGCGGACAGCCATTTACGGTCGTCGTGGACTATGCTCACACCGACGACGCCCTGCGTAACCTCACGGCACTGGCCCGCGAGTTTGTCACGCGCGCGGGCCCCAGAGGCAGGGTCTTGACCCTGTTTGGCTGCGGCGGAGACCGCGATCGTGCCAAGCGTCCGCTGATGGGCGAGGCCGCTGGGCGCGGCAGTGATTTCGTAGTGCTGACCTCGGACAATCCCCGCACCGAGGATCCCCTCGCCATTATCAACGATGCGTTGGTAGGGCTGCAGAAGACTGGAGTGGCCTATCGCGTGGAAGTGGATCGCCGCAAAGCCATTGCCCTGGCGATCGGCCAGGCGAGGCTAGGAGACATCTTGCTGCTCGCCGGCAAGGGGCATGAGAAAGTGCAGGTGACGCGGGAGGGATCGCTTCCTTTTGATGACGTCGATGTGGCGCGCGAAGCTCTGCACACCGCCGGATTCGAGTGTTCCCCCACAGGGAGCAAGCCGTGAAACTGGCGCTCTCTAAAATTGCTGATTTCATTTCGGCCAAGGCCGGGTCTCGGCGTGACGAAGTCGTGCAGGGCTATTCCATCGACTCGCGTACGATCGGCGCCAACGACCTCTTCTTTGCGGTCAAGGGAGAACGGCTTGACGGCCATGACTTCGTCAGCGAAGCCATGGACAAAGGCGCAGCCGCAGCGGTCGTGCGTCAGGACCAGTTGCATCGGTATCCCGATGCCACCCGCCCGCTGGCTGTCGAGGATACGCTCGTCGCCCTGCAAACCCTGGCCACGGCGGTGCGCAAGCTTTGGGACAAGCCGCTGATCGGTGTTACCGGATCAGCGGGGAAGACCACGACCAAAGAAGCGATAGCCCACGTTCTCAGTTCGCGGTTTCATGTGCTCAAATCGGAAGGGAACTTCAATAACCATTTCGGCCTGCCGCTCATGCTGCTGAAGCTCGAACCGGAACACGATGTCGCAGTGATTGAAATGGGGATGTCGCACGCCGGAGAGATTCGCGCGTTGGCGAAAATCGCTCAACCCGAGATCGGAGTGGTCACCAACGTCGCTCCGGTGCATCTCGAGTTTTTCGATTCCCTGGCCGGCATCGCCCGCGCGAAATACGAACTCGTCGAGTCGCTTCCCGCCAGCGGAACTGCCGTTCTCAACGCCGATGACGAATATGTTTCGCAGTTCGGTCGCGGGTTCGCGGGCAAGGCGATTACCTACGGAACGCGAGCCACCGCCGATGTCAGGGTGGAAAATGTGGAGTCCTGTGGAGCGCAAGGCTCAAGGTTTGAAATTGTCACGGTTGGCGGCCGCGAGCGTGCTTTTTTGCCGTTAGTAGGGGAGCACAACATTCTGAACGCGCTGGCAGCGGTGGCCGTGGGCCTGGTTCGCGGTCTCCGATTGTCCGAAGCCGTGGCTGCTCTGGCTACTCTCACACCCGCGGACAAGCGCGGCCAGGTTCTACAACTGGGTAACATCACCGTCATCAACGATTGCTACAATTCCAATCCGAAGGCGCTCAACGCCATGGTCGATGCTCTGGCCACGATGCAGGCCCGGCGGCGGATCGTGGTCGCCGGAGAGATGCTGGAACTCGGGCCAACCGGAGAAGAAATGCATCGCGCAGCCGGGCAGCATATCGGCGAACGGAAGATCGATGTTCTCGTAGGAGTCCGGGGCCAGGCTCAGGCGATGGTGGAAAGTGCGCAGCGGGCCGGAACTCAGGCCGTTTTCGTGGCCACGCCCGAGGAAGCCGGTGAGTGGCTGGCCCGCGAAACGCAAGACGGCGATCTGGTGTTACTGAAGGCATCCCGAGGCGTGAAGCTCGAAAAGGCGCTGGAGACGTGGCAAGCGAAGCTCAACCACAACTGACCACCATGCGGGACGGAGGCTGATTGCTCTACTGGCTGTTGTTCGTCAAGCTGCAACATTATGTTGCGCCCTTCCGCATTTTTCGTTACGTCACCTTCCGCACGGCATTCGCCAGCCTGACCGCGCTGTTTACCGCATTGATTGTGGGCCCGCTGGTCATCTCCCGTCTGCGCGACTTCCAGATCGGGCAATACATCCGGGAAGAAGGGCCCAAGGCGCACCAGAAAAAGGCAGGCACGCCCACCATGGGCGGGTTGCTGATCGTCATCGCCATTGTCGTCCCGACGCTTCTTTGGGCGGACCTCAGCAATCGTTTCATCTGGATTGCTGTGTTTTCCACCTGCGCCTACGCCGCCATCGGATTCACCGACGACTACACCAAGGTGGCGCATCGCCGCAATCTGGGCCTCACGGCACGAGCCAAGTTAGCCCTGCAGATCGCCACCGGCATTGTGGTCGCTTCCATGCTGATCGCCATGCAGGCCTACGGACTGTACTCGACACGGCTGATCGTGCCTTTCTTCAAGCAGTTCCATCCGGATTTGGTGGTGCAGAGTTGGGAACATCTGCCGCATCTGTGGCCGCTTGCATTTTTGCCCTTTATCGTGTTTGTAGCGCTGGTGATTACCTTCTCGAGCAATGCGGTGAATCTCACCGACGGTCTCGACGGACTGGCCATCGGATGCACCGTAATCGCGGCCGGAGCGCTGACGGTGCTCACCTACGTCAGCGGGCATGCCACGTTTGCGACTTATCTGGAATTGCAGCGCATGCCCCAGGTGGCCGAGTTAACCATCTTCTGCGGCGCGATGGTGGGATCGTCGATCGGATTTCTCTGGTACAACGCCCATCCCGCGGAGGTGTTCATGGGCGACGTGGGATCGCTGGCGCTGGGCGGCGCAATCGGTACCGTCGCCGTAATCATCAAGCAGGAACTGCTGCTGCCGTTCATTGGCGGGGTGTTTGTGATCGAGGCAGTTTCGGTGATCCTGCAGGTCGGCTCGTACAAGCTTCGCAAGAAGCGCATCTTCAAGATGGCGCCCATCCATCATCACTTCGAATTGCTGGGATGGTCGGAGTCGAAGATCATCGTGCGCTTCTGGATCGCATCGCTGGTATTTGCACTATTCGCGCTAACGACGCTCAAACTGCGATGATTTTTCACCACAGAGTCACAGAGACACAGAGAGAATCAAATTCTATTTTTTGTTCTCTCTGTGTCTCTGTGACTCTGTGGTGAAATAGGTTTGATGGAACTCAACGGCAAACGCGTGCTGGTGGTCGGCCTCGGGAAGTCAGGCGTGGCATCAGCTCTGTTCCTGAAGAAGCGCGGAGCGCAAGTGACAGTCTCCGACACCAAGAGCGGCGACGAACTGCGGAACGAAATTCCGGTGCTGCTTGATCACGGCATTACCGTCGAGACCGGCGGCCACGGCGACCGCACCTTCCGTGGACAAGACCTGATCGTGGTCAGCCCCGGCGTGCCGGTGGATGCGCCTCCTCTGGTGCAGGCGCGCGCGCTGGGCGAGAGCGTGATTGGCGAAATTGAATTGGCGGCGCAGTTCTTATCCGGCCCCATCATCGCCATCACCGGATCGAACGGCAAGACCACTACCACCACGCTCGCAGGCGAGATCATGACTGCCGGCGGATTCCCGGCTCTGGTCGGCGGAAACATCGGAACTCCCGCGGTTTCTCTGGCGGAACGGGCCAACCCGGAAACGGTGATTGTGCTGGAAATTTCAAGTTTCCAGCTCGAAACCATTCAGACCTTCCGCCCGAAGATCGCCGTCGTGCTGAACGTTACCCCCGATCACCTGGACCGCCATCGGACATTCGAAGTCTACGCGGATGCGAAAGCGCGCGTATTTGAGAACCAGCAGGGAAGTGACTTCGCCGTGCTCAACGCCGACGACCCGACATGCGTGACCATGGCCACACGAACTCGTGCGCAAGTGTTCTGGTTCAGCCGTCAGAAGGAAGTTCAGCAGGGCGCGTGGGTGCGCGACGGAAATATCTTGTTCCGCGACCAAGCCGGACAGCGCGAGATTCTACAAGTTTCCGAGATTCCGCTTAAAGGCGCACACAATCTCGAGAACGTTCTGGCGGCGGTGTGCGTCGGCGTTCTGATGGGTTGTGCTCCCCAGAAGATCCGCGAGGCGGTTGGCAACTTCAAGGCAGTCGAGCACCGACTGGAGTTTGTGGCCACCATCCGCGGCGTCGACTACTACAACGATTCCAAGGCCACCAACGTGGACGCGACCATCAAGGCGCTGGAATCGTTCCCCGCGAGCATCCACCTGATTCTCGGCGGCAAAGACAAGGGCAGCGACTACACGGTACTCAACGACCTGCTCCGCCAGCGGGTGAAGCGCGTGTACACCATCGGCGCAGCGGCGGCAAAGATCGAATCGCAGATTAAAGCCGAGGTCGTCCACGCGGAGACGCTGGAAAACGCCATCCGCAAAGCCAACGCCGTGGCCCAGCCTGGAGACGTGGTCCTGCTGGCCCCGGCCTGCGCCAGCTTCGATCAATTCAAGAACTACGAGCACCGTGGGAAGGTGTTCAAAGACATTGTACGAAGCCTGGCGGGAGACGGCGGAAAGGCCTAGCCCGTCCTTCAGTTTTCGTATCAATAAACGGCGGATGAATATGTCGGACGCATCAAACCAAACCCTCATGGAAGCTCTGCTGGACTCCTGGGACCGGAACAACACCATCCTGCTCAACCTGCTCCGGGCCCTCCCGGAGGGCGGACTGGAGACAAGGGCGATGGAGGGGAGCCCATCCATCGCCCAGCTATTCACGCACATCCACTATGTGCGACTAGTGTTCGTCTTCGAGGACGCCCCCGAGTTCGCGCGAGACCTGCCCGAGAAAGAGTGGGTGTTCGAGCGAGACCCAAGTCGAATCGGGGATATGCTGAACGACAGCGCCAAGGCAGTGCGGGACGCAGTCAAGAGCAGGTTGGAGGCTGGTCAGGACATGAACCTTCACTACGACCACCCGATCCTCCTGCTGCAGCACATGATCTGGCACGAGGGCTACCATCACGGTCAGATCAAACTGGCCCTCAAACTAGCGGGCCGCCCAATGACCGATGACGAAGCGGGGCCGGTCACGTGGGACGTGTGGATGCGCAAGAACTGAGCGGCACCTGAAACAGATTAAGCGCATTGTGAAGACGATGCGCAGGGAACAATGACGACCGGTCTCCCTTGTTTGCGCTGACGGAGCCACGCACCTTGTCACTGTGTCTCCGCAGCGTACCAATCGGCATTGATGCTGGCGAATTTCTTCCATCTCTCCGGGAGATCTTCAAGAGGGTAGATAGCCGATACTGGGCACGCTGGGATACAGGCGCCGCAGTCAATGCACTCATCCGGATCAATGTAGAGCTGTGCCGCCACGGAAAAACCTGGCTCATCCTTTCGCGGATGGATGCAGTCGCACGGGCAGACATCCACACAAGCAGTGTCTTTGGTACCGATACACGGTTCTGCGATAACGTAAGCCATGACATCCTCCCGAATTCAGCGAAGGAACCTCGCCTCCGCGGGCGGCAACGGTCAAATTCAACCTAGAATCTGCCGCCGAAGTCTGAAGAATAGGGAGTAACGGCACCGCACTCCATGACTTAAGTCACGAAAACTGGAAAGAGTTGGGGGACTCAATCGTATCGGGCGATCTCGTCCCGCAGGGCGGCCAAGTTGGGAATGTTAATGAAGCGTCGCTTCATCTGGATGAGACCTGCTCCGTGCAAGCGGCCCAGATTCCGGGAGACGAGCTCGCGAACCGTGCCGAGTCGAGTGGCCAGTTCTTCATTGTTCTCGGCAAGGCCGAACTGAACCCCCGTCGAAGTTTGGTGCCCGTTCTCTGTTGCAAGCCGCAGGAGATGTGCGATCAGGCGCGCTCGGACTGTCGAAAACGACAAATCCTCAACCAGGCTCACTAGATGACGCAGTCGATGCCCAAGGACCTTGAAGACTTTGAGAGAAAGTTCTGGATTTTGCAGACAGATTCTCTTGAAATCATCAGCGGGCAAGCGTAGAAGAACGGCATCGCTGTCTGCCTGTGCGCTTGCAGGATAACGCCCGCCGTCAAATACGGGCACTTCAGCCAGAGAATTCCCGCGCCGTTCGATGCCGATGAGCTGCTGTCTTCCGCTCGGAGCTGATTTGACGATCCTCACGGTTCCTGTCTCTACGATCAGGAGTTCATGGCAAGGATCTCCTTCCGAAAAAATCGTGGCTCCTCGTTCATACCTAAGACGGCGCACGTTTTCCGCCACCAAAGTCAGTTCCGCATCCGATAGATCGGTGAATAGCGGCAGCCTGCGAAGAGTAATAACTAAGTCGGATTTCGGTGGCTGCATTGGTCACCAATTCTAGATGGCGGTGGCCCTCGGGCCAAACCCAGCAGCCCCGAACCAAAACAGTCAACAAGCTGCAATCAACAATCACAGAGTTCCCAACTGCGTCCGTGGTGAAATGAATTTCCATGGCGAAGCGCGTCAGTGTCGATCGCTGGCTATTTACGGTCACCATGCTGCTGGTGTTTTTGGGCCTGGTGATGGTGTTTTCCGCCTCCGCGGTGATGGCGCAGGAACGGTTCGGATCGGAGTATGCCTTCCTGTCCAAGCAACTGATTTGGGCCGGCGCCGGACTCGTCGCCATGGTCGTCACCATGCGCCTGGACTACCGCCGCTACAAGCATCCCGCGCTGGTGTTTTCGCTGATGGGGCTGACCACGCTTCTGCTCATCTCCGTTTTTTTTCTCGACCGTTCCCATAACACGCATCGCTGGATTCATGCCAGTGGGTTTTCGTTCCAGCCCTCGGAACTGGCCAAGCCGGTGCTGATTCTGTTTCTCGCCTACTTCCTCGAGGCGCGCGCCAAGACGATGGACGACGTGCGCAACACGCTCGTGCCGGCGGCCGCCCCGGTGCTGGTCTTCCTGGGCCTGATTGTTTTGGAGCCGGATCTCGGCACCGCCATTGCCTGCGCCGGAATTGCAGCTTGCATCTTGTACGTCGCAGGAATGCGCATGCGCTATTTCGCGTACGCCTTTGGAGCGTCGCTGGTGCCGCTGTATTTTCTGATCTTCCACGTCAGCTTTCGGCGCGACCGTATTCTGGCATTTCTGAATCCCTATGCCGACCGCCAGAAAGCCGGCTTCCACATTATTCAGTCTCTGATTGCCGTGGGTACGGGCGGACTCACCGGTGTCGGCCTGATGGAAGGCAAGCAGAAACTTTTCTATCTGCCCGAGCCGCACACCGACTTTATCTTTGCCTCGACGGCGGAGGAACTCGGCCTGGTGGGCTCGCTGTTCGTTGTGACCATGTTTGCCATCTTCCTCTGGCGCGGCATGCGAGCGTCCTGGCGCACCGAAGACCTCTTCGGCCGTTACTTGGCGGTCGGGATCACCAGCATGGTGGTGCTGCAGGCATTCATCAACATCAGCGTGGTTCTGGGGATGGTGCCGACCAAAGGGATTCCCCTGCCTCTGGTGTCCTACGGCGGTTCGTCGCTGTTTGTGACCCTGGCCTGCGTCGGCGTGCTGCTGAATATTACGAAGCAGGCGGAATAAGAAATTGCCACGGATTCGCACGGATATTCACGGATCACTTCGGCAATTCTCTTAGGTTATCCGTGTGAATCCGCGTAGATCCGTGGCCAGTTGTAGGTCTGGTTTATAGTCACCTGATGCGGGCCATTCTGGCGGGCGGCGGGACGGGCGGACACGTGATCCCGGCGCTGGCTATCGCCAACGAACTCAAGAAAAGTTACAGTGCCGAGGTGCTATTCATCGGCACGGCGCGCGGTATCGAGAACCGCCTGGTTCCGGCCGCGGGATTTCCTCTGCAACTGGTGCGGGTGGGCGCCCTCAAGAACGTGAGTCTGATGACACGCGCGAAGACGGCTTTCGATCTGCCCAGAGCAATATGGGACGCCGGCCGCATGCTGAACCAATTCGCGCCCGATGTGGTCATCGGCGTCGGCGGATACGCATCAGGCCCGGCAATGTTGGCGGCCGTGATGAAGCATATTCCGACGTTGGCGTTCGAGCCCAACGTCGTGCCCGGATTCGCGAACCGCATCGTCGCCCGATTCGTGTCTGCGGCGGCGGTTCATTTCGAAGAAACAGCGAGATATTTTCGTCACGGAGAAGTCACTGGAGTTCCGGTGCGCCAGGCGTTTTTCGAGATCGCGCCAAAACGCGGCGGCACTCCGACTCTGCTGGTTTTCGGCGGCAGTCAGGGCGCGCATGCCATCAATGAGGCGATGATTCGCTGCTTACCCGTCCTGCAGCGTGAGGCGCCCGGGATCCATGTCATTCATCAGACGGGCGAGCGTGACTATAATGACGCGCTGGCGGCCTATCAGTCGTTGGGCGAGGCGGCGGAGGTTTTCAAGTTCATCGAAGACATGCCGGCGGCATTTGCCCACGCCGACTTGGTGGTATGCCGCTCCGGTGCGAGCACGGTCGCCGAAATTGCCGCGGCAGGGAAGCCAGCCATCTTCGTCCCGTTCCCACGCGCGGCGGATGATCATCAGCGAGTCAATGCCGAGGCACTAGCGCGGCACGGAGCCGCGGTCGTGGTCGAGGAGTCGAAACTGGAAGGAGTCTGGCTGGCCGAGACGATCGCGACCTTGTTGCAGGATTCGTCGCGGCTCAAACGAATGAGCCAGGCAGCGCGAGAGTTGGCTCATCCCAACGCCGCGCACGACATCGCGGCGATGGCCGTGCGGGTGGCGGGCATTGAAGAAGCAGCCACGGATTAACACGGATTTTAACGGATACTTCTTTAATTTCTTGTTTTTCGGTTTTATCCGTGTGAATCCGCGTAGATCCGTGGCCAAGAAGTTGACTCATGTTCGCCAACATTCAGCGTATCCATTTCGTAGGCATCGGCGGTATCGGCATGAGCGGCATCGCCGAGGTACTGCTGAATCTCGGCTACAAGGTTTCGGGCTCTGATCTGAGAAGTTCCAGTGTCACCGAGCGGCTT
This sequence comes from uncultured Acidobacteriaceae bacterium, assembly GCA_963768265.1. Lineage (GTDB taxonomy): Bacteria > Acidobacteriota > Terriglobia > Terriglobales > Acidobacteriaceae > Sulfotelmatobacter. The sequence continues at coordinate 412,797 of CAVYHM010000008.1, forward strand.
GCCGGTCTCGGAGCAACAACCTTTGAAGGGCATTGCGCCGAAAACATCACTGGCGCCGAGGTCGTCGTCACCAGTTCCGCAATTTCCGTAGAGAACCCCGAAGTCGCCGAGGCCCACAAGCTTCACATCCCGGTCATTCAACGCGCCGAGATGCTGGCCGAATTAATGCGGCTCAAGTACGGGATCGCCATCGCGGGCATGCACGGCAAGACGACTACAACCTCGATGGTGGCGGCCGTCCTCGCCGCGGGTGGACTCGATCCTACCGTTATAGTCGGCGGCCGCGTCGATGCCATGGGATCGAATGCGCGTTTGGGAAAGTCTCAATATCTGGTCGCCGAAGCCGATGAGAGCGACCGGTCGTTTCTGAAATTGTCGCCCATCTTGTCGGTCGTGACCAACATCGACCGCGAGCACATGGACTGCTACCGCAATATGCGCGACGTGAAGAAGGCGTTCCTGGAATTCATGGACCGGGTGCCGTTCTACGGGATGATCGTGGCTTGCAACGACGATCCGCTGCTCCGGCGCTTGTTGCCGGAGGTCCAACGGCGCACCGTGACCTACGGAACCAGGCGTGGCTCGGACTTCCTGATCAAGCTCGATGGTGCCAAGCCAGAAGTCGTCAGCGATTCACAACCACTGAGCCGTTTCAGCGTTAGCTATCGCAAGCAGGATCTGGGCGAATTTACGCTGCACGTACCCGGGGTGCATAACGTGCTTAACGCGACCGCGGCGATCGCCGTGGGTCTGGGCCTTGAGGTTGGGATCGAATCCATCCGCGCCGCGCTCGACCAGTTCCGCGGCGTCGACCGGCGTTTCCAGTTGCGCGGACGCGCTGCGGGCGTCAGCGTGATCGACGACTACGGCCACCATCCCACCGAAATCAAGGCGACGCTGGCGGCAGCGCGACAATGCGGCTTCGGCAAGGTTCACGTGATCTTCCAACCCCATCGCTACACCCGCACCCGCGACCTGTTGGACGAATTCACGACCGCCTTCCCCGACGCCGATTCGCTGTTTGTGCTCGACATTTACGCCGCCAGCGAGAGGCCGATCGAGGGCATTACCGGGAAAGTGCTGGCACAGCGCATTCGGGAGAAAAGCGAAAAGTCCGTTACCTACGCAAGTTCTTTTGCCGAGGCGCTAAATGCAGCCACGGCAGCGGCGCACGACGGCGACATGATTTTGACCCTCGGTGCGGGCAGCGTCTCGCAGCTGGGGCCCATGATTCTAGAGAAGCTGAGGGAAAGATGAGCCCGTGACCTTTCTCAGTGATTCGAAGGGCCTCATCGCAAGCTCGGCAACCCACGATCGACAAGGGCCTGAGTGCTCTACTCGCCAAATCTATCGCCACCTTGCAAGCGCGCCACTCTCAAGCCATTTTCGTTAAGAATCGCAGCCGGGGCCTCCCGACGAACCGCAGTCTTTCCATAGCTTTTCCCAATTCCAGATCCCGTACCCTACCTTCTTTGGCAACGGGAATCCGAGCTGATGCGCCAGCATACATACCTGCCCGCGATGGTGGGCCTCGTGGGAAAGCATGTAGCACAGCATTTCCGGGCCAACCGGCCAAGGCCGAGCCCAACCGTCCCGGAGAAACTTCTGCACGCTGCCTCTACCAGCGCCGAGAGCCTCGGCGAGCATCTCCGAGCAGCGAGCGGCGCTCTCGGCCAGTCCCGCACGGGCCTGTTGCGGCGTGCAGTGCGCGCGGTTGAGCTGTCGTGGAACCTTCAGGTGCGGAGCCGTAAGCCGGACCCACTTGCACCGGACGTTGTGCATGTGCGTGAAAATCGCCGCAATATTGCGGGCCTTGCCCTCCGGTTTGGCTCTCCAGGCTGCAGGGTCCAGATGCTCGATAAGCATCTGGTTGATGCGATCATTGACGGCAAAGATCTGGACTGCGGCGCGGCCGATTTGAGTCTGAACCTGGTGTCGACGCATGGTCACGGCTCCCCTCTCCTTGACCTAATAATAGTTCCGGGCCCTCGGCGAACCGGAAGCCATCCCGTGGTTGCCGAAAAATCACCGTCTCGTTCATCGACGGCGAGCCGGGAACTATTCCAGCCTCTGGCTCGTATCTTTCCTTGCTAACCGTTCGGAGCGCCCTTCGTCTATCAGGCATAAGGGGTTAAGACGATGAAAACACAAGCATGGGGATGGCTGGCAACGGCGGTGGTAGCGGCCGGGTTAAACGCAAGCTACCACGACGGCGGCTTGGAGTGGGCGCATCAGGTCGTGGACCGGATCGGATACAACTCGGCAGCCGTCTTGGCGCTGGCCAGCGGGCGCGCCGACCAGTTCGTAACCGAGGCGCGGCTGGCTACGGCCGGTGAAGAAACGGCATCCTGCCGCTGGTCGACTGCCCTGGCCCGGGTCCAGACCCGAGTTGCTCGTGGGGAGAACGCATTCGCGCAGGTCCAGGCCATGTCAGCCCGGAAGGAAGAGCAGTTGGCGCGACTGGAGGCAAATCGGGCGCGCATTGAGGCCCGGGTTGCAGCCCAGACTGCCCGCCTTCGCATACCCGCGGTAGCCTTTCCGACCTCTGACATGAAGATGCTGGACATGAAGATTCCTTCGGTCTGTCCGCGGGTTCGCGTCAACATGCCGCGGCTTCCCATGGTCAGGGTTCCCGTGGTTCACGTTGATCCGTTTGGCACAGGTCCCGTCTAACCGCCAGCGCACAAGATCAGTTTGCCTCCTGGAAACGGGCGCGGAAAACAAGCCACGCCCGTATTTTTCTGTCATCGGGAGCGCAAGCAAACAGCATCCTAATTCCTGTCATTCCGAAACGCCCCAAACACCGCCAAGCTTTGTCATTCCGAAGCGCCGCAGGCGTTGAGGAATCTGCTTTCTCTGTCCCCCGGCTCTCTCTCATGCCCAATCCGGTTCCTGCCCGTGCAAAAAACAATTTTCCATCTATCTCAATTCGAGAAATGCGGCTATAGTGAAAAAGCTCAGCGATTCCTCACGACAACTGCCCTGAACTGATGGCGCGGAAAGCCAGTGGCACCATCTTGCAGGAAGAGTTGTACCCATCCAGCGCCGAGCACTCTCGTACTGAGTCTGCGCGCGAGGAACTCGACGACGCGCGCCTGGTCGACCTCGATGTGAACGAGGAATCGCCGTTCTTGCGCGGGCAAAAGCGCGTCTCCGCCCGCCGCAGCTCTCTTCCCAGAAAAACCGCGAGTCGCCTGCTTTGGGCCTCCATCGCGGCAGCAATTCTGTGCGTCTTCGGGCTGGTTGCGGCCGCCCTCTACCACTACGGCGAGCAATCTTGGCGCTTCCGGGTGGAGTCCAGCGACGACATCGAAATTACCGGCACGCAGAACGTGACCAAGGCGCAAATCATGGAGGTCATGGGGGCCGACATCGGCCGCAACATCTTCTTTGTGCCCCTGGCGCAGCAGAAGGCGCAACTCGAACAGATTCCCTGGGTGGAATCGGCGAGCGTGATGCGGTTTGTGCCCAACCGGCTCAAGATCGAGATTCACGAGCGCACTCCGGTCGCTTTCGCGCGCGTAGGGCCGCGCATCGCTCTGATTGACGCCGGCGGCACGCTCATGGAACTGCCGCGCAACCACAAGTACTCCTTCCCCGTGATCCTGGGCATGAATGCGGGCGAGCCTCTTTCCACCCGCGCCCCACGCATGAAGGCCTACAACCAGCTCGTGCACGACTTGGACTCAGGAGGCGCGCATTACTCGCAGGACTTGAGCGAAGTCGATCTCACAGATCTCGACGACTTGAAGGTTCGTGTGAACGATGCGGCGGGCGACGTGCTCGTGGAACTCGGTTCAACCGATTTTTTGAAGCGGTACCGAATCTACGTGAGCCACGTGCAGGCGTGGCGGCAGCAGTTCCAGAAACTAGAATCAGTCAACCTGCGCTACGACAACCAGGTCATCGTCAATCCCGACCTGGAGAGCAGGCCGAAGCAAGCCCTGCTTTCGGGGACCGCGGCCAGAGCAGCAGAAGCTGCCGGCGTCAAACCGGCCGCGCTGGTGACGCGAGTCGGACCGCACGACCGTGCGGTTCCCAAGCCTGCGTTCGAAATGTCTCCGAAAAAACTTGAGACCAAGTCGCCGGCCGGGCACAAGTCGGTCGCGAAACCAAAAACGAGGAGATTATCCAGGACTGGTAAACCTTCTGCCGCGAAGAGATCGGTAACCAAGGCCCGTGATCCTGCTCCGAAGGCTGGCGCAGGATCGGGGAAGCCCGCGCCATCCGCGAAGACTGTGGCGACCAGTCCGAAGCCGAGTCCGGGGATTGCGAAGCAGCAGGTGAATACGAGTCCGAACTAGTGGAAGTAGCGAACGATAAGGTGGAATTCGATAAGACATGGGGAACCAGCAGGGAAGTTTTCTTACGGCAATTGATGTCGGCAGCGCCAAGACCTGCGCTCTGATGGCGGAGGTCACCGACATCGGACTGCGCTATCGCGGACACGGCGTCGCGGAATCACGGGGCTCGCGCAAAGGCGTGATCGTCGAACTCGACAAGGCGGTGGCCGCAATCCAAAAAGCCTGCGAAGCCGCGGAAGACGTAGCAGGCGCGCCGGTCGAGCACGCCGTCGTCGGCATCGGCGGAGCACACGTGCGCGGTGTGAATAGCCACGGGGGCATCAGCCTGGGCACGCGGCCACGGGATATTGGACGCGACGAGATCAAGCAGGCCGTCGAGCGGGCGCGCTCCATTCCCCTGCCTACCGATCGCGAGATTCTTCATCTGTTGCCCCAGGAATTCATTCTCGACGACCAGGCCGGAGTCCACGATCCCCTGGGCATGATGGCAGCGCGGTTGGAAGTGCGCGTCCACATGGTGACCGCGGCCACCAGCGCAACGCAGAACGTCATTACGGCGGTGAACCGGGCTGGAGTTCACGTCGACGATACCGTCTACGAACCGCTGGCCGCCGCCGATTCGGTCCTGCGTTCCGACGAGCGCGAACTGGGCGTCTGCCTGGCCGACATTGGCGCGGGCTCGACCGAACTGATCGTGTTTCAACAGGGTGCGGTGGCTTACACGGGAGTTATCCCGGTCGGCGGCGATCATTTCACCAGCGACCTGTCGGTCGGACTATGTACGCCGCTCGCCGAAGCCGAAAAAATCAAGAGGGTGTATGGCAATGTCATCGTGACCCTGATTCCTGAGGGAAACGAAGTCGAAGTTCCGTCGGTCGGCGACCGGCCCTCGAGGCTCCTTCCGCAGCGGTTGGTGGGCGAGATCCTCGAGCCGCGCGCCCGCGAACTCTTCGAGATGATGCGCGACCACCTGCGCCAGAGTGGCATGTTCGAAGTTTGTATAGCGGGCATCGTGCTCACCGGAGGCGCCTCGCGCCTGCCGGGAATCTTCGATGTGGCCGAGTCGGCGCTGCGCCGCGCCGTCAGACTCTCATGGCCGGCGCCGCTGGCCAAAATGCCTTCGACCTTGTCCGAGCCTGAGTTCGCCACCGTCCTCGGCATGGTCAACTACGGTCAGCGCGCCCGCATCGCCCGCGGCCTGCAACAAGATCGCTGGGGAACGAGATTGAAAGCGATGTTGGTCGGCAAAGGAGCGTAAAGGCAAGGTTTCAAAAGTTTCAATGTTTCAAGGTTTCAAACACCTTGAAACGTTGAAACCTTGAAAACCTTGAAACTTTGTTTTGAGGTGGACAAAATGAGCAACGATTCCAAAATTCGCATCAGCTTCAACGAAGAGCCCCGCAACGACGCCAAGATCAAAGTCATCGGCGTGGGCGGCGGCGGCGGCAACGCAGTCAACCGCATGATCGATGCCGGCATGGAGGGCATCGAATTCATCGTGGCCAACACTGACCTGCAGGCGCTGCGCATGTCGCATGCGCCGGTGAAACTGCAACTCGGCGTGAAGCTGACCAATGGGCTGGGTGCCGGCGCGAATCCCGAAGTTGGCCGCAAAGCGGCGCTCGAAGACTCTGACAAGATTATCGAGGCTCTCGAAGGCGCCGACATGGTTTTTGTCACCACCGGCCTCGGCGGCGGTACCGGCACCGGCGCTGCTCCCATCATTGCTTCCCTGGCCAGCGAAATGGGCGCGCTCACGGTGGCTGTGGTCACTAAGCCGTTTTCCTTTGAAGGAAAACGCCGCATGCAGCAAGCCGAGCGCGGCATCGCCGAACTGATGGAGTCGGTCGACACCACCATCGTCATCCCCAACGAAAAGCTGCTCGCGGTGGCTGAAGATGCGGGCTTCTTTGAATCGTTCCGCATCGCCGATGACATTCTGCGGCAGGGCGTGCAGGGGATCTCCGACATCATCACTATCCCCGGCATCATCAACCGCGACTTTGCAGACGTGAAAACCATCATGGCTCGCATGGGCTATGCCGTGATGGGTACGGCTTCCGCGACAGGACCGAAGCGCACCCTCGAAGCCGCCCAAAGGGCGATTGCCTCGCCCCTGCTCGAAGCCGGAGCAATCGACGGCGCGCGCGGCATCCTGATCAACATCACGGGTTCGAGTTCACTCAAACTGGCCGAAGTCCAACAGGCCTGTTCGATCATCCAGGGCGCCGCTCACGAGGACGCGAACATCATTTTCGGCGCGGTCATGGACGAGAAGATGAAGGACGCGGTGAAGATTACAGTCATCGCCACCGGTTTCCGCGAAGTCCGGTCGATGACCCACCGGCAACCGGAAACTCACACCTCCTTTGCTGCGGCTCACGACGATGCCATGGATTTTCCCGACGCGCTCGGGCCGCGCGAACCTATCCCTGAACCCATGCCGAAGCGCATCATGTCGGAAGAGAGAACGGTAGATGACCGCGTTTATGTGGACGCCCCTGCCCCGGCGAGCGTGACTCCCTCCGATCGTGTGGCCGCGGACGTGGTTTCGCTCGACACTATGCGCGGCGCAATGGTGGCCAACTTTGAACCGGATGATCTCGACGTTCCCGCATTTTTGCGCAAACGCAACGACGTTATGTAGTTCTGCACTATCTTGCAGGGGGAGGGATGCTCCCTTCGGTGCGAGTGCGCAAAGGTTTGCATATGGGGGAGTACCTTAAGAGTAATCAGTAACGAGGTACTAAAGATACTGGAACCGACGTAACCCCGATGTATGTACTTGTTCCGAAATAGGTTAAATCGAAATTAATGTTTTTCGGGATCGAAACTTTTCCATTGCCAGGATTGCGCTAAGTCTCATACTATCGCAGAGTTGAGCGAAATCGGCGACGTTACCCGCCGCCTGGCACAGTTCGTGCATTGTAACTACTAGATTCCGAGTAGAAGAATTAGAATTAGGGGAGTCAGCAAGAAGATGTTCAAGGGAACGAGCCTACTTCGTCTGGTTTTGGCCTTCCTTGCCTGTCTGCCTCTGGCAGGCATGAGCTGGGCGGCGCACATCAGCACCCATGCGCCGAAGAAATCGAAATCCCAACCGAAGATCAGTGAGAACCAGCACGCGCGGCGACGCCTGCACCACCTGGCGCGCAGCCGCAACGTTTCCGCCACTCCCGTTTCTGCGACGCGCCGTCGGTATCACGAACGCTTCCACATGAGTTCGTTCGCCGAAGACATTGCCGCCGGTGACTTTACGACTGGCGAAGATCCCATCGTCCGGCAGGCCGCCGTCGATGCCCTCGGCAACATGAACGGCACGGTGGTTGCGATCGAGCCGACCAGTGGACGCGTGTTAGCGATGGTCAACCAGAAACTGGCCCTGTCCAGCGGCGCACAGCCCTGCTCGACCATCAAGCTTTCCGTGGCCCTGGCGGCATTGAACGAGGGGCTCGTGTCCAAAGATACTCAAGTGGCTCTGGGCGGCCGCAGCCGCATGAATCTGACCACAGCACTGGCGCATTCCAACAACGCTTACTTCGAGGCGCTGGGACGCAAACTCGGCTTCGAAAAAGTCGCCTATTACGCCCACGAATATGGACTGGGTGAACTCGCCGGTTACGACATTTCGGGCGAGCAAGTTGGCGCCTACCCGGATGAAGCCATTCCAGAAAAACTCGGCGGCGTAGGCAAGATGTGCTCCTACGGCGAAGGCGTTTCCATGACCCCGCTGCAACTGGGTGCGATGGTTTCTGCCATTGCCAACGGCGGAACGCTTTACTACCTGCAGCATCCCACCACGCCGGAACAGGTGGCCAATTTCCAGCCGCGCATCAAGCGCCAGCTCGACATCGCTCCACTGATTCCTGAAATTTCCGACGGCATGGCGGGAGCCGTGCAATATGGCACCGCTCGCAGTCTGCGCCTCAACTTCAACGAGGAAGAGATCCTGGGCAAGACCGGAACCTGCTCGCACGACGGAACCCGCTTCGGATGGTTCGCCTCCTATGCCAACACCAGCGTAGGACGCGTCGTGGTCGTGGTCTTCCTGCAGGGCGGACGCCCCACCTTCGGTCCCAAGGCCGCGGAGATTGCCGGGCGCATGTACCGCAACATGTTCGATCACAACTTCTTTATCGCGGGACCCGGCTCGCCAGCCGACACCGCTACAGCGAAGACGGTCAGCACGAACCCGTAACATAAAGTTGCTCGGTCCCAATCCTTACTTTTTGTCGTAGCGACGTAGCTCCGCTACGCCTCTTCTTCATTTCAGATCATTCTTCTTCCGAGAGTGGATTCTTCCTGCGCCACCGGCTCACCCGTTTCGCTCCAGGTTCAAAGTTAGCGATTTCTAATACGAGAGACGCCCACCCTGCCGATATTTAGTCCAGCAGGCTTGGAAAGATTCCGCAAGACCTCGCCTGCCGTCTGCGTGTTTGGGAGGCTATACGTCAGGGGCGACAATCCTTCACGGAAGTTACGACTATTGGCTGGTAGCGCTTTCGGTAATCCTGGCGATGTTTACGGCTTACGCCGCGCTCGACCTCGCCGGCAGAGTCACTGCGGCCCAGAATCGAGCGAGATTGCTTTGGCTAGCGGGCGGAGCTACCTCGATGGGCCTGGGGATCTGGGCCATGCATTACATCGGGATGCTGGCCTTCACGCTTCCCGTACCCGTTCTCTATCACTATCCAACCGTGATCCTGTCGTTGTTGGCGGCGATTGCAGCTTCCGCGGTCGCGTTATTCACAGTCAGCCGCAAGCAGATGGCTCTCGGTTCGTCCATCGCCAGCAGCGTCATGATGGGCAGCGGAATCGCCTCCATGCATTACATCGGCATGGAAGCGATGCGGCTGCCCGCCATGATGGAGTACCGCTGGAATCTGGTTGCGCTTTCGATCGTCCTGGCGATTCTGATCTCCTGGGTTGCTCTGATTCTGGCCTTTCGGGTCCGCCAGGAAACGGCGAGCCTCCGCAAGCTTTTGAGCGCCGTGCTCATGGGCATTGCGATTCCTCTCATGCATTACACCGGGATGTGGGCGGTGAGGTTTCACACTTGCGATGTCGCCTTCAGCACCAGTCATGCCGTGCAGATTTCCTCACTTAGCATCGTGGCCATTACCCTGATCAGCATTCTCGCGATGGCGTTGGCGATCGCCAGCGCGTTCCTGGATCGCATATTGGCGGCCGCCCAGGCTGCACGCGACGGAGAAGCCCGCTTCCACCTCCAGGCAGAGGCCATCCCTCAGATCGTGTGGACCGCAGTGCCCGGTGGCGGCATCGACTATTGCAACCGCCGCTGGTATGAACTCACCGGTTTCAGCCAGGAACAGACACTAGGATTCGGGTGGAAAAATGCGCTCCATCCGGATGACGTGCCCGTGGCCACGGAGAATTGGGAGCGGTCGCATAAAACGGGGCATGCGTTCGACATCGAGTGCCGCTTGCGCTGCGCGGCAGGAGGCTATCGCTGGCACCTGGTCCGCGCCACTCCCATGAGAGACGCCAGCGCCACGATTACGAAGTGGTTCGGAGCCTGCGCCGATATTGAAGACCAGAAACACAACCAGCAAATTCTCGAGGACGAGATTAAGGCGCGCACCGAAGAACTCGCTGAGGCCAATGTCCGCCTGCACGCAGAGATGCTGGAACGCGACCACGCCCGCCAGGAACTCGATCAGCAGAACGCAACCATGCTGCAGGACCTTACCGCACGGTCGCAGAGGGCGACCCTGCTGGCCAAGATGGGCGAGCTCCTTCAGAGCTGCATCAGCAAAGACGAAGTATTCGCAGCCGCCCTGGGCTTTGCTCCCAAGATTTTCCCCACCAGTCGCGGCGCAGTCGCGCTGCTCAATGCCGGCGCGATCTGGTCGAAGTCGCCGGCCAGTGGCACGATTGCCAAATGCCGGCGACGGTGTTTGAGCCGAATTGCTGCTAGGCATTGCGTACCGGGCACCCGCACCTGGTGGTCGCTGGAGACACGACTGCTCCGTGCGTTCACGCCAGCGGCGTGAAAAACACCTACCTCTGCATTCCCATCCTTGCCCAGGGCGAGGCCCTCGGCATCCTGCACTTTCAGGCGACCGACGAGGCTCCCGTCATGGCCGATGCCGAACTATCTTTCAAAACGACTTTCGCCGGGCAAGTCGGATTGTCGGTCGCCAACATTCGACTCCGCGAAGCCTTGCGCGCCCAGTCCATCAAGGATCCCCTGACCGGTTTGTACAACCGACGTTACCTGACCGAAATGCTGGACCGCGAAATCCGGCGCGCGGTGCGGGCTGAGCAATCCCTGGGGATCCTGATGCTCGATCTCGACCACTTCAAGAAGTTCAACGACACCTATGGCCACGATGCCGGCGACACCGTCTTGCGCGAGGCAGCTTCGTTCCTGACCAAGAGCATCCGGGTCGAAGACGTCATGTGCCGCTTCGGCGGGGAGGAGTTCGTCGTCATCCTTCCCACCGCTGATCTGAATGCCTCGCACGCCCGGGCCGAGCGAATTTGCTCCAAACTCCGCGAGTTGACCGTGCTCCATCAGGGGCAGTCGCTGGGAACGATTACCGTGTCCATCGGCGTGGCCGCGTTGCCACAGCATGGCACTTCTCCCAGGGAATTGCTGGACGCTGCCGATGCCGCCCTCTACCGCGCCAAGAGAGAAGGCAGAGATCGAGTCGTCGTGGCCGACGCGCCGACCGTCATCCAAACCCAACTGCCCGCAGTCGAACTCAGGAAGTCTTGAACCGTTCGTGTACGCACCTTTCCGTGGAACTCGGCTGTGGTGCCGAGGCCTATGCAAAAAGGTGTAGCCTTTACTGGTGGGGAAAGAACAAGCGGCAGAGTTGCTCCTGATCGGGGCACGTGAGGTCCGCGTAACCAACCCGGACAAGCCCTATTTTTCCAGGCAGACGAAGCTCTCCAAGCTCGATATCGTGCGCTACTATCTGTCGATCGCGCCGGGCGCTCTCGCCGGAATTCAAGATCGTCCGATAGTCCTCAAGCGGTTCGTGAACGGTGCGGAAGGAGAGGCCTTTTATCAGAAGCGCGCTCCCACGGAGCGTCCGTCGTGGCTCCGAACCACAACGTTGTCATTTCCTTCAGGCCGTACTGCCGAAGAACTCGTCGTCGATGACGCGGCCGGGCTCGCCTGGATCGTCAATCTGGGCTGCATCGAACTGCACCCCCACCCCGTACGCTCCGGCGATCTCGACCACCCGGACGAGTTGCGAATCGATCTCGATCCCGGCCCCGGCGTCAGTTGGGCCGACGTGCGCCGTGTCGCCCTCGCGGCTAAGTCCCTTCTGGAGGAGTTGGGCCTTCGTGGCTGGCCCAAAACCAGCGGTTCGCGCGGGATGCACGTGAATGTGCGGATCCAATCGCGCTGGACGTTCACCGAAGTTCGCCGATCGGCGCTTGCCTTGTCGCGCGAAGTTGAACGCCGCGCTCCCACCCTGGCCAGCTCAAAATGGTGGAAGGAGGAGCGTCACGGCGTGTTCCTCGACTACAACCAGAACGCGAAGGATCGCACGACGTGCTCAGCGTATTCTGTCCGTCCGTTGCCCGATGCGCGAGTGTCCACTCCACTTCACTGGAGCGAGGTTCCCGACTGCGACCCCGCCGACTTTACCGTGCTCACGGTTCCGAAGCGTTTCACGGAGCAAGGCGATCCGAACGCTGCCATGGACGGCTCACCAGGTTCGCTCGAAAAACTTCTTGAGCTTGCAGCCCGAGATGAGGCCGCCGGCCTTGGCGACGCACCCTGGCCTCCGCACTTTCGCAAGATGGATGGCGAAGCCCCGCGAGTTGCCCCTTCGCGTGCCAAGTCCAACGCGAAGAAGCCACGCAGCAAGGCGCCTCTCGTAGTGGTTGCGAACTCTCCGAACAAAGACGCCGCGTTAGCCGGCCTGGAACGGTGGAAGAGCAGACATCCAGAAGTAGCGGGGCTTCTCGCGGTCGATGACATTTTGGTCGACTCCATGCGAGGCAGGTCTTCCACCTGGACCCGCATCCGTGTGAATCTTCGCCACGTGCCCGAACAGCAGCGCCCTGCGCAAGAGACTCCCGACCCCGACGACGATCCGACGCGCGAATGGCGCTCGAAGTGGCGTTCCAAAAAGGAAGCATAAGCGCCACGGGCCATCCCGCTAGCATTGTGTCCCGTAAATTCGCGGCATAGTTTCGACTTGTCATCCTGAGCAAAGCGAAGGACCCGTGCATTTTGTTTGCAGCGCCAATGCTCTGGCAACGCTGCTTCGAAGTGTGCGTCAGATTTTGTGAGGTGTTTACTGGACACGAGGCTAGTTCACCTTTAAATTGGTGATCCTTTGAAAGGCGCGGCTTCCAGTTGGCGCCATTTCAGCAGCCTGAATGAGGGGCTTCGGTCTGTGCATGAGAACCGAGATTCCCCAGAGTTCAGTGAACAGAAACCTCCCCAGGATCCAGCCGCGGAGTGGCGGCATAATTTAGCTCCGGACGTAAGTCCGGAGCAACCAAAGGAAAGGAAACCGAGTCCCGTAGGGATGGTACGAATTAACGTGGAGTCTCGCAGCTCCGGGGCCTAGGTGCCGCAAAACCGGCCCGCTTCCGCCGCTGAGAGAATCAAGAATGTCTTTTCCGGCCACGTGCCAACGCTCATCGTCCCCCGGCAAAAATCTCCATCAACTCCTGTGGCGGAACTACCTCGAGCTGAGCATACGTACAATCACTCGGTTTCTTGTCGGTCCGCCACCTGCGAAATTGCGCCATGTGACGGAACCGCGTACCCTGCATGTGCTCGTAAGCGACTTCGACCACAAGTTCGGGCCGTAATGGCTCCCACGATAGATCCTTCCCCTGGCTCCACCGGCTCTGCCCTCCGGGCATCCGATGCCCGGCTTCGCCGTCGGCGCCGCTCTGCTCGGCCCATCGCCTCCAAGGATGGCCATTGAGGGCGTTCTCGCGATATGGCGACAGGAATTCTACAAGCTGCTTGCGTTTCTCTTGCGTGAAGCTGGCGCAGACGCCTACGTGCTGCAGCGCGCCTGTGTCGTCGAAAAGGCCAAGCAGGAGTGAACCCACCAGTGTGCCTTCGCCTTTCTTGTGCCATCGAAAACCCGCAACGACGCAGTCGCAATCGCGCTCGTGCTTCACCTTCAGCATGACGCGCTTGTCCGACTCGTAGGTGCCTGCAACCGATTTGGCCATGACCCCGTCGAGACCCGCGCCTTCGAAGCGGCGAAACCAATCCGCCGCTATGCTCGAATCGTACGTGGCCGGTGTTAAGTGAATCGGCGTCGCCGCAGATGAGAGTATCGTTTCCAATTCCTGGCGGCGGCTTTGGAACGGGACGCCCCGCAGATCCCGATCCCCCTCGCACAGCAAATCGAAAAACACGATGGATGCCGGGCTTTCCTGAGATAAAAGCTTCACCCGCGACGCTGCCGGATGAATGCGGAGCTGCAACGCCTCGAAGTCGAGCCCACCTTTTGTGGCAATGACGATTTCGCCATCGAGGGCGCATCGAGTGGGTAGCTGCGCCCGTAACGGGTCGAGCAACTCGGGAAAGTAGCGGTTCAGGGGCTTTTCATCACGGCTCTGGATCAGGATCTCGTCTCCGTCGCGGAAGACCAACGCACGAAACCCATCCCACTTCGGCTCGAAGATCCAAGTTCCACCGGTCGGCAATTCTTCAATTCGTTTGGAGAGCATCGGCAGGATCGGCGGGTTTACGGCGAGTTGCATGCTTCTCATGCTACAACGGCAGGAGAGTGCGTGGGACAGCCGAGGGCTGTCCCACGCAAGCGCTAACTTAAGAATCCCTCCGGTTTACCAGTCATCCGCCCACGATTGAAAGCTTTAATCACGCCTTCGCGGTTAAACAACCCTTTGGTGTAGAGTGTTTCAACGTCTTCAGCGCAGATGAGGTATTGTCCATGGCGCCTAAAGGTAAGAAAGGCGATATCACGCGACGTGGCTTTCTCGAATGCGGCTCGGCGGCTTTGACAACTGCAGGGCTAATCGGAAGCGCCTATGCTGCAGAGTCTCTGGTCAAGTCCCAAAGCGCTCCGCATAAGGGGGAATCCAGCTCAGAGCCGCTGGCTGGCAAGATTGCTCTCGAAGAACACTTTGTACTTGCCGAAACTATCGACACCAGTTACGCGATGAGAGATCTCCCAGCTTCAACTCGAAACAGAATCCTCGACCTTGGCAGCGGGCGCATCGCAGATATGGATCGCGGTGGTCTCGACATTTGTATCCTTTCGTTGACTGCGCCCGGAGTCCAAGCTATTTCGAACGTCAAAGAAGCCATCGCGCAGGCACGGCGAACCAATGATTATCTGGCGGAGAACATTGCCAAGAATCCGAAACGTCTGAAGGGTTTTGCGACACTGCCGTTACAGGATCCAGAGGCTGCTGCTGAGGAATTGACGCGCTGTGTTAAAAACTTAGGCTTCTGCGGCGCGTTGGTCAATGGATTTTCCCAAGTCGGGGAGGGGGACTCAGCCCTCTACTACGATTTGCCGCAGTATCGTCCCTTCTGGGCAACGGTCCAGCACCTGGATGTGCCGTTTTACCTACATCCACGAGATCCCTTGTTAAGCAGGCAGCAATGTTATGACGGATATCGTTGGCTGGCCGGTTCGCCCTGGGGATTTGCCGTCGAGACATCCATTCATGCACTTCGTCTGATGGCCAGCGGGTTATTCGATGAGTATCCCAAACTGAAAATAGTCCTCGGCCATTTGGGTGAAGGACTCTCGTTCGGCATCTGGCGGGTTGATAACCGTATATCCAGGGGAAGTGGTGCTCCGAAAGCGAAGCTGCCGATGAGCCACTACCTGCGCGAGAATTTCTACATTACGACTAGTGGGAATTTTCGCACCCAGGCCCTAGCCAATGTAATTCTTGAAGTTGGTGGTGATCGGGTTCTTTACTCAGTCGATTATCCTTACGAGGACGTGGTCGAGGCTCGACAGTGGTTTGACGAGGCTTCCATAAGCGAATCTGATCGATTGAAGATCTCCCGCGGCAACGCTCAAAAATTGTTTCGGCTCTAGGACTCCGGGCATTTTGGCTTGCGGGAACGCATGGTCAAATGCCTCCGTCGTCGGTGTCCGGAAAGTGAAGTAATGATTGCTCCGGAGCAAGGCGTGGCGAGGTAAATGATGCCAATCAATACACAAGCTCGGATCACGCGGTGCACACTGCGAAAATCGAGTTGCAGCAGAGATTATTCCCACCGTGGCGTTTCATGAATGTCAGGACACTCGGCAATTCGGACGTTGCCGCTCAGAGGCCAGGCTGGGAGGGTCAACCTCTAACCTGTCATGCTTAAGTTAGCTAATGGGGCTGTCCGAGCATCGCCAGGACAAGCAAAACGCCCAGCCAACAAGCTGGGCGTCTCAATCTAGAACGGATTGCGAACTTCAGCTTCGCTGCCCACGACCCTTCAGATCGCTGGCAATTACGCCGTCCTTGATATGGATGACGCGATGAGCATATTCAGCGATGTCGCCCTCGTGCGTGACCAAAATGATCGTGTTTCCCTCCGCATGCAGCCGGTCAAACAGAGCCATGATTTCGACGCCGGTTTGCGAATCCAAATTGCCCGTGGGTTCGTCGGCTAGGATGATCGAAGGCTTGTTCACCAGCGCGCGGGCAATCGCCACGCGCTGCCTTTGACCGCCGGAGAGTTCGTTTGGCTTGTGGCTCATGCGCGCTTCCATGCCCACGGCTGTCAGCGACCCCCGAGCCCGCGTCAGCCGCTCCTCGGTGGGAATGCCGGCATAAATCAAGGGCAACTCCACGTTGTGCAACGCCGTGGCTCGGGCTAGCAGGTTGAACGTTTGGAAGACGAATCCGATTTCCTTGTTGCGGATCCGCGCCAGTTCGTCATCGTCCAGTTCACTGACCAGTTGGCCGTTGAGCCAGTACTTTCCCTGCGACGGCGTATCCAGACACCCGATCAGGTTCATCAGCGTCGACTTGCCCGACCCCGACGGTCCCATGATGGCGACGTACTCGTTGCGCTGGATGCGCAGATTCACGCCGCGCAGGGCGTGTACTTGCTGCTCCGAGCCCATGTCGTAGGTCTTCCAGAGATCCTCCGCCGCAATCATGCACGATTCCGGGGCTGGCTGTACTTCTGGTGTAGGCATGCTGATGACTTCTGCGGTTGCCATATTTTTCTCCTGGTCCGGTGCCACTGACCTCTCCGATCTTTAGGGTTCAGTTCGTTGGTACAGGCTCCGTTTCCGAGACGCTTTCTTGAGACCTTGCCGGCTTTCCCTTTGGACGTGTCAGGCCAGCTAAGGTTATGACGATTCTTCCTCTTCCTTCTTGGGGACCGTATTGTCGATCTTGACGCTGCTTCCTGGCCGCAAGGTGCGCAAAACCTTGTAACTCCCGGTAATGACCTCATCCCCTTCTTTCAGGCCGTCCAGGACTTCGATATCGGTCGTACCGGTTATTCCGGTGGTCACGGGCACAAAGAGGGCTTTCTTATTCCGGACGACGAAGACGCCCTGCATGTCGTCGTCTTTCTTGGTCTTGGATGCGATTTCCTTGGGCGCTGGCGCCGCCGCATGAACCGAGCCGGGCGGATTATTCTGCTGCTCGACCTGCTGCTTGGTGCGCAGCGTCAAGGACTGGATGGGAACCGCCACCGCGTTGTTTCGAATCGCGGTCGTGATCTTGGCCGTGGTGGAAAGACCGGGACGCAGGTCCGACGGCGGATCGGTTAACGTCACCACCACTTTGAAATCCTTGGCCTCTTCACTGGCCGTCGTCTGCTGAGAAGTAGAAACGCCGCTGGAGCGTACGATCGCGTTGTCTCCGATTTCCGAGACCTTTCCATGGAAGATTTTCTTCGGAATGGCGTCAATCGTTACGTCGGCGGGCTGTCCCAGATGCACGTTCACGATGTCCGTTTCGTCGACCTTGACTTCCGCGGTAATCACCGACATATCCGCGATCGTCATCAGAGTGCTGCCCATCGCATTCTGGATTCCGATCACCACCGACTCACCCTCGCGTACCGGCAGATTCGTGACCACGCCATCGTAGGGCGCGTTGTAGCTGGTCTTCTGCAGCACGTCGGTCACCCGCGTCAAATTGGCGCGGGCCTGGGTCACGTGCCGGTCGGCGGAGTCATGCTGCGCCTGGGCTTGGGCAACCCGCGCCTGGGCTTGAACCAAACCTGAGTCTGCCGTGGCCCATGCGTTCTTTCGGCTGTCGAAATCAGACTTCGCGATGAGGCCATCCTTGAACAGGCTCTGCGCCCGCTCCCAGTCGAGCTTGTTCCGCTCGTAGTCCGCCTGCGCGCGTTGCAAATCGGCCTGCGATGTCTTCAAGGCAGCGTCGGCTGCAATCGCGTCGGTCTGCGCCGCTTGCAGAGCAGCTTCGTTGGCCTTTACGTCCGCCGATGACTGCACGTTTTCCAGTTGCACCAGCAATTGACCCTTCTTTACCTGATCCCCCTCCCTCACGTAAAGGTGGGTGATCTTGCCGAATGCGTTAGCGCCGATATTGACGTAAGTCTTAGGCCGAATCTCGCCCGAAGCACTGATCACGCTTGCCAGATCCTGCCGCTGCACTTTTCCGGTCTGCACCGTTACCACATTCTTGCTGCTCTGGTGAACGGTAAAACCGACAATACTTGCCAGCAAAACGAATACGCCCACGCCGATTGCGATTTTTTTCCAGGGCTTCATGATTACCGTCACGATCCGGGGAATTTATCTCCACGAGGAGGGCCAAGTCCTGCCACAGGCTCAACTTAAACAAAAAGCCTAAGTACCGGTATGGCCCAGAGTGACGGACACACACTCTCTGTTACGATCCTGTTGCCGAGAAAGTTCCCAACCAGAGGTACAGGAACAACAGAGGTGGCCGAGACCCGTTGCGGTGGAGAGTTACAGCTACTGCCCCCGGAACTTGCCATTATAGCCCCGATTCCGCCCGCCGTGGAGTGTTCGATTGGTTCGTCCCTCAGGCAACTCGAGGCCAGATCCACGGCTTCTAACAAAGACGGCGGCAGTCCGTTTTAATCGGTTCTCGGGGCACGACTTAACCTTGCTTTCGCACAACTAAAGGGCCTAAAATACGTAGACGACGGTTGTCTTGCAGGAGTCCCTCTCATGTTCCCGGTAGCTTGGAAACAGTCCTTTCTGCGAGTTTTGCTGGTATCCGCGGCGCTGGTTACCGCTGGTGCCTTCGCCCAGACGAACGACAGCCAAGATCAGAAATCTGCCCAGAAGCCTGCGGATGCTTCGGCGGTCGACCAAGCAACCGCCGATAAAGCAACCGCCGATAAAGCAACCGCCGACAAACCAGCCAAAGACACGGCCAGCGCTTCTCAGGCCCAGCCCACCGACGAAGCTCAAGATCCGCTCAAGCGCCCTCCCAATGCCAAGCAAAAAAAGAAGAATGAGCGCGCCCTGAAAGTGGAGTTGAGCAAACCCTACAAGAAATGGCTCGAGGAGGACGTGGTTTACATCATCACCGATGAAGAGCGCGCAGCCTTCAAGCAGCTCTCCAACGACGAGGAGCGCGACAACTTCATCGAAGCCTTCTGGCAGCGCCGCGACCCCACCCCCGATACCGAAGAGAACGAATATAAAGAGGAGCACTACCAGCGCATTGCTTATGCCAACGAGCATTTCGCCGCCGGTGTGCCCGGTTGGAAAACGGATCGTGGCCGGATTTACATCGTCTATGGCAAGCCAGACGAGATCGACTCTCATCCCTCCGGCGGAACCTACGAGCGCCCGATGGAAGAAGGCGGCGGAGAGACTTCGACGTTCCCATTCGAAGACTGGCGCTATCGCTACATTGAGGGAATTGGCCAGGAGGTTATCATCGAGTTTGTGGACACCTGCATGTGCGGTGAATTCCACATGACCCTGGATCGCTCCGAGAAAGACGCACTGTTGATGACCCCGAACGCCGGCCTCACCCAGTGGGAGCAGATGGGGATGGCGAACAAGTCGCAGCGCTTCAATGGCGGTCTCGAGCGCTTGGGCCTCGGCCCCGATAGCGCGAACCTGCAGACCAAAGAATTCGATCGCCTCGAACAGTTCGCCAAGCTGCAGCAGGCGCCGCAGGTAAAATTCAAGGATCTGGAAGAGATCGTCAATTCGAAGGTCATCCTCAATCCGATGCCCTTCGATGTGCATGTCGACTTCGTGAAAGTCACCAGCGACACCGCGCTCGTGCCGATCACCATTCAGATGAAGAATCGCGACATCACGTTCGTGAACAAGGACGGCGTGCAGCGTGGAACGGCCAATATTTTCGCCCGCCTGTCCACCCTGACCGGCAAAATTGTCCAGACCTTCGAAGACACGGTTCAAGTCGACGTCCCCGCCGAACTCCTGCCCCGCACTGCGGAAAACGCCTCGGTCTACTACAAGGCACTGCCACTGCGACCAGGCCGCTATAAATTGAACATCGCGGTGAAGGACGTCAACGGCGACCGCAAAGGTGCCTGGAGTCGCAGCATCGTGGTTCCTGATTACTCCGACGACAAGCTGTCAACTTCCACTCTCATCGTCGCGGATCAAATGGAACCCGTTCCCACGAAAGCGATCGGCACCGGCAATTTCGTCATCGGCACCATGAAGGTGCGCCCCCGCGTGCCACCCGCCGATGGCAAGCCGGCCTTGTTCAAGCGGGACAAAGATCAGAAGCTGAATTTCTGGATGCAGGTTTACAATCTGGGTTTGGACGAGAAGACGCACAAGCCGTCCGCTACTTTTGAATACGACATCGTCAACATGGCCACAAACAAACAGGTGGTCCAGAAGACCGAGTCCACCGACACAATGGGCAACATCAGCGAACAGGTGACACTGCAGAAATCAATCGTGACCGCAAACTTGCAACCCGGCGTCTACAAAATTGAGATCAAGGTGAACGATAATATCTCCAAGCAGACGATTGATCCGTCTGCGGTGTTTGCCGTAGAGTAACTCCCCTGCGATTCCCCCCGGGGGTGGGGTGGTGTGAGACTGTGCCAGTTCGGAATTTGGACGATTGTATTGGGCCTTTGCCTGCCGGCTTCGGCGGTCGAGCGGTCCGGTGCTATCTCTGGCTATGTGCGCAATGCGTCGGGCGACCCGCAGATGGGTGCGGTCGTGCAGATCCTCGGCGCGGCCAATCGTACTCTTACCGTCTTCAGTGACGCCGCCGGATTCTACAACGCATCTGGCCTGCTGCCCGGCCTCTATACCCTCAAAGTAACGGCGCCTTCCTTCTTGCCCGCCCTGCGCGAAAAGGTTGGGGTCCGCCCCGGCATCAGCCTGAACATCAACGTCACCCTGAGCACTTTGCTGGACGTCATGCAACTCGGTCCAGGCCGCGTGCTTCCCGATGAAGATGATTGGAAGTGGACTCTGCGCTCGGTCGCGAATCGTCCCATCTTACGGGTCTTTGACGATCCGAGTTTAGCCCCTGAAAATCAGAACCACGAACTACGCGGTACGCTGTCGTTCCTGGCGGGCTCGGAAGCTGGTGGTTACGGCGCCGGATCCGACATGAGCACCGGCTTCACCCTTGAGCGCTCAATTTTCTCCAACGGACGTCTCGCCTTCAGCGGCGATGTAGGCTACGGCCAGAGTCTCCCCGCGGCGGTTCTGCACGCCGGCTACTCGCGCCAAATGGCCAATGGCTCAGAACCTTCTGTAGGTTTGACCGTACATCGGTTTGCCCCTTCCGATCCCAACCTGCATAACGCAGCCCTGCAGGCACTGGCGCTCACTGCCAGCGACAACCTCACTCTCGGCGACATTCTGGAACTCAAGTTCGGCAGCGAATTGCAAACCATCCAGTTCCTGGGCCACGTGAGTGCCGTTCGCCCGTATGGCTCGGCGGACCTCCATCTTTCTCCCAACACAGTTTTGGAATACGACTACGCCACCTCCCGCCCCGATCCGCGTGCCGAGAAGGGTTTCGATTCCTCGCCGTCGGACTTAAGCGAGTCGAATCCGCGGGTCAGCCTCCTCGGCTATGCTCCCAAGGTCGAGCGGGCGCGTCACCAGGAACTCAGCCTGTCGCAGCGGATGGGGAACACCAACCTCCAGCTTGCCGCCTTTTACGATCGCGTCGGCGACACCGTTCTGACCGGTGCCGGTGAAGTCACCTCGGCGGGCGGATTCCTGCTGCCCGACGTCACCTCGGGTACTTTCAACTACGCTGGCAAGAACCTCGATACTTCGGGCATGCGGCTCGTGCTGCAGCACAAATTTTCGACAGATCTGACCGCCACGTTGGACTACTGCTTTCGGCGGCGTTCTTGATCTTGCCCGGCCCGACGTTCCTCTGTCCGCCGCACAACAGTTCATCGGCACGCAACGCCGTCATGCCGTCGCCGGCAAGCTCAGCGGCACCGTCCCGCGTACTCACACCCGATGGATCACCTCGTATCGCTGGGTGAACGGTCCGGCCCTTACCCCGGTCGATATGTTCAATTCGTCCCCTGGACAAAGCGATCCCTTCCTGAATGTCTTCGTGCGTCAGCCCATTCCCAGCCTGGGATTTCTGCCCGGACACATGGAAATGATCGTCGATTTGCGCAACCTGCTGGCGCAGGGATACGTCCCTGTTCTCGGCCAGGACGGCCAGACCGTCTACTTTGTGCAAGCCGCGCGCTCCGTCCGTGGCGGCGTTTCCTTCACGTTCTAACCTTACATGTGAGGGCAGCCGCCCCCGGCGCCGCCGGGCGCCGGCCCGGCTGTTCCAGTGTCGGCACTTCCCTCATTCGTAAAATCTATCCTCCCCATTCATAACTCCGTGGTTGACTGTAGGGAACGGGTTTCGTTAATGTTTCCCGTCTAACATTTTTCGTGCGGGATGATGCATCTCGTTAAAGCACAAGGGATTGTGCGCCTTCCCAGAAGCGGGCTGAAGGCATCCTTGCCTCCCGCAAGTAGAACCACTCATCCTGAAACATGATTAAGTCTCAAGGAGACCCAATGCGAGCGCGCAGCATCCCGATGTGGATCGGTTTGGTATTTGTCCTTCTGGCCGCCGTAAGCCTGTCGGCACAGACTTTCCGCGGAACCATTCTGGGGACCGTAACCGACGCCTCTGGCGCCGTCATCTCCGGAGCCAAGGTCACCGTGAAAAACACTGGCACCGGACTGGAGCGCTCCAGCGAAACCAGCGGCGACGGCAGCTACTCCATTCCTGAGCTGCCCATCGGCACCTACACCGTGACCCTAACCCAAGCCGGTTTTCAAACCTTCGTCGCCACCGGCGTGACTGTGGACGTAGCCAGCGAGCGCCGCGTCGACGCCTCTCTGAAAGCCGGTGAAGTCTCCACCAAGGTCGAAGTCTCGGCCGATCAGTTGCCCATAGTGGAAACCACTTCAAACGAACTCGGCGGAACCCTCACAACGGAGACAATCGAGAATCTGCCGGTGAACGGCCGCGACTATACCAAGCTGATCTATCTGAACCCCGGCGTCGCCGGGTCCCCCGACCAGATCTCGGACTCCCCGGGTTCTTTTGGCGAGTTCTCGATGAACGGCTCGCGTGGACGTTCGAACAACTACTTGCTCGACGGTACCGACATGAACGACGGTTTCCGCAACGACCCCGCCATCAACGAGGCTGGAGTATTCGGCGATCCCGCCACAATTCTGCCCATCGACGCCGTCAGTGAGTTGCAGGTCCGGTCCAACTACGAAGCGGAGTTTGGACGCAACAGCGGAGCCGTGGTGAACATCGTCACCAAGAGCGGCACCAACCAGTTGCATGGATCCGGACTGGAGTACCTCCGCACCAATAAATTAGGAGCGCGAAACTTCTTCAACAGCGTGGGCGGCGAGAATCCTTTTCACAACAACCAATTTGGCGGCGCGCTCGGCGGACCGATTGTAAAGGATCACTCCTTCTTTTATGTGAACTACGAAGGCCAGCGAGAAACCGGCGCTCAAGCTGCCACCAGTTGCGTCCCCGATCCAACTCAGATCGCCGCCGACATTGCCGCCAACGGGCCAGCCAACGCCGTCTCGGCAGCGCTATTGGCGCGGCACCCTTGGCCGGCGCCGAATATTGCGGGAATTGTTTCCACCGACAGCGGCTGCCCCAATGGCAACAATCTGTCCACGGCTACGAACTTCAGCAATCGCGTGGATAGTCTCATCGCAAAAGTTGACCAGAACTTCGCTTCGGGCTTGCTCACCGGTCGCTACTACCTGGGCGACAGCAGCCAGAGTTTCCCCTTCGCTCAGCTTGCGGGCGGTTTGTTGCCGGGCTTCAACACGGTCACGCCCACGCGCGTGCAACTCGTTTCGATCTCCTACGTGAAGAACGTCAACCCGTCTCAAACCAACGAAGCACGCCTCGGGTGGAATCGTTTTGCCGAAGGATTCTTTCCGCAAGATAAAAGTTTCAATCCGAATTCGATCGGCTTGGACACCGGCGTCACCAGCCCGTTCGACTTCGGCCTGCCGAAAATCTCTGTAACAGGCTTCTCCGTCATCGGAGCAACCAACTCCGTGCCGCGCTCGCGGGTCGACTCGAACTGGCACTTCATCGACAACTACTCCTGGAAGGTCGGCCGCCACGACGTGAAATTCGGCTACGAGTTCCGCCGTTCGACCATTGAGCTCATCCAGGACAATACTTTCCGCGGAAAGTTGGGCTTCGCAAGCCTTAGCACTTTCCTCGAGGGCCAGCCCACTAGCAACAGCAATACCAAGATCGCAGAGGGTAACACCTTGCGCCACACCGCTGAGAACAGCCACGGCTTCTACATTCAGGATGAATTCCGCGCCACGCAACGCCTGACCATCAACTACGGCATGCGTTGGGACTACTTCGGCGTAGTGCACGAGAAGAACGGTCTCTTCTATCAGATGTCGGCCGCTAACGGCGGAACCGAGAACCAGGTCAGCAAGCTCTACAATTCTGACTACAATAACTTCGCCCCTCGGGTGGGCGTTGCTTACGACTTCACCGGCAAAGGACACACGGTCATTCGTGCAGGATGGGGCCTCTTTTATGATGCTTTCTCGCAAGACATCTTTTTGGGACACGTCCCATACAACTGCGCCTTCTGTCCTGGGCCAGCCTACGCCGGAACCGGCCCGGCCGCGATTTCATTCGCGGGAAGCTCGGGCAACCCCTTGGGATCTGGCAGTGTTTTCGCCAGCCCCTCTCCCCTCGGCGACTTCTTCGGAACCAATCCCAACATCCGCACTCCCTATGTGCAGAACTTCAATCTGAACTTGCAGCAGCAGCTGGGCAGCAAGATGGTGGTACAAGTTGGCTACGTCGGATCGAAAGGGACCAAGCTGTTCCGTTTCCGCGACCTCAACCAGCCCAATCAGGCGCAAATCACGGCATTCGATCTGGGCCAGTGTGCGACTTGGGGTCAGACGGCTCCCAACTGCTTCATCGGAGGTTTCGATGGCCCCGACAACACGAACTTCAATGTGCCTCGAACCGCCTTCCCGAATTTCTTCTATGTCAACCAGGAAGAGTCGAGCGCGAGTTCGATCTATCACTCGCTGCAAACCAGTCTGCGGGTCACGAGCTGGCGAGGACTGACCTCGCAAGCGAATTTCGTCTGGTCGCACTCGATTGACAATGCCAGCGACCTTGAAGACTTCATTCCAAATGCCGCCCAGCCAAACAACAGTTTCAGTACCGCTGCGGAACGGGGGAATTCGAACTTCGACATTCGCCGTCGCTTCAGTTGGAGCCTGGGATACGCGTTGCCCAAACGCGCAGGAAGCCTGGCTAAGCTGACCGACGGATGGGGTGTGGACAGCATTGTCACCTTGCAGGATGGACAGCCTTTTTCGTTCAACTACAACTTTGAGGGCGACTATTCGGGCTCGGGCGAAGGCTTTGACCGCCCCGATGTTGTGGGACCGATCCAATACGGCAGCGCTCCCTACAACTTCATCAATCTTGCCTCGTTCCAGGTCCCTTGCACGTTTGGCAATACGACCGCAATCTCATCCTCAGGCGATAGCAACTGCCAGGCTGGCACGCGCCACTTCGGCAATCTGGGACGGAACGCCCTCGTCGGTCCCAGCTTCAAGGAGTGGAACTTCTCCTTGTTCAAGAACACCGTCATTACCGAGCACGTCGTTCTGCAACTCCGCGCCGAGTTCTTCAATCTCCTGAACCACCCGAACTTTGCCAATCCCGAATTACCTAACTTCATCTCCGATCCCGCTTCCAACGGCATAGCCGCAAATGGCCGCGGAGTGGGCAATCTAGCGCTTACAGCGACCGGCGACGTCGGCATCGGCAACCCATTCCTGGGCGGAGGCGGTCCGCGGGGCGTGCAATTCGCGGCGAAGATCACCTTTTAGGAACGTCGAGCTACATCTACAGCCGCGAAGCGGCGCAAGAATAAAGCCCACGGCGCAAGCCGTGGGGAACAGTGGGAAAACAGCAAGCCCTGAAAGGGCGAAAGAAGAGTTCTCACGCACACTCGTTAGCCCCCGTAGTCGCCTTTGACGCGTCAACGCGCTTTTTCCGCACCTGTCAGGGCCCTCTTTGCAGGGCAATGATATAACTCCCTAGGTAACCCGAGAAAACTACACCTGGTGTTTGTTATTACATTTCCGGCCACCGGGAGATTTTTGCGTCGTGGCGAACTCGGAGCCCATGACGATATAACACCCTGAAGAGGTATCGAATCGCTCGAACTGATTCCGAGCATCACATTAGGCCTCTAACTCCTGGGTGACTTTGAACTGTTGGTTCCCCACGTTTACCGTGCTTCTACAAAATCCACAGCTTCATCCAACCTTGCGTTCCACAACCGACTTGGCAGATCATCATGACTGCGTGCCAGCGCCCAGCCCGACCGCTCACGCCGTGGATAAGTTATTTTATTTCAGTATTTTGCCAGTAAGTTATTGACCCACAAGATATTGTGGACGATCTTTCGCTAACGTTATGATTCCAATAGATCGAAGGGGGAGGGGGTGAGGGGGTAGGGATTACTAATCAGTAACATTGAGCCCAAAACGGGAAAGCGTCCTTCGCTACACGCTCATCACGCCCCTTTTTTCACGGCGCAAGACAGATCACCTCAAATGGCCATGCCCTAAAATCAACCTCGTTCTTCGCACCAGTCCTAGGCCTTCCGTCACCTGCTTCCCGATTACGCCGATGTTACCCTCTTCTCGTACTGTCCCCTCCCCACAAAGCTCTTTTTCCGGAGACTTTTTCAATGCCTCGTTGCACGTTGTTGACGAAGACCCTCGCCGTCCTGACTCTCGGTGTGTGTCTCGCAGCCCCGCTTTTTGCGCACCACGGCAAGAAGGGCGAGTCTGCCACGCTGCTGGTGACGACCTCCTCGCCGAAGGCCCGTGAGTTGTATGAAAAGGGAATGGCCGACTACGAGAATCTCTATCTGGAGCGCTGCAATGAAGATTGGCGCGCCGCCGTCAAAGAAGATCCCAATTTGGCCGTCGCGTGGGCGTGGATCGCCTTCAACAGCGGCAATCCGGGGGAAGTCAGCGCGGCTCGCGCCAAAGCCAAGGAACTTGCGCCCAAGCTCACTCCCGGCGAACAACTGATGATCGCCTGGATCGCCAAGGTGCAGGAGGGCGATTTCCTCGGCGGCATCACGGCCATGAATGACATGCTCGAGTTCTATCCCAAGGATAAGCATTTGCTTTATCTCGCCGCCAACTGGCTCATGGGAGAAAATGGCAGCGACCAGGCGCAGCACTTCCTGCAAAAGGCGCTCGCCATCGACAAGAACTTTCCCGCCGCGCTTAACGATCTGGCCTATGTCGAAGCCCGCAACCGCCAGTTCGACAAGGCATTCACAGCCATGGACCGCTACGTCGCGCTGCTGCCCAAAGAGCCCAACCCGCACGATTCCTACGGAGAACTACTCAGGATGGCGGGCGACTTCGAAGGCTCGCTCAAACACTATCGCGCCGCGCTCAAGATTGATCCCGACTTTGTGACTTCGCAACTTGGCCTTGGCGACACCTACGCTCTCATGGGTAATCAGGAGCAGGCCCGCATCGAATACGACAAAGCCATCCGCTTCGCTCCCAACGAAGCCGAGCGCCTCATCTACAGCATGCAGAAGGCGATGACCTTCGTCCGCGACGGCAACTACGCCGAGGCCGACAAGCAATACCTGGAAATCGCCGAGACTGCGCACGCCAAGGATCACGACTTGCAGGAGGCGCAGGCGCTACGCCACATGGCCGAGTATCAGACTGACGACAATGTTGCTTTAAAGCATCTCAAGCTCGCCGAGGAATCTCTCGGCCATCGCTCGACGATTTCACCCTCCGACCGCGATGAGGAGCTTTCACGTATCCTCCGTAACCGCGCCCTGCGGGCTGCCCGCTCCGGCAACCAACCGCTGGCGGATCAAGCCTTGCATCGACTGGAGGCCATGGCCAACGGCAGCCGCAATCGCGTGATCCAAAGTTCGTATCACGGTGCGGCCGGCGGCCTGTTGATGGATCAGAAAAAGTACGAGGACGCCATCGCGCAACTCGAGGAGGATCAGGACAATCCATTCACCATGGAACTCCTGGTGCAGGCCTACTACCAGACCATGCAAACTGAGAAGCTGCACGAAGTAGAAGCCAGGCTCCGCGGCACCAACGTGCCGACCATGGAGCAGGCTCTGGTGGTCCCCGGAATTAGGGCGAAGCGCCCCAACATC
>CAVYHM010000009.1:0-128729 GCA_963768265.1 uncultured Acidobacteriaceae bacterium
GACGAGCGACGTCTGCCAGATTGACTCCTTCGCGATGGAACCGAAGCCCGGCGGCCACTGGCGCTACGATGGCGACCAGGGCACGCTCAACGTCAACGGCGTCAGCAAATTCCACTGCGAGGGCGAAGTGCTGGAGTACGATCCTCCGCGCCTGCTCGCCTACAGCTGGATCGCCAACTGGCACGACGACAAATCGCGCCGCACCATCGTGCGCTGGGAGCTCGCGGCCACGTCCGGCGGCACCCACGTGAAAGTCACCCACAGCGGCCTCGCCCAAGAACCCACCGCCCGCAAGGATTACAGCGGCGGCTGGCCCGGCGTGGTCGAACAACTAAAGAAGTTCATCGAGAAATGAACGGAGGATCTTCACCGTGCCCGACACCGCGACTATACAAATCACTCAGGATGCCATCATCAGTGAGATCGAGATCGCCGCTCCACCCGACCGGGTCTTTCAGGCGCTGATCGATCCCGGGCAAATACTGCAATGGTGGGGACAAGCCGGCATCTACCGTTGCACCAAGTTCGCGTCGGATTTACGCCCTGGCGGGCAATGGCGCAGTGCCGGGGTCGGCCCCGATAGCGGCCGCTTTGAAGCCAGTGGCGAGTACATTGAAGTCGATCCGCCGCGTCTGCTCGTCTACTCCTGGGTAGCAAGTTGGACCGGGTCCCTGAGAACGACCGTCCATTGCGAGCTGAACCCAAGCGACCAAGGAACTTTACTTAGACTGAGTCACAAAGGTCTGTCGGCGGATCCTGAGTTGGCCCAGAGCTACAGAGGTTGGCCGCGGATGCTGGAATGGCTCAAGGCCTTTCTGGAGCGGGGCGAGACTGTAGAAATGCGCGCCCCACTTTCTAAGACAGGAGATTAGGAAACTCGGCGCACTGCAGTCGCTTTATGAAACCAAGACTGAGGAGAAAGCATGGCCACCGCAACAATCACTCCCGATCAAGAAACCGTCCTGGCCGAAATCTTCATCGCCGCTCCGCCAGAGCGCGTCTTCCAGGCCATCAGCGACCCCGAACAGCTTTCGCGCTGGTGGGGCGAGAACGGCCTCTACCGCATCACCGAACGCGCCGCCGACGTTCGCCCTGGAGGCAAGTGGTGGTGTGCGGGTGTCGGCGCCGACGGCACCAAGTTCAGTGTCGAGGGCGAGTATCTCGAAGTCGATCCGCCCCGGCGATTGGTCCACACCTGGATCGCCAGTTATCAGGGACCGCTCAAGACCGTGGTCTATTGGGATCTCGAACCACAGACCGTGCATGGTCTGCATCCCAATGGCCCGAAGAAGGCCGGCACTGGCACGATGGTCAGACTCCGTCACGAGGGTTTCGTCGGCGTGCCGCAGTCCGCAATCGCGCACGGCGAAGGCTGGAAGCGCGTCCTCGGCTGGATGGAGGCCTATGTGGAGCGCGGCGAAACTATCGACGCGCGTAAGTAGTGCCGGTATTCGCGTCATCGTTCGAAACAAGGGCGTCATCCCGAAGCCCCGCGTTTTCACGAGCGGGGCAAGGGATCTCGTGCTTGTCCGAAGCTGATCTGTGGCACATCGCGTGCGGACGTTCACTCTTTCAGATAACGCTTACGCGCCAAGCTGGGTTGCGGAGGAGATCCCTCGCTCCGCCTGAACAGCGGCTGTGCTCGGGATGACGCATTTCAGAAGAGGGTCCGACGGCGGAGGTCTGGGGTGTGGAGCGGAATTCTTGTCAAGACCCTAAACATCACCTCTTTCTGCTAAACCACTGATGTCACGGCAAATATAAACTTCGAAGAATGTCCGTTTTGCCCCCTCTAATTTGATATTCTGAGAATATAGAGAGAAATTGAGAGCGCAGCCTCCGGGTCGCGCTTTTTGTGTTTTTGGGCCAAACATTTTCATACAGGAGTCATCCGGGCGCAGCCAACCAGCTGCGCCTTTTCTGTTATGGGGACTAATAAGGGCAGCTCGGAGGACGAGGGTGGGCATCAATCGAGGAAAGTTCGTGGTCTCACTTGGAAGCGGCACGGGGAGATAGTAGAGGCGGAGTTTCTGGCGAAGGTCGCGCGCTTGGGTTTTCGGGTGTCGAAGCCGTGGGGGGAGACAGCGACCGCTACGACTTCGTAGTGGAAGCCGGAAGCGGATTCTGGCGAGTGCAGGTGAAATCCACCAGGTACCGCCGAGGGGAGAAATATGGTGTGACGTTGGCATCGGATGGGGGACCTTATAGTGCAGAAGAGATTGATTTTCTGGTGGTCTACGTTGAGCCGGAGGATTTGTGGTATGTCCTTCCCGTCGAGATGGTGGAGTCGGTGCGGGGACTAGGGCTCGGTCCGCGGCTGCGGCGGTCGAAGTTTGATCGGTATCGCGAGGCCTGGTGTCTGCTGGCGTGCTCGCGGAAGGCGCGCGGGTGGAAGGACGTGCCGGTGTTGTGCCGCAGCGCGAAGCTGCGGGTGCGGTGCGCGGTGTGCCCGAGGGGGAAAGGCATGACTTAGTGGTGCCGACTGACAGCGGCTCCATCGGACGGCTTTTCGCCGGGCGGCCCATCCTTTGCGCTCTTTGCAAAGGGTGGGATTCCACCGGGCCTCGATCCCGTGGGGCGTGATCCCTTCCGCCGAGTGCTGGACGACGGCGAGGAACAGCAGGCTCTTCGACTTCGCTCGGAGTGACAAGACGAAAGCGCAATGGACAAGCGTCCCACTGAACGCTTGGGAATTGAATCGGGAAGGGCACGACTTTCCGTCGTGCCGAACCGAGTTGCTAAGCCGCGTCTGCAGTTCGCCCTATGGCGGCACGAGTGAACCTCGTGCCCTTCCCAATCGTGCTCGCTGCCGGATTTTTCCGCCGCCAGTGGATTCGGGCCCTTTCCGGTTGACGACTTGAGGATGGCTCTGGCTGACCAATCCCGCCACGCGATGGGCCATCTCAAATCAAAGGAATGTTCTACCTCATGGTCCGACTGTGCTGGAAAGCTTGTTGCCTGGGCCCATGACCAGGCAGACGACCTGGCCGGTACCCAGCGGCGCGCAGGCGGGCGAGCCCACTCCGGTGCCGCCGACCTTGCCCCATCCGGACCACACGGCACCGTTCCAAACGTCGGAATAGAAGGCGGAGTCGGTAACACCGATCACGCCGCAGACCAGTTCGTCAGTGATGTGGCTGGTGCAGCTGGCGTTGTCGTTGACACCACCGCCGAGACCTGCGTAGACCGTCCAGTCGCTTAGGTTCCAGGCTTTGCCGTTGAAGCGGCTTCCATAGATCCCTGAGGTATAAGCTTTCGCGAAGCAGACCACGTTGCCGGCCGAGTTCATGGAGGTGCAATCGGGCTCGCCACCGGCGGTTCCGCCGATGTTGAGGAAGCCCAGCCATTTGCCGGTCGCGGCGACGAAGCGGTTCACCAGGGTGAACCCTTTGACCGTATAGATCGCGCAAATCACGCCACCATTGTTGTCAGTGGTGCAACTCGGGGCGGAGACGGTCGTGGTCACGAGGTTGGCGAACGCGCTCCAGGTTGTCCCGTTGTACGCCGACCACGTCAAGCCGCCAGTCGCGCTGCGGGCGGCGCACAGCACGTGTCCGGCTTCGAGTTCGGCACAACTCGGGGCGGAGAACAGCGCTGCAGAGACAGTAGTTGCAGCGCTCCAGGCAGTGCCGTTGAAGATTGATACTTGCATATTGCCTGTGATTGCGGTTGCCGCGCATATTACTTTGCCGGCGCCCTCGCTGGTGCAACTAGGGTCCGAAGTCACAGATGTGGCCAGAATCTTCCATCCTGCCCACGTGGATCCGTTGAACTCGTTCACCATGATCGCGGCCTTGCCAGTTCGGACGGCGCATACAACGTGATCCGTCGAAACGAAAGCGCAGGACGGGTTGCCGACTCCGGTGGCAGCACCGGTGGAAACGAAGCCTCCCCAAACCGCCTGCGCCGAAGGAATCAACCCGAGAGGGGCGACACTTAGCAACAGGATTCTTACCAATCGCGTCATACGAACTCCTTTCAATTGGGTCGCGTTTCATGTGGGGGGAGGCGCAACCAAATTCGGGGGATTTTACTATGGCGGACGCTTCTTGTTGTCAACGGAGCGAAGCGGATGACCTTCGAGAAGGGAAGGCCCTCCTCACGACAAGCTTGTGAAAGACGACTAGTTCTCTTGCAGACATCGACGCTATACTCGCCCTTCACCCTCCAAATGGCCAACATCCTGTACGGCGTCAACGGCGAGGGCGCGGGGCACTCGACTCGCGCCAAGGAAGTTCTCTCTCATCTGGTCGCTCGGGGACACACCCTCCACGTGGCGTCGTTTGACCGCGGACTACGCAATTTGAAAGAGCATTTCGACGTCACCGAGATCTTCGGCTTCCGCTTTGCTTACGTGAATAACCGTGTGCGTTATAAGCGAACCATCGCCAAGAACTTGATCACCGTGCCACAAGCGGCGAAGAGTCTCGCCCGACTCAGGCACTTAATCGACGAATGCAAGATCGACTTTGTCATTACCGACTTCGAGCCACTCACCTGTCACGTCGGACACAAAAAAGGCCTGCCCATTATTTCCATCGACAACCAGCACTGCTTGACCAACGCTGTCGTGTCTTATCCGAGGAAATATCGGCGCGATGCCGCTGCGGCGAAACTGGTGACGCGTCTGATGACGCCACGGGCCGGTGCCTACCTGGTGATTTCGTTCTTTGCGGCGCCCGTCCGGAAGCGCAACACGTTCTTGTTTCCACCGGTGCTGCGCCAGGAAATCCTCGATGCCACCGCCGTCGAGGGCGACCACATTTTGGTGTACGTCACGTCGCCCGCGCCGGCTCTGGCCAAGCTGCTTGGTTCGGTCCGGTGCCGTTTTGTGGCCTACGGCTTCGCACGAGAAGGACAAGAGGGAAACATCCTCTATAAGAAGGCCTCGCTGGATGGCTTCTTCGCCGATCTGGTGAGCGCCCGCGCCGTCGTCGCGAATTCTGGATTCTCGCTGGTCACGGAAGCGCTCCACCTGGGCAAGCCCTATCTGGCAGTGCCCGTGAGCCACCAGTTCGAGCAGGTATTCAACGCGTATTGGCTGGAGAAGTCCGGCTACGGCGCATACTGGGACGCACTGAACAAAGAGCGGGTGGAAGCTTTCTTGTACAACCTGCCGCATTATCGCGAGGCGCTGGCGCAGTATCCGCGGCAGGGAAACGGCGCGCTGCTCGCCAAGTTGGACGAGTTGATCGGCGGCTATACCTAGCAGGGCGGGGATTTTCAATTCCACTCACCAGGGAAGATGGACTACCGGAACGCTCAGATCGCGGAGATTTACGACCTCATCAACCCATGGTCGAACGATAGCGACTTCTACCTCTCCCTCGCCGGGCCGCGGCCATGTAGTGTGCTCGACCTGGGTTGCGGTACGGGCACGCTCTGTTGTGCTCTCGCGGAACGTGGTCACCGGGTGACGGGTGTCGATCCAGCAGCGGCGATGCTGGCTGTGGCCAGAAGCAAACCTCACGCGGAACAGGCGGAGTGGGTCGAATCCCCGGCGCAGAGCTACAAATCGCAGCGGCGCTTCGACCTGGTCGTCATGACCGGGCACGCTTTCCAAATCCTGCTTACCGACACCGATGCGCTCGCGGTATTGGAGACGATGCGTGGCCATCTCGAGGAGGGCGGCAGAGTCGCATTTGAGACTCGCAATCCGAGTGTGGATTGGGTTGGCGAGTGGGCGGCGCGGCCGCATTTGGTTCGCACTTTGCGAGGCGAACAACTTGTCGAGACGCTGGAGGTCACCGGCGAGGACGGCGAATTCATCTCATTCCAGACTTCATACCGCTTTCCACAGGAGACGCTGACCACGAGCAGCACGCTCCGGTTTCCATCGCGAGAACATGTCGAGGCCCTGATCGCCCGCTCGGGACTGGTGGTCCGTGACGTATTCGGAGACTGGGATGCTGGTCCGTTCGAGGCCGCACGCTCGCGAGAGATCATCTTTATCGCGGAGATAGCCGGGTGACTCGATCTGTCACGTCCTGTTTGCCTTACGCCGCCAGCTCATACACGACGCCAAAACCGGCCGGGAAAAACTGACTCGGGCTGAGCTAGAAGCCAGCAGCTACAAGCTCCACCCGCGTTATACTCTCCCTATATGTGTGGGGCTCCACAATCAGGGCAGAAGACTTTTTATCTCGAAACCTTTGGCTGCCAGATGAATGTCCACGACTCGGAGAAAGTCGTGGGGACGCTGGTGCAGGAAGGGTATCGCCAGGTCGAAAGCGTCGAGCAGGCCGACCTGATCCTTTACAACACCTGCTCCATCCGCGACAAGGCTGAGCAGAAGGTTTTTCACCGTCTCGCCGACTATAAGAAACTTCAGGCGCAAGGCAAGAAGTTCGGGGTGCTGGGGTGCGTGGCGCAGCAGGAAGGCGAGAAGATTTTCGAGCGCGCGCCGCATGTGTCGCTGGTTTGCGGGTCGGCCTCGTACCGGAAGCTGCCGGAGATGCTGGCGGAGTTGGAGGGAGCTTCGAGAGCCGCACCGGTGGAGATCCGTCCGCCCGCTGGCGAAAACGCGGGCGTTCGGGATGACGCAGCCTCGGTTACTCGCGACTCGGGACTCACGACTCGGGCCGCGCTGGTTCGCATCACCGGGCTCGACGATCGCCAGACCGACGAGTGTTTCGAGACCGAATTCACCGCTCGCACGAATCCGCATCGCGGGTACATCACGATTATCGAAGGCTGTGACAAGTTCTGCGCCTACTGCGTCGTCCCGTACACGCGGGGCAAGGAGCGCAGCCGCACCTCAGAGTCCGTGCTCACCGAGGCCCGCCAGATGGCCGATCTGGGCTACACCGAAATTCAACTGCTGGGCCAGAACGTGAATTCATACCAGGACCCGACCCGCGACGGAAGGAAGAAACGGTCCTTCGCCGAATTGCTGGCTGCCGTGGGTGAGATTCCCGGCATCAAACGAGTGCGCTTTACCACGTCGCATCCGCGAGACTTCGGACGCGACATCGTTGAGGCCATCGACGCCGTGCCTACGCTCTGCGACCACGTCCACCTGCCCGTGCAAAGCGGATCCACCCGCGTGCTCAACGCCATGCAGCGCCTCTACACCCGCGACCAGTACCTGGAACGCATCGCCTGGATCAAAGGCGCGAAGCGAGACATCGTGATCACGACGGATGTGATAGTCGGCTTTCCCGGGGAAACGGAATCCGATTTTGGCGAGACGCTCGGCCTGCTCGAGGAGGTCGGCTACGATGGCGTCTTTTCGTTTAAGTACTCGCCGCGGCCAAATACTCCCGCCCTGAATCTGGAAGACGCAATTCCTGATCAGGAGAAGGCGCGCCGCCTGGAAGTCTTGATGGCGAAGCAGCGCGAGGTGCAGATTCCGCGCAACCGGGGATATGTCGGATCAACACTTGAAGTAATGGTTGAAGGTCATAATGCGGCGCGAGGCCAGTGGATCGGCCGCACCTCGCAGAACAAAACTCTTAATTTCAGCGTGCCAGAAGGGAAGTCGCCGCAGTCCGGCAGCTATATTCCGGTCCTTGTGACCGCCAGCTTCCCTAACAGCCTCGTCGGCGAAATGATGTCGAAAGATGAAACCAGCGCAAGGACGCCCGATGTGTAGCGTGGTAGTAGAACAATGAGAGAGTCGGAGAACACCATGGAAGTTGAAATGACAATTCGCGGCCTGCTCATGGACCCCGTAACGAATATGCCGATAGTGATCCTTAAGGATGTGGCGGGGGAAACGGTGTTGCCGATCTGGGTGGGAGTCTACGAGGCGAATGCGATTGCGCTGGAGATGGAGAAGGTGAGCACGCCGCGTCCGATGACGCACGACCTGATCAAGAACGTGCTTACGGGACTGGAAACGCAGGTGCACAAGGTGGTAGTAACGGAACTGCGCGAAGACACGTTTTATGCGGTGATCTGGCTCGAGCGAGGGGGCGAGGTGATCAGCATCGATTCGCGGCCCTCGGATGCGCTGGCGCTGGCGTTGCGGGTGGACTGTCCGATTTTCGTGGATGACCTGGTGCTGAAGAACTCCAAGCAGGCGGCGAATGCATCGGACCGACTGACGGCAGACGAGTTGCGCAAGTGGCTGGAGGGACTGAACGACGAGGATATGGGGAAGTACAAGATGTAGCTTCTAGCTCTTATCTTTGCTGCTTTCGAACATTCGCGGTTCAGATTCAACAGTAAAATCAGGGCATGGACGGGGCGTCGGTCCCTGCTGAACGACGATGCTTTCATGAAAAACTCCTCCGAGAGCCGATCAATTGCCTCTCGAGGATGAGTTGTAGCGGGCGCGTTTCTGCGGGGCTCCAATGTGTTGATCGCTTAGGACGGCGAATCGCACGTTGCCTCGTAATAGTTTACATAATACCTGTTATCGGACATTATAACTGCTTTGCGGTCGGGGCTAGTGTGGCCTCTGGGGCCGTGCTTCTGCGGGGTTCGGCTACTGTGTATTTGGCCAGGCAGTACAGGGCGCGAAAGCCGTCGCGCCAGCCGATCTTTTTCCCTTCCTCATAGGTGCGTCCCCAATAGCTGATGCCCACCTCGTAGACGCGCAGGCGGCGCTTGGCGATTTTGACCGTAATTTCGGGTTCGAAGCCAAAGCGGTCCTCTTCGATGGGAATCGACTGGATGATTTCGCGGCGGAAGACTTTGTAGCAGGTCTCCATGTCGCTCATGTTCATGTTGGTCAGGGCGTTGGAGATCAGGGTGAGGATCCAGTTGCCGACCGAGTGCCAGAAATAAAGCACGCGATGGGGACCGGCGCCGAGAAAGCGCGACCCGTAGACGACGTCGGCCTTGCCTTCGATGAGTGGCCGGAGCAATAGAGGGTACTCGGCAGGATCGTATTCCAGGTCCGCGTCCTGAATGACGACGAAGTCGCCGGTGGACTCCTGGATGCCCCGGCGGAGGGCGGCTCCTTTGCCCATGTTGTGGGGCTGGAGGAGGACGCGCACTTCCGGGTGTGTGGACTGGAGCTGAGCCAGGATCTCGCGTGAGGCGTCGGTCGAGCCGTCGTCGACGCAGATCAGCTCAATGTCGAGCAACACGGCAAGAACACGGGCAATCACTTCGCGCAGGGTGGCCTGCTCGTTGTAGACGGGCATGACGACGGACAGCTTCATGGGATAGGCACACCATAAAGGGGATGGGGGGTAGGGTCAAGGGCAATGGATGAGCAACACCAGAAACGGCGATCATTGCATGAGCTGCCAGTCCCCAGTGGCGAAACCGTTTGGTGTGGAGGCGATTCCGCACACGTTCACCATTGACCCTGACGGCAATTTGCAGGACGAGCACACGTCGCGCGAGGTCAGACCCGCGCGGGACGTCGAACCGCGTCGGTACCCTGACTATCCAGTCGGATAGTCCCACCACACAAAGAGTTGGTCCTGATCACTTGGGGAGACTTTGCGTTCTGTCCAGTCAGTCGGCAAACGCCAGCATTTCCTGCCGATTAGCCACACGCTAGATGTGGGTGCAGAGTTGGCATCACAATTGCCCGTCCATTCTGCGTCATCCCCCCTTTTTTTAATTTTCCCGAAAAGGTGAACCGTTTGCTGCCCTCGACGAACGATGTATTGGGACTCGACTTTCCTAGGCTATTTTTCCAAGTCGAGGAGGAGTTATAGCAAATAGGCCCTCACGGTCAAAGATATCGATCCTACTGTTTTTTGCGTCGCAGTTCCTGATCCAGCAGTCGAGCCCGAAAGAACTGACACCTAAGGCGGCGAATCCCGAGCCGTTTCTGGCTGAGAAGAAAATCGCGGTGGTGGTAGGCATCAGTGACTATCCCGCAGAGAGTGGTTTCCCCAAGCTGGAGTATGCGACCAAAGATGCGCAGGACCTATAAAGCGCTGGAGCACGCCCGGGACGTGCTCAACTAGGGCCGAGTTGACGACAAGGAACACGGGCCGATCTTATGGGAGAAGTTTTCCGTCCGGTTTAAGCCAAGCAACGCAACGAAAAACCATTGCAAAAGCGCGAAGATGGAGGTGCAGCGCGACGGTACACATTACTTTCGTTTATTCTCCCGTACTGTCGTGACCATTCATCGCCCCGGCTCTTCATTACAATTCTGTTCATGTTATTTGCCACGGCTGCGGACACGAACGCTCGGGGTCGGCGATACGCGACGAACAGCTTACGCGTCTGGTTGTGCACCTTTTCGTTCCTCCTGCTTTGCGCAGGTGGCTCGCTTTTCCTGCACCGGGCTGCGGCTGCTGCTTCCGATGCCTCTCCTCTGACCGTTGCCGACCAAGTCACGCATGACGGGCTGACCAAGACCGGTGTGTTTTCGGATGGCTCGTATCTCTACGTTTCGGAGTCGAGCGCGGGCCACCAGGTAATTTCTAAGATCGTTCCGGGCACGGGAGAACGCTCGGTCATTGCGACCCCTTTTGCTGACACTCGTGCGCTTGATGTATCTCCCGATCACGCAACTCTGCTGGCTTCTCCGGTCAAGGCGGGGATCCGCAGCCACGAACTGTGGGCGATCCCGCTCCGTTCGATCGCTCCGCAGCGGTTAGGAGAGATCGTCGCCGATGACGGAGCTTGGTCGCCAGATGGCGAGAAACTGGTCTTCGTCAAGAGTTCTGATCTGTATGTGGCATCAGGGGCGGGGGCCCAGGCCGTAAAACTTGCGACAGTGAACGGACGGCCTTTCAGTCCCCGGTTCTCGCCAGACGGCCGCCGTATTCGATTCAGCGTTGGCGACGTGGAAAGCAATACGTCGTCATTGTGGGAGATGGGGAATGATGGTTCCAATCTGCACGAAGTGTTGCCCGGTTGGAACAAATCGCAGAGACAGTGTTGCGGCGTCTGGACAGCCGACGGGCGATATTACATTTTTCAAGCGAGCCAGAGCAGTCCGACGACTGTAACCAGCTTGTGGGCTCTAGACGAAATACAGAACGGCACCGGGGAGAAAATTACGGGACCGACCCGGATCACCGAGGCCCCAATGTCGTTTGGGAATCCATGGCCTTCTGCGGAGAAGAACAAGATCTGGGCACTCGGCGTCCAGCCGGCGGCAGAGGTGGTGACGTACAACTCTGGCAAAGACAGTTTCGCCAAGCTG
Source organism: uncultured Acidobacteriaceae bacterium (assembly GCA_963768265.1). Lineage (GTDB taxonomy): Bacteria > Acidobacteriota > Terriglobia > Terriglobales > Acidobacteriaceae > Sulfotelmatobacter. Next base: position 11,069 of record CAVYHM010000009.1, read on the forward strand.
CTTCCCGGTATTTCTGCAACCGACGTCGACTTTTCTCCCGACGGCCGGTGGCTCAGCTATGTGACGGTTCCGGAAGGCGCCTTGTGGAGAAGCAAAAGGGACGGGAGTGACGCCAAACAGTTGACGTTCGCGCCCGCGCGAGCGGCGCTTCCCCGCTGGTCACCGGACAGCAAACAAATCGCCTACGTCAGTGTGCGGCCCGGCGCGCCCTGGAAAATTATGCTGATGCCGGTTGACGGTGGAGAGCCGCAGTTAGCCTTGGCGGAAGAGCGCAGCCAGATCGACGCGAACTGGTCGGCCGATGGTACCAAGCTCATGTTTGGATATGTTTTGCATGAGACCCAGAATTTGAGCATTCGAACTCTTGATCTGAAGACTCGTGCTGTATCCACCATTCCTGGTTCGGAGGGACTGTTCAGCCCACGCTGGTCACCGGATGGACGTTACATCGCTGCACTGTCGCCTGACTCCACGCAGGTGATGCTGTTCGACTTTCACACTCAGAAGTGGTCTACCTGGCTGACGGAAGCCGCGGGTGCGGTGAGCTATCCGGTTTGGTCCTCCGATAGTAAGTATTTGTATTTTGACGACATGGTCACGGAAGAGGAATCGATTCGTCGAATCAAGGTGGGACAGAGTCACGCCGAACGTGTATTCGTGTTGCACGGAATCGAACGGTATCTGGGGCCCTTTGGGATCTGGAGCGGACGAGCGCCTGATGGTTCCTGGATGTTCGTTAGCGATCGAAGCACACAAGAAGTCTACAGTTTGAGGATCGATCTATCACCTCGATGAACAGCATATCTGCGGCCCAGACCAACAAGAGCAACCTTAGGCATCGGAGAACTGTAGGGGCGCTGGTGCTTGCGCTAGCGGTTGCGTGTCTGGCGTTGGCAGCCGGTACGCCGTTGACGTGGTCGCAACAGGAGCCCAACCCAGGCGACAGGAAACTGATTACTCGTATCGAACCGCAGTACCCGGCGACGCTGGAACGGCTCTACATTGGCGGAGTCGTGCGTCTTGAGCTGGTAGTCGCCGCAAACGGAACCGTACAAGGCGCGAAGTTAATTGGCGGCAATCCAATCCTGGGTCAATCCGCGATAGCGGCGGTCAAACAGTGGAAATACGCCCCTGGGCGGTCCGAGACCAAAACGGTGGTACGGCTGGAGTTTGATCCGCATCGCTGAGCTGCCTATCGCCGCTGCCGCGGGCTTCGGGACAACACCCTTATTTGTCCGGCAGCTGAAGAAATTCAAGATCAAAGATCAACGTCAAAAGCGACGGACAGGAGTGTCCGTCCCACACTTGTCCGTTCCACATAGGACGATTTTGGGGTGGAAAAGCGTGCCGGCTAGACGCGTGGCGATGGCCAGCAGATCCCGTTGACCGCTGAAGACTTTGACTTGGCGGGCGCGGGAGAGTTCTAGCAAGTTGACGGGGCGGCCGCTGCGGATGCGGGCGGCGGTGGCTTCGTCGGCGGTGACAGAGGGAAGGTCGGGAAGAAGTTTGCGAGGATGAACGAAGAGGAAGTCTAGGGTCGAAGTGGGCTCAACGCAAGGTCCCTCCACTCCGCTTCCCTTTCCTTCCGGGAAAGGGAAGCTCCGGTCGGGATGACAGTGAATTGCTAATTCTTCCAGAGTGTGGGCGTCTTCGATTTTGAATTCGGCGACGGCGGTGCGGCGCAGCGATTCGAGGTGGGCGCCGCAGCCGAGGAGCTGGCCCATGTCGTGGGCGACGGAGCGCATGTAGGTTCCCGAGGCGACGCGGGCGCGGAAGCGGGCGCAGGTAACCTCGACGGCGAGAATCTCGAACTCCTTGATTTCGACCTGCACGGGTTTCAGGACTACGTCTTTCTGCTTGCGGGCGAGTTTGTAGGCGGGGACGCCGTGGATCTTTTTCGCCGAGAAGGGCGGCGGAGTTTGTTCGATGACGCCGCGGAAGCGGGCGGCCAGTGCCTCTACCTCTTCTCTTGACACGCTGACTTGCTTTGGTGGAGAAGTGGGTTCACCTTCGGCGTCGTAGGTGTCGGTGGCGAATCCAAAGCGGATCGTGCCTTCGTAGGTTTTCTCGGCGCTGGTATAAAACTGGGCCAGACGAGTGAGAGTGCCGGTGACCAGGGGAAGAACGCCGGTGGCGATGGGATCGAGCGTGCCGAGATGGCCGATGGAGCGTTGCTGGAGGATGCGGCGGGCGCGGTTGATCACGTCGTGCGAGGTCAGACCGGCGGGCTTGTCGATGATAAGGACGCCATTCATGAGAAGTTTTGATGATTTGTAGCTGGCTAATTTTAGCGGTGCAACTGTTCCGCCATCGAGAGTCGTCTTTCGCCCCTTCGGGGCTCGCTCCATTTCGCCCGCTTTACCCGCGGCTTGCGCGGCTGGAATTTTGCCAGCCGGGCGTGCCCTAATCACCAGACGTGTTGTAGTCTGTACTCTAACTTACCAAATCTCGCATGCTTCCCATTAAAGACGACCAGCCGAGCTACAGTACGCCGTTTGTGACTTGGTTTTTGATTGCGCTGAATCTGTTGATCTATTTGTTTCAGTTTTATCTGCAGGTGACGCTCGAACCGCGTAGTTATGAATTGTTTTTGCGGGAGTTCGGCGAGGTGCCGGCGCATCTGGCGTCGTTTCTGGGGGGCTCGCCCAGATATTCTCTGCCGCAGGTAGCAGTTCCCTTCTTCACCTCGATGTTCTTGCACGGATCGTGGATGCACGTGATCGGCAATATGTGGTTCTTGTACATTTTTGGCGACAACGTCGAGGATCACCTCGGGCACTTCACGTTCCTGGGGTTTTACCTGGTGTCGGGGCTCCTGGCCATGGCGACACAGGTGGCGATTTACCCGCACTCGAATGTTCCGACCGTGGGGGCGAGCGGGGCGATTGCGGGGGTACTGGGGGCGTATTTCATTTTGTATCCGCGGGCGCGGGTGCTGACGTGGTTCTTCGTGTTCGTGCTCTATTTGCCGGCGTGGGTCGTGCTGGGCGAGTGGTTCGTGCTGCAGTTCATGGCGGGGGCGGCGTCATTGTCGACGGCTCAGATGGGGCGTGATGTGGGCGGCGTGGCGGTGTGGGCGCATGTGGGAGGGTTCGTCGCCGGGGTGGTGATGGTCAAGCTACTCCCGGAGAGGCGGAGGCGGTCGCCTTACGCTTACCGGTAGCGGGGAAAAAGGGTCCCGATTTCCGGTGCACTCGAATCCCCACCCTTGCGCAAAGAACGCGCAAGGATGGGGCACCCGCAATATCTGCGGCTTCAATCAAAATCAACATCAGGATCAGCAGCGACGGACACAACTGTCCGTCGTACATTATTTTTTCGGACGCGATTCGGGCGGGACCAGACCGGCTACGCGGTAATAGACCACGAGTTGGCCGTAGTGTTCGCCGCAGTGCTCGATGAAGCCGTAGGCGAAATCGTAGATGCGCGTCTGCTGATGGGCGAAGGGATCGACCATCAGGTCGTTCATTCCCTTGTCACCCTTGGTCTTTATTGCAGCGGCGCCGTCGGCAAAGGATTTCTTGACGAAGGCGACAACGTCGGCCTTGGTCTTGTATTGATCGCGCTTGGGGTCTTCCTCGGCGGGAGGCTTCTGGCCCAGCGCGAGGTTGGTGAAGAAATAGTTCGCTCCGGCGGCGTGAAGCAGTTGCTCGGCAAAGCTGCGTTGGGCGGGAGTGGGTTTGAAGTCGTATTTGTCCTCGGGAAAATCCTCGGCCATGGCGATGAGTTTGCGGCCGACATCATTCCAGGTATCGAGCACAACTTTGGACGGAGGTTCGGCAGGTTTGATGGGCTGGTCCTTTTTCGTGGCGTCCTGAGCGTGGACGGGAAGGGCCAGGGTTGCGGCGAGCAGGGCTGCGGCGAAAAACGGGGACTTCATCATGGTTCCTCCTTGCGGTGAGTTGGCGGGGGCCATTGTACTTGGACTAGGGCGGAGGGGAAAGGCGAGCGGCGCGGGCGTACGGTTTCAGGATCCCTAACCAGAATCAAAAGCAAGATCAAAGGCGGCGGACAGGAGTGTCCGCCCCACATCCTACAGAGTGCCGGCGCTGGGGCGGATTTCGATGCTTTCTACGGTGGCGTTGGGGGGAAGCAGGATGGCTTGCATAACGGTTTGGGCCACCGACTCGGGCGACATCATTTTGCGGCGGGAAGCTTCGGGCCACAGGGTTTTCCAGATGTCGGTGTCTGTGGCACCAGGGAGAAGTCCGATCACGCGAATGCCACGGGGACGGAGTTCTTCGCGCAGGGTGTTGGTGAGACCGAGGGCTCCGTGCTTGGAGGCGTTGTAGGCGGCCGAACCGGCGAAGACGCGATTGGCGGCGACGGAGAGATTATTCACAATGGTGCCTCCGCGCTTCATGATCGCGAGGGCGGCCTGGGTGACGAGAAAGGTGCCGTTGAGGTTGGTCTCGAGGACGTCCTTCCAAACGGGGAACGGGAGCCTCTCGACGGGAAGGTTGGGGTGGGCGATGCCGGCGTTGTTGATGAGGATGTCGAGGCGGGGGAATTGGCGGCGGGTCGCGCGGAAGACGGCATCGACGGAGTGGGGCTCGCGGATGTCGCAGGAGTGAGCGAGGACGCGAATTTTGGCGGAGGCCAGTTCCCTGCTGAGGCGGTTGAGAGCCTTTTCGTCGCGCGCGGTCAGGATCAGGTTGCAGCCTTCGGAGGCGAGGGCGCGGGCGATGGCGAGGCCGATGCCGCGCGTGGCGCCGGTGATAAGGGCGACTTGGTCGCGGAGAGGGAAAGCTTTTTTCGGTGTCCGTTGGGGCAAATTTGAAATGCCTCTTCCGGAGGTATCTTACCGCAGGAACCATGCTCGCGGACAAAAGCCGGGCTTCGCCCCGGCGGACGGGCGAAGGCGCCCGTCCCCACACACTCCCATCCCCACACGTTCCGTGGTTGGGCTAAACGCCGTTGGGGCGCTGGCGGATCAACGACAGGAACTCGGAGCGCGTTTCTTCTTCGTTGCGGAAGCAGCCTAGCATCGACGAGGTGACGGCGGCGGAGTGCTGCTTTTCGACGCCGCGCATCATCATGCAGAGGTGGCGAGCCTCGATGACAACTCCTACGCCTTGCGGTTCGATGACTTTCTGAATGGTCTCGGCGATCTGTGTGGTAAGGCGCTCCTGAATCTGCAGACGGCGCGAGAACATCTCGATCAGGCGCGGGATTTTACTGAGGCCGATTACCCGGCCGTTCGGGATGTAGGCCACGTGCACCTTGCCGAAAAACGGCAGCAGGTGGTGCTCGCACAGGCTGAACATCTCGATGTCTTTAACGATGACCATCTCGTCGTAGCTGACGGTGAACAGAGCGCCCTTGAGCAAGGCTTCGGGGTCTTCGTTGTAGCCCTTGGTGAGAAACTGCATGGCCTTGTGGACGCGCTCGGGCGTGGCGGCGAGGCCTTCGCGCTGGGGATCTTCGCCCAGGCGGACAATCATTTCGCGAACGAGATCCTCGTAGCTGGCGCTAGTCAGGGTCGTTGGTTCGGTGGCTGGTTTCATGGTTCGGTCCCTTGATTGATCGGGGCTGGGCATCTACTTCCTGGGTTCGTTCCCGCCCGCATACTCGAAGGAGTTCATCAGAGTTTCTTCGAGTCTCACTCTATCAAGATGCGCGCTTTGAAAGCCTCGCTGCAATATTTCAAAGATCTCGACGCAGAGATTTTCCGTGGTGGGCACAGTTTGGGCGAATTCTTTCAGCGTATTCAGATTCTCGAGGTCATAGCGACTGAGCACCTCGTTTTCGACGAAGCCGTCGAGATTGACCAGATTGCAGACCATTCCCGTCGCAGGGTCGACCGGGCCGCTGACAGTGACTTCGAGGGTGTAGTTGTGGCCATGCCCGTGAGGATTGTTGCACTTGCCGTAGATGGCGCGGTTTTCTTCGGCGGACATCTCGGCGCTGTGCAGGCGGTGCGAGGCCGAGAAGCGGTAGCGGCGGGTGAGATGGGCTTTCATGGTTCAGCTTCTAGCTCCTAGCTTAATTCTCTCCGTAGAAATCGGCGAACAAATCCGGGGTTTCGTAGACGCGGACACGGTGCAGGCGCGCTTGTTGGAGCTTGGTCTTGAGGCGCTGCCAGATTGCGATCGCGAGGTTTTCTGTCGTGGGAATTTTGGTGAAGAACTCGGGGACTTCCTTGTTGAGGAAGCGGTGGTCCATGGCGTCGAGGACTTCGCGGTGCATGATGTCTTTGAGTTGCTTGAGGTCGACGACGAAGCCGGAGCGCGGATCGACTTCTCCTTTTACCGTGACTTCGAGGGTGTAGTTGTGGCCGTGGCCGTTCGGGTTGTTGCATTTGCCAAAGACGCGGCGGTTTTCCTCCGGAGTGAAGTCCGGGTTGTGGTAGTAGTGCGAGGCGGAGAATTCGGCTTTGCGGGTTAGATAAACCATAGGAGAACAGTTGCCATTGGTCAGTGGCCAGTTGCCAGTACAGACCCTTTCTCAGAATAGGTGCGGCCTTTCCATTGCACTTTGTTTTTGGCGTGCGCTCGCTTTGAGCGCAGTAACAAGTACGCGAACATCGGCATGCCGAAAAGGGCGCCGAGAAAAGTCATGTCGGATGTGAACTTCGCCCGTCTCAGCCGCGTGGTGAGAAAGATGAAGGCACCGACGAACGCCGTGTCCCACGGCCATTGCTTCGCGCGAGTGATAAGCGCTAAAGATAAAGCGGCCCCAGTGATCCCCCAGAACAACAGCGTTTTCATCGCGAGCCGGCCGGGATGCGGAAAAAGCAACGCCAAGTTCTTGGTCCAGCCGTCGCGGAGTTGGCGGTAGGTGCGGTACATGCGCGTGCGGACGGCGTCGGCGGCGTAGCGAAAGCGGATCTTGCGGCCGGAGGCCTTCACGGCGCGGGCGAGAGCTACGTCCTCCAGGATGTTGCCAGCGATGGCGGCGTGGCCCCCTACGGCGGCGTAGGCTTCGCGCTTCACCAGAATGTACTGGCCATTGGCGGCTGCGGCTGGAGAATTTGGGTCACTCACCTTCGATGGAGGATATTGGCGGGCCAGTTCAGCGAACACGACCGGCAGGGTGGCCATCTCCCAGAAGGTCACGGCGATTTGCTCGGGCGAGTAGGAGAGCAGGTCGGCCTTGTTTTCCTGAGCTTCGGCCAACGCTCGCGCGAGCGATCCGGGAAGGTGGACCGTATCGGCGTCGGTGAACAGCAGCCATTGGCCGCGAGCCTCACGCGCTCCGGTCACCACTGCGTTGTTTTTGCCCGTCCAGCCGTCGGGGAGCGGTCCGGCCTCGATGACACGCACGGCGGGGAATGAGAGGGCAATTTCGCGGGTGCGGTCGGTGGAGTGATCGTCGACGACGATGATCTCAAAGGCAAGGCCGGTCTGTGCGGCCAGCGAGTCGAGGCAAGTGTCGAGGCAGGCTTCTTCATTACGCGCGGGGACGATCACCGACACTATAGGGTGGGCCGCGACTGTTTCGGTCGCTGTCATACGTCGAATCTATTATTATAGCCGGGTGCGACGCCTCGCCTGTTTTACCGTTGTTCTTCTTACGTATCTTCCGTTGCTCATCCTTGCTGGCTGCTACAGCGGATCCCGGCCGCCGCGCATCGGCACGGCCGCTCCCGATTTCACGCTGCAGGACTCGCAGAGCACGGTCACGCTCAGCCAGTTTCACGGGCAGGTGGTGGTGCTGAACTTCTGGGCGACCTGGTGTGCGCCGTGCGTGGAGGAGATTCCGTCGCTGGTCGAGATGCAGCGGCGCATGAAGGGCAAGGGCGTGACCGTGCTGGCGGTGAGCGTGGACGTCGACGAAGGCGCCTATAAGCAGTTCGTGAAAGATCACAACGTGAACCTGCTGACGGTTCGCGACCCGAGCGGCAAGACCAACGGGCTCTACGGGACGTTTAAATTTCCGGAGACATATATCGTTGACCGCAATGGGGTGATGCGGCGCAAGTTCATTGGGGCGGTGGACTGGACGGAGCCGGAGATCACGGAGTTTTTGGGGAAGCTGTAGGGCTCGACGGAGACACTGAAAATCCCCACTTCTCGCGCAAAAAGGCGCGCGAGAAATGGGGTACCCGCACCCGTTCCTTGGAACAAAGTCGATCAGATGAAGAGACTGTTTCGGAATTTAATGTTGTCGCTGTTCGCGCTTGCTTTGCTGTTGGTCAGCACCAGTGTGGGAGAAAGAGTCATGACTCCTAGAGTTGTACAGCAGACAACTTTCACCGTGATCGGGATTGGCGCCCGCAGTAGTAACGCGAAAGAGATGACTGCGGACGGCGTGATTGGGAAGCAGTGGGCGCGGTTCATGCGGGACAACTGGTTGAGTAAGATTCCGAACCGGGCCGACAAGGCGATCGTCGCGGTGTACACGGATTACACCAGCGATCACAATGGCGAGTATACGTACGTGCTTGGGGCCAAGGTCACGTCGGAGGCTGAGGTGCCGGCGGGGATGGTCGCGAAGAGGGTTCCGGCGGGGCAGTATGCGGTGTTCACGACGGAGAAAGGGCCAGCTGCGAAAGTTGTACCGGAGGCGTGGATGCGGATCAATTCCCTTCCGAAGTCGGCCGTGGGGGGCGACCGGGTGTATGGAGCAGATTTTGAGATTTACGACGAGCGGGCCTCGGATCCGCAGAATTCGCAGGTCGATGTGTACGTGGGAATCAAGTGAGCGGGGTCGCTAGTTGCCCACGGGGCTAAAGAGCGTGCGTGAGAACCTCCGTCCCTACGGGACTTGTTCTGATTTCCCACTTCGACCCAGGACTTACGTCCTGGGCTGTAATATGCCGCCCCTTCGGGGCTGGACTGTGGTCGATCTCAACCCACCGCGTTACCCGAAATCTAGTTCTCACGCACACTCTAAAGCCCTCATAACTTCTGATCCAAACGGCCCCGCCGCAGCTTTGCCCTTACCAGAACCTCTATGGTTCCGCTCTTAAGGTACACGGGCGCAGACAACAGGAACCATCCACACCGCATATCCGTAAGGGTCACGGATGTTGGCGATCATCTGATTGAAGTACGCGATGGCCGATTCGCAGGGGACTGGAGTTAGCTCGCCGATGGATTCGGCGAAGCCGTCACGCCAAGCTTCAATGATCGCGGCAAATGTCTCTCGCGGAACGCGCACCGTATCCACAACAATGTAGTCCACCCCGATTGCGACGAACTTCTGCGCGGCGAGAATGCTGAAAATGTTGCGTCCGATGTGAAGGTCGGTCCCAGTAGCGGCGGCAAAGCCAGGCGGGACCTGGTGCCAGAAATCACCGGGATCCAAAGCGCCACCTTGAAAATGCAGCATCCCGTAGTCTTCGGGAATGAGATGGAGATATCCGCCGCGGCGCGTGACCCGCGACAACTCCGCGATTACGCGGTCCGGGTGCGGAATGGAATGAAGAACGTGACGGCAGACCGTGAGGTCGAAGGTCTGGTCCGCTGCGTTGAGCGCAAAGATGCTCTGGTGCTCGAATGATAGTCGCGGTCCACGGGCGGCGTAGCGCGACCGCGCCAACTCGAGGTGGTCATCGATGATTTCAACTCCCAACACCGTGGCTTGGGGAAACAGTTCGGCGAGCCGCGAACTTCCCTCGCCGGTTCCGCAACCGGCATCGAGGATGCGCGCATCGGCGGGAAGCGCGTAACGACGAAGCAGCGGGATTTCCTGCGGCCAGATCGCCCGAGCCTGAGCGTCCAAGCCTCGGACCATCGATTCATCGGCCATCTGCTTGGCTTGAGGGTTGAGATCAGTCAATGTGTCCCTCCGCGATTATTGAAGATGCGGATCGGAACGGATCGGGTTCAGCAGAATTCGAACTCGGCAGTTTAATCAGAAATAGAACGATCGATCAAAGTAGTGACCCGCCTGCGTGAGCGTGCCGAAGGGCGTTCGTCCCAACACTGTGTTGGTGGCACAAGGGATGCTTCGACTCCGATTGAGCTTCGAACAGCGAAGCTCAATCTCCGCTCAGCATGACAACGCTTGGGGTCGTAATGGAATTACAGCTTCACTCTGCGCAGACGCAGGGCGTTCGTGATTACGGAGACAGAACTGAAGCTCATGGCGGCGGCGGCGAAGATGGGGCTGAGGAGCAGGCCGAAGAATGGATACAGAACACCGGCGGCAACGGGTACGCCGATGGCGTTGTAGATGAAGGCGAAGAAAAGATTCTGGCGGATGTTGCGCATGGTGGCCTGGCTGAGTTTGCGGGCGCGCAGGATGCCGGTGAGATCGCCTTTGACCAGCGTAACGCCGCCGCTCTCCATGGCGACGTCGGTGCCGGTGCCCATGGCGATGCCGACGTCGGCTTGAGCGAGGGCAGGAGCGTCGTTGATGCCGTCGCCGGCCATGGCGACGACTCTTCCCTGCCCTTGCAGCTTCTTGATCACTTCGGATTTTCCTTCGGGCAGAACTTCGGCCTCGAATTCATCGATGCCAAGCTTCTTGGCGATCGCGGCGGCGACGAACTTGCTGTCTCCGGTGAGCATCACAATGCGGAGATTCTGGTTCCTGAGGTCGCGCAGAGCATCGGGCGTGGACTGCTTGGGCTGATCTGCTACCCGGATGTTGCCCGCGTATTTTCCATCCACCGAGACCGAGAGCCTTCCGTCGTCGAGGACCGGAACGGAGTCGATAGATGGTGCCTGTATTGCTCCAACCTGAAGCATCAAAGCGGGGTTGCCGACAGCTACCTTGTGCCCGTCGACGACGCCGAGGATGCCTTTTCCCGTGACGGAATGGAACTCTTGTGGTTGGGAGAGCTTTAGATCCCTTTTGACGGCTGCTTCTACGACAGCATTTCCCAAGGGATGTTCGCTGGCGCGTTCCAGACTGGCGGCGAGGCGAAGCAATTCGGCATCCTTCTCCAAGTCCTGAGAGATGCTGACGACTCTCGGCTTGCCTTCGGTGAGCGTGCCGGTCTTGTCGACGACGAGGGTATCGACTTTTTCCAGGATCTCGAGGGCTTCGGCATTTTTGATTAGCACCCCGGCGTGGGCGCCGCGCCCGGTGCCGACCATGATTGCCATGGGAGTGGCCAAGCCCAGGGCGCAGGGGCAGGCGATGATGAGGACGGCGACAGCGTTGACCAGCGCGTGGGCGAGCCGCGGCTCGGGACCGACCAGGAACCAGGCGGCGAAGGTTAGGGCTGCGATGGCTACGACGGTGGGCACGAACCAGGCCGCGACGCGATCGGCGAGGCGCTGAATGGGGGCGCGGCTGCGCTGGGCTTGTCCGACGAGTTGGACGATTCGGGCGAGCAGAGTTTCGGAGCCGACACGTTCGGCTCGCATCGTGAACGATCCGGTGGCGTTGATGGTGGCGCCGATGACTTTGCTGCCGGCGGACTTCTCCACGGGAATCGATTCGCCGGTGATCATGGATTCGTCGACGGAACTGCCGCCTTCGAGGACAACGCCATCGACGGGGACTTTTTCTCCGGGACGAACGCGCAGCCGGTCACCGGGCTTGACCTGATCGAGCGAAATATCCTTTTCATCTCCATTGGCGGTCAGCAATCGCGCAGTCTTCGGACTCAGATCGAGCAACGCGCGTATGGCTGCACTCGTACGGCTGCGGGCACGGAGTTCCATGACTTGGCCGAGCAGGACTAGAGTGGTGATGGCGGCGGCCGCTTCGAAGTAGACGTCAGGATAGCCCGCCATCCCGCGCAGTGATTCTGGGAAAATCTGAGGTGCAAAGGTGGCCACGACGCTGTAGGTATAGGCGACGCCCGTGCCCAGTCCGATCAGGGTGAACATGTTGGGGCTGCGGTTGACAAGCGAGGCCCAGAAGCGCTGGAAGAACGGGAGGCCGCACCAGAGAACGACCGGAGTGGCAAGGGCGAACTCGATTCTAGGCAGATTGATTAAGAAACCATTTAAGTCTAGATCGACCGTTACCTTGAAGCCGCGCCACAGCATGCTGCCCATCGCAACGACGAGCAGAGGAAGAGTGAGCACAACGCCGACCCAGAAGCGGCGGGTCATGTCGCGCAGTTCCGGGTTGTCTTGAGCCGCTGCCGTTACCGTGCGCTGCTCAAGTGCCATGCCACATATCGGGCATGACCCGGGCTCGGAGCGGACGATTTCCGGATGCATGGGACAGGTGTATTCGGTGCGAGTGGCCGCGAGGGGGAGGTCGGGCTCCAGCGCCATGCCGCAGGAAGGGCAGGCTCCGGGTTTCGATTCGCGCACCTCGGGGCACATGGGGCAGACATAGGCTGGAGCGGCTCCGCCAGAGGACGGCTTGAGCGCGGGCTGAAGTTGTGAAAGCGACACGGACTGGTCCGATGAGGCGGGTTTAGGTGCGGGCATTCCGAGCATCACCACACCCGAGGGCGCCGGCTTGTTCAAATATCCGGACGGATCGGCGGCAAATTTCTCGACGCAGCGGGCGCAGCAGAAGTAGTACTTTTTGCCGGCGTGCTCGTAGACGTGCTTTGCCCTGGCGGGACTTACGTTCATCCCGCAGACAGGATCGCGTTCAAGGACCGGAGCTGGGTTGGAGGCGGTCATCGGAATGTGGCCGAGGCAGTCAAAAGCTCAGACGGAAGGGAGCGGTCAGAAACGCCGCAACGACCGCCGAGGAAACTCGCTGGCGAATGGATGGATAGCGACTCCATCAGAGAGGTTCTCAGCGTGCAATCCCCGCTCAATCCCCGAAAAGTCATGTGCCTTTGATTGCCGATGCTCTATATTGGATTCACCCGGCAGGTGATCCGGGACTTCAAATCCATCATACAGAAGGGTTTCGACGCATGACTTATCTGGATGTAGTTTTCAGTTATGGTTCCTTGCCGGGAGAGAACGAGTTGCGGGCGATCGATAGCATGCGCGAAGTCTATGGTATCCGCGCCGTGCAATTTGACCGGAAAGATCGGAGAGTACGAGTCGAGTTCGACGCCTCACGGCTCAAAGAGGATGCAGTCGCGCGATTGCTGCGGCAGGCAGGAATTGACGTACAGGAGAGGGTTGCGCAGGCATAAACGGTAACGAGGGGTGGGGGAGGGTTATGCAGCGTGCGGCAGAAAAAGCAAGGGGTGCCCAAGAAAACCTCTGGCCGAAGTTATTCTCTGGAGCACCCCGTTGCGCGCCACTTCGTCTGGCATTATCTAGAGCAAGCGAAATGCCGTCCGCAAGCCGTTCAAAACAAAAGCCGGCGAGTTTTTCTGCTCTGTAGGAATTGCCTTGGCCCGGAAAGAATTACGTCGGGCTGCAGGCGCAAGGTCGGGGCCACTTTGGTTGTTGAAAAATCGCGTCCGGCAAGCGGTTTAAGATTTTTGGCGACCGGCGCTTCGGAGGTTTCTTACTATGGCGATTCGGGCTTCCGCGGCAGAGAACGCAGAGGGTTTTCAAGTCGCTGAGATCTGGCCTCTGGTCGCAGGTTCACGTTGCACCAAGAAGGGACGTGAACTACGGTTTCCGTCAAATAAATTCTTCCGTTATAATTGCTGAGAGTTTTTCCCTCCAACCAGATCCGCGCCCTTAGCTCAGTTGGATAGAGCGTCTGGCTACGAACCAGAAGGTCGGGAGTTCGAATCTCTCAGGGCGCACCATTTTACCGCAGTAAATACGGGCCTCCGCGATAGATGAGCAAGCCGACTCAAGCCTGCGAGGCGGCTTTAGTTTACCTGCACTTTACCGCCTAACGACGCTGCCAGCGACCGCCGTGCGACGTGCGCGACGCTGTACACCAAGGGTCCTGAAGTGCACCCGATTGCTGGCAATCGCCGTTAACGTGTTGGGCCGCCCTCCTTCCCTATTCTCCCGCAGAAAAGAGGTTGAGGCGATCGATGCGGAGCAATCGACGCTTTGATCTCGCTGGAAGCCGCTGGGATTCTGTCTCAAACTGATGAATCCGACCAAACAAGCGCGTGAGGTCTTGAGAGTCAACAGACCAGATTCGGCCTTCGAGATCTGTGAATTCCTATCGACTGACGAAGGGACTGGTGAGGAATGGGGAAATACATGTCGCCCTTTGGGGGTTTACCATGCGCGTTGCCTATTAGTTAGGCGCGCAATGTAAACCCTCGCATCAGGTACGAAAGATTGAGAGGGACCTCGACACCCAACCTCTGACATTGGAAGTAGAGGATTAACTTCCGAGGTTTCCCGAGCGATGTCGACGTTTACTGCTTGCACAGACGAAGGCCGGAGCTGCGCCTCGTCAAATGGGAATACGGCCTCCCTGTCTATTGTAGGCGCGGCCTTTTCCTTGTCCTAGACATCTGGCGCAACTTCAGCAGAGCCATCTCCAGACCAGACCGTGCTATATCGGAAAGATCCAGATCGAACTCCTTTGCCAGGCATCGAAACTCCCTGTCCATACTAATGGGGATACGAAATGTGTAGGGTAGCCCGCGTTCCTTTTCAGCGGCAGTCACCAGCCTGGTTAAGGGATCGTCAAGACCAGCCGCGCTTTCGGGAGCTACCGCTTCCCTGCTTTCGGGCTGGCTAACCGGTTGCGGCTCCTCTACCCGGACGGCAACCTCAATCGGCGTTGGCAGATCGAGGTCAGCACCTTTCAGAATTGGACGTTCGCGGAGCTCGCTGAAGTCTGCTCCGAAATCAATACCGCCGCCGCCCTCTCGCTTGTTGCTAGACATTTCAGAATCTCCTCTCTCAGAGATATGTACTCGATTGCCCCTTTACTTTCCCGTGCAATCTCAAAGACCGTCAGCCCTGCATCCCCTGTGCGTCGGATGTCCTCACGGTGCACAATCTCGCTCTCCAGAACTCGGATCGGCAGGCCGGCGAGGTTCAGGACGAGTTGCACCCTGGCCCCCTTTGCTGAGTTGGTTCGGACATCGCGATTGTTGATGAACGCGAGAAGGTCGAGATCTGGCTTTGTGCTAGCGCGGATGGCCAAGAGCCACTGTAAGAACCCGACAAGTGCTCGCAAATCGTGTCCGGAAGGCATCACCGGTATCAGTACGGCGTTTGCGACCAAGATCGCGTTGCGGAGCACTTCTCCATCCTTTTCTCCAGGATCTCGCGGCGGGCAGTCAATGAGGACGACATCGTAAGGATCCACCGCCAATGCGGCTTTCAAGAAATTCCGTACGTTAGTAGACTGCAAGCCCAGAACTTCGTAGGAACAGCCGGCACCTTCCCCGGTTCTTCGCCATGAGAAAGCGCTCGCTTGGCTGCCATCGGCATCTACGATCAATGTACGATAACCTCTAGCCACGAACGCACCCGCTAGATTAGTGGTGGTAGTGGTCTTCCCGCTGCCACCCTTCTTGTTTGCAACCGCTATGATCGTCGCCATGTTTCTCAGCCTACCCCTCTCCCGTGCCCGGGCAGAGTAACTATTATGATTCCGGGTACTGAGGTGACAACCGCAACAATCGCACGCACCACAAGGCGATCTCGCAAACGCTTGATTTAATAGAGACAGTATGTATTACGCGCTGTCTGACAGACAGTCTGACAGACGGTCTGTCGGACAGCGCGCAAGAACCACCAATCCACACCGCCTCGTAAGCGTCGCCGACCCTCAAGGAATCAAACGGATTCACGACCTGCAGGACCGGCCGAGGGAGCCTACTGCTGTGCGCAGGATAGCGGGGCTGGATACCGTGTAGTCTGCGCCTCGGCAAAAACCGCGGACCTGCCCGATGTACGTCCAGACCGCCACTCTTGTTCCCTATCCAACCCTCGCAGCCGATTCCGACCCGCCTGATTCAGTCGTGCGCGCTCTCCTGGGAAGCCTTTACCGAGCCTCTGCGCTAGGACACAAAACAGCAGCTGTGCCTCACCGATCGGTCGAACACCGCCAGGGCGGATATGCCCGCTCCCTTCAAGAAACGATTGAGCTATTTCCTAAATGACCGTCAACGTTCCGAGCAGCGGACGTGGATCCTGCCCGACGATTGCCGCGGGAAGCTGGCGCTATCGTTACTCAACGTCCAGTTCAACTACTTAAAGTAAAGCTGGGTCGCTGGAATAGGCGGCACGAAATACTTAAGTGTATATTTATAAGTACGATAGGCGCGCTTCCTTAAAGGGACGACGGGCGTCGAAAACAACATGTAGTGTTGACTAATACGTTACTAGTAGGTACGTGTTAACTCAATCGTTAACATCTTGGAAAACCGTGTGCGCCTATATATTGTGGTTTCCGGGACCACTAGATAGGGGGGGGCAGTTGAGGACGCCAGGGCTTCAAGGGTCACTTGAACCGCGGCAGGGAATGATCAAAAGGTGAAGTATTGGTTGAGGAAACCCGAGAGTTAAACCGTTACTTAAATGATGTCCTAATTCCGTCAGCGCGGGTGCACCGTGTTGAAGAGTCAGATCGGCTACTCCCGCCAAAAGCGGCACCGATCATACACGGGCGATTTTCCCGACTCGTCCCTCCGATCCAAGACTCGAAGTTATTCGCGGGTAGAGTTCCCTGTGGCTCCTTCTGGAACTCGGGTTCTTTCGCCGGTGCATCCGTTACACCTCGGTAAAGCCACGTAAAAGCTATTGTCCTCGTGTGAAGCCACTGCAAAATCCCTGCGATCGGATTGAGACCAGACTCGATAAGCCCCCGCGAAGCGGTGACTTCGCGGGTTCGGGTGGGGTGCCCGCACGGCGCCTTTTCTGCTAATCTCAAATTCGCCCTGTTGTCAGTCTCTAAATCCTCCGGAGAAGTCTCTCCGGGCTCGAGCACAGCGCCATGTCGAAGGCAATCCAGCAGCAAGACGTGTCTGTATTGTCGGCCGCCAAGCAGGGACTGCAATACCTGACGCCGAACGACTGGGCCTTGATTGCGGACAAAGCCGCGCGCCTGCAGTTCAAGGCGGGGGATTCGATTGTGCAGCAGGGCAAACGGACGCACGGAGTGTATCTGTTGCTGAAGGGTACGGCCTCGGTGCAGGTTCCTGTGCAGGGGACGATTCCCGCCATCGAGCCCGGTGAAGTTTGCGGCGAGATCTCGTATCTTGACGAGCTTCCGGCGACCGCTAATGTCATAGCGAAGGAAGCAGTCGAGGCATACTACCTGGATCGGTCGACGCTGCAATCGCTGTTTGAACTGTTTCCACACTTGGGTTCCCGTTTCTACCGCTCGCTGGCTTCCATCCTCTCGCGACGACTGAGGGAACTGATCACCGGGGCGGGCTCGGCAAAAGAATAACGACTTCCTTCGCTCCCAGAGAACTGTGCTAGCCTACACACTGATTTTGGGCCTGCGCCCATAGCAGCATGGGTGTCCGCACGCTCTCTTTTTCCATGGTCAATACCGGCATGGTCGATTCCGGCAGTTTGCGACTGGCATTGCTGTCGGCCGGCGTCCTCGGCTTCCGGCACGGTCTGGACTATGACCACATCGCGGCCATCACCGACATCAGCAGCGTGCAGGCCCGTGCCCGCGACGCGATGCGCTTCGGATTGCTCTATGTAACCGGACACGCGACGACGGTGGCGGTGCTGGGGGCCGCGGCCATTGGTTTCCGGCTTTCGCTGCCCCCGGCCAGCGATCGCTGGGCGGAGCGCCTGGTGGGCATTACGCTACTGACGCTTGGCATCTACGTGCTGGGCACGTTCTTCCGACCCTCGCTGCACCGACACGCGCGTCCGCGGACGCGGATCACGCTGCTGATCAACGGCATGCTCTGGGTGTACTGGCGGCTAAGCCGGATTTTTGGCGGTACGCGAGTAGAAGCGCCTCAGGTCTTCAAAGACGGATACGGAACGAGTTCAACATTTCTGGTGGGCGTAATTCACGGGTTGGGAGCGGAGACTCCTACTCAACTACTGTTGTTTCTGCTGGCCGCGAATCTGGGTGGCACGTGGTCGGGCTTGCTGGGCCTTTTCGTGTTCATCGTGGGGTTGGTGGTCATGAACACGTTGATGTGTGGACTGGCAGCGGGATTGTTTTCGCTCGATAAATTGCGGTTGTGGATCGGTCCGGTGGGTCCGTCGCAAAATGTGTTTTCACGCACGCTGGCGAGCGTCCTGGGTATGGTGAGCGCGCACGCCTTGCACAGCCTTACCTTGCTAACCTCCGCTTACAGCATCGTGGTAGGAACTATCTTCCTACTAGGCGCGGCGGACAAGTTACCGTCGTTGACGGGGTAGTCTCCGGTTCGGAGTCTCGATTGGTCGAAATGCCGGGGTTGGGGTGTGCATCAGTTTGCACTTAGGTCTATGGCGAGAACAGAGAGATGCGAGCTAACCAGCTTTGGCACAATATCTTACAAATTTAAAGGTGTGGCACAATAAGTGCATTATCACGGCAAAGCACCGCTTGCGTGAGTTCAACGTAAGGCTGGCCCCCCCGCGGCAGATTGGGAGTCGAAGTTCTTTAGGAGGTCTCATATGAAGCGGACGGCACCGATGGCTCTGGTGGTTCTGGCGCTCTCAACGATGGCGTTGGCCCGTTCTATTGACTTTACCAATTGCGGGGGCACCCTGACCGGCAGCAACGCCGGAATGGGCTTGGCTAGCTCTGAGTTGGTTGCGGTCCAGGGGATGGGCTCGGGTCGGATGCGAGGTGACTTGGGAGCGGTGAGTTTCAAGACCGGCTCTTTGAAGACTTTGGGGCCGCACGGCGAAGAAATCTTCAATGGCGGCGGCAGTTTTGTGATCACCGGAGACGGACAGAAAGGGATTCACAACGGGACGATTTTCCATGGAAGTTTCGTGGGTCCGGTCTTTTTGACCACCGTCGACCTCGCCAGAGGACTGGTCCAATTAACCCTGAGGGGTACCGTTACAGGCCGATTGTATAGCGGTGGGATTGTTACCGCTAAAGTTGAGGAACTGACGGTCAAGGCCGGCTCCTTTGGGGGCTCGATCGGATTGTTGAGTGGGACGGCACAAACGCAATGTAAGACGGTTGTGCCGGAACCGGGGACGCTCGGCCTGCTGGCCACAGGATTGGGACTGGTTGGTCTAGCGGGAGTGGTGCGGTTGAAAGCGAAGGCTTAGTCACCGCTTCAAACTGATTTGAAAGAGGCTCCACTCCAGGTGGGGCCTTTCGTTTCTCCCCGAAAAGTCCATCGCCGATTACCCCCGTAATCCGCGCCGGGTGATTACCGTTGACCCCACCTGCCTACCCTCCTTAGATTTCCAGCAGGGGGTTGTATGAAAGATATCCATGAGGTCCTGCGGCAGAAGCAGGCGAAGTACGCCCAACTTGGCAAGCAGATCGAGATGCTGCAGCAGGCTGCAGAAAAGCTGCGCGAAGTAGCACCGCTGCTGGCTGAGAACGACGACGAAGACAACGCTGTACTGGCAGAAGTCGACGACGCTTCGGGCTCGACTGATGCGATGGCAGCGAAGGCGGGTGCGGGCTCCGGCTCGGCAAACGCGTCTAAACCGGCGCGGCCTGCGGCGCCACGTTGGCCGTAAACTCGCAAGCTTCCGCAGCGCGAACGACCTATGAATCTTCAGGCATTACTGGTTTCCACGGATGACTCGGCCGCCGAGGTGCTGGGCAGGGTTTTGCCTGCGCTTGGCATCGCGATCGACCGCTCGAGCGATCCCGAAACCACCATGGCGCGGATCCAGCAGCAGAAGTTCGACGCGATTATTCTCGACTTTGATGATCCCAAGGCAGCCGGTGACGCTCTCGAGGAGGCAAGGAATCTGGGCTCTGCCGCGCTAAGCATTGCGCTGGTCGCAGATGCGACGAAGGTGCGCGACATCCTGAGCGGCGGAGCTCACTTCGTTCTGTACAAACCGGTTTCGGAAGAGGGCGCCAAGGCCGGGTTGCGAGCGGCCGCAGCTTTGTTGAGCCGCGAACGGCGCCGGGCGTTCCGGGTTCCGGTGCAGGCTCCGGTGCAGATTACTTTGCCCGACACGCGCAAGGTGGATGGCATCCTGCTCGACCTGTCGGAGACCGGCATGGATGTGCTGACAGCCGAGGCGCAGACCACGGGATCGTTATTGGCTTTTCAGTTTCAGTTGCCGGATGGCGCGCTGCAAGTTGAGGCTCACGGGCAGGTGGCGTGGGCCAATCCCAACGGGCAGACCGGAGTCCGTTTCCTCGATGTACCGCAAGAGGTCGCGGCTGGACTGCAAGTCTGGCTGAAAGCCGCGGCCGCGAACCAGGGCGCAGAAAGCGATGAGGCTGTCCCTCACTGCAAGCTTACCGACCTCAGTCTAGGCGGCTGCTACGTGGAAACCGACGCGCCATTTCCGGAGCGGGCGTTGATCGATCTTTGCCTGAAAACGGGAGAACTCGAAGTTCATACCGAAGGCATGGTGCGGGTCACGCATCCCGGACATGGCATGGGAGTGGAGTTCCCTTCTCGCACGCCGGAGCAGCGGGCGCAGGTAGGCAACGTGATCAACTTCCTACGCAATTGTCCCGATACCACGCCGGAAATGATTATTTCTCCGCGGGCCCTGGTGGCCGATCTCACTCAGTTTGAACACGCCGAGCAGTCCCAAGAACCTGCCGACGATATGGAAGACTCGCTGCTTGAGCTTTTGCGGCGCGGCACTTCTTTGCAGCAGGACGACTTTCTTTCCGAACTCCGTCATCAACGCACTCCGGAAGACGTGGCTTCCGCATAGCATCTTCTCTCCACAATAAGTCCAAGTCATTGTCGTGACCTGATACGTGACCTGATATGGGAGAAAAGCCTCCCGTGGCAGGTTTATGGCGGAGATTTCAGGTAGAACTTCGGGCTGCAGTGCGGGCAGAGAAAGCGAACGTGGGAGCGAGAGGCTTCGTTCGGTGACAACCGTCCAACGAATCGAAGAACCCGAACCCCGTCTCTGGCGCGGGTTCTCCGATCCTGGTCTGTTCCACCCCGTTGCGAATACGCTATCGGAAATTCGTTGCGCGATGGTTTCAGCAATATTAAATTCGGATTAAATGTGTAGACTGAGATGTTTTCGATCTGGGTCTCGATTGAGGAACACCGCACCAATTGATTCCGGGAGCGAATCTGGGAAAGACGATCGAACCTGCGTATCCGCCAAAGGTCTCGGGGATTCCCGGTCCGCGGGCGTTATCGCTGCGCTGGGCTCCTCTGCTGGCGATCTGTGGCGCGGCATTGGCGGTCGAGATCCCATTCTTCTTTTTCGGAACCCCATCCGGCCACGACGTTGAATTTCATCTCTATTCATGGCTCGATGTTCTGGCGCAATGGAAGCAAGGAATCTTTTTGCCGCGCTGGGCTGCGATGGCACACTTCGGTTACGGCGAGCCTCGATTCATCTTCTATCCTCCCGCGTCGTGGACTCTGGGCGCGTTGCTCAGCGCGATCTTCCCTTGGAGCATCGTGTCAGCCGTGTACATCTGGATTGTGCTGGCGCTGGCGGGAGCGTCGATGTTTGTGCTGGCGCGAACATGGCTCGGCCTCCGTGACGCGATCTTTGCCGCGGTCCTCTATACGGTGAACCCATACCATCTGATGATCGTGTACTGGCGCAGCGCATTTGCGGAGTTGCTAGCGAGTTGCCTGCTACCTTTATTGCTTCTATTGGTGCTGAGAGCTAGAGATGAAGGCCAGCGGGTGATTGTGCCTCTGGCCCTGGTGCTGGCCGCGGCCTGGCTGACAAACGCGCCGGCAGCGGTGATGATGCACTACTCGCTGGCGCTGCTGCTGCTGCTGTTCGCGTGGCAGCAGCGATCGTGGCGAATCTTGCTGGTGGGAGCAGCCGCGGTTGCGTTGGGAGCGTGCCTGGCTGGGTTTTATCTGCTGCCGGCGATCTATGAGCAGAAGTGGGTGAACATCGCCGAGGCGGTGTCGGCGGGATCGCGGCCGCAGGACAATTTTCTTTTCGTGCACACGACGGATACGGACCATGATGCTTTCAACCGCATCGTCTCGTGGATTGCGTTGCTGGAGATTGCGGCGACGCTTACGGCGGCGTGGGCGGCCGGAAAATGGCGCAAAGGCGAATCTGCCGTCTGGAGTGTTCTGGTGGTGTGGGGCGCCGAGTGCAGCGCGTTAATGTTTCCGCTGACGGCGCTTCTTTGGAAATTTCTGCCCAAGCTTCAGTTCATGCAGTTTCCCTGGCGCTGGCTGCTCTGCCTAAGTTTGATTTTTTCCCTTTTCGTGACCGTGGGGGTACGGCGCTGGTGGATGCGGGCTGCGATCTGGGTGGTTGCCGTTTGTGTGATCGTTGTCGCGTGGCAGCGCGTTCAGCCGCCTTGGTGGGACAACGCCGCGGACCTGAGCGAGATGCAAGACAACATGGCGGACGGCATCGGCTACGAAGGAACTGACGAATACACACCTGTAGGTGCCGACCCGGCGGCGATCGATAAGGCAGCGTGGAAGGTTCGGGGGGAAGGTTCGGCGCATGCGGCAATCCATATCTTGCACTGGAATGCGAATTCGAGGTTGTTCACGGCCGAGATGTCGGGACCGGATCAGCTGGCAGTGCGCCTGTTTCCTTATCCTGCATGGAAAGTGGAGGTGAATGGGCGCCTGGTACAGACGACATCGCGCGACGGCACGGGCCAGATGCTGGTCCCGGTCGTTGCGGGGATGAATCGCGTGCAGATTAAGTTCTCTCGCACCTGGGACCGAACGGCGGGCGGGTGGATCTCGATTGTGGTCGCCGCAGGTCTGTCTCTTTGGAGTCTGAGAGCACGAGCACGCGAGGAACACAGGGGCTGAAGCCCGCATCCATTTTCGCTTTAACGCGGCCCTGAAAGGGCCGCTCTTCCACGGTGCAGCAAGCAGTAGGGCAGAATCACAACGGAAGTTTTCGCTCCTACGAAAGACAGTCAGAACAGGGATGTCGTAGTTCCCGAAAACGATTAGCACGGACTGTTGCGCCGCATGCAGTGACGTGGAAGAGCGGCGCTTCAGCGCCGCGTTAGGGTTGTCATCAGCAATGGGCTTCAGCCCCCGTGGATGCATCGTTCTGAAATAATTCCTTTGGGCACATGCCACGCATCCTCATTGCCACTTCGAATCCGGGTAAGCTGCGGGACTTTGCTGGAGCCGCGGCGGCGCACGGAATCGAGATCGCGGAGATTCCGCACTTCTCTTCTCTACCGCCGGTGGTTGAGGATGGGCTCACGTTTGAGGCCAATGCGCGCAAGAAGGCAGAAGAGTACAGCCGTTATGTTCCAGGGGAGATTGTGGTTGCCGATGACTCGGGCCTGGAGGTGGATGCGTTGAACGGCGCGCCGGGGGTGCATTCGGCGCGCTACGCGGCTCCCGATTTGCACGACAAAGAGCCGCACGAAACAGACCGGAATACGGATGATGAAGCCAACAACGCCCGGGTCTTGCGGGAACTGAAGAACGTACCGCCCGAAAGACGAACGGGCAGGTTCATTTGCGTCTTGGCCGCGGCGCGGGATGGGAAGACTTTGGCTACGTTTCGGGGTGCGGCCGAAGGCGTCATCCTTGATGCGCCGCGGGGTACGAACGGATTCGGATATGATCCGCTCTTTTATTTTCCGCAGATTCAGAAGACGTTCGCGGAATTGAGCGCTGAGGAGAAGGCGCAGTACAGCCATCGAGGCGCGGCGTTTCGGCAGTTCCTGGATTGGTGTGAGAAGCCATTTCCTCACAGCGACATCTAACAAAGCCTGTGACGGCCCCGCGCAAATCTCCTCTCGCATTGATCTTCGACATGGACGGAGTGCTGATCGATTCCGAGCCATTGCACAAGCGCGCGAAGGAACGGGCGTTTGAGGAATTCGGGATTGTTTTGCCGGAATCGGTCTATGACAGTTATAAGGGCCGGCCGGACGCGACGATGATGCCGGAGATTCTGACTGCGAGAGGCTGGCCCGCAGAGAGGATTCAAACGCTGTCGCGCCGAAAAGACGAATTCTTCGATGACATCAAACATGAACTGGAAGCGGTCCCGGGCGCCGTGGATTTTGTCCTTTGGGCGGCATCTGGCTTCCGGATCGCACTGGCGACTTCGGCAAGTCCGCGGAATCGCGAAGCGGCTTTGGGAATACTGGGCATCGGAGATCGTTTCCAGACGGTGATAGATAGCAGCCGGTCGCAGCGTCCCAAGCCGGACCCTGATGTCTTTCTTCTCGCGATGCGGGAACTTGGGGTAAACGCTGTCGACTGCTGGATCATTGAGGATTCGGTGAACGGACTGCACGCCGCGAAGGCGTCCGGGGCTACTGCGGTCGCCATTACAACGACGTTTGAATCGGGCATTTTGTCTCAAGCGGGGGCGGATATGATTGTGGACTCCTTCGCGCAATTGCGAGACGTGCTGGAGAGTCTGTAGTCGCTATGCAGGTGAGCGGTTCCTTGACTTAACTTCTCTCTGCGCAAGATAATTAAAGGTTCTTTTCTCATCGCTGAACTTGTAAGGAGCGCTTCGTGGCGTCAGCCAGTTCTTCTGCTCCCGTTTTGCATGGAGTTGCGCCGTTGCGCGCGGGGCAGGGTTATTCGTTTTATCTGCGCCGCCTGCATTCGCTGTTTGGGATTGTCCCGGTCGGAGCATTCCTCTTCGAGCACATCCTGATCTCAAACTCGACCACGATCAGTGGTCCGCATGCCTATGAGCGCCAGGTGAGCTTCCTGGCCAACCTGCCGCTCGTGTTCTTCCTCGAACTGTTCGGGATCTGGCTGCCGATTGCGTTTCACGCGCTTTACGGCTTCTACATCTGGTATCGCGGAGACGGGAATAGCAGTGCTTATCCGTGGACTGGCAACTGGATGTACACGGCGCAGCGCTGGACGGGCGGCATCGCCTTCGCTTACATCTTGTGGCACACGTGGACGATGCGGTTTACAGGAGTCGATCTGCACGACAACCCGTGGGCTTCGTTCGGCAAGGTGCAGCATGAAGTATTTCAGACGCCTCTCTTTCTGTTTTATGTTGTGGGCCTGATCGCTGCTTCGTGGCATTTCGCGTACGGAATTTGGCTGTTCGCCGCAAAGTGGGGCATCGTCTCCGGCGACAAGGCGCAGAAACGGTTCCTGGCTTTGTGCCTGGCCTTCTTCTTCGTGTTGGCGGCGGCGGGTTTGGCCAGCCTGACTGCCCTCCGCTCGCGGCCCCAACAGCCGTTTGAGCCCGGAAGCGCGGGCAACAATCAAATTACAGAAAGCCGGTAAGGAATCATGGCAGCTCCGAAAATTATTGTGGTAGGCGGCGGACTGGCCGGGCTGGCGGCTGTCATCAAGATCGCGGAGATGGGCGGCGAGGTCGACCTGTTCTCGATTGTTCCGGTCAAGCGCTCGCATTCGGTGTGCGCGCAGGGCGGTATCAATGCGGCCAAGAACCTGAAGGGCGAAGGCGATTCCACCTGGAAACATTTTGACGACACAGTGTATGGCGGAGACTTTCTGGGAAACCAGCCTCCGATCAAAGACATGTGCGAGGCGGCGCCCGGGATTATCGATTTGCTGGACCGCATGGGGGTACCTTTCAACCGCACTCCGGAGGGATTGCTCGACTTTCGCCGCTTTGGTGGGACGCTGTACAACCGCACCGCGTTTGCCGGGGCGACCACCGGGCAGCAGTTGCTTTATGCCCTTGATGAACAAGTGCGGCGCTACGAGTCCGAAGGCAAGGTGAAGAAGTACGAGCACTGGGAGTTTCTTTCGGCGGTGCTCGACGGACAGCGCGTTTGCCGCGGCATCTGCGCCATGGATCTGCGCTCGATGGAAGTGCGGACCTTCGCTGCCGACGCTATCATTATCTGCACTGGCGGCAACGGCGCGATTTTTGGTAAGTCGACCAATTCCGTTGTTTGCACCGGCTCGGCGCAGTCCGCGCTCTACCAGCAGGGATGTTACTACGCCAATGGCGAATTCATTCAGGTGCATCCGACTTGCATCCCGGGCGAAGATAAACTACGTCTGATGTCGGAATCGGCGCGCGGCGAGGGCGGACGCGTATGGGTGCCGAAGACTCCGGGGGACAAGCGCGATCCGAAATCCATCCCGCAAAATGAACGGTGGTACTTCCTCGAAGAGTGGTATCCGAAGTATGGCAATCTTGTCCCGCGTGACATCGCCACCCGCGCGATCTTCAAAGTGGTGTTCGAGCACAACCTTGGCATCGACGGCAAGCCCATGGTTTATCTCGACCTGACGCACATCGACCGCAAGATACTCGACCGCAAGCTAGAAGGGATTCTCGAGATTTATGAGAAGTTTGTGGGCGACGATCCGCGCGACACGCCCATGAAGATTTTCCCGGGTATGCATTACACCATGGGCGGGCTGTGGGTCGACTACAAGCAGGCTACGAATATCCCCGGCATTTATGCGGCGGGCGAGTGCGAATATCAGTATCACGGCGCCAACCGGCTGGGTGCCAATTCGCTGGTGTCGTGCATCTTTGGCGGCCAGGTCGCCGGGCCGAACGCGGTAGCGTATGCGCGGGGGCTGCAGGGGGTGTCGAGCAACGGACACTTCGAAGCCGAAAAGAAGAAGCAGGAAGGGAATAATGCGCTGCTGATGAAGAATGAAGGGACGGAGAATCCGGTCAAGTTGTGGCGCGAACTGGGCGAGTTGATGACCAAGGATTGCACCGTCATCCGGTACAACAAGAATTTGGTGCAGACCGATGCCAAGCTGGTGGAGATGCTGGAGCGGTATCGCCAGATCAACCTGAGCGATCGGACGCTGTGGGCGAATACGACAGTGGTCTTTGCCCGACAGCTTTACAACATGCTCCAACTGGCGCGGGTGATCGCGCAGGGTGCGCGCCTGCGCGACGAGTCACGCGGGGCGCACTACAAGCCGGACTTCCCTGACCGAGATGATAAGAATTGGATGAAGACCACCAAGGCATCTTTTGCGCCGGATGCGGACGAGCCGAAGTTTGATTTCGAGCCGGTGGAGGCATCGCTGATTCCGCCGCGGGCGAGGAAGTACTGAAAGGTCAAACCGACGGTGGTCTCGCGTGAGGTCGGTGGAGGAGTTGTAATGGCGGTCGATCAGCAACTGGACCAACTGCTCCGAGAAGCTATCGCGAAGAAGCATTTACTCCGGTTCAACTACAAGGGTAGCGAGCGGATCGTCGAGCCACACGATTACGGCGTTCAGAATGGGATGGTTCGCTTGTTGTGTTGGCAAGTCGGTGGAAAGAGCAAGGGGCGCATTCCGGGATGGCGCTTGGTCGACATAGACGGTATTCAGAATTGTGAGATGCTCGGGCGGGCGTTCGGCGGCAACAGAGAGGTCGCTTCGGGCACCCATCATCGGTGGGATGAGGTCCTCATTCGCGTGGGACCGCGTCAGACGTTATGATTCAATGGCACGCTAGAATCGGGAAGGGCACGAGTTCCACTTGGTCCGCCAGCCCCGACGAATGCGGCCGGGCCTACGCGAGGTGAAAGGGGGTGACGATGCCGATGTCTGAGAATGCCCCTGACGCGCGAACATCGAAACTGCGTGGATGGGAGATCGCCCTCAGCATTCTAAACTTCGCCTTGACAGCTGTGAATGCCATCCGCTTCCGGCATGGGCATGATCCAGTCGACGCGTTGAGTGCCGGTGTATTTCTAGTAATGGCAGTATTGTTCGTGTTTCGGTCCAAGCGTGTTGGAGAGCCACAGACTACGCCGCAGATTACGCAGCTATACATTCGGGATTCGAGACAGCGGAAATCTTAGGCCGAGGACTTGCACAGGTTCTTCGCTTCGCTCAGAATGACAAACGTGTCAAGTTAAGAAGCTAAAAGCTAATGGTTAATAACAAATCCGTCATCATCAAAATCAAGCGACAGAACACTCCCACGTCCAAGTCCTATTGGGAAGAGTTCTCCATTCCCTACCGGCCGAACATGAATGTGATTTCGGCGCTCATGGATATTGCGGCCGAGCCCATCACGCACGAGGGCAAGGAAACCACGCCCATCACTTACGACTCGAACTGTCTCGAGGAAGTGTGCGGGTCGTGCGCCATGCTCATCAACGGACGGGCGCGTATGGCGTGCTCGGCGCTGATCGACAATCTCGAACAACCGATTCGGCTGGAGCCGTTCTCTAAGTTTCCGGTCGTGCGTGATCTGGCGACGGACCGTAGCGTGATCTTTGAGAACCTGAAGGCCGTGAAGGCTTGGGTGCCCATCGACGGTACTTACGATCTGGGCCCCGGGCCGCGCATGTCGGCCGAAGATCAGGAAGCGGC
Organism: uncultured Acidobacteriaceae bacterium; assembly: GCA_963768265.1. Classification (GTDB taxonomy): domain Bacteria; phylum Acidobacteriota; class Terriglobia; order Terriglobales; family Acidobacteriaceae; genus Sulfotelmatobacter. Next base: position 39,066 of record CAVYHM010000009.1, read on the forward strand.
CTATCCGATCTCGCGGTGCATTTCGTGCACCTGCTGCATGGAGGCGTGTCCGCAGTTCAACGAAGACACGGGCTTTGTAGGCGCGGCGACCATCGCGCAGGTACGGCTGTTTAACACACATCCCACGGGCAAGGCGCTGCAGCGCGAGCGACTGGCGGCGCTGATGGGCGATGGCGGCATCCAGGAATGCGGCTATGCCCAGAACTGCGTCGAGGTTTGCCCCAAGGATATTCCCCTGACGAAATCGATCTCCGAAGTCGGGGGCCAGGTCATGAAGCAGGCCCTGGGTGACCTTTTGCGGCGCTGATTTTTGTCACTTTATGAGTTCGGGTTGAACCGACGAAACGGCGGTATCCTTCCAAGTTGTAGCTGGCAGAGCCCATAGACATACTCCTTTCGCGGCCTCAAGAATGGCCCGCAACTTGCCGATAAGAGATTGAAGACTCTGGCACCCTCTGGCCGAGTAACGCGCAGTAACCGGCGCGGGGCACTGAAGAGTTGAGTACGCAAGTAACGCGATGCTCGGGGCCTTGGATTGGTCCCCTTGACAGCATGGCTTAGAATAGCGGCACTTGCGGGAGAGGGTGGCGGACAAGAGTGTCCGCCCCACATTGCGACCACTTCGTGAAACGTAGCGCTAGATTCCAATTCGCAGCCGTGTTTCTGCTGGCCCTGATATGCGGCGGGATGTCGGGTACGGCGTTCGCCGTGCACCCGGTGACGGTGCATCCGCATCGCCGGCATCTCAGATGGCTACGGTGGCATCCGATGTTCCGGCCCTCGCACGAGTCCCTGCTGGTCCAGAACGCTGAAATCGATCGGCTGGAACTGCCACGGATTCAGGACGACACCGAACTGGAGGCTTTGAAGGCTGACGGATCGCTGGTGCCGATCGTTCCCGGAGAGAGTCTAAAGATTGAACACTCTTTGGATCCTTCACGGCGCTACTGCCGTCCCTGGACGCGCGATTTCGTGGACGACCTCAGCCAGGCGTACTACAACCGCTTCCATGCGCAGATCCAGGTAAACTCGGCCGTGCGCACAGTGAAGGTGCAAAAGAAATTACGGCGCCACAATCGGAATGCTGCGCCTGCAGACGGCGAGACGGCATCGTCCCACCTGGCTGGCGTTACGGTCGACCTGCAACGCCGGGGCATGAGCAAGGAACAGATTCGCTGGATGGAGCATTACCTCTTTTACATGAAGGCGCTCGGGCTGGTCGAACCGGAAGAGGAGCGACGGCACTGGTGCTTCCACATTATGGTCAGCGGACATTACTCGGAGTGGCGTGAAACTCAGACCATCATTCCGATTGAGCACCCTGAAAACGATACGCCCCAAACCCAAATTGCGAGCAGCGGTTCCCGCTAGTTCCAGCCTCACGCAAATCAGAAAGAGCCCGCGCAACCCGCCGGTATCGGCTATTTTGTGTACTGCGCTTCTCCGTTTCCGAACGACCAATTCTCCCAGGCAGTTTCCACCAGGTTGATCATGAGATCCTGAGGGCGCAGACCGGGATCCTTGGCCAGGATTTCCGCTATTCGTTGAAACAGCTTTCGTTTTTGGCCGGGCTTGCGTCCAGCCGACAACGTGATTTGCACGATCACGATGTCGTCGCTGCGCTGCACTCCCAGATAGGTTGGATCGTAGATCAAATCGTTGGCAGAGTGCTGCGTAACGATTTGAAAGCGGTCCTGGGGCGGGATTTCGATCGCTTCGACCATGGCTTGATGAACGCCGGCCGCTAAAGCTTTGCAGTACGGTTCTGATTTGCCCTCTCTTAGGGAAATGCGCACCAGGGGCATGACGACCTCCTCATAAAACACGTCAGAGTTTCTGCTCTAATGATAACCATGATTGTTTTGATGGCTGGACTTCCCGGCAGTGGCAAAACTACGCTCGCCCGCGAGCTTGGCGCCCGCACCTCAGGACGTGTTTTGAGCAAGGACGAAATTCGGCATGCGATCTTTTCGCCGGAGGAGATCGAATACTCTTCGCGGCAGGATGACTTCTGTCTGCGGGTGATGCTGGAAACCGCCGGGTATCTGTTAGGACGGAATCCGCAGCGGCTGATTTTTCTTGATGGACGGCCTTTCTCGCGTCGCTATCAAATCGAAAATGTGCTGGCCGCGGCCGCTTCTTTGCATCAGGGCTGGCGGATCCTCGAATGCATTTGTGCAGAGGATACGGCCAAAGGTCGTCTTAACGCCGACGCGGGTTCCCATGCTCATGTGGCCGGGAATCGCAACCAGGGGCTCTATCTCGAGGTCAAGGCCCGATTCGAGACGATTACGCTGCCTAAGACCGTGATCGACACCGACCAGCCGGTGGAGAACTGTGTTCAGCAGGCGCTTGCGGCGCTCGGGTGATTTAGAAACAGTATTTCGCGCGTTTCATCCATCCCTACAGGACGGGTTGATCTTTGTTGGGCTTTCCCGCCACTGGAAGTGGCGGGCTATTTTCGGTGCGCCCTCCGGGCGCTTCTCCACTTCGCACCTCCACTTCGCACGTTTGTTCGCCCCCTCTTATCGCTATACAATCGACAACTTGTCCGCAGCTCGGACCAAAACTTATGGCTAGCAGACTTTCGTTCTTATTCGCACTGATGTGTTGCCTGGCAACTGCGCAAGTTCCGGCGAGGCCTCCGGACTCCGGAGCTTCCGTCAGCGCGCGCGCTCGGCAAATTCACGATTCGGCCCTGGTGGTCGATACCCACGCGGACACGCCGCAGCGTTTTCTCGATGAGGGCTTTGACATCGGCTCGATGGACGCGAACGATATGGGGCACATCAGCCTGGATAAAGCGCGGCGCGGAAATCTCGACGCTGAATTTTTTTCCATCTGGGTGGAACCGGTAACGAATCAGGGTCATTATGAGCGGCATACTTTCGATCTGATCGATTCAGTTTACGAACAGGCAGCGCACCATCCTGACCGCATGATGATGGCATTCTCCGTGGCCGATATTCAGCGGGCCCACCGTGAGCACAAGCTCGCCGCTTTGATGGGCATCGAAGGCGGACATTCGATCGAAAACGATATTCACCTGCTGCGCGATTACTACCGCCTGGGCGTGCGCTACATGACGCTCTCGTGGTCAAACACGAACGAATGGGCCGATTCTTCCGGCGACATCGACGACCCCAAAGTGCAGCACCACAATGGGCTCACTGATTTCGGCAAGCAGGTCGTGTTGGAGATGAACCGTCTGGGCATGATGGTGGACATCTCGCACGTGGCCGACAAGACGTTCTGGGACACGATTGGGGTGACGAAGGCTCCGGTAATCGCTTCGCATTCTTCGGCGCGAGCGCTGGTGGATGCTCCCCGCAACATGACTGACGACATGCTTCGCGCTGTGGCCAAGAACGGTGGTGTGGTGCAGGTCAATTTCTTCAACGGATTTGATGATGCGGACTTCCATAAGGCCATAGAGGCACAGGCGAAGGATCAAGCCGCCGCTATTGAGAAATACACCGAACAGAGGAAGGCTGAGGGCCAAACGGTCAGCTATATCGACGAAGATCGCATTGAGCGCGAGTGGATTGCGAAGATTCCGCGGCCGCCGCTGAGATCGCTGATCGACCACATCGATCACATTGCCAAGGTTGCGGGAATTGATCATGTGGGGCTGGGGTCGGACTTTGACGGAGTGAGCGGGGCCACGCCGCAAGGAATCGATTCGGCTGCGGACCTGCCGAAGATCACGCAGGCGTTGCTGGATCGGGGGTATAGCGCGAACGACATTCATAAGATTCTTGGCGCGAATCTGATCCGCGTTTTCGGGGATGTGGAGCGTGTGAGCCGTGAAATGCAGGCCTCGACCGCAGCTTCCAAATAGGCGCCGAAAGAGCTTCCCATTGCGCCGCAGGGAGGAAACGGTGGGCCTCGCTGTCGTACAATGCATGCTTGCTCACAAATCAGTCAAACCATCTCCAGTTGCTAAGGGGTACCCATGCGTAACGGATCTGCCATTTTGTTTCTGATTTCTGTGGCCACTGCCGCACTGGCGCAGTCGAGCACTGCCGCTCAGACCGCACCGGCGGCGAAGCCCAACTCCGTGACAAAGCCGAGCACCACCGCGAAGCCTGCTCCGGCGAAGCCGACGGCGATCATCGACACCACGGCGGGCAAGATGACTTGCACGCTATTTCCGGACAAGGCGCCGATCGGCGTGGAGAACTTCGTTGGCCTCGCGACCGGCAAGAAGGACTGGAAGAATCCCGTCAGCGGGGCCACAAAGCATGGCGTTCCGCTCTACGACGGTACCATTTTCCATCGCGTCATCCCCAACTTCATGATCCAGGGTGGAGATCCTGCGGGGACCGGCGCGGGCGCCGACCCCGTTACGCCGTTCAAGACTGAGGCGTCGCCCGATTTGCTGTTTGATCAGCCCGGGCGCCTGGCGTATGCGAATACCGGCCGTCCTGTCTCTAACAGTGCGCAGTTTTTCATCACCGAAGTGGCGACGCCGCATCTGAACGGCGGCTATACGATCTTCGGGCAGTGTGACGAAGCTACGGTGACGCTTGTGAAACAGATCGCCCGCATGGCTACCGATCCCAGCACTGATCGGCCGTTTCGGCCGGTGAAGATTAATCACATTACGATCTCGAACGGCGGTACCGCTGCCAAACCCGCAGCGGGAAGTGGAATGAAGAAGTCAGCCGCGACGGCGCCCAAGGCGCCAGCAAGTCCGAACCAGTAGAGGCCGCACGACAAACGAGCCGGGCTTCGCGCAGGGCAAGCTTGGCGGCTGTCCACATTTGTGATTTGTAACCCGCCAAATTTACGAACCAAGAAAGGAAATTCATGACCCGACAACCTGGACTGTATGCCACGTTTGAAACCAGTGAAGGAACGATCGTATGCCGCCTGTTCGACAAAGAGGCGCCTAAAACCGTGGCCAACTTTGTCGAGCTCGCCGACGGCAAGCGCGAGTGGACGCATCCTTCGACCCGCAAGAAATCCAAAGACCGGCTGTACGACGGAACCATTTTTCATCGCGTTATTCCCGACTTCATGATCCAGGGCGGAGACCCGGAGGGCACAGGCCGGGGCGGGCCGGGATATCAGTTTGAAGACGAGACTAAGGGCTCGCCGCACAAATTCGACAAGCCGGGGAAACTTGCCATGGCGAATGCCGGGCCCAATACGAACGGGTCGCAGTTCTTCATCACCGTAGCGGCGACGACCTGGCTCACCGGCAAGCACACGATCTTTGGCGAGGTGGTCGAAGGGCAGGACGTGGTGAACAAGATCACGGCTGTGGCGCGCGGTCCTCAGGATCGGCCGCAGAAGGACGTGGTGCTGAAGAAGGTGGGGATCGAGAAGGTCTAAGGGCTCACAGCCTAATTCGCGAGGACGGAAATGCCGTCAGTCCTGATGAGATTACGATCGGCGGTTATCAGTGTAAGGTCAAATGCCTTGGCAGTAGCCGCCAGGAATAGATCGGCCGGATCATCGTGCGGCATGCTGAGCGTCGGCAGCGTACGTGCGACTTCAAACGTAAGCGGAGCATCGATCACGGGAAGTACGCTCAAGCTAGCGGCTAGCCAGGTCGTAAAATCAGTGGCAATCTGGACGCGCTTCTTCCTGAAGAGCAGGAACGCCTCCCATATACTGATCGGCGAAAGCCAAAGTTCATTTTGTCGATCGTCCAGTGCCTTCGCCACGCGCCTGGAAAGTCGCTGAGGTTCCCCAAGGCTCCAAAGCCAAATGTGGGTGTCTAAGAGTAGTTTCATTCTCGCCACGCCTCCCAGTCGTCCAGGCTGCCCGTGGGGCCGACAATATCGCCTAGGATTTTCATGCTTCCCGCCATGGAACCGAGTCGTCTTTCTTTAGTTTTTTCCGCAGTCGGGGGGACGACTTCGGCCACAGGTTCCCCGAAGCGAGTGATCCGAATCGGTTTGCGGGTCTTGCGGACCTCTTCCAAGATCCCGAGACACTTGGCTTTGAACTCGGAGATGGCGACTTCTTTCACACAACATGTATACCATGGTCAATGACCATGGTCAATAAGATTGGTCCTTCCCAACTAATGCTCCCAAGGCGCAACGTGGATAGAATTTTGAGCGCATGCTCGCCGTTGCCTCGATGGGAACCGATGATCGCTTAAGCTGCTCTTGTTGCTCGTGGTGGGCGGCGGGCTGCTGATGCTGGGTCGCTGGAGCTCGCGGCTGGGCGGAAAGCAGGAACTGGAGTCTCTGCCCGGTTCGGAGCTCGTAGGGAACGATGAGAGTACTCCCCGGGTGTGGCCTCCGGCGGCGGAGGAGATAGCGGCCTCGTTTCCCTTCGACCCATCGCTGGGGAGAATTCGCATCCAGAAGTTGTTTTTTGAAAAGGTGGATGCCATTCCCGGTCCCGCGGAGGCCGAAGTCTTTGCGGACGAACTGTACGTGCAACTCTACGACCCCGAGAGTGGACATTATTGGTGGCAATCTTACTTCGTGGCCACGCCAAAAGGGCTAGCCAAGATTCTTCGGGAGAAATCCTGGAGGTACTTGCACGCGCCGCAAATACTCGTGCTTCCGCGATATGACCTGGAGGAGATTCGGCGGTCGTAAGCCGCATCATGGCGGACCATGACTTCTTCAAGGACAGAGAAGAGCCGGAGGAAGAGTCGCTCTGAGAGGATTGGTCCGAAAGCAAAATTCCTTCCCGTGCAGAAAACGCGCGAAAAAAGGGGCGCCCACGCTCTCACGCATGTGGAGAAAACGCCCAGCGGCGTTCGTGCGAAAACGACTGGTAGGGATCCTTCGACTCCGCTGGCGCCGCTTCGCGGTCGCCAACCCGCTCAGGATGATAGGCCTTACAATCCGACAGCACTACACTCCGATCACGCCACACAATTCCTTCACCGCTGCGGCGCTCTTGTCCAGGCCTGCTTTCTCCTCCGGGGTCAGCTTGATCTCGATGATCTGCTCGATTCCCTTCGCACCCAGTTTTACCGGGACGCCTACGTAAAGGCCGGTGATGCCATACTCGCCTTGCAAGTAGGCGGCGCACGGCAAGATTTTCTTCTTGTCTTTTAGAATCGCTTCGACCATTTCGGTCGCGGCGGCTGAGGGGGCATAGTAGGCTGAACCGGTCTTCAGATACTTCACGATTTCGGCGCCGCCGTCGCGGGTGCGCTGCACCAGGGCGTCGAGGCGGGTCTTCTCGATCAACTCGGTGATCGGGATGCCTGCGACCGTGGAATAGCGCGGGAGGGGGACCATAGTATCGCCGTGGCCGCCGAGGACGAAGGCGGTGACGTTTTCTACGCTGACTTTCAACTCGTCGGCGATGAAGGCGCGGAAGCGGGCGGAGTCAAGGACGCCGGCCATGCCGATGACGCGCTCTCGGGGGAATCCGCACAACTTGTAGGCGGCCTGCGCCATGGCGTCCAGCGGGTTCGAGACGATGATCAGAATGCTATTCGGGGAATGCTTCACCACCTCGCCCACCACTGCTTTCATGATGTTGTAGTTGGTGTTGAGCAGGTCGTCGCGGCTCATGCCGGGCTTGCGCGGGATGCCGGCGGTGATTACGACGATGTCGGAATTCGCGGTGTCTTTGTAGTCGTTGGTGCCGCTGACGTAGGAGTCGCGCTTTTCGATGGGCATCGCTTCAAGCAGGTCCAGTCCCTTGCCTTGAGGCACGCCTTCGATGATGTCGATGAGTACGACGTCGGCCAGTTCCTTGGAGGCGATCCAGTGGGCGGCGGTTGCGCCCACGTTGCCTGAGCCTACGATGGTGACTTTCTTGCGCATGATGATTCCTTTCTATAAGGCCTCAGGGGCCAAAGCCCGACTTCCTCACCTCGCAACGCAGCGCTGAAGCGCCGCTCTTCCACAAGGTCGGGTCATACCAGCACGCTGGCGTCCATGTTTTCGATCATGGCGCCGGCGAATTCGCTGGTTTTGACTTTGGTGGCGCCGGGCATCAGCCGTTCGAAGTCGTAGGTGACTTTCTTCTGTTCGATCGTCCGCTCCATGCTTTGCTCGATCAGATCGGCGGCTTCTGTCCAGCCGAGGTGGCGGAACATCATGACGCCTGACAGGATTACGGAGCCCGGATTAATGACGTCTTTATCGGCGTACTTCGGGGCCGTGCCGTGGGTGGCTTCGAAGATGGCGTAGCCGTCGCCGATGTTGGCTCCAGGCGCGATCCCCAGTCCGCCGACCTGCGCGGCACAGGCGTCGGAGATGTAATCGCCGTTGAGATTGGGCGTGGCTAGAACGGAATACTCATCGGCGCGCGTGACCACCTGTTGAAAGATGGAGTCGGCGATGCGGTCGTTTATCATGATTTTCTTTTTCCACGTACCGTGACCGTGCGTGCTGTAGATAGCATCAATTACGTCTTTTACTTCTTTTTCGACGGCCTGGCGAAAAGAGGGTGGGGCGAATTCCATTCCCGGCTCGACGGCTTCCGCGTTCTGCGCCACGGTCATATAAGGATTTTTGTCTTTGTTGTCGAGAATCCAGCTCTCACGCTCGGTGACGACCTGGTCGCGAAATTCCTCGGTGGCGAGTTCGTATCCCCACTTGCGGAAGGCGCCTTCGGTGAATTTCTGAATGTTGCCTTTGTGGACGAGCGTGACGGTCTTGCGTCCGGACTGGAGCGCATGGTGGATGGCCATGCGGACCAGGCGCTTGGTTCCGGTCACCGACATGGGCTTGATGCCGACGCCGGAGTCGAGGCGGATCTGCTTCTTGCCGCCTTTGAGCATATCTTTGTTGAGAAACTCGATGAGGCGGGCGCAGTCGGCAGTTCCCTGCTCCCACTCGATGCCGGCGTAGACGTCCTCGGTATTCTCGCGGAAGATGACGACATTCATGCGCTCGGGGTGCTTCACAGGCGATGGAACGCCCTTGTAGTACTTAACGGGGCGGACGCAAGAGTAGAGATCGAGAATCTGGCGCAGCGCGACATTGAGGGAGCGAATGCCGCCCCCGACCGGCGTGGTCAGGGGGCCCTTGATGGCCACGCGGAATTCGCGGATGGCGTCGACGGTGTCGTCGGGCAGCCAGGTATCGAATTTGGCCTTGGCTTTCTCCCCGGCGAAGACTTCGTACCAAGCGACGCGCCGCTTGCCCTTGTAGGCCTTCTCCACGGCCGCATTGAATACGCGCAGGGAGGCCTTCCAGATGTCGCGCCCGGTCCCGTCGCCTTCGATGAACGGAACGATGGGGTTGTCCGGGACTTCGTACTTGCTGTTGGTGTAGCCGATCTTCTTGCCGTCTGCAGGAATCGCAAAGCCGTTATAAGAACCTGCCATCTGAACCTCCGCTATCAGAATCTCGCGTCATGATTGTAAAAACCCTCAATTATAAAGAAATTGGCCATCCGGGCCAGCAGATAATTCTTGCGGGCTGTGCCATAATTCCTTCACCTTGGCCAAGCCGGTGTTAGTCTTCAGGAGGTTTTTATGGGGTTTGGGATTCTACTGCGAGTTTCGGCCTGTGTGTTTCTGCTGGTCGCGCTTTTCGGCCTTGCTTTCGCCGAGGGCGGAGAGCGCACCCAGGTCGGCCACGATATCACCATCGGACCCAACGAGGAAGTTAGCGAAGCGACCTGCTTCGGCTGTAGCGTCCGGGTGCGTGGACACGTAACCACGGATGTGACTGTCTTTGGCGGGAACATCGTGGTCGAGGAGCAGGGACAGATCGGGGAGGCGACGGTGTTTGGCGGGGGCGTCCGCCTCGAAAAAGAGGCCAGAGTGGGTGGCGACGTGACAGTGTTCGGGGGGCAACTCCGGTTCGATCCCTCCGCGTCGGTAGGCGGTGACGTCACCAACTTCGCTGGGTCGATCTGGCTCTTTCTTATCTTTGGGCTGCCTCTTGCGATTCTCGGCGGGATCATCGCTCTAATTGTCTGGATCGTGCGGCGCTTGATGCAGCCTTCGGTACCGGCCACGGCGTAGAAGTCGGGAAAAGCTGCGAACGTCCCCACTTCTCGCGCAAAGAACGCGCGAGAAATGGGGCACCCGGTTTATGTGTCGCTACCAGCGGCGGGTGCCGAAGGTCTTGCGCACGCCCACGCTCATGTAGCGTCCCCAAGGCCCGTTGCTTCCCAAGTCAGCCAGGCCCAGATACTTGTTGCGTGCGCCCAGCCGGTCGAACAAGAAATGCTGGGTGACACGAAACTCGAAACCTTTAGCAATGTAGACTCCAGCGCCCCAGGAATGTTCAATACCAATCGCATCGGGCGACCAGGTATAGAGCGTCTTGGGAACGGTCTTGCCGAACAGGAACGTGGGTGCCCCAAAGATCATCAAGCGGCGGAGCTGGCCGCGTCCGAACGGCCGAACTTCCAGGATGCCGGAGAGCATGTAGCGGGCGAACAGGCTGCAGGGGGCATTGACTCCGCCGTACTGTCCGGCATTGCCGGCGCATAGATTGGGATCGATTTCGTTGTGTGGAGGCGCAAGGTCGAACTGCGCCCAGCCCCAAAACATGTCGTGGGGAAAGAACATGCGGTCCTCGGCGCCGGGCACCTGCCAGGTTCCCCGCGAGTTTGCTTGGGAAGTGGCTTGCGAATTCCCTTGCGAAGTACTTCCCACAGCGAGGGACGTTGAAGTCTGCGCCCCCGCCACTCCCGAGATCAGAGCCAGCAACACTAGAATCCAAATCCACGCTTTCATTTCGCCTCCGGTGAATTTCGCAGAGAGAGAGCCAACCGCCTGCCTACACCAAGCGCCAACAGAATCCGGCCAGGCGCTTTCGGTTCCAACAGAGCGGAACATTGTAACCCTTGCCACGCGACGGCCTAGTTGTGGTGCGGGTTCCGGGAGGAGAAACCCTCAGAGTCGGGCTCTCCCGCGGCGCATTGCGATCTGGAATTTCGTCAAAGCCGAGTAACCGTTTTCTGGGCCTTCCAGAATCCATATCCGCAGATCGATTTATTCCATTCATAATACGTTCACACTACCCTGAATGCGGCTAAGCGCCTCGAAAAGCTGGGGAAAACGGTTTGGTTCACCGATTGCACAATAAACAACGTCGAGAACCAAGGACCGCTACCCTATGCCCCAAGAGATTTCAGTTTCCTATCAAGCGATCAAGAGCAAGGTCTACCGACTGATCGACGCTTTGGTCGTCGGAGAGAAGAACGAAGCTGAAGTTCAGGAGTCCATTCGGCGCTGGTGGGATCTGATTCACCCGGCGGATCGCCCGATTGCCCAGAAGTATCTCCTGATGGTGCTGGGTCGCTCGGCTTCAGCTCTGGACGCGGTCGGTGACGGGCTGTTCTCCGTTAGCACCCCGTCGCCACGCTCGCTCGCGGTCGACTCTCAAATGCCAACGAAGCGCATGCGTTTGATGGAGCGGATGGTCAAGGAAACCGGCGTTCGTACCGCCGTCTAGTCTCGCCCTGCCTCGAGACTAGAAATTTACATTTCCCCGCTTGCTTTCGGCTTTCCCTGGCCCGTAGTCTTTCCTTCATCGTCACCCGCTGTAGAAATCCGCAACAACGGAGCTATCCGTGAGATCAAATTCGACTAGTGGACCGAGAAACTATTTTGTCTACGGAGTTTTGCTGATTATGGCTACATCTCTTTTTGCAGCGTCGGGGGTTTACAGCTATACGCTCAACTCGATCGACGGGAAGCCGGCGCCGCTAGCCGAATATAAGGGCAAAGTCGTCCTCATCGTTAACGTGGCCAGCCAATGCGGGTACACGCCCCAGTACAGCGCGCTGGAAGCAATTTATGAGAAGTACAAGGACCAGGGATTCGTCATTCTGGGCTTTCCGGCGAATAACTTCGGTGCCCAGGAACCGGGCACGAACGAAGAGATCAAGACTTTCTGCAGCCGCAAGTACAGCGTGACCTTTCCAATGTATTCGAAAATTTCGGTAAAAGGCGCGGACCAGGCACCTCTGTATGCCTACCTGACGAAAGAGACCGGCCCGGGAATTTCCGGTGACATCAAGTGGAACTTCACCAAATTTCTGGTGGATCGCAGCGGAAGCGTAGTGCAGCGGTTCGAGCCGGCGGTCACACCGGATTCGCAGGAAATGGTCGGAGCGATCGAGAAGCAACTGAAGTAATAAGCGCCCGTGGCGCGTTCACGCTCGCTTCGGAGACACGGAAGCGGCCCGCACGATGGCCGTCACCAGGCCGGGTATGGTGAACTTCCGCGCCTGAATATCCACTGGCAGGCCAAGTTCCCGCAGGGTGGACGAAGTCACTGGACCGATCGAGGCCATGCAAATAGGCGCTGCGCCGTTGCGCGGCGAGAGTGATTTGGCGCGGGAACCAAGAAGGGCAACAAAGTTGCGGACGGTCGAGGAACTGGTGAACGTCACCACGTGCGGGCGCTGGAGTGGGCTTCTGAGCGTGACGCGCAGGCGCTTGCGGGAAGACAGGGGTAACACGGTCTCGTAGGCTTCGACTACCTGGACGCGGGCTCCCAGTTTGCGCAATTCCCGAGGTATCACGTCGCGCGCGACTCTGGCGCGCACCAGCAGCACGCTCTTCCCTTTCACTCTGCGTTTCAGGCTGCGAACGACGGATTCGGCTATGTATTCTTTGGGAACTACGTCGACCGTTATTCCGCGCTCCTCGATAGCCTTCTTTGTTGCCGGCCCTATTGCGGCCACGCGTAAATGACTGAGTGCGCGTTTGTTGAGGCGAAGGTGCTGCATGCGTTCCCAGAGGGCTTCGACACCGTTGACGCTGGTCAAGATTAGCCATTCGTAGTCAGCAAGATTCTTGAGGGCTCCGTCTAAGGGCTTGAATGAGCGGGGTTTGCGGATTTCGATGAAGGGAATTTCGATGACTTCCGCGCCCAGTTCGCGCAATTCTCCGGACAGCGCGCCGGCCTGGTAACGGGCGCGACCGACTAACACGCGGATTCCACTTAGTGGCTGCTTCCTCGTCGATTTGGCGTTCTTGCTCATGGTTAGAGTTGGCGGGCAGGAGTGCCCCCACACTGACTCAATCTTGCTGCTTCTCTTTGCCTAGTCCTTGCTCCTGCATCAGGCGGGCTATTCCGGTTACTGCCGTGTCGGTGGCGGCGCCCAACGACTCGATTATGTTCTCCTGTTCCTCACGAGTGCGGTTCTGACTGAGTTTGAATTTGGCTTCGATCTTCGTAACCTCAATTTCAAAACCGACGATATGGCTCAACATGCGCGAGCGGTAAGCCTCGGTGAGTCCGGCCCATTGCTCGGCATAGGCTGGCTCGAACATGGGGATCAGTTCGTGAAGGACCGCCAGCAGTTGGTCCGGTTCGGAGAATACGCGGGCATTCCCGTGGGCGTGGACCGCGCCATAGTTCCAAGTGGGAACAACTTCCTGGGTGGTGTAGTTGTTGGGCGAGACGTAGGCGTGCGGGCCGTGGAAGATGGTCAGGCAGTATGGTTGCTGCTCAAGGTGGCGCCAGTGCGGGTTTGCTTTGGCGACATGGCCCCGAATCACAAGATCGTGCCCTGCCTCGCGTATGGCGAGGGGTGCATGCGTAGCAAATGGGCCGTCGCCTGTGCCCGAGATGAGGATGGCGAACGGGTGCGCACGCATAAAGGCGATGGTGTCGGCGTGGTCATGCACACGGAAATGTTCGGGGATGTACACGAGCGATTTTTCTTTCGCCCCTGCCGGGGCTCGGTTCATATTCCGTGGTTCTACCCACGCCTTACGGCGTGGGCTGCATTCTGTCGCCGCTTCGCGGCTGTGGCGGTGCTGGGCCGATAGGCCGCGGTTCCTTTTTGCGAACGTGAATCAGCTTTTCGACGGCAGCTACGACGTCGCCCTGCTCGTCTTTCACTTCTACCGTAAACGTGGGCTCGTATTTCGGCAACGTCTTCAGTTTGTCACGGATGTCGTCGAGTTGGGCGTCGGAGAGGCGAAATTCGGCGCGAACAGTTCCCTGCCCCGGCTTGCGGTAGCGGATGGATGCGGCCTTGTCCCAGACGATGTAGTCACGGCCCAGGTTGGCCATCAGCATCAGCATATAAAACGGGTCGGTCATGGCAAAGAGCGATCCGCCGAAGTGGGTGCCGACGTAGTTGGCGTTCCACCAGCGCAGCTTCATTTTGACGTCGACGGCCTTCATGTCGGGGGCGATGTAGACGATCCGGATGCCCATACCGAGGAATGGCGGCCAGAAGTTGATCCAACGGCGGAGATGGGCGGGACTCTTGCTGCCGCCAAGAAGTTGCAGCAGCACGTTGCGGCTCATCCGGATCTCCGACTGCGCGGCTTGCAAGTCATGGTTGGGGCGGGACGGCCAGGCCGCGGCCGTAGACGGCTTCGAGGATTGCATCGCCGCCGCGGGCAAGGAGCGCTGCGCCCGCGTCGTTGCCGAGTCTTTCGGGATCGGCTCCGTCGCGGGAATCGCGCAAGAGTTTCGAACCGTCGGGGTCGGCGACGATGGATTCAAGATGAAGCTTACCGTTGCGCATTTCTGCGAAGGCACCAATGGGGACCTGGCAACCTCCGCCGAGGCTATTCAGCAGGGCGCGCTCGCAGGTGGTCGCGGCACGGCCGTCAGGGTCGTTCAAGAAGGCTAGGAGGTCGCGCGTGGCGGCGTCACCTTGGCGGATTTCAATTCCTAACGCGCCTTGCCCTGCGGCGGGGCACATGATTTCGGCGGGAATGATTTGCTTGATCAGTTCAGTCTTGCCCAGACGCTTCAGGCCTGCTGAGGCCAAGATGATGGCGGCATATTCTCCCTGCTCAAGTTTGCGCAGGCGGGTATCCACGTTACCGCGCAGCGGATGAATCTCGAGATCGGGTCGGACAGCTTTCAGTTGCGCCTGGCGGCGCAGGCTGGAGGTACCGACGCGAGCGCCTTGGGGCAGTTCTTGAAAGCTGGCATAGTGGCGCGAGCAGAAGGCGTCGCGCGGGTCTTGGCGCTCCGTGATGGCGGCGATTTCAAATCCGGCGGGGAGTTCGGTGGGCAGGTCTTTCAGCGAGTGTACGGCCAGATGGACGTGGCCGGCAGCTAGGGCTTCTTCGATTTCCTTGGTGAACATACCCTTGGTGCCGACCTTTGCCAGGGCCACATCGGTGATCTTGTCGCCGGTGGTGTGGATGATTTCGATTTCGACTTCATGGCCGCGGGCGCGGAGGAGGGCCGAGATGTGGTTGGCTTGCCATAGGGCCAGTTGCGAACCGCGGGAGCCGATGCGGAGGCGAGCCATTACTGGCGCGTCCCCACTTCGTCTTTCTTGGCCACGGGCTGCGCTGCCGCTTCTTTGTCTTTGTCGCGGAGGTTGAACAGGCGGCGGACTACGTCGACCACTGTCGTTGCCTCGGATTCCTTGGCGGCGGTCTTCAGCGTGGTGATCGGGGTGTGCATTACTTTATTAATAATGCCGCGGGTTAGCGCTTCGACTGCTATTTCCTGCTCGGGGGTCAACTGGCCGAGCCTGCCGCGCACGCGGTCGATTTCTGCCTGACGGATGGTTTCGAGATGGTCCTGTAACGAGACGATCGTGGGCACTACGTCGAGCGTGCTGAGGCGGGCCTCGAAGCGCTCCACCTCGTTGGCGATGATCGCTTCGGCGCGCTCGGCTTCCTTGCGCCGGTCGGCGACGTGGCTCGACACCGCCTGCTGCAGGTCGTCGATGTCGTAGGCGAAGATGCCGTCGAGCTTCGCCATGTCGGTCGAAACGTCGCGGGGGACGGCGATGTCGATGAAGAACATCGGGCGATTCTTGCGGCGAGCCAGGAACTGTTCGCCATGTTCGCGGCGGAAAATGGCATGGGGCGCGCCGGTCGAGGTGATGACGATGTCGGCGCGGTCGCAGGTGGAGTAGAGATCGTCGAACTTGATGGCCTGGCCGTTGAACTTCTGCGCGAGCCCGATGGCGCGATCGTAGGTGCGGTTGGCGACGAAGATCGAGGCACAACCATGGGCCATGAGATGGCGGGCAGCGAGTTCGCTCATCTTTCCGGCGCCAACGATGAAGACGTTCTTGCCGTGCAGGTTGCCGAAGATTTTCTTGGCCAGTTCGACCGCGACCGAGGCGATCGACACCGACGACGATCCGACCGCAGTCTCGGTGCGAACACGTTTGGCGACAGCAAAGGCGCGGCTGAAAAGCTGATCGAGCTGCCCGCGGACGGCGCCCACGGCGCGGGCTGTGGCGTAGGCCTCCTTGACCTGGCCGAGGATCTGGGCTTCGCCAACTACCATCGAATCAAGGCTCGAAGCCACCCGGAAGAGATGCCGGACGGCATCTTTTTCGCGGAATTCGTACAGGTGGGCGTCGAGCTCCTCGGGCTTTAGATGAAAGTGATCGTGGAGGAATCCGCGCAGATCGGCGTGGCCGTTGGTGGTGTGAGTCACGACTTCGACCCGGTTACAGGTCGAGATCACCATGCCCTCTTCGATCCCGGGATAAGCAGCGAGGTCGCGGCAGGTATCGGGCAGGCGCGACTCAGGGATCGCCAGGCGCTCCCGGACTTCGAGCGGTGCGCTCTTGTGATTCACGCCGATGAGCTGGAATCTCATGAGGCAGCAAACCTGTGGATGGTTGAGAAGTAGTTCGCTGCCCAGGCGGCCAGTGCGGCCACGAAGGCGAACGTCGCCAGAAAGGCGGCGCGGCGTCCGCGCCATCCCGAATTCCAGCGGGTAAAGACCATGATCATGTACACGGCCCACATCAGCAGCGACAGCAGAATCTTGGGATCGAGAAAATCCACGCGGCCGTAGGTTGTGACCGCGACGACCGAACCCGTCAGCAGGCCCAGCGTCATGAAGGGGAAGCCCATCAGCAGCGAGCGATAGCCGATCTGGTCGATCACTTCCAGCGCGGGCAGGAAGGAAATCAGGCTGCTGGCCTTCTTGGCTTTGAGGCGGCGCTCCTGTAGCAGATAGACCAGGCTGGCGCCGAAGCTGAGAACCAGCGCCGCGTATCCGGTGAAAATCAGGATGATGTGGGCAATGAGCCATCCTTTGTGCGAGACAAACTGCGTCAGCAGAACTGGCTGCTCGTCGACGGCGGCGACGAAGGTCAGAAAGAAAACGACTGGAAACACCACAACGCCGGGCGATGTGGTCTGGTAAATGGCGTAAATCACCATGAAGAACGTCATGGAAAAGAACGCTAGCAGGGATTCACTGTTATGAACGGACGCCCAGACGATCTGGCCGGACAGGAATACTTCAACCAGGGAAACGAAGTGGAAGACCATGCCCAGACTGGCCGCATGAAAGGCGACACGACTGAAAAGATCGCTGGTGCGAGTAAGAGCCACGAAGGCGTAGATCAGCCCGATGAAGTAACAACCCAGCGCGAAGCGCAGCCAAAGCAGTGCCATAGGCCTTCTAAGTTCCGGAATCCCATGAGTTTACCTTAACTCGCGGCTCCAGGGCATGCCCCCTATAGTACATACCGGGTCCATTGTCCTACCGGGCTGAGGTAAGGCCAACAAAGAGGGTCACTTAGACATGTGATTTGGATCACAGCGCAGGATCTGAGCTTTTGACTCAAACGAACCTCAGCGCCCGACGCCATGCCCTTTCGTGGCCCCCGCCATACAAGAGGAACTCGTGCCCTTCCCGTAAGCAACAATTCGTCAGTTCGTTTTGGGCGGCGGAGCGGCATGGGGGTTCGTCTTGCCAGTTGTGTGTGGATTGGTCGTGCCGGCGGGCATGGAGCCGGCGGTGTGGCTGCCGCTCATCGAACCCATATCTCCGGGCGCGAAGCAGGTGACGCGTCCGCTGGAAGCGACGCGAAGCGCGGAGGGGCAGGCACCGCTGGTCAGGGCACCGGTCGCACCTTGAGTCTGCACGGTGAAAAGCTTACCCTCGCCATTGCCGGCAACGCCCACGGCCATTCCGGGCATCTCGTAGGACACATAAAAGGCATGCTTGCCTTGGTTCGCCTGCATGGTGCAGTCGCTGGCGGATTTGAGTTGAGCCTCGGCCGCGCGAGCGTCGAGGGACCCGCAATTGGTGGCGCCCGCTCCCGAGTATTCCTGCAGCTTCTGCTGCACAGGCCCCGGACCCGCCGACGACATGGGGGATGCAGCGCTCGAGGAGGCTGCATTACTCGCAGGCGCTGCCGGACTCGCGGATTTGTTGCACGCGGTCAGCCCGAAGAGGGTGAACATCAGGACGACGGTGATGTGTTTCATAGTTTCTCAATTGTAAATCGCGCCGGGCCCGTTGGGGATTCGGTGGTACCTGAGGCGGCAACGCAGCTGAATGCCGACGCAGCAGTCGAGCTGCGCTCGGCCGGACAGCCGGGGGCGGCTGTCCCCCCAAGCCACTGCGATGAACTTAAGCTTCATTGACACGTCCCTTCATCAGCCCATACGATTTCGTTCACGGGTTCTCATCATGCCGAATGCAAAGTGGTCACGACGCTGCCTGCCTGCAATCTCTGCCCTGTTATGCCTCTTTTTGATCTCGGCGTCGACTCCGGTCCCGCAGGCCGATCCCACCCGCTACCTCAATGACATCAAGTCGCTGGCTTCTCCGGAGATGGAAGGGCGCGGCGCGGGCACCAAAGGTCTGACGCGCGCCGAGCATCTCATCGAGAAGCGATATAAGGAACTCGGACTGCAGCCCGCGGGCGCTCACGGCTATGCCCAGCCATTCAGCTTGATTACGGGGGCGAAGTTGAAGCCGGACAACTCCCTCAAGGTGGAAGCCTCGGGCGTTACAACCGACCTCAAGATTGACCAGGATTTCGTTCCGTTCAGCTTTTCTTCGTCGGGGCAGGTCTCGGGGCCGCTGGTCTTCGCGGGATACGGAATCACAGCGGACGAATTTCATTATGACGACTACAACGGCCTCGATGTGAAAGACAAGATCGTCATCGTGCTCCGCTATGAACCCTCGGGCTTTGCGGAAAAGAGCGGGCATCATGGGGTCACGCAACATTCACAGCTGATCACCAAGGCCATCAACGCGCGGAACCATGGGGCGAAGGCCGTCCTCGTCGTCAACGGCAAACTCGGTGACGGCGAGGAGGATCTGCTCACCCGCTTCGGCAGTGTGAGTGGACCGGAAAATGTCGGCGTTGTGTTCGCCCAGGTGAAGAACGCCGTGGCGGATTCCTGGTTTCAATCCGCTGGAAAATCCATAAAAGACCTCCAAGATCATATGGACGCGATCACACAACCTGCGTCGTTCGCATTTGCCGAGAGCCGGCGGGTATCGCTGCATATCGATATCGAAACGACGCACGCGACAGTAAACAACGTTCTGGCCTGGCTGCCCGGCCAGACCGATGAATACGTGATCGTCGGCGCGCACTACGATCATCTCGGGTACGGCAACTTCGATTCCCTGGCTCCTTCGCAGATCGGACAGATTCATCCCGGCGCCGACGACAACGCCAGTGGGACTGCTGGCGTTCTGGAACTGGCGCGCCTGCTTGCGCCGCAGCGTGGCCAACTGAAGCGCAGCATCCTGTTTATGGACTTTGCGGGAGAAGAACTTGGCCTGCTGGGCTCGGCGGCATGGGTGAAAGATCCGACGCGCCCGCTCGCCAAGGCGGTGGCCATGATCAACATGGACATGATCGGCCGCATCAAGGACGACAAAGTTTATATTGGTGGCGTCGGCACGGGTTCGACTTTCAAGCCGGTGCTCGAACAGGCGCAGAAAGACGCACCATTCAAGATCGAATATTCCGCGGGGGGCTACGCCTCGAGCGATCACACGTCGTTTGTGTCGAAGAAGATTCCCGTGTTGTTCTTCTTCTCGGGTCTTCACTCCGATTACCACAAGCCATCTGACACTTGGGACAAGATCAACGCTTCTTCGGCGGCTCGACTGGTTGACTTGGTTGGGAGCGTCACAGTGCAACTGGCAAGCGCGTCGGAGGCCCCGGCATTCCAGGTTGTGGCGGAAGACAAGCCGATCAGCGGCGGCGGTGGCGGAGGCTATGGACCGTACTTCGGATCGATTCCGGACTTTGGACAGACGGAAAACGGTGTGAAGTTCTCGGATGTGAAGCCGAACTCACCTGCGGCGAAGGCGGGATTCAAGGCGGGAGATGTGCTGGTGCAGTTTGGCGACAAGCCGATCAAGAACCTCTACGACTTCACCGACGCCCTGCGGCGCAGCAAGGTGGGCGATGTAGTCGAGGTGAAAGTTTTGCGCGATGGGCAGCCTGTGTCGGCGAGTGTGAAGCTGGAGCAACGGAAGTAAGCAGCCGAGCTTTGCTCGGCCTGACCGGGTCGGAGACCCGGTCCCACACAAGATCGGGCGAGGCGAATCCCTTATAATCGTCGGTCAGCCAACGAGGAATCCTTTGCCCTTCGACGACCTCCGCCAGTGGATCGCCGCGCTCGAACGCGCGGGCGAACTGAAACGCGTTCAGACCGAAGCTGATCCGATTCTCGAGATTGCTGAAATCACCGACCGGGTTTCGAAGTTGCACATGCTGGGAAAAGCGGGCAAGAGTGCCCGCTCCACACTTTCGGCGCCCGGCGGGCCGGCGCTGCTCTTTCAGAATGTCAAAGGACACCCGGGCTCTCAGGTCCTGATCAATCAATTTGGGTCTGAGGCGCGCATGAAGCTTGCACTCGGCGTGAATTCATTCGACGAGATTGTGGGGCGCATTCGCATGTTCATGGACGTCAAATCGCCCCAGGGATTTCTCGACAAGCTCAAGATGCTGCCCCTTTTGACCGAAGCGGGCAAGTTGTTCCCGCGCACGGTGGCGACGGGACCGTGCAAGGAAGTGATCAAGCGCGACAATTTTTCCCTTCTCGACTTCCCAATCCTGCAATGCTGGCCGAAAGACGCCGGGCGGTTTATCACGCTGCCCTGCGTGACGACGCGCGATCCGAGATCCGGCAAGCGCAACCTGGGCATGTATCGCATGCAGATGTATGACGAGCGCTCCACCGGAATGCATTGGCAAAGACAGAAAGTCGCTGCGGAGCATGCGCGGGAGCGCATGCGGCAAACGGTCGAGGGAAAATCAGCCGCGGTAGACCTGATGGCGCGCAGTTCCGGGGGCAGCGTGCTGGCCGAAGGCGAGCGGCCTTCGGGAAAGATGGAAGTCGCGGTGGCGATCGGCACCGATCCGGCCGTGACTTTTTCGGCGATCGTTCCAGCCCCGCCCGATGTTGAGGAGTACATGATCGCGGGATTCCTGCGTAGCGCGCCGGTTGAACTGGTCAAGTGCGAGACGGTCGACTTGGAAGTCCCGGCCGCGAGCGAAATTGTGCTCGAGGGACACGTTCATCTTGACGAACTGCGCAACGAAGGCCCGTTTGGCGATCACACCGGCTTCTATTCGCTCGAGGATCTCTATCCCGTGTTTCATGTCAGCTGCATTACACACCGGAAAGATCCTATCTACGCCACAACGATCGTCGGCAAGCCTCCTCAAGAAGACGCGTACATGGGCAAGGCGGTGGAACGCATTTTTCTGCCGCTGATGAAGCTGACCATCCCCGAACTGGTGGACGTCAACCTGCCGATCGAAGGTGTGTTTCACAACCTGATGATCGTCTCAATCAAGAAGTCGTATCCGGGACAGGCGCGGAAGGTGATGAATGCGATTTGGTCACTTGGTCAGGCGATGTTCACCAAATGCATCGTTGTCGTGGACCACGACGTTGACGTACAGGATCTGGCCGATGTCGTGTTGAAGGTTTTCAACCACATCGATCCGGAGCGCGATATTCAATTCACGCTGGGCCCGATCGATTCGCTCGACCATGCCTCGCGCCTGCCGAATTATGGGTCGAAGATGGGCATAGACGCCACGCGCAAGTGGGCTGCAGAAGGCTTCAGCCGTCCGTGGCCCGACGAGATTGTGATGGATGCGAAGACGAAGGCGCTGGTCGACAGCAAGTGGAAGGCACTGGCCAAGGAATTTGGGATTGGATGACTGACTGGGCCCTTTTCACGTGTCGCTGGGACCGAACCAAATTGTCATCCCGAGCAAAGCGAGGGATCTGGGTTCTTGCCTGCGCCACCAGATTCGCCGCTGCCAGCAAACACCTGGATCCCTCGCCTTGTTCGGGATGACAGTTCGCAATGAGATTCAGCAACTGTAAAACTCAGCTGCGAAACTGGACTACGGTCGGAACTTCTCAGCGAAACAGGCCGAGAATCCGCGCGCCCCAGGCCGCCGCCATGCCGAAGATCAGCATGAAAGCGATGCTGACGCAATGATTGGCGCTTGTGCTTTTGCTCCAGCCCTGGAGCACGGCAGCGACTCAAACGAAAAACAGTACGATTGCACCCACGGCTAGAATCTTCAGCAGCATAATTCGATTCCTCCCTGGCGTTCAGAACAAGACTCAAACCAATTCTGCGCTGGCGCCAACAACAAAGCAGTGATGGAGATTACGCCAAGCTGCACCCACTCGAGCTACTCGCGATGGCGGTCTTCCTCCGCTGGCAAGGATTCGTAGCCCGAACATCGCAATACCGGCAGGCGCGGATACTTGGGGAAACTCGCATCGGTTGCGGAGCGCTCACAGAAATAGAAGGTGGACCCGCGGTCGGAGTGGATCCGGCGCATAAAACGGCACTGACTGCAGAGGCCGACAGTCGTCGCTTCACTCTGGTTGTTCCCGCTGCTCACAAGATTAAAGAATAGCGCCTGTTCGCGAATCCGAGCGCAGCGCAAGTGTTTGCGTATCCTGAAAGGCACAACGTGGCGCGGTCTTAATCGAGAAACCTGAAGAAAAATTAACGAAAAATCAATGGGTTCAATCCTTGAAGGTGGTCAGTCGCGTCTGTTATAAGGTTCGCCCAACGGGTGGCTACGGGCGGTTCCAGCGCATAATTCAAGGAGATCTCTGTGAAGAATCAAAGCTTCTTTGCGTGTTCGCTTCGTACGACGTTTTTTCGTCTTGTTGTGGCCGGCATTGCCGCCAGCATCACTTGCCTGGCGCCCTTTGCGGTAGGACAGCAGACGCTTGGTTCGATGAACGGAAATGTAACGGACTCGAGCGGAGCCGTCGTACAAGGCGCGAGCATCAAGGCCCGTGCCCTGGCTACGAATCTGGAAGTGACGGCGCAGAGCAAGAGCGATGGCTCGTTCAATATCGCCGACCTCCCTATCGGCACCTATGAAGTCAGGTTCACGAAAGATGGATTCGACACCGCGGTCTATCCCCAGATTATTGTGCAGGGCAACCGCACCGCTACGGTCAATGCCAAGCTGAAACCGGGAGCGGTGACGTCGACGGTAACGGTGGAAGCCACGCCGCTGCTGAATGAGACGGACACGACGAATGGCTATACCCTGGGCACCGAGCAGATCGAAGCGGTGCCACTCGGCACTGGGAGCTTTACGCAGCTCGCCATCCTGGCGCCAGGCGTGCAGGCGGACTTTTTGTCGGGTTCCGGATCGAACGAGGGACTGGGGAATCAGGGCATCGTGGCAAACGGCCAGCGCGATACAAGTAATCTGTTTACATTCAACGGCGTGAACGCGAACAACTTGTTTAACGGAAACTCAACCAGCAACATCGCCGACAGCCGGTTCACGCTGAATACCGGAGAGATTTTTGGAATCAGCGGCCAGGTCCAAACCAACAGCTCGGTATTTGACGCGATCGGCCAGGCGATGCCGACGCCGCCGGTGGAAACCATCCAGGAAGTTCACGTCGCGACCTCGATGTACGACGCCTCAATGGGCTCAGCCAGCGGCGCTCACATCGAAACCACAACCAAGTCCGGCACGAACAACCTTCACGGGCAGGCTTACGAATATTTTCAGAACAACACCTTCGATGCGGCCCCCACTTTTCTGGCAGTCAATCCGTTTTTTGCCGGCGCCCCTCCGCTGCACCGCAACGTGTTTGGGGTGACGCTGGGAGGCCCCATCAAGAAAGACAAGATATTTTTCTTCGCCTCCTATCAGGGACAGCGAATCAGCGACGCTCTCAGTGGGGCATTCAATGGCGTGCCCACGCTCCCGGGTCTCACCGACAGTAACAGGACGGACCAAGCGACTCTCGTGAACCTTGTAAACACCGCTAACAATTGTGGCCAGTCCAGCACACCTAATTGCATCAGCGTCGGCCAATTGGATCCCGTAGCGTTGGCGATTCTCCAAGCCAAAACGCCGAGCGGCCAGTTCATTATTCCCTCAGCGAACGCCCCCAATCCGGAAACCGGGGATCAGGCTTTCAACAGTTTTGTGAAAGGCCCGTCGAGTCAATTCAATGCCACCCAGGCCAACGGAAATATCGACTACAACTTCAGTGAAAAGAATCGTCTTGCCGGTAAGTACTACTTTCAGAGCGATCCGACAACAATTCCCTTCGCAGTCAGCCAGGTATTGGGCTTTCCCCAAACGATGCATGCGGCGAGCCAGCTGATTTCGCTGGATGACACCACGGTGTTGACCCCCAATACGACCTGGGAAAACCGGTACGGTTTTATCCGTGAGGTGGCCAATGCGACGACTTCGCAGTCGTTGACACCGTCCGCTGTGGGACTCAACCTTCTGGGCAGCACCCGCTTTCCTGGCATCACTATTTCCAACGCCGACGCCGGCGCGGCTATCCAGGGAGGTGGAGTTGTGCCGGCTTTTCATGGCAACCAGATGAGCATCGGGCCTTCCACCAACTTCGCCAACGCTGGAATCTTCCAGAACCAGCACGAAGGCTCGTCCGTGTACCACTGGGTGCACGGCCGTCATTCGTGGGCTTTCGGCGGCATCTTTGATTACGCTCAGCTGAATGTAGTCAACCGGGAGAACCAGGTCGCGAACTTCAGCTTTAACACCTTTGCCGACTTCCTGACCGGAACGCTGGCCTCGGACCACAGCGGCGGCCAGTTCCTTAACGGCGAAACCAACCGCCATTTCCGCTCGCGGTCGGCTGGTGTGTTTGCGCAAGACAGCTTCAAGGTCCAATCGAATCTCACATTAAACTTCGGTCTGCGCTGGGATTGGGACGGTCCTCTCTATGAAAAGGACGGGCTGCTGACCAACTTCTATCCCGCTGACTACAACTACAATCTGGCCACGGATTCGTTCGGGACCCTGCCGAACGGCGAGCCGGCGATTGGGCTGGTGGTAGCTGGGAATAACAAGGCGTTTGGCTTTAAGAACGTCAGCAATTCAACACTGACTGGGCGGCAATGGATGTTTGCTCCGCGCATCGGGTTTGCCTGGAGCCCGTCGCGATTCAAGAATTTTGTGGTTCGGGGCGGTTTTGGGATCTTCGCGGACAGGGGCGAATATTTTAGCGAACTTTCTGCCAGCGCGGGTCTGGGGATCAGCGGGCCTTTCAGCGTCACGACGCAGGAGCCTTTCACGGTTCCGGTGA
Organism: uncultured Acidobacteriaceae bacterium; assembly: GCA_963768265.1. Classification (GTDB taxonomy): domain Bacteria; phylum Acidobacteriota; class Terriglobia; order Terriglobales; family Acidobacteriaceae; genus Sulfotelmatobacter. The sequence goes on from CAVYHM010000009.1 coordinate 64,267, forward strand.
ACGCCTCCTGCAGCACGAGTACCGGCACTCAATGTCTTGCTAATGCCCCCTTTGGCACGCGTCCTCTTCCGCCCCCTCCCAGTTCTCTCAATGGAGTCGCAGGCCTTGTCCATAATCAAGCTGCCTTGGCCGGATGCGATGCGCCTTTCACTCCGACCTGCGTGCCCGACTTCAACCTGACTCCAGCCTTCGATTTCCTGTTTGGCGGCTACGATCCAGCGAATAAACTGCCCTATTCGGAAAACTGGAGTCTGGACTTGCAGTGGCAGCCGAAGAATGATGTTGTGTTGACCCTGGCATACATCGGAAATCACGGGGTGCATCAGCCCATACCGATCCCTTTCAACCAGCCCGGTGTAGCAACGCCGGCCAATCCCATTAACGGGCAGATTTACTCTTACGGTTTCCAAGCCGCGGTTTTTCCGCCCAACTCCTTTCCGGATCCCCTTACGACCGAGCAGATACAAACCACCATCGGCGCGTTCTCGGGTTCGGATGGAAACACGGCGCTGCGGACGCCATATATCGGCTTCAACCCCAACGCGGATTTCTGGAGGGCCGAAGGTGTCTCCAATTACAACGCGCTGCAGTTGCAGGCGACGAAGAGAATGTCGCACGGCCTAATGGTGAATGCTTCCTACACGTACTCGCGTTCGATCGATGAGGGCAGCGGGCTAGGTGCAGGCCTTTTCTATAACGGCAACAACCCACTTCAGCCAGCCGGGGCGTACGCGCCATCTGATTTCGACCGGACGCACGTTTTCACCGTCAGCTATGCGTATATGCTTCCGACTCTGACGACTGGGTCTGGATTCGTTAAGAAGGTAGCCAACGGCTGGGGTATCCAGGGGGTGACCGTGGCTCAGAGCGGGCAGCCATTCAGCGTGATCGATTTTTCAGGAACGGCCGCCAGCATTTTCTTCAGTGCCGACGATTTCATCACCAATCCCATTCTTCCCCTGGCGCCCGGAATCTCGCCCAAGCAAGCTACTCAGGGCGGGACCGACAATTTCTTCACCTCGGGTCCCAATGCCGGAGTAAGGGTTCCTTATGTCAATCCGAATGACTTCTCGATCCCGTACCTCAGCCCCGGGCAAAGTGGAGTTCCGCCCTGCGGCAAAACCGTTGGCGGAGTACCGATCTGCGATACTCAGGAAACCGGCTACGGACCCAATGGCCGCAACATCTTTCGTGCTCCATTCCAACTGCGTTTCGATTTATCGCTGATCAAGAATTTCAAGATTACGGAACGGGTCGCTTTGAAATTCCAGGCCGACGCATTCAACCTCTTCAATCACCCGAGTTTCGATGCACCAAATGGAAATTTTGCGCTCAACGGGTGCTTCAACCCCTATCCCTGCTTTCCCCAGGACATGACTCAGATCCTGGCAGCCGGCAACCCCAATCCGAACAACTATGGAGTCATCAAGCAGACCGTAGGGAGCAACCGGTTCCTGCAGTTGTCGGCGCATCTGACATTCTGAGGACCGGGTTCGAAAGCAGCCACCGCTCGCGATCTCGATTTGGAAGTATCGACGCAGGCGATCACATTTGCTGGTCGCCTTTTCTCTTCGATGGCGGGGCGGCTCGGCGCGTCTTTCGGTATACTGAATAGCATGCCGGTGCTGAAAAACATTGCGGCTATTGCCAAGGGCATGAGCATCACCTTCATGGAGATGTTTCAGCCCACGACGGTGGAGAATTATCCGGATGGCAAGGGCCCGCTGCGAGGAGCGCGGTTCGAAGCTCGATTCCGCGGCGCGCATGTGCTGCAGCGCGACGAGAACGGGCTGGAAAAATGCGTGGCGTGCTTCTTGTGCGCGGCGGCTTGTCCGTCGAATTGCATTTACATTGAAGCGGCCGAGAATGCCGCGGAAAATCGCGTCAGCGGCGCTGAGCGCTACGCCAAGGTTTACAACATCGATTACAACCGATGCATTTTCTGCGGATATTGCGTGGAAGCGTGTCCCACGGACGCGATCACGCACGGGCATGGATTTGAGTTGGCGACGTTCAACGCTTCCAATCTGATCTACCGCAAGGAGCAAATGCTGGCCCCCCGGCCAGCACACATGGGAGCGAACGTGATCTTCAATCAGGCCGACGTGGACGGGGGGGCGCCAGCACAAATGGTGCCGGGGAGCTGAGCTTCCAGGCAAGTTTCGAATTCAACGACATGCCGGTCTATTCGAGACCGGCGTTCGTGCATAAGCGAGCGGTTTTGGCTGCTTATCGTTGATCGTTAGCCTGGGGCAACGAGCGTGGTCTAACGATTAGCGACGGGGGCCGGAGCAGTCTACTTCGGCGCTCGTAGTGCATCATCCGGGAGCGAAGTATTTCGTGGTGTAGGAGGAACCGTCACCGGGATATCCGAGTCATGCTGGATCAGGACGTCACGAGGGAGCGTAGATCGTCCGGACAATTTTTACAAAATGCTTACACCTGGATGACAACTCCTGGGCGTGGATGGGGCACTTTTACCTATAGATCTTCACGTTAGGGTCGCTTTCCGCGACTCGGCGGGGGATCGAAGACTTCACGCCCCTCGTCACCGGGCGGGCATGGGGAAAAACTGGCGCTCGTACCGCAGGGGGTGCGAGCGCCGGTTTATTTTCCGGACATTCTTCGACCCGTAACCGCCTAGACGTCTTGAAGTCGAAAACTTGATGTAAATGAGTCAAGTTTTAGGCGGCTAATTTTGCGTGTTGGATCCAAGATGTGACCTCCTGATCAAGTTTGTCGAAGCTGCGCCGGAGCGAGGAGTTGGGTGGCGAGAGCTCCGGCAGTACGGATCCGAGTCCAGGGCGGAGAATGCGGCTGTAGGTTCGAGTGCAGAACCACGCCGTTCGTAAGCCGAAGTCGGTAATGCGATAGCGGTGAGTTTGAGGAATGGGTTCGACGATGCCGTGGAGGCGCAGGCGGCGTAGGTGATAGGTCATTTGACCTTGGGTGAGGCTGTCGGGTGGTTGCCCCAGTAAAGATGCGAAGTGCTGGCGGAGATGGCGGTTGGAAAAGCCTGTAGGCAGGAGTTGAAACAGCAAGAGGGCACGCCAGAGAGCTTGCACCTTGGGATCGGCGAAGCGCAGTGCGGAAGCGCGTTGGGATGTCACCTGTACGGGACGATTGATTTTTTGGAAGGCTTCTTCGGCGAGGATGCAATCGTGGCTGATGCGCTGTACTTGAAGTAATCGTCGATTGGCTTGAAAGCCGATGCGCCGTAGCGCGGGCAAGTTGCGCAGGTTCTTGCCGATATAAAAGTCATAGGTATTGTTGATAGTCGTTTCCGTACGTAGGGCCCGACCTTCCTTGTGGTACTGCTTGATGCGCGTTCCTTTATAGTCGATGTGCAGCGAGGGTATGACTCCATCGGTGATGACTCGGGTACGAAAGGGGCCGGGCGTAGCCTTGGTGACCCAGCGATCAAAGATGAGTTGTACTTGTTTGGGACGGCCGATATCGAGGTTTTCTCGGATCACATCTTCAAAGAAGATGCGGCCGCTGACGGGCTGATCTAGGACCTGAGTGAGGGACAGTTCGAGTTGGAGAATAGAGAGTTGATAACGGTATCCGGCCTGACGGTCTCGGGGGGCGAAAGGGTGGGGTAGTCGTCGCAATCACTTGCGAAGCAGTGCGTCGATCTTCTCCTCCGATAGCCGGTCACAGAGGGCTTGCAGGGCTTGGGGATCCTCGCACGACAGGATGCCGTTCTCCAAGGCTTGGTAGGTGATCCCCTTTTGTTCCAGTTGCTGCTTGAGGTATTCGTGTCCATTCAAGCAGAGCTTGGCGTTATAGGGAAAATAGGAACAGAACTTTAGGAAGAATGGCCCGAAGTCCTCATCGATGCAGTAGAAGTAGTAATGGTTCACCAGGGTCGTGGACTTCACGATCCAGGGATAAGTGCGCTTCGTCTTAGGATTGCGACGTTTCTCGGTGCGATAGACCGTGCATTTTTCCTGGGCCTTGCCGATGAATACCACGCCTTCCCGCTTGTGGAAGTTTTTGCGCTGCTGTTTGGCAAAGTCGTCTTTGCGTTGTCCCTTCTCAAAGGTGATCAGGGGAATCTGGTTGTCCTTAGCGAAGCGCTCAATCGAGCCGACGAACTCGCGAGTGATCGGCTCCACCATACGGGTGGAGGCCACCTTGTGCCCGCGATGGATGCGAATGAACTTCAAGGTGCCTTCGACGGCCTGAAGCTGAGGCACATAAACGTTGAGATACATTCGGTCGATGCTCTCCACTTCCAACACCACGTGCTTGCTTAAGACCTCGGCAACAGTCTGTGGTACGCTCATCGCGGCTCCGGTTGCGGGGTGCCTTTACGGCCAGGCGATTCGCCTTTCGGCGGTCCCATTCAACGGAGTGGTTTACCATTCCTAACTCAATGCACGCAACCGGAGCCATCCGTCGACATCTGCACTTAACGACACGCTCGTCGGTCTGAGGCGAAGCCTCGCTGGTGTACGGCAGAAACACCGAGAGTGGGCTCCCCCCTCAACTGTTACAATTTCAGGTTATCAATCAGAACTGCAGACTTCCCGTGCGGCTTGGGACGAGTGTCGGATAACCAGAAAATGAGTCTGCGGCTGATGGATCAGCGCCATGAAATGTCCTTTTTGCGGATTTGCGAACGACAAGGTGGTGGACTCGCGTGAGAGCAAGGAAGCGGAATCGATTCGCCGCCGCCGTGAATGCTTGAAGTGCGGGAAACGTTTCACGACATACGAGCGGATCGACGAGATTCCCTACATGGTGGTGAAAAAGGACGGCCGCCGCGAAAAGTTTGACCGGCAAAAGGTGCTGAACGGACTTCTCCGGGCGTGCGAAAAGCGGCCGGTCCCGATCAGCAAACTCGAGCAGATCGTGAACGAGGCCGAGTCGTTCGTCATCGAGTCGCCCGAGCGCGAGCGCAAGACGAGTGAACTGGGCGAACTGATCATGAACCGACTGCGGCGCCACGACAAAGTGGCGTATGTGCGATTCGCGTCGGTGTATCTGGATTTCAAGGATGTTAAGGAGTTCATGAATGAGTTGAAGGATTTGGTAAAAGCCAAAGGCCAACAGTAACTTTCAAGTCTGCACTATTAAGTTCATACCGAAGAAAATGGGCAATCATGAGTCATAGAGTTACTCTGATTCCGGGCGACGGAATTGGACCGGAAGTGACCCAGGCCACCGTACGAATCCTGGAAGCGACCGGGGTAAAGTTCGAATGGGAAACGTTCGCGGTGGGTGCGGAAGCCTACGAGCGATTGGGGGAATACATCCCCAAAGAATTGACCGAGTCGATCGAACGCACGCGTGTGGCCCTGAAGGGGCCGGTGACGACACCGGTAGGCGGAGGGTTCGCGAGCATCAATGTGGCACTGCGCAAGCAGTTTGACTTGTACGCGAATTTCCGGCCCATCCGGAATCTCCCGCATATTCCGACGCGCTATCCGGATGTGGACTTGATTATCGTCCGGGAAAACACGGAGAGTCTCTACTCTGGACTAGAGCATGAGGTCGTCCCCGGAGTGGTCGAAAGCCTGAAGATCATCACCGAGAAGGCTTCGACGCGGATTGCGAAATTTGCGTTCACGTATGCGCGCAAGAACCAACGGAAGAAGATTCACGCCATCCACAAAGCGAACATCATGAAGCTGTCGGATGGCCTATTTTTGCGCTGCTGCCGAAATGTGGCTAAGGAGTATCCCGAAATCACTTACGGCGAACACATCGTCGACAACACCTGCATGCAACTGGTCATGAATCCGTATCAGTACGACATGCTAGTTATGGAAAACCTTTACGGTGATATTCTGTCGGATTTGTGCGCCGCTTTTGTGGGCGGGCTGGGGTTTGTGCCCAGCGCAAACCTCGGGGATGAATGCGCCATTTTTGAGGCGGTCCATGGATCGGCACCGGACATTGCGGGCAAGAACCTGGCGAATCCTACGGCGCTGTTGCGCTCGGCGTTGCTCATGGTGCGGCATCTGGGAGAGCACCAAGCTTCCACGCAGATTCGAAATGCTCTGGAGCGCGTGTATCGGCACCCCGAGAAACTGACCCGCGATATCGGCGGGCAGGCAGGCACATCCCAGTTCGCCGACGCGGTTATTGCGGAGATGCAATCGCACCCCAGCGTTTGAACTTCTCCCGGCAACCTTCTCTGGAATTGGTGAAGGTGACCGGTCCACTACTTCTCAGCTTGCGCAGCAAATCAAAATCCGCTCAACGGCGCTTCAGAGCTTCCAATTCTTCCAGCGTGCGCGGCCAGTCTGAACCCAGTAGACGGGACAGACTCCGATCTGCAAGCACTTTGCCGCCTGTCTGACAACGCGCGCAGTAATTCGTCTCCTTGTCGGCATAGCGGATGCGCAGAATCTTGTCGCCACACCTCGGGCATGGCTGACCATAACGGCCGTGGACAGCCATGTCCGGGCGAAATGCAGTCACCTTCTCCGGAAAGGCTGACTTTGCTTCGCCACCCAAGCGGTCGATCCAGGACTGCAGCGTCTGCCGGGTGCCGGTAAAGAATCTCTCCCATTCGTCGGGCTTTAGTTTCTGGGTGAGCGCGATGGGAGACAGTTGCGCCGCGTGAAGGATTTCGTCCGAGTAAGCGTTGCCGATGCCGCTCAGCAGGCGCGGATCGGTTAACGCCCGCTTGAGGGTGTGGTTCTCCGCCGTGAGCGAGACGCGAAAGGAATCCAGGTCGACTGCGAACACGTCGGTCCCCCCAGCGTCGAAGGAACGCAGGTTCTCCTCACCACTGACCACGTGCAAAGACGCCCGGTGCTTGCTGCCTGCCTCAGTGAGAACCAGTGAGCCGCCGGGAAAATCGAAGGCGGCCAGGCTTTGACGGCCTGCCAACTTCGCTGCCGGAGCCCGCCAGTGCAGCCTGCCGGCGATCATCAGGTGCAGAACCAGCCAGAGGTCGCTACCAATGCCGATCAAGATGCGCTTGCCAATCCGCCGCAGCTGCTCGACAACGCGGCCTTCCGCACTAGCGAGTGGAGGCTGGACCGAACGAAGCAGGAATGGGCTGGCCAAACGGATGTGCTGCAGCGGTTGACCGACGATGCGTGGTTCGAGGGCGGTGATATACGCCGCGATGTCTGGCAACTCTGGCATGGTTAACAGCTTGCACGGTGACAGTAAGGTTTGGCAACGTCTGTAGTTACGGGTGAATTCGCGGCGGGTGTAACATCTCCGGGATTGACTCGCGAGCTTGATTGGGAGTAAAGTGCGTTGCGTTCTGGGGATTCTGGGGAAAATGACGCGCACATCACGGCGTGTGGGGATAGTTCTCTTTCAGCTCGGTGGACCCGACACGCTGGAAGCGATTGAGCCTTTTCTTTACAACCTCTTTTGCGATCCTGACATTATTGACTTTCCATTGGCCCGCATCGGGCGCAAGCCTCTCGCCAAGCTGATCTCGACTACGCGGGCACGCAAAGTCCAACATCACTACGCGACGATCGGGGGTGGCTCTCCCATCCGGCGGAATACGGAGCGGCAGGCGCGGGCTCTCGAAAGCGAACTTTGCAGCCAGGGAATCGACGCACGGTGTTTTGTGGCGATGCGGTATTGGCATCCATTCACGCACGAGGCCATCGAGCAATTGCACCAGTCACACTGCGACGAAGTTGTACTCGTGCCGCTGTATCCCCAGTATTCCTCTACCACTACAGGATCGAGCCTGAAGGAGTGGCGGCGACTTTTCTCCAACGACATGAAGGTACGTTGCGTGGAGAACTTTTATCGTAATACGATATATCTTGATTCCGTAATCGAGAAAGTCGACGCAGCCCTGGCCCGATTCCCTGCGCTGCATCGACCCGAAATTGTTTTCAGCGCTCACAGTATTCCTATGGCTGTGATCGAAAAAGGCGATCCCTACCAGCGGCAGATTGAGGAAACGGTGCGGCTTCTGATGGAGCGCGCCGGATGGCGCAATCCGCACCGGCTTTGTTATCAAAGCAAGGTGGGAGCGAGCCGCTGGCTGCAGCCTTCCCTGCGCCACACCCTGAATCAACTCGCGGCGGAGCAGGCGCGCGAGGTGTGCGTCGTGCCGATCGCTTTTGTTTCTGATCACGTCGAAACGCTGGGAGAGATCGATCACGAGGCGCGGGAACAGGCGCGCCGGTTGGGGTTCACACAGTTTGAGATGAGCGCAGGGCTGAACGACTCGCCGAAGTTCATTGCGGCGCTGGGACAGCTCGTGCACCAAGCTTTGGCACAACCGGCGGATTCTGTGATTCCGATTCGCAGCATGGGGAGGCGGTTGACGGCGCCGGAGTACGCGGCGGCGTCGGGAGATTAAGGGCCCAGGCATTAAAAGCAGAGGAGGAAGTCTGATGGCGGAGACCGACAAGGTCAATCCGAATCCCGAGGCGACGAAACCGGCGGCCAAGGCTGCGGTGGATGCCACGAAGTATGTGGGCACGCCGGCGGTGGGGACCTCGAAGGCCGCAGCGGCAGCCGGTGTGGCTACAACGGCGCCCTCGACGGAAATTGATCGGCGGCGGCGGCGCTTTGTGTGGACCATGGTGACCGGCTTTTTGGCCGCATGGTTCCTGGCTTTTTTTCGCTTCTTCCTGCCGCGCACTCTGTTCGAACCCAACTCAGTTTTCAAGATCGGTTATCCCTCCGAGTTCGCGCTTGGCGTGGATACCAAGTTCCAGCAGAAATACCGCATCTGGGTCGACCGCACACCTGACCGGCTCTTCGTGATCTATGCGCGCTGCACGCATCTGGGGTGCACGCCCGATTGGAAGCCGAGCGAGAATAAATTCAAGTGCCCGTGCCATGGCAGCGGGTATGACAGCGAAGGGATCAATTTCGAAGGGCCGGCGCCGCGTCCGATGGACCGGGCGCACATCGAGCTTGCGCCTGACGGGCAGATTCTGGTGGATACGTCGAAGCTGTACTCGTGGCCTAAGGGACAGCCGAGCAAATTTAACGATCAGGGAGCGTTTCTGACCGGAGTATAGAGGTAATCGGAATCCTTATGGCTGACGAAAACAATTCGAACGGAAAGAACGGGAAAGTCGGGCTGGTGGAGCGGGTGACCACCGGTGTCAAAGAGGACATTCAGGCCCTCAAGACTGACGTTCCCACCAAGGCTAAGGAACAGATCGAGGGGTTGAAGGATCCGACCAAGACCCAGGTCTACACCTCGATCTTCCGCCACAAGCACGACGACACGCCGCGCAACCGGGCGCTGGGCGTGCTTTCCAACGTGTTCCTCCACTTGCACCCGGCAAAGATCAATCGCGATGCGGTGCGCTACAGCTACACCTGGGGCATGGGCGGGATCACGTTTTACCTGTTCATTATTCTCACCTACACCGGTGTGTTGCTCATGTTTTACTACCACCCGAGCAAGGTGCAGGCGTTCCGCGACGTGCTTTATCTGGAACACGATGTGCCCTTCGGAAAAATTCTGCGCAACATGCACCGATGGGCGGCGCACCTCATGGTCATCGGCGTGTGGCTGCACATGTTTCGAGTGTTCCTGACCGGGTCGTACAAGAAGCCGCGCGAGTTCAATTGGAACATTGGCGTGCTTCTGCTGGTGTTTACCCTGCTGTTGTCGTTTACAGGATACCTGCTGCCTGACGATCAGCTTGGATTCTGGGCTGTGACCGTCGGTACGAACATGGCGCGCGCGACGCCGCTGCTTGGGCATGAGGGACCGTTCGGCTCGCAACTCGGTATGACTCCATATAACGACGTGCGCTTTGGGCTTCTCGGTGGGTCGATTGTGGATGCGAACGCGCTGTTACGGTCCTACATCTGGCACTGCATTGGCATTCCCATCGTGGCCTCGGTGTTGATGATTGTGCACTTCTGGCGGGTGAGAAAAGACGGAGGAATTTCGGGGCCGGCTCCGGTGATGCTGACCGCTGAAGCCGACAAGCCGCGTCGCGGGCCGAAAGCGGCGGGAGAGTAATTGTGTGGCGCGGGCGCCCCCGCCCGCGATGCCAAGAACTCAGCTGGCTTTGACTGTGGGTTAGCACAAGGAGTCGCGGACGAGGCGTCCGCGCCACACGGAGACATTATGGATTGGCGACAACTTTGGGAGATTTGTTCGGCACCGGACAACGTTCCGATCGTGGGGCTGATTCCACTGCTGTGTTTCTACATTTATCTGGCGTGGAAGCAGGCACATGCCAACGATCAGTTGATTGTGGCGCTCGAGGCCGATCCCGAAATGGCCAAGACGCATCATCGTAAAACTTGGCCGTTCAAGCCGGGATGGCAGAAGGAAGTACACGTTTGGCCGTTCTTGCTGCGCATTGAATTTCTGGCTGCAATCATTGTGACCATCATTCTGATGGTCTGGTCGATCACGCTGAACGCTCCCCTCGAGGAGCCTGCGAACCCCAACCTCACGATGAATCCTGCGAAAGCCCCGTGGTATTTCCTTGGACTGCAGGAGATGCTGGTTTACTTCGACCCGTGGATTGCGGGCGTTGTGATGCCAACGATGATCATCATCGGGCTGATGGTGATTCCTTACATCGATACGAATCCGCTGGGCAGCGGCTATTACACCTGGAAGCAGCGCAAGTTCTCGATTTCGACGTTTCTTTTCGGCTTCGTCATCTTATGGGTCGCGATGATTATCATTGGGACCTTTATTCGCGGGCCAGGTTGGCAGTGGTTCTGGCCAGGGCAGACCTGGGACCACAATCGCCTGATCTATGAAGTGAATCGAGATCTGCCGGACCTGTTTGGGCTGACGTCGAACATGGCGAAAGCGGTTTTCGGCGCGGTCGTGGTCGGGGGGTTTTATCTGATTGGGGGCGGCGCGGTGTACTCGCTGTTCCGTCGGAAAATGCCGAAGGATTTCCAGCGTATGAGCCTGCTACAGTTTTCGCTCATGGCGTTTCTCTGGCTGACGATGATTGCGTTGCCTTTGAAGATGGCGCTGCGGCTCTTGTGGCACATCAAGTACGTGTGGATTACACCGTGGTTCAACGTGTGAGAAGCGTCGTTAGTCGCTGGTCGTTAGTCGTTCGCCATATCCCCGGCTTTCGCCAAGTGCGGTGATCGACCAACGACTATCGACGAACGACCGATTTCGGAGGAAGTGGTGCCTGATAAACCCATCCCCGAGCAGGATCCGATTACTGGTAAATCATTCGCGATCCATTATCTGATCGCGACTGTGATTCTGATTGCGACGCTGTTCTGGGCCTTGTGGGACGAGGCCTGGGGACAGCGCCCGTGGAAGCCCTTCCAGGACCAGTGGAAGAGTCGGTACAGCGCGTTCCTGAATAACGCGAAGTCGACGTCGGCGAAGTCTGAGGCTGCCGTCGAAAAGGATCCGCAGTACGCCGCGTTGAAACAGGATTACGAGAAGGCTTACCAGGATTCAAAGGCACAGGCTGAGGAAGCCCGAAGAAAGCTCGACGATGCTAACGCCCGGCTGCTGGCGGTGCAGAGCGTCTTCACCGATCGGCGGGCGTACGTGAACGCGCTCACCTACGAATTGGAAACCAGCACGAGTGCTTCGGCAAAAGCCAGCAAGCAGAAAGATATTGACGCGTACAAGGCAGAACAAGCGACGGTCGAGTTTCCCGACGGTAGCAGAAAGAAATTCACCTTTCAGCAACTGGAAGAAACATACAACGAAATCCGCGACGAGCGAACCAAACTGAGCCTCGACCTCGGCAACGCGCTCAAGCCTGTCACCGACGCCAAGGCCAAGATGGATGAGTACGTCTCCGACCACATGGTCGACCTCACGCCCGCGCAAATCGAGGGCCTTAAGAAAAAGACGTCCGACTGGGATCCCAAGATCCTGCAGATCAACGTGGCTGAGGCCAACATTGTGGATCGGTGCGAGTCGTGCCACATGGGCGCACGCGAACCGCTGAAGATTACCGAAGCGGCCATGACTCCCAAAGGCGCGAAGAAGCCCGATGAGTATGCGGCCGCGTTCGTGAGCCATCCCGAACCGGAGTTGCTACGCATTCATGATGCGGACAAGTTCGGATGCTCCCCATGCCACCAGGGCAACGGCCGCGCCACGACCAGCGTGGAGAAGGCGCATGGCAATTACGAACACTGGCTGTGGCCGCTCTATCCCAAGGAGAATTCCGAGGCTGGCTGCCAGAGTTGCCACGCGGCCGACATGGTGCTGGTGAGCGGTGACGTGCAGTGGATGACCATCAACAACGGCAAAGATTTGTTTCGCCAGCGCGGGTGCATGGGATGCCATCGCTATGAAGGCTATGACAAAGAGCCCGAGGACTTGAATTCGGTTGGCCAGCAGATCAAACAGATTGAGACCGAGAAGAAAGACAACTTCAAAGAGTCGGCGGATTTGATGAAGCAGGCCGACGCCGCCGAATCGAATGAACAGGCCAACAAGCTCAACGACAAAGCGGTGGCGCTGCGGGTGGCGAATAGCAAGCTCGATGGGCGTTTGCAGCAGTTCGACTTCCAGTCGCACAGCCTGATGCAGGACCAGAAAAAGGTCGGGCCGAATCTGAAAGATGTGCGGCTCAAGTTGAACAAGAATTGGATTCCGGTGTGGCTGAAGAAGCCGTCGGATTTTCGTCCGACGACGAAGATGCCGAACTTCCGGCTCACCAGTCATCAGATCCAAGCGATCTCGGCTTACATCTGGCAGTCAGGATTCGTCGACGTGCTGCCGAAACACAAGCCTGGCAACGCCGCCCACGGAAAAGAATTGTTCGAGACGCGCGGCTGTCTCGCCTGTCATTCAATTGGGGAAGGCGATCAGACGCAGGGCGGGACTTTCGCCGCCAACCTGACTCGCGTGGGCGAGAAGGCGAACTACGATTACCTCGTGCGCTGGATTCATAACGCGCGCGAGCGCACCCGGCCCTATTGCCCCTACGAGAAGAAGGACATTGGACCCGAGGATTTTGCCAAGAAGGGGCTCCCCTACCAGTTCGACCTGGCGCATAGTCGTTGCCCCAACGACGGCCACGAACTGCAAGTCCAGAATATGACGGTGATGCCGAGCCTGCGTCTGGCTCCCGAGGATGCGGAGGACATCGCCACGTATTTGCTGACGCAGAAGAAGCAGGAACCGTCCGCGTATGCTGATGCTGCGTTCATGGACGATCCGGCGCTGAAGGAAGAAGGCAAGAAGTGGGTGCGGCATTTCGGATGCGCGGGATGCCACGAGATCGCGGGCTTCGAGGACGAAGGACGCATCGGCACCGAATTGACTTTTGAAGGTAGCAAGCCGATCGAGCGTCTGGACTTCGCGTTGTCGACCGAGCCTGCGCAGCGTGGTGGGAAAGACTCGGAACCGATCAAGGACAAGGACGATCTGGCGCGCCTGCCCGATGGTCCGGCGGACAAGCCCTGGTACGACCATAAAGGATTTTTCGAACACAAGCTGGCCGAACCGAACGTCTACGACCTGGGCATGGAAAAGGGAGAAACCGAAAAGCTGCGCATGCCCAACCTGCACCTGACCAAGGAACAAGTTCTTGACCTTACCACTTTCCTGATGGGAAGCCAGGAGACTTCCCTGCCCCAGAGTTATCAGTACAAGCCGGGCGATGCGCGCCACGACATTCAGGAAGGCTGGTGGGTCATCAAGAAATACAACTGCATGGGATGCCATCAGTTCATTCCCGGGCAGCGCACGATTCTCATGGGACAGCAGCAATATCAGGATGCGCAGGAGCAGTTGCCGCCGAAGTTGCTGACTGAAGGCGCGCGCGTTGATCCGGAGTGGCTGCGGAAGTTTCTGTCGAATCCGGCTCTGAGTACGACCGATACGAACCGCAACGGCGTGCGACCGTACTTGAAAGTTCGCATGCCAACGTTTTCGTTCTCCGACAACGAACTGCGAAAGCTTGTGCGATTCTTCCAGGCACTGTCGCAGCAGCCTTTGCCATATATTCCGGAACAGGTTCCGACCTTGACGGCGAAGGAAACCGACATGGCGCGGAGTTTGTTCTCGAGTACGGCGGCACCTTGCCTGAAGTGTCACGCCACGGGCGATCCGGCGCATGACAAAATCGCGACGGCGCCGAACTTCCTGCTGGCCAAAGAGCGGTTAAAGCCAGACTGGGTCGAGCGCTGGATCACCGATCCGCAAGCAGTGAGCCCCGGAACGTCGATGCCTTCGGGTTTGTTCAAGCAGCAGAACAACCAGTGGGTTTTTGCTGGGCCGACGCCGTCTTCATTCAACGGGTTTGAGGGCGATCACCGCAAGCTCCTGGTGGATTATATCTTCCAGTTGACGCCGGAGGAGCAGCGGCGGGTGGCGTCGTCGATGCCGCGGGCGCAGGCAGCGGTGCAGCCGTCGAGTAGCCGCAAGCAGGCCGCGGTAGTGGCACACCATGCGGCGAGCGGAGGTTCGCGGTAGAATTTCCAGCAGAAAAGCAGATTCCTCGGGTCGCCGTCGCTTTCGCTCCGGCTCGCTCGGAATGACAAGAAACCAATTGCGATCGAACTTTCAAGAAAGGCGACATCATGAATACGAACAAGCGTTGGGCAACGATGTTGGTGGGTGTTCTGGCACTATGCGCTCTGCTGGTGCTTGCCGCATGCAGTAAGAAGGAGGAGGCTCCGGCCGCGAGTCCGGCGGCCGAGCAGCCGGCTGCACAGCCGGCGACCCCGATCGACCCGGCGACCGTCGCTACGATCAATGGTACGGTAAAGTTTGACGGTACCGCGCCGAAGCCATCGAAGATTGACATGAGCCAAGACCCAGGATGCAAGGGCGCGAACGAAGCTGAGACTGTCGTCGTCGGTGGCGGTGACCTCGCCAACGTCTTTGTCTACGTGAAGGACGGCCTTGGAAACCGCACTTTTGATGTTCCCAAAGACCCGGTCGTGCTCGATCAGCAGGGCTGCCGCTATCATCCGCACGTGCTGGGTGTGATGGCGGGTCAGACTGTTCAAATCAAGAATGACGATCCGACTACGCATAACATTCATCCCACCCCAAAGGATAACCGCGAGTGGAACGAGTCGCAGCCGCCGTCCTCTCCGGCGATTGAAAAGAACTTCGCGCGCGAAGAAATCATGTTGCCCGTCAAGTGCAACCAGCACCCATGGATGAAGATGTATATCAATGTCACGAAGAGCCCGTTCTACGCCGTGACCGGCAAAGACGGGAAGTACGAGATCAAGGGCCTGCCTCCGGGCGACTACACGCTGGCATTCGTGCACGAGAAACTGGGAGAGCAAGACCAGAAGGTAACGGTCGCTGCGAGAGAATCGAAGACCGTGGATCAGAGCTTCAAACCGGCCGCCGACTAGCCGGTCTGGTTTGGTAAAATACCCGGTTGGACAGAGCAGCCTGGCGGTTGCCCAGCCTGCTCTGCCCTTGCGATGCCGGACGACGGAGCGGTCGTCACGCGCTTCATTCACCCATGGGCACCTCTCCGAAAGCCATCGAAACACCTTACAATCGCGGGCATCACCGGCTCGCTGTTATTCTCGCGGGTTGGACTTTTCTTTTGATCATCGCGGGAGCGCTCGTCACCAGCAACGATGCGGGGCTCTCGGTTCCAGACTGGCCTACCTCGTTCGGTTCCCTGTACAAGATTCCGAAACTTGTGGGCGGCGTGAAGTTTGAACACACCCACCGCATGATCGCGCAGGTCGCCGGACTGCTCACGATTGTCATGGCCGTCTGGACGTGGCGCACGGAAAAGCGGCGCTGGCTGCGGGTTCTGGGCTTCGCTGCCCTGGGCACGGTCATCGCGCAGGGAGTTCTGGGCGGAATCACTGTATTGTTCTACTTACCGCCTGCGGTCTCATCGGCACATGCGGCGCTGGCGCAGACTTTTTTCTGCATCGCGGTGGCGATGGCCGTTTTCACCGGTCGCAAGTGGGTCGAGGAACAGCCTCGGGTGGAGTTCGACCAGCGTCACCCCAGCCTGTTCACCTTGACCCTGCTTTCCATCTTCGTGCTGTATGTCCAGTTGATCCTGGGAGCGATGTTCCGGCATCACGGGCTGAGTTGGTGGCCGCACTTGGCAAATGCGGTAATTGTGTCCTTCGTTCTGGCGTGGACATCCGTGCGTGCGCTCAGCATCTATTCGCAGATCGAGGCCGTTCGGCGTCCTGCCATCTTGATGCTGTCGCTGGTGATCGCGCAATTGTGCCTGGGCTTCACCGCCTTCCTGACACGCGTGGCGTGGGGCCGAGACGCTGTACAGCCGGAATTCCCGATGGTGATCTCAACCGTGGCACACGTCGCGGTGGGAGCGCTACTGCTGGCGACGGCGGTGATTCTGGCGATCCAGGTCTGGAGGCATGTTCCGGTTGCTTTCGAGGAAACGCTGCCTCAAGTTCAACGCGACCCCTCGGTGGCATGAGTCAACCCGCCGACGTTGCGAGATCTCTCCTTGCCTGTCTCGTTGCAGCCCGGCCGTATTCCTGCGTAGGTCTTGTACTTGCTACTGCTATCGTTTCGCGGATTCTGGACACAATGTCGTAAACTGGTTGTAGTTTCGGGGAAAACTCCTTGGCTTCAAAGGTCGCTGAACTCGCGGATACGGGTCAGGAAACGGCAGAGGCTGCCGCCGTCATTTCCGTACAGAATCTGGTCCACCGCTACGAGAACCGCACGGCATTAAACGGTGTCTCGTTCAACGTCCGGCCGGCGGAGTTGTTGGGTCTGCTCGGTCCGAACGGCAGCGGGAAGACTACGCTGTTTCGGATTCTCTCGACGCTGATGATCCCGACTGGCGGACGCGCCATCGTCATGGGTTGCGATGCGGCGCAGGATGCGGCCAGTCTTCGCCGGCAGATTGGCGTTGTCTTTCAGGCCCAGAGCGTCGATCCAAAGCTGACAGCTTACGAGAACCTGTGGCATCAGGGGCATCTATACGGGCTGCATGGAGCGGGGCTGAAGAAGCGGGTAGGCGAAATTCTCGCGCGAGTGGGGCTCGCCGACCGGGCCAAGGAACGGGTGGAGACCTTTTCCGGAGGCATGCAGCGCCGCATAGAACTGGCCAAGGGACTGCTGCATCACCCCGGGGTCCTTCTGCTGGATGAGCCCACGACTGGCCTTGATCCGGGAGCGCGGCGCGATTTGTGGCAGTACCTGCAGATCCTGCGCGCCGAAGAGCGCGTTTCCGTGCTGGTCACCACGCACCTGATGGAAGAGGCCGAGCGTTGCGACCGGCTGGCCATCCTGAACGAAGGGAATCTGGTGGCACTAGGCACACCGGCGGAATTGAAGAGTGAGATCGGCGGCGATGTGATCCTGCTGGATGCCGCGCACGACGCGGGTTTGCTGGCTGACCACATCCGGGCACGCTTCCACGTGGAGACGACGGTGTTGGGCAATCAAGTGCGGATCGAACGCGAAAGCGGGCATCGTTTTGTTCCCGACCTGGTCGAGGCATTTCCCGGAGAAATTCAGGCCATTTCGGTCAGTAAGCCGGCGCTCGAAGATGTATTCATCCATCGCACTGGACACAAGTTCTGGAGTGAAGACCGCGAAGAGAGTTCTGACAAGAACTCTGACCAGAAGACAAAGAAGAGGAGGTAGCTTGCGTTCGATGATCCTGGTGCTTTCTCTCGTGCTCGGACTGCTTCCGTTGGCAGGTGTGGGTTGGATTCTCGCCAGCGGAATGATTACCTTGTGGCCGCCGGCGGCGACGGTTGACGGGCTATTTATGAGTCTCATTCTGCTGACACTCTCGGCGTGCTTCCTTCTGAATGCCTACTGGGAGATGCGCGATCATGGCATGCTGGGCAAGAAGGAAGCTGCGCCGTCCAAGTCTCCTTCGGCGAAGGCGAGCTGACCATGGCGACCCAGGTTGCGACATTAGCACGTCCTACGACGCACGCATCGGCGGGCGTCCTTTTGCCGGCTTTCACGCTTTGGTGGCGAGAGATTGTGCGCTTCTACCGGCAGACCACCCGCGTCATTGGAGTGTTGGCGTCTCCGCTGGTCTTCTGGATCGTCCTCGGCTCGGGATTCGGATCTTCGTTTCGCTCAGGCGGGGGAGCCGGCCAGCAGCACTACCTGGATTACTTCTATCCCGGCACGCTGATCATGATCGTGCTGTTCACTTCGATCTTCACCATGATGTCGGTGATCGAAGACCGCAAGGAAGGATTTCTGCTCTCGGTGCTGGTCGCGCCCGTGCCGCGCGCGGCGATTGTACTGGGCAAAGTGCTGGGCGGAACGACGCTGGCGGCGGTCCAAGGCATGGTCTTCCTGATCTTTGCGCCGTTCGCGGGCGTGCATCTGAATCCAGTGCAGGTGCTGCTGGTTGCAGTAGTGGTGTTTCTGGTTTCGTTTGCTCTTACAGCTCTGGGATTTGCGATCGCCTGGCCGATGGATTCTTCACAGGCCTTTCACGGCATTGTGAATTTGTTTTTGATCCCGCTATGGCTGGTGTCGGGCGCGCTGTTTCCACTGGCGGGCGCCTCGGGATGGATTCGAGTCATCATGCGCCTCAATCCGCTGACTTACGGAGTGGAGGCCCTGCGCGGGCTTCTGTATCCGGGCGCGGAGACCAGTTTCCCGCTGTCCTCGGCTATGGCGACGCTGGTCCTGTTTTCGCTGGTCATGTTTGGGTTGGCATTCTTGATGGCCAACCGCCGCACCACGAGACCCGCCGCATGATCGCCGAACAATACGCCTACTTCCCTGCCCTGAACGCGTCTCTGAACGGAAGCAGCGCCGTGCTGCTGCTTACGGGGCGAGTGCTAATTTCGCGCGGCCAAATTGCTGCACATCGGTTGTGCATGATTGCCGCAGTGGTAGCGTCCGCACTGTTCCTCGGGTGCTACCTATTCTTCCACTACGAGGTGGGGAACATCCGCTTTCTGGGCCAGGGATGGGCACGGCCGGTTTATTTTGCCATTCTGATTTCGCACGTCACGCTGGCCATCGTCATTGTTCCGCTGGCAATTATCACTTTGAGCCGCGGACTGAAGTCACGCTACGACAAGCACCGCGCGATAGCTCGATGGACCTGGCCGCTGTGGATGTATGTTTCGGTCACGGGCGTGATCGTCTACTTCATGCTGTACCAGTGGTTCCCGCACAGCTAGGTCGTTCAGGAGCCATTTCACCACAGAGTCACAGAGACACAGAGGAAACCAAGATCAACGGCTTGATCGTAACTCGCAGTTCGATTCTCAATTTCTATGTTCTTCCTCTGTGTCTCTGTGACTCTGTGGTGAAATAATCCTCATGTCTGTCTTGAAGCTAAAGATCGACGTTTCCGGAACCGTCGGTGACGAGGCTTGGCGTGTGATCAAGCATTTCGATCAGATTCAGAGCGCGGACTTCGGTCCGCAGTTCGGTAGTGGCGGACGCTGCAATCATGCGCCGGACGCACCGCACAGCAAGGGCGAGTGGATTGGAGCCGAAATTCGGCTCCAGACACCCCTTCTGGCGCAGTACGCCATGTCGCACTACCTGGAGCAGGAACGCGTGCTCGATGCGGACGTAGAATAGGTGCCTTCTGTTATAGTTCCTTCCCGGGATTCCATGTCGGCTCAATCAGAAACTTCCCCTCCAAAACCGAATCTTCTGGCCAGCCCCGACGACGCTTTGCCACCAAGCCCCAAGCGCGGGATGTCGCGCACACAGAAGATTCTCTTCTTCGCTACGGGCTGGTTGATCGTGCTCATGCCGTTCCTGTTCTGGTGGAATACCTGGTTCGGGCGACATCTTTCTGACCAGCAGTTGAGCGAATATCTACGCGATGACAAGAAGCCTCGGCACATTCAGCATGCCCTGGTGCAGTTGGGCGAGCGCATGTCGCATGGAGACGCCGCATCGAAACAATGGTATCCCTACCTGCTGCGGCTGGCGGGCGATCCGGTGGAAGAGGTCCGCAACACCGATGCGTGGGTGATGGGGCAGGATACGTCGGGCACAGGATTCCACGAGACTCTGCTGAAGATGCTGGCGGACTCATCGCCCATGGTGCGCGGAAATGCGGCGCTGTCGCTTGTGAGGTTTGGGGACGCTACCGGGCGTCCGCAGATCGTGGCGTTGCTGCAGCCAGCCCAGATTGCGGCGGCAATGTCGGGCCGCGTCGTGGATTCGGACCGGCCCGGAACCGCCATTCGCCAGGGAGGATTACTAGCCAAGTTGCAAGATGAGCATAGCCAGACCAGCGAAATTCGTTCGCCCATTCCCGGTCGCATTCGCTCGGTGGCCCAGACGGGTGCGAACGTTGCCGCGGGCGCCGAGGTCGCCGTGGTGGACCCGGCAACCGAGCAGGTGTGGGAGTCGCTGCGGGCGCTGTATTTGGTGGGGCAACTGGACGATCTTCCCGCCATTCGCCCGTTCGAACGCGATTTGCCGGATGTTTCCAATGACGTGCGCCAGCAGGCCGTTGAGACCGAGAAGGCGATTCGGACAAGGGCGGGAAGGAACTGATGTCTGCTGGGTGATCTCCTCGGTGCAAAGCAATCATGGCGCAGACTCTCGGGTACGTCGCTCTCGTAGTTCGCAACTACGACGAAGCCATCGCGTTCTTCACGCAGTCGCTCGGCTTCCAGGTGGTCGAGGATAGCGCCGCCACAGACCGGCTGGGCCGGGACAAACGGTGGGTACTCGTTGCTCCGCCGGGCTCGCGTGGCACGAGCCTGCTTCTCGCCCAAGCCTCCACGCCCGAGGAAGCCAGCCGCGTCGGCAACCAAACGGGAGGGCGTGTCTTTTTATTCCTCCATACTGACGACTTCTGGCGAGACTACCGTGCCATGACGGCGCGCGGAGTGAAGTTCCGCGAGACGCCGCGCGAGGAGCCGTACGGGACCGTCGCGGTGTTTGAGGATCTCTACGGGAACAAGTGGGATCTGCTGCAACTGACGCAAAGTGGCTGAAGAGTGTGCGCGAAAACTTAATTTTGGGGAAAACTATGGAGCAAATTCTTCCCCGGTCCAGCCTCCGAGCGGCGGAATCATTTAGCCCGGGTCGTAAGTCCTGGGTAGGCTCGAAAGAAAGCCAAACCAGTCCCGGAGGGACGACACAGTTTCACGCAGTCTCTAAAACCCCGCCCACGTTGCCAGGTCATTGCCTTCGGACGTCTGGACGCAGCCAGATCACTTGGCGGAAACTCCCTGCAACCTTCGTGTTTATGCAGACGTAGAAGGGATCCTTCGACTCCGTGGTGAATTCACTTCGTGAATTCACTACTCCGCTCAGGATGACAGATATATCATAAACAATATATAAACAAACAAGATAAAATCTTGATATGCTCTATACAAGTCCTGCACAGATATGCAGAGTCAAGGACTTGCGAGAAAAATCTGCACGGAATCTGCACAGGACGAGTCAAACGATAGAGGCGAACATGGCATTCGTCACCGATAAAGCGGAACTCAAGCCGGGCCTGATTCTCTTCCGGCGCGGTGACGTGGAGCATCGGATGTGGTATTGCCGCATGAAGATGCCCAAGGCCGACCGTTACAAGACGGTTTCGCTCAAGACGACCGACATCGACGTGGCGCGGGAACGCGCCTTCGATCAAGACGCAGACATCCGATTCCGCTTAAAACATGACGTTCCTGTGTTCAACCATCCCTTCCGCGAGGTGGGGAGAGAGTATCTGCTGACGCAGGAGGCGCGGGCGAAACGCGGAGAGATCAGCGCGGCGCGGCCTAAGAAGGTGCGCGCCGTCATCGAAGGCGCTTTAGACAGATATGTAGGATCAACGCAGGTCCACCTTATCGGTGACGAGCTTTGGGGCGGCTACCCAGCATGGCGGCGGGAGAACGGCGCGGGTCGTCACAAGCGCAACGGCGTTCGCGAAGTCAGCGAGGACATGGCGCAAGCCTTCGCGGATAAGGAAGCCGAGCGCCGCACCAAGGTTCAGCAGACCCTCGGCATCAGGGTTTTGAGACCGATTGAAGTCAAACCTTCCGAAGAACGGGTGGTTCCTTATATCAGTGATTCCACCATCCGCTTTGAGATGTCCATCTTCGGTGCGGTGATGAATTACGCCGTCAAGAAACGCTATGTTCCTGCCAGCCAGCGTTTTGACGAGCGCCCCAAGCTCAAGTCCATGCGGCGCGACGAGTTCACGCTGGAGGAATACCGCAAGCTCCACACCGTAGGCCGCAAGTGGATTGCTGAGGCGGATAAACCTTCCAGCGTCTGGTATCGCACCATAACCTACAACATGATCCTGATTGCGTGTAATACAGGCATGAGGCCAGCGGAGATGAAGAATCTGCGCTGGCGCGACATCATGCCCGCAAAAGACCGCGAGGGGCGTGAGATCGTTGTGCTGTTCGTGCAGGGCAAGGGCAAGTCGCGCAAGCTGGTGGCTCCCAGGAGCGTTGCAGATTATCTGGAGCGTATCCGCGTTATTTCCAGAGCGACGGAACCGAATGACAGAGTATTTACCAAGGTCACGGGCAAGCCTGCAAAAACCCTTTACAGCTCGCTGATTGCCGACCTTCTGAACGAGGCGAATTTGCGCGAAGGCGCGCAGGGCGTTCCGCGTTCGACGTATTGCTTCCGGCATACCTATGCCACGCTGCGATTGCAGGAAGGCGTGGACGTGTATTTCCTCGCCGAGCAGATGGGAACTTCCGTCCACATGATTGAGCAGCACTATGGGCATGTGAATACGATCAAGCACGCCGACCGCGTGTTGCAGGGCATGGCGGGATGGGAACTGCCGCAACTGGAACCGGACGATACCAAGGCCAAGGCGTCAAAAGCGGCAGCGACCCGCGATCAGTCCAAAAGAGGTCAGCGCAACAAGCCGCACTGACCTGAACCTTCCCAAGCCGTCTTTTGCCGGAGCCGCTGGCGGAGGCTGGCGCAGGGAGGTAATCGTCCCTATGTCCGGCCCGGATTCTCCTCACTAAAATTGTTCTGATTTGCCGCTGCCCCGCTGGGGCGTTTTTAGCGGCAAATCTCCCTTGCACGTGCCGCCGCTGGCGGCTGTACTTCGTGCAGCTCCAATCTCTTAGTATCGGGGAAGGGATCTGGTAAGGAAACGCTATGCTCCCTCCAATAAGAACCGGACATGACAGTTCCAAGTCATCCAGCTTCAAGCCGTGTGCAAGCCGCGCGCTAGCGGAACCGGTAGCCATCGGTGTATCAGCTCGATGCTGCCCGTATCTTCCGCTTGGGGCGAGAGAATTCACTCGTTTTTGGGTTCAGAGCTACACATTTTCTTACACATCTTGGGTCATGCTTGAGCTAACCCGAAGAAAAAATTGGGGGAATTCGGAATGGAGGGTGCCGACATCTACCAAATCGCTAAGAACTGCCGCACTAGCGTGGAGATGATTGAGAAATACTACGCGGCGCACATCAAGACCTCGCTCGCCGCCGCCGCAATCAACGTTATGCGGCCCAAGAAAAACAAAAGAGGCAAGAAAGCCATCCAGAACGCTCAGGTTTGAGAGCAACCTCTAGAGCAGGAAATGGATGCGTAAAATCAGGCAGACTCCCCTTTAGTGAGTAAGACAGCCAAATTGAAGAGTCGCGGCATACGCCGCATTCAAGAGTGATCCCGATGACCCTGAACTGTCGGCGCTCGGCCATTTTCTCGGACTGCAGTAGAATTAAGTACGTCGGCGGGTTCGGGCGAGTAGGGTCAGTAGGCGCGAGTTCAACTCTCGCGGCGTGCGTTGGTCTCGGCGTCCTTTTTGCATTGCTCGTGATACTGCGCGTAATGGTTTGGAAACTACGACAAACTGAGAACAGAAAGGGGAACAAGCCTATGACCAACAACAATCGAAAGATGTTCGCTGCCTGCACTCTGGACACAATCTGGGGCGTCGGGGCCAGCGCTGCGTCGGCCACCCTACTGGCCTGAACCCGCTAACGTAATACCGCCCGAATCGCTCCCGCGTACCCATCATCCCGCGGACTTACATCCACAGACCGGACGTATCTTAAGTTATTCCGTTTCCAGTGATACCCTGCTGGGGCTTCGATTCGTGCTTTAATGATGGTTGAAACCGTCATTATCGCCATGAATTCAAAGGTTGGCATGCCGTCATATCGGGGTTAAAGACAGGAGACGTTCACGAGGATGGACCAATGAAGGTCAAAGCCGGCAGCATGACGACGACTCTGTCAAAGCCATTGGACGCCGCCCTGAAACTGCCCAACGGTGCGCGGTTCTATCGCTGCGCCCTCCAAGTCAATCCCTTTGCCTACCTAAGCCGACACCACAAAACGACCTCGTTCCGAACCGAAACGGAATATAACGCCGCGATCATCTCTGCGTGTCGTGAGATCGGGATCGAGGTTATCGGCGTGACCGATCATTACCGGGTTCAGGATTCCAAGGGGCTCGTGCAAGCGGCGCGCGCCGCCGGCCTTTTCGCGTTTAGCGGTTTTGAAGCGGTGACGAAAGACGGCGTTCATCTTCTGTGCCTATTCGATCCCGATAAGGACGACGCGCTGGAGCGGTTTATCGGCGAATGCGGCGTTCACGACACGGCTGCCGCTTCACCAACCGGCAGCCTGGACTCAGGAGAGCTGCTGGCCAGCAGCAAGAAATGGGGAGCCGCCTGTATTGCCGCGCACGTTGCTGCCGACGGCGGGCTTCTAACCAAGCTATCGGGCCAGTCTCGCGTCAATGCGTGGAGGTCGCCCGATCTTCTGGCGTGCGCCCTTGCGGGGCCGGTCTCCGACGCACCCGAGAATATCCGGCCGATCCTTGAGAACAAAGATGGAGAGCATAAACGCAACCGCCTCGTGGCGGTGATCAACGCTTCAGACGTGAACGGTCCGGATGATCTGAAAAAGAACAGTGCATCCTGTTTTATCAAAATGTCGGACGTTTCGGTCGAAGCCTTCCGTCAGGCTTTTCTCGATCCGGATTCGCGCATCCGCTTGAATAGCGATCCGCAACCGGAGCCGCACGCCGAATTTTTGGCCGTGACCTGGGAGGGAGGTTTTCTCGACGGCACTTCCGTCCACTTCAACGGCAACCTCAACGTCCTCGTGGGCGGACGAGGAACGGGCAAATCGACCATGATCGAGAGCATGCGCTACGCGCTCGGCATAGAGCCGCTCGGCGAAGAGGCTCGCAAAGCCCATGAAGGCGTCGTCCGGTATGTGCTCCGGTCCGGCACCAAGATTTCCATGCTCGTGCGCTCGCATAAACCATCCGCGCGGTCGTATACCATCGAGCGCTCGGTACCGAATCCACCGATAGTGAAGGATGAAAGCGGGGAAGTGCTGACACTTACCCCCAAAGATGTCATGCCCGGCGTTGAAGTGTTCGGGCAGCACGAAATATCCGAACTTACTAAAAGTGCCGAGAAGCTCACTCTGCTTCTGGCGCGGTTCGTCGATCACGATCCAACACTTTCCGGACGAAAATCGAAACTCAAGCTGGAGCTTGAACGCTCGCGGAGGCGCATCGTCGATGTCCTCCACGAGATGAAGGCCCTCGATGAACGGTTGGCGGCGCTCCCCGGTCTTGAGGAAACGCAAAAGCGCTTCAAAGAAGCGGGCCTTGAGGAGCGTTTGAAAGAGAAGAGCCTGCTCATCCGGGAAGAACGCGTGTTTACAAACGTCGGCGAACGGCTAGATCCGATCCGCACCTTCCACGAAGAACTGCTGGAATCGCTTCCTCTCGATACGGCCTTCGTCTCGTCAAAGGCTTTGGAGGGACTCCCGAACGCCGACATTCTCGCCGATATTGGAAAAATTCTCGGCACTCTAAGTACAAAACTCAAGGCCGTCGCGGACCAGCTAGCCAAGGCTTTAGCGGACGCGGACAAATCGGTCGCGGACACAAAAGCCCGGTGGGAAGAAAAACGCAAAGTTATCGAAGAGGCATACGAGAAACTCCTGCGTGAGCTTCAGAAATCGAAGATCGACGGCGCTGAGTTTATCCGTCTCCGTAAGCAGATTGAAGAGCTGCGTCCGCTGAGGGACAAGAAAGAGAGCTTGAAGCGCGACCTCGCTGCGCACGAAGCCAACCGCCGCAAGCTCCTGGCCGAATGGGAGGACGCGAAGGCCAGTGAGTACCGGGAAATCCAGAGCGCGGCAAAAAAGGTTTCACGCAAGCTGAGAGACCGGGTCAGAGTGGAAGTCACAATGGCCGGCAACCGTGAGCCGCTTGAGCAATTGTTACGAGAAGTTGGCGGAAACCTGAGCGCTGCCTTGGATCGATTGCGCTCGCTAGAGCAGCTTTCCCTGCCGGACTTCGCACAGCGCTGCCGCGAGGGAAAAGAAGCGCTCATGCAAAAGTACGGATTGCCCGCAGGTTCCGCTGAGCGAATTGCTCAGGCGGACATAGACCTGTTTATGAGAATTGAGGAGCTTGACCTTCCGGCAACGACCAACATCGAACTGAATACAGCTCCCGACGGCGAACCGCCAACCTGGCAAACACTTCAAGCCTTGTCCACCGGACAAAAGGCAACGGCGGTGCTGCTGCTTTTGCTGCTGGAATCCGAATCTCCTCTTGTTGTCGATCAGCCGGAAGATGACCTCGACAACAGGTTCATTACGGAGGGCGTGGTTCCGATCATGCGCCAGGAGAAACGCCGGCGCCAATTTCTGTTTTCAACCCACAACGCAAACATCCCCGTCCTGGGTGACGCCGAGTTGATTCTCGGCTTGGACGCATCGGGCGAAGGCAAAGAAGGCCACGCCAAGATTGCAACCGAACACATGGGCTCAATTGACTCCAAGCCGGTCCGCGAGCTGGTTGAAGAGATCCTCGAAGGCGGCAAGGACGCTTTCGAGATGCGGCGCTCCAAGTATGGGTTTTGAAACATGACCACGCACACCGAACTGCTGGAAATCATCACTAACGGCGAAAACTCCGGTGTCGAATTCAAACGCGACGAGCTGGAAAACCATGCCCTCGCCAAAGAGCTTGTCGCATTCTCGAATCTGAGCGGCGGCAAAGTGCTTCTCGGCGTGGAGGATGATGGCCGCATATCTGGCATCACGCGGCCCAATCTCGAAGAGTGGGTCATGACCGCCTGCCGGGACAAGATTAGACCTAGCATCATTCCTTTCTTCGAAGTTGTCCGTGAGATTGTGCCGGGAAGGGACGTCGCGATCGTCAGCGTGACGCGTGGATACGATGTTCACAGCGTCTGGCACAACAACCGCAACACTTATTACATCCGGGTCGGAACTCAAAGCAGGGAGCCAACCCCCGAAGAACTCGGACGCCTATTTCAGCAGCGCGGCTTTTTCCGCGCCGAGCTGCGTCCGGTTTCCGGAGCGACGCTCGGAGACCTCGACCGCCGTCGGTTACGCGATTATTTCGGACGCATTCGTCAACAGTCTGTACCCGACGATGGAGATGACGGGGGTTGGCGAACACTTCTTATGAACACCGAAATCATGACCGAGGAAGGCGTCACAGTTGGCGGTATGCTCCTGTTTGGCACGACGCCCAACCGCTTTCTTCCTCACGCGGGCATGGATGCGGTGGCGTTCCCAGGAACCGTAAAGGACTATGCCGCGCGAGAGCGAGCCGCCCTGCGCGGGCCGATGACACCTTTGCTCGATGCCAATGGCGCGGTGGTGGAAAACGGCTTGGTCGAGCAGGCCCTGGAGTTTGTGCGACGGAATACCCCAGTGACCGCCGCTATTGAGAACGGCAGGAGAATCGAAAAGCCAGCATATCCCCCAGAGGTCATCCGCGAGGCCGTGGTCAACGGGCTCATTCACCGGGACTACCTTCTTACCAGTACGGACATTGAACTAGCCGTTTACAGCGACCGCCTCGAAATCGTCTCCCCCGGCCGTCTGCCGAACGGCATCACACCGGAGCGGATGCGGACGGGCTGCAGGGCAGCCAGGAACCAGCTCCTAAAGGACGTTATGCGGGACTACCGATATCTGGAGCACATGGGTATGGGCATCCCGCGCAAGATCATCATAGGGATGAAGACGCATAATGGCTCGGTCCCGGACTTGGTTGAGGAACCAGAACGCTTCGTGCTCCGGTTGTTCGCCTGAGCTAGAGCTGCGAGCGGTCGGATGAACTCTTGTGCAGATTTGGCGTCCGTGCGTGAATAACGGGTTAGCAGACGGAAAACTAATAATGGTAGACATCGAACGCGTCGAGTCCCTCGACCATTTCGTGAAAGTAGTCTCCGCACGCGCGCGAAAGTGGCAGGGGATGTGGGATCGGCGCACGGAGTCGGCCTGGCTACCTTGGTTTCGGGGCGAGGAACAGGCTGATTGGCCTACAGCGCTGAAACCGAAGCTCTACCGGACGAAGCATAAGCCGAAGGAGGTGCTGCGCCAGGAACAGGACCTCCGCCTCGAATTCAAGCGCCGCGGCTCGCAACTCGCTGGTGAAGGCAAGCCTTCCGACCATTGGGAGCGGTACTTCCTGATGGAGCATTACGGCGTGCCGACGCGCCTGCTCGACTGGTCGGACGGCGCACTGGTCGCGTTGTACTTCGCCTTGAAGTCCACCAAGGGTTCGCACGATGCAGCAGTGTATATGCTCGATCCGTGGTGGCTGAACAAGTTAGTGTACCGCGAACTACCGATCGCCAAAGCGGACAGGTCAGTGGGAACGGCGATGCCAGACTGGGACGAGGCGAAACCGTATCTATCGGAAGATGAATTCGAGAATGAATTCCTCGGCCCCAAATTCCCATTGGCCATTGATCCGTCGCATGTTGCGCGAAGGTTTGCGGCGCAGCGGAGCCGCTTTACAATTTTTGGGCGCACCATTGATGGCTTGAAGAAAGTATGCAAAAACGTACCGCCAAGCGATTGCCGACTTTGCCGAATCCCGATCAAGCGGGCCGCGGTCGCCCCGATGAGGCGCGATCTCGCGATGTGCGGCATCTCCGAGTCCACCATCTTCCCCGATCTCGAAGGGCTCGGTCGTGAGCTGAATGCCATGTTTCAGGATCTTTGGATGGACGCAAATCCGAAGTGACCTCAAACGGGTAGGTCAGCCGAAGCGAGGACCTTCGGCTTTTTAGGCGTTGGTTTTCTCGGTTGGCTCGCCGCTCGCGGGTCGCGAGCGGGTGATCAGCCTGGAGAAATTCGCGAGGCTCTGACTAGCCAGACTCGCTAGTCACACGGGCGGCGGTCCTTCCGGCGTGAGACATGCACGTATGTCATCGTCTGACAGCGGACCATCGGACAATCGCCAAGCGTTCTGCAAAAAGCTGATGACTTGATCGCTCTTACGCGACCCTCTGAGAGTGCGCGTTGCTTTCACGGATAGAGCATTTCCGATACTCAGGGGATTGGACGGGGAAAAGTCCACCTGAAAGCCGTTCGGCGTATTCACATGCAGAGTTGGAGCATCTTCAGTGCGCGAAGTTGCCGTCATTGCACTTGGAATGGACAGACTCGATACCGAGCGTGACGCCGTCGCGCCCATCGCCTTGGCCACTTGCGTGATGCGACCGTAGAGGTCGTCCAAGGCGGCGACCTTGTTGATGCTAGTTTGTCGAGTAGTGTCAGTGCTTGGCTCGTTCGCTATGTGCCGTGTGCCGTTCGAATGGATGTAGGTCTTTTGCCCCGGACCAGGTCCGAGATGGGATTCGGCGAACGGCTCCTTGCACATCGGGCACTTCGACCATTCCATCGGATTTTCGGGTAGGTTGCGCTTCTGGAACGACCTCATCGGCTTTCGCATCTCGCATCCTCGCTTGCGAAGATTCTACCGTGAAGACAAACCCGGCGAAAGGATGGCTGTCCCAAAGCCGGGTCGGCGTGATTTGATTAACAAAACTATGGGGACAGCTATAGACGACGGGAAAACTCGTACACCCGCTCATCCACCACGGAACTGAACCGATTCGGACTTTGGGGCCGGCCCCCCCGCCCGCGCCGGGCTGCGCTTGTGCGCGCGTTCGTGCGAGTGAAAGGTCATCGTGGTAAGGTGAATCCTGGGAGCACCCTCTTATGCCAGTACCCAACCTTGAGGACGTTTTCAAGCTTTCCGGTGTTCCGAGCCACACGTTCGTTCAGCCGGTGGAGTACAACAAACTGCTGGTCGCATTGAGGACGCCCGGCAGAGGCGTGGTGATCGAAGGTCCGTCTGGCATCGGCAAAACCACAGCCGTGATAAAGGCCCTCGATGAGCTTGGATTAGGTCAGAACGTCCTGCGCTTAAGCGCACGAAAGAAGGAAGATCGGGACTTCATCGCTGCCCTACCTGGAAAACGAGATGTGGGGCTCGTCATCGTTGACGATTTCCATCGCCTCGACGCAACAGTTCAGGAGGCAATAGCTGATCATCTGAAGGTTCTTGCAGACGAAGAGCGTACCGACACTAAGCTCGTTTTGGTTGGCATCAACCGCGTCGGAGATTCGCTAGTAAGATTTGCCCCCGATTTGAACAATCGTATTGACACAATAAAGTTCGAGGCAAATCCTGACGAACGGATTCATGAACTGGTGACTAAGGGCGAACGAGCTCTAAATATAGCCCTTCAGATTGGGCCGGAAATCGTCAAAGGGTCGAGCGGCAGCTTTTATCTCGCACAGATGTTGTGTCATCAAACATGTCTCGCGGCTGATATCTTGGATGCCCAGATCGAGGTAAAAGAGATCTGTATCAGTTATCAAAGCGTCTCCTACAGGGTCATGGGTGGCCTGGCGCGGCTATTCATGACCGACGCGATAAAGTTTGCGGCTGGCCCAAGACTCCGACGCGAAGGCCGGGCGCCATATTTGCATATCTTGAAGTGGCTTGCCGAATCGAATGAATGGGCGATCTCGTTAGATCGAGAGGTTGCACGGCATGCTGAACAGCGCGGAAGCGCTAGTCAGGTTGTCGAGAAGGGTTATCTGACCGATTTCTTAGGCAAGAACCCAGAGCTTTCCGTCCTTCACTATGAGCCCTCGACTACGATTCTGACAGTTGAGGACCCTCAGTTTGTGTTTTTCTTACGCAACTTGGGCTGGAATAAGTTTGCAGAGCAGGTCGGGTTTCTCAACATCCAGTTCAGCAATCGTTACGATTTTGCCCTTTCTTTCGCTGGTCCTGATCGAGCGTACGCGAGGCGATTGTTCGAATTGCTCACTGAAGTCGAGCTTGAAGTATTTTACGACCACAATGAACAGTCGCGAATTCTTGCGGAGAATGTCGAAGACTATTTGGGCCCCGTCTACGCTTCTGAGGCTGCATATGTTGTGGTGATGCTTGGACCTGAATACCCAAAAAGAATCTGGACCGCCTTCGAATCAGAACAGTTTAAGTCTCGCTTTGGCCAAAACGCCGTTGTTCCGATCTGGTTTACAACGGCACCGCCCGGAATTTTTGACGAATCGACTCGCGTTGGCGGGGTTACGTTTGATCCGACACAGGAACAGGAGAAGCAGTTGGCCGCGATCGCAGAGCTACTTCGGAAGAAAATCGCTGAACGTGCTTGCAAGGTTTCCGCCTTGGTGGCGGAATCGGATAAGAAATGACGTTCTCGATTCGACGACAGCGAAGCTTCTCTTTTCAAGCTTTATATGCTGGCACAACCGGCTCGGTTACATTGTTTTGATTCGTCTGACTAATCGTGACCGCCTTCCGGATTTCCCGGAGTTTGGTACGACTTCCCGCAATGTGACGGAGAAGCACGGCATCTTCGGTGTCGGCGATCTTGGATAAGTCGATTAGGTCAGCTCCCGCAAGGGAAAGGTAGTCGCCACGACTGAGTCGATCACTGGTCAACATTGCCAAGTTTACCGCTTCTGCGGGTATTCCCAGCTCCAAGCGTACGAGCAGCTTACTCAACCGAGAGGCCAAGTCCAGGCCCGGATGAAGTAGCTGGGCTACCATCGCGACAGTCGGTAAAACGTCCGCTGTACGGGCGCGCACACTCCGTATAGGGCCAGCTGCGCCATCGAAACGACCTCCGAATCGTGTCAGAAGCCCCTCTATTTCCGACATTGGAGTGCCGGAAATCCACAGTAAGCAAGCCACGGCCTTCTTCGCCCGCAACGTAGGTTGGTGCTGGTCTCGTACTCTTTGCTGAACTGCATTGAGTATGCTAAGAGGAACATTTTGGTTCCTAAGTTCCCCAAACCAAGCCTGAGGTTCTTTCTGAGTGCTCTTCTTATTGATAGGGAACAAGATTTGGTCTAGTTCCAAAGTGAGCTGACTTGCAACCAGCAGCACCGGATCACTTATAGTCGCTGGATTCGTCCGAGCAAACGCCCCCACCAAACGGATGATGGATTCGACCTCGATTCCTGAGATACCCGACAGGCGACCCAACGCAGTAAGGCGAAAAAGATTCTGGCCATCGGTTTCGAGCAACTTGTGACTATGGAGTTCGCTTAGGCTGCCCGACAGCGAAGCTCTGTTCCAGGACCAGCTAGGGATTTGCCGTTTTTGGAGAAATGAGCCGAAACTGGATTCTAAAAACCCGATGATGTCATCGGCGCTCATGCCTTTGCCAGCGTGCTCCGCTGTTGCTAACACCCGGAGTATTAGGGTCCTGGGGTCTGTATCGCCATGGAGGAGTTGTGACCCGACATCTTCAGGTTTTCCCAATACGTATCGAGACCAGAGATAGTGCTCAGCCATCGAGTCAAGAGCAACCAAGAATGAGGTGCCCCTAGTGGCGAGTCCGAGCCGCCCCGCCCTGCCTACGATGTTCTTGTACTCGGCAATCGAATACGGCGTATTACCCGGATGTTCGAGACCGGCTATTACGACCGCTTCCGCAGGAGTGTTCACTCCCATCGCAAGAGTGGTCGTCGAGGCGATAACTTTGAGTGTTTTGGCGGCTCTAAATTCCTCTTCAACGACCTGTCGTTCATCAGCATCCAAGTCCGCGATGTGAAAACCGATGCCACCTTGGAGAGCCGTTCGAAGTTCGCTAGAGGACAACGAAGGGTCTGATATAGGCAGTGCTTTTAACGCGTCGGATGCAGGCGGGAGGGCTAACGAATCAGCCAGGTATCTCGCACACCCTCGGGCTTCACCTTTGGTTTCGCGGAAAACGATGACACTTTTATTTTCTGCTACTAGTCGGCGGACTAAGGGAATTATCAGGTCCTGACTTGTGCCCTTCCGATATTCGGGAAAGATATAACCCCTGATTAGCTTCTGTTCACCAGTCTCTGATGACAGAAACCTAAAGCTCCCGTCCGGTCGAAGGATGCCTTCATCGAGCGGAACAGGCCGCTCTGTTCTACGCAAAAGCCGTGCTCCAAGCCAGCGCTCTAGGCCGTTTGTGTCACCTATAACCGCTGAAAGAGCAATGATTTGGGGTTCCGAACCCTCTCTTCTCCGTAAGATCAGCAAGGTGAGCAAGAATTCCAAATTCACACCTCGCGACTCGTCAGCAATCATTTGCACTTCATCAATGACTACGGTTCCAACCTGATCGAGGAGATAGGGGTTACTCAAGAGCAATGCAGCGCACTTCTCATAGGTCATCAAACAAACGTCATACTGTCCGTTCATCAATGGTGCCATATCGTCAGTGGTGCTGTCTCCAGTGGCGCGAATTGTGCGCAGACCAAATGTCCCATAGACGCGATCAAAATGTCTGAGCTTGTCGTTCACTAGGGCTTTGAGTGGAAATAGGAAGAAGGCCCTTTTTCGATTGAGAGCACCACGAATTGCTGCTAACTCCCCAATCATTGTTTTGCCGGAAGACGTTGGTGCGGAAACCAAGAGATGGTCGCCGTCAAGTACGCCGAACTCGTTAATCGCGTCGATTTGCAAAGGATTAAGCGTCGGTATGAAGGTAGACCACGTTGACAGGAATTCGGCGGGAAAGCCATAAGGGAGCAATGACTGAAGATCTGAACTTACCCGCTCACGAACAAACTCAGGAAATGCAGCCTTGTACAAATCCTTAGGCTCAAAAATTGGCCATGTCAATTCGCCATTGAGAGTTCCTCGTAACGTGGGATGCTGCACCTTTCCGAGCGTTGCAGAGTCGGAAATCACACGTTGCGTGACGTATTCGAGGAGGCGGTACACGGCAACTTTTCCACCTTGCACGACCTCTTCTGCTCCTTGAAGCGCCTTTAGCAAGTGGAAAGTCAATAGTCCATGTCCGCGTTGCTGATTTTCCCATGCTTTTTCATCCGCGAGAGATGCGGTGAGAATCAGCCGCCCTTGACCTGAAAGATGCTCCAATAAATTCGCAGTCGAGGCGATGCTGCGAGGCAATGAGTTCACCTGGAGTGCTTTTGCACCCATGCCCCCAGAAAAACAACAATCCAGGATGCAAATCACGTTTTTGGCGGGAATGCGTGAGAACCATTCGGTCAATGTTCGTAGAGAAATGCCGCTATCCGGCAAATTGGCAACATCAGCGTCATATGTAACGAGTTCATGAGTCTCCGATCCATGCCCAGAGAACGCCATCACAACTACGTCTTCTTCATCACACTCCCAAAGTGCACCGAATGATTCGGCGATGTTGTGCTTCGTTGCTTTATCGTCGAGCAAAAGAGTTGAAGTCCCGCCCAATGTGTCGGTGAAGAGGGCGTGAAGGGCTATTGCATCTCGTCTCGCGCACGCAAGCCAATTTATCTGCGGAGACTCGTACCTGTCGATGCCCACAAACAGTCCATGGAACCTCAAGTTGCCCCTCACTCTCAGTGTCTATTGTACCGTCACCGGTAAGCTATCCGCTCCATTCGGTGTTCTTGGCCGAAGTCTTTTCTCCTTCATTTTTTCTCCACTCAACCCGCGCCTTTCAAAACCGGCGTTATTCCAGCGGTGCTCCCTGTCAAGGGTCTTCGATGAACGCGGAACTTGCCCGCGCCCTTGACAGGTCCGCGCCGCTGAACGCCTTCAAAACCGTCGCGGGTTTTCGCGAAGAAAAAATTTGTTTTGAAGGAGAAGAAGACAATGCAAAACACCACCGAAAGAAAAGACGTATACAGCCGCATCACCGCACAGATCGTGGAGTATCTGGAAAAAGGCGTCCGCCCGTGGACTCGTCCATGGAATGCTGAGCATGCCGCGGGGCGGATTACCCGTCCTCTGCGTTTTAACGGCCAGCCCTACTCCGGAATCAACGTCCTGTCCCTCTGGATGTCTGCTCTCAGCCAGAACTTTGCCGCGCCGATCTGGATGACCTACCGCCAGGCCGGCGAATTGAACGCGCATGTCCGCAAGGGCGAGAAGGGCTCACTCGTGGTTTACGCCAACGCCATCACGCGCACCGAGCATGACGAGAAGACCGGCGAAGATGTCGAGCGCGAAATCCCTTACATGAAGGGCTACACGGTTTTCAACGTGGAGCAGATCGAAGGGTTGCCCGAAATCTACTACGCTAAGGCCGTTCCGACGCACGATCCTGTGGCGCGCATAGACCATGCGGAGAAGTTTTTCGGCAGCCTGGGCGCAACGATCAAACACGGCGGGAATCGTGCCTACTACGCGCAGGAACTAGATTATGTACAGATGCCGCCATTCGAAGCGTTCCGCGACGCCGAGAGCTACTACGCCACTCTCGCCCATGAATTGACCCACTGGACAAAACACCCGCAGCGTCTTAACCGTGACTTCGGCCGCAAGAGCTGGGGCGATGAAGGTTACAGCCGCGAAGAACTCGTTGCCGAACTGGGATCTGCTTTCCTGTGCGCCGATCTCGAACTTCACGAGGAGCCGCGCGAAGAAAACGCCGCCTATATCGCGACTTGGCTGGAAGTTCTCAAGAAAGACAATCGCGCTATTTTTGCGGCAGCCGCTCACGCGCAACGGGCTGCCGACTACCTCAATCAGAAATCCGCCGCCGCGCAGGTCTTGGAGACCTGCGCGGCTTGATTCGTTCTTCAGCCGCTCGTCTACGACGGCGGCGATGAGAGAAACCTACCTTTCGGTTGCAGCCATCCCTCAAGAATACGGCACACGCTCGCTGCTATGTGAGCAGGAACAAGTTCCTGTGGAAAAGTCTTCCCCGTTTGAGACATCTTTGAGGCAAGAACCCGCAAGCAAAGGCTTTCCTCTGTCACAAGAATTTAACAAGGGCGAACAGAAGTTTTCTTTATGATGCTGATTACATTGCAGGTTCTCCTCAGTGGTTCGAGAAGTATCCGCAAGACTTTCCCTTCAGCGAGCAAGCGCCATGCGAGAACGAATCCCGATTGAACGGCCATTTCGAGCAAGACGCATTGTTCACGCCGTCAACAGCACATGATGTAAACAGCTTCTAGCAAGAATCGGTAGCACGAGATGGGGACCGACCGAGTACGCATTCCTAAGAAGAGAACGGAACCCGTTCGCGTGGCAGGATACGTCCGTATCTCAGCCGAAAACCATCCGCATTCAACCAAGCAGAAATCCGCCATTCGCCGCTACGCGGAAAGGCGGAAACTCCACGTCGCAAATATTTATCTAGATCGGCACGAGCGCAACCTCAGGTAATCAGCTCTTAACGAGTTTTCGGAAGTAGGGACGAAATGAGGTCCGTCAGAGAGAGCGCTTCTGAGAAGACTGCGGGACCTGCCCGAGCAGCCCAGTACGTCAGGATGTCCACGGAACACCAGCAATATTCCACAGAAAACCAGATGGACGCGATGGGCCGTTATGCGGACGGCCGCAAAATGCAAATAGTGCGCACATACTCGGATGAAGCGAGGAGCGGTCTGAATATTGAGGGCAGGAACGGGTTGCGCGACCTGATTCGCGATGTCGAGACCGGACGCGCCGATTACACCGATGTCCTGGTATACGACGTGAGTCGATGGGGGCGATTCCAGGATGTGGATGAAAGTGCCTATTACGAGTACATCTGTAAACGAGCCAACGTTCGCGTCCACTATTGCGCTGAGCAGTTCGAGAATGACGGGAGCCTGTCATCGACCTTGCTCAAGACCATAAAGCGAACGATGGCTGGTGAATACAGCCGCGAACTCTCTGTGAAGGTGTTTGCCGGACAGTGCAGGTTAATTGAACATGGATTCCGTCAGGGTGGACCCGCCGGATACGGGCTGCGCAGGCAATTAGTCGATCGGGACAGAAATCCCAAGGAGATTTTAGCCCGAGGCGTCCATAAGAGCATTCAAACTGATCGCGTCATCCTAGTTCCAGGGCCGGAAGCTGAACTTCAGGTTGTGCGGCAAATCTATGATCGTTTCACGCAAGGGCCTTCAACAGAGAGGGAAATCGCTGCGTGGCTTAATGGACGCGGTCTGGTAACGGATCTAGGGCGTCCGTGGACGCGCGGGACAGTACACCAGATCCTTACGAATCCCAAGTACGGTGGCGCTAACGTCTATAACCGCAGATCGTTCAAACTCAAGCGGAAACGAGTCGTCAACCCACCCGAGATGTGGATCAGGTGCGATGACGCTTTTACTCCCATCGTTCCGGTTGAACAGTTCAAGCAAGCGCTTGCGATCATCGAGAGCCGGCACACACACCTGACGGATGAGCAATTGCTTGAACGCCTACGGAGTCTTCTCGCCCGAATTGGCGAGGTGTCAGGCGTCACAATTGATGAAGCGGAGGACATGCCATCTAGTGCGGTCTACCAACGACGGTTCGGGGGCTTGGCGCGAGCATATGCCATGATCGGCTACACACCGCTGCGAGACCTCAGATACATAGAGATCAACCGTGCAATGCGCGAATATCACAAAGATCAGTGTTCCCGAATTATGGAGGAGTTGAAGAACCAAGGTGCCGAACTTTGCGAGGGGAAGAATGGTCTGGTAGAGGTTAATCAAGAATTCACGGCTTCTGTCGTGATCTCCCGCTGCCGCGAAACCTTAACCGGGAGACATCGCTGGCTCATTAGGCTTGAAAACACTCTCGATCCCGACATCACGATTGCTGCCCGCCTCACGCCAACGAACGAGAACATTCTTGACTACTACATCTTCCCGAAGATCGAGACGTTGACCGCCCAGCTCAGACTCGCTGGAGAAAACGGCATCAGGTTGGATTCCTATCGCTTTGACAATCTGGATTTCTTTTTGAGCATGGCACGCCGCACCTCAATTGAGGAGATACCGTGAACAAGACTGACATTGAAAATATCCCTATTTCTGAAATTCGGGTAACGAACCCACGCACTCGGAGCAAAGGAAGATTTCAAGAGATCGTCGCGAGCATCGCTGCGGTCGGCCTCAAGCGGCCGATCACAGTATCTCGGCGCGAGCTTGAGCCTGATGGCACGAGGTACGATCTGGTCTGCGGGCAAGGACGAATGGAGGCCTGCCATGCTCTCGGTGAGGCCACAATCCCGGCAGTCGTGACCGATGCTCCTCGGGAGGAACAGATGGTGATGAGCCTCGTCGAGAATTTTGCCAGACGGGGACCATCAAATCGCGATCTGCTTAGGGAAGTTCGGAGCCTCCGGGAGCGGAAGTATAAGGTCGAGGAAATTGCTCAAAAACTCGGCCTTGATCGTACATACATTAACGGCATCATCCATCTGTTGGAAAAGGGGGAGGAAGGGCTGGCGCAAGCGGTTGAAGCTGGGCGTTTGCCGATCAGCGTCGCAGTCCAGATTGCGACCGGCAATGACCACGAAGTGCAACAGGCCTTGGCTGAGGCTTATGAGAAAGGTGACCTCAGAGGAGACAAGCTGAAGAGTGCCAGGCGCGTAATTTCTCAGCGAATTGCAAAGCTGCAAAGTGCGGGCAAGCTGGCCCAGACTCGTCGCAAACTCACAGGCGACGCGCTTGTTCGCGAATACAAGGACCGCATGCGAGAACAGCGCCACCTTGTTCAGAAAGCAAACCTCACCAAGGAACGGCTGCTGCTACTCACCAGCGCTATACGTCGCCTTATGCAGGACGAACACTTCACTACGCTTTTGCGAGCCGAGAATCTGGTCGATATGCCTGAACAGCTCGCGGCTCGCCTCACATAGAAAGGAGCTCACACGTGGCAAACTCAAAGGTGAAACCTGCATTCAACCAGCAAGTTGTTGTCCTTCCGATTGAAACCATTGTTCCCCAGAAGGAGTTGTCTCTTGAATTTCGAAAGAGCACAACCTACAAGCGAATCAGCGCTTCCCTGGAACATGTTGGTCTAATTGAACCTCTCGTTGTGTATCCGCGCGGGCCGAGAGATTACCTGTTGCTCGACGGCCACGCTCGTTTGGACATTCTCAAGCAGCGCGGTGTGACAGAGGTACGCACAATCTTTGCTATGGACGACGAGGCATACACATATAACAAGAAAGTGAACCATGCCCCGCCTGTTGCCGAGTACTTCATGATGCAGAAAGCGCTTTCCCACGGTGTAACCGAAGAGCGATTAGCTCAAGTGTTGAATGTTAGCGTTTCGGCCATCAGACAACGTCGAAACATGCTCGACGGAATTTGCAAGGAGGCAGTTGAAATCTTACGAAATCGCGACGTGTCTCCTGCCGTCTTTGCTTACCTTAAGAAAATGAAGCCGATTCGGCAGATCGAAGCCGCTGAACACATGCGTGCCACCGGTACCCATACGGTTCGCTTTGCAAAAGCACTACTCGAAGTGACTCGTCCTGAAATGCTCGTGGAAGTGCCCTCAAAGCGCAAACCAACGATTGAAGCGACCTCGCGAGCGGCTCAGGCGATGCTTGAGCAGGAAACCGACCTATTGATTCGCGAACTCAAAGCTGTGGAGGAATCCTACGGAACAGACATGCTCACGCTCTCCATAGCGTGTGGCTATGTTGAGCGTTTGCTCTCGAACTCTCGGGTTGAGAAGCACCTCGATAAGCATCATTCCGACATTCTGGGCGAACTTCGCACGCTTCTGGCGGATGTGAAGCCTCAAAAAGGCAAAAGTCCCGAGGTAGCGGCATGATGCTCCTGGATGAAGCCAAATACGGTGGCGAAGCAACAAATTCCTCTAGCGCGGGTTGACTCCAATGTAGAATAGAGCAACCACTTCTCTGCAGGTTCCCCATGTTGTCGCAGTTTGTCGTGATCCCGCCTTCGAATAAATCCCCAGAGGAGGTTCTGTCCTATGTCCGCCCAGCGAGCCAGTTTTGCCCAATCCGCATCGAACGCCGCATGGTCATTCGCTAGAAACGTCAATGCAATCTTGCCCAAGGGACAGTCCCCGCGTCCGGCTTGGGCGCCCGGCCCGCTTCTCAAAAGTTGGGAAAGAATACAAATGGCAGCTGGCGTCCCTAGGAGGACACTCTCACTATGCCCAGACTGCAATAGAGAAGCAGTGGACGCGGTGATCAACGGTGACGCCGCTATTGCTGACTTCAGGGATAAGCCCGGAATCATCGAGGCAGAAATCCTGGAGGAAGCCGGGCGCATTCTGATGCGTAAGGCGTGCGAGAAACACGGCCCGTTCGAAGACGTGCTTTCCGATCATCCGGATTTCTTCCGAAGGATGGAGAGCCTCGCTTTCGGTAGGGATTTCAGATGCGTCGGCGACGAAAGAGTCCACAATCACGGCGCAAACAGCATCAAGACGGGACGAGGGTCGTATTTGATCGTCGATTTGACGAACCGCTGCAACATGGTGTGTTCGCCCTGCTATATGGATGCAAACGCCACTAGCTTCGTTCACGAATTGGATATGCAAGACGTGAGGGATCTCTTTGCAAGGGCGATGTCCTTCAAACCTCAACGAGAAATCAACGTTCTGTTCTCCGGTGGAGAGGCAACACTCTCACCGATTTTTCTGGAGGCCGTCCGCCATGCAAAAAGCATGGGCTTCCACCGGATTCATGTCGCCACCAATGGAATTCGCTTTGCCCAAGAGAGGGATTTTGCGGCCCAGGCACGGGCGGCTGGACTCCACGCGGTGTATCTCCAGTTCGATGGCACCACGGAAGCAAAGAACAGCCATCGAGGAATCGGGAACAACATGGACGTGAAGCGATCCGCACTGGACAACATCGCCGCCGCGGGAATGAAAACTACGCTCCAGGTGACCGTGGTGAACGGGCTGAACAACGATGGGTTGGGTGATATCGTCCGCTTTGTAGCGGAACACATAGACAAGATTCACGGCGTTATTTTTCAGCCTGTGATGTTCTGTGGTCGGGATGAAGGAGTATCGGATGATGAGCGTTACACCAAACGTTATCCGGTCTCACAAATCGCGTACGACTTGGAAAAGCAAACGTCGATTGACTGGCAACCCATGCGCGACTGGTTCCCCGTCTCTGCCTACGCAGCCTTCGCCCATCTGTGCGATGTTCTTCATCCGGACGCAGAGTTAGGGAGCCTCTTTTGCGATATCCATCCTAACCATGGGATCTTCTCCCCGATTCTCATCAATTCCCACACAAGAGAAATAATCCCCGTGGCGAAGTTCTTCGACGTGGAGCAATTCCTCCGTGACCTTGTGGAGATCACAGATCTCGGGAGGCGACCGGCAATCACTAAGGCAATGGTCTCGCTGTCAGCGGTACGCAACTTCGATCGCACCAAGGCTCCAGCCGATTTTGGATTTGACCGGCTTCGCAAATTGCTTGCGGACTGCTTTTATAGGGTTGGTGGCAGCGGCTCAGACTGGTCCCAGCGGGCTTACTTATATAAGGAGCCGTGGAAACTCGTGATGATCACTCCGATGAGCTTCCAAGATCTCTACAACTACGACCTTGCAACGATGTCCGACTCAAGGACTCCTATGGCGACTCAAGAAGGTGAAATCAGTTTCTGCGCCTACAACGGAGGTCGTTGGCGAAGTGTCGTCGAGCATGTGCACCAAACCGCAAGCTTGACCGAATGGAACCGGACGCATTCCCGCCATCCCATCTACGCCAAGGGTAAAGAGGTTGATTTGGGTGCTGGGAAAAGCGCGAAGCCCGAATTGGTCCAGATCGAGAAGCAACGAACGCCAGCTTGATTTGCGAAGGTACGGGACGACCGTGACAGACGCCGAAAACCAATTTCTCGAGAATATGCCCGACGAGATCAAGGAAGTGCTCCGCTGGCATGCGGACGCACAATCTAGGGGCCGGGCCAGCCAGAGCATAGCCGATTTCGCCGGGCGGTTCTTGGGGGGTATGTACGAGGACGGCGCTGTTCTTCCCACAAACCTTTCAGCTTCTGCTCCCGAGGTGCTCGCTCTGGTCCTACTGCAACACCGGACCAGTCCTCGGAGTACTGGCGCATGGCTCAATCTCGGTTTCGCGCTCCGCCGCGTAGCCCTTTACCGAACCCAAGACCCAGAGGAAACGAATAGGGCACATCTGCAATCCGCAGTACAAGCTTTCGATCGTGCGCTAGAACTCGACCCGGACAACAACGGCAAGAACATCAGAGCGTGGACAGGAATGTCGTTGGCTTACCACATGCTTGACATGTACGAGAAGGAGCTTGAGTGCTGCGCGCGGGCTCTCGAATCCGATAGATCCGATCCGAAACTTTGGCTTTTGTACGGCTTCGCGCTGAAATCCGCAGGCAGGGAGGATGAAGCGCTGTCCACAATGAACGACGCCTACGAAGCTTACATACGGGCCGGGAAACCCGATGAGCTCAGAGAAGTCTTTGCCGATGTGCAATCGACAACTCAACGCCCTTGCCGGCAGAGGATGGCGCAATGAAATCTGTGGGCGGGAATACATCGGACCCGGTTGGCGGCCTCGAAGGTCCATCGGCATCTTGTGAAGGAGGCGCGGCGCACTGTCCAAAAACTGGGCTGGCAGGTTCCTGAGGACGACATGTCGCCAACGCTTGTCGGCGCTATCCCACTCCCGTTTCCGGTACCCGACTCGTTCGAGACTGCTTTCGGTTACAAGGGAAATCTACGGTTCGTACAGTTCGGATACACAGCCGGTTCCCCTCAATTTGGGTACAGCGACGGGGGCGACGATTTGCCTTCGGACGGTAGCCTGTGGTCTTGGTTTCTACACCACCCAGCGGTAGCCCCGTACTTGCCCGAAAGCCGTTATCCCACCCTGTATGGGAAGTTCCCTTCCGGAACCGAACGGCCCCCGCTTGAGCAGATCATGAGACGGGGAGCTGAGCTGCCGACCTGCCACTGCCTGCTGCTGGATAGGCGAGATCGGCGGGCATATGTTTCTGAACGGGACCAGGCAATGATCCTGTTTGCGCTCATGGAGCCGGACGACGGTGATGCCCATAACGTGTTCGTCGATGGGATGCTGATGAGCCCCGGCAGTGAGGACTATAAGGTGGGTCCGCCCCCAGGGGTTCTAGATGAGTTTCGGCGGTTCATGGATAGCCGGGTTCAGGCTTTCGAAGGTGCTTGAGTCGGGCTGCTGGGGTTCCAGACAGATCGGGGTCCAAGTTAGGTTGGAAAACGCTGCTTCGCAGCGGCTGAAGAATGACACGTCACCCCAGAATGGGAGCTGCAGGCTAACTTTTGGTTACCGTACGCGAACTATTTGAAAAAGCAAGAGATTGCGTCGTGGTGACGTTTAGGAAGACGAATTCATGGTGAAGCCGAATCTGCGCACCAAATCCATAGGAACAAAGGTCAGCGAAGAGGAATTCGCCCGGCTGGAGCAGGCAGCTCAGAAGGCCTCGAAGACCCTGGGGGAATGGTGCCGCGAGGTGATGCTGGCCAGTACGAACGGCCAGCCGGAGAAGCTGAACGGAATCGGGGGCGAAGCCCATGCGGTCATGGCTGAGGTGGTGGCGCTTCGAGCGATCCTGCTGAACGTACTTTTCAAGCAAGCGAAGGGCGAACCACTGACCGCCGAGGAGATGCAGCGGCTGATCGACCGGGCTGACTCGGACAAGCTGAAAAAGGCGCGAGAAAGGCTGGACCAAGCATCAGCTTCCAAAGCGAGTTGACGATGACCAACGTTTTTCGGCGCGTCTTTAATAGTCCCGTCGGTTCGCGCGGCGAACGGCGGAAGATTGCCCTGACTGGGGGTGAACAGTGAATCGGTTATTGGGTCGAGGGGAATCTCGGGGTCCGTCTAAAAATTGGCTGCTGTCGACTCTTGTGGCTTTAGTCCTTGCTTTTGTAGCTGGGATAGGAATCTTCACGTACCGAAACGTCGAGGTCTGGACGCCATTGCAGCAGTGGTACTGGGTTCAATATTCGAGCACCAAGAATTTTCCCAGTCCGAATGGTACCTACCAAGTGCTTTCGAAATTGGACCGACAAGGGCAACACAGCATGGCCACCGACGCCGACGTGATGCCCGCCCCCTTGCAGGTATGGCCCTCGTTCGCGCTCACGGCGAAGGCGCGGCAGGCGGGAGCGGTCGCTCTGAAGGTGGACACGGTGCATTACACGAGCGCGCAAATGAACCGGATGCTTGCAGAGCGGATTTACGTGGGGCAGACGCCCGGCGATCTGCTATGGCCTGCATGGGTCGGGGCATTGGGAGTTTTTGTGCTGGCGCTGGTGCTGGCAATGCTAAGGAACCGGACGCGACGGCGCATCGAGGAACCGGGACGGAGACTCAAGGGCCCCGAGATGGTCACCGTCAAGGAATTCAATCAATGGAGTGGAGCGGATGGAATTAGCTTCCTGACCACGAAGGGAAGAGAATCGCTCTCGATTCCGCGCTCGTTAGAGAGTAGCCACATGATGATGATGGGAGACACGGGCGCAGGAAAGAGCGTTCTACAGCGGCGGGTGCTAATGCAGATCGCCGAGCGGGGCGAGACGGCCATCGTGTATGATCCGGCGCTCGAACACACACCGCAGTTTTTCAATCCTGCCCGCGGCGATCTGATCCTGAATCCCCTGGACGTGCGTTGTCCTTACTGGTCGCCGTCCGATGAAGTGATGCATGAGGCGGAAGCGCTGACCCTGGCAACATCGTTGTTCCCCGACAAGCCGCACGAGAATACATTCTTCGTCGAAGGTCCGCGAAAGATCTTCGCGCACTTGCTCACGTTGAAACCGACGCCTGAGGAACT
Source organism: uncultured Acidobacteriaceae bacterium (assembly GCA_963768265.1). Classification (GTDB taxonomy): domain Bacteria; phylum Acidobacteriota; class Terriglobia; order Terriglobales; family Acidobacteriaceae; genus Sulfotelmatobacter. The sequence continues at coordinate 108,890 of CAVYHM010000009.1, forward strand.
GGTCAGATGGATGAGCCACGAGGAAGAACTAGATCGCCTCTTGAAAGGCACCGAACTGACAGCATTCATCTATCGCGGCGCTGGCCCACAGCGCGGTGGTGTGTTAGGTGCGCTCAACATGGTTGCTGACAGTTTGAAGCTCTTGCCGAAGGAGAGTGAGACGAAGCAGAGATGGACAACCGAAGAATGGGCACGACAGCGTAGTGGCTGGATATTCCTGACCTCGACTCCTCGATTCCGCGAGCGGCTGTTGCCCCTCATGAGCCTATGGCTGGACACGTTAGTGCTGCGATTGATGAACCAGGGCGATCCTGCGATGCGTCACGCATGGTTTGTGCTTGATGAGCTTGCTAGTCTGCAGCGACTGCCGCAATTGCACACTGCGCTGACCGAGAATCGTAAATCCGGGAATCCCGTCGTGATCGGTTTCCAAGGCCGGAGCCAACTTGAAGTACGCTACGGGCACGAAGCTGAGGCAATGCTGTCGCAGCCGGCCACCAAAATCTTTTTGCATACCAGTGAGCCTCGTGCAGCGAAGTGGATCTCGGACACGATTGGCGAAGTGGAAATGGAACGCGTTAAGGAGACGGTGAACACGCATCCTCTCAAAATTACCAAGTCCAGGAGCTATCACAATGAAAGGCGAACGGAGCCGCTAGTGCTCCCATCGGAAATCAGTGGACTACAGCGCTTGCACGCATTGCTTAAAGTCGACAATCTGGTAGTGCCTTTCAGCTTTCCATATCTCGCTCCCGTAAAAACCGAACCCGGTTTCATTCCAAGAGAGATCACACCGCGTGTGGTCGAAATCGGGAAGCGCCCGCCTCAGCCGAGCACTGTGGCGGCGCAGGAGATCAGTCCGCGCGAGTCGGAGAACTCCAAAGGCATCGCCGCCGGACAAGAACCCTACTTCGAGTGAGTCATGCTGACCATTTCCAAACCGCTGAGTGCCGGCCAGGCGCAGACCTATCACAAAGAGGAGTTCGCGAACGCCCAGGAGAACTACTACTCCGAGGGCGACCGAATACGCGGCGAGTGGCACGGCAAACTCGCCAAAGAGTGGGGCCTGCAGGGTGAAGTGCGGGAGGAACACTTCGGGCGACTGGCGAACGGGCAACATCCGATGACGGGAGAGCAACTAGTGCGCCATCAGACCGCGCGTGAATACGTTAACGGACGCGGCGAGACGGTGAGCACGATGGAACACCGCGCAGGCTGGGACGCAACGTTCTCCGCGCCTAAGAGCGTGTCGTTGACTGCTCTCGTTGGCGGAGACGACCGTGTACGCCAGGCGCATCGCGAAAGCGTGAAGGTTGCGCTTGGCGAAATGGAGAAATATGTCCAGGCTCGGATCGGCGGAAACCATCCGGCAGAAACAACGGGCAAATGGGTTGCAGCCAGTTTCGAGCACGATAGTGCGCGACCGGTTAACGGGTACGCAGCACCGCAATTGCACACTCATGTTGTGTTCTTCAATCTAACGGAAACTCAGAACGGAGAATCGCGGGCCCTGCAACCCCACGAACTGTACCGCTCGCAGCAATATGCAACGGCGATCTATCGCTCAGAGCTGGCGCTGCGGCTAAAAGGGCAGGGCTATGACATTGAAAGGGGCAAGAGTGGCCAGCCGGAGATCAGAGGGTACACGCGAGAGTATCTGGACGCCTCCAGTCCACGGAGTCAGCAAATCCAGGCGTACCTCGACCAACAAGGTGTAAGAGGCGCAGGAGCGGCGCAAATCGCAGCGCATCAGACGCGTGACGACAAACTGCCGGCCATCACGCACGCAGAGATGCAGCAAAAGCACCGCGATGTGGCCGCGCAGTTCGGCCAGCAGCCGGAGCACGTGATCCGCGCAGCCCATGAACGCCGGGTCGAACAAGACCCGCCGCAAAAGCAGCAGCATCTCGAATCGGCTCTGACCTATGCGCAAGAGAAGAATCTGGAGCGCCACGCAGTGACAGACGAACGCGAACTGATGCGTGATGCTCTGAAACGTTCGATGGGCGAGGCGAGCTTCGCCGAGATACGAGAGAGGTTCGACAAGCGCGTCCAGTCAGGTGATCTGATCGAGGTAGAGAGCAAATCGCCAGCCCGCGCGTTCACGACGGAAGAAATGATCGGCTACGAGCGGAGCAACATCGCTGCGATGCGAGCGGGACAGAACCAGCATGAACCGCTGGTGAGTTCGGAAACATGGCGTGAGGTCCAAGAGAAATACGCACATCTCAGCACCAGCCAACGGGCGGCGGTTGAGCAGATCGTATCGACCCAGGACAAGATCATGGGGCTTGAGGGTGTGGCAGGCGCGGGCAAAACTACTTCGCTAGCTGCTGTCCGCGAGGCCGCCGAACAGGAAGGCTACGAGGTTCGTGGGCTTGCGCCTACGTCCCGCGCGGCGCACAAGCTGGCAGAATCCGGCGTCAAGTCGGAGACTTTGCAGCGGCATCTTCGCCGCGAGGAGCAGTCCGACGAGGGACAGAAGCGGCTTTATGTGCTCGACGAATCGAGCTTGGCAAGCACAAAACAGATGAACGAGTTCTTGCATCGTTTGCGCGGCGGGGACCGCGTGCTGCTCGTGGGCGACAAGCGCCAGCATGAAGCCGTCGAAGCCGGCAGACCGTACCATCAGCTACAACAGGCAGGGATGCAAACCGCGCGTCTGGATGAAATCGTGCGGCAGAGAGACCCGGCACTCAAACAAGTTGTGGAACAGCTCGCCCGCGGTGACGTGTTCGGAGCGATTGACAATCTCGACCAACAGGGCCGCGTGCATGACATCGTGGGACGCCAAGAACGACTTAGCGAAATTGCGCGCGAGTACGCGCGGGAGCCGCAAGGCACAATCGTGATCTCGCCGGACAACGAATCGCGCCGCGAGCTGAATGCGCTAATCCGTCGCGAAATGCAGGAACACGGCGACGTGGGCCAAAACGAGCACAAGTTACGCGTGCTCGACTCGCGCCAGGACATGACGGGAGCCGATCGGAAATGGGCCGCACAATATGAGGAGGGTGATGTAGTGCGCTACACGCGAGGCAGCAAGGTGCTGGGTATCGAACCCGGTAAATACGCCCGTGTGGGACAGGTGAACGTGACAGAAAATCGCGTCACCATCGAGCGCGAAAACGGCGAGCATCAGACCTACGATCCGCGCCGACTGGCAGGTGTGGCGGTGTACCACGACACCGAGCGCGTATTCTCCGAAGGCGACCGCGTGCAGTTCACAGCCCCATCAAGGGACTTGCACGTTGCCAATCGCGAGCTGGGCACCATCGAGAACATCAACGACGCCGGCGACGTACAACTCCGCATGGACTCAGGCCGCGACGTGGCCTTCAATATCCGCGAGCATCCGCATCTCGATCACGGGTACGCAGTGACCAGCCACAGCAGCCAGGGCCAGACCGCCGAGCGCGTGCTGATCCACGTGGACACGGAGCTAGGCGAGCAACTGGTGAATAGCCGAATGGCTTACGTGTCCGTCTCGCGCGGGCAATATGACGCCCAAATCTATACCAACGACAAATCTGAGTTGGCGCGCGATCTGAGCCGCGACGTGTCGCAGCGCACGGCGACCGAGCAGGAGATCGAGCCAGCGGCGCAGAAGATCGAGCCAGTGGCAGCGCAGCAAGCGCCGGAACAAACGCGCGATCACGGGATAGAAATGGGACTCGGTTAATTTTAGGTAAGTTGTTGGGGCTTGAATCCCGCTTACGCTATGCTCCGCTTCGGAGGGTGAGAAGAGATGACATTTCGAATCCGACCAGGCGGCGAAGAGCACATTGCGAGAGATCCAAACTGCCCAGGTTGCCACAGTCCTGATAATGGACACTGGCCCCAGTTGCACCGGGACGAGGTGTCCAGTTGTCCCGGCTTCGTGCATGTGGAGAGCTTCCCCAAAGACATTACGGTCGCAGGTTCCAGCGTTCTTTACTACTGCGATGGCTGCAAAGAGGAGAATCCGATCTGAGGAGCAGGGCCACAGACTAGAAATGGGACTGGGGTAACGTTGGTGAACTCACGTTCTCACGTTATGCTTCGCTTCAGAGGTGACAGATGTTCAACATCGAAATCAAAGGTCTCGACAAACTCCAGAACACTCTCGAAGAAGCACAACGCGCGGCCAAGGAAATCCACGGCGAAATCGGGCAGCTGCGATTCAACCCTGCCGATCCGCGATCTGTAGAGCAGGCGATAACCGAGGGCAAAGCTAAGGTAGACGCGAAGCTGGGGCGTTACAGCTCAAATCCCATCGCGAAGAGCATGGCAGATGCGCTCAAAATAATGATCGAGGAGACAGTTCGGGAAAAGGCTAAGGCCGCTCAAAGCGGAAAGTGAAAATGAAAATCTACTACGCTCATGCGCTCTGCGTGTACGGAACTCCGTGCGAACACAAAGAACTCAAGGCGATCCGCAGGAGGTTCCGAAAGTACAGGGTGGTGAATCCCGCGCGCTATAGCGACCACCCGGAAAAGCTCAGGGATAACGTCGAGTTCTGCCTGCGACTCGTGGCGAAGTGCGACATCGTTGTTTTTAGCTGCATCTTGGGAAAGGTCACGGCGGGCGTTGGCAAAGAAGTAAATCACGCGCTCAAGCTGGGAAAGATCGTGTACGAGATACGGCCTGCGGGCCTGGTGCAGCGGCAGCGCTCAGTGAAGTACATCTCTCGCCTGAAATCCATCCAGCTTTACCGCAAATGGTGGCGAGTACGCGGCGGCAACTGAAAACGGATTATGGACCGGGGATCAGCATCTTCATCGCAACAGGCAACGCCAGTTTCAGGCCCTCAAGCGTAACCGTCTTGGTTCCTTGCCAGACGATGGACTTGGCCTTTTCCCAAACTGCATTACTCTCTGCCGCTGCGAGAAACTCTTCTCCTGCATAGGTGAGATGCTTTGGTCGCCAACAAATGCCATCAAACGAAGATAAGTCCACGGCTTCAATCAGTCCAGCGTTGGCGAGTTGCATCACGTGATAGGTGATCTCCTCTTCGCTGTGGCCTTCGATCTGAATCTCATAAAACTTACCATCGAAAGGCAGTTCTCCGATTTTCTGCAAAATCTCGCGTGCCAGATCGTGGTTGAGTCTCATGAGTGTTGCTTACGCGCACCGCAGGAATACGTCAGGAGAACTGAAGTGCCCTACGCTCCCGCAGCCATCAACGATGACGACGGATCGCGCGAGATGAAGCGCGGTACCTCGTATTTCCTTGCCGGACTGCATCAGAAGCGAGCTTGCCAATGATCATGATTCCGCCCTGCAGAGCGGTCGCATCGAGTCCACGATATGGCATGTTCCGGCGAATGGGAAAGAGCATCGAGTCACACTCGCCGACAATCTGGTGTAGTACTATATGCTGCCGTTTCATGCCGGTCATCCTATGGCAGTTGGGAAATAGTTCCGGATTCCCAGGATGCACCTCCGTTACCTCAGAATGGGCTTCATGTACTCGCGCACGATCTCCAAGTCTCCCGTCCGGGTGTCCCCGAAGTCGGCTCCGACGATGAAGATCTCGCACGCGAAACGGAGGGACAGATTGGTCTTATCCTTGAAGACCACGTTAACGAACAATATTCCATCTTCAATGGAATGGCTAACATAATCCACGACCCTGCCGTGAACCTCAGGATAGCGTCTGCGTAGCCGCTCCTTGCGCTTCTGGATGCGCCTGTCAAGCTCCCTACTCTGCTGAGCCGTAATGGGAGTAATAGGCGTGCTCCCGACCCATACAACCTTCGGCTTCTTAGGTGTGCTTGTTTTTGTCATTGCTCTTCTCCCGGCTTGCACTCTTGGCGTTCGGAGTAGCCTTCAGGCGCTTGCTGCGCTGCTGCTTTCGCTCTTGTTCTTCTTCGATACGCTTCTCTTCGTCGGCGACGGCTGAATAAGGGACGATGCCGATGCGTGGTGGCAAGCCCTGTTTCTTGCGTTCTTCCTCGCGGTGCAGAACGTTGATATACACGTCGTCGGGGTCTTCCCGTTCCTTCTCATAGGCGCGGCGCTGCCTCCAGAAACGGCCTGCGTCGTCCAGTTCATACTCTGCCTGTTCTTCGAGAAAATCAGCGTTCACGTCGGCGCGGACTTCTTCGATCCCGGCTTGGGCGCACTGCAATGCGCTCTTGCGGGCAAAGGGGAGCTTCTCCATACCGCGTAAAAGGGCGACGAGCTGATCGACGCCCTGGTTCCACAGGAACAGGATTTCGTAGAGGCGCAGCTTGGGCGAACGTGCGGAGGGTTGCAGGGAAAAAGGGGAGCGGATACCTTCAGAGCTAGCCATCGTTGCCTCCTTGTAGGCAATTTGGTTAGGGGCGCGGTCGGTGCTTCAACACCGTCGCGTCCCGCTTAAGTCGAATTGCTACTAATAGTAGCAATTGTATCATTGCGACGCTCTGTAGCAAGTGTAAAAAGGATGGTATGAGTGTTACAGGGAAGCGGACTGTTCAGATCAATGTGCGATTGAGCGACGATGACTTTGAGTTGATTCGAAAGGCAGCGGCGAAGCTTTGGCCAGACGCAGTACTCAGCAACTCCAGTATCGTGCTAGGGTTGGCAAGACTCGCAGCCAAGCAAGCCCTAGAGGCCCAGAAGAAGTCACGGGCAGGCTGAGCTTGGCTGAAATTTACAGTTCCCCTGCACAGTTCCTGCACAGCCAAACATTGCCACATTATCTGCAATCAAAACAATCAGATATAAAAGTTTTATCACCCGCTCAGGATGACAAGACTTTTTTGGTATGGAGAGTTCTCCTTCAGATCGCCATCGGCCCGACTTCTTTTTCCACTTCCACAGTGTCGACCATGGCGATGGCGTCCCAGGGACAGCCGTCGAGGAAGCAGCCGTCGGGGCCTTTGCTGACGCATTTCTTACAGCCGATGCAGAGGATAGGGTCGATCTGAATACGTCCGAACGGCGGATTATCTTCGTCGGGCACCCAGAACATGCAGTCTTCAACCGGGCAATATTCGACGCAGGCGGGCGAACCGGCGCATCCGGTACAGCATTCGGTGATGACCGCCAATTCCTTGGGTTTCTTCTTGCGCGGCGTGGCGAGGCCTTTGGACTTCGGTTCAAACTTGAGCTCGTCGGGCACCATCCCGACGGCCCTGGTCGCTCCCGGTGCGGCAGGCATGTGAGGATTATAGCGCAAAAGTGGCTTGGCTCTTGGCCTTTAGCGGTTGGCTGTTGGCTCTTTGCTTTGAGCAAATACTGTTCGGATGAAGGCGGAGAAGCGACATAAGTTGCTCCTGAGGACTGAATTGAGAGTTCAAGCGATGCTTGAAGGGGTCCGACCCAAAATGATACTCCGCGCAGGGTCTTGTGACAGGGACCAGCTTATCCACTGGACTGGTTCTGTTATATTGGCCCCTGCAGAAGGAGCACCCACAATGGCTGGAAAGAGTCTCAATAAAGTTCAACTGATAGGCAACTTGGGCAAAGATCCGGAAGTGAAATACACGCCGCAGGGTACGCCCGTGGCCAAGATTACGCTCGCCACCAACGAGCGTTTCAAGGACAAGGACGGCAATTGGCAGGACCGCACCGAATGGCACAATGTCGTCCTCTGGCAGCGCCTCGCCGAGATCGCCGGCGAATATCTGAAAAAAGGCGGCAAGGTTTACATCGAGGGACGTCTGCAAACCCGCTCCTGGGATGACAAGACGTCTGGGCAGAAGAAATACATGACCGAAGTCGTGGCCAGCGATCTGATCCTCCTTGGTGGTCGCGGCGAGGGGGGTGGTGGCGGGGACTTTGCTGGAAGCTCGCGAGGAGCATCGGCAGGCGGCGGCAACAACTTCGACCAGCGTACTCCGGAGCCCGAGCCGGCGGGCGCGGGGCCCATTACCGACGAGGATATTCCGTTCTAGGAGGGCTCCCTTTGATTGCCAGAGGCAGGGCGCCTGCTGGTGATTAGTCGCCGTCCCCGGTGTCGAGCGAGATCAATTCGAGGCTCTGCAGTAGGGGGCTTGCCTCGGCAACAAATTCCACGTGCCCGCATCGCGGGCAGGACAGAATGGCGTGTCCGGAAGGGCCCGGGGCCAGGCTCGCGCGCATCAGCTGATACCGCTCCAGCCGCTGTTCACAGCGCAGACAGCAGACAGTCTTGTGAAAGGGATCGGGAGAGGCTCCGCCCGGAGTCTCGATGGCTGGTTTCATGGTTTTCCTTCAACGGGGGATTCTGGAGCGTGTGTAAACCGTGCGCTCCATGCCCTGAGTGGAAAGAGTGTACCACGATTGGTGCAACGGTCCAGCCACGCGGCGAGAATCGCGATAGACAGAGTAGTACGTCAGACCGAGAACACCTACCTTCCGATGGACTCGGATCAGAATGCGAATCCTCTTTCGGCGCTCATCGTCCTCCAAACATCACAGGGGGCGCAATTGCCGCCGGTTGTCTCGTGTGAGCGGTGCTGTGCGTAATTGCCAATGACCGTTGCGTGCGTCGCAGGAATCAGTTCTAATGCTGAAAACCTTTCTGCAGAGGTCATCTCATGCTGTTCAAGGCGGATCCGACTTTCTATCCCTCCCCGAAGCTTGCGGCTCAAGCGCCTCCTGAAAAATTGGCTTACGTGGCGGCCTTAAACGCAAATGGCGGTACTCGCCCAGATGCGCTTGCAGTGGTAGACGTTGACGATCGATCGAGCAATTACGGCAGCATCGTCGGGCAGGTCGAGATGCCCAACGTAGGCGACGAATTGCATCACTTCGGCTGGAACGCTTGCAGCTCCGCTCTTTGCCCGTATGCTCCGCATCCTCACGTCGAGCGGCGCTACTTGATCGTGCCTGGGCTGCGTTCTTCCCGAATTCACGTTCTCGACACCAAACCCGATCCTAAGAAACCGACCATCGTGAAGGTGATTGAGCCGCAATCAGTACACGAGCGGACCGGATACAGCCGTCCACACACTGTGCACTGTGGCCCCGACGGCATCTACGTAAGCGCTCTTGGGTCACCGAGCGGGGATGGTCCCGGTGGCATATTCGCTCTGGATCACGACAACTTCGAACCTCTGGGTAGATGGGAGGTCGAACGAGGCCCGCAGCACTTCGGCTACGACTTCGCGTGGCATCTCGGCTATGACGTTGCGGTCACCAGCGAGTGGGGCACGCCGAACATGGTGGAAAATGGCGTAAATCCTGAGTTATTGCTCGCCGGCAAGTACGGACACAGTCTACATATTTGGGACCTTCGCAAACGCCGCCACGTGCAGTCGCTGGATTTAGGTTCCGAGCAACAGATGGTGCTGGAGCTGCGTCCTGCCCACGATCCGACGAAGGCTTATGGTTTTGTCGGAGTAGTTACATCGCTGAAGGATCTGTCCAGCTCCATCTGGTTGTGGCACCGTACGAACGGCAGCTCGAACGGAAAGTTCGAGGTGAAGAAGGTTATTGAGATTCCTGCTGAACCCGCCGACCCTGCTCAGTTGCCTGCCCTGCTGCAAGGTTTCAAGGCCGTCCCGCCCCTGTTGACGGACATAAACCTCTCCGTCGATGATCGCTTCCTTTACGCGTCCTGCTGGGGTACGGGCGAGATGCGCCAATATGATGTCTCCGACCCGTTCAACCCTAAGCTTGTCGGTTCTGTTCACATCGGCGGGATCGTGCGCCGTGCTCCCCATCCTGCCCGGCCCGACCAGCCATTGAATGGTGGGCCTCAAATGGTCGAACTCAGCCGCGATGGGCGCCGAGTGTTCTTCACTAACTCGCTTTATGCCGCGTGGGACAAACAGTTCTACCCTGAAGGCATTCGCGGATGGATGGTAAAGTTGGACGTCGCTCCCGAGGGTGGGATTCAGTTTGACCCCAAGATCTTCGTTGAGTTTGGCGACCTCCGTCCGCACCAAGTGAGACTGCAGGGTGGCGATGCCTCGTCAGACTTCTACTGCTATCCATGAATCAAGCATGGCCGTGGGCCGCACTAGCCTTTCTAGGGGCGTACCACGGCCTGAATCCCGCGATGGGCTGGCTGTTCGCTTTGGCCCTGGGTTTGCAGGAAAAACGCAGGTCGGCTGTGGTCGGTGCCTTATTGCCGATCGCTTTGGGACACGCAGCGGCAATCGCAGTTGCGGTTCTCATTTTGAGCTTTGCGCAGCACCTTCTTCCCGTTCATTCCCTCAAATGGCCAGTCGCGGCCATCATTTTCGCTCTCGGCCTCTATCGACTCTTTCGAGCAAGCCATCCGCGTGGGGCAGGCATGCGAGTGGGCAGACGCGATCTGTTCGTTTGGTCTTTTCTGATGGCTTCCGCACACGGAGCCGGCCTGATGCTATTCCCTGTTTTGTTGGCTCGCCCCACCGTCGGCATGAGCCATGCCATGCTCGGATCAATGAACCGCGCCGATATGCCGTTGACCCCGAACGTAATCCTGCTTTCGATCCTGGTGCACACAGCAACGATGTTGATCGTAGCGGGAAGCTTGGCACTCGTCTTCTTTGAGTTCTATGACAAGGTCGGACTGAAGATCCTACGACACACCTGGTTCAACTTCGATCTTCTGTGGGCATTCGCTTTGCTCGTCGCCGCATGCGCCGTGCTTGTTAGGTAATCCTCTGTTTCCCGACATTCTTCTTCTCTCGTTGGCTGCGCGCGAGAAAAGGAAAAATGCCTTGCTACCAGTTCACGCCTTCTGGGTGCTGAACATAGTCGTGACCAGCGTCCGGATTTCCGCAAAGTACGAATCAGAGTCTTTGACGAAGTCACCCCAATTCATTTCAGCGGCTCGCGGACAGGACTGAGTCAAGATTTCCCAATCGGCGGCGCAAGTGAGTGCGGGATCAGGAGACTCGGCGTAGCCCAGACCAAGGCTCGAGGATCGGCACACCCGGTCGGTGAGGGAGACAATTGCAACCAGGACGGGGTTGACCACGGCCGCCGCCTGGTTGTGGTGACATCGTATGACCTCGACCATGTCGGGCGAGAAGTTCCATTTGTGGGCCAGGACCTCCCCGCTCTGACAATGCGTGAAACCGAGAGCGGAATGTTCGACTTCGCCGATGAAGATATGGTTTCCCGTTCCTTGTTCGAGTGCGGCCTTCATCAGTTGCGGCGCAAGGACCAGGTTCACGATGTAGCCGATGTCATGCAGCAATCCAGCCAGGTAAGCCTGATCCGGATTTTCGAAGCCCATGCTACGCGCCAGCTTCCGGCTCAACATGGCTACGCCGAGGGAGTGCTCCCAGAAAATGGCAGGATCAAAAGCGTGTTGCCATGCTCCGATGTGCATGATCGTGCAGGAGACGGCGATGTCCCTGGTGCGGGCGATGCCCAGTGTGCGGACGGCGCCGCGAATCGAGTCGGTGGGTCGGCCGAGACTGAACAAGGGGGAATTGGCCATTCGCAGGCACTGCGCCGTGATGGACTCGTCTCGGCCAATCAGATCCGCTACCCGGAGCATGTCGACACGGTCCGGCGGTTGTTCCAATTCACCAAGCAGAGTTTGCAGGATGGCCGGGACGCTGGGAATGGACTCCAGCACACTCTCACGATCCTGAAGAAGTTGCTGCAGCGCCGCATTGGCTTGAGCGGGCTGGCTGAACCAATCTGCGTGGTTGAGAGACTCATGGACAATTTCGTGTTGCGGCATCTTTGCAGTCGCGCGACGGCTAAACTCAATGAGCGGGCACATGATGACAGCTTATTGGTGGTGTAGGAGCTCTGCACGTGACGTCAATCACACGGTCATTACGTCGGTGCACTAAAGGAATTGCAGGATTGGCCGAGAGTTCCGAAACGGCTGTTCCCTTTTTAGTGTCGCTAATGAATGTCTTGAAACAGACGATATTTGAGGATGTAGGCGGAAGGTTCCGTTCCCTATGAGCGCAGGGTCAATCCCGCCGGGGGCCAAACGATGAGCGACAACGACATCATTCAAGACTTTCTGGTCGAAAGTGCCGAAAACCTCGACCGGTTGGACCGGGACCTGGTCGGCCTGGAGAAGAATCCCCGGGATAAAGAGGCGTTGGCCGGGGTCTTCCGTACCATTCACACCATCAAGGGAACGTGCGGGTTCCTAGGCTTCAGCAAGCTGGAAAAAGTCGCGCATATGGGGGAGAACCTGCTGACTCGCCTGCGGGATGGGCAACTCACACTCAACCCAGAAATTACCACGGCGCTGCTCAGCATGGTGGACGCCGTGCGGCAGATGTTAAAAGAAATCCAATCTACGGGCCAAGATGGCGAGGCGGACTACCCAGAGCTGCGGGAACGTTTGAGCCAGTTGCTAAACGCCCCTACCGGTGCGGTTGCTAGCCCAGCGGCGATCGTCGCCCCCTCATCTTCGGCCGTTCCGATTGAATCGAAGTTCGAAGAAAAGGCAGAAACGCCTCTTGCTCCACAAAAGGCTGAGCCCGCTCACCTACCGGCTGCGGTGTCGACACCAGCCGCCGGACGAAAGAAGCGCTCCGACTCCTCGCCCCGTAGGCCGACGCACGGAAAAATCGGAGGCGTGCTGGTCGAGCGCGGTTTGGTGAAAGAAGACGACCTTGCGCGCGCTCTGGAATAACAGGATCAAGGGGACCATCGTCTGGGCGAAATCCTTGTGGCGTTGGGTTTAGCGCGGCCGGAAGACGTCGCTGCTGCCCTGCAAGCGATTGAAGCCAAGCCCCGCGATGCCGTGCCCGAAACCATCCGGGTCGCGGTCAACCTGCTGAATAAGGTGATGACGCTGGTTGGCGAACTGGTGCTGGCGCGCAACCAACTCCTGCAATTTGCCAACACCTTGGAAAACACAGGCCTTCATGCGGTCTCGCAACGCATGAATCTCATCGCCACCGAGCTTCAGGAAGAGGTAATGAAGACGCGCATGCAGCCCATCGGGAACATTTGGGCTCAGTTTCCGAGGACCGTGCGCGACGTCGCTCTCGGTTGCGGCAAACAGGTGAACATCGAGATGGAGGGCAAAGAAACCGAACTCGACAAGACCATCATCGAGGCCATCAAGGACCCGCTCACCCACCTGGTGCGCAATTCCGTCGATCATGGGATCGAGCTTCCGGAAGACCGGGTCAAGGCAGGAAAAGATCCTACGGGACGCCTGATCTTGCGGGCCTTCCATGAAGGGGGTCAGGTCAACATCGAAATCACTGACGACGGCGCCGGGCTGAATCGGGAACGCATCCGGCAAAAGGCGGTCGAGCGGGGCATGGTCACCTCAGATCAGGCAGCACGATTGTCGGAGCGCGAGATCTTCAACCTGATTTTCCTTCCCGGATTTTCCACTGCCCAGAAAGTGACCAACGTGTCGGGCCGTGGTGTGGGGATGGATGTGGTCAAGACCAATGTAGAAACAATCGGCGGCGTGGTGGATGTGCAATCCACGCCCGGCCAGGGCACCACGGTTCGGGTAAAGATCCCGTTAACATTAGCCATTATCCCCGCACTGGTGGTGACCTGCGGCGGCGACCGCTATGCCATTCCGCAAGTGAGCCTGCTGGAACTGGTGCGTCTGGAGGCGGAGCAGGCGCGCAGCGGCATCGAAATGGTCCATGGCGTTCCCGTGCACCGTCTGCGCGGACGTCTGCTGCCTCTGGTCTATCTAAGCCGCGAACTCCAGCTGGCCAGCGGCAAGAAGCGCGATGGGGCGACGTCGACGGCAGATTCACACTCCAATTGGGAAACGATCCATTTCTCTCAAGCACGGACGAAGCACCAGCAGTGGCTGGGCCGGCTACGGGACGCCCTGGACGGCAAAACCACGATCACCACGAAAGAGGCCGGCTCGCACACCGGATGCGCCTTTGGAAAGTGGCTCTATTCCGCCGGCCTGAAGAACTATGGAGACCTTCCCGAGATTCACGCCGTGGTCCTCTGGCACCTCGCCAACACCCAACTAGCACTTTTTTCCGTCCACTAAGTGCGCCCTGAGCTTGCGTCCCTTCGGTGTTCGGATGAGTATGGTTTTACCCTTAAGTACAACCTCGACACTCTTGCCGTTTGCCGAGGTCACATCCTCAATTTCGTCAAGGAGGAGTTTCGTACTCAGAGCAATAGGTCTGATCGGAAATTCGCAACGAAATGTAGAGCATGTAGTAGTGAATTTGAGGATAGCGAATCACAAAATATTGGTTACGGAGCACCTTTCGCACGCTCAGGACTTGCGCTGCCAGTTGGCTTTCATTTGACGACGTCGGCGCACGTCCTGAGCCGTACGCACACTGGATTGGTGCGAGGCACACTTCCAAGACGAACATTGCGAGTAGAACGCGCGGCAGAGATCCACTAGGGAGTACCATGCTCAACCTATCAGTCGGATTCAATGTTTCGGGGCTACCCCTCAAAGGTCTGGGTCTGCAGAAGCTAGAGTAGGTCCCTGTAGCGTTCTAAGGCGACCCGAACCAACTGGCTCCGAGTCCGCACTTCGGTCTTACCGAAAAGTTGCTGGAGAGTGTTCTTGACTCCACTTTCTGAAATTTCCATTCGTGACGCTATTTCCTTATTTGCCAGACCCTGAACAACGAGCCGCAGCACGTCCAACTCTCGGGCATTAAGCGAAGGCCTCTCCTTCTGGTCGAATGACGACGCAGCAGCGACGTTCTGCTCCTCACTGACGTCAGCAATAATGGCGGCCAGCTTGGGCGTCGAGCCTTCCTTGTAGCTGGAAAACCATACTTCGGCGAGAAAAGACTCTCCGTTTCCGCGATGTCCGCGGCACTGCATCGACGTTCGGAACTGGGGTCCTTCCTCCGGTCTCAACGCGTGATGCAGTTCCGGCAGGAAAGCAGCGATAGGCTGACCGATCAGTTGGCCATCGTCCGGTGCCATCAGTTCGTTAGCCGCTTGGTTTGCTAATTCGATGAAGCCTCGCTCGTCGACCGTAACAATGGCCGCCGGGCTCGTTTCCACCAAAACGCGCATCCGTTCCTGGGCTTCAAAGCTCAGGCGCTTGTTGCGGAGAACCTCGGAGGTCAATAGCCCACAGCCGCACAGAGCCAGCGCTTCAAATCCCAAACGAATGTTGGCGTCGGATGGATCTAGATTGCTGAAACGCTCGCTCAGCAATGCGCATGCCAAACCCAAGAGAATAATCGCCCAGCGGGGTAGAAAGCCCGCGGCGAGCATAATGGGAAACAAATAGAGGAAGCCCAGAGAGAAATAGGGCTTCGTCCACCAATCCACCACGGCGATTGCAAGGGCGATGACACTACTGGCCAGCAGAACGGGAACTCGGTTCTGCCGTTCCCAGATCCAATCCAAGTGAGGCATGAATTTGGTGTCAACGTTCGATTATCCCACGGTCGGCGCATTCGATGAACCCAATCAAACGATTTGTCCTCAAGATTAGCTTTACTGGAATCGATTGATTGGCATAGGGCCACGTTTCAGTCCCCCCATCCCTCTCAAATCGAACGATTGGCTGTCGGATCGCTCCCACAAATCGAAATACCTTCGGTCGACGCTGTTTGAGTGTCTTCCGCTAGAAACCCGGTCGCGATACACGATGAAGGTGACCTTGTGCCAGAGAACTTTGGGGACGTGTGTCTACCGTGAAAACAGGTAGTGGCGTTACGCCATCAACTGTTGGGAGCCAGCGGTGAACCTGGAAGTGCTGAATCGCTACGTGTTGGTCATCATCGGTTTTTTTGCGGTCCTCTTATACCTCGTAATGGTAGTCGCAGGGTTTTCGGAGTTGATTTCTCGAATGCCAAAGGCCAAAGGTCAGCGCAAGCGCTCCAAAACAGTCGCCGGGCGATTGCGAAGTGCAAAGAAATCGACCTGATCTCGAACCCTAAAGATTGCGAAACTGGAAGAATGTCCCTTTCTGATCCAACATCCCCTGTGGAAAACCGCGCTCGGAATTGCCTGTGCCTTCGCGGGCAATGGATCTCTCGTCTCTTCTGCTGGTTACTCATTTCGGGGTTTCTTGCAGTGGGAGCGCAGGGGCAGCAGCACAGTTATGCGTGGCAGGAGATTCGAGACAAGTTCGAAACCACAAACCCAACGCTCCTGGCTGCGAGGCTGAACATCGACGAACTCAGAACCCAAGAGATCACTGCCCACCTCCGCCCCAATCCCGATTTCTCTCTCTCAGCGGACGGTACCCAGATCGCTCCCAGCAAGAACGCCTGGCAACCGTTCGCCGGAACGTTCGTGTCACCCGGAGTCACCTATCTTTTCGAGCGACGCAATAAACGCGGGCTGCGCTTTGAAGTTGCCAAGGAAGGCACTGCGATCGGCGTCGCACAGCAATCGGATTCCGAACGCAATCTGCTCTTCAATCTGCGTAGCGCCTTTGTGGGCATCCTCCAGGCGAAAGCGGTGTTGCGCCTGGCACAGGACAACCTCGACTACTACGACAAGATTCTGAGAATCAGCCAGGACCGGTTTCAGGCGGGAGATATCGCGAAGATCGATTTCGACCGGCTTCAACTGCAGCGGTTGCAATACGAATCCGATCTGCAAACAGCCTTGGTAAATTTGCGCACGACAAAAATCACCCTGCTGGCTCTGCTCGACGATCGCAGCCCAGTAGACTCCTTTGACGTGGAGGGGCCATTCGATTTTCGAGAAGACCTTCTGCCCCTCGACGAATACAGGAAGAATGCTCTCGATGCCCGTCCGGACCTGCGAGCGGCAGTCCTTTCGATCCAGCAGGCGGAGACGAATTACAAGTTAGCCGAAGCCGACGGCTCAACTGACCCCACAGTCAGCCTGTGGTTTACGCACAACGGTTCGTTCAACAACCCTGACGCCCTGAACACTCTCGGAGCAAGCGTCAGCATCCCGCTCCGCATCTTCGACAAGAATCAGGGAGAGAAGCTGCGCACGAAAATTGACATCAAGCGAAGCGAAAAGCTGGGCCGAGGCGTTGAGACGCAGGTCTACAGCGACGTGGATTCGGCCTTCGCCGTTCTGATCAGTGACATCAATCTACTGAAACCCTACAAGCGCCAATACCTCGAAGAGGCCTTGCGTGTGCGCGACACGATTTTCTCTTCCTACCAGCATGGCGCTGCATCGCTGCTGGATTTCCTGAACGCAGAAAGCGAGTACCGAACGGTGCAACTGAGTTACGTGAATCTTGTTGGTTCGTTTCTGACTGCAGCTGCACAGATGAACCTATCGGTCGGTCGTGAGGTCATTCAATGAACACTCTTTCTTCAGGGAGGATTATTCCTGCGGTTCTATGCTTATTTGCAAGCCTCCTAACCGTCGCTTGCAGTAGCAGCAAGGCAGACCCGCGCGCTGAAGAGCCGCCCAAAGCTGTTGTCGAGCCCGACCTCGATGCTGACAACTTCAAGGTCGACCATCCTGAACGATTCCCCCTGACAATCGCCGTCGAGCACAAGGCACCTCCCGCGCTCAACGTGACTGGAGTAGTTCAGCCCGACATCGTGCGTGCTGTTCCGGTTGTGTCTCTCGCGTCAGGACGTGTCGTTGAGATCAAGGCAAGGCTCGGCGACCCAGTGAAAAAGGGCCAACTCTTGCTGCGCGTTCAAAGCAATGATGTTTCCGGCGCCTACCAGACCTATTTGAAGGCGGAAAACGATGAACGTCTAGCACGTACCCAGCTGGAGCGGGCTCAGATTCTTTACGAAAAAGGTGCCATCGCCAAAAGCGCTCTTGAGCAGGCCGAAGCAGCAGAGGTCGATATCAAAGCCGATCTTAACGCTGCGACCGAACAGTTGCACCTTCTCGGGATCGATAAGCAGCATCCCTCCGGGGTCGTTGACATCGTTGCACCGATCTCCGGTGTCATCACCGATCAGCAGGTTACAAATTCGTCTGGCGTTCAGGGTCTATCAGGCCCGACTCCATTCACGATCGCAGACCTTTCGTACGTCTGGATCGTCTGCGACGTCTACGAAAACGACCTCGATGCGGTCCACGTTGGCGAATACGCAAACATCCATCTCAACGCATATCCCAATCAGCTCCTCAAAGGACGCGTCGATAACATCTTGCCTGTGCTCGACCCCAACATCCGCACGGCCAAGGTTCGACTAGAGGTTAAGAATCCTGGAATGCTCCGGATCGGCATGTTTGCCAGCGCTACGTTCTACGGGAAACAACCTGAGATGCACTCGCTCCTTCCAGCCAGCGCGGTCCTGCACCTGCATGACCGAGAGTGGGTTTACACGCCGCTCGGGGATGGTCGTTTCAAGCGCGCGGAAGTAGTCACGGGAAACATGCTGCCCAACAACCTGCAAGAAATCATGTCCGGGATCAAGCCCGGCGACCAGGTCGTGTCCAATGCCCTGGATCTGCAGAACACGGTGGAGCAATAGGTGATTCGGCGCGTCGTTGATTTCGCCCTTGCTAACCGCCTGCTGGTCCTCGGGCTGGCATTTGTGTTGTTTGTCTGGGGGGTCATTTCGTTCCACAATCTGCCGATAGAGGCTTACCCGGACGTCGCAGACAACTACGTCGAGATCATTACACAATGGCCCGGAATTTCGGCAGAGCAAATCGAGCAACAGGTCACGATCCCGCTCGAAACCACGATGAACGGCATCCCCGGAGTCGTTCATCTCAGGTCATTTTCACTATTCGGTCTCTCCGACCTAAAACTCATCTTCGAGGATGGCACCGAGAATGCTTGGAACCGCGAGCGCGTCCTCGAACGTTTGAATCTGGTAACTCTTCCGGCTGGCGTCTCGCCGCAGATGGGTACCGACTGGAGCCCGGTCGGCCAGATCTTTTTCTTCACTTTGCACAGCACAAATCCGAAATATGACCCGATGGAGTTGAAGTCCATTGAAGATTGGGTCGTCGAGAAACATCTCAAGTCGGTTCCCGACATTGTCGATGTCGCGAGTTTTGGCGGGCCTACACGCGAATACCAAGTTCGCGTTGATCCCAACAGACTCGTCGCCTACGGTCTGAGTCTCACCCAGATTGAGCAGCAACTCACCAACAACAACACCAATGCGGGTGGAAGCTTCATACAGGAAGGCTTGCAGCAAATCAATGTCCGCGAGGTCGGCCTTGTAGACCGCGTTCACGATATCGAACAGACCGTCATTTTCACCAAGGGCGGCACACCTCTTCGCGTGAAGGATATTGCTGTTGTTTCACAGGGGCCCAGGATCCGGCTTGGCCAGTTCGCCCGCGCAGTTCACCGCGACAACGGCAAGATCGTCGACAACGATGATGTGGTCTCCGGCATCGTTCTGTTGCGCAAAGGCGCTGCGGCCGATCCTGCCCTTAGATCCCTTCACGAACAAATCCAGGAGATGAACGACCACATCCTTCCCCCAGGAGTGAAAATCATCCCCTTCATCGATCGCAGCGATCTCGTTCACTTCACCAGTCAGACTGTGCTGCACAACCTAGGCGAAGGAATGATCCTTGTCTCTGTCATTCTGTTTCTTTTCCTGGGCAACGTCCGTGGAGCCATAATCGTCGCCGCTACGATTCCATTCTCGTTGCTGTTTGCCTCGATCTGTCTGGATCTGAAGCAGGTTCCTGCCAATCTACTTTCTCTTGGCGCTCTGGATTTTGGAATGGTCGTTGACGGTGCAGTGGTAATGATCGAAAACATCGTCCGCCACATGACCTTCAAGCACGACACCGAGACTCCGATTGAACGCATCGGCGATGCCGCACACGAAGTACAGCGCCCTGTCTTCTACGCCATCGGCATTATCATTACAGCCTACCTGCCTATCTTTACTCTACAGCGCGTCGAGGGTCGCCTATTTCAGCCCATGGCATGGACCGTCGCTTTCGCCCTTCTGGGAGCCTTGATCTTTTCGATTTTGATCGCTCCCGTACTCGCCAGCTTCGCCTTTGCCAAGGGTGCGAAGGAATGGCATAACCCGGTGATGTCGTTCTGACTGAACGTACCGAGACGCCGTTCGCTGGGCGATCCGCCATCGCGTCATTACGGTTAGCGTAGCTGGGG
>CAVYHM010000010.1:0-82280 GCA_963768265.1 uncultured Acidobacteriaceae bacterium
CCGCGATCAGTGGCGGCCGGTGCTGCTGACCGGTGAAGCCCTGATGCGGCTGGCGGAGAAAGCAGCGCGGTGACCAGAGCCATTAGGATAAGTGCTCAATGAAAAAGGTGGCCAACTCCGCTGATCCGATTCGTCTGTTTGCAACTCATAAAGAGTGGGCAACGTGGCTGGCGGAGAATCACCGCGATTCTGCGGGGCTCTGGCTGCGGTTAGCAAAGAAGGGCTCGGGCCTGCAATCGGTCACCTACGCCGAGGCGCTTGAGGTCGCCATATGCTATGGATGGATCGATGGGCAGAAGCGTGGTGAAAGCAAACGCGCATGGCTGCAGCGATTCCTTCCGCGGACGGCGAAAAGCATCTGGTCCAAGATCAACCGGGAGAAGGCAACGGCCTTGATCGCGAGCGGGAAAATGAAAGCCGCAGGTCTGGCGGCAGTTGAGGCGGCCAAGAAAGATGGCAGGTGGGCTGGCGCCTATGATTCCCCCAAGGGTGCGACGGTGCCTAACGACCTTCAAGCGGAGTTGGACGCAAATCCCCAGGCGCGGGAGTTCTTTGCGACCCTCGACCGAGCGAACCGTTATGCGGTGTTGTTTCGTATCCAAACGGTCAAGAAGGCAGAGACACGCGCGCGGAAGATTCGGGAATTTGTGGAAATGCTTGTACGACAGGAGAGAATTCACGAGCCGCGAAGAACTCGCGGGACGTCGAAATAAGCAAATGGCCGTTGTCAAAATCATTGGAGCCGGGTTGGCGGGGTCGGAAGCGGCGTGGCAGTGTGCCCGGCTCGGCGTTGAGGTGGAGTTGTACGAGATGCGCCCGGTGCGGCAAACGCCCGCGCATCAAACTGGAGAGTTTGCTGAACTGGTGTGCTCGAACTCGCTGAAGTCCGACAGCGAGAACACGGCTCCTTGGCTGCTGAAAGAAGAAATGCGACGGGCGGGTTCGTTGCTGATGGAGATTGCCCGGGAGTGTGCGGTTCCAGCCGGACACGCGCTGGCGGTGGATCGGGTCACATTTGCGGCACGGGTGACCGAGGTCATCTCGCGAGAGCCGCGGATTGTGATCCGACGTGAGGAAGTGACGGTGGTCGACGAGGCTGGCTCGGTGACCATCATCGCTACAGGACCACTGACTTCTGATGGGCTGGCTTCCGAGATTGCGCGGCTGAGCGAGGTTTCTGCCGCTCCAGACATTTCGCGGGCGGGGGCGCCCGCGCCACATAACAACCACCTCTACTTTTACGACTCGATCAGTCCGATCGTGGAGGCCGACTCGATCGATATGTCGCGGGTGTACATGGCGGCACGGTATGACAAGGGCTCTGCCGATTACATCAACTGTCCGATGAGCCGCGAGGAATATGACCAGTTCTACGATGCACTAGTGGCGGCGCAGTCGGTCGAAGAACGCGACTGGGAGAAACTGAATTATTTCGAGAGCTGCCTGCCGATTGAGGAGATTGCGCGGCGTGGGCGCGACACACTGCGCTTCGGACCCATGAAGCCGGTAGGGTTGAAGGATCCGCGGACGGGGAAAATGCCTTATGCCGTGGTGCAACTGCGCCAGGAAAATCTGCGAGCCGATTCTTACAATCTGGTCGGATTTCAGAATCATTTGAAATTCGGCGAGCAGGCCCAGGTCTTGCGGCTGATTCCCGGGTTGGAGAATGCACGTTTCCTGCGCTATGGGCAGATTCACCGCAATACCTACATCAACGCCCCGGCGCTGTTGAGGGACACGCTGCAGATGAAGGCCCATCCGCGCGTGTTCTTCGCGGGGCAGATCTGCGGCGTCGAGGGCTACGTCGAGTCGATTGCAACCGGGCTGATGGCGGGCGTCAACGCTTCGGCGCTGGTGGCGGGAAGCGGTCCCGTACCGCCGCCGCGGGCCTCAGCCTTCGGGTCCTTGACCCATTACATCACTCACGCGGACGCGCGAAACTTCCAGCCGGCCAATATCACCTTCGATTTATTGCCTCCGCTTGAGAAGAAAATTCGGGATCGGAAAGAGCGGCATCGAATGCAGTGTGAGAAAGCTCTCCTTGAGTTTGACGAGTGGCTTGGCGCAACGGTCGTGAAGACTTGAAGTGTGGAGAGTGCCGTTCCTTGTACAAGAGTTTTGACTTCGCCGCCCCGATCTGCGCTCGCGCGGCAACCGGCGATAACGGTGTAGTTAACGTTTCACGCCAACAGCGATTTCAACGAGATCATGCGTGCTGAACTTTTCAATTGAATTAACTCTACAAAACGCAGAAAACACCGCGCTACTCACGCATGCCAAAAAATGCAATGGCTAGAAAGTCCCATTAGCATCGGTGGCACTTTACAGCGGTGTCGCTTCCCGATAGGATGCAACTCGCTCCTAAATATTTATTTCGAGTGAAAGCCTCTGCAGGCTTGTGATCCCCAGGCGTGATCGCTCCCGGCAGATTGCGGAAGGCTGATGAAACCAAAACGCACGATTCTGTGTGTAGACGATAACGAACAGTCTCTTTCCCATCGCAAGATAATGCTGGAGACTCGCGGGTACCGCGTCGCCAGCTTCTCCCGCGGAGAAGAGGCGCTAGCGCGCTTCGCCAAAGGAGATATCGACCTGGTGATCGCCGACATGGCTATGCCCGGGCTCGATGGCCCGCAGTTGATCGCTAGGATCAAAGAGATGTCGCCGCACACGCCCGCCATCCTTATTTCGAGCAAGTTCCGCATCTACGATCACGATTCGCAAGCCGATGTTTTCCTGACCAAGGGAATGTACGCTCCGGTCGATCTGCTCGAACGCGTACGCCAGTTGCTGGTGCGAAAGCGCGGGCCTAAGCGCATGCAGCAGCGGCCGGCCGCCATGGCACGCCAGGTCGGCGTCGCCTGAGACCCCTTCCCGACGCCCAGATCGCTCATTTCTTTCCTTCGTTCATGTAAGATTCTTGTCAGGCATGGGCGGAACATTCATCGAAGCCAGAGATCTGCGCAAGACCTACCACGTGGGTAAGATCGAGGTCGAAGCGCTGCGCGGCATCTCTTTCAGCGTGCAAAAGGGTGAGTTCGTCAGCGTAGTGGGGCCCTCGGGGAGCGGAAAATCGACGCTCTTCTATCTACTGGGCGGACTCACCCGCGCCGACGGCGGCAGCGTTCTGCTGGACGGCGACGATCTGGCCAAGCTCTCGGATGCCGAGCGCACGCGCATGAGGAAGCATAAGATCGGATTCGTCTTTCAGAAGTTCAACCTGCTTCCAACGCTCGATGCCCGGTCCAACATCCTGATGGCGCAGGAAATTTCTGGCAACGGGGGTCGCGATCCGGCGCATTTTAACCGCATCACCGACCTATTGGGACTGACCAAGCGCATGGGGCATCGTCCGGCGGAACTTTCCGGAGGTGAGCAACAGCGCGTCGCATTGGCGCGAGCGCTTATCAATAAGCCCGCCGTGGTTCTGGCCGACGAACCGACGGGGAATCTCGATTCCAAGAATTCTGATGTCGTACTGAGCATGCTGCGGCGGTCGAACCAGGAACTGGGCCAGACGGTTTTGATGATCACACACAATCCGGAGGCGGCGAAATATGGCGACCGCATCATCCACATGCGCGACGGGCAGATTGTGAAGCCGGAGGACGATCCGCAGTGGGCGCTGCATCAGGTAGAGCCCGGCGGACGCTAATGGCTCACTTTGCTGTGGGCCTGCGGGAGATCCTTCGCTCCGCCTGAAGAACAGCGCGCTCAGGATGACGCCTGTTAGAGATGGCTACTCCGCTTCCAGGTTGAGCCACTACCTGGTGGATAGCCGCCGAGACGATTACGCTACTCGCGATGTTATCCTAGATGATCTTATCTGCCGATGAGGGCTGCAATCTTCCATGTCCAACCCAGAGACTCCTGAAAACCAACCTGCCCCCGAAACCACTGAGTCGTTCGGCGACATTCTCTCTCAGTATCAGAAGAGCCACGTGCGCAAGGCCGAGGGCAGTAAACAGATCCAGGCCACGGTGATTGCAGTGACGGCCGAGGCGGTGTTCTTCGATATCGGATACAAATCCGAAGGAATTCTGCCCCTCACGGCGCTGCAGGGCGAAACTCTGAAGCCGGGTGACAAAGTGTCGGTCACCGTAAAAGGGCGCGATCCGGATGGCTATTACGAGCTTTCGCGCTTCAAGGTCGAGCGGCCCATGGACTGGACGGCGCTGGAAAAAGCCTTCGCCGACAAAGCGTCCGTCTTGGGCACGGTGACCGCCGTGGTGAAAGGTGGATTCAGCGTCGACGTCGGAGTGCGCGCGTTCATGCCGGCCTCGCGCAGCGGCGTGCGCGACGCGGCCGAGATGGAGAACCTGATGGGCCAGGAGATTCGCTGCCGCATCATTAAGATCGATGTCGCGGACGAAGATGTGGTGGTCGATCGTCGTGCGGTCGCGGAAGAGGAAGAACGGTCCGCGAAGGATCGCCTGTACTCACAGATAAAAGAGGGCGAGACCGTGAGCGGCACGGTGCGCAGCCTCACCGACTACGGCGCGTTCGTGGACTTGGGTGGAGTCGACGCCCTGCTCCATGTGGGAGAAATCGCGTGGGGGCGTGTCAACAAACCCTCCGACGTGCTTTCGGTGGGCCAGCAGATCGAAGTAAAGGTTCTCAAGCTGGGAACCGACGCAGACAAGCGGCGCATTTCGGTCGGCATGAAGCAATTGCAGCCCCATCCCTGGGACGCGGTCTCGCGGAAGTATAACGCTGGAGACCGAGTGCGGGGCACGGTCACACGCCTGGCCGAATTCGGCGCGTTCGTGGAATTGGAACCCGGCATCGAGGGACTGATTCACATTTCGGAGATGTCGTGGTCCAAGGGTAAAGTCCGAAAGCCCAGCGACGTGGTGAAGCAGGGCGAGACGGTCGAGGTAGTGATTCTGGGAGTGAATGCCGCGGAGCGGCGGATGTCGCTCGGGCTCAAACAGGCTCTAGGTGATCCCTGGGCCGATATTTCACAACGCTTTGCCGTCGGATCGGCGATCGAAGGGCCGGTCACCAATCTGCAGAAGTTCGGTGCGTTCGTGCAGGTTGCCGAAGGAATCGAGGGAATGATTCACATCAGCGACATAAGCGGGGAGAAAAGGCCTAACCATCCGGCGGATTTGCTGCGGGTTGGACAGATCGTCGCGGCGCAAGTGCTGGCGATCGATCTGGAGAAGAGGCAGATGAAGCTGGGCATGAAGCAGTTGGTGCCGACGGGCTTGGACGAGTACATCGCCGAGCACAAAGAAGGCGACGTGGTCACGGGCCGGCTGATGGATGATGCGGGCGACCGGGCACGAGTGGAGCTGGGCGACGGCATTCACGCGACCTGCAGAGTAGGAGCGGCGGCCGCACCACAGGGCGAGGCAGCGACGTCGTCCAAAGCGGACCTGTCGTCCCTCAGTTCGATGCTGCAGGCGCGCTGGAAGACTGGCTCCGGCGGCCCTCCCAAGGCCGAACCGGCGCGCGCCGGGCAAGTACGCAGTTTTCGCATCGTAAAGCTGGACCGGCCAGCGAAGAAGATCGAGCTGGAACTGGCGTAGGGCACGCCGGGCGCCGATCCAAGCGTGGTGAATTCGCGATGACTTGGGCGCCTCCCATCTTGCTTTCCGATGAATTTAATGCCGCGGCACACTTTGTCGATCGGCACGTGCACGAGGGCCGCGACAGTAAGACAGCGATCGAATGCGGCGACCTCCAAATCACCTATGGCCAGCTCTTCGCTCTTGTAAACCGACTCGGCAATGGATTGAAAAGTTTGGGAGTGCGGATGGAAGAGCGTGTCTTGCTCCTACTGCTGGACACGCCGGAGTTCGCCGTCAGCTTTTTTGGGGCGATCAAAATCGGCGCGGTGCCGGTTCCCGTCAATACTCTGCTCCTGCCCTCCGACTACAAATACTTGCTCAACAACTCGAGGGCGCGCGTAGCCGTTGTCAGCGACTCTTTGCTTCCCCTCATCGAGGCGATTCCCCGAAGTGAATTGCGTTATTTGGAAACGATCGTTGCTGTTGGCGGCGGCACTCCGGCAGGAACGATCTCTTTCGACGATTTAACCCAAAACAGTGC
This sequence comes from uncultured Acidobacteriaceae bacterium, assembly GCA_963768265.1. GTDB lineage: Bacteria > Acidobacteriota > Terriglobia > Terriglobales > Acidobacteriaceae > Sulfotelmatobacter. Next base: position 6,058 of record CAVYHM010000010.1, read on the forward strand.
GACGGACCTGCAGGCAGCGCCGACCCGCAAGGACGATGCAGCTTTCTGGCTCTATTCTTCCGGCAGCACCGGTCCGCCGAAAGCTTGTGTTCACCTGCAGCATGACATGCTGGTGAGTGCCGAACGTTATGCGAAAGCAATCCTCAAGATCAGCGAAAGCGACCGCTTCTTTAGCGTGGCCAAACTCTTCTTCGCTTATGGCTTGGGGAACGGGCTTTATTTCCCTCTGTCTGTAGGCGCAACGAGCATCCTGCTGCCCGGTCCACCGCGTCCGCAGGCGATTTTTGAGGTGATTGAGCGGCACCGCCCGACGCTGTTCTTCTCGGTACCATCCAACTACGTTAAGTTGCTCGCCCATCCGGCGCCGTCGCAGCGAGATTTTGATCTTTCTTTCATCCGCCACGCTGTGTCGGCCGGCGAAGCTCTGCCCGCCGCCGTTTTTCATCGGTTCAAAGAACGATTCGGCGTGGAGATCCTTGACGCAATCGGTTCCACTGAAGCATTGCATATGATGATCTCCAATGCTCCAGGCGAGGTGCGGCCCGGCTCCAGCGGCAAAATTATTCCCGGCTTTGAGGCCAAGATCGTCGACGATTACGACCAGCCCGTTACACGGGGACAGATCGGAAATCTCCTGGTCAAAGCCGATTCGACCTGTGCTCAGTACTGGAACGAGCATGAAAAAACGAAAGACACTCTGGCCGGCCACTGGCTGCGCACCGGCGACAAGTATCACCAGGACGAGGACGGATATTTTTGGTATGCCGGACGATCGGACGACATGATGAAAGTCAGCGGGGTCTGGGTCAGCCCCATCGAAATCGAACGAGTTCTGACGGATCATCCGGCGGTGCTGGAAGTGGCGGTCGTGTTCCGCCAGGATGCCGACCAGCTTCCGAAGCCTGCCGCCTGCGTGGTATTGCGAAATGGCACCGGCGGCACTCCGCAACTTGCCCGCGAACTGCAGGATTTTGTGCTGGGTCGCCTCCCTGTCTTCAAGCGCCCGCACTGGGTTGAGTTTCTTCCGGAGTTGCCAAAGACAGCTACCGGGAAAGTACAGCGGTTCAAACTGCGAGGATTTGTGAGCCCGGAATCGAGCGAAAGTCGTTAGGGAAGTGGTGCCAGAATCGAAAGGCGGATTCCTTTCCTCGTGCAAAGCGACGAACGACGTAAGCTGTTGTATCCATTCGGGAAATACCCTGCGATTTTAGACGAAAGTTTGCGTGAATAGAGCAAGCCCTTTACAATGATCCAGACGAGCGGGAGTAACTCAGTGGTAGAGTGCGACCTTGCCAAGGTCGAAGTCGCGGGTTCAAATCCCGTCTCCCGCTCCAGATTTCTGTTGCCCACCGGCTCGTATCCCCCAGATGGACTTTTTCCGGCCGGAACGCTAACGTATTGAACAGGGGCGCGGTACCCAAGTGGTAAGGGAGAGGTCTGCAAAACCTTTATGCGTCGGTTCGATTCCGACCCGCGCCTCCATCAGAATCCCCTCGTAATTACTGAAGTTTCTTCCATTTCGTGATTTTCTGTGCTAGGTTTTGTGCTAAATGGCTGACTTATTTAGCACAGTGCCCGAGGTCACAATCTTCGTCCGGCACTCGCCGGGCTGCTCGGAAGCGGGTGACGAAACCTCTAGGGCGTGCCGCTGTAGAAAACACTTGCGATGGTCATACCGGGGGCGACAAAAGCGCCTCTCGGCCAAAACCCGCTCGTGGGCTGAGGCCGAAAAGCAACGTACAAAGCTGCTCCGCCAGTTCGGGCAGACTGATGATCCGGTTATTGAGTCCGCTGACCGCACAACTATTCAACAGGCTGTAGAAATCTTCCTGACCCGAAAGCAGACCGAAGGGGTCTCTGACGGGGTTCGCAAGAAGTACCGCCGCGAGCTTGACCGTTTGGAGCGATTCTTTGCCGCCCGATCACGGTTCTTCCCCGAGGCAATGACGCTGCCCGTGCTGGAAGAGTTTCGGGCTACTTGGGCCTCTGATTATCCGAGCACACAAACGCGCTCAAGCGTTCAGCAAAGACTCAAGGGCTTCCTGAGGTTCTGCAATGACTCCCGTTGGCTGCCCCATGTTCCCCGACTGTCTGCGATCAAAGTTGACGAGCCGCCGACTCTGCCATTAACGGACAAGGAATTCGAGACCCTGCTGGCCAAAATTCCTGTGTCTTTTCCGGATTCCGCGAAAGCCCGGAAGGTCAGGGCGTTGGTCCGCCTCATGCGCTACTCCGGGCTGGCGATCACGGACGCCGTAACGCTCGAACGAAGTGAGTTGCAGCACGACGCTAAAAAGAAATTAAATCGGGTTGTCACGAGTCGGACGAAAACCGGAACCCATGTCTCTGTTCCAATCCCCGAAGATGTTGCCCGCGAAGCCGTGGCTGTGTTGAATGGCAATCCCCGATACTTCTTTTGGACGGGCAACGGAAAGCCCGTTTCCGCCGTCACCCACTGGCAGCACGACCTGCGGGCTTTGTTTCGGGCGGCCTTTGGTAAAGCCACGGAGTTTACCCCGCACTGCCTGCGGGATACGTTCGCTGTCGGCCTGCTCGGGAAGGGAGTCCCGATGGAAGAGGTCTCCAAACTGTTAGGCCATACCAGCGTCAAGACAACTGAGAAACATTACAGCCCGTGGGTAACAGCGCGGCAGGATCGCTTAGACTCGCTCGTCACGGAAACATGGAAAAGGCAGTAAATGATGGCTCTCGAAGACGCGAACAAGATTGGACCTGGAACATTCCCGAATTACCGCCAACGCACTCTTAGGACTGCCGTTCCATATGATGGCTCTATTTGTTATCGCGGTGGTGATTGCAGCGCTCTGGATTGGGAGTGTCGTCATGAAGCATAAAGACTGACGGATGCTTGCCTCCCGACTTGGACCAGATTACGATGTTACCGCTGCATGACGTTTGCATTCCCACATTTGCTCCGGCCCTGCCCGGAGCATTTTTGCTTTCGAGAAAATGCGATCAACGCCCTGTTAGGACACTACCTGGTTTGTCCATCTCCTTTCTCTGTGCGAGACGCTAATCCGCTTTCCGTACAGGCTCGGACTTGGCGTCGAACAGTAATCCGCACTTCGGGCAAACCATCCGCTGCATATCAACCCGCACAACTTCAGCCGGGGAAATCGAGTGTCCGCACGACGGACAAACGGTATTCAATGCGGCGAGAACTTTCGCCCGGTTGATCTTGTTCTTGTGCATCGGCGCATTATAGACCGTTCGCCTTTATTTCGCCCGTGCTTATTTCGAGCTGTCCTGATTTATACTGTCCGACCGTGCGCCCTGTCAGACTGGAATTCTACGACCACCCCTTCACTTGTCCGCATTGCTCGGCGGAAATTGTTTTCACGTCAATGCAACGGTTGATTACATCCTCTGAGCGGGCTTGCCCATCATGCAAGAAACAAATCCTGATTGAGAACGGGAAGGTTCTGCGGGTCAAGGCTGACACGTCAGGAAAGAAACCCCCACGAAAATCCCGATCCTGATTTGAGGAGTATGATCTGGGGCTATGGCCAGACCCATCGTTCTGCCAAGTGCGAAACGTAGACGTGGCAATCCGAACTGGTGTAAGCCTCTGCTGTCCCTTCCGACCCTTGTGACAGAGTTCGAGACGCAGGTGAATCGACTGGGACTCACTAAGGCGCAGTACGTCACTTCAGGACCTCTAAGGCGCTGGTGCAAAGACAACAAGAATCGGTGCTACGTTCCCGAGTGGCTACTTGAGGAGTGGGGACTAACAGTCGAGTCGATTTTCAGTGGCGTTGCATAATCTCCAGATCGCGACCGATATATTGATGTCTGTCAATTGACAAAGACCGTGTTAGAATTCCGCCCACTATGCGGACATTGGACATCGGCAAACTCAAGCAGGAACGAGAGCAACTCACAAAGCGGATACAGCAATTGGATGTTCTTCTAGACGCCGTGGCAGCATTTGACGGCAGCGGGCCTAAGAAGGCCGGACGCCCGAAGGGTACTCGCGGAATCTCTGCCGCAGGACGGGAGAGAATACGGCAAGCTCAAAAAGCGAGATGGGCAAAGGTCAAAGCCGCGAAGAAAGCTAAGGGCTAATCCGTTTTCCGGACAGGGGTTAGGTTCGCAGAACAACGAACAAGTGCTGGACGTGCTTGAGTTCGTTCGCCAGGTTGTGGCGCGTTGCGTCTGAAATCTCTCGCGCTTCTCTAAGAGGAGGGGCATCCCAACACGTCACGCGCTCCTCATTCATCAGGCGTCCAAGAGCGGAAAGTGCTTTTTGGATTGTATTCAGTTCAGCGGGTGTTCCGGGATCGCACCCCCATTCGGCATACCGTCTTTCGAGCGCGGTAATGGCGTTTTCAATGCGACCGGGCAGTTTGTCGGGGTCTGATTCATCCAAGACCGACAAAAAGGCTTCTCGCCAAGAATGCCGAACGCGTCCCATATGGCCGGAATTAGAACGTGTCTCCCTGTCTAGTGCTAGCTTCGCGATGTAGCAATCCTCATGCATAGGCTGCCCGTGCTCATCGATCTTGCAACTTTCAAGCTCAGCGGGCCTGCCGCAAATCCAACAGTTGGGGGTTGCTCTAAGAAGGGGTGACATAGGGTCTCCAGCGAATCGTTAATCAGTTGCACAAGAGACGCATAGTCCGGAGGGGCACAGCGGGGAATGTGTAATTGATCAACCAAGCCTAGGCTTATGCGGGCAACTTTACTAGCCCCTGCCACATACTTCATCTCCTTTGAGGAGGGTCTGATTACTTTGGTCATGTACTTCCGTGCATTCAAGTAGCTTGTGTGTTTTCGGCAAGCATGCGTGACGACCGCTAACTCGCCCTGTTAGGTTCGTTAAGCCGCCGAGGAGCGGCCGAGGACGAACCGCATGAGCGCAGCAGTCATTCCTGAGCCAATCGCGCAGTTACAACTCCAACTGAATGAGATTCGTAGCACCCGGCCACGGGGGAAGAAGCTGCCGGATTCGGTGTGGCAAGCCGCCGTGGAACTTGCCCGAGAACACGGTGTGTATTCCGTCGCGCATCATCTGCGGCTGGATTACGCGGGATTGAAGAAACGGCTCGGCGGAGTTTCCCATCGCCGACGAAAAACACGCAAGCCAACATTCGTCGAACTGATGGCGCCACCATCAGCGATGCTGGGAGAGTGCTTGATCGAGTTCGAGTCGTTGCACGGAAGCAAGGTGCGCATTCAGTGGAAAGCTGCCACATCGCCCGATTGGATGAGCCTGCTGCGGGCTTGGCGGGAAGCAGAGAGATGATTCAGATCACCGCGCAGATGCGCGTGCTGGTCGCCATCGAGCCGGTCGATGGCAGAAAAGGGATCGACTCTTTAGCGCAACTGTGCCAGGAGAAACTAGCAGAGGATCCTTTTTCCGGCTGTGTGTTTGTGTTTCGGAGCCGCAGCGGGACGGCGATCCGACTCCTCAGCTATGACGGCCAAGGATACTGGCTGGCGCAAAAGCGTCTTTCGCGCGGGAGATTCGGATGGTGGCCGCAAGCGTCGGAGCCAGCCAAGGCACTGGAAGCCTATGAAGTGCAGTTGCTGATGGCAGCGGGCGATGTGTCGCGCGTACGCGCGGCGCCGATGTGGCGGCGAGTGAACGTGCTGAAGTAATCAACTCTCACGATAAAAAAAACGGCGTCCCCCTTGCGTTCCAAGAAAAACCAGTTCATACTGCGGGTCGATGATGATCGAGCTCAGATATCGGGGCCGGAAGGTTAGCCAGGAAGACATCCTTTATATATGATTCCGTCAACCTAACTTGGCCCACTTTGATCATCTAATTTGGCTCCCCACATCATTAGTAGTTATTAGTAGCAGCAGCAGTCGGGGCTGTGGGAAAAGTGGAATCCCGCGGGTTGTGCGGGATTCCAAGGGCGGTGGGAAGAGAGGAAAACCTGCCTTTGGTTTTCCTCGCTTTCCACGGACCGGCTTTTTCCACAGCCCGGCGGCCGCCGCGTTTTTGTTTTTTCCGGATCGAACCTGGGGTTGCGCGATACCACTGTGTCGTAAGTCAGTTCTTGCCGCCTTTCTTCTTCTCCAGGGTTCTACGGAACCGATAGGATTCCGTGCCGGTCTCGATGATGTGGGCTTGATCGGTCAGCCGGTCGAGCATCGCTTTGCAGAGGCGCGCGTTGGGGAACATCGTGGTCCACTCCGAGAAGGGCAGATTCGTGGTGACGATCACGGCCGCTCTTTCCGCTCTTCCGGCAATGATCTGAAACAACATCTCAGCGGCGGTCTCCGGCATCGCCACATACGCCATCTCATCGATGACGATCAGTTCGTATCGTGTCCACCGCCGCGTAACCCGATTGAGTTCACTGTTATTCTTGGCTTCCGTCAGTTCGTTCACCATCTCGGCCGCGGTGGTGAAACGCACCCGCTTCCGCTGCCGGCAAGCCTCCACCGCCAGTCCCGTCGCCAAGTGGGTTTTGCCGGTTCCGGCTTCCCCAAGAAAAATGATCGGCTCACTGCGCTGCATATATCCACCTTCAGCCAGGTTCCGCACCACAGCGGCCGGGATGTGCGGGGCATCACCGAACGCGAACTCTTCCAGCGTCTTCACTTTGGGAAAGTGCGCATCCTTGATGCGTCGCGCCACCGTATTGCGTTCTCGCTCTTCCACCTCCATGCCTAGCATCACTTCCAGATAGTTGAGATGACTCTGTTTTTCTTTGAGGGCTTGTTCCGCCATGGCTACAAACTGTCCTGCAATCGTGGCCAGTTGGAGTCGTTTGGCATACTGCCGGATCGTGGCTTGCTGTACGGCAACCGTGGCCGCGCTCATTGAATCACCCCACTCGCCGGATAGTTCTCCAGCAACTGGTCATAGTTTTTGGTGGTGGGTTGCGGTCGATCGTAAGATCGCAAGGCCCCGATCTCGACCGTTTCGCTCGGCTCGCGCTTCCCGCTTCGCTCCGCGGTCAACAGCAGACGCAAGGCCTCGACGTCAAAACAACTCAGATTCAGAGCCTTCTCCAGCGCTTCCTTCAGCGCTGCGTAGCCATACTGACGGCCTAGCAGCAGCGCCTCGATCATGGCTCGGGTTCCACCTTGTTTTCCTCGACGTTGCTTCAGCATCTCCCAAAAACGATCAAAGCTCGACGGCCAGCGTCCTTGTGTCCTCCACTGTTCTAACGGTGTCGAACCCGCCAAAGCCCCGGGCTTCTTCAGCAGCGCGTCTAGGTAGTGCTCCAAGTTCAGGATCTTCTGCTGGCGCTGGAAACAACGCTCGTGCTTCGCCACACACTGTCCCTGATGCCAAATCTCCACGCATGAGGAATACACCTTGGCCTGCACCTCCACTCCCACCGGAAGTGGTGTGGAATAAAAGTTCGTCAGCACTCTCACGCAGCTACTTGCGTTTACCTTCGGAAAATGAACCCCGGCCAGATCAAAGCCTTCCTCCGCCAGGGCCCGCAGATGTTCTCTCTCCAGCGTCATCCCTGCGCCTACGGTCTGGCTCCGATCGCCAATCCAACGCTGCTCATCCTGCCGAGAGCCTGCCAGCAACAACTCGTCCAAGGCCTCCCAGTTGGCAACCTCGGGTACCGGCACCATGTGATTCCGGCGAAAATATCCTCCTTCTCCTTCTACTCCGCCCTTCTCGTGGCCTTCTCCGGGCGTGCAGAACTCCGACTGGAAGCCCCAATGCGATCGGAATGCGATGAATCTTGTCGTCTCTTCTCGCTGGTGTCCGCGCAGTATCTTCTTTACTGCACTCTTGAGATTGTCATACCGACAAAGTCCGAATACTCCCCCGAAATAGGCAAAGGCTCGCTCGTGCCCCTCCAGAAAGGCTTGCTGACTGGCGTGCGGAAAGCTGCAATGGAAGGCCCCTCCACTGGCCATGCTGCGCATGCAGAACACATAAGCCTTCTGTCTTTCTCCCTCGATATCGGCGGCAGCTTCGTACCAGTCCACCTGCGCTTCTTGTCCCCAAACGTAGGACTGCGGAATGAATGTCTCGTGCTTCATCAGTTTCAGTTCAATCTTCCGCTCGCGAACATAACGACGAATCGAGCTCTCGGCCACTTCGACTTCCGGAAGTTCCTTCCCAATCCGCGACCAGATCCGGTGCGCTGTATGTCGTTGCTTTCGTGGCGCGTTCTCGTCGCCCTGCAGAATGGCTTCGATGAAGGCCTGCACCGGTTCTATCCTTGGCTTACCCCGCGTATTGATCTTTCGCTCCCGTGGAACCGCATCTCCCAACGCTTCCCGCACCATGCGCCGGTGGATCCCAAGCTTCCTGGCCACTCCTTTGATCGTCCCCACCCCGTGGTCGTACTCCCGCCGAATCTGTTCGAATAGTTCCACTTTGGCTCTCCTGTCCAATCGGGTCTCCTCACCGGCTCGTATGCCCGGAAAGAGATCCACGCTATATGGTTTTATCCTCAGGGGGCCAATTTAGATGATCGTGGGGGGGCCAATTTAGAGTATCGAAATCAATATACGCGCACTGATCGAGCAGCACCCGCAGGAAAGCCGCCGCACCCTATCGACCAAGCTCTGTGAAGCCTGGCAATGGCGCCAGGCCAATACATTATGAAAGAGCGCCCCGCTTCAGCAGGTCGAAGCCGGGTGAGGCGCCGCCTCCGCAGCGCTGCGCTGTGCAGGGCTTCGCTCCGCTACGGCGGCGCTAAAGAGTAACTGCAGTAGTAGTGTGCCCGGTGGGAAAGGACTACTGGAGAGCCTAGTCAAATTAGCTGGAGAATGGCATTTTACCTTGAGGGAAAGACAAGCGTCGAGACGAATGATCTTTCCCCCAAGGAGGCAACTCAAATGAGTTACGACGTCAAATATATCGGAATGGACGTGCACAAGGAAGCCATTGTGATCGCCGTCCAGAATGAGGGCGGGAAACTGGTGATGGAGTCGGTCATCGAAACCAAAGCCAGCAGCATTCTGCAGTTTCTCCACGGTCTACGGGGCGAGCTGCATGTGACCTGGGAAGAAGGCACCTGGGCCGCCTGGCTGTATGACCTGCTGCAGCCGCATGTGCAGCACATTGTGGTGTGCAATCCGCGGCGCAACGCCTTGTTAAAGGAGGGCAGCAAGAGCGACAAGGTGGATGCGCAGAAGCTGGCCGATTTGTTACGCACGGGGATGCTGCGACCGGTCTACCACGGGGAAAACGGACTACGGACGTTACGCGAGTTGGGGCGTAGTTATCAGACGATCAGCAAAGATTTGACGCGTGTGATGAATCGACTGAAGGCACTGTATCGCGGTTGGGGCATTCCTTGTGCCGGCACCCAGGTGTATGCTGCGCGCGCTCGAGAGGAATGGTTAAGCAAGATTCCGCAGGCCGGGGTGCGCCGCCGCGCGGAGCTGCTCTATCAACAGCTGGATGGATTGCAGGCCTTGCGGCGAGAGGTGCGACCGGAGTTGTTGGCCGAGAGCCGGAAACATAAGGCCGCGAAACTGCTGCGCCAGATACCCTGCGTCGGTCCGATTCGAGCGGCGAGATTGATCGCGCTGATGCAAACCCCGCACCGCTTCCGCAGCAAGCGGCAACTCTGGACTTACAGTGGGCTGGGCATTGAGACGCACGACAGTGCGCAATACCGCTTTGTGCGTGGGCAATTGCAACTCTCCAAGAAACCCCAGCAGATTCGTGGTCTGAATCGAAATCACAACCATGAGATGAAAGAAATCTTCAAGAGCGCAGCCACCCGGGCCAGCTGTGGCAGGGGACCGTTCTACGATTTCTACGCGGCTTTGCTGGCCAAGGGCATGGAGCCGGAGATGGCTCGTCTGACCCTGGCGCGCAAGATCGCGGCCATTACTTTGACACTTTGGAAAAAGGAGGAACGTTTCGACGCAAAACAACTGAAGACGCAAGCAGCTTGAGCATCGAATAGAACCCAGGTAATCGCCCAAGGTTTTCATGCCTCGGTGGTGGCCAATCGGTTCTTGCGATGCTCCGGTTCGAGGGAGAGTATCCAAACGCTCATTCAGGCACTCTGTGTGCTGTAGTCCAGCACCGAGTCTCCGGGTCAATCCTATGCCCCCTCGGATAACCGAAAAAAGCTATAGGCCTCGAGCCTCACATAGGATCATGGTTGGCACTTAAGCCAACGCTTAGCTTGCATAGCTTCGGAACCGAACGGCGTCGTGCGCCACTGACTTCATGAAACCGTCGAGTTGGGACAAGCAACTGGGGTTGGCATCGCCGCGGGGAAATGCGACGAGCCAAAGCGACCAAACCAATAACCCCTCTAAGAATGAGGTGAGGAGTGAGGTGGGGCTGGATGTAAGTCACCACGCCCGCATCTCCCAGAGGGGCGGGGAGAAGCTTTTTTACTTGACATCCCCTTTCATAGGATCGCGGTTGGGGCATTCCTTGTGCCGGCACCCAGGTGTATGCTGCGCGCGCTCGAGAGGAATGGTTAAGCAAGATTCCGCAGGCCGGGGTGCGCCGCCGCGCGGAGCTGCTCTATCAACAGCTGGATGGATTGCAGGCCTTGCGGCGAGAGGTGCGACCGGAGTTGTTGGCCGAGAGCCGGAAACATAAGGCCGCGAAACTGCTGCGCCAGATACCCTGCGTCGGTCCGATTCGAGCGGCGAGATTGATCGCGCTGATGCAAACCCCGCACCGCTTCCGCAGCAAGCGGCAACTCTGGACTTACAGTGGGCTGGGCATTGAGACGCACGACAGTGCGCAATACCGCTTTGTGCGTGGGCAATTGCAACTCTCCAAGAAACCCCAGCAGATTCGTGGTCTGAATCGAAATCACAACCATGAGATGAAAGAAATCTTCAAGAGCGCAGCCACCCGGGCCAGCTGTGGCAGGGGACCGTTCTACGATTTCTACGCGGCTTTGCTGGCCAAGGGCATGGAGCCGGAGATGGCTCGTCTGACCCTGGCGCGCAAGATCGCGGCCATTACTTTGACACTTTGGAAAAAGGAGGAACGTTTCGACGCAAAACAACTGAAGACGCAAGCAGCTTGAGCATCGAATAGAACCCAGGTAATCGCCCAAGGTTTTCATGCCTCGGTGGTGGCCAATCGGTTCTTGCGATGCTCCGGTTCGAGGGAGAGTATCCAAACGCTCATTCAGGCACTCTGTGTGCTGTAGTCCAGCACCGAGTCTCCGGGTCAATCCTATGCCCCCTCGGATAACCGAAAAAAGCTATAGGCCTCGAGCCTCACATAGGATCATGGTTGGCACTTAAGCCAACGCTTAGCTTGCATAGCTTCGGAACCGAACGGCGTCGTGCGCCACTGACTTCATGAAACCGTCGAGTTGGGACAAGCAACTGGGGTTGGCATCGCCGCGGGGAAATGCGACGAGCCAAAGCGACCAAACCAATAACCCCTCTAAGAATGAGGTGAGGAGTGAGGTGGGGCTGGATGTAAGTCACCACGCCCGCATCTCCCAGAGGGGCGGGGAGAAGCTTTTTTACTTGACATCCCCTTTCATAGGATGGAGCGTTGCGCGACATGGTGTGCCGCGGTCTGTTGCTCATGCTGGACCGTGCCGGCCAGATCGAGTTGCCGCCGGTGAGTTACGTGCGGCATAACCCGCTGGCTCATCGAGTCAGGCCGGAGCCGGTAGGGATTGATACCACACCCATCGAAGGCGGTCTGCGCCACCTCCAACCACTGGAGTTCGAACTGGTTCGTCGCACCGAGAAAGAGCCATTGTGGAACAGTTTGCTGGAGGAACATCATTACCTCGGCTACGAACAGCCGGTGGGAGAAAACTTAAAGTACTTGGTGTTGGGGCAAGGGCGGCCGGTGGCCTGTCTGGCATGGTCCTCGGCCCCGCGTCATCTGGGCAGTCGCGACCGCTACATTGGCTGGAGCGCCGAAGCACGTCGTCGTAATGTCCGCTTCCTCGCCTACAACACTCGATTTTTAATCTTGCCCTGGGTAAAGGTGGAACACCTGGCATCGCATATCCTGGGCCGCATGGCGTCGCGGATCTCGGCGGACTGGCAGCGGATCTACGGGCATCCGATCTACTTTCTGGAAACGTTTGTCGATCCGGAACGATTCCGCGGAACCTGTTACCGTGCGGCCAACTGGGTGGTGCTGGGCAAGACGACGGGACGTGGTAAACAATCGAATAGCTACGTGCCGAACCGATCGATCAAACAGGTTCTGGGATATCCGTTGACGAAGCAGTTTCGCGAACTGCTCATGGGGTGAGGATGAAAACCGTCAGCCGAAGGGTAGATGTAAATCTGGACGAACTGGACCGGGTGCTGGACGGAGCACGGCAAGCACCGTTGAGCGAGGACGATTACGAGAAGCTCAAGGAGGCATTGCATGCGCTGGCGGCGATGCTGGTGCGGCCGCGCAACACGGAGAAGACCAGCGCTGTGCTGGGAAAACCGGAAGGCGCGGAAACTGGCGCCGGTACTGAGTCGGAGACCGACGCTTCTCCAGTGCCGGGACATGGACGCAATGGTGCGGGAGCGTTTGTCAGTTCGCGGAAGATTGCGATTGCGCATGCGAAGTTGAAGCACGGGGATCGCTGCCCGGAGTGCGAGAAGGGCAACGTATACGGGCAGAAAGATCCGAAAGTACTGGTGCGGATAGTGGGGCAGGTGCCGCTGGCGGCCACTGTCTACTCGCTCGAACGTCTGCGTTGCGGTGCCTGCGGACAGGTGTTTACCGCACAAGAACCGGAAGGAGTAGGTCCGGAAAAATACGACGAGACCGCGGCAGCGATGATCGCGCAACTCAAGTATGGCAGCGGAACCCCGTTCTACCGGTTGGAACAACTCCAAGGTCAGCTGGGGATTCCGTTACCGGCGGCGACCCAATGGGAAGTGGTGGAAGAGGCGGCCGAGCTACTTAAACCGGCGCGTGACGAGTTGATCCGGCAGGCGGCACAGGGTGAGGTGGTACACAACGACGACACTAGCATGCGAGTGTTACGGCTCGCGCGTGAACCGTCGGACGACCGTACGGGCGTGTTCACCAGCGGCATCGTTTCCACCGGCCAGGGCTGGAAGATTGCGCTGTACTTCACCGGACGCCAGCATGCCGGCGAGAACCTTGCCGACGTGTTGAAGCAGCGTGCCCGGCACTTGGGCCCGCCCATTCAGATGTGTGACGCGCTCTCGCGCAATGTTCCGAAGTTGGCTGCGGGGGTGGAGATTCTGCTGGCAAATTGCCTCGCCCACGGAAGGCGACAGATCGTGGAAGTAGCAGCGAACTTTCCCGATCAATGTCGCTATGTACTGGAGATGCTCGGCGAGGTGTATGGTCACGATGCCGAAACGCGGGAGCGTGGTCTGAAGCCGGAACAGCGCCTGCAGTTTCATCAAGAGCATAGCCTCCCGGTGATGGACAAACTCCATGGGTGGCTGGAAGCGCAGTTTGCCGAGCGTAAGACGGAGCCGAACTCGGGACTGGGCAAGGCGATCACGTACTTACTGCGACACTGGCGGCCTTTGACGCTGTTTCTCCGCCAAGCCGGAGCGCCGTTAGACAACAATGTCGTCGAAAGAGCACTGAAGCGGGCTGTTCTTCACCGGAAGAATTCCTTGTTCTATCGGACGCTGAATGGGGCAGATGTCGGTGATCTCTTCATGAGCTTGATTCACACTTGTCAGTTGTGCGACGTCAACTCCTTCGACTACCTGACCGAGTTGCAGCGCCATGCTCAGGAAGTGATAACTAAGCCCGCGGAATGGATGCCGTGGAACTACCACGAAACCTTGGAACGGACCGTTCCCCTCTCCGACTCCGCGTAGAGTCAGGATGAATTACTCGTGCCGGGAAACAAAATTTGCCGATTACGCAGCCCTGCCGAAAGGACACAGTAGCTTTCGCGCCGGTCCCCGGCTCAAAGTTTGTTGTCGCGGGCTCACCCGTGAAGAAACGGCTATTCCGAGGTGACGAAATGACAGTTGATCTTGAACTAGGGGAATTAGAGTTTTTGATGCAGTTGGTTAACCAAGACTTTTGCAATAAACAGCGAGCAACCCACGAGTCCACTCCGTTTGAAGCTGGTGTTTTTAGAAAGCTGGCGGACGGCAGGCAAAAAAACAATGATGCAAGAAAGGCCAAAGGTAAAATGAGCGAAATCGATGATCTGAGCGAGCTACTCGGCAAGCCCGGAGAAAGTGTCCCTGTCGTGGATGCGGCGGACATTAAGGTGATGTGGACCGAGTGCCAGAAGCTGAAGGCGCAGTATGGAGAAGGCGGGGTCGCTGTCGGCGCAAGTGTCTGGAAGGAACTTCTTCCTCCGGGCGTAGATATTAGGGCTGTCGGTTACCGTTTAGGCATGTTGGGCTCTTTCGAGATGAAGCTGCAAGCCGCTTGGAGCCTCGGGGAACCAACCGAGAATGCGTTCAAGGTCGCTGCCCGGATGGATTTGAATTGGCCGCAGGTCGGCGTAGTTCACAACGGGTTCCTCTTCAATCTGGAGGGATTTCTGGCGGAAGTGCAATTTGAGGCGTTCATCCACACTTCTGGAAAAGCTGACAAATAGCCCGTATACGGTTTCCGCACAGGTCGCCCGTAATGGCCCCGATGGAACCAAAGGCCGAAAGGCTCTCAGAATCCTGTGCTGATAGGGTACTCAGGCCACGGACAGGCACTCGAACGCGATGGCCACAGAGAAATTCCCCGCAATCTTCGCCTCGACGCGAACGACCTTGCCCCGAGCGCTCAAGAGAGTCCGATGCGAGGCTCCAATCGCCAAATCGACAGTGGAGCCCACTGGAATTGGAAAAGCGCTCGACAGGAGAATCCCGCCAACGCTGATATTCTCGGACTGAACGCGCATTTCCTCGCGGTCCAGCTTGACTGAGACGGGAAGTTTAAGAGGATAGCGAGCGTCGCGACGTTCTTGCCGCTGAGGGGAGTTCATTAGAGGTCACAGACTATTGAGCAGACTATGCCATGGCAGTCTGTCGTAGCCCAGTGACGGAGGTACGGTGAGCTGAACGAAACTGCATCCCCGTTCCAATGGAACTCAACGAGCGTACACCTGCCATCGACCGCCCGCTTGACCCTTTGGATGCGTGCGACAATTATCCAGCTTTTCGCTTCTCCGCTTCTACCATTTGCTGATGCTCGGTTAGTTCCTTAATGGTCGATTCTGCTATTTCGCGAATGGCGGCCAAATGTTTTCTGGACTCGGCTCTCTGGCTCATCTCGTTGAGCAGATCACAACGGCCAACAATCGCCGCTAGTTTGCTTATTACATTGTGCGCAACCATGCACCCAGGCTCATGCGGTTCTCTATCGGAAGCCATCCGTGTGCATCTCTTCTCCTCTTCTTGCGAAGAGTCTCCCAAATGTTTCGAACTCCGTTTACTACTTTTAAACTGTTACGAAATCCGGACAATTTGCACGGCGTGGTTGGTTGGGCGCTTGACAGCCTGTGCTTGGGGCCAAGAGCGCATAGAGGGTTTTGCCCTCCCACGGTGGCAGTCATAATCCCTCCTGCACTGTGCGTCGCTCAGAATGGATATTTCGACAACCCCTTCACAGCGCAGCGGTTCTATAGCCGGTTTCCGAACGAGCCAGTCCTACAGGGTTTACCTGATTGCCGATTCTTTGCGATGTGCCAATCATCGCTGGCAGGATTTTAAGTACGCTCCCCGCGCCAGGAGGTCGTACGTATGGAGACTGCCACTTCGCCATATGAAAAGTGCGTATTCGTTCAGAGATTGAGGTTGTTCTCGGAAATCTCCCCGACCGACTGCCGCACTATCGTTTCTACCGCTCGCGAAAAACGCTTCTCACGACGTGAGACCATTTTCTTCGAAGGTGACCCAGTTCGGCAGGTCGTGCTCTTGCTCTCCGGTTGCGTCAAGATCACGCAGCTGGGTTACGCGGGCGCTGAAGTCATTCTCCGACTGAGTAGCGTTGGCGACATAGTTATTGGCTTTTGCGGGCCGTTTGCAAACTCCAGCCATTGTTCAACGGCGCAAGCTATTCGGCCTTCTACCGCTCTCGTTTGGCAGGCGGCAACTTTCGATAAGCTTCTAGATCGCTTCCCGGCATTTGAACGCAATACCGTTCGCGCTCTTGAAGAACGACTGCAGGAGTTGGAACAGCGCTTTCGCGAGGTCTCCACTGACAAGGTCGGCTCCCGCCTCAGCAGCGAATTGATCCGTCTCTCGAACCACTTGGCGAACACCAGTGGAAATGCAGAGATAGGCCTCTCCCGTTCGGAACTAGCTCAACTGACGGGTACGACGCTGTTCACCGTGAGCCGCCTACTCACCCGGTGGCAATCACTAGGAATCGTCAGTACTCGTCGGGAGGCAGTGCGGGTTCTTGACTTCGCCGCCCTCGCGCAGTTCTCAGAGAGCGAATGGCAAAAAAGCGGATGCCCGCCACGCCCGTGCACTGCATTGGCTTCAGGACCGGTCTCTCATAACGCTTTGACCAGTGCCTCGTTTCGTGGATAGGAACGTCAGGGGTTACCTAGACTTTGGGATATGGGGACCAAGATAGGGGTCCCCGGACAGGAACGAACTAGGAACGAACCATTAGGGAAGGCCAGGGGTCTGTTTTCCGTACAGGTCGCCCGTTAATCAGGCAATTGCTGAATCGCGATCCAGCTCCACAGTGACGGGCGGTTTACGGATGGTCGCCCGCAACTGTTGCCATTTCAATAGGGCGTGATTGTTCCGCATGTTCAAACCCTTTTCTGCCCGATTCATCCATGCACAAATCCGGCTGGAGTAGTTCCCACGGTCAAGGAATCGGCCTAGCGTCTTGCCTTCGGGCCTTGGTCCCATATCAGCTAGGAAGTTCTCGAACTTGTGCCAGCGGCGAGTGACCCGGACGCCTTTGGCTCCGTAATTCTTATATCTGTCTGACTTCGGGTTGTAGCAACGGGTAAGCATCCGTGACCATGAAACGAATATGGGACTATCTTTCGGACCCCGGCAATGCCCGTGAATTAGCCGATGGACGTTATCCCCGCAATGAGACCCAGACGTGAACCCATTGTTCCTTGTGCTTCGGTCAACCGCCCGCCCGCAATCACACTTACACCGATACCGGAGCTTGTCATCGGCTGTACGGATGACGGACAAGACTTCTAGCTGCCCGTAACGCTTTCCGACGTGGGGATGGACAAGAACCCAAGCGGTATTTCCGGTAGCCATGAGGCTTCTTAGGATCAAGCCGCCCGATCTCGTAGCCCTCTGGCCGGAGTCCCAACGCCCGCAAGAACTCCTGAAAGTCAGGCCAGCCGTGGCGGGCAGTCTGCCAAGCCGCATACTCACCAGTAGCAGATAGACCGAGCCGCGTCCTTGGCCGCCCGAGAGGATCGCAGTCGAGGCAGCCCGTAATCAGTTGCCGGACGAACTTTGTGGAAGGAACCAGACGGTGACGCCCGCAGGCGCAAACGCAGTCCCAGATAACCTTGTTTCCTCGCCGTTTCTCGGTCGGACTCATAGCCATTAACTTGCCCGACTTCTTAGCTCGTAGATCAAATGCGTGCATAGTAGTGCCTCGTTTCTTGGAATAGGGATGTTAGGGAACTTCTAAAACGGGGGTGTATCCAGACGAATAGGGATGTTACTGACTATCGAAGGCCGGGCATGGCCTCAGGAAAAGCATGCTTTTGGGGCTCCTGCTGACTAACAGAACCCCCGCCCCTGTCTGGGAATAGGGGTCCCTATTTATATTTCTGCCACGCGCTTGGCAAGCTGGGAGATTAAAGGTACTGTGAGTAGGTACGTACCCTTTAAACCAGAATCAGCAGGACCCGTTAGGTACTTAGCAGGATTTTCAACCGCGTCTTCTACCCGGAGCGCTGAGCCCTCGCAAAGCGCCCTCCCCAGACGCATCCGTAAGATTTCTCCCTCTAAGTCTTGGGAGCGTTGATTTCCTTGGAGCCCGAAGTCAGATTTGATTGGCGGGCAATGATGGGCTTACGGGCGAGCGGTACGGTTCGGTACGGGCTAACTAATCCGCATAAGCCGCTGGGCAGCTTCGGCGCTGGCTTCGGCGTCGCTTATCGTGACATACCGCATCGTGCTCGTGATCGCGGCATGGCCGACGAACGCCTGAACCTTTGCGACGTTCATGTCGGACCGGACTAGCATCGTGCAGGTTGTGTGCTTCAGGACGTGCGGATGCCCTTCCGGGCGGGCAAGCCCGATTCCTCGGCAATTGCCCGAAAGATGCGATAGAACTGCGTGGAACTCATGCAGCCGCCCTTATTCGAGGGGAATAGCGCGTCTCCCGCGTCTGTAGGCCGCTCGGAAAGCCACAGTTTCATAGCCTTAACCTCGTCCAGCAGCGGGACGCCGCGGAAGGCCCGCGAATGCGGTTAGCGCAACTACGCATTCACCGTGATTGAAAATAAAGGCTGTCTTTGGGCGGGTGTCCGCTTAGTGCCTTTTAGAGCGGGGAGCGAAGCGGCGATGTGCCCTCTCCCCAGAGCAAGCACCATTCGCCGCCTGACCGCGCGGCCATGCTCAGACTGCCTCAACCGGCTGGTTTGCACAATGGCTCTGAAGTGGGCAACGAAGGCTTTGCAGATCAGATGGGAAACGGCGACAGGTCTTCTCATACCACCCCATCGCCGTTGTTAGCACCGTTAGGCTTGAGGATGGTGCGAATCCTATCCTCAACTGGCTCGCCCGTGCAATGGCCTAGAAGTACATTTCCCGCGCACCGGCTCAAAGGGAAAACACGGCGACAGGTAGCCCTCGCCCCTTAGCACCCGTCGCCGAGGGAGTTCTTACCCAAGTCGGCATCTTGCTCCAACCGGCTCGCCTGCGCAATGGCCTACAGGTACATCGCGCGGCGCACCGGCTGCCCACGGCTGCGGCCATCTGCGGGCCATACTACCCCGGCTCGTGTTGGAGTTTGGCATTCGGTGCTGATGGTGTTTTGTTTTCCAACCGACGCTTCTTGCCATCGAGCAGATCAGTGAGTTCTTCAACGAGTTGAATGAACTTGTGCTGGTCTTGTTCCACCTCAATCTGCTTCACAAGTTTGGCCATGTGTTCTTGCTCTTCGGATGTCATACGAAGTGCGCCTCATTGTCACGATTATATATGAGTGGCCTTAGCGTACTCAAAACTGCATGAGATTGGAGGTCTCCCCGATGAGATCATTGTGGCAAACAGAAAATGGACTTCTCTCGTGTCGATGGTCCGGGGCGGGTCAGCACGTTGAATACAATCCAAGTTGGATGACTGAAACTTCGAATATTCAAAGTGGTTATTTGCCTCCCCCTCCAGATTTTGTCAGCCACAGTCCCTCTGGGGGTGTTTCTTGGTTTCAACCCGACCCATTTGCTGAGCGCTAACCTCTCATCCAAACATCTGAATGCCTTCACACGGCAGAGCCGATCTGCGGGCCGATAGCTCGGGGCCTCACGCACCTGTCGCCGCTTTGGTTAAAGGTTGGTATAGACTTCGCAACTCTTCCTGCAACATCTTCGCGCGGTCCATTCGTGCCTTCAGTTCAACATCGTTATCGCACCGTTGCCGCGTCCTTCTGCGCGGTGTACATCGGTTAGAGCGTGGTCGGTGTTAGAGCACCCATCACGCTCGTTGTTAATTGCTTGGGGAACCCTTGGCAGCTTCCAACATCTTCAAACCTGTTTCCCCGGCAACCACGTTGGCCTTGTCGTACTTTGCCAACGTCACTGCCATGGACTTGTGACGCAGCACAGCGCGTGCTGCGACCTTTTTGGGGCGGGGGGAAAAACACGGTCGGTTTTCGACCCACGCCTCCCTAAAACAAGCACAAACTAGCACAAAACTTGCGGAAGTCTGAATTGTTTAGGGTTCTTGGTATTGCAGATTCAATAACTTACATGTTATCAATGCAGCACTGTTGTTCGATTCCGACCCGCGCCTCCATAAGAATCTCCCTCGTATTTCTGTATGTTCCCCTGCTTGTGCCACTTCAATTGGCTGCCTCACTCGAGAAGATAGAAACGCCACCCTGGGCACTATCCAAAAAAGCGATGGCACGCAGCAGAACTTTGCGTTAAACCTCTTGGAGAGGCCGGTTGACCGGCTCCGTTTGGTAGGCTAGAGTGCAACAAGTCAGGGACGTATCTTCCGAATGCAACCTTTGGCGCCCAACGCTATGCGAGTTAACTTGGAGGTGCGACTGCGTCTCCTCGCCCTTAGCGTGGCCATTCTTGGCCTGGTGCTTGCACCCCTAGGAAGCGTCGGATGATACAGGCATAAGTAACGGTACAGAGATTCTGAAAGGGCCATCATCCACAGGACGATGGCCCTTTTGATTTGCACGACGTGACTTGACAGGCAGGCCTTTTCAGGCCAGGAAGAAGAGAAGCGACATGTCAGCCCGTGAGCACGTAATGGTTTTCGACACCACGCTGCGCGATGGCGAGCAGTCCCCTGGGTGCAGTATGACCTGGGCAGAGAAACTGCGCCTGGCGCATCAGTTGGACCGCCTGGGTGCCGATGTGATTGAGGCCGGATTTCCCATCGCTTCCGACGGTGATTTCCGGGCAGTGCAGGCTGTCGCATTCGACATTCGGCGGCCAGCAATCGCAGCCCTGGCTCGCTGCTGCCGCCTCGACATCGACCGAGCCTGGCAGGCGCTTGCCGGAGCAGCCCGCCCTCGTATCCACACCTTTCTGGCTACCTCAGACATTCACCTGCAACACAAGCTCAGGATTTCGCGGCGCGAATGCCTCGAGCAGGTACGTGATGCGGTGCGTCTGGCTAAGTCCTACTGCCAGGATGTGGAATTCTCAGCCGAAGACGCCACTCGCTCCGACCGGGTTTTTCTTTGCGAGGTCTTGGAGGCGGCGGTCGAGGCCGGCGCCACTACCATCAACGTTCCCGATACGGTTGGGTACTCCGTTCCTATTGAAATCACCGAATTGATTCAGACCGTGCGGCGTCGCGTGCGGGGCATTGACCGAGTCACGATTTCGACGCACTGCCATGACGATTTGGGTCTTGCGGTGGCCAACTCCATGGCCGCCGTCAGCGCGGGAGCGCGCCAAGTGGAATGTACCATCAACGGCATCGGCGAACGCGCAGGCAACGCCTCGTTGGAGGAGGTGGTCATGACCATGCGCGTCCGCCCTGACCGATACCCGTATCACACGACCGTAGTCTCTGAGCACCTTTTCCCCGCGAGCCAGTTATTGAGTGAAATCACTGGGGTTCCGGTGCAGCCCAACAAGGCGATCGTTGGCCGTAACGCCTTCGCGCACGAAGCGGGTATCCATCAGGATGGAATGATCAAGAATCCGCTGACCTATGAGATTATGACGCCGCAATCAGTGGGAGTGCCGGGCACCAGCTTCGTTCTGGGCAAGCACTCTGGGCGCCATGCGCTCGGTCAGCGCTGCGAGGAGCTGGGCTTCCAGCTGAATCGCCGAGAACTCGACCTTGTATACCGTCAATTCGTGGTAGCAGCGGACAACATCAAAACTGTAGAAGATAGTTGCATCCTGGAGATCATTAGCAGGATTCGCGAGGCGGACTCGTCTGCTGACGTTGTTGGTCCGGCCCCGATGGCGATCTCCTCCAAAACCTACGAAAGCGCGTTCGGCGCTGCAGCCGCAAGAGGGATGAGCACGCATGTAAGCGAGCAACAGGAAGATTATCTTTGGGGAGTATGATTCCAGTAAATTGAAAAGAGCAGAAGCAGAAGGAGCTTGGATCTGATGATGAAGACCGGTGCCGAAATTCTTTGGCAATGCCTGGAGCGCGAGGGCGTAACCACCGTCTTCGGATATCCCGGGGGAGCGATCCTGCCTGCCTATGATGCCCTGAAGCACACTCGAATTCATCATGTACTGGTGCGCCACGAACAGGGCGCGGCGCACATGGCGGACGGGTACGCTCGTGCCAGCGGCCAGGTCGGAGTCGCCGTGGCGACCTCCGGCCCCGGGGCGACCAACCTGGTGACCGGTATTGCGACCGCAATGCTGGACTCCTCTCCTATTGTTTGCATTACTGGTCAGGTGGGCAGCAAACTGATCGGCTCTGACGCGTTTCAGGAGACCGATATCACGGGGATCACTCTCCCGATCACGAAGCACAATTACCTGGTAACGCGGGCTGGAGATTTGGCACGCACCCTTCGCGAAGCTTTCTATGTTGCGAGGTCGGGCCGTCCAGGTCCGGTGTTGGTGGACATTACCAAGGATGCACAGCAGTCCCAGTGCGAGTTCGATTGGGATGCCGCAAAGCCGCAACTGCCCGGCTATCGCCCCGATCTTTCTCCGGCGCCGAAGGAGTATGAAGAAGCACTGGAACTGATTCACAACGCCAAGCGGCCGGTGATCCTTCTCGGACATGGTGCGCTCATCTCAGGTGCGATGCGCGAGGTGCGGGATCTGGTGGAACGCTCTGGTATTCCGGTTGCACTCACATTGCTCGGCTTGGGGGTATTACCCGCTTCGCATCCACTCAATCTCGGAATGATGGGAATGCACGGGGAAGCCTGGGTTAACCACACCATCCAGGAGGCAGATTTACTGATTGCGTTGGGCATGCGCTTCGATGACCGAGTCACGGGAAACCTCAAGACTTACGCCCCGAATGCGAAGAAAATTCATGTGGAGATCGATCCCGCCGAGATCAACAAAAATGTCAAGGTAGATGTAGCTCTGGTTGGCGATCTGCGCGATGTGCTAAGGGAAATGCTGCCGAAAATCGAATCCATCGATCGCCACGAGTGGTTGGATTACATCGATCGAATGAAAGGGGACTCGGCAGTTCGCGATATTCAAAACTTGCCGGACAGCGGCCACCTCTATGCGGCGCATGTCATCAATGACCTTTGGCGGGAGACGCGCGGAAGCAACACGACGGTGGTGACCGACGTGGGCCAGCACCAGATGTGGGAAGCTCAGTATTACAAGCACGAGGAGCCGCGTTCTCTGATCACCTCCGGCGGTCTGGGAACGATGGGATTTGCCTTGCCCGCAGCGATCGGAGCGAAAGTAGCGCGCCCGGATACCGAGGTCTGGGTAGTGGTTGGAGACGGTGGCTTCCAGATGACCATGGCCGAACTCGCCACCATCGTGCAAGAGAATCTGAAGGTCAACATAGCGATTATCAATAATGGGTATCTTGGAATGGTTCGCCAGTGGCAAGAGTTCTTCTATGAAAGCAATTACCAGGCAACGCCGCTGCTGAACCCGGATTTCGGGAAGCTGGCGGACGCCTACGGGATTCGAAATGAAACCGTGACCCTGCGCTCTCAGGTTGTGCCCGCGGTCCAATCGGCCCGGCAACACGATGGGCCGGTGCTGATTAATTTTCAGGTGGAGCAGGAAGATACGGTCTATCCCATGGTCGCGGCCGGAGCGGCTCTGCATGAGATGATCCGGCGGCCCAGCCCGATCGTGGAGACCGCCGCCGACGAGTAATCCCTATGCTGAATACATTTGTGGTGTACGTCGAAAATAAGCCGGGCGTGCTGACCCGAGTGGCGTCGTTATTTCGCCGCCGCGCCTT
The DNA here is from genome assembly GCA_963768265.1 of uncultured Acidobacteriaceae bacterium. Lineage (GTDB taxonomy): Bacteria > Acidobacteriota > Terriglobia > Terriglobales > Acidobacteriaceae > Sulfotelmatobacter. Next base: position 29,476 of record CAVYHM010000010.1, read on the forward strand.
CAATATTGACTCTCTCACCGTGGGGCGTACGGAAAAGCCAGAGTTGTCCCGCATGACCATTACGGTGGAGGCGGATCGCGACCAGGCGCGCCGCATTGAAGCCAACCTGTACAAACTCGTGAATGTGTTGCTGGTCGAAAACATTACGGCCGAGCCGGCCATTGTGCGTGATCTCGCGATGATCAAAGTAGCGGCCACCCACGAGGCGCGTTCCCACGTGCTGGAGTTGGCCAGTGTTTTCCGCGCACGCGTGGTGGATGTTGCGCCTGAATCCCTCATCATCGAAATCACCGGCGACGAAGACAAGATTGATGGGCTGCTGGAAGTCCTTCGGCCCTACGGAGTGCTGGAGATGGTCCGCACGGGGATTGTCGCCATGCGCCGCGGAAGCAAAGTCTCCACCGTGGTCCCGGCGGGTAGTTCTCTGACTCAAACCTCAGCCGACGATGATGTCGATGATGTCCAGTACTCGGTTTAGAAGGCCGTTGGCGAGAATACTGCGCCCGCTTGGGGCTCGATGCGGCGACACGCAGCAGCGCATCGAGACATCGCGCGGACCACTACCCGGTGCCCACGACTCGGGAGTCATGATCGATGTGGTAACAGCCGCCTTCGGCTGTCCGCGGAGCGAAGCTCTGCTGGCCTTCTGTACACGACAAATTGATGTTGATTCGGCAGGCCGGGCTTTCGCCCGGCAGACAGTGATGGCGGCTGTCCCACATAGCCCGGAAACCTTCACGACTGTTCTCCCACCGACGCGGAGACTCAAAACGAAACTGCACTGGAAATCTGCGTGATTGGCATCACAGTAACAAATTTCTCCGCAGCGCTATAATTTTGGTTACTCGCAAGCGAAATGATTCATATTTCATAAATTCATGCTGAATTTATCTTCGAGCAGGGAAAGATATGCCCTCATACGTTGCAAAACCAACTCCGCCCAATCAGGACAAGCGTTGGAAGCTGGTCGATGCCACCATACGGCGGCAGGGCCAGCAACAGCGCGGTTTGATTGAGACGCTACACACGGTCCAAGAGGCGTTCGGCTATCTGGACGCACAAGCTCTGCGCTACGTCGCCATGTCGTTGCGCGTGCCCCTGAGCCGAGCCTACGGCGTCGCGACCTTCTACCATTTCTTCACTCTGAAGCCTGCGGGCGAGCACACTTGCGTCATTTGCATGGGTACAGCGTGCTACATCAAGGGCGCGCAGCAGTTGCTCGATGCGGTCCAGCACGATCTCGGTATCGCCCCTGGAGAAACCACCGCCGATAAGAAAGTCTCGCTGCTCACAGCGCGTTGTCTGGGCTCCTGTGGGCTGGCGCCCGCCGTGGTTTACGACCAGGAAGTCGCCGGCAAGGTCGGGACTCCTGCCATGCGCGAGCACCTGAAGAAATGGGCACATCATGACGCCTGAGGAACTCGACCAAATCGCCGAAACGGAACGCGAGGCGCAGACCCAATTCACGCGGCGCGTAAATGTGTGCGTTGCCGCCGGATGTCTGTCTTGTCAAAGCCAGTCGGTGAAAGACGCGCTCTTCCAGGAAGTGACTCGTCGTGGCACCAAAGACCATTGCCAGGTCAAGGGCGTGGGTTGCATGGGGCTTTGTTCCGAAGGCCCGCTGGTGTCGACCAGCGCGGGGGTCCTATATAAGAAGGTAGAAGCCGCCGATGGCGCCGCCATCCTCGACAGTCTGGACGGCGCGCCCGTATCGCGACTGGTCTGTCCCACCGACGTCCCATTTTTTCAGCGCCAGAAAAAAATTGTGCTGGAGAACTCCGGTGTCATCGATCCCGATCGCCTCGAAGATTACGTTGCCGCTTCTGGTTACAGCGCTCTGATCAAGGCTCTCACCGAGATGTCTTCGCGCGAGGTTATCGATGAGGTCACGAAGAGCGGCCTGCGCGGCCGTGGCGGAGCAGGCTATCCCACGGGCCTGAAGTGGAGCACAGTAGCGAAATCCGTGAGCACTCAGAAATATGTTATCTGCAACGCGGATGAGGGCGATCCCGGCGCGTTCATGGATCGCAGCGTGCTCGAAAGTGATCCCCACCGCGTCCTCGAAGGCATGCTGATCGCCGCATATGCTGTAGGCGCGTCGGAGGGCTACATCTACGTACGGGCCGAATACCCGCTGGCCATAAAACGCCTGCGCAACGCGATTCGACAGGCCGAGAGAGTTGGTTTGCTCGGCTCGAACATCTGTGGCACCCGCTTTAGTTTTCGTGTCGACGTGCGCCTGGGCGCCGGCGCTTTCGTCTGCGGAGAAGAAACCGCGCTGATCGCCTCGGTGGAAGGCAAGCGCGGCACCCCACGGCCGCGGCCGCCGTATCCTGCCATGGAAGGCCTGTTCGGCGAGCCCACTCTCATCAACAATGTAGAGACCTTCGCCAATATCGCTCCCATCATCCGCAATGGTGGCGAGTGGTACGCAGCCATCGGAACCGAAAAGAGCAAGGGGACCAAAGTCTTCGCACTCGCCGGCCGGGTACAGAATACCGGCCTGGTCGAAGTTCCCATGGGCATTTCGTTGCGCGAGATGGTGTATGAGATCGGCGGCGGAATCCCCGACAACCGCAAGTTCAAGGCAGTGCAAACCGGAGGTCCCTCCGGCGGTTGCTTGCCCACGGAGTGCCTGGATATGCCGGTCGACTACGAATCGCTGGCGCGCGCCGGATCGATCATGGGCTCCGGCGGCATGATCGTCATGGACGAAAGTTCGTGCATGGTCGATGTGGCCAAGTACTTCATGGACTTTTGCATGACCGAGTCGTGCGGCAAATGCATACCTTGCCGCGTGGGCACCTACCAGATGCATCGCATTCTCACCGCCATCGGCAACATGACCGCTACGCAACAGGACATGAAAATGCTCGAGGAACTTTGCGATCTTCTCAAGCATACCAGCCTGTGCGGATTAGGACAGTCGGCGCCGAATCCGGTGGTCAGCACGCTGCGCTCGTTCGCCGACGAGTACCGGGCGCACATCGAAGAGCACAAGTGTCCGGCTGGAGTTTGTCGTGCGCAGCCGGTGGGAGAAACCGCATGAGGCCGGCCGCAACCGTCAAAACGCTGAAGATCGATGGCCGCGATTTGAGCGGGCGGCAGGAAGAAACCATCCTCGACGTCGCCCGCCAGAATGGCATCTTCATCCCGCGCCTGTGCGAGATGGATGGGCTCTCCGACGTCGGTGCCTGCCGCATGTGCCTGGTCGAAGTGAAAGGACAAAACAAACTGCTCCCGGCCTGCGTTACGGCCGTGGAAGAGGGCATGGAAGTTACTACGGATTCCGAGCGGTTGCAGAACTATCGCAGGATGATTCTGGAGTTGCTGTTCACCGAGCGCAATCATGTCTGCTCGGTCTGCGTCTCCAATGGTCACTGCGAGATGCAGATGCTGGGCCAGCGCCTCGGCATCACCCACGTTCACTTCCCCTACCGCTTTCCCAAGGAAGAGGTGGACGCCTCGCACGACCGCTTCGTGATCGATCACAACCGCTGCATCCTCTGCACCCGCTGTGTGCGCGTATGCGAAGAAATTGAAGGCGCGCACACCTGGGACATCATGGGCCGGGGCATCGACGCCAAAGTCATCACCGATCTGAACGAACCGTGGGGCACTTCGGAAACCTGTACCAGTTGCGGCAAGTGTGTGCACGTGTGTCCGACGGGCGCCTTGTTTGAAAAGGGACGCTCGGTCGCCGAGATGCTCAAGCGCCGGCAATTCCTGCCGTACCTGACGATGATGAGGAAAGAAAACGAATGAGTGAGTCGAATGAGTAAGACGAATGAGCAGGTCAAATGAGTAAGAAGCGCATCGCCACCGTATGGCTCGACGGCTGCTCCGGCTGTCACATGTCTTTTCTCGACATGGACGAACGGCTGCTCACCGTGGCCGGCATGGCTGACCTGGTCTACAGCCCGCTGGTCGACGCCAAGGAATTTCCCGAAGACGTTGATGTGACGCTGGTCGAAGGCGCCGTCAGCAGCGAAGAAGACCTGCACAAAATAAAGATCGTGCGCGAGCGAACGAAGACGCTCGTCTCGCTTGGCGACTGCGCGATCACGGCCAATGTGCCGGGAATGCGGAATCCCTTCGGTACGAAGGCGGTTTATGACCGGGCGTATCGCGAAAATGTAACTTTCGACCCTGGCATTCCGAACCAGATCGTGCCCGCGCTGTTGCCCAATTCACGGCCGGTACACGAATTCGTCAATGTCGATGTGTTCGTGCCGGGCTGTCCGCCATCGGCCGACACGATTTATTACGTCGTGTCCGAACTGTTGGAAGGGCGGCAGCCGGACGTTAGCTCGATCACTCGTTTCGGATCTTGAGGTCTCAAATCGAAGGTTGCAAACCGTGGTTCTGGAGTCAAGGGAGACGTCGTGAAGCAGGGCAGCATCGTCATCGATCCGGTTACGCGCATCGAAGGTCATTCCAAGATCACGCTTCACTTGGGCGAAGACGGCCGGGTCGAGGAAGCTCGCTTTCACGTGACCCAGTTTCGCGGTTTTGAGAAGCTGTGTGAGGGGCGCCCGTTTTACGAGATGCCGTCGCTGATGGCGCGCATTTGCGGCATCTGCCCGGTCAGCCATCTGATCGCTTCCGCCAAAGCGTGCGACTCGCTGCTGGCAGTAAGAATTCCGCCGACGGCCGACAAGCTGCGCCGCATCTTCGGACTCGCCCAGGTTACCCAGTCACACGCCCTCAGCCTCTTTCATCTTTCCTCGCCGGATCTGCTCTTTGGCATGGATGCGGACCCGACCAAGAGCAACATCTTCGGAGTTGCGGAAAAGAATCCCGAGCTCGCGCTTGACGGCATCCGCCTGCGCCAGTTCGGCCAGAAGATCATTGAGCGACTGGGAGGAAAGCGCATTCACCCGGCATGGATCGTTCCCGGCGGCGTGAGCGAGCCGCTCACCGAGGCCAACCGCGACGCCATCTTGTGGGCCCTTCCCGATGCGCTGGCCATCGCGGAACGTACTCTGGAATGGTTCAAGAGCACGACGGAACGCTTCCGGGAGGAGATTTCCGTCTTTGGCAACTTCCCCACGATGTTCATGGGCATCGTGAAAAAGGACAACGGCCTCACCTTCTACGACGGGAAGTTGCGCATCGTCGACGCCTCCGGGCACGTGGTCGCCGACAATCTCGATCCTACGGACTACTCCGATTACATCGGGGAAAAGGTTGAGCCCTGGAGCTACCTGAAATCCACTTACTACAAGCCCAAGGGATTCCCCGACGGCGTCTACCGCGTCGGCCCCCTGGCCCGGTTGAACGTTGCCGACCGCTGCGGGACGCCGCGCGCCGATCAGGAACTCGCAGAATTTCACGAACTGCAGCGAACTGCTGTCCTCAGTTCGTTCCACTACCATCATGCGCGCCTGATCGAGATCCTGTACTGCATCGAACGCATGGAGCAGATTCTGAACGATCCGGAGATTCTCTCCAAGCACGTGCGCGCCGTAGCCCGGCCCAACGCTCTCGAAGGTGTGGGCGCCTGCGAGGCGCCTCGCGGCACGCTCTTCCATCATTACAAGATCGACGAGCAGGGTCTGATCCGCTGGGTGAATCTCATCATCGCTACCGGACACAACAACCTGGCCATGAATCGCAGCGTGCTGCAGGTGGCCAGACACTTCGTGCACGGCAACCGCCTTACTCCGGGGATGCTCAACCGCGTGGAGGCCGTGATCCGCTGCTACGATCCCTGCCTGAGTTGCTCCACCCACGCGCTCGGCCAGATGGAACTTCGCATCCAGCTTCTCAGTCCTGATGGCGAGGTGCTCGACGAAGTGGCTCGTCCTTGAGTGGACCGGAGAAGCCTGGGTGGGTTCGCGTGGAAACATCCGCCGCGAGAAACTCGTCCTGGGCAAAAGGCGGCCTGTTGGGCCGCCGTACTAGAGAAACTGCGGATTGAATTGCATCTAGAAATTGAGACTCAGGCTCATCTGAATTTGCCGCGGGCTGCCGATTGTCTTATTCGTGACTCCCAAGCCGCTCAAGGTAGGGCACACGAAGAGGGACCCCGAGAAACTGTTGTTGCACGGAGTCGTCGTAGCAGCCGAACCGGCGACCGGAAAGTCATTAAAGCTGATGTTCTGACTTATGTCGTCGATCGGGATGTCGAAACTCGCCGTGTTGGTCAAGTTGAAGACGTCGAAGCTGTACCTGAGAGACGACCGCTCAGTTATCTGAGTCGTTTTCACAAGAGAGATATCCGCTCGCCTCTGCCAGGACTGGCGGAAGATATTACGCTGTCCATGAGAGATGAAGTTCGTCTCAAAAGGATCATTGGAAGGGATGGCCCCGTTTAAAGCTCCGGGACTCAGCAACGGCAGGCCGAAACAGCTGGGGTTGAGAGCAGGAGATCCAGCGGTGGCTCCAGAAGCCCCGGTCAGCGCCTGCTGGGGCGAACAACTTGTGAGCGGCACGATTGGATTCGTAATACCGTCGGACGTCCCGTAGAAGATGCTACCCACCGCGCCAGAATAATCAACGACGCTGTACGGTTGACCACTCTGGATTACCGTGAGACCGGAGATCGCCCACCCATTGGTGACCTTGCTCATAAATGAAGATCCCGACAGAAACTTAGGCAACTGGTAGGTGTACGTGAAGTTGATTGCATGCTTGCGGTCAAAGTCAGACAGGCCGTAACCGGAGCGCAAATTGAGGGGATTGTTCCCGTTGTAAAAAAGCCCCATCGCGCTTTGTTCGTCGGTGGCATGCGAGTACGTGTAGGAGAAACCCACCTGCAGCCCATGACTCAATCGTTTCTCCACGTGCGTTTGAAGCGCATGATAGGCCGAAATGCCGGCCGCCGTATAGGACTCTGACTCGGACGAATAGCCGATGTAAGGAACCCGCAGGTCCACATTGCCGCCTTCGTAAGTTTGCAGGTAAGACTGTCCGTTGGGCAGACTCGCGGGGGCGAAGGTGCTTGTGCTCGTGATGACTGAGTAGCCATACGTATAGTCCTGCTCAACGGGCGTGCCTCTGCGGATTGGATTGGAAGGCGAGGCAATCTGCGCCTGATTGAAGGGTATGGGTACGACGGCGTGGCGTCCGAGATTGCCGACATAGCCAATTTCGATCACCAGGTCGTTGCGCGGTTGCCACTGAATGTCGAGTGTCTGATTCATCGTGTATGGGAGCTTGTTGGCGCGGTTGTAGTCGGCGAACGAGAAAAGTTGAGCAGCGGGGAATCCAGTGATGGCGGCTGCATTGGGCAGAACCAACTTGGCTGGATTGCCGCTTGGGGGCGGTCCGAGAGTGTTTCCCCACGGGTTCGACAGTGATCCACCTGTTGGAGACTGTGGATCGCAGGTCGGAATGAAACCCTGGTAGGGATTCTGGAGGGTAGTAGAGCAAACCTGCGAATTCACCCACGGCGGAGACTGATTCGCGCCGAACGGCCCGCCCGCGATGACCCCCGCGGCAAATCCGGGGGAAAGGTAACTGAACAGTTCGCCGCGATCGTAGTACAGACCCCAGCCCGCACGAACGACGAGTTTGTCGTTGAGCTTCCGCGGGCTCCATGCCAAGCCGAGACGCGGCGCCAAGCCCCATTGGCGTCCCGTAAGTGTGGAATCACTGACACCTTTCGTGGGGAAGTCAGGATTGTTTCCCGCAACAATGAAACCGTTCGAAGTGATGGCGTCGTTCGTCGCATCGTAACTATAGCGCGAGGGATCGAAGTTGAAAATGCGCCCATTCTTCTCCTTCAAACCTCCGTGATAGTCGAAGCGAAGCCCGGCGCTGAAGCTGAGATTGGGACGAATCTGAAATTTGTCTTGAAGGAACCATCCGGTTTCATTCGAGCGATAGTAACGATTAGCGTCGCCTTGCAGGAAGGCAGTAGTAATGAATCCGTCTGAGGTGTAAGGCGTAACTAGTCCCTGGAGGAATTGGGAGAAGTCGGCGAAACTGACCATGCCGGTGTTAGTTCGGCGGTCTCGCGCATTAAGTTGCGTATACGAGAAGTTTCCTCCGAACGTAATCGTGTGTTTGCCATGGTTCCAGATGGCATTCACTGACGGCATCCAGCGGTTCTGAAAGATGCCGGTGAAAGCGCCTTGGGAAGCTCCCGTCGATCCGATATTCAGCCCGGCATTGAAAACGAAGTTTGCATTGTTTGGGGACGAGTTTCCGAAGTCATCCGCAATCGTGATACCGGGAAACACTGGAGAGCCAAACGTATTGATATTCATCGATTGGGGAGAAAACGGCTGTCCGATCGTGCTATAGACTTTCTCGCGAATGAAGCCGAACACCTCCGAGACACTGAAATTCGGCCTGATAGTTTGTGTGTTCGTGATGGACGCCACCTGGCTGCCGGCATCCAGATGCTGAGTAAATCCCTGCACCGAGGAGAACGCGAAAGGCGCGGTCGTGGGATCGTGTTGGTAGTAATACTTGAGCGAGAGTGTATCTTTTGGCGTCGGCATGTAATCGAGATTGGTTACAGCCTGATCAGAGATAAAGTACGCCGGCTGCGTGATGAAAACATTCTCCGGGAAGTTGATCGTTGGAGTGAAGTTAGGATTCGCCGAGGGAATCAGATACTGGCCATTCGACAACTTGTAGTTCAAGAGGGCAAACGACACTGGGTTGATATCCCCGGGCTGTGTTCCCACCGTGGCGTTAACTGGAACCCCATTCCAGTTAGCTGAAGAGACGGCAGCCAACGCCGCGGCGCTGCGGTCGTCGGTAAGGCCTGTCGGTACCGCAGTACGCGAAGTCCCAATCTCCAAATCCGAGACATGAATGTGCTGGTAGCTGGCAAAACCGAAGAGCTTGTCCTTGATCAACGCTCCGCCGAGAGTTCCGCCTGCGGTGTACCGATGCAACTGCGGCACCTTCTCATTGGCAGGAATATTCGGATCCTGCTTATAAAAATAGGGAGCGGCATTCAGTGCGTCGGTTCCGCGGTGCCCATATGCACTGCCGTGGAGAGTGTTCGTCCCCGAGGAGGTGCTCATGTCGATGTGCGCCCCGCTGGTCGAGCCTTGCTGCGCATCGTACATCGACGTATTGACGCGAAACTCTTGCACCGTTTCCGGAGCCGGAGTCGGCAGGGCCTGCCCGATTGCTAGGTAAGGTGACGCGGTACTCTGGATGACTTCCGCCGTGGTGCTGGAAGCGCCGGCAACGCCGGTGTTGTTCACGATGCGGGCGGACGCTACCGAGCTTGTACTCTTGCCGTTGAAAAGATTGCTGGCGTCGACACCGTTCAGGAGAAATGTGTTACTGGTGTCGCGCTGGCCGTTGGCCCAGATGGGCTGGTTCCCGAGGCCGGCGTTTGCCCCTGTTCCGCTCGGCAACTCCGCATTCACACCAGGCGACAGAATAGCGAGCCCGGTAAAACTGCCCGTCGGCAGCGGGATTTCCTCAATCTGATTCTTCTCTAGAACGTAGCCGTTCGTCGTGTCGACCGCGTTCATCAATGGATCCGCTTGCACGTCGACGATCGTGCCGACCTGGCCGACGGGCAAATCAGCATTTACGGTCGCGGTGCGGTCGGCCTGGACCATGATCGAAGGAACTCTCTGCGTCTGGAAACCATCGTGAGTGAAAGTCAGGGTGTAGGTGCCGATGGGTAGATTCACAAAGTCGTAGCTGCCGTTCGCGTTCGTTTTCAGAGTGCGGGTCAGTTTGGTTTCGTCGCCGACGATGGTCACCGTCGTTTCCGGCAACACGCTGCCGGTCTTGTCGGTGACGGTACCGGTGATGCCGCCGAGCGTACGTTGTGCCTCCGCAGAAGTCGTGAATGCCAGTGACATCAACAGGGGGTACACCAAGCAGGAAACAGCAAATCCGACTCGCTTCGATGTCGAGGACATCAATTTGGCCCTCCTCAGGACTGTTGACAACGACTGGCGCAACACCATAATCGATATGCCCGCAAGCAGTTGCGCTTGGACAGAGCCAGTCTGCTCCGATTGCAAGACTGCGAAGAAATGTACGCTAAGGCAGTCGTGAGCGAAAGATGGTGAGCTAGTGAAAGTTTTTTTACCGGCGATTAGTTATTCTTATTGGCATCGCCCGTACTGAACGTGCTCCGAACCCTTTTTAAAGCCCTGCCTATCAGCAATTTAGCCCTCGGCGAGAATCGGACTCTTGCGCCTCCGCACTACAAACCAAATCAATCCCGCAGTCAGGTATGCGAGATAGACGTAAGGCAGTTTTCCATACGGTCCTTCGGGCACGGGATAGAGATTACCGATCAGAGCCAAAGCCATCACAATCGCTGCCAGCCAGGGAAGCACCTGCGCTCCTGCACGGAAAACCCCGTGGTCGCGCAAGTAACGCGGCAATGCCACGCAAACCAGCGCGTAGGCAACGATGAATCCGTAGGTTGCCAGCGACCCCATCCAGCCATAGACGTCCAGCCCGCTGGCTCCACGGCCAGCCAGCACCGCCACGGGAACTAGTGCGGCAATCCCTGTGATGACGACCGCCAGGCTCGGAGTTCGGTTATGCGCGTGGGTTGCGCGCAACAGGTCGTGGGCGAGCCCCTTGTGGGCCATCAGCAAGAGCACACGGGCCGCCGCCGTAATGCAGGCCAGCGTACCTGCGAACAGGCTGACCAGCGCGCCAATGTCGATAAGCAATCCGAAGATTGGAACGCCACCCACTCGAGCCAGCACGTACATCGGGAGCCTGACTTGCTCCCAGATCCTGTCCCACCGAATGAAATCCCAATACCTCGGCGTACGCGCACACGGTGAAGAACGCGCCACCCAGCAAAGAACTCAGAATGACCGCGCGCGGGATTGACTTGAGCGGATTACGCGCTTCCGATCCCAGCGTAGTCGCGCTTTCGAATCCCACAAAGCTGAAGAGCGCCAGCACCAACCCGAGGCGCAAGCCGCTGCCCGTCATGCCGCGAAGGTGGAGTTGGTCCCAGTCCCAGTGCCATCCGTGACCCGCCAGCAATAACGCGACGACCGCTACAATGACGGTCACCGACGCCGCTTCGATCCACAGCATGAGGCGCGCAGAAATCTTCACATCGCGATACGCAATCCAGATCGAAACTCCGGTGACGAGCACCGAGAGCAGAACCGCCGAGAAGCCATGGCCGGTAGCGTCGCGAAGCAGCAGGTTAGCATAGTGATAGAAGCCGCCAATGACGCTGGAGCCTGTAGCCACATAGGCGAGCAGAAGGCTCCACGCTACCGTGGCCTCGAGCCACGCCGGCAGAATCATAGAAGCGTAGTTGTAAAGTGATCCTGGCGAAGCTGAGTGCTGGGCAAAGCGGCTGATGCATACGGCGACAAGCAGGATCGCGCCAGTTGCCAGCACATAGGCCAACCAGGTTCCGTTCCCGGCCAGGGCGCAAACCAGCGGAATGGTGGCGGCTGGCGTGGTTGTGGGGGCCATCGTCGAGACGGACTGCGCCAGCGTTTCCATCGGCGAAAGAATTTCGCGCCGTAATCCGTAGTCGGCGGTCGAACATTTCTGTTGCGCTGGCGGTTCCATGCTGGTGTTTCAGTCCCTCAATGCGGATTGGGCTGGGATTGTAACATCCGCCGGACGCAGAACGGGATGAGGATTCTTCTAGGGTGCTTGTGGAATCGCGTTTTCGCGATCGCGCCAGTGGTCGACGATGTCACTCACAATCTTGTCGCCAACTGTCTCGGCTGCTTCGAGCGCCGGCATGTACGCGGAGTAGTTCCCTGAGACCATCTCTTTCAGGCTCTCGGCGACGGTGACGCCCGGCGGTTCGCGGTCATAATTACTCACAGTGCGCAGCACGAGGACGCGTTTAAAATCGGTGCGTCCAGCCCGGCTCAAGAATGTGAGAGCCTGGAGCGTGCCGGAATCTTCCATGCCAGCAACCATGTAGTTGCCTTTGCCGGTGGTGTAGTAGAGGCTCCACGCATTCGCCCATTCCTCGAATTTTGAGCCGTGCCAGAACGTACTGGCCGAAAGCACGGTGCCTTTGGTTACAAAAGGGGCCTTGAGAGCATTCGGGAAGCCGGAAAAGCGCGAGCGGAACTTGCGCAGTGAATCGGTGTCAGGCAGTGGAACTTGCTGGGTCAGACGAAACGCCCAGTCGACAAGGCCGGGATTCAGTTGATAGACCTCACCGTAGTCGGCCACGGCAGGTTGCTCGTAGGGTGTGCCTTTGCGAAGGGGAAGGTATCCGGTGGGCCAGCTCTCCGGAATCTGGCGCGCGTCGATCTCGAACGACAGATCGCCGTCAACCACGTAGTCGGCCCAGACCGCTGAGCCAAGAGACACATCGGCAGGATCACCTCCGCCGATTCCAGCGATGATCCAATAGGCTTTCGAGAGGTCGAAACGAGAGTCCAAGCCGAGCGCGGTAACCGACGCAGCGGCCTTCGCCGTTCCAACTCCGGTCACCATGCCCAGCACGCCGTCCTTGTTCATTCGCAGGTGGTGATAGCTGGCGGGAAGTTCGTAGACCTGATCGAGGTGTTTTCGCTCGACCCAGAACTGGAATTCACCGGGAACGTCGCCGGCGTCCTCTCCGCGCTCGAACATCGTGACGACCACGACTTTCACGCGGATTGGTTGGGCAGTTGTCGCAGACTGGGCGAGGACCGAACTGGTTAGGAGCGCAGAGAGAAGTAGCTGCGCGAACAGGCTGGCGCCGATTCTCATCTCGGCATCGATTCGCGAATGCGGGCATAGCCCGGCTTAATGGTCTTGTAGATTAGGTCGCAGCGCTGGCCATATGGCAGAAAGGCGCTCTTCATCGCGTTGATGGTGATTTTCTCGAAGTCGTCAAGAGTGAGCCCGAAGGTTTCGGCCGCAGCTTCAAATTCCTGCGTCATCGAGGTGTTGCTCATCAGCCGGTTGTCAGTGTTCAGCGTGACGCGGAACTTTTCTTGATAGAGGATTCTGAAAGGATGTTGCTCGAGGCTCGGTGTAGCGCCAGTATGGACGTTGCTGAGGAGGCAGATTTCGAGCGGAATTCTCTTGTCGAGCACGTACTGGGCGAGGTCGCCTAACTTCACCGTTTTGCCGTCGGCAACCGCGATGTCATCGATGAGCCGCGTGCCGTGGCCGATGCGATGTGCCCCGCAATACTGAATCGCCTGCCAGATGGACTCCTTCCCAAAGCCCTCTCCCGCGTGGATGGTGATGTTGAAATTCTCGCGCTGGATGTAATGGAAGGCATCCACGTGTTTCTTCGGAGGGTAGCCTCCTTCCTCGCCGGCGAGGTCAAAGCCTACGACACCACGCGCGCGGAAATCGACGGCAAGCTCCGCCATCTCCAGCGAAACATTCATATTGCGCATGGCGCAGATAATCAGTCCGGATTGCACCCCGAAATCCTGGCGCCCACGCGCCAACCCTTTGAGTACCGCAGACACTACCTGCTGGTGAGTCAGTCCCTTCAGGGTGTGAAAGATGGGCGCAAAACGGGTTTCAAAATAAACGACGCCATCTCTGCTGAGATCCTCGGCCTGTTCATAGGCGACGCGCTCCAGCGCGTCTTCCGTTTGCATGACCGCAATGGTGTGCTGAAAACCTTCCAGGTATTTGGCGAGGCTTCCTTGGTTCGCTCCTTGGTGAAACCACTGCCCCAGGGCTTCCGGATCGCTGGTAGGCAATTCCGTGTACTGCACGTTCTTGGCCAGTTCGATTACGGTTCGCGGTCGCAGAACGCCATCCAGATGCTCGTGGAGCAGAACCTTTGGCAGTTTCTTCAGTACTACAGTTTCAACTTTCATTGCAATTGAAGAATAGTATCCCATGCGCGGTTGCTAGTGGTGTCTCATGTCCAGGATTGAATTGAAATGAAGTGCTGAAGCTGCGACCGAAATCAGCTCTTAATACGGGATATTGTTTGGCTTTTCCTGCCATGCACGGAAGGCGGCGATGGCCTGCTCGTGCATCATCTGGATGATCGGAATCGAGCGCTGGGGCAGTGGCTGCGCGAACTCCTGGTAGATGAAAGAGTCGTCGAACCCGATTTTGGACGCTTCGGCGGCCACGTTTCCGAAGTAGATTCTTGCGATGTGCGCCCAATAGATCGCACCCAGACACATCGGGCAAGGCTCGCACGAGGTGTAGATCTCGCAGCCCTTGAGGACAAAGGTGCCCAGCTTGGCGCAGGCGCTGCGGATCGCAACCACCTCCGCGTGTGCGGTAGGATCGTTGCTTGCAGTGACGCGATTGACTCCCTCGGCAACGATGTTGTCGTTTTTCACGATGACCGCGCCGAAGGGGCCACCCTGGCCCGAGAGAACGTTGTCGATGGATAGTTGAATGGCGCGGGCCATGAAGGGATTGTCCATGTTGAATTCTTTCAGTGGGTTGTGACCGACGGTGTGCTGCTGCAGGCAACCGCGATTTCAAGCAAATTTGTCGACCTGGACTGCGTTCGCAGCTTGCTTCGCTGAGCAAGGAGTATAAGCCGGAATCTAGAAAAATTGTAACCACGCGGTGACGGCTCAGGAAACAGCCCGCCACGATTGCAAAGACTGGACGCTTCGGGATAGCCTTTATCCTCCTACTTCGTTACGGGCGGGAGCAGAATTTGGGACTGCGGGCTTTTCTTTCACGCCGGATCGTCACTCCGCAAGGGATTCGACCGGGTGCGGTGCTGGTGGATGGCGAACGAATTAAGGGGTTGGTCGCGCCAAGCGAAGTGCCCGCCGACGCTTCCCGAGAGGATTTTGGGGACGTCGCCCTTCTGCCCGGGTTAGTCGATTCGCATGTTCACATCAACGAACCCGGCCGGACGGAGTGGGAGGGTTTCAATACCGCGACGCGCGCGGCCGCAGCCGGCGGCTACACGATGCTAGTCGATATGCCGCTGAACTGTATTCCGGCGACCACGAATGTGAGTGCGCTCGAGGCCAAGCGGCGAGCAGCTCAAGGCCTGTGCCGGGTCGATTGGGCCGCGTGGGGCGGAGTGGTCCAGGACAACGAGAACGACATCGAAGGTCTCGCACAAGCGGGGGTGAAGGGATTCAAGTGTTTTCTGGTGCCTCCCGGAATCGAAGAATTCAGCATGGTTCGCGAATCGCATCTGCGAGCTGCCTTGCCCCACGTCGCGCGAACAGGACTGCCGCTGCTGGTTCATGCGGAGTTGCCAGAGTTCCTCCGTGGCTGGCAAGCCCGGGACGAAGATGGAAGTTTGTATTCGACCTGGTTACGCTCTCGACCCGCCGAAGCCGAGGTGGCTGCAATCGAACTCATGTTGTCGCTATGTCGTGAATTTGGATTTCGTTTGCACATCGTCCACCTGGCAACGGGCCTGGCCTTTGACTCTCTGCGTTCGGCGCGAGCTGACGGGCTACCGGTGACTGTGGAAACATGCCCACACTATTTGCACTTCGAGGCAGACCATATCGCTGACGGTGCCACACAGTTCAAGTGCGCACCGCCAATCCGCAGCGGCCCAAATCGTGAGCGCCTATGGCAAGGCCTGCGAGAGGGCATTGTGGAAATGGTAGTCACGGATCACTCACCATGCCCCCCTGAGATGAAGGGCGCAGGCAAAGGAAGTTTTCACAGTGCATGGGGCGGTATCGCGAGCCTCTCATTGGCGCTCCCGGTGATGTGGACCGAGGCGCAGAAGCGAGGATTCTCGCTGACGGAAATCGTGTGCTGGATGGCGGAACGGCCTGCGCAACTCGCGGGATGCGACTCGCGCAAAGGAAAAATAGCCGCTGGCTATGACGCGGACTTCGTCGTCTTCGACCCGGAGGCTGAATTTACTGTAGTGCCGGATAAGTTGTATCAGCGCCACCCGGTCTCGCCATATTTGGGCGAGAAACTGCGCGGCCGCGTGAAGGGAACATACCTTCGCGGTAGACAGGTATTCTGGGATGGAGAATTTCCAGGTGATGCGATAGGCCGGGAGTTCGTCCGTAATTGATCCAAGTTGAGCGGCAAGTCGTTAGGCACAAAATAGCGTGAAAGCCGAACCTATTGTCGGTATGCCGGTTCCGCGCAAGGAAGGGCGGGACAAGGTCACAGGTCGCGCGCAATACATCGACGACATTGTGATGCCCGGAATGCTCTACGGTACCACCGTGCGGAGCACCATTCCGCGGGGAAAGATAAGAAAAATCACTTTCGGCGACGGCGTCGCTTGGGATGAATTCGTGGTTGTTTCCGCAAAAGATATTCCCGGAGCGAATTGCGTTGCTCTGATCGCGGACGACCAGCCCTACCTGGCGCATGAAGTCGTGAATCACCCCGAGGAGCCGATCCTGCTGCTGGCTCACTCGAACCAGCATGCTCTGACGAAAGCGATGGATGCGATCACGATTGAGTACGATCCGTTGCCTGCCGTCTTTACGATTGAGGAGAGCGAGCGCCAGGCAGAGATCATTTGGGGCACCGACAATACGTTCAAACGCTTTCTGGTCGAAAAAGGCGATGTAGATGCTGTCTGGGCCGAGGCCGACTACATTGTCGAGGGTGAATATACGACCGGGGCGCAGGAGCAGTTGTATATCGAAAACAACGGCGTAATTGCGAGCTTCGACCGCGAGGCCGGAATCACGGTGTGGGGCTCACTGCAATGTCCGTATTACGTCCACAAGGCGCTGATGAAGCTGTTTGCACTCCCGGAGGATAAAGTTCGCGTGGTCCAGACCGAGACCGGCGGCGCGTTTGGGGGCAAGGAGGATTATCCATCGATCATCGCGGGGCACGCGGCGTTGCTTTCCATGAAGTCCGGAAAGCCCGTGAAGATCGTGTACGACCGCATGGAAGACATGACGGCGACTACGAAGCGTCATCCTTCGCGCACCCGGCACCGCACGGCTGTGAGCCGGGACGGCAAGATTCTGGGCGGCGAGATCGATTTCGTTGTGGATGGTGGGGCGTACGCAACTTTGTCCTCGGTCGTGCTTTCGCGTGGGACGATTCACGCCGGCGGTCCTTATTACTGGCCAGCTATTCGTGTTCGCGCCAAGGCCGTAGCGACGAACGCACCGCCGCACGGGGCGTTTCGTGGATTTGGCGCGCCGCAGAGTTTGTTTGCCATGGAGCGACACCTGGATCGCATCGCCGCCACAGTGGGCCTCTCGCCAGTCGAGATTCGTTGCCGCAATTTTCTGAAAACACGACAAACCACCACCACAGAGCAAACTATCCACGAACCCATCGACCTCGACCAGTTTCTTGATCGCGCACTCGCACTCGCCGACTATCACGCGAAGAAAGAGCGTTTCCGAAAAGGAAATGATTCAGCCACCTTTAAAAAGGGAATTGGCTTCGCGGCGTTTCTGCATGGAGCAGGCTTCACCGGGTCGGGCGAGCGCTATCTGGCCTCGGTGGTGGGCGTCGAGGGTTGTGCGGATGGCCGAGTTCGGGTGCTGGTGTCGAGTACCGAATTCGGGCAGGGAACCAAGACCGTACTCTGTCAGATTGCAGCCGAAACGCTGGGCTTGCCCTACGAAGACGTCGACATTGCCCCTGCCGATACAAGTGTGGTACCCAACAGTGGTCCGACCGTCGCTTCACGCACGGTGATGGTGGTCGGAAAATTGGTGCAGTCGGCGGCACGTGGAATTCAGCAGACCCTGATCACGTCGGGATTGCTCCGAGAAGGATATTCACGAGACGAATTCTGTCGCGCCTGCGCGGAATATGTAGCTGATCGCGGGGAATTCAAGTCCTGGGCGCGGTACGAGCCGCCACCCGGGATCCTCTGGGATGACGAGAAATATCGCGGCGAAGCTTACGCGGCTTACGCCTGGGCTGTGTACGTTGCGGAGGTAACGGTCGATCTTACGACTTACAGCGTCAAAGTGGATGACTTTGTCGCCCTGCAGGAAGTGGGCAAGGTTTTGCATCCGGTGCTGGCTCGCGGGCAAATTACGGGCGGAGTTGCACAGGGAATCGGCTATGCCTTGTATGAGAAAGTTCTGTGGCAGGATGGCCGCATGCAAAACGGGCAGATGACGAACTACATTATGCCGACGTCGGCCGATCTGCCCCCGATTCGCGTGTACTTCGAAGAACTGGGAAACGAACACGGGGCATTCGGCGCGAAGGGAATCGGAGAATTGCCCATGGATGGTCCTGCTCCGGCGATCGTGAGCGCGATCGAGGATGCGCTGGGAATTGGTTTCAACTCTATCCCTTTGCTTCCGGAGGATATTTTTGAAGCGACCATTACGCGCGCTCGAATTGCGAACGGCGGGCCCGCCCTCCAAGGAGTTCGATGAATACTCCGCCCGCCCAGTGCGAGGTTTCGTTCATGGTCAACGGGGAAAGTCAGACATTTCGCGCCTATCCTATGGAACGGCTGCTCGATGTGTTGCGGCATCGTCTTGGGCTCACCGGCGCAAAGGAGGGGTGCGGGGAAGGCGAGTGCGGCTCGTGCTCGGTGCTGATGGATGGAGTGCTCGTGAACAGTTGTCTGGTGCCGCTTTTGCAGGCGCAGGGCGCACGGATCGTCACTGTCGAAGGGCTCGCAAAGGGTCCGCAACTGCACGCGTTGCAGCAGGCCATGCTTGAATGTGGTGGCGCACAGTGCGGGATCTGCACCCCAGGTTTTCTCATGGCCGCACTTCATCTCCTGAATGAGAGACCGCAGCCCACTGTGGAGGACATAAAGGAAGGCCTCGCGGGCAATCTCTGCCGCTGCACCGGATATGCGCAGATTTGCGAAGCCGTGGCGCAAGCGGCATTGGGCGGGGACGTTCGGGAAGACGATAGATGAGATCCGATCCGGCTGATTACGAACTGGTGGCGCCACAGAGTTTATCGGCCGTAGTGTCGCTCCTGGCCGAGCAACCTGGCCAATGGTTGCCGATCGCGGGCGGAACCGACGTAATGGTGCAGTATGCCGCCGGGAAACTGGCGCACCGTAAGCTGGTGAGCTTGTGGAATCTTCCGGAGTTGCGAGGCATTGGGGTTTCGGATGATGAGATCAGCGTCGGCTCCGGTTGCACGTACACAGATCTGCGTCGACACGAAGTCGTGGATCGCGAATTCCCGCTTTTAGCGAGCGCAGCGCGCTGGACGGGAGGAGTTGCGAATCAGAATCGCGGCACTTTGGGCGGAAACATTGTGAATGCTTCGCCTGCGGCGGATTCTCTGCCCGCTCTGCTCGTGTACGAGGCAGAGTTGATCCTGGTCTCCGCGCGCGGTGAGCGTCGCGTCCGTTACCTGGACTTTCACACGGGTTACAAGCAGACTCTGCTGGCGGCAGATGAACTAATTCGGGCGGTGTGCCTGCGGCGTTTGGCGGGCTATCTGACGTATGCGCGCAAGGTCGGAGCGCGGAATGCGCAAGCGATTTCGAAAGTCTGTGTTGCGGCTTTGGGTCGAGTTGCTGGCGATGTCATCGAAGATGTCCGCATCGCTGTGGGCAGCGTTGCCCCCGTGCCGATGCGCTTGCAGAAGACCGAGCAGTTATTGAGAGGCAATACAATCGATGCCGTGCTGTTGCAGCGCGCTTGTGAGACCGCTATGGGCGAGGTTCGTCCAATCGACGACATTCGATCGACAGCTCGATATCGCGCGGCTGTGGTCGGAAATCTGGTCGCCGAGTTCCTGCGCAAGATCACTGAAGAGCGAGAGGGAAGAATGAGCTACGGACTAGCCAGATGGAACGGGCTCTCTCCCGAGGAAGCGGCTCTGGAGATCCTCGATTGCTGCGGATCGTCGGCGTGGTGCCGCCAGTTGGCCGCAGGCAGGCCGTTTCGTGACAATTTATCTCTGATCACGGCTTCGGATCAGATTTGGAATCGCCTTCCACCGCAGGACTGGATGGAGGCGTTGTCCAAACATCCGCGTATCGGCGAGGGAAGAGCACCGCAAGTGGCATCGGCGCAATCGGCCGCCTGGTCGGCGCAAGAGCAGCACGGTCTGACGGGCGCTGGAGAAGCCATCCAGTCCGCTTTGGTGGCGGCGAACCGGGAATATGAACAGCGATTCGGCCGTGTGTTCATCGTCTGCGCAACCGGAAAATCGGCGAGCGAGATGCTCGAGATTCTGCGCAGCCGCTTGCGAAATGACGATGCAACAGAGTTGCGCGTGGCGGCCGAAGAACAGCGAAAGATCATGAACGTCCGACTGCAGAAATGGCTCCAGAGATGAAACGCATCTCGACTCATGTCTTGGATGTGAATCGCGGGCGGCCAGCAAGCAATGTGCCCGTGCAACTGGAAAGGCGGGAAGCGCCAGGGCACTGGCGGCCGCTCCAATCCGCGCACACGGACCAGGATGGCCGATGCGTGCAGATGTTGCCAAGCGATGAATTGCCACCAGGAGTCTATCGTCTCGTGTTCGATACCGCGAGTTACTTTGATGGGTTACGAGTGGACAGTCTCTATCCGGTGGTCGAGGTAACATTCCATGTGCGGGACGGCGAATCGCATTTTCACATTCCGCTTTTGTTGAGCGCGAACGGGTACACCACGTACCGGGGGAGCTAGGGTTGGATTTTTCGATTCGAGAATGGCTAAACCTGGGCGCGCGATGGTTTCATGTGTTCGCGGGAATTATGTGGGTTGGCCAGACCTATTACTTTACTTGGCTTGACGCACAGTTCGGCAAACTGGAAAAGCAAGCTGCCATAGACGGTGCGGCTCCGGCAGTGTGGATGGTGCACAGCGGAGGCTTTTACGCTGTCGAAAAACAGAAATCCCTGGGCGTAAGCGCAGAGCAGGTACGCTGGTTTCGCTGGGAAGCATTGATGACGTGGCTCGGCGGAATGGTGCTGCTGGTGCTCGTGTACTACCTGGGCAGTGGACTCATCGACCCCGATGTCGCAGATATTTCCAAAGAAGCCGGCATCACAATCGGGTTGGGCGCACTTGTGGCCGGGTGGTTTATCTATGATTCGGCCGTCAGGTCGCCCCTGGGACGATCGCAGTCCGCATTTGCGGCGTTTGGCCTGATCGCGACCGCCGCGGTCTCCTGGGGCCTGATGCATCTATTCAGCGGACGTGCCGCCTATATCCACATGGGCGCGATCTTTGGCACCATCATGACGGCAAATGTGTGGTTCCGGATTCTCCCCGCGCAACGCGGAATGATTGCTGCGACCGCCGCGGGCGAGAAGTTTGATGCGGCTCTGGGTGCGCAAGCGAAGCTGCGCTCCAAGCACAACACGTTCATGGCGGTTCCCGTTGTTTTTCTGATGCTGAGCAACCATTACCCGGTGGGAACGTACGGAAATCGTTATGGTTGGCCGGTGCTGATCGTGCTGGTTGTGCTCGGATGGATTGCGGCGAAGATCCTTCGTGAGGCTTAGGCAGCCAGAGGCGCGCGTCTGGAACAAGTGCACAAAAACGATGCCACAAATCTTGCGGAAGAAGTCATCGCACGGTGTCGAAGACTCGCGTCGTTTTCCGAGGATGCGACTGCGACTCGGCGATCGTTTCTGTCCCCGCCGATGCGGGATGTGCATCGGGAAATAACCAGTTGGTTGCAGCCGCTCGGAGTAAAAGTGCGAGTGGATGCTGCGGGAAATTTGCGCGCTGAGTATCCGGTCGACGGCGAAGCTGCACGTTTGCTCATCGGTTCGCATCTCGACACGGTGCCGAATGCTGGCGCGTACGATGGCGTTCTTGGCGTGATGCTTGCCGTGGCCTTGGTAAAGGGACTGCGCGGGCGGAGACTTCCTTACGCGATCGAATTGGTCGGTTTCTCGGAGGAAGAGGGGGTTCGGTTTGGCGCTCCATTTATCGGCAGCCGCGCGTTGGTGGGACGACTCGATGAGGATTTGTTGAACGCGCAAGATTCTCACGGAGTTTCGGTGCGCCAAGCGATCAGCGACTTCGGACTCAACCCAGCCGACGTCGGGCAAGCCAGCTTGCCGGATGATGCAGTGGGCTACCTTGAATTTCATATCGAGCAAGGGCCAGTGCTCGATAACCTGGGACTGCCGCTTGCAGTGGTCGACGCGATCGCCGGTCAGAGCCGTGTAGAGGTTACTTTTGTGGGCCGTGCGAACCATGCAGGGACGACTCCGATGGATCTGCGGTTCGATGCGGTCGCCGGTGCGGCGGAATGGATTACTGCTGTGGAGCGGGAAGCAAAAGCCGTTCCGGGGTTGGTCGCGACCGTTGGTTCTGTGGAAGCGACTCCTGGCGCTGCTAACGTAATTGCTGGGGAAGCCCGACTTAGCCTGGATGTTCGTCACCGCGAAGATAGCCTTCGAGCGCATTCCGTCGAGAGCCTGATTCGCCATGCAGAGCAAATTGCGCGGGGGCGTGGCCTTTCAGTGAACTGGAGCACCCGCATGAATCAGCCAGCGGTCGCGCTGGACTCATTTCTCAGCGGGGAGATTGAAGACGCGATCCGCAGGACCGGCTGTAAACCCCACCGCATGGTCAGCGGCGCGGGGCACGATGCGATGATCATGGCAGAAAAAATTCCTTCAGCAATGGTTTTCCTGCGAACGCCAGGCGGGGTCAGCCACGATCCCGCGGAATCGGTCGCAGTTGGAGATGTGGAGAAGGCTATCAGGTGCGGGCTTCAACTGCTGGATCAGCTAGCTGCGTCGCCCGCATGGCGGACGAGGACACCTCGTGCATAATCTCGGGCATACACGAAGTTCACAGCATCCGAATCACCTCCTTTTGACCTCAGACACTTTCGTACGCACCGCGCTTCCCGGCATGAAACGATGCGTGGCGATCGTACATGCCGGGCCGGCAATGGGCGCGGCATTCACAGAGTACGTAGCGGAGTTCGATTCAGGCGGGGAACTGGGGGACGCACTGGGGCAGCGCTTTTTTTATGTGATTGATGGCGCCCTGAGCGTCGAATTGAACGGAAGAAGGAGCGAGCTGGGGCCTCGCGGATTTACTTATGTCCCGGAAGGCGTTCCGCATCGAGTCGTCGCGTCAGCGACCAGTCGCGCGGCGATCATCGAAAAGCCATATGAGGCGTTGAAGTCGGTCGAACCACCGCGAGCCATCGTCTCGAATGAAGACTCCGTTTCGTCGCATGCACTGAATGACGATCCTGATTTGCAGGTGAAGTGCCTGCTGCCCGACGAGATGAGTTTCGATTTCGCAGTGAATACGATGGTGTACCAGCCGGGAGCCGCCTTGAGCATGGTCGAAATGCACGTGATGGAACACGGCCTGATCATGCTGGAGGGCGGAGGGATCTATCGTCTCGGGGACTCATGGTATCCGGTCACCGCCGGCGATTTCATCTGGATGGGACCATGGTGTCCGCAGTGGTTTGGCGCGATTGGAAAAGTACCGGCGAAGTACCTGATTTACAAAGATTGGAACCGGCATCCATTGGCGGGCAACCGATGAACCTCGAAATTAATAAGGACCGGCTGGTTTCCGAGATTGAGGCATTGGCAGCGTTCTCGGATGCGGAAGCGCCAGCCGTGACCCGCGTTGTTTTCACACCCAAAGATATGGAAGCGCGCGCGTGGATTAGAGCGCGCTGCGAAGATGCCGGGCTCGTGGTTCGTCAGGACGCTGTCGGCAACACTTTCGTGCGCTGGTCTGGATCGGACGCGGCATTGCCTGTGGTAGGGACCGGATCGCACATTGACGCGATTCCGAATGCAGGGAAGTACGACGGTGTGGTGGGAGTGCTGGGCGGGCTTGAAGCGATTCGGGCGCTGCAACGGGCGGGATTCCGGCCGCGACATTCCATCGAGTTGCTGATCTTCACCTCCGAAGAACCCACGAGATTCGGAATCGGCTGTCTGGGAAGCCGTCTGCTATCGGGAACTCTGTCGGCTGATGCTGCGCGGAAGTTAGTGGACAACGATGGCGCCTCCGTGGAGGACGTTCGCCGGAAGGCGGGGTTTACCGGAGAATTGGAGCAGGTAAAGCTTGCCTCTGGCTATTACAAGGCGTTTGTAGAATTGCACATTGAGCAAGGATCCATCCTCGAACGGGAGCATGTGCCGTTAGGTGTGGTGGAAAGAATTGCCGCTCCTGCCAGCTTGCGCCTGACAGTTGAGGGAGCAGGCGGTCACGCCGGTGCCGTGCTGATGCCGGACCGAAAAGACGCGTTGTGCGCCGCGGCGGAACTCATCCTCGCCCTCGAACAAGCCGCCCGAGCCAGCGGGGCAATTGACACGGTTGCGACAGTCGGAATCTGCGATGTCTTCCCCGGGGCGGTCAACAGCATTCCCGCCAGAGTCCGCATCAGTGTGGACATTCGGGATACGAGCCTTGCACGTCGTGACGGAGTCGTACGGACTTTAGAAGAGAGTTGTCGTTCCACATCTGCAAAGCGCCAGGTCGCCATTCACTCAGAATGGTTGAACTCGGACGCGCCCGCGGAATCTGACCCAGCTATCCTTGCGGCTTTGCGTCAGGCATGCGAAAAGCATGGCTTCAGGTTTCTTTCCATGACGAGTCGCGCCTATCACGATTCTCTGTTTATCTCTCGCATCGCTCCGGTGGCCATGTTGTTTATTCCATGCCGCAATGGCTTCAGCCATCGCCCCGACGAATACGCGTCCCCAGACGACATCGCCCAGGGAACACTCGTGCTCGCAGAAACCTTGTCGATCCTTGCCGAATGATTCGCTGGGGGTCGCAGCAAGAATCAAAGATAATTCGCCCAACCGGTCGATCGAAACGCCGGACGTCTCCGAGCTAGGGAGGCATCCACGGATCCTCAACTTTAGGTAAGATTCAAGCACCTGGTTCGCATGAACCGCGCCGGCGCAGGGATTTCGCTAATTGACAGATTAAGAGACAATAACGATTTGGTGTTTACCAGTCAGTCTCAGACCGGTTCAAAGGACCATCGCAAATGAAAGCTGTGGAGTTGGCGGCCCACTTCGAGACGGTTTACGGCAGTCACCCGAGAATTTATCGTGCGCCCGGCCGAGTCAACCTGATTGGTGAGCATACCGACTACAGCGACGGGTTCGTCATGCCCGCTGCGATCGGGTTCTCGACTTATGTTGCCATCGCCCCAACGCGCGACCGGAAGCTCCTCATTTATTCCGAAGAATTCCCCGGCCACTTCGAGTTCGATGTCGACAACCTGCCGCGAGAGCGCACCGGGGCATGGTGTGACTACGTCGTGGGCGTTGCTGGTGTTCTTCAGCGGCACGGGCAGAAGCTTGCTGGAGCAAATCTGCTCGTCCACGGGGAGATCCCAGTGGGAGCCGGGCTGAGTTCTTCCGCTGCGGTTGAAGTCGCTTCGGCGCTGGCCCTGATGGGCCTCAACGGAGCGAGCCTGCCTTTGCCGGAGGTTGCGAAACTTTGCCGTCAGGCAGAGAACAATTTTGTAGGCGCGCGAGTCGGCATCATGGACCAATTCGTCTCGTGCATGGGAAGGGCCGGGCACGCAATTTTGTTGGATTGTCGTTCGCTGGAGTTCAAGCTCGTTCCCATTCCCCAAGGCATTCGGCTTGTGGTTTGCAATACGACGGTCAAACACGAATTGGCGAACGGCACCTACAACACTCGCCGCGAAGAGTGCGAAGAAGCGGTTCGCTATTTCATGACATGGGATTCCTCCGTGCGCGCCTTGCGCGACGTCTCTGTCGATCTACTCAACCAGCACGCCGCCGATCTCCCCGCGACAATCTTGAAGAGATGTACTCACGTGATCCACGAAAACCAGAGGACGATTGAGGCCGCCCGCGCGCTGGCGGATGGTGACTTGGTGCGCATGGGTGAGTTGATGCGTCAGTCGCATTGCAGCTTGCGCGATTTGTACGAGGTCAGTTGCCGGGAACTGGACATCATGGTCGAGGCGGCCGAAGGCCTACCCGGCTTCTGCGGCGGGCGTATGACGGGAGGTGGCTTCGGGGGATGCACGGTCAATCTCGTGCAGCAGCAGCACGCGCCCGACTTCGCAGCGCAGATCTCACAACGCTATCGACAGGCCACCGGAATCAGTCCTCAAGTCTACATTTGCTCCGCCGAGGACGGCGCTCAGGCCGTGAGCGATCCCGCATAAGTTGCCCGCTCGCACTCCTGTTAGACTACTTCGCGGTCTGGAAACACGGTAGAGTCGAGCCGGGAGATGCGGGATGAGTCCAAAGCCTTCCCTGATGGCGGAGTTGATCGCGGAGTTTCTCGGGACGTTTGTCCTGATACTTTTTGGCACGGGCGTCGTTGCCATGGTCGTGTTGTTTCCCTCCCCAAATCCTGGTGGGATCGCGCACGGCGGCTTCACCAACATCACTCTGGGCTGGGGCCTTGGGGTGACAATGGGAATTTATGTCGCTGGAAAAGTCTCCGGCGCGCATTTGAACCCCGCTGTGACTCTGGCGTTTGCGGTGTTCCGTGATTTTCCGTGGCGCAAGGTACTGCCCTACTCCGCTGCGCAAACTGCAGGAGCTTTCGCGGCAGCAGCGCTCGTTTTCTGGAATTACCTGCCGGCCTTTCACCAGGCGGATCCTCAACTGGAACGTACCGCGGGAGTGTTCACGACCTTCCCCGCATTTCCAGAATTACCTCACGCCGGCTTTCTGGACCAACTGATCGGCACCGGGTTGTTGGTGCTTCTGGTGTTCGCGATTATCGACGAATTCAACTGCCCTCCTGGAGCGAATCTGGCGCCGGTTTTGATCGGGTTGGTTGTTGTGGCGATCGGGATGAGTTTTGGTGGAATGCACGGTTACGCCATCAATCCCGCGCGGGACTTTGGTCCTCGCCTTTTTACTGTGTTCGCTGGGTTTAGGAACAATGGCCTCACCGACGGAACCCGTGTGTGGTGGATTCCTGTGGTCGCACCTCTGGCCGGTGGATTGGCGGGAGCGGCCATTTATGACTTTGGCATCCGTCGCTTCCTGCGTTCTTCCGACTCGTCGGCGGCGCGGTGAGCGTTGAGAAGAAAAAATGCGATACGTTTTAGCACTGGACCAGGGTACGACGAGCTCGCGAGCTCTCCTGTTTGACCAGACTGGAGCAGTTCGCGCCGTCGCGCAACAAGAATTTGATCAGATATTTCCCCGGCCTGGATGGGTCGAGCACCGGCCAGCACAGATCGTTTTCTCCCAGATTGCTGTGGCGCTCGAGGCGATCGCGAAGGCGGGTGCGCAGGCCGCCGATGTGGCGGCCATCGGCATTACTAATCAGCGTGAGACGACGATTGTGTGGAATCGCGATACCGGGCAACCGGTGTTCAACGCAATCGTGTGGCAGGATCGCCGCACCGCCGATCTCTGCGAACGCCTTCGGACCGAGGGCCATGGCCCCCTAATTCAGCGGAAAACAGGACTGCTGATCGATTCCTATTTCTCGGCTAGCAAAATCTCCTGGATTTTGGACAACGTTTCGGGCGCACGCGGCCTCGCCGAAAGCGGCAAGCTTGCATTTGGCACAGTCGACACCTGGCTGATCTGGAGGCTGACCGGAGGCCGTGTTCATGCGACGGATGCGAGCAATGCCTCTCGTACCATGCTCTTCAATATTCACTCGGGAGACTGGGATCACGAACTCCTGGATCTGTTTCGTGTGCCGCTCTCGATGATGCCGACAGTGCGTGCTTCCAGTGAGGTCTATGGCGAGGTGAGCGAGAAGGGGCTGGAAAACATTCCAATCGCAGGCATCGCCGGCGATCAGCAGGCAGCTTTGTTTGGACAGCGATGCATTCGGCCCGGTCTGACCAAGAATACCTACGGCACCGGCTGCTTCATGCTGCAAAATACCGGCACGCGCGCCGTGCCTTCGTCCAATCGGTTGGTCACGACAGTTGCCTGGAAGATTTCCGACAAGACCGAGTATGCCCTGGAAGGCAGCGTGTTTGTCGGCGGCGCAGTGGTCCAGTGGTTGCGCGACGGCTTGGGTTTGATTCGCAAGTCCGAAGAAGTGGAAGCGCTGGCCCAGTCCGTTCCCGACAACGGAGGAGTATATTTCGTTCCGGCATTCGTAGGATTGGGTGCGCCACACTGGGATTCGTACGCTCGAGGCTCGATTTTCGGACTCACCCGCGGCACGACCGCAGGCCATTTGGCTCGCGCCGCTGTCGAAAGCATTGCGTATCAAGTCGCGGACCTGCTCGATGCGATGCGCAAAGACTCCGGTGACCCGGTGCGGGAACTTCGCGTGGATGGTGGAGCCGCGGCCAATGACGACCTCATGCAATTTCAGGCCGACATCCTCGGAGTACCCGTCGTTCGCCCGGCCGTGACGGAAACCACAGCGCTCGGCGCCGCATACCTGGCGGGTCTCGGAGTCGGTTTTTGGCGCAGTGACATTGATGCAAGCGCAGGGAAAGAACACCGCTTTGAGCCGAAGATGCCGGCATCTCAGGCGCGCTCCTCGCGCGAGCGATGGAACGAGGCCGTCTCCCGGTCGAAGAACTGGGAATCGGCCGGCTAGTGGTTTGAGGAATTCGCAGAATGCTATCTTCTTATCGCCGTTGCGCCTGGCGAATGATCGCGACTACTGTCCTCTTCCTCCTTCTCTTAGCCTCTTCGAGTGCCGCAGTGCAAGCTGTTCGAGAGGGTGACAGTCTTACCCTGGCTAATGAGTCGATATCGGCGACTTGGTCTGTCCGAAATGGAGCATTAGGTTGGCAGAGCCTGACGAACCGCTTCACCCGGGCCAGCCTGCCGCTGGATGGCAGCCCTTTGAACTGGTACCCCGAGAAGGACCGGTCCTGCGCTCATCCGACTTAAAGATCGTTGCGGGACCGGTGATCGAAGAGATCGCGACTTCGGCCAATTCACCCAGAGCAGCGGATCACTTGCCGGGCCGCCAGATCCGCGTCGAACTCGAAGATGCGCCCGCGAAGCTTCGAGTGACTTGGATGGCCATCCTGCATGACGGTGCCAATTATGTTCGTCAGGAGATAACCATCCACGCGGAGCAAGAGCCGTTCCCGCTGACGCAGGTTAATCTGGTCGACGCGATCGTACCGGGAGCCGCGGTTTCGGGCCGCGCGAAAGGATCGCCTGTGACAGCCGGGACGTGGTTCTTAGGGTTCGAGCATCCATTGTCCGAGTGCCGTGTCCGTGGAGATCGAGTCTCGTGTTGGCTCTCGCGCGAACTCCCACTGCGCGCCGGACAAAGCGTAACCTTCTCATCCGTCTTTGGTATAGCGCATCCCGCGCAGTTGCGGCGCGACTTCCTGAAATATGTCGAACTCGAACGCGCTCACCCCTACCGAACTTTTTTGCATTACAATTCCTGGTACGACCTCGGATATTTCGACCGGTACAACGAGCAGGGTGCACTCGAAGTGGTGCAAAGCTTCGGCGAGCAACTCGCGAAGCAGCGCACCGTGAAGCTCGACAGTTTTCTGTTCGACGACGGCTGGGACGATCCCACCACTCTCTGGAAGTTCAATCCCGGCTTTCCTGACGGACTCACGAAGGTCGCGCAGACAGCGGCCAAATACGGCGCTGCGCCCGGCATCTGGCTTTCTCCGTGGGGAGGCTATGACAAGCCGAAGCAGCAGCGTCTTGCCTCAGCCCGTGCCCGGGGATTTGAGACAAACGAAGGCGGCTTTGCGCTGTCAGGTCCAAAGTACTACCGCTACTTTCGAGACACGTGTCTTGATCTGATCGAGAAATACGGCATCAACCAGTTCAAATTCGATGGCACGGCAACGCCAACGAGGTCGTCGCAGGCAGCGAGTTCGACAGCGACTTCGACGCCGCCATTCATCTCATCGGAGAACTGCGCGAGAAAAAGCCAGATCTCTACGTCAACCTTACGACGGAACTTATCCCTCACCGTTCTGGTTGCTCTATGCCGATTCGATCTGGCGCGGAGGCGACGACCACAACTTTGCCGGCGTCGGCACCAATCGGCAGCGCTGGATGACGTACCGTGACTCGCAGACTCTATCGCTGGGTCGTCGAAGAGGGCCCGCTGTTTCCGCTGAATTCGCTAATGCTGCACGGTATCGTCTACGCGCGTACGCGGAGCGGCTAAACAGCGATCCCGGTCACGATTTTCACGACGAAGTGCACTCGTATTTCGGAGAAGGCACGCAGTTGCAGGAGATGTACATTACTCCGTCGCTGCTCTCTGGTAGGACGGGATGTTCTAGCGAGGCGGCGAAGTGGTCGCGCGAAAACGCGGAAACTCTCGAAGACCCACTGGATCGGTGGCGATCCCGCGCTGCTTGAAGTTTATGGGTGGGCGGCGTGGTGCCAGAAAGCGATCGTGACCCTGCGCAACCCGAGCGATCGCCGCGAAATTTCATGGCCACCCAGCACGATCTTGAACTGCCCGAAGGCAGCGCTCCCGACTGGGTTGCTCACAGCCCATGGAAAGACCACAGCAAAACCGCCCCTTACGTTGCGGGTTCACGATGAGCAGCTTTTCAGCTGCAGCCCTTTGAAGTGCTGACGTTGGAATGTTCGGAAAGAAAGACTATGGGAAGGCATGCCGGCTCTGACACCATCGCCGCATCTTTGGCATCATACCCGCAGTGAGAAATCCGCCATGAAAGCAGCTGTCCTGACCTCGCCGCAACCGATTTCGCAACGGCCTCTCAAAATCATCGACGTTGCAGATCCCGAACCAGAACCTGGTCACGTGCTCCTGCGCGTCCGAGCCTGCGGTGTGTGCCGCACGGATCTCCATATTGTCGAGGGAGACCTGCCACCCAGAGTGCCTGAGATGATTCCCGGCCACCAAATTGTCGGGGAAGTGGTGGCCGGTGCGACGAAGGAAATTCCTCTCGGTTCGCGGGTCGGCGTCTCGTGGCTCGGCGGGACGGATGGCACCTGCCCCTATTGCCAACGCGGCCTCGAGAACCTCTGCGACGCGCCCACCTTCACCGGGCACTCCGTCCGCGGCGGATACGCGCAGTTCGCTCTTGCCCGCGCAGACTTCGTCTTCCCGCTGCCAGCAGCCCTGGATGATCTGCACGCCGCTCCTTTGCTCTGTGCCGGAATCATCGGCTTCCGCAGCCTGCGCGTGGCGGGGGTCGAGCCTGGGGAGCGCGTCGGGCTGTTTGGCTTCGGCGCATCGGCGCATCTGTCGATCGCGGTCCTGCGTGCGTGGAACTGTGAAGTGTATGTCTCCACGCGAGGCAAGTCTCACCGTGAACTGGCGGCGTCACTGGGAGCGACTTGGGTAGGAACTGAAATTGAAAAGCCACCACTCGATCTCGACCGCGCCATCACCTTTGCCCCGAGCGGAGACGTCGTGATCGCCGCCCTCGGGAGCCTCCGCAAAGGCGGCGTAGTCGCGATCAATGCCATTCACCTGGATCGCATCCCCCAATTCGACTACGACCGTCTCCTGTGGGGCGAACGTCAACTGCGCAGCGTAGCCAACATGACGCGGGCGGATGCCCACGACTTTCTAGCCTTGGCGGCGCAGATCGGCCTGAAGCCGAAAGTCACGGTGTTTCCTCTGGCTGAAGCGAACGAAGCGTTGATGGCCGTGAAGAACGACGCGGTGGATGGCGCAGCAGTGATTGTCCCGTAGCCTGGCGAGCTACGATCGTTCGGCACAGGATTAACCTGCGGGACTTAGCCCCCGATGTGTTTGCGAAAGGATGGTCATCACGGAAGTCAGTGGTCCTGATCATACAAGAAGATTCCTTCCCATGTCAGCCTATCTCCTACCGCAGGGTTTCCTGCCACACCTATAGGAACTGAGGAGGGCCGTCCCCATGTCGCTGGGAGAGTTGTTTGGATCGATAAGAGGGCGTCGTCGCCCGGCCACGCAATCCTATGAAGAGGGCGCCCCCAACTCGGAAATAACAGATGCGTCCCCTCCGACTGATGACTTGGTGGATTTTCAGTGCCGTCATTGTTGCTTCAGGGCCAAAGGCACCCACGGGGATGTGGAAATTGCCGCCCGCGCGCATCGTCATCCGAACTTGATATTGGTATCCATGGACAGTGCTGAGAGGGAGAGACTCTGGAAAAAGCACTTCGAGGAGTCAATCGCGCCTCTGCTAGCGGACACCACCCGCCTGCCGCAACCCTATCCTCGTTTCTATATCTGGGGGGTCACCTTTGCCGCCCTCTTGGCAACTGCCGGGGGCGCATTGTTTTCTCGCAGGCTAGTCGATACGTGGTATCCCTCCATGGGCGGTTGGATTCACGGCTCGTTCATGTTGCTGATCGTCGCTGGACTCCTCTACACGTTGCTGAGGTATGAGAATGAGCGTCGCGGTGCCCACATTCAGCGGTTGAGGGTGGTGGCCGAGTGCAACCACCAGATCCGCAACGCATTACAAGTTCTGATCTGGAATCACGACGGCCGCCTCGAGCAGGGCTCACTGGGAATCAGCCATCAAATCGCCGATGCGGCGCACCGCATCGAGTTAACCTTGTCCGAAGTCTTCCCCAGACTCTTGTAATGGCGGCTATCCGACTGACGAAACGTGACCCAAGAACTTATTGATTGGGGAAAGTGAAATTGTCGCGATGAACAGGACACAGAAGGCGACCGCATGTGCTAGTTCACTCCAGCCGAGGCGGCGGACGAACAATGGTCCGGGCTTCTGGATGAAGTAAAACCATCCTCGAAAAAGAAGTGGGGCGAAGGCCAGGGACGCGAACTCCGGCAGTAACCCTGTCATGCAGGTGACGGTTAGCGCGACAGTCATGACACCCTGTCCGGCGGCGAAGGCCCAGCCATGGGCGAGCTTTGCTCGCAGGCCTTCGATCCTTGCCGTGTGGATGCGGAGTTGGACGTAGTGGATCTGATTGCCGGCGAAGATCAGGTTCGCCAGCCAGAGCATCCACGCTGTCACACCGAGCTTTCCCGTCATCACGTAGTATGCGGCAGGCGCTACCGAAGCCAGACCGATGGTCCCTACGATTTCGGAGAGCATGCGGGTGCGTCGGCCCAGTTTCTTGAGCAACGTTTGTCCGACGAAAGCCACAACGGCTGCGACTCCGATGAGCCATAGGCCTGGGTTGCGGCCTGCCCAGAGCAGGGCGGCGAGCGCCGCAATCGCAATCTTGGCTAATATCACAATTACGATTGCGACCTCGCGCCGCTCCTCTTTCGTTTGAGCGCGCATCGCTGATGTACCAAGTAGACTCTCCACTGGAGTTCTCAACCAGAAGAGCGCCAGGGCAGCGGTGAGTAGCAGGAGAAACGGAGTGACGTGCGCGCTTGCCCGGAAGGCAACGCCCGCGCCGGTGACCATCGGAACCAGTAGAAGTCCCCATGCGCCGTGTTCGCGGGGAAGAATCAGCGCGTGGCGGCGGGCGCTCCGCGCACCTTCTGCGAAATCCGCCTCCGCTCCAGTCACAGCGGAAAGCGTCTGCCCCCACATCGATCGTGGTTGCCCGATATTGGCGTGTACTCCTATCAACGCCATCCCGCCATATGAATATGCTGCATGCCTTTCACCGCACGCATGTACTGCGCGCGTTCGAAGGCTCCCGGATCGGGGCAGCGGAGCTGGCTCATGCTGCCTTGCATCTGGATTACGGATTCATACTCGTGCTCTTCCATCCAGTCGCGCAGTTCGCGTTCCACGTGGCGCAGATGATTGATGCCATGACGCATCAGGGCGGAACACATCATGGTGACGTTGGCCCCAACCATGAGCAGTTTGATAACGTCCTCGGCACCGTGTACTCCGCCGGTCGCGGCCAGACCGGCCTTCAACTTGCCATACAGAATTCCGATCCAGGTCAGCGGCAGCCGCAACGCCTGCGGTGTGCTCAGCAAGACATTCGGACGGAGTTCCAGTTCTTCCAGATCGATATCCGGCTGATAGAAGCGGTTGAACAGGACCAGCGCGTCGGCCCCAGCTGCATCCAGCCGATGGGCCATGTTGGCCATATTGCTGAAGAACGGGCTCAGTTTCACCGCGACTGGAATTTTGACTGCGGACTTCACCGCGTGCAGAATGTCGAGATAGTTCTTTTCAATGTCCGCGGCTGCGACGTTGGGATCGGTGGGAATGTAATAAATGTTGCATTCGATAGCATCGGCGCCCGCACGTTCGATCTGACCGGCGAACTTCGTCCATCCTCCTAGCGTCGTGCCGTTGAGGCTCGCAATGATCGGGATCTTTACCGTCGCTTTGGCCTTACGAATGTGGTCCAGGTATCCTTCCGGGCCGGTCTGGAACTCGCTCGGCTGCGGAAAATAGGTGAGCGATTCCGCGAAGCTCTCCGTTCCCGCGTCGAGGTGATACTCCAGATCCATTTCCTCTTGCCGCAACTGTTCCTCAAACAGCGAGTAAAGGACCACTGCGCCCGCGCCCGCTTCTTCCAGGCGGCAAATGCCCTCGATGTCGCGCGAGAGCGGGGAAGCGGAGGCCACCAGGGGTGTGCGCAACATCAAGCCAAGATATGTCGTTCTCAGATCAACCATTTCGATTCTCCTCGCGCGGCTACCGCGCAGCTCCGGTCGGCGCCGGTTTTTCGCGGCGGGAGCAGTTTTCTCGGCCGCCGGTTTCGCGGCCGCCGCAGGCTCTGTTTTGCGGCTGGCCATGTATTCGTACATACGATAGCGATGCTCTGCGTCTTGCTGCGCTTGCTTCCAAAGCTTGTCCGCGACTTCCGGTTTGCTCTTGGTGAGCATTTTGAAGCGCGTCTGCTGCAGCAGGTACTCCTGCACCTTGCGCGTGGGGGCCCGCGAATCGAGTACCAGCGGGTTTTCGCCCGCCTCCGCGCGCTCCGGATTGTAGCGATAAAGCAGCCACTGGCCGGACTCGACGGCGACTTTCTGATCGGTCATGGCCGTCGTCATGTCGATGCCGTGAGCGATGCAGTGACGAGTAGGCAATGATGATGCTGGGCCCGTCGTAGGCTTCGGCCTCAAGAAACGCTTTGAACGTGTGCTCGTCTTTCGCGCCCATGGCCACGCTTGCCACATAGACGCTGCCATAACTCATGGCCATCATGCCAAGATCTTTCTTGGGACCGGGTTTGCCGCCCGCCGCGAACTTGGCGACGGCGCCGCGTGGCGTGGACTTCGACGCCTGGCCGCCGGTGTTCGAGTAAACCTCGGTATCGAGAACCAGCAAGTTGACATTGCGCCCGCTGGCCAGTACGTGATCAAGGCCGCCGTAACCGATGTCGTAAGCCCAGCCGTCGCCGCCGACGATCCAGACGCTCTTTTTTACCAGCATGTCGGCGACAGCCAGCAGTTGCTTCGCCTCGGGGGAGTCGATCTTCTGCAGCCTCTCTTTCAGGATGTCGACTCGCTGCCGTTGTTCGTAGATATCGGCCTCATCTTTCTGCTTGGCGTTGAGGATCGCTGTGACGAGTTCTTCGCCCACCTATCCCGCGAGGCGCTGCAGCAACTCACGAGCAAACTCGGTCTGCTTATCGATCGAGACGCGGAAGCCGAGACCGAATTCCGCGTTGTCCTCGAACAAGGAGTTCGACCACGCCGGTCCGCGCCCTTCCGCGTTCTTCGCCCATGGGGTAGTCGGCAGGTTCCCACCGTAGATCGACGAACATCCGGTAGCGTTGGCCACGATCGCCCGATCGCCAAAGAGTTGGGAAACCAGCTTCAGGTAAGGCGTTTCGCCGCATCCCGAGCATGCGCCGGAGAATTCGAACAGCGGCTCCTGTACTTGCTGCTGGCGGATCGTCCCGACTTTAATTTTTCTGCGGTCGAGTTCCGGAATCTTCAGGAAGAACTCCCAGTTCTCGCTTTCGGGCGCGCGCAGCGGCGGCTGGGGCACCATGTTGATGGCCTTGAGCCGCATCTCGCTCTTGTTCTTGACCGGACAAACGTCCACGCAGACTCCGCATCCGGTGCAGTCTTCCGGCGCGACCTGGATCGTATATTTCAGCCCCTGCCATTCTTTGTCGCGCGCGTCGCACGATTTGAATGTGGCCGGAGCACCTTCCAGGTTCTTGCTGTCGTAGACCTTGATGCGGATCACGGCATGCGGGCAAACCATCGCGCACTTGCCGCACTGGATGCAGATCTTCGAATCCCATGCCGGAATTTCTAGCGCCAGATTGCGCTTCTCCCAGCGCGCCGTGGCGGTCGGAAAGGTGCCGTCGCAGGAGAACGCGCTCACCGGAAGTTCATCGCCGCGCCCGGCATAGATTGCGCCCAGCACGTCGTGCTCGAACTTAGGTGCGCCGGGGAACACGTCCGGTATCGCGATAGTGCTGGTCGCGCTCTCCGGAACTTTCACTTCGAACAGGTGCGCCAGAGTCTCATCCACCGCCGCCATGTTCTTCTGCACGACTTCTTCGCCCTTGCGTCCGTAGGTGTCGCGGATAGATTTGCGAATGGCTTCGATGGCTTCATCACCAGGGAGCACCTTCGAAATCGCGAAGAAACAGACTTGCATGATGACGTTCATGCGCGAGCCCATCCCGGCATCACGTGCAACCGTGTAGGCGTCAATCGTATACAACTTCGCCTTTTTGGCGATCAGTTGCGACTGCACTTCGCGCGGCAAGTGGTCCCAGACTTCGTCCTTGCCAAAGGGACTGTTCAGCAGGAACGTGCCTCCTTCGACCAGCGCGCTCAGCATGTCGTAGCGCTCAAGGAAGATCCACTGGTGGCAGGCAATGAAGTTTGCCTTCGAGACCAGGTAGCTCGACCGAATCGGCTGCGGGCCGAAACGCAGGTGTGAGACGGTCATGGCGCCGGACTTCTTCGAGTCGTAAACGAAATATCCCTGCGCGTAGTTGTCGGTGTTTTCGCCGATGATTTTGATGGAATTCTTGTTGGCGCCGACCGTGCCATCCGCGCCCAGACCGTAGAACATGGCGCGAATCACGCTGTCTGGTTCGGTCGAGAACGAGGCGTCATAGTCGAGGCTGGTGTGCGTGACGTCATCCTGAATGCCAATCGTGAAGTGATCTTTCGGTTGGCTCTGCTTCAGGTTGTCATAAACCGCCTTCACCATCGCCGGAGTAAATTCCTTGGACGACAGGCCATAACGCCCGCCCACGACCGTCGGAGCGCTCTTCAGCCGGCCGTAGCCCAGCTTCAATCCTTCGTGAATCGCGTTGACCACGTCGAGGTACAGAGGTTCGCCAATCGCTCCCGACTCCTTGGTGCGATCCAGTACGGCAATCTGCCGCACGGTCGCGGGCAGAGCTTCGAGGAACGACTTCACGCAGAACGGGCGATACAGGCGTACTTTCAGCAGCCCGACTTTTTCGCCGTGCGCATTCAAGTGCTCGACGGTTTCATGCGCGATTTCCGCACCCGAGCCCATCACCACAATGACGCGCTCGGCATCAGGTGCGCCGACGTAGTCGAACAGGTGGTAGGAGCGTCCTACGACCTCGGCGAACTTGTTCATGACCTCCTGCACCTTGGCCGGTGCCGCATCGTAGTAGGGATTTGCGCTTTCGCGGATCTGGAAGAAGACGTCGGGATTCTGCGCCGTGCCCCGCAGCACCGGGTGGTCCGGCGAAAGCGCTCGCTGGCGGTGCTCGATGACGCGGTCCAGGTTGATCAGCGCCCGCATATCATCTTCATTGAGCATCTCGATCTTGTTGACTTCATGCGAGGTGCGGAATCCGTCAAAGAAATGCAGGAAGGGAATGCGGGTCTCGAGCGAAGCCGCATGTGCGATCAGGGCCAGGTCCATGGCTTCCTGCACCGAGTTCGAGCAGAGCATCGCCCATCCCGTGGTGCGGCAGGCCATCACGTCAGAGTGGTCGCCAAAGATCGAAAGAGCATGAGTAGCCAAGGTGCGAGCCGTGACGTGAAACGCCGTCGGCGTCAGTTCGCCCGCAATCTTGTTCATGTTCGGGATCATGAGCAGCAATCCCTGAGAGGCGGTGAAAGTCGTTGACAGAGATCCGGTCTGCAAGGCGCCATGTACCGCGCCAGCCGCGCCGCCCTCGCTCTGCATCTCGATGACGTGGGGCACACTGCCCCAGGCGTTAGGCACGGTCTCCGACGCCCACTGGTCCGCCCACTCGCCCATCGGCGACGAAGGCGTGATGGGGTAAATAGCGATCACCTCGCTTACGCGGTAAGCGACATGTGCGACCGCCTCGTTGGCGTCCATCGTCTTGAACTTGCGCTTCATGACATCCCCCGTTCGAGATCTTCACAGCAACCACCGGAGTGGCTGGCGATATTTTCAGGATGCAGGAAGGGGGGTGTGGATGTCGGGACGTGGATTCACACACGGGTGTGATTAGGATCACAAACTGAGGGGACATGGCGCCCGGGCGGACGCGAATCCGGTCGCGCCATACTAACCATCATCAAATCATCAGCTTACGGGCCGGTTCCACCCGTATGGCAGTCGGCGCAGTTCACTTGGGTCAGATCTCCCAAATCGACCGGATGCTGGAAGGCCGGTGGTGCGGTGGCGGCCGCGCTTGTGGTGCCGTCCGTTTCGGACATGAGGGTGTGGCACTGGTTGCAGTCCTTGCTCACAACCCTTCCGTCTGCGCTGAAATGCTGCCCATCATGACAGCGGAAGCAGCCGCTGTAGTAGTAGTGGCCCAGGTTGTTGGGATGGGTCTGCCAATTCAGCTTCATTTCGGGGAACGCCGTGCGGCGGAAAATCTGCTGGACCTCGGTGACCGCGTTCCGAATCTCCAACTGCTTGGTCTTCGCCAGATCCGGATACTTAGTCTCATAGAAACCCTGCAGTCCGCTCGCAATTCCTTGCATGGCAGCGTCGGTCGTGGCATAAGTTCCGGTCAGGACGGTAACTGCTTCCTGCTTGACGAACGGCAGGGAAACGTCAAGCCGGCGTGCCACCAACGCCTGATCCACGGACTGATCCGGCGGAACATAAATGTGGGTCGGGCGGTTGTGGCAGTCCACACAGTCCATGTGGTGCCTCTCCGCCTTGGCAATCTGATCTTTGCTGAGTGTCGAGTCTTTCGCGTAATACTCCGTGACCCGCCCCTGTGTGTCTTCTACGTGGATGTAGGGAATGGTTTGGCGCTTGTCATCGGCCGCCACGTAGTCAATCTTGTTGCCGATGTTCATGTGCCAGTGGATGCCCTCGGGCGCGCCTGTCGCGGGATCACCTCCCCCGGTTTTGATCAGCATCCGGACCTGGCGAAATGTATTCTTCTCATCGTTGGCGTAGTGAGAGAAGATCTTGAGTTGCCCGCCGTAGAACTTCTTCGGCCAGTGGCACTGCTCGCATGTTTCCTGCGCGGGGCGCAAATTGTGCACCGGCGTCGGAATGGGCCGTGGAAACGTATTAAAGACAGTCGCAAAAACCTGACGGCTGCCTGAAAGTTTGGATTTCACGAACCACGTCGCCCCCGCCCCGACATGGCACTCAGCACAGGCTACACGGGCATGAGGAGAAAGCTGGTAAGCCGTATATTCCGGACTCATGACCGTATGACACAACTGTCCGCAGAAGGCGGTCGACTCGGTGAACTCGTATGCCTTGTAGCTACCCGCTCCACTTACGGCCACAAACACGACCAGAAACGTTGTAAAGGCGACGACCGCGCTGCGCTGCGTCGGATCGTTGAGGTCCACGCGTGGATAGAAAGCAGACGGCGCCGCGTGCTTCCGTCGCTCCAGGAGTACGCCGGCCAGCATGAGCAACAGACCAAGAATGAGAAACGCGGGCGACACCATATAGGCCAGAATTCCGATGTACGGACTCGGCCGCACCGCGATCTGATCAATGAGAAAGAAGAGGAAAATGTTGGCGACGCTGACAATCCCCAGCGCCACTCCCGCAAGGCTGACCGGGTTCCGCAGCAGCATGCGCGAACGGTGCCAGGGTTCCACCGCCGGTGGGGGGGATTTCTCAGTGTCCATGCTTGACCTCAGTTGGCTCAGATTCCTCGTGCTCTGTCGGCTGATTCTGAATCGTGGGTGGCCCCATTGAGCGCTTCGGTCATAACGATGTCGTCCAAGCCGTGTTCCTCGCGGTAGTGGTGCAGCGGCATCTTCCCGTCCCACCAGGCCCAGTTCATCGGATAAACGTCGGGATCGAGAAACACTTGATAAAAGTGCCAGACCACGATTGCGAGAGTTGCCAACACGGCCTCGTAAAAGTGAATCGCAGTCGCCACATCCAGCCACCAGCGCGGCAAGTGATTCCCAACCGAAACCTTGGCCCACAACATAACGCCGGTCACGGCCATCACGATCATGCCCCAGACCAGCGCCCAGTATTCAGCTTTCTCCGCGTAGTTAAAGCGGGCGAACTCAGGCTTGCGCGAAGTCAGACCGAGATAATAGCTGAGATTTTGCCACGCGCCCCGAACATCGTCCAGCGTCGGGAAAAGATCGCGCACCAGTTTTCGTCCTTGCCGGGTCGCCACTGAGTCGAACAGGTGATACAAACTTACCCCCATCAGCACGACGGCGGCGATCCGATGAAGCAGGT
Source organism: uncultured Acidobacteriaceae bacterium (assembly GCA_963768265.1). Lineage (GTDB taxonomy): Bacteria > Acidobacteriota > Terriglobia > Terriglobales > Acidobacteriaceae > Sulfotelmatobacter. The sequence continues at coordinate 69,583 of CAVYHM010000010.1, forward strand.
GTCGCTTATGCTCACCTAGCGACAGCATGGAAGAAAACCATGAGTCGGGGAACTTCAAGGCGAAGCCGGTAAGCACAAGCACGATGAAACTGACAAGTAGAGTGGCATGTTGCAAGCGGAAACGGAGCGCCATGCGCACGACGAAATTGTGCTCGATCTTCCTCCGGGCTAGCAGCTTGGCCCGCCAAATGATGAAGTTGTGTGCCAGCATGCCGCCGATCACCGCAAAGATCATGCCCATGTAAAAGCGTCGGATCCACCGCACCGCTTTGCTGCCCATGTCGGCCGAGAGCGGCGCGTCCACGTGTACCTTGGCCGCGGTGAACTTTTCCGTAACGCCCGGGTGACATTGGCCGCATGTCCGCGCCAGATTGGCGCGGTTGATCGTGGACCGCGGATCGCTGGAAGGAAAGATGCTGTGCGTCCCGTGGCAGCTGGCGCAGTTCGCGACCACCTGCGAACCGCCTCGGGCCGCAAGGCCGTGATAGCTAGCCAGGTAAGTACTGGCGCGCCGGCCTTCGATACCAAACTCCTGTGAGAGCCGGACTCCCTCGTGGCAGCGAGCGCAAGTGGCTTGGGCAACGTTCTTTGCCGAGACTGGAGAATTCGGATCGTTATGCGCCTTGATGGAGTGAATGCCGTGGCAGTCGGTGCAAACTGGCGCTTGCCAATTGCCCTTTCCGACGGCCTGCCCGTGGATGCTCTGCTGAAACTCCTTGGAAATCGCATCGTGGCAGTGGCCGCAGGTCATGGGCACATTGAACTTAAAGATCGGCGACTTCGCGTCTTTCGCATCCAGAATCTCGTGTGTGCCGTGGCAGTCGGTGCAGACCGCGGCCTTTTCCGAGCCGGCAGCCACGGCATGTCCATGAACGCTTTGTTCGTAGGAGGCAACCATCTGGGCGCTCTGGCCGCCGTCCTCCATCACAAATCTCTGGCTGTGGCAGGCGCCGCAGGTCGCGGGAATGTTGGCTGTGGTGGACGCGCGACTTCGGATCGCTCGCCGGCAGCAATTCGTGCGGGCTGCCGTGGCAGTCAATGCATGAGGCAGCGTGAGTGTTGCCTCCCTGGGCCGCCTTGGCGTGGAAACTGCGTTCGTACGCCGCTTGCTCGTCGCCATGGCAGGCAGCGCAGGTTATCTTCTGCGGAGGAGTTTCGTGACCAGCACTCTTTACATCTGTATGGCAGTCCACACAGGTAAACATGCTGCCGTGGATGGAGTCCTTGAAGGCCTGTGGGTTTACATAGAGGCTGGCTGGCTTGCCGTTGACGTCATGGGTCAGCGTGGGGTCGCTGTGGCAGGCCAAGCACTCGTCTGCCGATGGTTTCTGTGGTTGCTTTGCAGCAGCGTGGATGACTCCAGCGGTTAAAAGCAGGGTGAGGGCGATTCCAGACGCAAAAATATTCCGTATTGTTCGCGTGCGCATGCTCTCACCCGCCATTCCTTCAGAATTGAACGATTTAGTGGCGGCATCGAGCCGCCTTTCCAAACCTACTTCTTTGCCAAGCCGCGAATGTAGGCAACCAGATCCTTGATCTCCGTGTCTTTCAGTTTGCTGGCGTAGGGCGGCATCTTGCCCTTGCCCTTGGTGATGACATCGGTCAACTCCGCGTCGGTTTCCTTTTGCACATCGGCGGACGTGAAGTCATGCGCGCCCATCTTCAGCCCGGTCGGAGAGCCCTTGCCATCTGCACCATGACACATAGCGCACTTGCCCTTGTAGGTGGCGGCGGCGTCCTGCGCCGCGGCCGATGCACTGCCGGCCGCCATTACTGCGCAAGCCAGCATAATGAGCAGACCCGTTCGTAGAAAGAGAGATTTCACTTTGTGCCTCCTGAGATGATTTGTCGCAACATCACCGAGCAGGAGCGGCCCACCCTGGGTCCACTCGCCTCACTCGCGAAAGTAGGTTCGCATGGCGGCAAAAGTGGACCTATGGCAGAAGTCACTTTGCCCTGTGATCGAAATCACTTGGATTTCTGAGGCCAATTGTGACACGTATCACAAGGCCGCGTGCGATGCCGCACTGCCTCTGTTTGTCACAGAACCCTAGGATCGAATAATGCCTAGCCGGTTGGACTCCCCCATGCATGCCCGCATTATCTCGAAAAGACCTTTCGCGCAAACCGGAGAGGAATCCCGAGAACAGGTGGACGTGCCCGCATTTCGGCTTCGGCCATTGCAAATCACGTGGGAGATGACGCGGGCCTGTGACTGGAAGACGACGCCCGCTCGCGCTGCCAGACGCGCGATCCGGGACAAACAGGAGTTCTCTACCGCGGAAGCTTTTCATCTCATTGGAGAGGTGGCGGCCATGCGTGTTCCCCTCCTGGCGCTTACCGGAGGCGACCCCCTTCTCCGTCCCGACTTACTCCCGCTTGTGGAGTTTGCCGCGCGGCGGTCCGTACGGACCTCCCTCACGTTGCTTCCTACGCCCATGCTCGACGCTCAAGCCATCGCTGATCTGAAGGCATGTGGCCTCCTGCGGGTTGGTTTCTGGCTCCACGCTTCTACTTCCGCACACCACGACAGCTATACCCGCCTCCCCGGATCGCATCATCGCACGCTGGAGGTGGTCGGATTGTGCAACGAGGCTGGACTCGCCGTGCAAATCAATACCATCATCGCGCGCCGGAATTTCCATGACATCGACCCGATGATTGAGCTTCTCACGCGCTTGGATGCGGTTTTGTGGAATGCGTTTTTCTTCGTTCCGGCTAGCCTGGCGGAGAGGGAGGAAATGCTGACCGGCGAGCTGCACGAAGAGGTTTTCGCCAGGCTTTATGCGGCTTCGAAACGAGTCCACTTCCAGATCAAGACCACGGATGGGCAGCACTATCAGCGTTACATTCTCGAGCGCCGGGCGCGGGAATCGCGCGGCGGATTGAGCGCAGCCGATGTTATGACCTCTGCCCCCAAGGGGGTGAATGACGGCAAGGGGCTCGTCTTTATCAACCATCACGGGGACGTCTATCCCAGCCGGTCCCTTCCGCTGTCAGCTGGCAACCTCACCACTCAGTCGCTGGCGGATGTCTACAGCGAGTCCCCGCTATTTGTGTCCCTTCGGGACAGTTCTAAGCTGAAAGGGAAGTGTGGACGCTGTGCCTTCCGCAAGATCTGCGGCGGTTCGCGCGCTCGCGCCTACGCCGTCACGGGCGACTTGTTCGCCGAAGAACCTTGTTGCGCGTACCAGCCATAGAGCCCGGATTCTTCTCCGTCGTTGTTACTGTCTAGACATCGCTGCGGTTCGGCCCCAAGGCACGCCTCCGCACAGAAGTGAGCAATTTTGAACAGACGTTCCCCAGAGAGCTTCTTTAGTTTCTACTCGGGAATCCCGTTCAGTAGGCGAGGCCATCACCAAGAGGTCCAACGCTGAGCGACGGAGGCAGAACCTCGTTCGGGTACTTGCATTCTTGAAAGGAGCGCGTCCTGGGCTGGAGAATTCACTGCGTTTCCACTTCGGGCCACTCCTTTTCTGGCGTTCTCCAAAAGTGTGATTGAAATCACATTGAAGTGTGATTTATCACCCGGCAAACCCAAGCCGAAGATCGCTAGTATCAGGCCCATCTTTGGAACCAGACTAGAGGCTAATAACCTCAAGAACTTATGATTAGGAGGCGACGATCATGCGCTTTCGGGGAACTACTTTTGTTTTGAGTTTTGGGTTACTCATTTTCGTGGCGGCGCTGAATCCGCCGAAGGTGGCGGCCCTACCCAGCTATGCCCGCCAGACGGGATTGGCCTGCAGCGGCTGTCACTACAATCCTCCGGAGCTCAATCCGGCAGGCAGAAGGTTCAAATTGATGGGCTACGTCGATAAAGCCGACGAGACCAAAGTCATCAAGACAGATGGAGGCAAAAAAGCTGCCGCGCTTGACCTTCTCTCGTCACTGCCCCTTTCCGTCATGATGGACGTTTCGTTCACCAACACCAAGTCACCGGTACCGGACACGAGTGCCACGTCGACTCCGCTGCCCACGACCCAGAATGGCAATTTCGAATTCCCTCAGGACATCTCGCTCTTCCTTTCTGGAGCGTGGACAACCCACGTCGGAAGCTTTCTGCAAGTCACCTACAGCACCCAGGGCGACCACTTCAGCATGGACAATACGGACATTCGCTATGCGAATTCCACCAAATGGGGAGGCAAGGAACTCGTTTACGGCCTCGACATGAACAACAATCCCACCGTGGAAGATCTTTGGAACAGCACTCCGGCCTGGGGCTTCCCGTGGGTCGCCAGTGATGTGGCCCCCACTCCCAACGCATTCCCCATCATAGGTAGTCTGGGGCAGGATGTCGGTGGAGTCGGCGCCTACGCCATGTGGAACAACCACCTATATTTCGATGGAGCGCTTTATCGTTCGGAGCACGTTGGGGGTGTTCAGCCTAATCCTGGTACCGGTGCCGGTATTAATATTCGTGGGGTGGCGCCGTACTGGCGGCTGGCCTGGCAACAACTGACGGGGAAGACGCAATACGAGATCGGCACCTACGGGATGCACTTGCGATCGACTCCCAACGCAATCACCCAATCCGACGGGTCTAGCTTCCCCTGGCAGGATTCGTACACCGATTTCGCCTTTGACACGCAGATCGATCGGACTCTGTTCCGAAAAGATGTGCTTTCCTTCCGGGCAACGTACATCCATGAGAACAACGATTTGCTGGCCAGTTTTAACACGGGCGCGGCTGCCCAAGGCTCTCACCATCTCAACACGGTGCAGGCCAATGCTGAATATCACTTGGGCAACAAGTATTCGGGTACCTTCGGTTGGTTCAACACGACGGGCACCTCCGACCTAGGGCTATTTCCCTCGGGGTCGGTAAGCGGTAATCTGAACGGCGATCCGAGAGGCGCTGGTTACATCGCGAACGTCTCGGTTTGGCCGTGGCAGAATCTGCAACTGGCCGCGCAATACACCGGATACACACGCTTCAATGGCGGCAACATCAACTACGACGGCGCGGGTCGCAACGCCAGCGCCAACAACACCGTGTTTTTGGATATCAAATTCCTTTTCTGATGTGGCATTTCACGAGTGGTTTTAACGACAAAGGAGATTTTATGAAGGGTACGAAAGCGTTGATCTTGGCAGCAGTCGCAGTTGCGTTATGCAGTACGGCGTGGGCGGGAGATATCGAGGGCAAAGTCACCGGCATGAAGGGCCACTCAGTGGTCTACGTGGACGCCATCGCAGGCAAAACGTTTCCCGCTCCCAAAGAGCACCCGGTGATCGACCAAAAAGGGCTTATGTTTGCTCCGCACATCGTGGTAGTACAACAGGGCACAGCGGTCGACTTCCTGAACAGCGACAATGTCGCCCACAACGTCTTCTGGACTGCCGTTGGCACGGACAAGAAGGCCGGACACAACCTGGGGACTTGGCCGAAGGGCGAAAAGCGTTCCTTCACCTTCGATAAGTCGGGCGTGGTGCCGCTGCTCTGCAATGTACACCCGGAGATGGCAGGATACCTGATTGTCAGTCCGACGCCTTACTTTGCCGAAACTGACGACAGTGGGACGTACAAGATCAAAGACGTTCCCGACGGCAGCTACACGCTAGTGGTCTGGCACGAGGGCGCCAAGAATCAATCCAAGCCCGTGACTGTGGCCGGTGGCGGCAAAGCGGATTTCACCCTGACGAAGTAAGGAGTAGTGTAGCGGGGAGCGACGGCGTGCTGTCGTTCCCCGCCGTACTTGCCTCACAGCTATCAATCAGGAAAATTAGTTGACTCTAGCGGTCCCTCGGACTAAAAGTGCCGCGATGCTAAAACGATTCAAAGACAAGAAGGTGGACGGGGACTGGCTGCACACAAATTTCCCCTGCATGATGGCCTGTCCAGCCCACACCAATGCCGGACGCTACGTGGGCCTGATTGCCGAAGGCCGGTTCGAAGAAGCCTACCGCCTGGCGCGCGAACCCAATCCGCTGGCCAGTATTTGTGGAAGAGTCTGCGCCCATCCCTGTGAGACGGCATGCCGTCGTGGCGAAATCGACAAGCCGATCTCGATCCGGGCGCTGAAGCGCTTCCTTACCGAGCAGTACGGACCTGAGTCGAAACACCCCATCAACGTCAATGAAGGCCGCGGGCAGAAGAAACTGCCGTACAAGGTCGCCGTCGTCGGCGGCGGCCCGGTGGGTCTTTCGGCCGCGCACGACCTGGCTCTGATGGGCTACGCCGTCACCATCTTCGAGGCTGCTCCGGTTGCGGGAGGAATGCTCTACCTGGGCATCCCGGAATACCGGTTGCCGCGTGACGTGGTCGAGGCGCAGGTCCGCGAAATTCTTGAGACCGGCGATATTACTCTCAAGCTCAATCACGCGGCCGGGCGTGACTTTTCAATCTCTGATCTCCGCCGCCAGGGATTCGACGCTGTGCTGATCGCGGTGGGTGCACACCGCAGCCGTGACCTAACCATTCCCGGAGTCGATCTAGACGGTGTGTACAAGGGCATCGACTTTCTGCTTAACGTGAATCTGGGCTACAAGTTCACCATCGGGAAAAAAGTCATCGTCATCGGCGGCGGCAACGTCGCCATGGACGTGGCCCGCTCGGCGGCGCGCGAAGTGGTCAGGCAGCATGCTGCCGGTGTCGAGGATCTGGAGCCTTCTGACGAAAATGTCTCCGCGGTCGCTACCAAGGAAATGGTCGACATCTCGCTCTCCGCCCTGCGCATGGGCGCGCGCGAAGTGAATCTGGTCTGCCTGGAGCGCCGCGAAGAGATGCCCGCCGCTCTGGAAGAGATTGTCGAGGCGGAGGAGGAAGGCATCATCATGCATCCTGGTCTCGGTCCGAAGCGAATTGTGGGCAGAGACGGCAAAGTGGTTGCGCTCGAAACCCTCAAGACGAAGTGGGTCTTCGACCAGAATCGACGCTTCAACCCGGCGTTCTACGAAAATAGCGAGAGCCAAATCGAGTGCGACACCATCATCATGGCGATCGGACAAGCCCCCCGTCTCGACTTCTTTACACCGGAAGATAAGGTGGAGCTTTCGCCCCGCGGCCTGATTGCGGTGAATCCTCAGTCCTTGATGACCTCGGCTCCCGGAATCTTCGCCGGTGGAGACTGCGTATTTGGCCCGCGGCTCATCATCGATAGCGTCGCCGACGGCAAGCGCGCGGCAGTTGGCATTGACGAGTATCTGCGCGGCGGCAAACATCCCGAGCCGATCATCGAGATCGAAGTGCTCAAACGCCACGCGATGACGCTTGGATATCTCGACATCAGCCGCCAGACCGTGCCCATGCTTCCTCTCGAGCGCCGCACCGGCGTGACTGAAGTGGAAGTCGGCTACGACGCGGCCGCCGCGGTCGCCGAGGCACAACGCTGCCTGCATTGCTGGGTCAATACCATCTTCGAAGGCACGCCAGAAGACGGGAGCATGTGCATTCTTTGCGGTGGCTGCGTGGATGTTTGTCCAGAAAAGTGTCTGGAACTGGTTTCGCTCGACCGCATTGTATTCGAGCCCGAAACGGTGAAGCACATCCGCGACAACCAACAGTGTTTTGGTGTGGAGTTCGACGAAGTCGCCGCCGACGAACTCGGCGTCGTCACTGGTGCCGCCATGCTGAAAGATGAGACACGCTGCATTCGCTGTGGCCTTTGTGCAATGCGTTGTCCCGTGGGGACGATCACGATGGAGTCGTACAACCTGCTTCCTTCTGAGCCGACCGGCCTGATCTCAGTCGCCGCCATCGGCGCGGGTTTGCAGAAGTAGCGTAAGAGGCACTCATGGCAGAAGAAAAAAAGAATATCGAACCGGCAACCGACCTCGGCCGCCGTCAATTTTTCGCAAAACTCGGTCTCGGCTCGCTGAGTGTCGCGGCGGTCGGCACCGCGGCCTTCTCGTATCAGTACTTGGAGCCCAACGTGCTCTTTGAGCCGTCACCCGTGGTCAACGCCGGCAAGCCCGACCGCTATCCGCTCGACTCGGTCACGCTCGATGTGAATTCGGGCATCTACATCATTCACTCGCAGGAAGGCTACTTCTCTCTGAGTGCGGTCTGCACTCATCTCGGCTGCCTGACGGCGTGGAAGCCGGAGCTAAACATGATTGCCTGTCCTTGCCACGGCAGCAAATTTGAGCAAAGCGGGAAAAAGATCGAAGGCCCCGCTCCCAAGCCGCTGCCTTGGAAGCGCATTTGGCTCAACGACGACGGCGATCTTCTGGTCGATCGCTCGACCGACGTCCCGCCGCTGGCACGGGATTCCTTCGTGAGGGTCTGACATGGCGAAAACCGGCATGACCAAGACAATGGATCAATATTTTGATGATTTGCGCGGCACGCGGGTGTGGCGCTCGATCTTCCGCAGCGGCACCGGGTCGAGCACGCTGAAGCGCGCGCTGGCAATTCAGCAGAATGTGTTCCTGCACCTGTTCTCGACCAAGGTGCGCACTCGCATGTTGAGTTTCAGTGCGACCTGGTACCTCGGCACACTGACGCTCGGGACGTTTCTAATCCTGGTCGCCACCGGCATTCCCCTGATGTTCTACTATCACCCGTCGGTTCCGCAGGCCTACGCCGACACGAAGGATCTGGAGTTTGTCGTATCGTCGGGACTATTTCTGCGCAACCTCCATCGCTGGTCCGCGCACGCCATGGTGTTTCTGGTATTCGCGCACATGTTCAAGGTCTTCTATCGCGGGGCCTATCGCACGCCGCGCGAGTTCAACTGGGTGATCGGCGTCGTTCTTCTTCTGATCACGCTGCTGCTCAGCTACACGGGCTACCTGCTTCCGTGGGATCAACTGGCTTACTGGGCGATCACGGTGGGATCGAACATCGCATCCGCGGTGCCGATCATCGGCGACAAAATTCATTTCCTGCTGCTCGGCGGCAATGCCGTCAACGCCAACGCACTTCTGCGGTTCTATGTACTGCACTGCATGATTCTTCCGCTGACGGCGATGTTCTTTGTGGCCATTCACTTCTGGCGGATTCGCAAGGACGGGGGACTCTACGCACATTCCAGTGAACCGGCGGTTGTGCGAGCTCAGGGCTCTAACGGGAAGGAGGCGCGATAATTATGGCCGACTCCAAAGACTTCATCGCTGGAGTGGACTCCAACGCCAAGAAATCTCCGCGCCGCATCGTCTTTATCACGCGCCGCACGTCGGCCCAAGTGAAGGCCGAAACGGAAGATCAGATCCAGACCTTTCCCGAAGTGCTGTTCCGAGCTGCGGTCGCAGTTATGTCGCTCGCCGTTGTCCTGGTGTGGATTGCGCTGATGTTCAATGCTCCACTCGAAGGCCTGGCCGATCCATCGCATACGCCGAATCCGGCCAAAGCCCCGTGGTACTTCCTGGGCCTGCAGGAAATGCTGCACTACTTCCCGCCAGTGGTCGCGGGTGTGCTCGTGCCGGGCCTGGTCGTGATGGCCCTGGTTGTCATTCCGTACTTCAGAGTCAACATCGAAGCGGATGGACTCTTCCTGAAAGATCGTGCGAAGCGCCTCCGCATTTTTTATGTGCTAGCTGCCGCCCTTTCGTTGTTTCTGCTGGCGTTCAAGGTCTATGCCGCTCTGGTTCCAACGTTGATTATGGCCGCAGTAATGCTTCTCGCGGCGCAGAGTTCTCTTCAGTCATCCTCAGCCTTCCGACGGTATCTAGCGGCGAGGCCTCTTTCCTATTGGGTCATGACTTGGTTCTTATTTGAACTGGTGGTGCTCACCGCCATCGGCACATTCTTCCGAGGGCCGGGATGGTCCTGGGTCTGGCCGTGGCAGGGTTGATCGCGATGCTCATATCAATTCTCATAACGATGTGTACAGGGATGCGGCGCTCATGAACGAAAAACCTCCGTCGCTCTGGCAAAAACTGTTCGGGGACAGCGTTCGCGCTTTCGGCGTCGTCAGCCTGATTTTTCTGGCATCGCTGGCGATTGCTCCCGCCAAGAACTTCTTCAGCGAGTGGCGCCACTATCAGCACGGCTACCTGAGGATGATCCGAAACCGCAGCGAAGCCAACACGCTGCAGCGGCATTTCCAGGGCGGAATCCAGCAGATTTGGCTCCCCGAACTCGGCGTGGTCGATCGCTGTACAAGTTGTCACGTCGGGCTGAAAGAAGCGAGTCTGGTCGATGTTCCGACGCAGCCTTACCGCACGCACCCCGTCATCCCTCATAAACTCGATGAGTTCGGATGCACGGTCTGCCATCGCGGGCAAGGTGCCGCCACCACGGTCGCCGAGGCGCATAACAGCACGCTGGCCTGGGAGCAGCCGATTCTTCCGGCGAAATACATCGAGTCTTCGTGCGGTGAGTGCCACCGTGGCCCACTGCTCGGCACGCCGCAACTGAACCAGGGACGCAGCCTCCTTTCGCGTTACGGTTGCGTACATTGTCACATGGTGAAACTGCCCGACGGCACGACCATGAAAGCGACCGACGACCCGCCGTCGCTTTCGCACATCGCCGACAAGACGACGCGCGAGTGGATCTATGCCTGGCTGAAGGATCCGCAGGCCTACGCGGCGACATCCACGATGCCAAACTTTAAACTGACCGACGATGACGCACGCGACATGTCGGCTTTTCTGATCGCGGATAGCACGCCCGTGTCAGGAGATACGCTCACTCTATCGGCGAAGGCATCGTCGGATCCGGCGGCAGGAAGCAGCCTCTACGGCGAATCCTTCTGCGCATCGTGCCATGCGGTGCAAAACGCGGCTGGAAATGTTGTAGGGGGCGATGTTGGCCCGGAGCTCACTCGCATTGGCAGCAAAGTCAAGCCGGCGTGGCTGCGGGCGTGGCTCCGCAATCCGCGAACGTACGACCCAGGCACAGGAATGCCGCACTATCGCTTCAACGATGGACAGGTTGCGACCCTTTCCGGGTTTCTCGAGGCGAAAGCGGATTCTGATTTACTCGCCAATGTTCACCTCTACGCCGCGACCCCGGAGCAGATTGCTCACGGCAAGCGTCTGGTTTCCGATTACGGCTGCGCGTCGTGCCATGAAATCGCGGGCATCAAGAAGCCCGAGAACTTTGCGCCCGAACTCAGCCGAATCGGCAGCAAGCCAATCACGCAACTGATATTCCTGCCCGGTATGCCACATACTCTGCCGGACTACATCGCGGGCAAAATCAAGCAGCCGCGCGCATTTTCTCCAGGATTGAAAATGCCGCAGTACACCTTCACGCTGCCGCAGATCGATTCGCTGACCACGGCGCTGCTCTCGTTGAACGACCGCTCAAGCGTTCTGCCTCCGTCGCTTGCAGTGCCCGCCACGCCCGAGTCGGACTACCAGCCTGCAGGCAGGGCAGGGAAGTTGATGACGGATCTTGCCTGCTTCAGTTGTCACCGCATCAACGGCCACGGCGGCGATATGGCTCCCGACCTGACATGGGAAGGCAGTTCGGTGCAACGCGAGTGGCTGGTCCAGTTCTTCAAGAACCCGGGAACGCTGCGGCCGTCGCTGATTCGCCGCATGCCGCGATTCAACCTGGCCGACAGTGAGGTCAACGAACTCACCGACTACATCATGACCGTTTATCAGAATCCCACGGTCGATCGAGACTTGATGCCGCTCAGCGGCTACTCGCAGGGCCAAGTCGAACTCGGCAAGCAGCTCTTTTATGGCAAGTATTCCTGTCAGGGCTGCCACATCGTCGACACGAAGGCGGACAAGGGCTACATCGGCCCGACTCTGACCAACGTCGGTTCACGCATGACGGCGGCCTGGATCTATCAATGGATGAAGAATCCACAGGCCCTGCGGTCGGGCACGGCCGAGCCGAATCGCGCGATGAGCGACGAAGATGCCCGCGCTCTCACTGCATTCCTGATTTCGCAGAAAGGCGGAGCCAAACAGGAGGCCGCAAAGAAATGACCCGCACTTCTCCGGTCGTCTACAGATTAGTCATCGCAGTGCTGGCGACAGGCCTGGCGACATCCTGTTCGCACAAGAGTGAGTCGGCGGCTTCGCCCAAGCCGACTGCATTCGGCGCCGCCATCGTCGAATCCAGCGGCGGCAAGCAGATTGCCCAGACCGGCAGCCTGTTGCCGCAACCCGTTGTGGTGCAGGTAAACGACGAACAGGGAACCGCCGTTGCTGGAGCGCTTATCGAGTTCGCCGCCGCTCCCGGAGTCACGTTCGATCCGCCCAACGGCCTTTCCGATTCCAGCGGGCAAGTAACCACCAATGTTTCTCTCGGAGGCATGGCTGGCCGCTACCAGATCTCCGCGTCTACCTTCGACAAGTCGCACAAAAAAATAGAGCTCAACCTGGAAGAGGTCGCGTTAGGTTACCCACAGACCCTCGGGCGCCGTCTCAACGATCAGTATTGCGAGCGCTGCCACAATCCCGAATCCACCGTGGAGCGAGTTTCGAATTACGATAATCTCGAAGTGAAGCCGCATCCCTTCACCGAAGGCGACACCCTCAACAAGATCAGCGACGCCGATCTCACCGCTATCATCTCCCACGGCGGCCCGGCTCTAAACAAATCGGCGCTCATGCCGGCATGGGGAAACACGCTCAGCAAATCGGACATTCAGGCGCTGATATCCTATATCCGAGCCGTTTCCGACCCACCATCCCGAAGTGCCGGGCCGGTGTATGCCAAGAATTAGTCCCGCTCTGTTGTTCTTATGCTTCATACTCCCTGCTGCGTAGGGGCAAGCGCTCCCTGCAGCGAGATATTTGCGCCTACTCTGCCGACAAAATGGATTCCGCAGTGCAAGTTCCCA
>CAVYHM010000011.1:0-34403 GCA_963768265.1 uncultured Acidobacteriaceae bacterium
GGCTAAGTTTAGCACGGTCGCAACGGCCGCGTAATGATGCCTAGAAGCGGTATTGACTCCGTCTGACTTGGCACCTAACATGCCAAGTCGGGGCGTCGAGCCCGTGTCTTCCTTATGATCGGCCAGCTCATTGGGCACTACCGTATCGTCGAAAAAATCGGCGCGGGAGGCATGGGCGAAATCTTTCGGGCGCACGACGAAAGGCTGGGGCGCGACGTCGCGCTGAAGCTGATTCGCCCTGCTTCCAGCGACAATCCCGATCATCTGCGCCGCTTCGAACAGGAAGCCCGGGCCGCCGCTGCTCTCAACCATCCCAACATCGTCGCGATCTACGACGTCGGTTTCGAGGGTACGACTCCCTACATCGTCTCCGAGTTGCTCCACGGAAAGACTCTGCGGCAACGCTTGTCGGAAGGTCCGATTTCGATCCGGGAGGCGGCTGACTACGCGCTCCAAATCGCGCATGGACTGACTGCAGCTCACGAACGCCACATCGTGCACCGTGATTTGAAGCCAGAAAATCTTTTCCTGACCAACGATGGGCATATCAAGATTCTAGATTTCGGAGTGGCCAAACTTCAGGTTCAGCCGGAAGACCAACGCACCATCGAGAACCTCACCACCGTAACCAAGACCGGAACTGTAATCGGCACCGTCGCTTACATGTCTCCGGAGCAACTCCGAAGTAAGCCAGTGGATCACCGCAGCGACATCTTCAGCTTCGGGGCAATCCTCTACGAAATGGTGACCGGACGTCGCGCTTTTCGTGGCGAAACGGAAGTCGATACGATGACCGCGGTTCTCCGCGAAGAGCCACCGGACGCAAACCTCGAACAGGCTGCGATCCCAGCTGGATATCGGGACGTGGTGAAGCACTGCCTCGAGAAAGAACCGGACAACCGGTTCCAGTCGGTCAAGGATCTGGCTTTCGCGTTGCAGACTCTGTCGGGTTCTTCCCCTTCCGGAGAGATTCGCGTCGTGGTGCCGAGGCGTCCGACCGCCCGTGTGATGCCATGGGCGCTCGTCGCAGTACTGGCCGCAGCCACCGCTCTTCTCGCGGTTGCGCAATTGCTTCGTGCTCCGGCCCCGCCTCCGGTCTATCGCCGTTTGACGTTTGAAGCCGGGACAGTCTATGCCGCGCGCTTTGCTTCGAACGGAGACTCCATCGTTTACAGCGCCGCCTGGAACGGAAAGCCGGTGCAGATATTCTCCACTGTAGGGAATTCCCTGCTGGCCCAACCGCTGAATTTGAGTGACGCCAATCTGCTGGGCGTTTCAAGGTCCAACGAACTCGCGCTGGTACAGCGCGGCGCGCCCACAGGGCAGATGGAGACCAGCGATGGCATGCTGGCCGTTTCGCCGCTGGCGGGCGGATCGCCGCGCGAAGTACTTTCCGACGTTCGCTGGGCCGATTGGAATGCTGGAGGTGAACTGGCCGTCGTCCACTACGTCGAAGGCCACAGTCGCCTGGAGTATCCCATCGGGAACGTGCTCTATCAAGCTGGAGGGTGGATCAGTAACATCCGCTTCTCCCCGCAAGGCGACAAAATCGCGTTCATGGATCATCCGGCCCTGTGGGACAACCGCGGTACTGTCTGCGTTGTGGATCTCGCCGGGCACGTGCGGACGCTCTCGCGAGAATGGGAGTCCGAAAGTGGATTGGCCTGGCGTCCGGACGGAAATGAAATCTGGTTTACCGCTGTCGAAAAAGGGAACAACCTCAATTTGATGGCGGTGGATTTGTCCGCCAAGGTCCGCACCTTGCTGAATTTGCCCGTGGGCCTCGTTCTCCAGGACATCGCTTCGGACGGTCGTGTCCTTGCGGCGTCGAAATCCCAGCGTCTCGCCATGTCTTTCAGCGCACTGGGCAGTAAGGATGACGTCGACCTTTCCTGGCATGACTGGGATTCCGCACGGGATATCTCGCCCGACGGGCAATTCGTGTTGTTCGAAGATGCCAGCGAGGCGGCGGGTCCGGGATATTCGGTTATGCTTCGGAAGGTAGACGGTACCCTGCCCATGCGACTGGGCGAAGGCAGCACTGGGGGAATGTCTCCTGACGAAAAGTGGGCGGCCTCTATTTCTACCGGTAAGCCAGCCCAGATCACACTGTTCCCGACCGGTGCCGGGCAGCCTCGCACAATCAACGTGAGTGGTCTGCAGCAGATTCAGAATGGGTGGGCCCGCTTCCTACCCGATGGGCAAAGACTTTCTGTGAATGCCAACGAAGTGGGCCATCCACCCCGCTGCTACTTCGTCGACGTGTCCAGCGGAAAAGCCAAAGTTGTAACCCCGGAGGGAGTGTTGTGTGGCCCGGTCTCACTCGACGGCCGATCCATCATCGGGAAAGGACCGACTGGGCCCGTACTTTACTCGACTGAGGGAGGAGCACCGCGGGTCATTCCCCACCTGGACCCGAAGTTCAATCCGGTGCGGTGGTCCAATGACGGCTCTGCACTCTACGGGTATTACCCAGGCGAGCTGCCCAGTAAGGTGTACAAAGTGGAAATCGCGACGGGCAAACAAACCGTGATTCGAGAACTGAGACCCGGTGCTCCCGCCGGGGTTGTGATGGTTGCCCCGGTCATGGTGAGTGGCGATGGGACTCGGTTCGCCTATAGCTATAACCAGACGCTGTCTGTTCTCTACCTTGTCACGGGCCTGCGTTAACGCGACGAGGCTGGATTTTTCGTCAATCCAAAGAGCCAGCGAAATCCGAAGGCACATAGTGGAAGAAAATCGAAGTCGATGTCTGCCCCTCGCCCAGAGTGTCGCGGTAGTGTGGCAACCGCGTTCCCCGGTAGGCGAGTCCGTCCCCAATCGACTGGTAAACGGCAACCGTGCTCGTGGGAGTCTCCAGTCGAATCGGCCACGGCGTTTCGAGAGCAGGCTCGGGAGAAAAATCCAGGCAGAGTGTGACGCTGAATTCGCACTGTTCCCGATCGGTGTGCTTTTTTAGCTCTGCTCCGCTTAGGTATGAGGCGAGGTACACGTAAGAAGGTTTGAGGGGCTCCCCGGCCACCGCGCTCAGAGTCGCTGTCATGTGATGGTGAAAGAAGCGCGCCACCGCATCGTTGTAAGCCACGTAACGGCGCGGGCTCTGGCGGTCGCCAAGCCGGATCGCGCCCGTGCGGATCATGAACCGGTAGTAACGGCGCAAAGCGGCAACATGAAACGGGTGGATCAAGCCGGCGAGGGGCGCATAGCCTTTCTGGCGGAAGATCGGGGTCGCCCTATTGATCATCGCCTCGCGCTCACTGTGGCCCTGTCCGATGCAACCTTCGGGAACGAGGATACCTGCCATGGCGAGCAGACCCCTCGTGACGCCAGCGACGGTAGAAGGGACGGGTTCATTCGGGCGCAGCTCTCGTACCACAGCCTCAAGTTGCGGCCCCAACCAGAAAGGAAGTGCCGATTCACTCGCCGACTCACGCACCCAGGCTGTAGTGCCCTGCATCGCAAAGCCAGAGAGCAGTTCCTCGCGGTCGTCAAGTTCGGGCGGCACCTCGCCCGCAGGACACAAAACGCAGTGCGGATTCAGATAAAGAGGTCGCAGCAGATTCTCTTGAGAGCGCAATGCCCGCAGAGCCCTCTGTGGAATCAAGTGCAACGGCAACTCATCCAGCAGGCAATAGAAACGATCCGGGGGAAGCGTCGCGGCATAGGTCTGCCGCGACGCTCCTCCCAGCAGAGTGGTCATCCATTTCATCCACGCCGAGTTGTCTACTGACGAAGCCATCCGTTTAACGTGAAGCGGCTATCGGCAAAGGCTTGCGAGGAGCACTTCACCGGAGTGATCTCATGCAGCAATTCGCAGGGGAAGAAAACAATCTGATTCTGCTGTGGAACGATTGTCTGGTAGCTTCCCTGGCTGGCGTAAACTCCGCTTTCCAGGCGCGCATCGTGAATCCGCAGCTCTCCGCCTTCGAATTGCCGCGGTTCGCGGTGGAAGAAGTAAACAAACGTCAGGTGCCGCGAGGCTACCGGCTGGCTGCTGTTATCGCTGTGAAAGTGAAAGAAGTCCCCGTCATTGCTGGCAGTGATCTGGGCTTCCACCCCGGCGATGGAGAATTCCTCCATCCCCAGCTTGTGCAGCACTTGCGGCAACACCGCCTTGATGCGTTCCAGCATGATGTCCTGGTGATGAGCCAAGTCCATCAGAACGCGCGAGCGGCGGTGTTCATAGTTGACGACTCCACTTACCTCCGTGGGCGAGATCACTTCACTGGAGCTGAAATCGGCTTCGTGAGCGAGCGTGAAGCGCATGAGTTCCTCAATTTCCTGCGGAGCGAGGAACTCATCCAGAACGACACACCGTGCTGGCAACACCGGAGGCCTCTCGGCGACGGCGACTCTCGCCTTAGAAACGACTGTGGTATCGATCAAGTGTCCCGGGGCCTGCGGATCCCCCATTGGCAGGCCGTGGCCGGGCGCTTGCGGATCGCCCACTGGGAGAGGGTGGCCCGGTGCTTGCGGATCGCCCGCAGGTGGCTTTGAGGGTGTGGGCGGCTTCGTCGGAGCCGGTGCCGGCTTGTGTGGTGGTTTGTGGGGCTTGTGGGCGGGCTTTTGTGGTGGTTTGGGCGCTTCGACGCCGGGCGCTTGCGGATCTGGGCCAGAATAAATCTCGGTTGTCCCTCCACTGGAGTCAGTTGTCGGCAAAACGCTGCTCTCGAGGATGCGCTCGACAATGCTGCCGCCGAGCACAGCGAAAGCGCGTTGAGCAACCGTCTCGCCTACCGCCGACGCGATCACCGCCCGAACTGCTTCCTGCGATTCAGGATTCTCGCAGGTTGCCGTCCGGGCATGCTGCAGCACGGTCGCCAGTAGCGCGCGTTCCTGAGCGCTGAGAATGCGTTCGTCCCGCATTAACGTTTCGGACAAGGAATCAAGAATCTGCTTTGGGGTCATCAGAGACACGCCTCCCTGCGTGTGCTTGGAAGACAACCAGATTTTGGGGGCCCGCACTGCAGGGGAAGTAAATGAAGATATACCGGGAGGCTGTTGATCACCAAGAAAATTCGGTGAGCGCTGATCGACACGGTCGAACCCAAGTGGACTACCCGGCAGCCATAGCACCAACCATCGACTGGAATACTTTCACTCCGTCGGTGCAACCCAGTTCCGGTTCGGCTGACCGCTCAGGATGAGGCATCATGCCCAATACGTTGCCCCCGGGGCTACAGATTCCAGCAATGTTCTCGAGTGAGCCGTTGGGATTGGCGGAATCCGTAATCTCACCCGCGGGCGACACATAGCGGAATACCACTCGGTCGTCCCGGCGCAACTCTTCCAAGGTTGTCGGATCACAGAAGTAGTTGCCCTCCATATGACCGATCGGGATGGTCAACACTTCTCCTTTCGTGCACGTGTTGGTGAAGGGAGTCTCAACATTTTCGACGCGCACCTGCACTGGCTTACAAACGTACTTGAGGCCGACGTTGCGCATCAGAGCGCCGGGCAACAGGCCCGACTCGCAGAGAATCTGGAAGCCGTTGCAGATGCCCAGCACTAATCCGCCGCCCGCGGCGAACTTGCGGACCGACTCCATCACGGGGGAAAACTTCGCGATCGCACCGGTGCGCAGATAGTCCCCATAAGCAAAGCCCCCCGGCACAATGACGGCGTCACAGTTTTCCAGGTCGTGGGTCTCGTGCCATAGGAACGTGGCCGGTTGCTTGGCGACGTGTTGAATCGTCCAATAAGCGTCGTGATCGCAGTTCGAACCGGGGAAAATGATGACGCCGAATTTCATTGGTGCCTCAGTCGAGGAATTTGAGCTTAGTCTAGCACGCTCGAGAGCCACCACCGCGAGCGACGACCACGAGTCAACCCATGGGGATCAAGGTTCTTACTGAGGATTTTGTGACATCGAGGCGGCGGGCGAATCCTGTGGCAGCAACAGTGCCGGAGGCGACACCGCAGGCGCAGGGGCAGCCTCGCCCGTCTGCGCCGCGATTTGGTCATGTAGCGCATAGGTTGGGGGCGGATATCCCCTCGCTTGGACAATGGCCCAATGCCATTCGTCGCCGGAGGCGAGTTCGAGATTGAGTGATGCGCTGAAGACGGTGGTCGCAAACGGAGGCGCGGCCGCGCGCATCCGGTAAATGATCGTCACGTCTGGCTTTTTCTCCGGACGTACCTCGGATTCCCGGCCGAGACTACCGGCTACCGCGGCCCTGGGCTCTCCCGACCCGAGGCCGACCGTCCAGTCGGCCGATTCCTTCTTCTTGACGATCGTCAATGCAACAGCCACCTCGCTGACATGCCAGTCGGTGCCATTGAAAACGGAAACAGTCAGGGCATCCCCTTCGATGGTGGCGGGCCCATGAAGTTTGACGACGTCGCGCTGTGGCAGATCCATTTGCGCGAATTGGCTTGATAGAAGTGACTTGGTGTTCGCGGTGAAAGACAAGCTGCAGGTGACATCGGGGGCGGAGACTTGAAAACCCTTATTTTCACCCGCCATCAGGACTTTGAGCGCCGAGCCAGGGCCCCGTCTGTTCTCGACCTGGTCCATCACCTGCGACAGATTATCGTTATCGATCACATCCTGCGAGGAAGCCGTTTTCTTACGCAGGTTGCGGGCGACATCTCCCAAGGGCGCTTCGTTGGGATCGTCCTGCGCGAGGCTTGACAGTGGCCGGAGACCAGCCAAAGCTGCCAGCAACGCGAGAGTCAGCCACAATTTTGGGAGTCGCTGCACCTGAACCTCGAAACCTGATCGCAAAACTGAAGAGGAACCAAGCTCACGGAAACAAGGCACACCGGGAGACAAAAGTCCCTAAGCTTATTGTATGGAGATACGGAAAACGGAGGTAAGTAACCTTAGTACCTGGCAACGACGGGAAGAAGCGAATGGGCGCGCGCTGACGAAATGGAGGCGCAACGGGGCGCACGCCCAAAGCTCTGGAAATGCTTTCTACAGAAGGCCCTGCGACCGGAACCGCGTGACTGGGTCAACGACTGGCAAAGCTTGCCGCCGGAAAATCCAGCGGGCCACCGCAAAGCCAATTGCCGCATAGCATAGGTGCATCATCCGCATAATCACCCCCCAGTCGGGACCGATTCTTGATCGTCAGGGGGGAACCAACATCTGACTCTATCGGCACAATAGCAACGCCCCGTAATGCCAGCAAGGCACAAGCGTGCCATCGAAGTGGCACGGAAGTAATAGAAAGTAACCCGGTGAGTCAACGAGGCGGGCAAAGATGCGCCCGCCTCGCGATGTCAGCCGATCAATGGGCCGGCATCGATTCATCGGCCGCTCGCCCCGGGGGCGGGACGACCACCGTCGATAGGCTGCCCTCGGCCGTCAGTTTCTGGAACGCAGCGAGATCGCGGCGTTGCAGGTCTTCCCAGCGCGAGATTTGTTCCCCGCTCTGCCGTTTCAGCTTCTCAAATTGCTGCTGCTCGGCCTCGGTAGGTGCGGAGTCAGCCGTGCCAACGTCCATGGCCAGATAGGCCAGCTTGGCATCGAGCTGCGGTGGATATGCCAGCGAGTCCTCGTTGGCACTAATCGTGAGATTAATGAGTTCTTCCCGCACAGCTACGAGTTTCTTCTCTAGATCATCCGTGGCCGAGGAAATCGTCTTGGCGCTGGCGTTCTCCGGAAGACGCCGTCTTAAACCGGCCAGCTGCGAGCGAACGTCCTGGATTTGATTGACGGTATCGTAAACGCGGCTTAATTCGTCGCGCGCCTGCAGAAGCATGTTGAATTGCTGTTCCAGATCAGCCTGGCTAACGTTCACACGTGGATCGAGTTTCAGATCAAAGCCGGCGGTCTGGCTTTGACCAGAGACCGTCAGCCGAACCTGGTAGTGACCAGGGACCGCGACGGGACCGCGCGCGCCGCTTCCGTATTCCCACAGGTAGTAGCCGGGCACGCGGTGCGCTTCTTCGTAGCGCAGGTCCCAAACGAAACGATTCAAACCGGCTTCGGGTTTGATCTGCTTCTCAGCCTTCTTGTCGTCGGGATCGAGCGGTTCTTCTAGCGAGTTGTACTCGGCGCTCGAGTACTTGCGGATGACTTTGCCGGAGGCGTCGAGGATTTCGATTTTCGTCTCACCCTCAGCCTTCGGGACATCTTTGAGGAAATAGTAGATCACAGCGCCTGCCGGGGGGTTCTGACCGGTTCGCTTCGACGGATGGTGCTCGCCGCTTGCCCCCGCCTGAATGCGGTAAGCGCTCGCCGGCGTGTACAGAAATGATTCTTTCTGCGCAATTTCATCGCTGTACTGACGCAGTGGAGTAACGTCGTCGAGGATCCAGAATGCGCGGCCATGTGTCGCGACGACCAGATCATTGTCCTTGACCACCAGATCGTGTACTGGAGTTGTGGGAAGATTCAACTTGAACGGACGCCAATTGGCGCCGTCGTTGAAGGAAATGAAGACACCCTGCTCGGTGCCCGCATAGAGGAGTTCCCGTTTCTTGGGATCCTGCCGTACTGCGCGAACAAAAGTCGTGTCTGGAATCCCCTGGGTGAGTTTCGTCCAGGTTTTCCCATAGTCGGCAGTTTTGTAGATGTAGGGATGGAGATCGTCGAACTGATGTCGATCGACGGCCGCATACGCGGTGCCGGCATCGTATGGCGACGCATCAATCTGGCTGACTCGACTCCATTCCGGCATGTCTTTGGGAGTGACGTTGGTCCAAGTCTTGCCTTCATCCTGAGTCAACTGGATCAGGCCATCGTCGGTGCCGACCCAGAGAAGCCCTTTCTTAACGGGCGACTCCACTAATGCAAAGATCGTGTCGTAGTACTCGGTCCCGGTGTCGTCGAGGGTGATGTCACCTCCCGACGGCTTTTGTTTACTCTTGTCATTGCGTGTCAGGTCTGGACTGATGGCCTGCCAATAGACGCCGCCGTCAGTGGTCTTAAACAGGCGCTCTCCGCCGTGGAAGAGCGTGTTGGGATCGTGGGGGGAAATCATTACGGGGGCGGTCCATTGGAACCGATGCTCCAGATATGCCGCACCTTGGGCGTCGGAGAGTTCCGGTTGCTCTGTGATCGCCTTCACCTGTCCGATGCGCTTGTCGAAGCGCGTGATGTTCCCCTGATAATCGGCGGCGTAGACGACGTTCGGATCCGGCGGATAAGGAGCGATGTAGCCGGCTTCTCCGCCGCCCACGTCGTACCAATCGCTGCGGTCGATCGACCCGTCGTCGCTGCGGCTCGCGATCGCAACCGTCCCGGCGTCTTGCTGCGACCCATAAATGCGGTAAGGCGTGGCGGTGTCGGTGATGACGTGGTAGAACTGCGCGGTTGGCTGGTTGTCCTGGCGAGTCCAATTCTTGCCGCCGTCCATCGTCACCGTGACTCCGCCGTCGTTGGAGGCGATCATGCGGCGCGTGTTGAGGGGATCGATCCAGAGTCCGTGATTGTCGCCGTGGGGGATTTTGAACTTGTTGAACAGGTGGCCGCCGTCCGTGGATTTGTAGGCGTCCACGTTCATGATGTAGAGCACGTTCTCGTCACGCGAGTCGGCGATCACATGCATGTAATACCAGGGCCGTTGCCACAAGCTGTGGCTGGGATTCACCAGTTGCCACGACTCCCCACCGTCATCAGAACGGTACAGCCCGCCATCTGGATTGTGCGCTTCAATCAACGCATATACGCGTTCCGAATTCGCAGCGACCGCTACGCCGATCTTTCCATAAGGGCCTTTGGGCAATCCATGCTCTTCCAGCCGTTTCCATGTTGTTCCACCGTCGTTCGAGCGGTAGAGACCGCTGCCGGGGCCGCCGTCCTCCATGCTCCACGAGGTGCGGCGGGCCTGCCACAGCGCGCCAAATAGAATATTCGGATTGTGCGGATCAAACGCCACGTCAATGCCGCCGGTGTTCTCGTCTTTGTAGAGAACCTTCTCCCATGTCTTGCCGCCATCGGTGGTGCGGAAGATGCCGCGCTCTGGGTTCGTGCCATAGGGATGGCCAAGAGCCGCGACGAAAGCGATGTCAGGATTAGAGGGATTGATGATGACCTTGCCAATTGCTCGCGAATCGCGAAGGCCAACGTTTTTCCACGTCTTCCCGCCGTCCAGAGACTTGTAGACGCCGTCTCCGTGCGAGATATTGCCGCGAATGCACGCCTCGCCCGTTCCCACATAAAGAACGTTCGGGTTCGAACTGGCCACGGCGAGACTGCCAATTGCCGCCGTACCCTCTTTATCAAAAACGGACGACCACGTCATGGCGGCATCGGTCGACTTCCAGACTCCGCCGCCAGTAGCGCCGAAATAATAGGTCGTAGAGTCCCCGGGAATGCCGGCCGCGGTCAGCGAGCGTCCGCCACGGAAGGGACCGATCAGGCGGTACTTCATCCCCTTGAAATCCTTCTCCTCCGGCTTCGCGGATTCGGACTCCTCGGCATTCTTCTCTTTCTCGGGTGCCAGGGCAGTTTGAGGAGCTTGCGTCGGTTTCGCCGCCTTTGATTGGCGTTCGGGCTTGGTTTGAGCGAATGCGGCGGGCGCGAACAAGACCGCAATGGTGAGCGCC
The DNA here is from genome assembly GCA_963768265.1 of uncultured Acidobacteriaceae bacterium. Classification (GTDB taxonomy): domain Bacteria; phylum Acidobacteriota; class Terriglobia; order Terriglobales; family Acidobacteriaceae; genus Sulfotelmatobacter. Next base: position 10,501 of record CAVYHM010000011.1, read on the forward strand.
AAAACACCTTTCCCTACCGACGACACAGGACTGCGACGTCCGACTGGACCGATCATATTGAGGTTCATCTCCGTGGGGAAGTGACGAGCAATTCGTCTATGGTAATCCCGTAAGTGTCCGATGCAAAATGTGAGCACGCGACGGGTCACGCTCAGCGTAAACTGATTCTCACTTTTTCAATAGCAGCTTTTTCGCGGCTTCGAGTTCCTTGCGCTTGGCTGCATCTACCTTGGGATAAGCCAGGTCGAGAGATTCCAGCGTGTCTACAACCACGCATGACACCACGAGCCGCGTAAACCACTTATTGTCGGCGGGCACCACGTACCACGGGGCATGTCCGGTCGCGGTGCTGCGGATCATCTCTTCGTAGGCTTCCTGGTAGTCGTCCCAACACTGCCGTTCGCGAATGTCTGAAGCGGAGAACTTCCAGTTCTTCTCGGGTTCCTCCAGTCGCGCTAGAAAGCGCTGCTTCTGCTCCTTCTTGGAAACGTTCAGGAAGAACTTGCGGATGACCGTCCCGCTGCGGGCCATGTGCCGTTCAAATGCGCGAATGTCTTCGAAGCGTTCGTCCCAGATCTTCTTTCCTACCAGGGATGGCGGCGTCTTCTGGCCATTTAGAATCTCGGGATGCACGCGAACCACCAGGACTTCTTCGTAATAAGAACGGTTGAAGATCCCGATGTGTCCCCGCTCGGGTAGGTCGCGGGTGGTGCGCCACAGGAAATCGTGCTGCAATTCCACATCGGAAGGAGCTTTGAAGGAATAGACCTGACAGCCCTGCGGATTCACGCCCGACATGACATGCTTGACGATGCCATCTTTGCCGGCGGCGTCCATCGCCTGAAAAATCAGCAGCAGCGCCCAACGGTCCTGGGCGTACAGCATGTCCTGCAGCTCGGCCATGCGGGCAATTCCCTGCTGCAGAGCTTCTTCCGCATGTTCCTTCGAGTGCAAGTGACCCGTGTCCGCCGGATCGAAGTCTTTCAGCCTAAAATGTTTGCTGTCCACGCGGTAGGTCTTGGCGAGTTTGTCGGTCTTCATCTCGTACCCACTGGCTTGGCGATCGCGGTCGGCAATTTGGCCTCCTGCCATGCATCAAATCCGCCGGTCACGTTGACCACGTTCCTGAACCCGGCACGCTGCAGCAGACTGCAGGCGATCACGCTGCGATATCCGCTCTTGCAGTGAACCGCAATGGATGCATTGCGGTCCATCTCGGGGGGTGCGATTTTGAAATTATCCAGAGGCCACCAAGTCGCGTTCTCGATGTGCGCGGCCTCCCACTCCGGCCCGCGCCGGACGTCCAGCACCTCGACCTCGCCAGACGAGAGCCGCGTATTCAGTTCGCTCACCGTCACTTGCGAAAGCGTCGCCGCCAGCAACCCCGCCTGCTTCCAGGCCTCAACGCCTCCCTGGAGGTAGCCGTCCATCACTTCGATGCCTACCCGCGCCAACCGAACCCGCGCTTCCTCCAGTTGCTCATCCGATCCGGCAATTAGCACCGGATGCGCCGCCAGTCCCAGCACGGTTGCCGCCCAAGATGCAAACTGTCCCGACAACGCGATGTTGACCGAACCCGGCACGTGCGCAGCAGCAAACTCATCCCCTGTCCGGACGTCGAGTACGATTTCGCCATCGTCCAGCATGGCCTTTAACCCGCCAGGCGTGATGGCCCGCAGCGGAGGCAAATCCGACAACGCTGGAGCACCCGTGCGATTGATCTCGGCATCTTTGAGGAAATATTCCGGGCGCGCCGGTAGATTGCTGGTAAGCTGCGCGACGAACTCTTCACTGTTCTGGATCTGCAGCGCATAGTTCGTCAACCGCTCCGTGCCAATCGTCGACGACCTCTCCGCCCGCATGTTCTTTCCGCAAAGCGATCCCGCACCGTGCGCTGGATAGACGACCACTTCGTCACCCAGCTTCAGCAACTTGTTGTGGAGGCTGTCATAGAGCAGGCCCGCAAGTTGCGCCGGCGTGTGCCTGGGCGAAAGATCGGGACGTCCCACGTCACCGATGAACAGAGTGTCACCGGTTAAAACCGCCCACGGCGAGCTAGACTCTTCTTCGTCCGTGACCACCAGGCAGATACTCTCCGGCGTGTGGCCGGGGGTCTCGAGCACGCGGATTGAGGCTTTGCCAAACTTCAACTCGAAACCGTCGCTCACCGGCACATGAGGAAACATCGCCCCAGCCTGCGCTCCCATGTAAATCTTCGCGCCCGTACGGGCAGCCAATTCCTTGTGGCCGGAGACAAAGTCCGCATGCAGATGACTCTCGAAAATATGCCGGATCGCGACTCCATGCCCGGCAGCCGCCTTCAAGTACAACTCCACGTCGCGTTGCGGATCCACGACTACGGCTTCTCCACCCGAAGCCAGCATGTAGGAAGCATGCGCGAGGCATCCCAGATAGAACTGTTCGAAGTACATAGTGGCCGCTCTCCCCGAACGTGCAAAGAGATGCTAGAACAAAACGATGGCGAAAGCTACGCCGGACGGCAGTCCAAATCGAGACAGGTAGCAGCGAGAAGGTCAGGCGGGAAGCGGCGTGATGAACTCCAGGCCAAAACAAAAGCCATTGCGGGAGCGAACGATAGCCGGCATCCGTGAGTGAACCGGCGTGTCAAACTCAATCTCCAGCAAATCTCCCGGATTCAGAAGGATGCCCGCATACAAAACCATCCCACCTTCGCTCAATTCGGTGCCGCGCCCGGTAACCACGGTCGTCGAAAAGCCTTTGGAGGTTACTACCCGTACGGGCATGTCTACGGGCAGGCGATCCCACCGGCGGGTGTTGGGGGTTGTCTGCATCAGCGGGAATTTTCCTCTATCCGGCGCCTTCCCTCAAATTACGAAGGGGAAATGAGACTTTGGTCAGTAGTACACCGCAAAACGAGGCGCTGGGGGGGAGGCTGTTGCAACCATCCTCAAGAGCAGCAGTTATATCCACAGGAGGCCATTTGTCACCGAGCGACCTGCGGGCTTAGCCTGTCGAGAGGAGTAATCTATGACTACGATCGACGCCAGCCTCTCCGCCGAAACCCTCGAACTCAGCCCCTACGCACCGACCCGCTCCACGATTACCGCAAAGCCACTCAATAACGAGGAACTACGCAAAACCGAGATCTACTGGCGAGCCTGCAACTATCTCAGCCTGGGGATGATCTACCTGCAGGAAAACCCGTTGCTCGCCGAGCCGCTGCGGCCCGAACATATTAAGAACCGGCTGCTCGGCCACTGGGGATCGAGTCCGGGATTGTCGTTCATGTACGTTCACCTGAACCGGTTGATCAAGAAGTATGACCAGGAAATGATTTTTCTTGCCGGTCCCGGGCACGGAGCGCCGGGTGTTCTCGGTCCGACGTACCTGGAAGGCACTTACTCTGAGACTTATCCGGAGAAGAGTCTGGATGTTGATGGCTTGCAAGAGTTCTTTCGACAGTTTTCGTTTCCTGGCGGGATCGGCAGTCACTGCACGCCCGAAACTCCGGGATCGATCCATGAAGGGGGAGAGCTCGGCTATGTGCTCTCTCATGCTTGCGGCGCTGCCTTCGACAATCCTGATTTGATCGTCGCCGCTGCGGTGGGCGACGGCGAATCTGAGACCGGACCCCTCGCCACTTCGTGGCACATCAACAAGTTTCTGAATCCGGCGCGTGACGGCGCGGTCCTGCCCATCCTCCACCTGAACGGCTACAAGATCGACAATCCGACATTGCTGGCCCGCATCTCGCACCAGGAACTCGAGAACTTGTTCCGCGGCTACGGTTGGACGCCTTACTTCGTCGAGGGTTCCGATATCGATGCCATGCATCAAGCCATGGCGGCGACCACCGAGCATTGTGTTCAAGAAATCCGCGAGCATCAGCGGACTGCTCGCCAACAGGGCATAGTAAGCCGCCCCCGCTGGCCGATGATTGTGTTGCGCTCACCGAAGGGCTGGACGGCCCCTCGCGAAGTCGAAGGCCATTTTCTTGAAGGCTTCTGGCGGGCTCACCAAGTGCCATTGCCTGCGGCCAAGAAAGATCCGGAACAACTTCGCGTTCTGGAGAACTGGATGCGCGCATTGAAGCCCGAGTCCTTTTTCGATGGCAAAGGCAAGCTCGCACCCGTGTTCGCCGAGTTGGCGCCAACCGGCATGCGGCGAATGAGCGCCAGTCCCCACGCCAATGGCGGACGCCTAAAGAAGGCCCTCCGCCTTCCCGATTTCCGCAACTACGCGGATAAGTGCGAGAAGCCAGGAACGACTCTGTCCGAAAATACGCGCCCCCTCGGCGCTTTTCTTCGTGATGTGATGAAGTTGAACATGAATAACTTCCGGGTCTTCGGGCCGGACGAAACCACATCGAACAAACTCGACGCAATCTACGCCGTCAGCAAGAAATTCTGGATTGAGGAGTCCTTTCCTGAAGATAAAGACGGGGGCAACCTCGCAGTCGACGGCCGCGTCATGGAAATGCTCAGCGAGCACACCATGGAGGGAATGCTGGAAGGCTATCTCCTGACCGGGCGACACGGTTTCTTATCGACTTACGAATCGTTCGTGCACGTCATCGACTCGATGTTCAACCAGCACGCCAAGTGGCTCGAGATCTGCAATCACCTCTCCTGGCGGCAGGCCATCGCTTCCTTGAACCTGCTGATCACTTCCACGGTGTGGCGGCAGGATCACAACGGCTTCACCCACCAGGATCCCGGCTTCCTCGATGTAGTGGTCAACAAGAGCGCAAACGTCACCCGTATTTATTTGCCTCCCGACGTGAATTGCCTTCTCTCGGTCGCGGATCATTGTCTGCGCAGCCAGAACTATGTGAATGTGATCGTCTGCGACAAACAAAAGCATCTGCAGTACATGAATATGGAAGCTGCGATTATTCATTGCACCAAGGGCATCGGCATTTGGGATTGGGCGAGCAACGATGAGTCCGGTGAACCGGATGTGGTGATGGCTTCCGCCGGCGATATTCCCACCCAAGAGGCCCTGGCCGCGACTGCGATGCTTCGCCAAGAGTTCCCGGACCTCAAGATCCGCTTCATTAACGTGATCGATCTCTTCAAATTGCAGCCCAGCACCGAGCACCCCCACGGACTTTCGGACCGGGAGTTTGATTCCCTGTTCACGGTAGATAAGCCGGTCATCTTCAACTTCCACGGCTATCCGCAACTGATTCATCGGCTGGCCTATCGCCGTACCAACCACGACAACATTCACGTTCGCGGATACAAGGAGAAAGGCAGCATCAACACGCCGCTGGAATTGGCCATCGACAACAACATCGACCGTTTCAGCCTGGCCATGGACGTCGTAGACCGCGTGCCGCGATTGCAGAGAATCGGCGGCCACGCCAAGGAGAGATTCCTGAACCAACAGATCGAATGCCGTAACTACGCGCACCAGCACGGCATCGACAAGCCAGAGGCGACAGACTGGACTTGGCCGTACTGACGCGCCGTTATGGCCTGGAGCGCTTTCGCGGTAAGTACATCTGGTTCGAAAGTGCCCCTGGAGTTCTGCCGGAGGCAAAGTTCTGTCATCCTGAGGCGCCGTTCTTTGGCGCCGAAGGACCTATGCACTACCCGCCAGTTGCACAGGTCCTTCGGCAGGCAAAAGACGCCCGCCTCAGGATGACAACTCAAGCTAAGACCGCCCGCAGCAACTCAAAAACTGAGACGTTCGCATTACGACGGGTGTGGTACACCCTTTATTACACGAACCGTGTCCCGTGCGATCAGGAGTTCTTCGTCCGTCGGGATCGCATAAACGAGTAACTTGGAGTCTTCGGTCGAAATCATGCCTTCACGGCCGACCGTGTCCTGATTCTTCGCAGCCTCGAGATTAAGACCGGCCCACTCCATTCCGGCGCAGATCCGCGCCCGAACCTCCGGCGAGTTTTCCCCGATCCCGCCGGTAAAAACCACGGCATCCGCTCCGCCCATCGAGGCCAGGAAGGCACCGATATATTTCCGCGCCCGGTAGCAGAAAATTTCGATAGCCAGTCGGACACGCCGGTCGTCATGCTCTTTCAGTTCAGCCTGCAACTCGCGCATGTCATTGGTGAGTCCGGAAATGCCGAGCAGACCGGACTGGGTATTCAGCAGCGTATCGACCTCCGACGGCGACAAACCTTCTTTCCGGCCGATGACACCAACGATGGCCGGATCAAGATCGCCAGAACGAGTGCCCATGACCAGGCCCTCCAGCGGCGTCATGCCCATAGAGGTATCTACGGACAGTCCTCCCTTGATAGCGGCTGCCGAACACCCATTTCCGAGGTGAAGCGTGATGATGTTGGTCTGCTCCCGCGTCAGTCCCCGCAAGGCGCGATAGCGGAAGGCAACGTAGCGATGAGAGGTTCCATGAAATCCGTAACGGCGAACGCGGTGCCGGCGATACAGATGATAAGGAACAGCGTAAAGATAGGCCTGTTCAGGAATGGAATGATGAAATGACGTATCGAATACCGCCACCTGGGGCGTGTCCTTGCCGAAGATTTCCCGCGCCGCCACAATACATTTGATGTTATTCGGATTATGCAGCGGCGCAAGTTCGATGCAGTCGTCGATCCCCTTCAGAACCTGGTCGTCGATGAGAGCGGATTCTTTGAATTTCTCGCCGCCATGCACCACGCGATGCCCCACCGCATGCAGATCGGCCGTGCTCTTGATCTCTTTCACACCCGATCGATCTGACACGATGTAGCGAACCAGGTGTTCCAGGGTCGCCGTAAGGTCTCGCAACGAAGCCGTGAACCGCTGGCTTGGCTGATCGCGATACTGAATCTTGACGATCGCCTCGCCGCCTATGTCCTCCACCTCGCCCCGGCAGATGCGCTCGTCCTTGTATTGCTGGATCCGCTCCAGATCGGTGGCGATCACCTGAAACTTCAGGCTCGAGCTTCCCGAGTTGAGAACCAGGACATTCATCGCAGGGCTTTCTCCGGCTCGCAGGGTTCAAACTTCAAACAAAGATTAAGCTGTGCCCCCTGTGGACAGCAAACGGCCTCTGCCGATCAGCGCGAAAGTGACGACTGCAAGTGACTGAACCGACCGGGGATCGGACGATGATGGCCCTCCGAACAATCCGCCTACAATATTCCCGACCTTCGTTCGTCTACACAAGTAGATGGACCAGGCGCTGAAAAGACAGTGGCCGATGACGGAGCAGGATCAACGCATCTCCGAAGCGATCTCCCGCGACCGGCCCCGGCTGCGCAATTTCATCCGCAAACGTGTCGCCGACGTGGCCGATGCCGAAGACATTCTGCAAGACGTCTTCTACGAACTCGTCGAGGCCTACCGGATGATGAAGCCGGTGGAGCAGGTTACGGCCTGGCTGTTTCAGGTTGCGCGCAACCGGATCACCGACCTGTTCCGCAGAAAGAACCGGGAGGATGCGAAAACTGAACCGGCCGCGGTCGCAGAGGATGGTGAAGTGCTGTTGCTGGAAGAACTGCTTCCCTCCCCCGATGCCGGACCCGAAGCAGCCTACGCTCGCAGCGTGCTGCTCGAAGAACTGGACCATGCGCTCGACGAATTGCCGGAGGAGCAACGCGAAGTCTTTATCGGGCACGAGTTGATGGGTTACAGCTTCAAAGAACTGTCTGGGCGATCCGGCGTTGGCGTGAGCACCCTGTTATCGCGCAAGCGCTATGCGGTTCTGTATCTGCGCAAGCGGCTCCAGGCCATCTACGACGAATTCACAAAACGATAGGAATTAACTATGAGAAGAAATCGGTTTCTAAGAGGATTGATGTTCCTGCCTTTTGCAGTACTCTTTCTGGGGGTGTTTGGCTATGTGGTGATGAGCTTGTGGAACTGGCTCATGCCAGCTCTGTTCGGCTTGCACCTCATCACCTTTTGGCAAGGGTTAGGGCTGCTGATTCTCAGCAAGATATTCTTCGGCGCGTTCCGTGGTGGCCCCCACCGCCACTGGAGCTGGCGACGGCGCATGATGGAACGCTGGGAGCACATGACGCCGGAGGAACGGGAGAAATTCCGCCAAGCCATGGCTGGACGCTGCGGCTCATTCGGATCGCAAGCGCCGGAAGCGAAGTAGCGAAGTCTTGAGTGGTGAAATGAGCCTAAGAACCCCAAGCAACATGGAATGAGGATTACGAGGTGGGAAAACGCATTTGTCCCTGGTGGCTCGGCTATCTCCTGGCCAGCCCTGTTCGCCGGCTCTTCCAGGACCCAGCCGCGATCGTGCAGTCATACATCCGGGAAGGAATGACTGTTCTTGAGCCCGGGCCGGGCATGGGATTTTTCACTCTTGAGTTGGCGCGGCGCGTCGGTCCGAAGGGACACGTCGTGGCCGTGGACGTCCAGCCCCGGATGATCGCCGGCTTGAAACGCCGGCTAGCCCGGGCCGGCTTGCTGGAGCGCGTGGACGCCCGTGTCGCTACAACCGATTCTCTTGGCTTGTCGGATTTGCGCGGGAAAATAGATTTTGTGCTGGCGATGGCCGTCGTGCATGAGACTCCGGGCCCCGGTTGGTTCTTCGGCCAAGTTGCCGAAACTATGAAGCCCGGTGGAATCGTGCTCCTCGCTGAACCCTCTGGGCATGTGAAGGACACGGACTTCAAGGCCGAAATTGATGCCGCCGCTGGCGCAGGCTTGGTCTTGACCGAACACCCTGCAGTTCGCCACAGCCAAACCGCATTGCTGAAAAAGAACTGAGATCGTTCTTCAAGCGTCAGCTTGTTCTTTCCCCCACTTTGGCAACGTCGCTCCCCGGAAATCAGCAAACTTGTGTGCAGCATCACAGCGCAGCGTGGTGCTGACGTGCGACAATGTGCCCTTATATCGCGAAGGGCTGCAATCCAAAATTGACAACGCCCGCCGTAGATTGAAGGTGACCTGACTGGAAGGAGCAAACTGAATGCCGGATTGGGCATGGATGATTGTTCTTGTCGTCGGCTACGTCGCGTTGACGCAATGGCTGCTCCCCAAGCTGGGGGTGCCGACCTGACGCGCCAATTCCTGTTCCGTCGAGTCTCGACGGAGTGCCAAGCCCGCCCACAAGAATGACCAGTAACTCGCTTCCTATAGCGGATACCACTCCAATAGCCGCACCTCGATCCCGGTGCCTTCGAGCCCCTTTCGAAACACGGCCAGGTCGGATCCGCGATAGTGGTACGGGATCACAATTTTCGGGTGGAACGCTTTGACCGCGTCGGCCGCCTCCTCCGGAGGCATGGTGTAAGGCAAGTTCATGCATACGAAAGCGACATCGATGTTCTTGAGCGCTCGCAGCTCCGGCACTCCCTCGGTATCTCCGGAAAAGTAGAATCGAACGCCGCCGTAAGTGAGTACGTAGCCGTTGCCTCGTCCCTTGTCGTGAAACAGCTTGCCGGGAGACGGCCCGCGCTTCAGGTTGTAGGCCGGGATGGTCTCGATGGTCCAGCCCTGCCATGTTTTACTTTCTCCGTTGGCGATCGGCTTGGCCTCAGTCACAGTCTTGACCACGGCCGGGGCTGCCAGGATCTCTGTTCCTGCCTTGCTCACCTCCGCAATCGAGGCCGGATCCATGTGATCTCCATGGATATCCGTTATCAAAATCAAGTCCGCCTTCGGCCGTTCGGCCAGCTTCGCAGGCTTCGCCGGATCGAGATAAATGGTCTTCCCGCCCGCCTCGATCAGCGTGCTGGCATGGAAGAGCGGCGTGATCTTTACCGGTCCCGCCGATGTTTCGAAAGTCTGCATTTGTGAGTACGTCAACGATGACATCACAAGGATGGAACAAGCTAGAGTCAGAGATAGTTTCATTTCGTCCCTCGGTGAAGTTTTGCGTGTCGGTAATACGGAAAACGATCTGTCGGGATTCACGCCCGTCAGACAATTCTCATTCCTGTTTGACAACGTGTTCACTCGCGATGCGAAAAGCAGTATTGGCGGCCGGAAGTCCAGCATACACCGCGGTCTGCAGCAATACTTCCTTCAGGTCGCCGCCACGATTGCAACAGGCATGCGCTGCTTCGTTGTCCCTTACATTGCCCCCGACGGAATCCTCGTTTGTCTGCCGCAAGTCGCTCGCTTGGCTGTGAATAAGTTTTCATATGATTGTCATCGGCGCACAACATTTCACTACTAATCTCCACTCATAGTTTCCGTCCGATGAAGTTCTTCCAGTTGCCCTAACCGTGTGCCGTTAATCATTCAACCAGACTTCCTTCGGAGAAGAAGAATATGAAGAGTATTAGATTGTTCAGGTTCGACGAGCTGCGCAAGACGATTGTTCTCGCCACGACCATTCTGGCTTTTGCGAGTCTTGCAAACGCGCAACGCAATAACGATGGCGATCAGAAGTCCCCTACGCCGCCAGGTCTGTACATAACACCAACGGCCCTGGCTAACGCCGTCCAGCAGCCATTGAACCCCGGTCTCACCAATTACCCGAACTTCGTCGCGGGTGAGGCAGTAAAGGCGGTGGTGAGCCCCGATGGCAAGACCCTGGCGATCTTGACCGCCGGCATGAACTCGCTTTACGACACGTCCGGTAACGTCGACCCAACAGCTTCAACCCAGTTTCTTTTTCTCTACGACATTTCAGGAACGAATAAGACCAACCCTGTCCTGAAGCAGGTCATCCAGCAGCTCAATGCGCACGTCGGTCTGGTCTGGGCTCCAAACAGTCAGACGCTGTACGCCTCGGGTGGCTGCGACGACGCGGTGTACGCCTATAGCAACAACGGCACCAGCTTCTCGTTAAGCAACAAGATCAGCCTTGGCCACGCCCCAAGTGGCTGTGTGTCTAACACTGCCAATCGCACCGGCCTCGGTCTCGGCGTCGAGCCTAACGTGGCTGGACTTGCCATCTCGGCCGACGGCAAGACGCTCGTAGCGGCAAACAACTATAACGATTCGATCAGCGTAATTGACACCGCAACCGGAACAGTGCGCTATGAATACGATCTGCGGCCCTTCGCGACTTCGGGTGCGCCAAACGGAACCAAGGGCGGCACGTTCCCCTTTTCGGTCGTGTTGAACGGTTCCATTGCCTATGTCGGCGCCGACCGCGATCGTGAGGTTATCGCTGTCAACGTGGCCGGCCCAACCGCGGGATCACTCGTAGCCCGCATCCAACTGGATGGCAATCCGAATGGCATGACGCTCAGCGCGGACGGTTCTACGCTCTATGTCACGCAGGATAATCAGGACCAGGTTGCAGTCATTAACACCGCAACCAACATGATCACCAACAAGATCGATACACGCGGTCCCGCCTTTCTGGGCTTCCCCGCGAACACGACTGGCGCGGCGCCAACCGCCGTTGCCATTAATTTCATAAAGAAAACGCTCTACGCAGTCAACGCCGGTTCGAACTCGATCGCGGTGATCCCGCTAAGTGGTCCGTTCGCTTTCCACACGATCGGACTTATCCCCACCGCCTACGATCCGACCGACGTGACCTTCAGCCCCGATGGCAGCTGGATGTACATCATCAACGGCAAGTGCGACACCGGTCCGAATCCCGGCTATGGCTACGGCAACTTTGCCTTCATCCAGTACATCACCCCGCCGGGCGGCCCCTTCCCGGGCGGCAATGCGGCAGAATCCGCCATTCTGAGGGCAAACAACCAGTATCAATTTCAACTGGAGCACGCAACGCTTGTCAGCGCCCGGGTTCCGGACGGCGAGGGTCTCTTCGGTTTGACCGCCCAAGTAGCGGCCAACAACGGATATCTGCACGGACCCTCCCGATCGGATGAGGAAGTGATGAACTTCCTTCACTCGAAAATCAAGCACGTCATCTACGTAGTGAAAGAAAACCGTACGTTCGATCAGATTCTGGGTGACCTCAACAATGGTTCCAACGGCGATCCATCGCTCGCTCTATTCGGCCAACTCGTCACACCCAGCTTCCATGGCATGGCGCAAAACTTCGTAACTCTCGACAACTTCATGGATCCGGGTGACGGATCGATGGATGGCTGGTCCTGGTCGATGCGTGGCCGCGTAACCAATACGGAGACGCTCACGCAGCAGATCAACTATGCGCGCGTGAACCGCGGACTCTCCTATGAAGGTGAAGGCCAGAACCGAAATATTCCGGGCAACCTGAATACGACGGCCGCTCGCGACTTTTTCTTTGACCCAACCGGGGCGACCAGTCCTTATACGAGCGCCACTTCGTCGCTCAGCGGAGGGACCGCCAACATCCTCGCTGGCGACGGTGACCACGCGGCCACCGACGGGCCCACGGGTTATCAGGAGGGATACATCTTCAACGCCGTCTTGAACGCTGGTGGAACGGTTCGCAACTATGGCTGGATGGCCAACACGCCGGGCAGCATCGGAACCATCGCCAACCCCATCACTGATCCTTTCGCCGCCGGCGTCATCCAGACCACGACGGCCAATCAACTGCTCTATCAGAACGGATTCTATGATCCGTACTTCCGCGCATACGATCAGAGCTACCCGGATTTCTGGCGCTTCAACGAATGGAACCGTGAGTTCCAGCAATTCGTCGCCAACGGCAATCTGCCGTCGCTCGAAATGATCCGCGGTCTCAGCCACGATCACACGGGCAATTTCAGTTCGGCGCTGGGCGGAGTCAACACTCCGGAACTGCAGCAGGCTGATAACGACTACGCAGTCGGCTTGCTGGTTCAAGCGGTCGCTAACAGTCCCTACGCGAAGAACACCCTGATCATCATCATCGAAGACGATTCTCAAGACGGAGCAGACCACGTCGATTCACATCGCGCCACGACATACTTCGTTGGCCCTTACGTGAAGAAGCATGCCGTCGTGAGCACTCACTACAGTCAGCCCAACGTGCTCCGAACCATCGAAGACATTTTCGGCACCGAGCACCTCAACCTGAACACCTATTATGCGCGGCCGATGTCGGACGTTTTCGACACCAGCTCGTCGGGACGGTGGACTTTCGACGCCGTCGCATCGACGCTTCTGAAGTTGACCACACTCGGACTCGACTCGACCAAGGTCAAGTTCGCCGCCGGTCCCAACTTGAAGCCGACTCATGACGCCCAGTATTGGGCGGATAAGACCCGCAACTTCGACTTCTCCGCAGAAGACCGGGTTCCGGCCGCACTCTACAACAAAATCCTTTGGGAAGGTCTGAAGGGAACCCCTGCTCCCGTTTCCCAAAGCGACAAAGACAAAGACGGCGATTAGTCTGCATCCGCTCGCAAATCGGTGGGACCGCAAGGTCCCACCGAGAAGTGGCTTGTCCGTCATCCGGGAGTGCCTGCGATTAATTCTCGACGCTCATTCGGATACGTAAAATCCTGAGATCACTGCTTCGCTTCCCCGAGAGCGCAATGAGCCTTTGGCGTGCGCGAGTACAAACGTACGCCTACGTCTCGCGCCGTCTGTTCAGTCGGACTGTTTCAGTGCGCACACGAGATTTCTCAGTTGCGAGAGGAGTAGAATTCTATCCATCTTTCTGGGGTCTCCTTCGGGGTTTGCGTTCCGCATTCGCCAATGCGGCAAGCCAATGGGGCTGGGGGATCAGATACACGAGAGGTGCCCAGCATGGACGACAATCCTGACGTCATAGCGGACCGCGAAATCAAGGGCGTCTCGCGGCGCAACTTCATCAAGGGAGTAATCGCGGGCGGCGTAGCTACTTCATCGGCGGCTTATCTGTTTCGAAGCTCTTCGGTTTTCGGCCAACAACTGGCCGGCATGGGCGAGCGCCTCATCACTCTCAACGTTAACGGCCAACAGCGTCGCGTCGATGTGATGAAGCAGGAAACGCTGGCCTGGACCCTTCGCTACAAGCTGGGACTTACCGGCACCAAACTCGGCTGTGACCGCGCCGAGTGCGGCGCCTGCACAGTATTGCTTGACGATGTGCCCTACTACTCATGCTCTGTCTTGACGCACACAGTGCGTGGCAGAAAAATCCTGACAATTGAAGGACTGGCTAATCCGGATGGCACGCTACACCCCGTGCAGCAAGGTGTGATCGATGAACAGGGCTTCCAATGCGCTTTTTGCATGTCTGGCTTCATCATGTCTGCGGTGGCGTTCTTGAAAAGCAATCCGAATCCAACTCGGTCAGAAATGGCGCACGGGTTGTCGGGAAATCTTTGCCGCTGCCAGGACTATGACAAAATCCTCACCGCAATGATGCGCGGCGCAGAAAACATGAGGAAGGAGCACCATGTCTAGCTCGGAGTGGAAACCCAATCAGCAGAAATTCGGAGCGCAGTACAAACTGATCGGCAAGGATTATCCCACACCGGATTTGTATGCGAAGGTCACTGGAAAAGCGAAATATGCAGAGGACTTTCGCATCGACGGCATGTTGTTCTGCAAGTTGCTGCTGAGCCCGGTACCCCACGGACGCGTGAAACATCTGGACATCAGCAAAGCCATGGCAATGCCGGGCGTGAAAGCCATCCTGACACAAGACGATCTACCTGCTCCGGCTGATAGCGTTACCGACCTTGGCGTCACCATCAAGGCGAACCCGTTGGGCGAAAAGGCTCTCACCATGGAACCCCTGTACCACGGCGAGCCCGTGCTGGCAGTGGCGGCAGTGGACGAATACACGGCAGCAGAAGCCATCGAAGCAATCGATATTGAATTTGAACCTCTTCCCTTCGCCGTCGACCCGTTGGATACGCTTCGCCCGGGTGGACCGAATCCGCGGATCGACGGGAACGTCTGGATCAGACCGCCAATGCCACAACCGAAACCGGGAGACAAACCGTCCAGCCCTCCCCTGCCCCACATCGGGGAACTTAAGTGGACCGAGGCCGATTTTGCTGAGGCGAAACATGGCCGCTTGCCGATGGGAAAGGCACAGGACGAGTGGGTTGTCGGCGATTTGGATACCGGTTTCAAAAATGCTGTGCTGGTTCTGGATGAAACATTCGTTACACCCGATACCAGCCACGAGACTCTGGAGCCGCGTACGACTTTAGCTTATTGGCAGAATGGCAAAGTTTTCGTTCATATGGGAACCCAGAGTACGGTGCAGACACTGGCCAGCCTGGCGCGCTGGTTGAACATGGATCCGAACCAGATCGTTCTGATCAGCGAGTACACGGGAGGAGGTTTCGGCAGTAAGGCCACGGGTTACATCTTCGCAATCATCCCAGCCCTGTTGTCGAAAAAAGCGAATGCGCCGGTCATGATGCGCATTAGCCGCGAGGAGGAGCATTTCATCGGGCGCGCACGCCCCGGTTTCCACGGGCGGATGAAAGTCGGTTTCGCCAGCACTGGACGCATTACGGCGCTCGATATGTTTGTCATCTGCAACAACGGTCCCTATGATGCCGTGGGGGACGCGAACACTTCAGGGAATATCGTTTCCTTGCTTTATCAGCCGCTGGCCATGCGGTGGAGAGGCACCACCATCCTGACGAACACTCCGCCGCGAGGCGCGCAGAGTTCACCCGGTGGCATGCAAGGAATCGTAATCATGGAAACGATCGTTTCCAAGGCCGCACGCAAACTGGGGCTCGATCAGGTCGACATTCGGAAAGTAAACTGCCCCGAGGGCAAGTCGCCCGTAGGCCCTCTGAGAAATGGCACCCGCAACCATTCCACGAGCGCGTTCCTGAAAGAAGCTTTCGACCGCGGAGCCGAACAATTCCAATGGAAGGACCGTCTCGCGCGGCCGAAGCGTAGTGGAACCAAGGTCCGAGGCGTTGGTGTTTCTTCGAGTTGCTTCGTCGGAGGATCGATCGGATTTGACGGTCTGTTCGTTATCAAACCAGATGGACGCATCGCGATCCAGTCCGGAATCGGAAATTTGGGGACGGAATCGCTTCTGGATGTTCACCGTGTCGTCGCTGAGGTTCTGGGTGTGCCCTGGGAGAAGTGCGACGTGACCTGGGGCAACACCTCAAAGAACCTGCCTTGGACATGCGTCTCTGGAGGAAGCCAGACCACGCATGCGATGACTCGGGCGGCGCATGCTGCCGCCATGGACGGTAAGCAGAAACTGCAGGACATCGCGGCCAAGACTCTAGGTGGCAAGCCGGACCAATATGAAGTCTCGAATGAGCGTGTCTTTCGCAAGGGCGGCACAGGGATGACGCTAGCCCAGGCAGCGCAGCATGCGATTCAACTGGGCGGCAAATATGATGGACACGAGCCACCCGACGATGTGAATAAGGTAACGAAAGCGTCAATTGCCGCTTTGGCTGGGCAGGGTCTAGTGGCAGCCGCTAAGGACAAATATCCTCGCGACGGCCAGTCCTTCTCGTACGTAGCCAGCTTCGCGGAGGTCGAAGTCGATATTGAAACCGGCAAGTACGAAATCACAGATTTTCTCGCCGTGGCCGACGTAGGCACCGTCATCCATCCCAGGGCGCTCTCCGGCCAAATCCTCGGTCGATCCATCCTGGGTATCGGTCATGCCATCGGCCAGAAGTGGGTTTTTGATCCTCATTACGGGCACACGATTTCACTGCGTTTTCATCACACTAAGCCTCCGACCATCCTCGACGTGCCAGTCAATATGCAATGGGCTGCTCTGGATATTCCGGATCCTGAGACTCCGGTGGGAGCCCGCGGCATCGGAGAACCGCCGGTGGGCGGCGGCTGTGGAGCGATACTGAACGCGCTCTCGGACGCTTTGGGCGATGAGATTTTTCGTCGTGCGCCCGTTAACCTCGACACAATTCTTACATCACTCGAAGCGGGGCGGCCGGTGCAGGACCCGTTGACCGCACACATTTAGCCGATCTGAAATACGGAGAGCGGTATGGCAATAATCCGAGATGTAATGCCGACGTTCCAGCTGTATCAGCCAACGTCAGTTGCAGACGCACAAAAGCTTCTTCAACAGCACAAGTCCGACGCGTTAGTACTGGCGGGCGGACTCGACAGCATGGATTGGCTAAAAGACCGCATCAGGAAGCCCAAGGCGGTCGTCGACCTGGCTGGCATCGACGAACTAAGGGGAATCCGCGAGACCTCAGATGGTGTGCATATTGGAGCGATGACCACGCTCACCGAAGTTGCACAGAATCCCGTCATACGGAAGAAATATGGAGTGCTGGCACAGGCATCCGAAGTGGTCGCTTCCCCCCAAATCCGTAACCAGGGGACAGTCGGCGGCAATGTTTCCCAGGATACGCGCTGCTGGTATTACCGCGCCGGCTGGCCGTGTTATCGCGCGGGAGGAAACATCTGTTATGCCGATACCCCTGTCGGCAGAAATCGCGAACACGCAATCCTGCATGCGGAGCGATGCATCGCCGTGAATCCCTCCGATACTGCTCCAGCGTTGATCGCGCTTGACGCCAAGTTCGTCGTATCGACTCCCAATGGCGAGCAAGTGATCGACGCGGAAGATTACTTTGTGGGCCCTGATCTTGACATCACGCGCATGAATATTCTGCGTCCGGGATATTTGTTGACTGAAATTCGAATTCCGTCGACTTGGGCTAGCGCGGAGTTTTATTTCGAGAAAGTTCGCGATCGAAATGTCTGGGATTTTCCGCTCATGAATGTTGCATCGGCGATAAGGTCATCGGCAGACATGATCCAGAACATTCGGATCGCAGTGAATGCGGTCGCGGCGCGGCCGCTGCGGTTGAAGATGGTGGAGGATGCCGTGCGTGGTAAGCCACGGAACGCAGCCACCAGCGAAGCGGCGGGAAAGCTGGCAGTACAGGGAGCAGTCCCGTTGCAGTTCAATGCCTACAAAATCCCGCTCATGCGAAATCTCGTGAAGCGCGCCATCAGCGGAGTGCAGGAGGCGGCATGGGCATCCTAGAGTGGGCGACAAGTCCGTTAGGACAAAGAATCCCGATCCACATTGCTTGGTTCTTGATCTGGGTCGCGCTGATTGCCGGATTAGTTTTTCTGATCGTGCATGCGATTTACGTCCGCTACTTCGCCGGAGAAATGGAGCTCACTTCCGATCCCTCAACGGCAGAAACGCTCGAGTTGCCCCCGCGGATTCCGCGGCACTCCCTGGCCGCCAGATTGTTTCACTGGATTATGGCCGCAGCGATGCTTGTGTTACTGTTCACCGCATTCCTCCCCAAAGTTGGAATTCAGTTCAATTGGGTGACATATCACTGGATTGCAGGGACGGTGTTGACCATCTCAATCCTGTTTCACATTGTTCACGCCACTTTTTACTTAGATTTCTGGTCGATCTGGCCAGACCGATCCGACCTCGAAGACGCCGTGAAGCGCTTCCAGCGTTTCATCGGAAAACGGGGGGATCGCCGCGAAAATTCGCCAAATATCCGTTGGAAAACAAGCTCTACCATGGCGTAGTGATGTTGAGCGGCTTGGCAGTGATCGTCACGGGTATATGCATGATGTTTCGGGTGCGCACTGTCTTTTTTCCGCGCAATCCTTATCTATTCAGCGACATGACCTGGGGGATGATGTACGTGTTCCATGGACTGGCGGGCGTGGGGCTGATCACCCTGACCATCGTTCACGTCTACTTTGCCGTCCGGCCAGAGAAACTGCCGATCACTGCGTCGATGATTGTGGGCTCCATGAGCCGCGAGTTTTATTTGAGGGAGCATGACCCGAAGCGGTGGGTGATCGAAGGTTTGTCTCACCCCAGGAGTACAGCGGATGGCGATTGATTTTCTCGAGCGCTGTGAAGTCGTCGAGGAGTGTTACGAGTTCCTTTTGGGCTACGCGGCACAGGGCTTGCCAAGCGACGAAGGTAGTTCTGCAGGTCGTGAGGTTCGAACCCATCTTGAGCAAGCGCGTCAAGCGCTGATCGGATTGCCTGAAAGCTGCCGAGAAGCGATTCATGATCATCAGCTCGAACCATCTGGGAAGTATGACGCGTTCTGTTGCACGTTAGAGCGCGATGGAAACGACTCTCTGGTAGCGCTCGAACTCGTACTCGCGCAGCCTGCGATTAGTTCTCAGTTGATTGACAATCTTAACGCTTCAAGCCATCTGCGTTTTTATTCACGGATCTGTTCCTCTTTAGCGAAATATTGCGGACGCGTGTCAAACTCACTGTGACAGTCGAAGGGCAGTAAGATCAAACCGCGCGACGGCAAGAGCTACAACGCCCCGCCATTGGGTCGTTCGCACCGGAGGACGCTCCTAGCCTAGGAGGTTGGAGACAGGGATCTTTTGTCTATTTGATCGGACTTACGACGGCCACCTTGTTTACTCCGCTGCAAGCTAGAAATAGCTGCCCGTCGGGAGTCGCCACCATGTTCCGCACCACACCGCCCCCGGACGGGATCGTCTTCGTACTGAGGGTCTCCGATTGAGGATCGAAGCGAACCACGGCGTTCGGCCTCACGCCGGACTCGCTATACCAGACCTTGCCATCGTTGGTGATCGCGATTCCATATGGTTCCACTCAGCGCCCCCGGGTGACGGCCACTCCTTCAAAAGCCTTCCCGTGAGCAGGGATCGAAATGTGCCAAATATCCGCGCGCGAAATCGGTGTAATAGATCGTGCCATCCGGCGCCAGTGCGATCCGGCGCGGGCGCGTACCTGGCGCCGGCAACGTGTATTCACTGATTCTCATCGTGCTTGGGTCAATACTGCCCAACTTGTTCGTGCCGAATTCGCAGAAGATGGGAATGTTGTTCGGCAAGATCACGATGCCGTAGGGCACAGCATGTGGCGTAGGCGACTTGACGAGGGCCATCTTGCCCGTTTTTGGATCCAGTCGCCCGATGTAGTTGGTCTCTTGGTTGGTGAACCACAGAATGCCATTGTGATCGAACACTGGCGTGTGTGGATCAATCTCTTCGCCAGCGGTAGGGCGATATTCGGCGATCTCGCCATTCATCGGGTTGAGCTTGCCGACATAACCACCGGAGATGGCGGTGAACCAGATATTGCCGTCTTGGTCAGAGACCAGGCCGTGCGGACCGGAGTTCGGAGTCTTCAAGGGATACTCCTTGAATTGCCCAGTCTTCGGATCAAGCCGACCGAGCTTGTTTGCACCCTGTCCGGTGTACCAAAGCGAGCCGTCTGGTGCGAGCGCGGGATCATGCGGCCGGGATTTCGGGGTCGGCACCTCGAACTCTCGGATCTGTACGTCCAGCGTTCCCACGTTTGTGGAAGCCGCAAGTGTCGCAGCTAACGTGAAGAAGCACATCTTGTGCAGAAACATACACGCACTCCTTGGCCGAAAATTGTAGTAGGTTCTGGGCGTCCCTGCCTAGTTTCGACCCACAGACGGATTCTGACAAGCATCGGCGACCTCGTTGATCATCGCTGGCGTGAAACGTATCCTGTATATAGACTTCAGCAACTCGGGCGTTAGTCGACTCGGAGAATGCTGTCAAGAAACACTAGAGCTGTATCGGAAGAACCGGCGCGACGGTTTTCGGTTCGCTTGGGCCTGAGCGTTCACTTTCGATACAGCCGTTTGAAGGAAGCCGCTTTCAGTTGATGAAATAGAGCCTGCGTCCGTAGGCAGGAGCGGGCTCGGTGGTTTCGGAGATTGCGGTTTGCGATCAGCGGAAAGGAGTGTCGGGCGATTGAGCGGAATTCAGAGCGAGCGCAGTGATGGTGAAGGTGTCAACCAAAAATTGAGGCGCAGAACGGTCTCGATCTCCCCAGGGGTCTATCGAGCGCTTGGACGGCGCAGGTTTGGGCTGACGACACTTTCGTGGCTCGGGCCGACGGTATTCGCGGTCGCTGCGGTTGCGGTCGTCGCAGGTCAAAACGCGCCTCCGGCACAGTCGGGCTCTCCGGCTCACGCGTCGACCGCTCTTGCACGCAACTCCGTTACATTTGATAGCTTCGTGGACTCAGCCATCCAGCAGGAACGCCGTGTAATCAATCTGCTGCGCTACTACAAGCCGGTGGTCGAGACGTATGTTCAGGAAGACCAGCCTGATTCGGAGAATCGACCCTCCCCAAAGGCTGACGACTATTTCCTAAGCCGCCTGGATCTGACCGGGCAGGTGACGGTGAAGAAATTTAGTTCGGCGGGGGAGGGCAAGAAACGGGCGAAGAGTCCGGAGGAGTTGACGGAGGAAGATTTGGCGCTGGCGCTGTTCCCGGACAAGGATCATTTCGACCGCCAAAACTACACCTTCGAATTTGTCCGCTGGGAGAATCTTGCGGAAGTGCGCTGCGCCGTCATCGACATAAAGCCGCATGAGAATTCGGGTAACCGTGGATTGGTGGCGCGAATCTGGGTGGAGGATCAGGACTTCAACATTGTCCGTTTCAGCGGATCGTACACATCGAAGGCATTTGGCAAACGCGCGTTTCACTTCGACAGCTGGCGGCTGAATACGATAACCATGATGTGGATGCCGGCCTACGTTTACACCGAGGATTCGGAAAGGGGCGATCCCTCAAGCCGGGTATGGCTAAAATCTCAAACTCGCATCTGGGGATACGACTTGGAACACGCTGGGGACCATCGGGAATTTGCCAAACCTCTGACCGATAACCCAATGTGGGTAGATCCCAAGCGGCACGAAGCTTCGCAGAATCTGAGCCCCGAGTACTCGCTGGAGAAAACAACATATACCGCTGACGATGAGATAGTGGAGCGGTTGCAAGTTGCCGGGCTGATGGCGCCGGACGGCGAGGTCGACAGCATCTTGCAGAACGTGGTCAATAATCTTTTGATCACAAACAATCTCGACATTCCTGGGGTGCGCTGCCGCGTGTTGTTAACCACGCCACTGGAGTCGTTCGTGGTTGGCCGAACTATCGTGGTCAGCCGCGGCCTTCTCGACGTGCTGCCGGATGAAGCTACCCTGGCCGGTGTGCTCGCGCACGAATTGGCCCACATCATTCTGGGTCACTCTCTGGGCGCGCAATACTTGTCGGAATTTAATTTGCCCTTCTCGGATCTGGATGTCTTTTCCAAATTCAACTTTCGCTTCGCTCCCGCGCAGGAAGCCGACGCTGACAAAAAGAGTCTGGTGCTGATCGCGAACTCACCGTACAAAGACACCACGAGTCTGGCACTTTTTCTGAAAGCTCTCGAACTCCGCTCTGCGCAGTTGCCGAACCTGCTGCATGGGCTATTCAGCAACGATTTCGCCAGCAGTCACCTGTCCGCCATGCAGGGCCTGGCCAACTCTGTGAAGCAGGCGCAAACGTGTCGGACGGATCAACTGGCTGCCTCGCCTCTTGGCTCGCGCATTAAGGTCAATCCGTGGTCGGACCGGATTGAGATGCTGAAGGCCGTACCGGCGCCTCCCCCTACGGCAGCCGAAAAAATACCGTTCGAAGTGTCGCCATTTTTCCCTCACCTCAAGCGGCTGGAAGAGAAACGCTAGTTGGAGTGCTGCCCGAAAACAGATGTTTCAGGGCAGATCCGGTGGCACACAGTACGCCCACCGTGATGACCTAACCAAAAAGATTTCGAGGTTTCGGCCTAACCGACAGTCAGCCGCGTAAATGTCGCTCGCGGTCAGCAATTTCTGGCACACCAGCGGCACACGACTCCGGGACACACATGACTTCCCACACATAACTTAGAGCTGCCCGCGATCCAGGAACAATCGCCGCATCCTCCGGTAGAGTATGTTGCACTAGCAACATTAGTATGTTGTAATGGCAACATGGAGGTTGTTATGGATGGAACCCTGGAAGCGATCTTCCAAAGGAGAGCAGTTAAAGTCTTTGAGCCAGTCGAAATCTCCGAAGAGCTGCGCGAGCAAATCCTCAATGCGGCACGTTATGCTCCCTCCAGCTTCAACACGCAGCCGTACCGGTTCTATTGGGTAGAAACTGCGAAAGAAAAAACGGCAGTGGCAAAACTTTGCCTCGGACAAAAGCCTGCCGAAACCGCGTCGGCGCTGCTCGTGGCCGTCGCAGACATTGGATCGTTGACTGCAACGTCGCAAGGACAATTGGAGTGGATGCGCAGCAGGAGCGAGTTCAGCGAGGCGAAAATTCGCGACTACGAGCGGACGGCAAAGATCGGCCGGATCCTGTTCATGCCAGGGCCATTCGGCACTTTCGGAGCAGTCAAGTGGGGGATGTTTTGGCTGCTGAACTTGTGGAAGGTGATGGGGATGCCGCCCCTGTTTCGCCAGGACTTGTTCAAATGGGCGACGAAGAGCACATCGCTAGCCTGCGAGAATCTGATGATCGCTGCCGAAGCGCTGGGAATCAACACATGTCCCATGGAAGGCTTTGACGGCCGCAGACTCTCTAAATATCTTGGGTTGTCCGCCCGGTATCATGAGATTGTGATGGTGATTGCGATCGGGAAGAAATCGCGTGCCTACGTTGAGCCGCCCCAGTGGCGGAGACCTCTCGAAGCGACGGTAACGATCCTATGAACATCATTCCACGGAAAGAGGTTCCTAAAGACATCCTGAAGGATTCGGTACTTGCCCATATCGCGGCGGCCTATTTTTTGGTTGGGAAGAGGCTTGAACGAAAAACTCGGTGTTCCGCCACTCGCGGCTTCATCCTGTCAACACTCCGAGGCGGCGCTACGCTCAATCAGAATCAGATCGCCACGCTTCTCGGTTTCGACCGAACTGTTGTCCACCGGGCCATCAAGTCGATGGCTGGAGAAGGACTTGTGTCGGAGCGAAAGGCAAAATCGGGGAGGGCAATTCTCGTTCGGTTGACGCCCAAAGGAAACAAATATAGGGAGCGGTTGATCAAGGCCCGGGTGGCCGCCGACGAGAATGTCCGGCGTCAACTAACTTCGGATGAGCGCGCGACACTTCTTCGGCTCTTGAAGTTGATCGCCGAATTGGAGTTCTAGACAAGGCTGCCTTCGTCGATTCTTGAACGTATGGTTGGCAATGCGGAAATAATTCAGCTGTGACTGCCGATCGGGGCGTCTTGTTGTCATCGAGCGAAGGCGTCAAAAAAATCAAATTTGTCCCCTCCTGTGAACCCGCGGAACTTGTTTTTTGAGAGCCTCAGAGGTCGAGCGGCGATGAACGGCCAAAACATCGTTGCAAGGTGGCGATCGTTTCGCATCTCCTGGGTTGTTGAAGATTGGTGGAGCTAGTCGGGATCGA
>CAVYHM010000012.1:0-71139 GCA_963768265.1 uncultured Acidobacteriaceae bacterium
GCCCGGCGTCGAAGCTGCCCAAACCACCACAAAAGCCCGCCCACAAGCCCCACAAACCACCACACAAGCCGGCACCGGCTCCGACGAAGCCGCCCACACCCTCAAAGCCACCTGCGGGCGATCCGCAAGCACCGGGCCACCCTCTCCCAGTGGGCGATCCGCAAGCGCCCGGCCACGGCCTGCCAATGGGGGATCCGCAGGCCCCGGGACACTTGATCGATACCACAGTCGTTTCTAAGGCGAGAGTCGCCGTCGCCGAGAGGCCTCCGGTGTTGCCAGCACGGTGTGTCGTTCTGGATGAGTTCCTGGCTCCGCAGGAAATTGAGGAACTCATGCGCTTCACGCTCGCTCACGAAGCCGATTTCAGCTCCAGTGAAGTGATCTCGCCCACGGAGGTAAGTGGAGTCGTCAACTATGAACACCGCCGCTCGCGCGTTCTGATGGACTTGGCTCATCACCAGGACATCATGCTGGAACGCATCAAGGCGGTGTTGCCGCAAGTGCTGCGCAAGCTGGGGATGGAGGAATTCTCCATCGCCGGGGTGGAAGCCCAGATCACTGCCAGCAATGACGGGGACTTCTTTCACTTTCACAGCGATAACAGCAGCCAGCCGGTAGCCTCGCGGCACCTGACGTTTGTTTACTTCTTCCACCGCGAACCGCGGCAATTCGAAGGCGGAGGCTGCGGATTCACGATGCGCGCCTGGAAAGCGGAGTTTACGCCAGCCAGGGAAGCTACCAGACAATCGTTCCACAGCAGAATCAGATTGTTTTCTTCCCCTGCGAATTGCTGCATGAGATCACTCCGGTGAAGTGCTCCTCGCAAGCCTTTGCCGATAGCCGCTTCACGTTAAACGGATGGCTTCGTCAGTAGACAACTCGGCGTGGATGAAATGGATGACCACTCTGCTGGGAGGAGCGTCGCGGCAGACCTATGCCGCGACGCTTCCCCCGGATCGTTTCTATTGCCTGCTGGATGAGTTGCCGTTGCACTTGATTCCACAGAGGGCTCTGCGGGCATTGCGCTCTCAAGAGAATCTGCTGCGACCTCTTTATCTGAATCCGCACTGCGTTTTGTGTCCTGCGGGCGAGGTGCCGCCCGAACTTGACGACCGCGAGGAACTGCTCTCTGGCTTTGCGATGCAGGGCACTACAGCCTGGGTGCGTGAGTCGGCGAGTGAATCGGCACTTCCTTTCTGGTTGGGGCCGCAACTTGAGGCTGTGGTACGAGAGCTGCGCCCGAATGAACCCGTCCCTTCTACCGTCGCTGGCGTCACGAGGGGTCTGCTCGCCATGGCAGGTATCCTCGTTCCCGAAGGTTGCATCGGACAGGGCCACAGCGAGCGCGAGGCGATGATCAATAGGGCGACCCCGATCTTCCGCCAGAAAGGCTATGCGCCCCTCGCCGGCTTGATCCACCCGTTTCATGTTGCCGCTTTGCGCCGTTACTACCGGTTCATGATCCGCACGGGCGCGATCCGGCTTGGCGACCGCCAGAGCCCGCGCCGTTACGTGGCTTACAACGATGCGGTGGCGCGCTTCTTTCACCATCACATGACAGCGACTCTGAGCGCGGTGGCCGGGGAGCCCCTCAAACCTTCTTACGTGTACCTCGCCTCATACCTAAGCGGAGCAGAGCTAAAAAAGCACACCGATCGGGAACAGTGCGAATTCAGCGTCACACTCTGCCTGGATTTTTCTCCCGAGCCTGCTCTCGAAACGCCGTGGCCGATTCGACTGGAGACTCCCACGAGCACGGTTGCCGTTTACCAGTCGATTGGGGACGGACTCGCCTACCGGGGAACGCGGTTGCCACACTACCGCGACACTCTGGGCGAGGGGCAGACATCGACTTCGATTTTCTTCCACTATGTGCCTTCGGATTTCGCTGGCTCTTTGGATTGACGAAAAATCCAGCCTCGTCGCGTTAACGCAGGCCCGTGACAAGGTAGAGAACAGACAGCGTCTGGTTATAGCTATAGGCGAACCGAGTCCCATCGCCACTCACCATGACCGGGGCAACCATCACAACCCCGGCGGGAGCACCGGGTCTCAGTTCTCGAATCACGGTTTGTTTGCCCGTCGCGATTTCCACTTTGTACACCTTACTGGGCAGCTCGCCTGGGTAATACCCGTAGAGTGCAGAGCCGTCATTGGACCACCGCACCGGATTGAACTTCGGGTCCAGGTGGGGAATGACCCGCGGTGCTCCTCCCTCAGTCGAGTAAAGTACGGGCCCAGTCGGTCCTTTCCCGATGATGGATCGGCCGTCGAGTGAGACCGGGCCACACAACACTCCCTCCGGGGTTACAACTTTGGCTTTTCCGCTGGACACGTCGACGAAGTAGCAGCGGGGTGGATGGCCCACTTCGTTGGCATTCACAGAAAGTCTTTGCCCATCGGGTAGGAAGCGGGCCCACCCATTCTGAATCTGCTGCAGACCACTCACGTTGATTGTGCGAGGCTGCCCGGCACCGGTCGGGAACAGTGTGATCTGGGCTGGCTTACCGGTAGAAATAGAGGCCGCCCACTTTTCGTCAGGAGACATTCCCCCAGTGCTGCCTTCGCCCAGTCGCATGGGCAGGGTACCGTCTACCTTCCGAAGCATAACCGAATATCCCGGACCCGCCGCCTCGCTGGCATCTTCGAACAACACGAATTGCCCGTCGGGCGAGATATCCCGTGCGGAATCCCAGTCATGCCAGGAAAGGTCGACGTCATCCTTACTGCCCAGTGCGCTGAAAGACATGGCGAGACGCTGGGATTTCGACGCCGCAAGGACACGACCGTCCGAAGCGATGTCCTGGAGAACGAGGCCCACGGGCAAATTCAGCAAGGTGCGGACCTTGGCGGACAAATCCACCGCCATCAAATTGAGGTTGTTCCCTTTTTCGACAGCGGTAAACCAGATTTCATTTCCGTCCGGACGCCAGGCCAATCCACTTTCGGACTCCCATTCTCGCGAGAGCGTCCGCACATGCCCGGCGAGATCCACAACGCAGACAGTACCGCGGTTGTCCCACAGGGCCGGATGATCCATGAACGCGATTTTGTCGCCTTGCGGGGAGAAGCGGATGTTACTGATCCACCCTCCAGCTTGATAGAGCACGTTCCCGATGGGATACTCCAGGCGACTGTGGCCTTCGACGTAGTGGACGACGGCCAGTTCACCTCCAGCATTCCAATCGGCCCAGCGAACGTCGGAAAGTACTTCGCGCGGCGATCCGCCCGCCAGCGGCGAAACGGCCAGCATGCCATCGCTGGTCTCCATCTGCCCTGTGGGCGCGCCGCGCTGTACCAGCGCGAGTTCGTTGGACCTTGAAACGCCCAGCAGATTGGCGTCACTCAAATTCAGCGGTTGGGCCAGCAGGGAATTCCCTACAGTGGAGAATATCTGCACCGGCTTTCCGTTCCAGGCGGCGCTGTAAACGATGGAGTCTCCGTTCGAAGCAAAGCGCGCGGCATAGACTGTCCCGGCTTCAAACGTCAAACGGCGATAGACCGGAGGCGGGGCCGGAGCACGAAGCAATTGCGCAACCGCGAGAAGAGCGGTGGCTGCGGCCAGTACTGCGACGAGCGCCCATGGCATCACACGGGCGGTCGGACGCCTCGGCACCACGACGCGAATCTCTCCGGAAGGGGAAGAACCCGACAGAGTCTGCAACGCGAAAGCCAGATCCTTGACCGACTGGAACCGGTTGTCCGGTTCTTTCTCGAGGCAGTGCTTCACCACGTCCCGATATCCAGCTGGGATCGCAGCCTGTTCGAGGTTTGCGTCCGGTGGCTCTTCGCGGAGAACCGCGGTCATCGTATCGACTTCCGTTTCGCCACGAAAAGCGCGACGTCCGGTCACCATTTCGTAGAGGATTGCCCCGAAGCTGAAGATGTCGCTGCGGTGATCCACTGGCTTACTTCGGAGTTGCTCCGGAGACATGTAAGCGACGGTGCCGATTACAGTTCCGGTCTTGGTTACGGTGGTGAGGTTCTCGATGGTGCGTTGGTCTTCCGGCTGAACCTGAAGTTTGGCCACTCCGAAATCTAGAATCTTGATATGCCCATCGTTGGTCAGGAAAAGATTTTCTGGCTTCAAATCACGGTGCACGATGTGGCGTTCGTGAGCTGCAGTCAGTCCATGCGCGATTTGGAGCGCGTAGTCAGCCGCCTCCCGGATCGAAATCGGACCTTCCGACAAGCGTTGCCGCAGAGTCTTTCCGTGGAGCAACTCGGAGACGATGTAGGGAGTCGTACCCTCGAAACCGACGTCGTAGATCGCGACGATGTTGGGATGGTTGAGAGCAGCGGCGGCCCGGGCTTCCTGTTCGAAGCGGCGCAGATGATCGGGATTGTCGCTGGAAGCAGGGCGAATCAGCTTCAGCGCGACGTCGCGCCCCAGCCTTTCGTCGTGCGCCCGAAAGATTTCGCCCATGCCTCCCGCGCCGATTTTTTCGACGATACGGTAGTGCCCAATGAGCTGGCCGATCATAAGGAAGACACGGGCTCGACGCCCCGACTTGGCATGTTAGGTGCCAAGTCAGACGGAGTCAATACCGCTTCTAGGCATCATTACGCGGCCGTTGCGACCGTGCTAAACTTAGCCCGCTGTGGAACAGATTGCGCAACCGCCGCCGACACCGCCTTCGTGCTCCGATTGCACTACTAAAACGCAGCCAGCTGGAGCTGGACAGCCCTCGCAATCTGCGTCGCGCATGTGGCGCTCCAGTGACGGCAAAATGCGCCTCGACACGCCGAACACCAGCGTGATTTCCGATCCCGCATCGGGCCATACTATCCTGCTCGATCACCTTAAGAAAGAGGCGACCATTCTTCCCATGACTCTGCCGACAGCTCCAAAAGCGCCGGCGGGGACTCCGCAGGCGCCCGCCGGAGCCGTTCCTCCTCCACCTCCGATGCATGTAGAGGATCTCGGGAAGTCGATGATTGAAGGACACGAGGTTGAGGGCAAGCGCTTTACTCTGCCCGCGATGGCACCGCCGCCGAAGCCGCAAATGCCTAAGCCACAGGTGCCCAAGGCTAGCGTGCCCGGCGCGCCTCAGATGCCGAAGCCCCCGGCTGCTCTCAAGGTGCCGGAGCCTTCAAAGATGCCCAAGCCCAATGTGACCGAGGTGTGGTCCAGCGTGAAGCTGAAGACTCCCGTACTGACCAAGGTGTCGACCGCGGCCGGCGAGCAAACCACTTATTGCAAACCGACGTCGACCGAAGAACCTCACCCCTCGGTGTTTCAGATTCCGCAGGGATATAAGATCAAGCCGCCGAAGCTGTGAGGTTTTCCCATGGGGTCATGGTATAATTTGGTTTCGCCTGCATACTTATCGAGGGCAATCCTGTGATCTCCTCTGAAGGCGAATCCTGCGCCATCCAAGTTCTTTAAATACGAGGTCTAACCATGTCCGGCCACTCAAAATGGGCCACAATCAAACACAAGAAGGGCGCTCTTGACGCCAAGCGCGGCAAGATTTTCACGCGCCTCATCAAGGAAATCAGCATTGCCGCCAAGAACGGCGGCGGTGATCCCGACTCCAACCCGCGCCTGCGTGGCGCGATCGTCGCAGCCAAGGCTGAGAACATGCCTGCCGACAACATTAAGCGGGCCATCCAGCGCGGCACGGGCGAATTGCCCGGCGCTACCTACGAAGAATTCTCGCTCGAAGGTTATGGGCCAGGCGGGGTGGCCATTCTGCTCGACATCAACACCGACAACCGCAACCGCACCGTCAGCGAAATTCGTCACGTCTTTGGCAAGAACGGCGGCAACATGGCCTCAGCAGGTGCCGTCGCATATATGTTCCGCAAGAAGGGCGACATCATCATCCCCAAGTCGGCAGCCAAGGTGGACGATCTCATGAACATCATCATCGAAGCGGGCGGCGAGGATGAGCCGATTGACGATGGCGAGAATTGGGAAATCCTGACTGCGACTTCTGCGTACGAGGGCATGCTCGAAGCCGTAAAGAAGGCTGGCATCACACCTGTTTCGTCAAGCGTGAGCATGATTCCCGATACCTACATCAAGCTCGAAGGCGCTGCGGCCAACACGATGATCCGGCTGATGGAAGCTCTCGAGGAGCACGATGACGTGCAGAACGTGCATGCCAACTTCGATATCGATCAGAAACTGTTGGAAGAAGTCGCGGGATAACATTCGATTTGAAGGACCCAGGAAAGCCGCCTAACTTAGGCGGCTTTTTTTCTGTTCGCCGCACCGCTTCCCAGGAAGTTTTCAACATGTTCGTGGAAAATTCTGTGGAAAAGGGGCACAGTATCTTCGTAAGTGATTCAAGGAGAGATGCTTCAGCACTTTGCACTAGAGCGAGTGCTGGCACTTTCGTGGTAGGACTTCTGGCGAAAATTTTCTTTTGAAACTTCGACTCGACAAGCTTCTCGTAGATCGAGGTCTCGCCGCTTCACGCGAGCGCGCGCAAGCCTTGGTGCTCGCCGGCAAAGTCATGGTGGACGATCAAAAGGTGGAGAAGGCTGGCGCGCAAGTGGCGGAGGATTCCGTGATCCGCCTGCTGGGTGAAGATCTGCGCTATGTCAGCCGCGGCGGACTGAAGCTCGAGCGTGCTCTGGACCATTGGAACATCGATCTGAAGGGCAAGATCTGTCTCGACATTGGCGCGTCTACCGGAGGTTTCACCGACTGTCTTTTGCAGCGTGGTGCGGCGCGCGTGATCGCAGTGGACACCGGCTATGGCCAGATGGACTTCAAGCTTCGTCAGGATGCGCGCGTCAAGTTGCTGGAAAAGACCAATGCGCGCTACCTCACGCGCGAAGTAGTCGTAGAGGCGGTGGATCTGGTGGCGATGGATGTGTCGTTTATCTCGGCAACCTTGGTTCTTCCCGCTGTGATCGCAGCGGCATTTCCCGCGTCGCCAGCCGAATGGAATGGGCGGACGATCATCGTTTTAGTCAAGCCGCAATTCGAAGCGGGCAGGGAACACGTGGGCAAGGGCGGCATAGTGCGTGATGAAGATGCGCAGTCAGCGGCGGTGGAACGAGTGAGGAACGCGCTGCTGAGTCTTGGGGCCGCCCAAACCGACGTGATCGAATCGCCGATCCTGGGGATGGAAGGTAATCGCGAATTTCTGCTTTGCGGACTTTTCTGATCCGCTCGTCCGCTTTGTCCGCTGCGGCAGATGTCCGAAACCTTGTACAATCTCTCTTTCGCCATGGCCCCTCCACAACCGCCTTCCTCCAAAACCGCCGCCCTCATTTCGCGGCGTGATCGTCCTGAGGTGGCGCAAATCCTTCCCGGACTCCTTAACTGGCTAGCAGAGCACGGATACAAAGTGATCGTTGATGCGGAGACGGCTGGATACATTGAGGGGCAGGAGGTTGTGCCGCGGGCAGAAATTGCCTCGAAGCCGCTGGATCTCGTGATCGTGCTGGGAGGTGATGGCACACTGCTGTCAGCGGCGCGGGTCACGGCTGCGATTGATGTTCCTCTGCTCGGCGTCAACCTGGGATCGCTTGGCTTTCTGACCGAGGTGCCGCTGCAGTCCGTTTACACCATGCTGGAGGCGATTGCCCAAGGCCGCGCCGCCGTGGAGCGGCGCTCACTGATGCTCTGCGAATTGTTGCGCGGAGATACGGTGCGCGGCAGTTATTTCGTCTTCAATGATGCGGTTGTGAATAAGACCGCCCTGGCACGGCTCAACACGTATGACTTGTTCATCGACAAGGCTTTTGTGTCGAGCTATCGCGCCGATGGCATGATCGTGGCCACGCCCACCGGGTCTACAGCGTATTCGCTTTCTGCTGGCGGACCCGTGCTCATGCCAACGGTTGGCGCTTTCGTGATTACGCCAGTAGCTCCGCACTCGCTGACGCATCGCCCGCTGGTAGTGCCCGATTCAGTGGAGATTGAAATCCTGTTGCGCAGTGAAGAGGAAGTTGCGTACCTCAGTCTTGACGGTCAGCCCGGCCTCGACTTGCGGGACGGCGACCGTGTGAGGTGCCGTCGGTCTGAGCATAACGTGAATCTGTTTCGGACGGGAACTGATTTCTTCCACGTGCTGCGCACCAAACTGAAGTGGGGCGAGCGGCAAATCTAAGCGGACCTAGACAGTTTCCGCAGTTGCTGTATCCAGAGCGATTTGTCATCCCGAGCGAAGCGAGGGATCCAGATGTTTGCTGGCAGGGGCAACACTCGTGGTGCGGGCGAAGACCTAGATCCCTCGCTTCGCTCGGGATGAGAATGTGGTTTGGTAATGGACTAGAGTTCACCGCGCAGCAGGTCCGAAACTCGTTCGCGCTTCCGGATTATTTTGGCTGACTTGCCCGACACCAATACTTCAGCCGCTCGAGGGCGCGTGTTGTAGTTCGACGCCAGTACCATTCCGTACGCACCCGCATCCAAAATTGCCAGCAGGTCTCCTGGTTCGACTGGCGGTAATTCACGATCGCGGGCGAAGAAATCTCCGGTCTCGCATACCGGCCCGACAACGTCCAATACTTCGGATGTTGACGTTGGGCTCGCATTCTGCGTTACCGGAACGATCTCGTGATAGGCGCCGTACAGCGCGGGACGGATTAAATCATTCATCGCGGCGTCAACCACCACGAACTGCTTGCCGTTATTCCTCTTCTTGTAGATGACAGTAGTGAGCAGAACACCTGCAGGCCCTACGATCGACCGGCCGGGCTCCAGCAGTAACCGCACGTCCAGTCCGCGCAACGGCGTCACCAGCGCACGCGCATAAGCGGCGATGGAAACGCGGAGGTCGCCCGAGTCCGGTTTCTCGTAGGTAATGCCAAGCCCGCCACCCGCGTCAACGTAATCGATGCGATGGCCATCGGAACGCAGTTCGCGAACGAGTTCCGCCAGGCGCGCCATCGCCTCTCCGAACGGAGCAACATCGGTGATCTGCGATCCAATGTGAACGCTCACGCCGCTCACCTTGAGATACCTCGCGCTGGATGCCTTGGCGTAAAGCTCTTTCGCGTTGCCGAGAGGCACCCCGAACTTGTGCTTGTGCAATCCGGTTGAAATGTAGGGATGCGTCTCGGCCGCGACGTCGGGATTCACGCGGAGAGCCATGGGAGCGTGAGTACGCAAACGGCCGGCGCACTCGGCCAGCGCCCACAATTCAGACTCGCTTTCTACGTTGAACAGGAGGATTCCGGCTTTTAGTGCCGCTGTCAGCTCTTCACGCGTCTTGCCGACGCCGGAGAACACGACTTTCTTCGCCGCCTTGCGATCCGCTGTGAGCACGCGTTCGAGTTCACCGCCAGAGACGACGTCGAAGCCGGATCCAGCCCGCGCCAGAAGGCGCAAGATACTCAGGTTCGAATTTGCTTTGACGGAGTAGCACAGGGTGTGTGGTACCTCGCGAAAGGCCTGCTCGAAGGCTGCATAGCGGTCGCGGATCATCGCAGCCGAGTAGACGTAGAGTGGAGTCCCGTGCCGCTCACTGAGTTTAGGTAATGAGACCTCTTCGCAGTGCAACAAAAACTGCCCGGCGCGACGCAAGACGCCACGCTTCGCTTGGCGATACGTAAATCCGGGGGGACGCCCTGCGGCGAGATTCTGGCGGGCCGGGGTCATTTCTTCTTAGGAGAGCTTTGTGCGGCACTCTTCACGCGGATGGCGACCACTGTCTGGTCGTCAAAAGTTTCCACGCCGGCCGAGTGTTCGGCCACGGCGCTGAACAGCAAATTCACGACGCAGTCGGCAGACTGTTCCATGCACTCCCCAATGAGTTTCTCAACCCGGCCTCGTCCAAACAATTCGCCCTTGCGATTGCGCGCGTCGAGAATGCCATCGCTGAAAAATACGAACATATCCCCGGTCTTCATGCGAAATCTGAACTCGTCGTAGTCGGCTTCGTCGAACAGGCCGAGGGGCAGGCCCGTTGCTTCTATGACCTCGTTCTTTCCGCCATGCACATAGATCGGTCGGGGAAGCCCTGAATTCGCCACGGTCAGGGTTTTATGCTCGTCATCCCAGAGGGCGTAAATGAGCGATACGAATTGTGCCTCAATACGGCGCTCCGCTAGCGAGAGATTCACGGCCGAGAGCATTTCTGCCGGTCCTGGTTCAATGGGAGCGTGGGACCGCAATATTCCACTGACCAACGCGGCATAAATAGCCGCGGGTGCGCCTTTGCCGCTGACATCGCCAATGACGATGCCGAGCCGCGACATGGAGTAGGGAATGAAGTCGTAAAGGTCGCCGCCGATAGTACGGGCGGGGACAAATTTCGCCGCGACGTCGAGGTGGGCCAGTTTCGGATGCGTCTGTGGCAAAAGCCTTCCTTGTAATTCGCGCGCCAGGGAGAGATCGCGTTCCAGTCGGCGCTCCTGGCGTTCAATCTCTTCGTACAGGCGCGCATTTTCGAGGGCAATGGCAATCTGCGCCGCGAGCGTCGTCATGGTGCGCTGGTGTTCTTCGGTAAAGAATCCGCGGCGCGTGTGCTCCAGATCGAGCACTCCGATCACTTTGTCTTTGTAGATCAAAGGGATGGCCAGTTCCGACCGCGTCTCGGGGTTGGCTTGGACATAGCGAGCATCTTTGGTAACGTCGGGCACCAACACAGCCTGCTTGCTCTGAGCCGCTGCGCCCACCAGGCCGCGGCCCAAGGGGATTTCACGCTTCAGATGAATATTCTCGTTGAAACGCAAGGAGAAGCGGTGCTGGAGTTTCTCGCCTGACGAGTCCAGCAGCAGGATGCTGAACATCTGGTAGTCGATCAAACGACGTATCAGTTCAGCAATGCGGCCCAGCAACTCGTCGAGATTCAGGATCGATGACAGCTCGCGCGCAATCTCATTCAACAAAAGAAGAATTCGTGCCTGTTTAGTCGTTCGGGTGTAGAGTTGTGCGTTTTCAATACCTGCGGCCATTCGCGACGCGACTAGCGTGAGAAGGCGGCGATGGTCTTCCGTGAAATAGCCTGGTTCACGCGCCTCAATGTCGATGACACCGATCACTCGGTTCTTGGTGATCAGTGGCACTGCGAGTTCGGAGCGAACGTTGGGGACCGCCGGAATATAGCGCGGGTCGCTGGTGACATCGTCAATGAGAAGGGCCTGGCGCAGTTGGGCCG
The DNA here is from genome assembly GCA_963768265.1 of uncultured Acidobacteriaceae bacterium. Classification (GTDB taxonomy): domain Bacteria; phylum Acidobacteriota; class Terriglobia; order Terriglobales; family Acidobacteriaceae; genus Sulfotelmatobacter. Next base: position 11,067 of record CAVYHM010000012.1, read on the forward strand.
CCTGGCCGGTCACGCCCTCGCCAACTTTAATCCGGGTTCGCTCGGCAAACTCCGGCGGATACCCCACCTGAAAGCGGAACCGCAGTTCCTGGGTTTTTTCGTTGAGCAGAAGGATGGCGAAGATTTCGTAATTGATGACTCTGCGCACGACCTCGGCGACGCGGCGCACGGTCGTGTCCAGGTCGAGTGACGTGGCCAGCACGTCGGCTACGTCGAGCAGCAGCGACTCGACCGGCAAGCGGTCAGATTTGGGGAGGACGGTTCCCATGGTTGGTATGATAGCAGCCGCGTTTTGGGCCCCGGTTCGACGGCGTCTTGGCGGCTCTCGGTTATTCTCTGGGCACTACGCAAATGTCTGCCAGGTTGCGGTACTTTTCCGCGTAGTCGAGTCCGTATCCGACGACAAATTCGTCGGGAATCTTGAAGCCGACGTAGTCTCCCTCCAGCGGCAGCTTGCGCCGCGATGGCTTGTCGAGCAACGACGCGACCTTCAGTGACCGCGGTTGGCGTGCCAACAACATTTTTTTCAGATAAGTCATGGTCAGGCCGGTGTCAAGGATGTCCTCCACGAGAATGATGTTTTTGTCCTTCATGGTCTGATCCACATCTTTCGTTAACTTCACCTCACCGGTCGAATCCCATCCGCTCTTGAGTTCCTGGGTAGGGCTGGGACGGTTGCCGTAGCTGGAGACGCCGATGAAATCGAACGTCGCATCGAGGGCGACGTGCCGGGCAAGATCCGAAAGAAAAATCGCGGCTCCCTTCAGTACTCCGACCAGAATGACCGATTGTCCGGCAAAATCCTTCGTAATCTGCGCGCCCAATTCGCTCACACGCTTGGCGATCTCTTCACGCTTAATCAGCACCTTGAGGTCTGTCATGGCGTTTCATATTATCCTAGGGAGGACTATTAGAGGGAAAAACACTCAGCTTTTCGGCACCGATGCCAATCTTGACGTTTCCGGAAACAACCTTCTGTCTGAATGCTGATAGTTGAGTACGAATGACTGGAATCTGGAGCAACATGAATCTGAAGGGCATTAAACTCACCTGGTTAGGCCACGCCACTTTTCGTATCGAGACTCCCGGCGGCAAGACCGTCATCATCGACCCCTGGGTGATGGGAAATCCGATGTGCCCCGCAGCCGACAAGACTGTGAAGAAGGTGGACATTCTGCTCTGCACACACGGTCATGGCGACCACATCGGCGATGCTGTAGAGATTTGTAAACAGCACAACCCGGTCGTGGTGGGAATCCCGGAGTTGGTACGGTGGCTGGGGAGAAAAGGCGCGAAGCAACTCGCCGAGATGAACAAAGGCGGCACGCAGACCGTTGGAGATATCAAAGTCACCATGGTGCATGCCGATCACTCCTGCGGCATCCAGGATGGCGACGAGACCGTCTACGGCGGCGAAGCTTGCGGGTATGTGGTTGAGTTCTCCAACGGTTTGAAGATCTACCACGCGGGCGACACCAATGTGTTCGGTGACATGGCGATCATCCGCGAACTGTACGCCCCCGAAATCGTCATGCTGCCCATCGGCGACCACTACACCATGGGGCCGCGCGAGGCCGCCTATGCCTGCAATCTTCTGAAGCCGAAGACTGTGATTCCCATGCATTTCGGAACTTTCCCGGTTCTGGTCGGACGGCCGAGCCGGCTACAGCAGTTGGCGCCGAGCGTAGAAGTCCTGGAAATGCAGCGGGGAGTGACGATCGGCGGGTGAATTCCACATAAACAAATCCAGAAAGGGAAGCGCGTGACTCAAAGCAAGAAGAAAGAAGCTGCGGCTAGCTGGCGGCATTACAACTTCACTACGGCGGGGCCTGTCGATGATTATTTGTACTCGATGCTGCCCAAGCGCGATGAGGTGTTGGCAGAGATGGAAGAGTACGCCACCGAGCACCATGTCCCGATCGTGGGGCCGGCGGTAGCGCGCGTGCTGCAGCAACTGGCCATGATGATCGGAGCCCGCACCGTGTTCGAGTTGGGTTCAGCGATCGGGTATTCGACGATTTGGTGGGCGCAGGCTGTTGGCGACAAGGGGCGCGTTATTTATACCGACGGCGACCGCAAGAATGCCGAGCGCGCCCACGGCTACTTCGCCCGCGCCGGAGTCGCCAATCGCATCGCCATTCACACTGGCGACGCCTTGGAATTCTTGTCTGAGCAGAAGGAACAGTTCGACATCATCTTCAACGATGTCGACAAAGAGGACTATCCCCGCGTGCTGCGCCTGATCAGTCCCCGGCTGCGAAAGGGTGGTCTGTTCATCACCGATAATGTGCTGTGGAGCGGACGCGTCGCCGAGAAGAATCCGACCGACGCGAAAACGAAGGCCATCCTTGAGTTCAATCGCAAGCTCTATGACTCGAAGGAGTTCTTTACGACGATCCTGCCGATCCGCGACGGATTGGCGGTAGCTCTGAAGAAGTAAGGCCGATTGGCAAGTTCCCGGCCCTTGAGCTCCGGCTTGGCTCGGATTACCGCGCTGTCTGAGCTCAAAAAGCGCGTTTGTAACACTCCTTTGACCTGCCCGTAACATTCCTCCTCTATAGTTCCGCAATTCGCTGATCGAAATTCAGATCAGACCACGAAATATTCTAAGGAGTCCTATGGCAGCACCATCGACCGTCCTTGATTCAAAGCTCTCCCGCTCCCCCGGCAAGATCGGCATGATCGTTTTCGGAATCGTGCTGGTCATTGGATTTGGTTACGCCGGGACTCACCTGCTGACCGATCTTTCCACGATTCACAACGAATCCGTTCTTCCTTATGTCCTCCTCGGGGTTGCGCTGCTGGTGGCGCTCGGGTTTGAGTTCGTGAATGGATTCCACGATACGGCTAATGCGGTAGCTACGGTCATCTACACCCATTCTCTGGAACCGCACGTGGCAGTGGTCTGGTCCGGCTTCTGGAACTTTCTGGGAGTCATGGTTTCGTCGGGTCTGGTCGCATTCAGCATTATTTCGCTGCTGCCGGTGGAGCTGATTTTGCAAGTGGGCAGCAAAGCCGGGTTCGCCATGGTCTTTGCCTTACTGGTTTCTGCGATTCTGTGGAATCTGGGCACCTGGTATTTTGGCTTGCCCGCCTCCAGTTCGCACACGCTGATCGGATCGGTCATCGGCGTTGGCATTTCCAATCAATTGCTCGCGGGCAAGAGCGGTACTTCGGGAGTCGACTGGGGACAGGCCGCTAACATCGGCAAATCGCTGCTGCTCTCTCCGATCGTCGGATTTGGCGTCGCGGCGCTGTTGTTGCTGGCAGCAAAAGCACTTATTCATGACCCGAAGCTCTACAAGGCACCGGAGGGCAATGCGCCTCCGCCGTTCTACATTCGCTGCTTGCTAATCCTCACTTGCACTGGCGTGAGTTTCTTCCACGGCTCCAATGACGGTCAGAAGGGAATGGGCCTGATCATGCTCATCCTGATCGGTACCGTTCCCACGGCTTACGCTTTGAACCACGCAGTAACGTTCAAGGAATCGCAGGATTTCATCGCCGTCTCCCAGCAGGCCGCCGATGCGGTGGACCACTATGTCACCCCGAGCGCGGTGATCGGCGATGCCCGCGACGACATAACCGACTACATCCGCAGCAAACAGTTCAATGCCAACACCATGCTCGCGCTGCGCACGCTGATCAACGACGTGGGGACCGAAACCAGCCTCTACAAAGAGCTGAAAAACGTGCCCAACGACCGGGTTCGCAACTTCCGCAACGATTTGTATCTTGTGAGCGAAACGCTGCGGCTCACGGCGAAAAGCGGCCAGCCGAGCTTCTCGAAGGCAGATGCCGCCATCCTCGCCAACTACAAGAAGCACGTCGACCGTTCCACGCGCTTTATTCCCACGTGGGTCAAGGTTGCGGTGGCCATGGCGCTGGGCTTGGGAACGATGGTGGGATGGAAGCGGATCGTCGTAACCGTGGGAGAAAAAATCGGCAAGGAACACCTGACGTACGCTCAGGGAGCTGCCGCCGAAATCACAGCGATGGCCACGATCGGCGCCGCGGACGGCTTCGGTCTGCCAGTGAGCACGACACACGTGCTGTCGTCGGGTATCGCTGGCACAATGGCCGCCAATCGTTCGGGCATTCAGATGAGTACGGTACGCAATCTGGCACTGGCGTGGGTGCTTACGCTTCCGGTCGCGATGATCCTGTCAGGATCGTTATTCTGGCTGTTCCGCAATATCTTTTAAGTGCCGACTTGCGAAAGCCCGATCATTCGCCGCTTAGTTCGGGAATAGTCCGTACACGTCAACTTCGGTCCGCGTGCCTACGTATACCTTGCCATTGGCGATGGTCGGCGGAACAAACTTCACGGCGTTGCCCGCCCGGTCTCGATTGTTCGCTGCCACTGCGCTGTTCCAGTACTCGACTGCGAGGTTCGTCGCGCTAAAAGCATGCAGGACCGCAGGCCCGGAGCACGCAGAAGGCACGGGCAGGGTCGAACAATTGACTCCGGCATTGGGGCTCGCGTAGCCGTAGAGGCTGGCATCGATAGCCCAAACAATGCCATTCAATCCTCCTCGCGATGAAACGGATGAGGTTGTGCCCGGATAGCCGAAAACATGGTTCGACAGCGACGCGACAGCCGCGATAAACATTCCCTTGTTCGGGTCGAAAGTGAACTGCCTGAGGGAATCTCTCTTGCCTCCGATGTACAGATTGTTTCGCCATAGTGCCGGCGTACCCCACAAACCATGTTGGGGTCCGAAGAAGGTCTGCACTATCTGATTGTTGTTTGTGCCGTTGTACTGCCCCATGTTGTCGCGATCAATGAGATAGACGACACCCTCTTTGCCGACCTGCGTCAGAAGGTGCGTGGGGGCAGAAGGTTGATCCGGCAGCAAGACCGCCGCGCCCGAACCCAGGTCAGTATCGTTTTGCGAGAGCATCTCCTGATCGTAGGGAGTGAACCAGCCTGCTACGGTCAAATTCATGCCATTGGGTGTGTTCCCGCCAAACGAATGCAGTCTCAGGATGCTGTCACCGTAATCGTTGTTGGGCGGTGGCGGAGCCTCATCGAATGCGCCGTTTCCGGTTGTGACGTAGATGTCTCCTCCACTATCGGCGGCCGGCGCGCCGCCCCCAGCCCAGATGCCTCCATCGGCTCCATTCAAGCCGTTGGGGGTGGTGTTGAAAACGGCAACTTGGTGCTGCACGTTCGATGCTAAATAGCCAATTACCCAGCCGTGATATGGGGTCGCATCCTCGTGTGCGGCAAAGGTCACAAATATCTTGCCCCCGACTTGCAGCAGGCCAGACCGTTGGTGATGCAGCTGCGAGTTAAAGCTCACCATGCCGCCCGACGACCCCTCTCCGGTTCCGAGCACCGTGGCGCCAATCGTGACAGGCGCGTTGAACCTCTCACTTCCTGTGACGGGATCCAGGGCATGCAACCGGTGATAAAACGTCGCCGACGAGCCGGAACAAAGACCCGAATTTGTGGGGTTGCTCTCGGAGGCGCTCACGAGATAGACCACCCCCGTGATGGAGTCGATCACTGGTGTGCCGGTGACTCCGATTTCAGGATAGATGTCTCCGTAGCATTTCCCCACATCATTCCATACTACCGGGGTCTCATGGGCCGTACCCCCATGCGATCCGTCCAGCAAATTGGCATGCCAGTAGGTTTTGCAGGAGCTGGCATCGGCATCGAAGGCGTAAACGCTGTCATGTTGTGTGGCGACGAAAATGACGTTGTGCACACCGCCGCCGATGCTCAAGCCCTTGATCCATATCGGCTGCGCGTAGATTGCGCCGTCTACATGGCACGAGAACAGCTTGCCAAAAGTCGACGTGGTCAAAGTAGCTGGTGTTAAGGCATATTCTTTGTTGTTGATTCCGTTGCGCGCAGAGTTGTTGTGATAGGTGAGAACGCCGAACAGGTCCGATACGGCGACAGTCGCGGAACCGGAGACAGGCGGTGCCGTAACAGTGGTCGCTGTGACGATGTGAGTTCCTCCTGTCGCTGGCGGAGTGTAGAGACCACTCGCGCTGATGGTCCCAACAGTTGCGTTTCCTCCTGTCGCTCCGTCGACACTCCACGTGACATTCGCGGCCGACGAGGTGAATTGCTGCGTTTGGGTAGTCGCGGCGACCGCAGCGCGCTTAGGATAAACCGTAACGCTCGTCTGTGCCCAAGCGGATACCAGCGTCCACGTCAGAGCGAAGCCAAGTCCGGCGAAACTCAACCAGCAAACCCTCGAACCGCTCTTCATACCAGCCTCCACAAAGACGGTGGTCAGAACCTCCGCAGCACAGTCGAACTGGCCGGCGTTAGTTCATTTGGCCGGCGGCTGGATTAGTTCGGTGTCAATCGTGATTGTGATGTCGTCTCCGACCACTCCCGGCGCGCCGTTGACGCCAAAATCCTTGCGGTTGATTTTAGTGGCTGCCGATGCGCCGATCCGTTGATTGCCCCATGGATCCTTGATCGAAGCGGAAGGCCCATCCACGTCGAGCACGACTTCCTTGGTTACGCCATGAATCGTTAGATCGCCCGTGATCTGTAGTTTGCCTGCCCCGGCTGCTTTCGTCTGCTTGGAATGAAAAGTAATCGTCGGATACTTCTGCACGTCGAGGAAGTTGGGGCTGCGCAGGTCGTTGTCGCGCATTTCCACCCGCGTATCCACCGAACTGGCGTCGATCGTGGCGTCGAGAGCGCCCTTCGAAGGATCCGATGGATCGTACTTCGCAGAGCCGCTCACTTTCGTGAAAGCGCCCCGCACGGTCGAGACGCCAAGGTGCCGCACCGAGAACTGGGCCGAGGAATGGTTCGGATCGATCTGCCATGTTGCAGCTTGAGCGGCGGCAGCGGCGGCCATCGCGAGAACAGTGACGATTGCGAGTACGAAGCGCGACATCATTTGGCACTTCTCCTGGGGAGTGGATTTGAGTCTGGATATCCTAAATGGATTTAACGGGAAGCGCCAACAAATCCTCGACCAGCCCGACTTCTTTCTGGAGAAACGGTTCGCCGTAGGTGACGCCTCCCAACATGCCGTAGAACCGCGCCATCGCCGCCACTCGGGCATGTATCTCGTCATGAGCCGGGAACAGGTCCCGGCCCGCTTCCTGGTCGCTGAACTGCGACTTGTAGGCTAGGATCGAGGCGAACTTTCCCTCAAACTGGCCGGTGATGTCGACGACGAATGTGGGTCGAATGTCGTAGTAGAGCGTTGCATAAATAATCTTGAATGGCCGGTGGGGAGCGAGCGAGTCTCCGTCTTTTTGGTCACCCGATGAACTGAGTGTTGTTCCGAGTGCTCTTTGAGGGTCGAGTTTCGCCAGCCCAGCAAGAAAACACGCTTCATATCCTAGGACGGAAGCCGTGTAATGATCCGGATGACGCCCCTTCCAGTAGGGCAGAATGACCACCCGCGGCCGCGTCTCGCGAATCACGCTCGCGACTTTCAGGCGGTTCTCCCAGGTGTTTTCGACTCGCCCGTCCGGGATGTCGAGCGCGCGGCGCCACTGCACCGAGAGAATCTTCGCCGCGTCGGCCGCCTCGTGCGCTCGGTCTTCCGCCGTGCCGCGTGTGCCCAGCTCGCCCTGGGTCAGATCAAGAATTCCCGTGCGCTGCCCGTCCTGCGCCGCCTTCAGGAGCGTGCCGCCGCAGGTTTGCTCGACGTCGTCGCGGTGCGCGGCTATGGCTAGAATATCGAGGGGCGAAGGGAGCATGAATCTGGAAGGGTACTAGTATGCCGTAGCAATGCGCAACCGGCACAAAACCGGGACCGAGAGCTTTTGCACTTGAATGGTCGACAACGAGGAGGCGTCATGTTGCGCAAAATCTTCCACAACGGCCGAGAGCTGCGTTCAGGATGGCGGCTGCTTCTATTCTGCGTTTTGTTCTTCGCGGTTGGCTACGTTGTAAGAGAGGGCTTAGAGCGCTTGCACCTGCCCGACTATCCGCCACTGCATCCCATGGATCTGATTATTGGCGAAGCTGGTACGCTCGTAGTCGCGCTGATTGCAACCGCCATCATGTCGCGTTTCGAACGCCGCAGCCTTGCGGTCTACGGTATTCCCCGATTGCGTGACCTGTTTGGACGGCTGTTCTGGGCAGGCGTGGTTTGGGGCTTGGTGATGCCGTCTGCCATTATTCTGCTGATCTTCCTCGGCGGCGGTTACCGTGTGCACGGCTTCAATGTGACCGGCGCTGAACTTTTCAAATTCGCGGGCCTCTGGCTCATCACGAACTTGGCCATCGGGTTCAGTGAAGAAATCACGTTTCGCGGCTACTTCTTATACACCCTTGCCGACGGGATCGGATTCTGGTCAGCTGCCATGATCAACGCGTTTGGTTTTGGCGCTTTGCACTATTACACAAAGCCGAACGAGCGCTGGGAAGACTGGGTGGCCGTGACGCTCTTGACGGTCTTTATCACGCTCGCCTTACGGCGTACCGGCAGCCTGGCCTTTCCGGTCGGTATGCATGCCGCCTTTGATTTGATGTTCCTCTATGTCTTTTCAGGGATGAATGGCGGGCACTTCGCCGTCGGGCGCCTGTTGAACGCGGAGTTTCCCGGTTCGATGAGAGTGACCGGCGGGTTGCTGGGTCCAGAGGCCAGCTGGTTTTGTTTTCTGGTAGTGATCGCCGCGATCGCTTTCCTGCATTTTAGCTATCGGAAGGCGAACTGGCCTGCTCCAGCGAAGGATTAAGCGCGGAGAGTCAGTCGAGGTTCCCCTGCTCCAGCACCACATTCTCACGCACGATGAGACGGTGTGCGGCCATTTCCTTCAACGTGGGGAGCACGCGACTGACGTGTTCGTCGGTATCGACGAAAATGATGATCACCGGAAGCTTGCCGCCCGCCTCGACCAGGTGCGCGGTTTCGACGCGATGCCGTCCGAGAAATCCAGCCACGCAGTGAATTGCAGTGGCCGCGTAAACATTCTCTTTGCGCAGGTAATTGAGGATCTCCATATGCAGTGGCCGATGATGCCACTGGTCAGCTTCGTTCAGATAGATCGTGACCTGCACGGCCATTGCATCTGGCATTTTACTCGCGAACCTCCCCGTCATGTTCCCAATCGCGCCGCAGCATGCCGTATAACTCCGAATCGACGAACTGATCCCACTTACGAAGATGTTCCCGCTGACAGCCCTCATGGCGCATACCCAGCTTCCTCAGTATTCTGCCGGATGCGGGATTGTGCTTGAAATGCGAGGCGAAGATACGATGCAACTGGAGATCTTCGAAGCCGTAGCGCAGCATCTCTCGCGCCGCTTCCGTCGCATAACCCTTTCCCCAGTACGGCACACCCAGCCAGTAGCCGAGTTCGGCGTGCTGGTGCTCCTCCTCAAGGTACAGGCCGACGCCTCCAATCTGGCGTCCATCATTGCGCAAAGTAATCGCCAACCAGATCCTGCCAGGCTTCTGTACGAGGATGAGAAAATCTCTCGCGTCTTGCTCGGTATAGGGATGCGGAATGCGAAGCGTGGTGGCTGCTATTTCGCGAGCGCCAATCAGCGGCACCAGTTCCGCGATGTCGGCCTCGCTGTTCGGACGCAACTTTAGCCTCGCGGTTTCTAGCGTCGGAATCTTGTTCATGCTTACAATGCCCGCGCCAACGCCATGCCGGCTAGCGCTCCCCCAAGGCACAGCAGATTGTTGCTGAAGATGTTCACCAGCATTAATCCCCACTGGCCTTGCTCGAAGTACGACATGGTCTCGAATGCGTAGCTGGAGAACGTGGTGAACGATCCGCAGAAACCTATCACCACCAGCACTCGCCAGCGGGGATCAACCAGCACGCGCTCTGAGGTCCAGATGATGAAGAAACCTACGATGAAGCTGCCCACGATGTTGATGGCGAGCGTTCCATAGGGGAAGACAAGCCCCAACTCCCTGGCAGCCAAACGGCTTAGCAGATACCGCAGGTTGGCGCCGACGATGGCGGCGACGGAAATGGCGAGGAAGTCTTTCACGACGGAACTCCTACAAAACGAGATTCAATTCTGTAGGAGTCATCAGCCGGCGCAGCAGGCGGTTATGGCGAACTCCATCGCCGTCCATATTTTTTATCATGGAACTCGGCAAACAACCATCCCGAGCTTTGCGTTGGCTGCGGTGTCGCTCAGGTTGGCTAAATTCCAAATGGTGATTGCGAAGTCCTGATTTACTTTTTCCGTTCGACCAGAAATCGCGCCAGTTCCTTCAGAGTCTCCCCGCGATCCCCGAAGCTGTTCAATTCCTCCAAGCCGGAGTTGACCAGTGCATCGGCTCTGCGCAGCGAGGCTTCGATCCCGAACAGAGCCGGATAAGTAGCTTTCTCTGAAGCTGTATCTTTCCCCGCAGTCTTACCGAGCTGCGCGGAAGTCTGCGTCACGTCCAGCACGTCGTCCACAATCTGAAAGGCCAAGCCAATTGCCAGTCCAAACGCCCGCAGCTTCGCAACCTGGCCGTCCTTACCTCCGGCGTAAATGCCTCCACTCACCAAGCTGGCCGTGATCAGGGCGGCAGTCTTCGAACGGTGAATATACTCCAGCATCTCTGCGGTTGGCTTGGTGTGTTCCGCCTCAAGGTCGACAACTTGCCCGCCAATCATGCCGTCGACCGTTCCGGTGCCGCGGGCGACCTCTTCGACAATACGCACCCGCGCCTCCGCCGGACATTTCAACCGGGCCAGCACTTCATAGGCCTGGGTCTGCAGCGCGTCTCCGGCGAGGATGGCGATGGCTTCTCCAAATACCTTGTGGCAAGTGGGGCGCCCTCGCCGCAGATCGTCGTTGTCGAGCGCGGGGAGATCGTCATGGATCAAGGAATAGGTGTGCAGCATTTCCAGCGCGGCACCGAGCTCTTCGATTCCCGCGGGCAGCGATCCGGCGACCATACGCCCGGCTTCCATGCACAAGACAGGCCGCAGCCGCTTGCCACCCGCAAACACGCTGTGACGCATCGCCTTGTGAATGGAGACCGGATGTTCATTCTCAATTGGGATGAGCCGGTCGAGCGCTGCGTCGGTCAGGCTCCGGCCTTGTTCGAGAGTCTCGGTCAGCATGCCGAGGCAGTATAACAAGGCCCGAACACGGAACCGTGTTGGAATCTGGAGGAGAAATGAAAAGGGGCGCCATCAAGGCGTCCCTTTGGCAGCGAACTGAATTAGGCTGCAACGCTTCGAGACACGGCCATGCTGCGCAGAACTGACGTCAAGACACCTGCCACGTCGTCGGTCGGGCAGATATCGCTGGCCCCGGCTTCCAAGGCCGCCATCCACATATCCTCGTCCGGGATGCGGTGGGTGCAGACGATCGGCAATTTCGGGAAGTCGTGGTGGAGATGTTCGACATCCGTAAGGAGCCACTGCTCGATATTGAGCACGATAGCTTCGGGCCGGTCGCGCGCCAACTGGTCCCGAAGTTCCTCGCGGGAGTTGATGAGTTGTACGGAGAAGTGAGGGCGCAGCCCACCTGCCAACGACCTCCCCACTCTGGGATCCTTCTCGAGAACGACTATGCTCTGACCCATAAAATCCCCCATCTGAAAACCGTCGTCAACGGCACGGCAAACGTTTGACTAGGCTGCGGGGCAGGCCCGGAAAACCTCAAACCCACAGACAACTAAGGTCCCGGGGCCGCGGTCAGAGAGGGCTACGCTTAGCGGCGGGCTGACGCCTTCTCCATCAGCGGCTCAAAAGGTTCGGCCTGGAGCTTCCCGTTCTTCTTCAACAGAATCTCAACTTTCCCTTCGGCCTGTTCCAGTTCTTTCCGGCAGGCCGACGAGAGCTGCATACCTTCTTCGAAAAGTGTCAGAGACTTCTCAAGCGGGACGTCTCCCTTTTCCAGTTCCTGAACTATTTTCTCCAGTCGCTGCAGACACTCTTCAAACTTGGCCAACGGGGTTTTGCTCCATTTCTATTGTATTGCATCGCATCGATGGCGGTGTCCAGTGTTTTTTGCCGAAAATATCCACAAGGACGTACCGCGGCCCCAAAAGGGGAACTCTAAGTCAAGGCCGCCGGCTCTGATTTCCCCAGGGCTTCCAGGACATCGACGGCGGAGCTGTATCGACCCATCGGCGCGCTAATTTGGGCTCCCTGAACCATCTGGCGCGCCGCCATGAGCATTTCTCGGGCGATGGCCACGCCCTCTGCCCGAGCCGTCTCTGGCGTTTGGGCCCGTGCCATGCGCTCCAAAATCGAATCCGGCACAGACACCCGAAGTTCGTTCTTCATGAATTCAGCATTGCGTACACTAACCAGGGGCCAGATCCCTGCCACCACCGGGATCCGGCAATGCTCAATGCGCCGAAGGAAGTTTTCCAGCAGGCGCAGGTCGAACACGGGCTGGGTCACGGCATATTCGGCGCCAGCCTCCACCTTGTATTCAAAGCGGCGCACCTCTTCGTCCAAGTCGGTCAGACCAGGGTTGGCTCCGACCCCAATCACAAAGCCAGTTCCGGCGCCAATGGGATTGCTCCCAAGATCCAGCCCGCGGTTGAGATTGTGCACGATGTTCACCAAGCCGATCGCGTCAACGTCGAACACCGCGGTTGCATCGGGATAGTTGCCCATCTTGGGGGGGTCACCCGTGATGCATATGAGGTTTCGGATGCCGACCGCTGCGGCACCCAACAGGTCGCTCTGGATGCACAGAACATTGCGGTCGCGGCACGTGTAATGCAGAACAGCGTCAATTCCGACCTCGCGCTGAATGAGCAGCGACAACGCCTGGTTGCTCATGCGAGCCGACGCGCGCGGGCTGTCGGGAATATTGACAGCGTCCACGCCCACCGACTTCAGAAACCGCGCCCCTTCGACTTCTTTGCGAATGTCGGTTCCTTTCGGAGGCACGATCTCGACCATCGTGACAAACTCACCGCGCGCCAGCTTGGCTCCCAGTAGAGAACGGCACTCGAGAGCGACGGCCGGGACCGCCAGGGGCGCCGTCTGGCCTCCGGTGCCGTGAGCGGCCGGCCCTTTTCCTCGCGCTTCCCCAACCCGCAGCGCCGACTTCATAGTGCGGATGTGCTCCGGCGTAGTCCCGCAACACCCGCCGACCACTCTCACCCCCGCCGCCACGAACTTGCGCGCATAGCTCGCCATGTACTCCGGCGAACACAGATATATGTTCCGACCCTCGACCGAGCGTGGAATGCCGGCGTTCGGTTGAGCCGCGAGCGGCAGGGAGGTCACGGCTCGAACGCGCTCGATTGCCTCCAGCATGGCGACCGGACCCACACTGCAGTTGCACCCGATCACATCCGCGCCCCACTCCGCCAGTTTAGGAGCAAACGTCTCAGGATCAGAGCCGTCCAGGCAGTTAGCGTCCTCGTCAATCGTGACCTGTGCCAAGAGCGGCACTGACGTGCTTATATCCCGAGCCGCCAGCATGGCTTGGTGGATCTCTTCCAGGTAGCCGAATGTCTCCAGTATGATCAGGTCGACGCCACCTTCCAGCAGCGCCTGAATCTGTTCCCGAAAAGCGTCGCGGGCCTCATTGAAGGAGGTCTTGCCGAGGGGCTCAATCCTGGTCCCCAGCGGGCCAACCGATCCTGCCACCCATACATCGAAGCTCTTGGCGGCTTCGCGGGCCAGCTTTGCCCCGGAGCGGTTGATATCTCGGACCTTGTCCGCAAGGCTATGGCGAGCCAGGCGGAAGGAATTTGCTCCGAAAGTATTGGTTTCAACAATCTCGGCTCCGGCCTGCAGATACTCGTGATGAATTCCACGAATCAAGTCCGGCTGGGAGAGATTCAATTCGTCGTAGCAGCGGTTGATGAAGATGCCCTTGGCGTAGAGCAAGGTCCCCATGGCGCCGTCACAGAGCACAGGGGACTGCTTGATTCGGGCAAGAAAGTCGGCACTCATATTATTTTTGAGAATACAGGATGAGGGCGCATTCGTGCATCTGGTGTGCGGCTGCCAGGAGCGACGGCTTGCCCTGGAGCCGATACTGCCTTCTCCCTGTCGCATACGGAGTGGGTTCCGGGTCTGCTATAATTCACGATTTCGCACTTAAATCTTCCTTTTTCATGTCGTTAGGAGCCTGTCGTTTGAAGAGATGCAGCCTCGTGTTGGTGCTAAGCCTCTGGGCTGGCTTGGGTTTAGTTTCGTGCGGCGGATCAAAACGCACCGGTCCACCGAGCGGCTTAGTGGATCGAGTCCTGGTTTCCCAAGGTGTCAGCGCGACCAGCACATTTGGCAGACTGGTGATCGTCGATGGTTTCAACGACACACTGACTGCGGTTTCCCCGCTGAACGCCGGAACCTCGCCGGGTTTGATGGCCGTCTCGCCCAGCCGGAACATCGCAATGGCGTTCGATCCCAGCAGCAACACCGTGTTTGGGGTAAACACGGCGAAGGAATCGAGCATAGGAAGCGTTCAACTTCCTGGTCCAACCTTCAGCATGACGGTTCCGACCTCCAGCACTGTGGGTTACGCCGCGGTTCCAACCGCAGCCGTACCCGGGTTTAACTTTCTGGGTGCAGTCGAAGTGATCAACCTGTCGGGGTCGATCACAACCACAATCGCCGTCACCAATGCGGAGACGGTGGTCGCCAATGGCAATGGCAGCCAGTTGCTCGTCTTCAGCAACGACTCGGATTCCGTGACCGTGCTGACGCCTGGGGATGCTCTTCCTGGCATCGATCTGAGCTGCTCTGCTCCCACGAATCCTGCAGTGTGCACCGTCCTCACAGGGTTCAACCGGCCCGTGTATGCCCTCATTAACGGGACAACGGCGTATGTCTTGAACTGCGGCTTCGAATGTGGCGGGAGTCAACAGGCCAGCGTACAGACTCTGGACTTGAATTCGCTCGCCGTCGGTAAACCTGTCTTAGTAAACGGCGCTACGTATGCCTTCCTGAGCGGCGCGAAGCTTTATGTTGCCGGAAAGGGAACTCCTACCGGACCTCAGTGCTCCTCGCTAACTAGCTCGGTCAACGCCAAAACAGCCGCTACCAATTGCGGAACCCTGGACATCGTCGACCTGACCACGATGACCGACCCTTACTACAACAGCCTCGGCACGGAGATCGCGATCCCCGACGGCTACCACGACCGTATGGACATGAGCATCAACGGCCAGCTTTTTGTCGGATCGCACGGCTGTACGGATATCGGCGATGTCAATAATCCGAGCGGGGAAGTGCGCGGTTGCCTGGCGATTCTCAATACCAACACCGGCGCGGTCGTCATTCCTCCGGATAATGGAGACGTGAACGGCTTGCAGAGTTTCACCAGCCGCGAAATCGAGTATGTCGCCGAAGGCGGCGCCTTGCGGGTCTACGACACTAGCAAAGACATCCTGCTGATTAACGACTTTCTTCCCCTGGGGACCATCGACGTCATCGGTTACGTGGGAGATGTGAAGGCGATCGACTTCTTCTAGTTCTAGCGTGACTCCCGGGAAGGCTCCAAAACCAGCCGGTGTTGTTTGGTAGCCTCGACCGCTTGAGCGCTAAAGGGCAGGGTGAAGGTGGTGCCTTCGTACCAGGCCTTCCACTGATCCATGTAGTAAGGGCTCAGGAAATTCCCGCCCTGTCCCGTCACCGTATTCAGAGTCGACTGATCCAGGTCGGCCAAATTCGCAGTGAAGCGCTCCGACGGTCCATGATGACGACTCACCGCCTTCACGGTGTATCCGCTGCCGGATTGCTCCTGTAAGCCGGGCCCTGACCAATGGTTGACCAGCGGGATCTTGCCCAGAATCGGATGCTGGATCTCGACCGCATTGAACGCGCCCCAGCGCCATGAAGCCAGGTCTTTTGGAGCTTCCGGGCTATTCACCGCGGCGTCTACGGCCGCGGCTAGCAGTTCGTCGTAGTTGGGATATTTTCCCGGCAGCCAGCGTTTCGGCCGGTGGAGCAGAATGTTCTCGAGCCAGACCGACCGCATTTCCCACCCGTAAGTCTTCCAACTCAGGCCACCGTCTTGGGGGGAATCAGTTGGGGCACTTCCGAGCTTTGGCTCCAGAAGCAAGCGTCTGAGTTCGCGCATCGAGGTTTGCGCGATCGTCGGGGCCGCCGAAGAAGCGAGCATGCGTCCGTCCCAACCTCGCATCAGATCTGCTGCCTGTTTCACTCGCGCAGATGGCTGGGCGGCGTGATCCACGGCGTATACCAGCCGTTCGGCCGCAAACAACTCAGCTTCAGAGTGAATATCCGTTTCCAGCGCCAGCATATCTGCCGGTGAGAATTGTCGCCCTGACTCCAGCACGTGATAAATGCGCTCCGTGCGCCAGGGCGCTTCCCACTCCATACTGATCGAATTCGGGTATTTGTCCGGCGTGATTCTTGCGTTCGCTGTCGCAATGATCCCTGACGGCGGGTTGTAGATGCTGGGCAGTTTTTCGAAGGGTATGTAGGACGTCCACTCATGCCCGTTGTCAGCACCGTTCACTGGGAGACTCCCATCACCCGCGGCACGAATCGGAACTCTCCCTGTGGTCTGATACCCGATGTTTCCGTCCACGTCGGCGTAGACCACGTTCTGACCCGGCGCGTCCAGCTGGGAAAATGCGTGACGGAACTCCTGCCAGTTCTGCGCGGTGTTCACGTCGAAGAACGGAATGTGCAAGCCGTCGTAGAGCGTCCAACGGAGCGCCAGTGGCCTCGTTTCGCCAGGAACGAGTTCCGTGATTACGGGTCCGTGCCGCGTGATTGTTACATTCACGGTCGTGTCCGGCTTTCCCTTGACGTGAATTACCTCGACGCGATGATCTGGTTGCACCCATCCCGCGGGCGTCTGATACGCCCCTTCGGAATTGACATTCTCGATGTAAACGTCGGTGACCGTCGGCCCAACATTGGTGAATCCCCACGCGATTCGTTGATTGTGGCCAACGATCACATACGGCATGCCCGGCAGCGTCACCCCCGCAACATCGAGACTGCCGGCGTGCAGGTGGGCTTCGTACCACAGGTTCGGCATCTGATGGCCCAGGTGCATGTCATTGGAGAGCAGTGGCTTTCCTGTGACCGTATGCGCGCCTGAGACCACCCAATCGTTGGAGCCATTGACCGGCAGCCCTTCCGGCACCGCAAACGGAATCGAGCCGTGCGTTACCAGGTTATCGGGAGCATCATCATCGCTGTCGTCATCGTCATCGGAATCGCCCGCGTTGGTCTGCGGTTCCACCAGATCCTCACGCATGACGGTCGGCGGCCGATCATGCAAGGAACGATTGACGTACAGATCCGCAGTCAGTTCGGGCCCCAGCTTGGCCAGAATCTTCTCGCGGTTCAGCGCGTCGTAGAAGTAGTGATAATTCAGATCCTTCACCATCTGGTTGGCTATGACGACTGAATCTTCGGCCAGCCACGGCTTGGGCGCATAGTGCAGGATGCGAAACTCGATCGGGAGTCGGTTGCTGTGGGTCCCGATGTAGGCGGTCACTCCACGCGCATAAGCGTCGAAGAAGGCGCGATCGCGCTCGTCGGCATTTTCCAGAGATTTTTTCGCTGCCGCCCGCAGGCCCAGAATTCGTTGTTCCCGGTCGACTTTGATCAAGTCCTCGCCCAGAATTTCCGAGAGTTCCCCACTGCCAAAGCGGCGCATCAGGTCCATCTGCCATAGCCGGTCCTGCGCCGTGACATAGCCTTCGGCGAAGAACAGGTCGTCCAGATTGCCGGCTTCGATCGTGGGTACGCCGTGGCTGTCTCGCGTCACCGTGACCGGAGCGGAGAGTCCGTTGATCTGAAGCCGTCCGTCAAGCTGGGGAAGGCCGGAATGAACTGCAAAATAGGCGTATATGAGCCCGGCGACCAGGATCGCCAGGATGCCGAGCAGAATCCACAGCATAACGAGGAGAACTCGCGAACGGCGGGAGGTGGGTGCGCTGATGTCGGGTACAGTGGTCGTGCTCATGCGAATCTCTGATTGTATTCGAGAGCAGGCGGCCGCGGTGCTGGTTTGAAAATGAATTTCATTTTCAAGATGCCAGATGGTATGCTGCCCTCAGTCCCGCTCGCCATGCTGCAAAATCGCATCGATGACCAGCCCACCATCTCCCGCCAGATGGTTCGCGAAGCCCAGGAGATCCTTCACCGGCACCTGAAGCGCGTCGGCTTGAAGCAGACTGGCCAGCGCGATACCATCCTGCGCACTTTCCTGGAGACCCGCGACCACCTTTCCACCGACGAACTCCACCGCCTGGTGCAGAAGAAAGACTCCCGCATCGGGTACACCACGGTTTACCGCACGCTGAAACTACTGGCGGAATGCGGCTTGGCTAGCGAAGTTGCCTTCCACGACGGCATCGCCCGCTACGAGCATCAATACAACCGCCGCAGCCATCACCACATGGTTTGCACGGAGTGCGGGAGTTCCGTCGAGTTTTTTTCCCAGGAAGTCGGAAAGCTCGAACAAGAGATCGGGCTCAAGTATGACTATCTCACCACACGGCATACCTTTCAGATCTACGGGATCTGTCAGGATTGCCGCGCCAAGAATCAAGCAAATAGAAGTTGAGACATGCCTTATCGGGCGAGCTGGCAGTTCACTAATGCAGCATCGCGCCCGGCACGAGTATTGTGAATGGATGGAAGGGAAGATTCCGGACAATCCCAAACACAAGGATGACGGCGCACAAGGCGCGGATCCAAACCGCTGGCAGATACCGTTGTGGCAATCCCTGGCCACGAATCTCGAACAGGAGATGAGAGGCCAAGCCGTAAGCCAAAAACGGCAGTAAAACGACAGTCAGCGGATTCATGGCCCAGGCCGCCCACAGGTGGCCATGAAGAATTGCATGGATGGCCCGCAACGATCCGCATCCCGGACAATACCAGCCCGTCAGATAGCGCACCGGACAAGGCGGAAAGATTCCCGACGCAGCAGGATCGAAGGCACGCAGCAGTACGGTCGCGACCGCAACTGCAGCGACCGCTATGCCCCACCACCAATTCTTTCGCCTATCGATCCTCAAATTAGTTGGCATGCCTTATTCCATTGAGAATCCCAGCCATGATCAGGACTCCGTAGAGCACACACACAAGTAGACCGAGTCCCAGCGAAATGAAGCACCACATTTTCGCGCTATTCGAAGCCTGTTGTGCGCCGGCCAAATCCCCAGCCAGCAGTTTGCCGTTGACCTGTGCCGCGTAGACAATGGCGGGGATGCCCGTCGGAAGGCAGCAAAACACGGTGGTTAGGATCGCGAAAACCAGGTAGTTCGGCACGGTCGCGCCAGGCGGCAACACGACACCGGTAACCGGCAAATGCGCTGGAGCACCGCCCGGCTGCAGACTCCTGCCGCACTGCACGCACACCAAACCGTTGTCCGGATTATTGGCGCCGCATTGAGAGCAAAACATTCAGTTCCTCCTGAAAATGGATCGTAACCGTATCACTGCAGGGGCGAGCCGACTGGTGGTACTGGGCCAACTACTCTTCCGCAAACCCGGCAGGATCGGTCATCCGCTGCAACCGTGTTGCCGCATGCCGCGCAAAGTGATGCTATTTCTACGTCGCGCTGAAATTGCACGAAACACTACACTGTGCGTTGCACCGCGTCAATGCGGAGTGCTCCGGTTTGCGGAGGCGGGCGCGTTTTGATAAGGTGCGCCTCAGTGGCTTCAGCAATTCCCCTTCCGCTTTCCTGTCCCGACTGCGCCGCTCGCATGCCGGAAACTGCGGCCTTCTGTCCCGGCTGCGGACGGCCCATGCCCGCGCCGACCATAGCGGAAGCAAGAACGAAGACCAGCCTTTTTCCCGAGAAAGTGGCGGCGGCGCTTGCCTACCTCACCTTTGTTCCAGCACTCCTCTTCCTTTCCATCGATCCCTACAACAAGAATCAGTTCGTGCGCTATCACTCGGTCCAATGTCTACTGGTATGGGCCGCTGCAATTCTGGCGGCGTTCGTGCTGAAGCTCGTTGGAACCGTTCTGCTTCTGATTCCAGTTGTCGGGCCGCTCCTGGTCTTTGTGGCCTGGGTCGTGGCAGCCCTGGCCGCTCTGTTCCTCTGGCTGGTTCTGATGGTCAAAGCGTTTCAAGGAGAACTGTTCCAGTTGCCCCTGCTGGGCACCATCGCGGAGCGTTACGCGCCCGTGATCCAACGCTGAACGGAACTGCATAAATTTGTTCATTGCTTTGTCGGGCCATTTTTGGTAGGTTGCCGCCGACGCCGCTTGGGGCAGGTACCCGCTTACCTGGTCTGCTTGTCCTCGGCGATCGAGGAGGACAGCTCTATGGCTTTTTGCAGCACGTGCGGTGCACAGATCGCAGACGGCACCACTACTTGCGCAGCCTGCGCGGGACGAGTCGCGGCAGCTCCAACTCCAGCCAGCACCGGTGGCATGGCAGACAATGTGGCGGGCATGCTGGCCTATGTCACCATCATCCCGGCGATCGTCTTCCTGGTCATGGAACCGTACAACAAGAACCGCTTCGTTCGGTTTCACGCCTTTCAGTGCCTGTTTTTCGCCGTGGCATGGACAGTGCTCTGGATCGCTCTGAGCATCGTAGCTCACATTCCCATCCTAGGGTGGCTGACGATCCTGATTTGGCCGCTGGTCGGTCTTGCCGGCCTGATCATCTGGGTCATTCTGTTGCTCAAGGCGAATCAGGGGCAGATGTACAAATTGCCGATGATCGGAGACATGGCTGAAAAGCAGGCCAATGCGATGTAAGGGGCGCGTCGCTGATTCCCGTAATTCTGAAGTTGCGAGTTCATTCCTCTGCGAATGAACTCGCTTTCTGCTTCCGCGCTTGACTTTCTCCGCTTAAGCTGTCAATCCTATTAGCTTTTACCCACGGCGCGAACCCAGCCTTGAAGTGTGGGTTTCGGCGGGAAAAAATCCAGGAACGATCGGGGTCTTCTTTGCGAGTGCGGGTGTTCTATCACGACAAATGCTTTGATGGTGCTTCCTCGGCCGCGCTGTTTTCGCGTTTCTACCAGGAGCGCATTCGCAATGATGCTGAGTTCCAATTCACTGGCCTGGTGCACCGCGCGGGCGCCCTATTCGATGAGAACCAGTTCGACGGCGACGAGAACGCAATCGTCGACTTCAAGTACTCCAGTTCGCCGAAGATTACCTGGTGGTTCGACCATCACGAGAGTGCCTTCCTGTCGCCGGCCGACGCTGAGCATTTTGAGCAGCAGGAGAGCAACCGCAAGTTTTACGATCCCGATTTCAAGTCTTGCACGAGTTTCATCGCCATGATCGCGCAGCAGCGCTTCGGCTTCGATCCAGCGCCCGTAGCCGATCTCGTCCATTGGACAGACGTTATAGACGGAGCGCTTTATCCTGACGCGAAGACCGCCGTGGAAATGGAAGCGCCTGCCATGAAGCTGACGATGGTGATCGAATCGGCGCCCGACCACGTTTTCGTTCCCAACCTGATCCCGTTGCTGGCCCGCAAGCCCCTGGCGCAGATCCTCGAAGAGCCCTTTGTCGCACCTCTGCTGCCGCCATTGCTCAAGCGGCATGAACTTTCGATCGGCATTCTGCAACAGCGGACTGAGTGCAAGGACGGCACGATTTTTTTCGATGTCACCGATCACGATCTCGAGGGCTATAACAAATTCGTCCCGTACTACCTGCATCCGGAGTCGGTCTACAGCGTGGGGCTGAGCAAGAGCAGCTTCCGCGTGAAAGTTTCGGTAGGATCGAATCCTTGGGCTCCGCAGGAGCCGGAAGTGAACCTGGCACGAATTTGCGAACGCTACGGTGGCGGCGGCCACGCCCGCGTCGGGGCGATCTCGTTCAATGTCAATCAGCACGCGGCGGCCATCAAGGCTTCGCAGGAGATTGTCGCAGAACTCCGTGCCGCGATTCGCCAGAAACGAACTGGTCCCTCATAAACTGAGGTAGTCATGACAAACAGGCTGAGCGTCTTCCTTGTGCTGGCATCGGTGCTCGCACCTTCGCTGAGTGCGCAAAAGGCGCCGAAGGAAACATTGCTGGCGTTGAGCAAGCGGGATCACACGCTCTCCATCGTTGACCCGGGCAGTCTGAAAGTTCTAGCCAAAGTGCCTGTTGGTAACGATCCCCATGAAGTCGTTGCCTCAGCGGACGGCCGGACCGCCTACGTGTCGAACTACGGCGGGGGAGCTTATAACACGCTCGCGGTCATCGACCTGGCGGAGCAGAAGCCCCTTCCACAGATCGATCTCGGACCCTTACGCGGGCCTCATGGGTTGACTTTTGTTGGTGGCAAGGTCTGGTTCACCGCCGAGGCTGCGAAGGCGATCGGCAGCTATGATCCCGCGACGGCAAAGCTGGACTGGATACTGGGCACGGGACAAAACCGAACTCACATGATCTTCGTCTCTGAGGATCTGAAGCGGATTCTTACTGCCAACGTGAGTTCTGGCACCGTGAGCATCATCGAGAAAGCCCCGGCTCGCACGCCCGGACCACCACCGGGTCCGAACAGTCCTCCCGGACCACCGCCGGGCGGCCCGCCCGGGGGCGATTGGGATGAGACAGTCGTGCATGTCGGCAATGGTTCCGAGGGTTTCGACGTTTCCCCCGACGGCCGAGAGATTTGGGTCGGCAATGCACGCGACGGGACAATTTCAATCATCAACGTGGCAACCAAGAGCGTGACCGAGACCCTTGCCGCGAATGTCCATGGGGCGAATCGTCTGAAGTTCACGCCGGATGGCGCCCGGGTTCTTGTGTCGGGTCTCGGTGCGCCAGACCTGGTTGTACTCGACGCCAGCACTCGCAAAGAAATCAAACGAATCAAGCTGGGACGCGGGTCCGCCGGAATTCTCATGCAGCCGGACGGCGTTCGCGCCTTTGTCGCATGCTCCCCGGACAATTACGTTGCGGTCATAGATCTGAAGTCACTCGAAGTAACGGGACACCTCGACGTCGGTCCGGAGCCGGATGGGTTGGCTTGGGCGGTGACGCAGTGAGTCCGTGTTTGCGGTTTTGAGCGCGATCAAACCTTATTGAATCGAAGTGCCGCTTGCCAGACACGTGGCGGGGTTTCCGTCTTCGGAAGAACGAATTGCCCCGGATTGGTCCGCGCAGTATGCTCTTCTGCCTAAGCTGGTTCCATGCGGCATAGCGGTGAGGTGATAGCTGGTAGCCGGGGTTCCGCTGCACTCCGAAAGCGTGAACACATAACCGTACCGTTTGCCGCTCGCAAGCCCGCTGCTGATTAGCATCGCCTGCCGTGCATTCGGTTGGCCTCCGCCAAAGCCGTCCAGGTTGGAAAGGGTGCAGGTGAAGCCCACCGTCGTGTAGGTATTTGCGTAAGTAGCCTCGGCGGAGACTATCGAGCGCATCGCCGCCATTACCTGGGCATCGGTTCCCACGGTTTGCGAGGTAGTCTCGCCGCTAGAACTGATTGTGGTTTGCGTTGGTTGCGGCTTCATATTCTCAGTGAGGGCTTTCAGGAGATCGGGATCCGCTAACGGCAAGTGAAGCGTGATCGAGATTTCGTTCAGCGTCCACAACTGCGCTTCCTTCTTCATCGAGAATGTCATCTGCGGCATGAAGGGAGTTCGTTGGACCTGGCCGTTCTTGTAAATCTGGAACGACAATTCGATGTTGTCCTGATCCTCGTTGAGGGCGTCATTTTCCACCGTAATCTCAACCTTCTGTCCGGTCTTGCGGTCTTCTCCGGCCAACATCACCGATCCCGTGTCAAAAGTCTGGATATTCTGGTTTTGCGTTTGAAGTTGACTCACCAGAAGCGAGTATTGTTGCAGGTTCGCGAGTGCCCCGGATTTCTCCAGGGCCGTACGTGTCGCTGCAGGCAGGTGTTTTGCGAATGTTCCCTGTGTCTTGCTGAAGAACATTTCCACCAGGGCCTGCCGCGCGGTTTGAGGCGGGACCGCGGACTGTTGGGCAAATGAATGAGTGGCCCACAAAATTACAACTACCAGAGAAACGGGGACTCTTCGCATAGTTCGTCTCCTCCTAGATCGTGACATTCCCCGACCCAAGTCTCCAGTTACGGAGGTAAGAATCGAGACCTGCAAAAGCCGAGACGGCCAATGGAATCGCCTGCGCGAAGGGCCGCGCCCGTGATACTCTGCGTTGGACACCAGCGTTCATGCACGCGCCCGGAAACAAGTCCGCTCGACAGCGCCGCCAGCGGCGCGTGCTACGAGCCGTTGCCTCCTTTGAATTTGCCAAGGGCGTTTTCGTAATCCTGATGGGATTCTGTGCTCTTGCCCTGGTGCACAGAGATGTCTGGGTGATCGCGGAGAGTCTTCTCGCACTCTTCCACATCAGCACAGACCGCCGATCGGCGCAGGTTTTTCTCGATTTTGCCGACAACGTGACCGACGCACGCCTGTGGGCCGCGGCGCGCATTGCATTTGCCTACGCCGCACTCCGGTTCACCGAAGCCTACGGCTTGTGGAACCAACGAACATGGGCCGAGTGGGTCGCTTTTGTTTCCGGGACCTTGCTTCTGCCGCTCGAGGTGCGCGAACTGTTTCGCGGGGTGACCCTGCTGCGATGCTCTCTGTTCGTCGGAAACGTGGCCGTAGTGGTTTACATGCTCTACGTTATTCTGGCGAACCGTCGCGAGAGGCAGAGTGCGTTGTCTGCTTGAGCGTCTGAAACCCTTGCCAGAAGCCGCAACTGGAGTCCAATGCCTCTGGCAGTCCGTCCCTCTTGACCGCATAATCAGTTCACGATGAGGGGAGGCCCCATGCGTTTGAGTTATCTCGTATGCCTGCCGCTTGAGCAACGGAGTGGAAAATCGGAAAGGCCGGCATGTTAGCCTGAATGAGCTTCAGTGAGGTAGCATGCCCGACGCAACCCCCCCGCACCTCGATTTGCTAGCGACGGCCAGAGAAGTCATGCTGGCGCACGGCTTTGAACCGGATTTTCCTCCCCAGATTCCGCAACAGCTTGCCAAGCTGAAAGACAACCCGCCGAAAGTCGCCGCCACAGATCGCGTGCGCGACCTGCGGAGTTTGCTCTGGTCTTCGATCGACAACGATACCTCCCGCGACCTTGATCAGATCGAAGTCGCCGAACTCCTCCCGGGCGGCGACACTAAGATTATGATCGGCATCGCGGACGTGGATGCTTTTGTTCCGCTCCAGACCCCAATTGATCAACACGCGGCTCGCGAGACTACTACGGTCTACACTGGAATCCGCAACTTCCCGATGCTCCCAGAGGAACTTTCCACCGGCGCGACGTCACTCCTGGAGAAGCAAGACCGCCTCAGTGTCGTAATCGAATTCACAGTCGATTCCGCTGGCGCGCTGAAGTCAACCGACGTCTATCGTGCTCTGGTGCGCAACAAGGCTCAACTGCAGTACAACTCGGTGGGTGCATGGCTGGAAGACAAGTCCGGTCCGCCACCCAAGGTTGCCGCTTCCAGCGAACTGCAGGAGCAACTGAAACTGCAGGATCAAATCGCACAGCGGCTCAAGGACCAGCGCTATCAACACGGTGCGCTGAATCTGCAGACCGACGAGGTCCATCCCCTTGTGTTGAACCAGCAGGTCGTCGACGTTGTGAAGCAGCAGAAGAATCGCGCCACGGAATTGATTGAAGATTTTATGATCGCCGCCAACGGTGTCGTCGCACGGCTGCTGGAAAAAGTTTCCTCTTTGCGGCGCATCGTGCGTACTCCCGAGCGTTGGGACCGCATCGTGCAACTGGCTGCGACGAAGGGAGAAAAGCTTCCCGCGCAACCCGATTCCAAGGCATTGAATGATTTCTTATTGCGGCGCAAGGCGGCGGATCCCGATCACTTTGCCGACGTGTCGCTGGCTGTGATCAAACTGATCGGACCGGGAGAATACGTTCTGGAACGCGCGGGAGATGTCGCGCCCGGGCACTTCGGCTTGGCGGTGCAAGACTACACTCACTCGACGGCGCCCAATCGACGCTTCGCCGATGTCGTCACGCAGCGGCTAATCAAAGCAATGCTTGGGGGCCAGCGCAATCCTTATTCGGATGACGAACTAACCGCCATCGCCGCCAATTGCACAATCAAGGAAGACGCTGCCCGCAAGGTGGAGCGCGAGATGTCGAAGCGGCTTGCGGCGGTCGCGATGCAGAATCGCGTGGGCGAGGTGTTCGACGCCATTGTCACCGGGGTCACTGACCATGGTACTTTCGTCCGCATTCTTCAGCCCCACGTCGAGGGACTTTTGGCCCAGGGTCAGCATGGACTCGACGTCGGTGACAAGTTGCGCGTCAAGCTCGTGCGCACTGACGTGCAAAAAGGATATATCGACTTCGCCCGCTCTTAGGCCTTTTCCCCCAACGATATTGGGTCGGTCCAAATTTCTCCGAGGGGAAAACCTCTTCACCTTGACAAGCTTACAGACAGACTGTTTTCGGCTTCGCCGAAGTGGAATTCTACTCAGAATAGATTCAGTCGGTCGCCAGTTCGTCGAGGACAGTGCCTTCAGGGTCGATCAGTTGAATCTTCATCGTGAGCAGGCCCGAGGCGTGAGTTGAGCAACTCAAACACGGATCGTAGGCGCGCACCACCGCGGAAACGCGGTTCAGCATGCCTTCGTTCAGTTTCGTACCATCAATGAAGTGTTCGCTGACCTGGCGCACACTGCGTCCGATGGCGAGATTGTTGTGGCCGGTGGCTACAATCAGGTTGGCCCACGTGATCGCGCCTTCTTCGTTCACTTTGTAGTGGTGAATCAGAGTTCCTCGCGGAGCCTCGATCATCCCGATGCCTTCGAGAGCGTTGACTCCTGCAGTCCCCCGCACATGCGAATCCAGTATTTGCGGGTCAGCCAGCAACGCCTCGATCCGTTCCAGAGCGCAGACGATCTCAATCAGCCGGGCGTAGTGGTAAAGGAATGCGCTATGGGCAACTGTCCCAAAGCGCTCGTGAAATTCCTTGAACTCGGTATCAGCGTTGGGGCTCCCGCACCGGTCGGCGGCGTTCAACCGGCCCAACGGACCAACGCGATAAACGCCATTAGGAAATCCCTGAGGCTTGAAGTAAGGTGCTTTCAGGTAAGACTCCCGCAGGCTGGCTTCGCCGATCCACTCTGCGTAGTCCTCGGCAGCAATCTGGTCTTCGATTACTTCGCCGTTGATGCCGCGGAAACGCAGATCGCCCTCGTAGAACTGCAGAGTTCCCTTGCGGTCAACCACTCCCGCGTACATGGTAGGGAAGGAACCGAAGAATTCTATTTCTTCTTTGTAGTTTCTCGAAGACGTGAAAGCAGGGAAGTGTCTTCGCAGGCCGCACTCCTTGAAGGGTTTAGGACCTTGCATCCAAAATCTTGATTCCCGACATTCAAAAAACCGCTGCTGCCAACGCCTGAAACTGGTTGACCAAGTCAGATCGCTGCCCGTATCCTGACTTTAGTAATGTTGTCTCATTTCCATCATCGCCACCATCATCACGCGCATCGCGTGACGGCGGGGATGTACACCTGAGATAACCAGCAATTTTAGGAACTCCGGACCCGCTGACGCGACAAACGCTCAGCGGGTTTTGATTTTGTCGGGAGAAAGAACATGAATGCAGATCTAGATTTCGAAAAGATGGGCGGTCTGCTCCCCGCGGTAGTGCAAGATTCGTCCGACGGGGAAGTTTTGATGGTGGGCTTTATGAATCGCCCAGCCATGGAGCGCACCCTCAAGGAAGGCTACGTTACATTTTTCAGCCGCACTCGCAACCAGCTCTGGACGAAGGGTGAGAGCTCGGGCAACCGCCTGCGAGTGGTCTCTGCGCATACGGACTGCGACCGCGACACGCTGTTGCTGCGCGTTACGGTCGAGGGAGCCGGCTTGGTCTGCCACCGTGGCACTCGGTCGTGTTTCACCGACCCGGTCCCGGTGCAAACCGCGCCTGCGACAACGGTCGCTGCAAGCCCGGAGGAACGATGAAGATGCGCATCGGCATTCCCAAAGGCAGCCTGCAGGAGGCCACTCTGCAACTGTTCGCCCGCGCCGGTTTGCCTGCCTACACGAACGGGCGCTCCTACTACGCCTCCACCGCCGATCCCGAAATCGATTGCATGCTGATACGCGCCCAGGAAATGGCTCGCTATGTGGAGCACGGTGCCATCGACGCCGGTCTGACCGGGCTCGACTGGGTCATCGAAAGTGGACTGGAGGTGACCACTGTCACTGATCTGATCTATGCGAAACGAAGCCGCGGAAAGGTGCGCTGGGTGCTTGCGGTGCCGGAGGATTCTATTTATCAGCGCGCGGAAGACCTCTCGCAAAAAATCGTCGCAACAGAACTAGTGAGTGTTACCCGCGACTACTTCAAGAAGAAAGATGTCGAAGTGAAGGTGGAATTCTCCTGGGGTGCGACCGAGGTAAAGCCTCCCATGCTGGCCGACGCCATTGTGGAAGTCACAGAAACTGGCAGTTCGCTGAAAGCAAATAGACTGCGCATCCTGGAGACGGTGCTCGAGTCGAACACTCAGCTGATCGCCAACAAATGTTCGTATGCCGACCGGGAGAAACGGCGCAAAATCGACAACCTCGCGCTGATGCTGCGGGGCGCCATGGAAGCACAAGACCGGGTCGGACTGATGCTGAACGTCCTTAAGGCAGATCTAGCCGGCGTGCTCGCGGTTCTGCCCGCTCTACAGAAGCCCACCATTTCTCATCTGAGCGACGAGGATTGGCTCGCAGTCAACACCGTGATCGACGAGTCGGCGGCATGGGAGGTGATTCCTCGTCTTAAAGAAGCGCGCGCCCACGGCATCGTCGAGTACCCCCTGAACAAGGTGGTGCTGTGATGCGGATTCTCTCCGGCCGCGACGCGTCGGCAGCCTTGCAGCGCCTAGTGCGTCGCGACCAGTTCTCTACATTAGAGCCAAGAGTCCAGCGCATTGTGAATGATGTCCGCCGCGGCGGCGACCGTGCCCTTCGCCGCTACGCCCAGCGCTGGGACAGCCTTGGCCGGACACAATCCTTAAAAGTTTCCGTAGGTGAACTCGAAGAAGCGTCACGATCTCTCAGTCCCCAACTGCGCAAATCGCTTCGGCAAGCCACCACAAACATTCGTCGGTTCTGTGCGTGGCAGAAGCCCTCCGCCTGGACGAAGACCCGCGGCGGCGTCTCCCTCGGCCAATTGGTACGGCCGCTCGAGTCCGTGGGTTGCTACGTCCCCGGCGGGCGCTACC
Organism: uncultured Acidobacteriaceae bacterium; assembly: GCA_963768265.1. GTDB lineage: Bacteria > Acidobacteriota > Terriglobia > Terriglobales > Acidobacteriaceae > Sulfotelmatobacter. The sequence continues at coordinate 40,076 of CAVYHM010000012.1, forward strand.
CACTGGTATCGACCCTGCTGATGACAGTGATTCCGGCTCAGGTCGCGGGTGTGCCGAACATCCGTGTAGTCTCTCCCCGGCCGGCGCAGGAAGTGCTTGGCGCGGCCGCCATGCTTGGCGTGCGTGACCTTTATCGAGTGGGCGGAGCGCAAGCCGTCGCCGCCTTGGCTTACGGCACCGCAACGATCCCACGGGTCGACAAGATTGTCGGGCCAGGAAATGCATACGTGACGGTCGCGAAAAAGTTGGCCGCTTTCGATTGCGCCATTGATTTTCTGGCTGGACCGACTGAAGCAGTTGTGCTGAGCGACTCAGGTGTTCCCGATTTCCTTGCCGCCGATCTGGTCTCGCAAGCGGAACATGATCCGGATGCCCTGGCCGTGTTCATCACGACCTCTCGCAAGTTGGCGCGATCCGTCGCAGATAGTGTCGAAGAAGCCGCGAAAGACAACCCGACGGCCCGCGAGTCACTGCGACAGCGTGGCGCTATCTTCGTGGCGGCATCGCGTCGGCAAGCCCGGGAATGGGCCAATGCGCTGGCCCCCGAGCACATCACCGTCTCGAAGGACGACTTGCCGTTCATCAAGAATGCGGGCTCGGTCTTTGTCGGCGACTACTCTCCGCAGGCGGCGGGAGACTATGCTTCGGGCCCCAACCATGTGCTGCCAACGTCGGGGCAAGCTCGATTTCGGGGGGGACTGAGCGTTCTGGATTTCTGCAAGCTGATTACGGTGCAGGAGCTTTCTCCCAGCGGCTTGCGCGGAATCGCCAAGACTATCGAGTGTCTTGCCGAGACCGAAGGCTTGCCCGCGCATGCTCATTCTGTGCGCGTGAGGTGCAATCATGCTTGACCCGCGGCCGGCGATCCGCACGCTGCCTGCCTACCATCCTCCTCTGGCAGGACGAGATGGTTTGCGTCTCGACTTCAACGAAAACACAGTCGGATGTTCACCGCGCGTACTCGAACGTTTAAGAGGATTGACGCCAGAAGATCTGGCTCGCTATCCGGAGCGCGCGCCGATCGAAGGGAAGGTGGCGGAGTTCCTGGCGATCCCATCGTCGGAGTTGCTGCTGACGAACGGCGTCGATGAAGCGATCCACTTGCTTTGCGGAACTTACCTCGAACCCGGCGACGAGGCGCTGGTCGTCGTGCCGACGTACTCCATGTACCGGATCTACATCATGGCCACCGGAGCAAAGGTGATCGGTGTAGCCGCGGGCAATGATTTTCAATTCCCTCTTGGCGACGTCCTGAATCGCCTCTCGCCGCGGACGCGGTTGATCGCGATTGCCAATCCAAACAATCCCACCGGGACGGTCGCGGCCTCGGAAGACTTACTACAAATCGCGAGGTCATCCCCGGCTGCGGCTGTACTAGTGGACGAGGCGTACTTCGAATTCTGTGGGCAGACTCTATTGCACAAGCGGGACAACCTAACCAATCTGTTTGTTGCACGCACTTTTTCCAAGGCTTATGGAATGGCAGGCCTGCGCATTGGCGTTTTGGTTGGCGACGCGGATCAGATGCGGGCTGTGCGGCTAGTAAGCTCGCCCTATAACGTAAACGCGGTGGCGCTGGCCTGCCTTCCCGATGCACTTGCAGATCAAGCGTACATCTCGCGCTACGTGTCCGAAGTGAGGGAAGCTCGCGGTCGCCTTGAGCGCGTGTTCGAATCCGCAAGGATTCATTTCTGGCCCAGCCAGGCGAACTTCGTGCTGGCCCAGGTCGCTTCAGACAAACTGGGCGCGGCGTCGTTCGTCGAGCACATGCGACGCCGCGGGATTCTGGTTCGCGACCGATCCGCCGACCCCGGTTGCGAAGGCTGTGTACGCATCACCCTCGGCCCCAGAGAGCACACCGATCGTTTGCTGGCATCATTGCAAGAAGCGATTGAAGAGCTTGGTATCGCGCAAGGAGCATCCCGGCCATGAGAAAAGGCACCATCAAGCGTGTCAGCAAGGAGACACAGATTCAGGTCTCGCTCACCGTCGAGGGCCGCGGCCGTTACCAGGTGTCGACCGGCATCCGCTTCTTCGACCACATGCTGGAACTCTTTGCGCATCACGGAGGATTTGACCTGAAGCTCAAGGCCAGCGGCGATCTCGACGTCGACCAGCACCACACCGTCGAGGATGTGGGGATCGTACTGGGGCAGGCTTTTGACAAAGCGCTCGGCAGCAAGCGCGGCATCCTCCGCGCCGGCTACTTCCTGATGCCCATGGATGAAACCATGGGAATGGCGGCCGTAGACTTCTGCGGGCGAACGTCCTGCGAGGTCGATACAAAAGTCCACGCGCGCCTGGTCGGCGACCTCCAGACAGAGCTGGTCCACGATTTTTTCGAAGGCTTCGCTCGTGGGGCACGAGCCAATGTTCATGCCCGTGTGCTCTATGGGCGATCGAGCCACCACAAAATTGAGGCGCTCTTCAAAGCTTTCGCCCGCGCCGTGCGGGCAGCGTGCTGGCGCGATCCGCAAATGACGGGTCTGCTGCCCACCACCAAGGGAGTCCTCTGATGATCGCGATCGTAGATTACGGCGCCGGAAATCTGGTTTCGGTCAAGAAAGCTCTGGACTGGCTCGACCAGGATTGCACGATCACTTCCGACCCCAGCACGGTAGCAAAGGCCTCGAAGATCGTGCTGCCCGGGGTAGGGCACTTTGCCTCGACCGTTGCGCTCGCCCGGTCGGGATTGCAGGACGCGATCGCCGACGCAATCGGCTGTGGCGTCCCGTTCCTCGGAATTTGCGTCGGTATGCAGTGGATGTTCGAGCGCAGCGAAGAATCGCCCGAAACGCCCGGCCTGGCCCTATTCCCGGGTGAATGCCAGCGCTTTTCCGCGAAGGTCAAGTCACCGCACGTGGGTTGGAATCAACTTGAGGTCGACGAATCCTCGCGCCTCTTTCGTGAAGTGCCGCCGTCGCCTTTCGTTTACTTCACCCACTCCTTTCGCGCTCCGGTGGGCGATACAACTACTGCGTGCTGCGAGTACGGCGGCAGGTTTTCCGCGGCGGTGGAGCGGGATCACCTCTTCGGTGTGCAGTTTCATCCGGAAAAATCCGGAGAGATCGGATTGAAGTTGCTCGGCAACTTCTGTGCCCTCTGACATGCTGACCAAACGCATCATCGCCTGCCTCGATGTTGACAACGGCCGCGTCGTCAAGGGCGTTCAGTTTCTAAACCTGCAAGATGCCGGCGACCCCGCCGCCCTGGCGAAGGCGCATAGCGAGTCCGGAGCGGACGAGATCGTACTGCTTGACATTTCAGCCGCGCACCAGCGGCGCGGTACTCTGCTCGACACCGTGCGCCGGGCCGCAGCTCAGCTGTTCATTCCTTTCACGGTCGGTGGTGGTATTCGTACTCTCGACGAAGCCGCCGCAGTCTTCTCCGCGGGTGCGGACAAGATCAGCATCAATTCAGCCGCTCTCGCCGATCCAACCCTGATCACGCGCGTCGCGGCGCGCTTCGGTTCGCAAGCTGTGGTCGTAGCCGTCGATGCCAAACGTCGTCCTGTGGGGTCGCGCTGGGAGGTTTTTACCCACGGAGGTCGAACACCATCGGGCCGCGACGCGGTCGAGTGGGCGCGGGAAGCGGAGTCTCGCGGAGCGGGCGAAATTCTGCTGACTTCGATGAATCGCGACGGCACAGCCTCGGGCTTTGACTGTGAACTGACGCGCGCGGTAGCCGATGCAGTTCGCATTCCGGTCATCGCCTCGGGCGGGGCTGGCGGAGCGCAGCACTTCGTCGAGGTGTTCGGCGAAGGACATGCCGATGCCGCACTCGCCGCTTCGATCTTCCACTACGGCTACAGCCGAATCGCAGACCTCAAACAAGAGCTCGGAGCGCAGGGGATTCCCGTGAGGTGGCCATGCTGATCCCGTCGATCGACCTGATGGGCGGCAAGATTGTTCAGCTCGTGCAAGGAAGCCGGAAGGCACTCGAATTCGATAATTTCCAGGAGTGGATTGATCGCTTCACGAAATATCCGCTGGTGCAGTTGATCGATCTGGACGCCGCCACCGGTCGCGGCCACAACCGCGAACTCATCCGTGACTTTGCACGTCAGCTTCCATGTCAGGTCGGAGGTGGAATTCGCTCCATCGACGCGGCACGCGCGGCGCTAGATTCGGGCGCACGACGCGTGATCTTCGGCTCCGCTCTGATCTCCAACGGAGCAATCGACCAGGCATTCGCCAGCGACGCTGCTATTCAGATCGGCCCGGAAAAACTGGTCTTTGCTGCCGACTGCCGGGGCGGGTATGTGGCCATCAAAGGCTGGCGCGAAACCACTGGCATCGCCGCGTTGGAGATGATGCACGCCCTGGAGCCGTTCTGCAGCGCCTACCTCTATACGCACATCGACACTGAGGGCTTGCTCCAGGGAATTCCTCTCGATGTTGTTCGAGCCCTGCGTGACGGCACATCACGTCAGTTGATCGCTGCCGGCGGCATTCGGAGCAAGGAAGAAGTCGCCGAACTGGAAGCGATAGGTGTGGACGCGGTGGTGGGAATGGCGATCTATCAGGGATTACTGCAAGCCTGAACCCCCCCCTAGAAAGTTAGCTAGCTGCGCGAACGCTCGTCCCGAACGCTTTTTGCACCAGCGTATAACGAGCGGCTCCAATCAGGCCGCAGTCGTCGTTGAGAATGACCTTCACCGGCATATCACGCAGCAGCGTTTCCATGCGGCCCTTGTCCAGGAAAGATTGCATGAACACAGGATCTTTCATCTTGTTGACGATCCGCCCGGCGATGATGCCCCCGATGAAAATCCCGCCCGTCGTCATGTACCGCAGCGCACAATTACCCGTCTCCGCGCCAAAAATGCCGACAAAGATCGACAGCGCCTGATCGCAGATCGCGGCTTTACCTTCCAGCGCAAATTGCGAAATCAATGGCGACGGATCATGCGCCGCGTTGAGTTGGTCGCGCAGCCATGCCGGTTCCTCGGCCTTGTGCGAGTCGCGAAGAAATTCGTAAATATTCCGGATTCCGGGCCCGGAAAGAAGTCGCTCGCAGCTAATACGCCCGTACTTTTCTTGCAGATACGCCAGCAACTCGATCTGTAGCTCGTTGCGTGGAGCGAAATCGGCATGGCCGCCCTCACACGCAAACGGATGATGCCGGAACCCGTCCCAGTACAAACCCGCCACCCCGAGGCCAGTTCGCGCTGAGATCACAGCGCGGTTGCCCTCGGCATCTTCGGAGCCCTCGCTGAGCGCGACGAAATCCTTGGACTCGAGAGCATCGATTCCGTAGGCATAAGCCTCCAGATCATTCAGCAGCCCGACGGAAGTGAGTTTGAGTTGCTTGGCTAGTTCGCGCGAATCGATGGTCCAGGGGAGATTGGAAATTTTGCTCTTGCCGGCTCGCACCGGCCCGGCGACGCCAAAACACGCGCTATGAACCGCGATGCCCTCCCCCCGGATAAACTGCGGCAGGATCTCCGCCAACCCGCCGTAGTCATGGCTCTGGTACGTTTTTCCCACCACGACTTGCAGTCTAGTACCCTCGGTCTCGAAAGCGGCTAGCCGGGTGCGGGTAGCGCCAATATCGCCGACAAGAATCATTCAATTTTCCTCCACTGACGATCGTCGAGTTCCAGCAATTGATCCGCCTCAGTCGGTCCCCACGTCCCGGACGCGTAGTTGGGGAACTTGCGCGGGGGGAGTGCTCTCCACACGTCCAGCACCGGATCGACCACCTTCCATCCCGCCTCGACCATGTCGGCGCGCTGAAACAGCGTGGCGTCGCCAATCATGCAGTCATACAGCAGCACTTCATAGCCCGTATAAGCATCCGCTCCAAAATACTTGGAATACTCGAAGCTCATATCCACCGAGCCGACGCGCAACAGCGGACCGGGAATTTTGGCCCCAAAGCTAAGCGAGATTCCCTCCGACGGCTGAATCTGGATGACTAGCGTATTGGTATGAAGCTTGTGAAAGGGAGCCTTGCGAAACAACTCAAACGGCATGCGCTTGAACTGAATCGCGATTTCGGTATGACGCTTGGCGAGGCGTTTGCCAGTCCGCAAGTAGAAGGGAACGCCCGCCCAGCGCCAGTTGTCAATACAGAGCTTAAGCGCGACGAACGTCTCGGTACGCGATTCCGGCGCGACTCCAGGCTCGGTCCGATACCCCGGCATTTGTTCTCCGCCCAAGATTCCCGCCCCATATTGCCCGCGCACACTGCGCTGCAAAACATCCTCAGAATTCAGCGGCTGAATCGAATGCAGTACCTTGGCCTGTTCATTGCGAACGGCGTCGGCGTGAAAAGAAACGGGAGACTCCATCGCAGTCAGGCTGACCAGTTGCATCACATGGTTTGGGACCATGTCGCGCAACGTTCCCGCATTGTCAAAATAGGCGCCGCGCCGCTCTACGCCTACCGTCTCGGCATTAGTGATTTGCACATGATCGATATAGCGCCGGTTCCAGATGGGCTCGAAAATCGCGTTGTCAAAGCGGAAGACCATGATGTTTTGCACGGTCTCTTTGCCCAGGTAATGATCGATGCGGTAGATCTGGTTCTCGAGCAGCACGCCCTTGATGTCGCGGTTTAACGCCTTGGCCGAATCCAGATCGTGTCCAAATGGTTTCTCGATGACGACGCGGCGCCAGTGCTCGTCGTCTTGCTTCGATAACCCCGCCTGTCCTAATTGTTGGACGATGGGCGCAAAAAACTTGGGCGCGGTCGCCAAATAGAAGAGGTAATTTCCGCCGGTGTGCCGTTCGATATCCACCGCAGCCAGCCGCTCTCGCAGCGTCGCGAAAGTATTCGGATCGCCAAAATCGCCGCGCTCGTAGAATAGCCGCTGGCGCAACCATTCCAAGTGGTCGGCGTTTCCATCACCAGTCGGGAGAAATTCGCTGACCTGGCTGCGAAACGCATCGACCGTCAAATCATCGACCGAAACGCCCATTACCGCAAAATTGTCGGGAAGAAGTTTCGCTTGCACCAGGTTGAAGAGCGCTGGAATCAACTTGCGCTTGGTTAGGTCTCCGGCAGCTCCGAAGAGCACGAAGACGCACGGACCTGCGGCTTTTCCAGCGTGCTCAAGGTCCGCACTCGCGTTCAGTGGGATGGTCGCAGCCATAGGTTTTGCGGTTCCCCAAAAGTAGCAGTGGGCAGCATTGTAGGCGAAGATCCGCCCGATTGGCTAACTCTGGGAAGCGGAGGTAGTGGCGCGGTTGAATTTCGAAGGCGTCCTTGGCCCGGGGGTCATCCTGAGCGTAGCCGATTTTCAGGCGGAGCGAAGGATCTCATTGCTCACTAAGCGCAGTGCACGCGGGAGATCCCTCGGCCCGCTGGTGAAAACGCGGGCCTTCGGGATGACGCCTCGTAAAAAGTGACTCAATTTTCGAACTGGCCACGGCGGCGAGCTTCCTCGCAAGCCTGCACCGGATCGCGTCCAGTGACTTCTTTGTACCATGCAGGATGGAACGTCCAGGCCCAGGCTTCGCTGACCGCGCCGCGGATCATGGCTTGGAATGTTCCGGGCTCGCCGATCGTGCTGAGGTAGATGTGAATAAAGATTCCGCCGAGCATGATCAGAGCCGAAATATCGTGCAGTACGTAGCTCACGGCGACCGCCCATCGGCCGAATGTGCGAGCCCCAAACCACAGAATGATCCCCGTGACCAGGTAGACCGCGCAGCCGGCGACGATCTCCCAGAACTGCGCTTTCTGCCCGCCATTGAAGAAGCCCGTTTCCGGCGGTTCCATTTTTTCCTGGCCGCCGACGATCTTGCCCAGATTTTTCATCCACTTCGTGTCGGCGGGAGTCCACGTCATCGGCTTGACCCAATTCAACATCTGCAACCCGAAGAATAGAACGAAACCCAGCCCGAACCATGGATGCATCAAGCGGCTGAGCGGTCCGCCTCCAAAGATCGGGGTGAACCAGCGGAAAAGCCAGGGGAGATAAATGCCGAAGCCCGAGAACAAGGCAAGAAAGAAGAAGAGGGCCACCATCCAGTGCAGGAAGCGTGTGTATACGCGGTGACGCAGCAACTCGCCTTCGTGCACCTCGGTTTGCCCGATTCGGTCGAAGGTGGCGCGAGCCTTGTCGTCGAAGCGCTCAACCGCGGTGGACATCGGTCCCCTCCTTCAGAGGCGTTTCGGGCTGCGGACGCCGCGGCCCCACCGTCACGTAGTGCAACAGGACTCCCACCAGACCCATGAGAGAGAGCGTCCCTAGCACCGGCTTAGCCAGCCACTTCCAAACCGTATAGCTCCACGGGATCACCGGGTCCTTGGGCAGGCCGCCGTAGCGCTCGGGATCGGTCGCATCGTGCAGGACATAAACCACGTGTGTGCCGCCGATCGATTGCGGATCGTACACACCCGCCTGAGCGAACCCGAAATTCTCCCGCAGTTGCTTGGCCCGCTCCTCGGCGATGAACTTCATGTCGTCCTTGGTGCCAAATTTCAGGCAACCCGTCGGGCAGGCCTTGATGCAAGCCGGTTCCAGGCCTTGGCCAACGCGATCGGAACAGAGCGTGCACTTGTAAACCTTCTTCGTCGCCGGATTGAACTTGGGAATGTCGTAGGGACACCCGGAAACGCAGAATTCGCAGCCAATGCAATTTTCCTGCTGGAAGTCCACGATGCCGTTGACGTACTGCACAATCGCGCCGTCGGCCGGGCAAGCCCGCAGGCAGCCAGGATCGGCGCAGTGCATGCACTGGTCCTTCCGCATGAGCCATTGCACAGTGCCGTCTTCTCGCTGGTGCTCGTTGAACTTGATCAGGTTCCAGAAGTTCCAGCGCGTCTCCGGCATCGTCTGGTAGGTGTTGTCAAATGTGGTGGGACTGAACGGCATGTCGTTCCACTCGACACACGCGACCTCGCAGGCCTTGCAGCCGATGCAGATGGTGGTATCGATCAGCTTGCATACTTCTGGTTCGCGCTGCACGCCGAACCCCGGCGCCTCCCCGGAGTGTCCCGACATCTGCTTGATTTGTAGCGTCTTGCGGTCGCTCATAGTAGCTTTCAGCTCTCAGCTGTCAGCTATCAGTATGTTGCCCGCCGGTTGCTGAGAGCTGACGACTGATAGCTGAGAGCTGATTTATGCCTTCTCAATCTTCACCAGGAACCCCTTAAACTCCGGCGTATACGCGTTGGGATCGATGACCGTCGGCGTCAGCTGATTGGTCAGCGTCTTCGCCGTCTTGCCCTCATCTTCGGCAATGCCGCGGAATCCCCAATGAATGGGAATTCCGATCTGAAACATTTCCTTGCCGTCGATCTGCATCGGACGGATGCGCCGCGTCACCATCGCTTTGGCAATATAGTGGCTGCGCGCGCTGGTCACTCTTACCTTCTCTCCGCCTCGAATGCCCATGCGATCCGCCAATTCCGCCGGCACTTCAACAAATGGCTCCGGCACCAGCTGCACGTTCATGGGATTGTTCTTCGTCCAGTAGTGATAATGTTCGGTCAACCGGTACGTGGTGCAGATGACGTTGAAGCCCTGATCCACCGTGCCGTACTTATCGAAATCGGTTTTGTACTTCTTCACCACCGGATTGTTCGACTGATTCGGGTGTAGCGGGTTCGCGATCGGGCTCTCGATCGGCTCATAGAATTCGGGGAAAGGACCATCGGCCATCGCGCCCAGCGGCACGAACAACCGGCCTACGCCCTCCGGATTCATGATGAACGGCCCCATGTGGTCTTTGGGCGGCGAGTCGGCTTTGAAGTCGGGGATGTCGTTGCCGACCCACGATTGCTTCGCCTCGTCCCACCAGACTTGGCGGCGAGAGATATCCCATGGCTTGCCATTGCTATCGCACGATGCCCGGTTATACAGCACGCGCCGGTTCGCCGGCCACGACCACGCCCAGTTCGGATAAATTCCAAGCCCAGACGGATCTTCGGTTCCGCGCCGCTGCGTCAAGGCGCCCGCCTCCGTCCAAGAGCCGCAATAAATCCAGTTCCCGCACGCAGTCGTCCCATCATCCTTGAGCCAGGCGAAGCCCGGAAGTTGCTGCCCTGTCTTGATGGTTATGCTCGTCTTGGGGTCGGTAAGATCGGCAATCGCCTTGCCATTGATCTCCTTTGCAACCTCCGCCAACGACGGAGAGTACGGATTCGTATAAGCGAACGTCGCGTTCAGAACCGGATCAGGAAACTTGCCCCCCTCCTTCTGATACAGTTCCCGCACCTTCAGGAAGATCGTGGCAACGATATCTTGGTCCAACCGGGCTTGACCAGGTGGCGGCAGCGCGGCGTTCTTCCACTGCAGCCAGCGCGCCGAGTTGGTGAACGATCCGTCTTTTTCCGCAAAACCCGCGCCCGGCAGGCGATACACAGTGGTATTGATCTTTTTCTGTTCCTCGGCAGTGATGCCCGGTGCGCGCCAGAACTCGCTGGTTTCGTCGGGGTAGATCTCGCAGACCACCAGCCAGTCGGCCTTCTTCAAGGCTTCAATATTTTTCTGCGAATCCGGACCGATCATCACCCCATTCATTCCAAAGGCGAACATGCCTTTAATTTTGCCTTCATACATGTCGTTCCAGATGTTGACCCAGGAATAGTTGCGGTCGATTTTTGGCAGATAGTGAAATGCGTAGTCGTTTTCCTTCGTCGCCGCCGGACCGTACATCGCTTTAAGCAACGACGTGGCAAACTTCGGCGTGTTCGAATAGTAATTAAAGGAATCCCAGGGATCCGGTTTCGCAGAAGTCGGGGTGATGCGCTTCAGGTAAGCGGAAAGATCCGTGTCGTCGGGGTTCGGCATTTTCAGATAGCCCGGTAGATTGTCGAAGATGCCCGCCATGTCGGTCGCGCCCTGAATGTTTGAATGCCCGCGCAGGGCGTTCACCCCGCCGCCAGCGCGCCCGATGTTACCCATGAGCAACTGCAGCATTGCAGCCGTGCGGATGATCTGCGTGCCGAAGCTGTGCTGCGTCCATCCCACCGCATAGATGATCGTGGCGACCTTCTTCATGTCGCCATCTTTGCGCACCGATGTGAACAGATCAGCCGCCTTCAGGAATTGATCTTTCGGAATGCCGGTGATGCGTTCGACCATCTCAGGCGTGTAGCGTTCGTATTGTTTCTTGAGCAGTTGGAACACACAGCGCGGATGCTGCAGAGACAAGTCGTAGGCGGTTTTCGGCGGCAGCAGTGGCGGAGCCGGCGGCGTGCCCGGTGCGGCTTTCGCTACGGACGGACGATTCGCCCCAGCCTCCGGCCTTCCGGTTAGGTCCCCGCCCTCCTCATAATTCCAGGTCGCCTTGTCGTAAACCTTCTTCTCTGAGTCGAAGCCAGAAAACAATCCATCGTCCGGCAACTTGAATCCGTCTTTAATGATGAATGCGGCGTTCGTGTAATTGACGAGGTAGTCGTGGGCAATGCGGTTGTTCTCGACGGCGTAATGGATCAGGCCGCCAAGGAAGGCAATATCGGCCCCGGCGCGAATCTGCAGGTAGAGGTCGGCGGTCGCGGCGGTACGCGTCAGCCGCGGATCCACCACGATGGTTTTGGCGTTACGGTGCAGCTTGGCTTCGATCGCCCACTTGAAGCCACAAGGATGGTTCTCGGCGGGATTGCCACCCATGATCAACATCATGTCGGTGTTCTTGATGTCGATCCAGCCATTGGTCATCGCCCCGCGCCCGAATGTTGGCCCCAAACTGGAGACCGTAGGGCCATGTCAAACCCGGGCCTGGTTTTCCAGGTAGCAGACCCCCAGGCTGCGCATGGTCTTGACGACCAGATAGTTGAATTCGTTGGTGTCGGTGCAACCACCGGACCAGGCAATGCCTTCGCAGCGATTCACGGTATGGCCGTTGGCGTCCTTCTCCAGGAAGGAATCGTCGCGCGTTTTCTTCACGCGCTGCGCAATCTCGCTATACGCCTGGTCCCACGAGATGTCTTCCCAATCAGTCGCCCCCGGCCGCCGGACTTGAGGCTTGAGCAGCCGGCGATCATTCAGAATGTCCTGCTCCAGAGAAGATCCCTTCGGACAAAGCGTTCCGCGATTGATCGGATGGTCGGGATCGCCCTCTACGTGCACTACCTGGGGTATCGCGTTCTTTGCCTTGTCGCCGAGCGTGTAGATAATGACGCCGCAGCTCACCGAGCAATAGGGACAAGTGCTGCGCGTCTCGCTCGCTCGCGAAATCTTCAGGCTCTGGGTTTGGGCATAGACAGGGGTAAGGTCAAAGCCCAGTGTGGATAGGCCGGCTCCGCCAAGTACCGCGCCCTTAAGAAAAGTCCTGCGGGAGAATTCCATGCAAACCTCCCATCAACCGCATGCGCTCCGGCGTTATGCGGTCACCCTCGACAACGAAGTCTTGAAATCTACGATGTAGTACCGAGGTTGAAGGTTGCGGTCGTTCGTTTCCCACGCCGGACGACCGAGTCGTATCTGAACCGATGCCGGAGACTATACCCCTGCGCTCTTGGGGAGTCAATCCATTGCTCCTGGGATCAAGTCCGCTGATAATTGCCCGATGACGGTATCCGCTCCGCAGCGGCGCATCGAGCGTGCGCAAGAGCTCGCCAACCGACACCCCTTCGCCGCAGAAATTCTGGCGTTCTTCATCCCCATCGCTCGCTTTCAGAACGAGACGCGCGAGCAACTCGGCTCAACAAATCTTCGAACATCTGTCTCTGCCGGCATCGATTCAGAACTTAGCCGGGGAGAGTTGTCGGTGCTCAGTTCTAGATTCGATTCGTTTCTGTCCGTCGTGGAAGCGAATGGCCCGCCGCAATTGGCCCAACAAAGCCGTGCACTTCGCGCCCGCGAAAAGGAGGTCTGGGCTGAGCTCCTAAGGCGCTCCTGGATCGCCCTTTCCCCGTCAGACCCTGAAGGATTCCTGGCGCAGGCCTTCCTTCAACCCTACGCCCAGCTCTTACGTTCCGGTGCCTCACCGCGTCCGGCCCTCCATGCGTATGCGATCTGTCCCTTCTGCAATCGCAAGCCGGTAGTGGGTGTGTTGCGGCAGATGGGCGATGGTGCTGCCCGGTCCTTGGTCTGCGGTTTCTGCCTGAACGAGTGGGAGTTCCGCCGTATCGTTTGTCCCGGATGCGGCGAAGAAAACGACCAAAACCTCCCTGTCTTTTCCGCCACCGACTTCGACTACATTCGCCTCGACTGCTGCGACTCCTGCAAGACCTACATCAAGACCGTCAACCTCACCATGAATGGACACGCCGACCCTATCGTCGACGAGATCGCCTCCGCTCCCCTGGATCTTTGGGCGCGGGATCGCGGCTACGCGAAACTGCAGAAAAACCTGCTGGGAATGTAGCGCCCAGCGCCATGCCAAGGAACATCGCCAGCAGTCCCCACTGGGCAGGCTGCTACTTCTCTCATTTTTTTGTTTCGATGAGGGAATCCGCTCCCAGTCGTCGCTTTTGATAATGAGGCGTAAACAGAAATGAACGGGAAGAACGGCAGATCTGTGATCCTCGCCGAAACACTACGATGCACAGACTTTGAACGCTAAGGGAGAACCTGATCATGGCAACCACGTACAACCCCGTCTATCGGGCGCTGGCTGAAATTCCCACTTTGGCCGAATGGCGCCGGGCCAGTTCGACGGCACGTTTCCAGTTCATGGACCGGCGTGGTTCTCCGGAGATCCGGGCCATCGATAAGTGTGTCGATGCGTATTCCAATCTGGCCCTGCTGCCCAATACGCTAACGGCACAACTGTGGGAAGCGGCGGTGAATCTGCTCGAGGCGATCGAAGTCTATAAAGCCACACCCCGAGGTCACAAGCAGTCTCGCGTGGACGCCGTGGAGTTGCTGAGAAAACAAACGCAGGCAGTGCTCACGAAATTGCGCTGGCAGAAGATCAAGGATGTCAGCGGGAACAAGCCCGGCCTGAAACCCATGGTGGAGCATGTCTGGTCCGAGATGCATTCGCCTGGCCACGCGCGCGTCGGTCACGGTGAGAACTCCCTCGACCCGAATCCATGGCTGGAGGGCAAACCTGAAGCGCCCGATAAGTACCTGTTCCAGTATCTGCGCAAAGTGCGGGCGGAAACGCCGAAGCCGGATAACGTCCTTTACATTGAGGACTCCGAAAAGTGGAAATATCAAATCGTGTTCTCGAAAACCGGACTGGCGTACGAGCGTCCTTCCGAAATAGGCGGCCTGGTGTTGCAACAAAGTAAGCCGATCACAACGGAGGGTTGGGACAATCTAGCGACTTCGCCTTACGCAGTGGACGAGGACGGCGTGTTCTATACCGAAACCTCGAATCACGCAGGCGGGACGCTCAACCACTGCAGTTTCCTCTCCGGCCGTCCGGTGATGTGCGCGGGCAACATTGGGATTGCAAATGGAGTCATCGGATACATCGATAATGGTAGCGGGCACTACCGGCCCACGACGCAAAACCTGTTGAAATGCCTCAAAGCACTTAAGGATCAGGTTTCGCCGTTGTATTTCGACGCCATCATGGTGCGCAATCACTCGAGCCAGGATCCGATGAGCGCCTACTTGGCTGGGAAATTCCTGGCGCTGAGGGGCCGTTGTCTTCCGGCCGGTTACTATCCAAGCGGCGGACCGGGGACACACTACAAGAAGGATCTGGTGGAGTTCAGCAACTCCGCCGAAATTCCGGACTACCTGAAGAAGCAGAATCAAGCCCGGCAAGCCGCCCAACTCGAAAAGGCGCTTAAGGACTTGCTGGGAAGGCTGGAGAACTGCCGCGTCGACGGCCAACTAACGGGCAAGTTGAGCAGCGACGCGGACCGTCAAATCATCAAGGCTGTCCTGAGTGCAGACTCCATACCGGAACCCCAAAAAGATGGATTGAAGCCGTACTACAAAAACGACCAGGCAATCCTGCAATGGCTCATCCGGCGCATGCCGACACCCCAAACCGATTTTCAGAGGGCCCGCGCGACCACGGTCTAACGGCATCCAGACTGCATCGGTGAGGTGTTGACGGTCGCCTGATCGATCGTGTGCAGAATGGCCTGTGGCAAAATTCTCCTGGTTGTCAGATCATGGTCGGGTGACAATTTTGATGGCGATTCCGATGGCCACGCTACAACTTTCACGCTAAGTTCGCGCCATGTCCCAGTCTCCAAACCCGGCCGAGACGCAGCAGGTGGCGCCTCTGCTTGCCTTAGCCACTCAGTTGCTCAAGACGGGGCGGCCAGCCGATGCGATCGCGCCGTTGCGCGATGCAGCGCTGCTGCAGCCGTTCGATCCCATCATCCAGCACGATCTCGGCCTCGCCTACCTCGAGGTCGGCCGCGTACCGGATGCCATCGCGGCATTCAAGTGGGCCGTCGCCAGCAACCCGCGCTACGCCGATGCATATTTCCGCCTGGGAATCGCCTTGGAGAAGCTGGGCGACATCGGCGGGGCAATCGTTGCGTACGACCGTGCCACTAAGCTGCGCCCATCCCTGACCGAGGCGTGGTTCCGCGCTGGCGCCCTGGTCTACGAACTGGGGCATCGCGACGAGGCGATCGGCTGTTTCCGCCGCGCGGCGGCCACCGGAGGTAAGACCAGCTTCGGCCGCCTGGGCAAAGCGCGGGCGCTGCTGGCCGAGGATCGCAACCAGGAAGCCGAACAAGTGCTGCGACAGACACTGGCGGTCGATCCGGGGAACGCCATGGCGCATGATCTGATGGGCAATCTGCTCTCTGAGTTCGGCCGGTTCGACGAAGCCCGCGAGTGTTTCCAACGGGCGATCGCGATCGCGCCGCTGCTGGCGGGATGCTACTACGATCTGGTCCGGTGTCGCCCCGTTACCAGCGATGACAACGGTCTGCTTCAACGGATGCAAGCCGCCCTCGCCACGCCGGGGTTGGAAATGGCGCAACGCCTGCGGATTCACCTCGCCATCGGTAAGGTGGCGGACGATCTTGGCGACTACGCCTTGGCCATGCAGCATTTCGACGCTGCAGACGGAGTGCGCCGGGGCTCTGCGTCGTTCGACTCGGCCGCGTTCTCCATCGAGACCGACCGTCTCATTGCCCGCTGTACACCCGAACTGATCGCGCGGGCGCCGGAACTCGGCAGCTCGGATGCGACGCCGGTGCTGATCCTGGGCATGCCGCGGTCCGGCACAACTCTCGTCGAGCAGATCGTCTCCATGCATCCCGAGGTCGGGGCCGGCGATGAGTTGAATTTCTGGAACGAGCGCGGGGCGGCGTGGCACCGCTCCGGCGCGGCCGGGAACGAGACGCAGTTCATCGCCAAGGAATTTCTGGCAAAGGCGGCGGCAGACTATCTCGGCGTGCTGCGCGCGATCGCGCCCGCGGCTGCGCGAGTGACCGACAAGATGCCATTCAACTTCCTCTGGGCCGGGCTGATCCACGTGGCATTCCCGCGTGCGATCATCATCCATTGCCGGCGCGCTGCAGTCGACACGGCGCTGTCGATCCATCAAACTCATTTCCATCCGGGCCTGGCGTTTCCGACCGGAGGTGACGAACTGGTCGCGTATTTCCGGAGCTACCGGCGGCTCACCGACCATTGGCGGAGGGTGCTGCCTGCGGATCGCTTCCTCGAGGTCGATTACGAAGAGCTGACCCGCGCGCCCGAACCAGTCATCCGCCGGATCATCGCGGCCTGCGGCCTGGCGTGGCACGACGCGTGCCTGCGCCCCGAATCCAATCCGCGGGCGGTGAGAACCCCCAGCAAGTGGCAGACCCGGCAGCCGATCTATCGGACCTCCGTTGCGCGCTGGCGACGCTACGAACGCTGGCTGGGGCCCCTGCGCGCGCTCGTCGACGACGGGTCAGAACCGGACGCGGGTATCGCCCGATCGTGATTGATCTGAAGCAGCCCACCTCACTGAAAAAAGCATCGCGCGGGGGAAGATGAGTGTAGACGGGATTTTTTGTCAATTTCGGGGGAGTCGGACTTACGCCGAGCACGGAAATTTTCCAAGGACAACCAGCAACTCCAAGACTACAAAACCAGTAGCAAGCAAGATCTAATTTCCAGGGACCGACCCGAGCACACTATCATGCGGTGATGCGCATGAGAATCAGACCAACCCACTGGAAGAGCGAGATGGGTCTTTCACCGCGCCACAAACTGCGATCACTTTAAACCACGCCTTGACGTAGAAGTTCCGCCCCTGTTCTTGTGACGCGGTGCGTGGTGCGTCACTTTGTGCAGTTACCCCATCAACGAGAATTGGGGACTCAACGGAGGTGAGATACTCGCTCCAAAAGACACCCCAACCGATCATCTGCGCCTCCCGGTTGAGCCCACGTGGGAGTAAGGTTCAGTGGTCGCCTCTGTACACCTCAACATGGAGGAATCCGCTGTTCGCCAGATCCCAACCGCCGTTACTACCAGACTCACCGCCGGGTTGATTGCTCGGGACGAGGGTCCCACCCTCAAAATCTTGCAGAAACAGATCACCCTTGCTTGTACGGAGGCCGCGAGGGGCGGGCCCTCCACACACCCCTAAGTCGCCGGGAAAGTAGGGATCCATGACGCTCAAATCGATGGTATAGACGCCTGCGCAGGTATGCGCTGGACCAGTAAGAAGGGTGCTTTCAGAAAGTGACTGTGGAAGCGCCTGAACACCCGGGGACCAGTTCACAGGGGAACTGAGCTGGGCTAGAATTCCCGACCTGAAAAGATAATATCCATTCACTGAATTGAGATAGTTCCACGCTTCCCCTTGGAGGCAGTCCACCGTGTAGTTGCTGTCGGAAGGATATGCCGAATCGGAACAGTTGAGGGCGATCGGATAAGTCGGGCTGATCCTCGAACCGAAGCCCGCGACCCCTGCTCCGGTATCGTAACGAACATATACCTCTCCCGGTTCAAATTTCGAGGTGATGACCTCCCCGCCATCGTCGACAGTAACCGTTGCGTGGCCCGCCCGGTTCTCGTAAACCGGCTTTGTTGCATCGACCGAGCTCGGGTGCGACGTTACTGAATGGCCGTGGCTAACCATCCGAAAAGTCACGAGCGCTTGATTGAACACATGCCCACCGAGCGAACCGTCGGCAACGGTTTGCAATGTGTAGACAACGCGCGATTCATCATCACTTTCTGGACCTTCTGAAGCGCTCAGGGTCTCCACGTCGGCGTGTGCTTTCGGGCGGACAAGAAACGCGCCACGATTCGTGCTACCGGAGTGGTTACTCGATAGTGACGTCTCTCCCGGCCCATCAAATTCATAGTAAGGTTGGTATATGAAGATGTCTCCGATGTCCGATTTGAGGGGATAGGCGTCCGGCGGAATGCAGTTACCGCTCGGGGTTCCAGGTAGCGAACCGATCGACAGCGGCGGATAGCCAATGCACGACCAGGCAGATCCGGTGACGCTAAGAGCACCGGTTAAGGGACTTCCATAGTCGAGCGCGGTAAATTCAGCTGTACCCAGGGTAAAGCCGAGTGGATACGCGGGCTCCAACCCATTGGGGCCAATTAGTGCTCCGAAACCGATCCCGCCATTGCAGTCATCGACAGCAACGAAGACCTGGCCGTCCTGCAGTCTTGCCGTATGGGTCCGCCCCTGGGATTCAATCTCCATACGAGCGACGCCTTTCGCAAGGTAATAGAATGGAGTTCCGCTGCACTCTGAACTGGGAACCTGGACCGCGAGAATGTCGTTTGTATCGCCCTCGAAGGTTATCTTCAGCGAGGCGTTGTGCATCAAAGTCGTCCCCACACGTACATCCGTAACAACGAGTCCGGAGTAGACCATCGGCGCCGCCGAAAGACCTGATTCCAACACACACACCGAAATCAGTGCCAGAAAACACCGGCCTAAAGCGCCCATCGTCGCGCGATTGTGATTCATAAACATTCTCCCTCGATTGCGAATCGCGGACCCGGCTAGAGTCGCGGTCGCAAGGACAGTTCGAAAGTGGAATACACAGCGAAAACAGCGAGCTTCATCCGACAGGTTTCCCTTGAAGAATAAAGCCAGCTGAGGTGTATCAAGAGGGGCCGGAAAGGCCGGGGGACGCCAATCGCTAAGATGTATAGTGCAGCCGATACGACGTGTCAACCTTAATCTTGTCTTTCTAAGATCCTCTTACGATGACTACCGTTATCAGATGAGATGAGTTCTACATGGCGCTCAGCGCCACAACGATTAATGAAAACGGGAAGCATTGGCAGTATGCTGTGCCGAGGCGTGTGGTCCAGAGGTCTTCGACCTTACTGGTGCTTGAGAGCCCGAGGATGAGTTTGACCCGGGACGCGCTTTGGCACAACGGACTGTAGCCTCTTCGTGAGAGGAGAGCACGCGAGGGAGATTCACCCTATCAGCGCGTCCTGGATCACACGTCGATGGAGGTGTAGTCATGGACGTGTTGCATTCGAGATGTTGCGGTTTGGACGTACATAAGAGCTCGATTTCTGCTTGCATTTTGCTGCGTGAAGCGGGACGCGTGCAGAAACACCAGCGTCGCTTTGGCGCGATGACCCAAGAACTGCAGGCGCTTGCCGAATGGCTACGGCAGTTCGGTGTGACTCAGGTAGCGATGGAATCCAGCGGCGTTTACTGGAAGCCAGTTTGGAACATTCTGGAAGGACAGTTCACGGTAGTCTTGGCGAATGCGCAGCACATCAAGAATGTGCCTGGTCGCAAGACCGACCAGAAGGACGCGGAATGGATTGCGCAGTTGCTGCAGTATGGTCTTCTACGGCCCAGCTATGTACCCTGCGAAGTCATTCGCGATCTACGCGACCTGACAAGAATGCGGGCGAGTCTGTCCCAGGAAGCCTCGCGCATCAGTAGTCGAATTCAGAAAGTCCTAGAAGACGCAAACGTAAAGCTGGCGAGCGTGGCGACCAACGTTCTGGGCAAGAGTGGACGGGCAATGCTGGAGGACATCATCTCCGGGGAAGATGATCCCGAGCACCTTGCCTCTCTCGCCCTGGGTCATCTGCGCGTAAAGATTCCGCAGTTAAGACTTGCTCTAGAAGGAAAGATCCGTTCCCATCATCGCTTCTTGCTCCGGCGTTTGGTCGATCAGATACAGTTTGTGGAACACGAAATTGCGTTGCTCGACGAACGTCTAGAGGACATCGGCCGACAAAGACCGGAGCTGGCGCAAGCGGTTGCTCGCTGGGACACGATACCGGGTATCGATCGAGTGGCAGCGTGGGCTCTTCTAGCCGAAATAGGTGACAACATGGCGCAGTTTCCAACCGCTGAGCATCTGGCCAGTTGGGCCGCGCTATGCCCGGGCAATCACGAAAGTGCCGGCAAGCGTTTGCGCGGTACAACTCGTCAAGGGAGCCCATGGTTGTGCCGCATGGCTTGTCAGTGCGCCTGGGCTGCCGCGCGCACCAAGAACACTTACTTGTCCTCGCAGTTCAGACGCTTAGCGGCAAGGCGCGGCAAGAAAAGGGCCATCATCGCGGTGGCGCATACCCTCATCGTCATTGGCTATCACTTGCAGAAGAACCAGAGCAACTACGAGGACCTTGGCGGAAACTACTTCGATCGCATCCACTCCGACGGTCTCAAGCGGTACTTGGTGAAGCGGCTCCAACAACTCGGGCACAAGGTAACTCTAGAGCCGATGGAAGCTGCTTAACCCACCGATTCCCGCAGTTGTTTTCGAGGGAGAAGGCCGGTCTCCGTCGGGATGCTGTACGCTCCCAAGTTATCGACGCGCTCGAAGCGCAAGAAATAAAGGAAACCGGCAGTGAAGAAGATTAGCACCGCGGCGGCAGGACAGAGGAACCCGGGGGACGGACGGAACCTGGGGGACACGGGTGGAGTGCACCCCTGACGTGAGACAAAGAAACCAGGGACAGTTGGGATTACGTGCAAGATTGTAAACCGGGGAGTGGGGTGTGGGGCGAGGGGGCGGTTAGCTCCCTCGCCCCACTCAGCTCTGTAGAGGCTTGCGATGGTGATGTGCACAACTGCTGTTCGAAGCCGGCGGGAGTTTGGTAGCCGAGCGCGGAATGCAGCCGCTGGTGGTTGTAAGTAATTTCAAAGAAGGTTGCCAGATCGGCGCGCATTGCGTCGAGGTCGCGCCAGCCATTGCCGCGCACTTGCTCCTGTTTGAGAGTCTTCATGAAAGACTCGTTAGCGTTGTCGTAAGGATTACCCACGCGGCTCATGCTCGGTTGCACACTGTGCTCGGCCAGCAACGTAAGATAGTCGGCGCAAGCATACTGAATGCCGCGATCGGAATGATGAATCAAACCCGGCGCAGGTTGACGTTCGGCCAGTGCCATGCGCAAGGCTTGCACTGCCATGCTCGCGCCCAAATGCCGTGCCAGCGCCCAACCGATCACCCGGCGGGAATGTGCGTCCAGCACGGCGATATAAACGAACTCCTCTTGCAAGCGCACATAGGTGATGTCTGCCACCCAGAGTTCATTGAGATTGCGCGTCACCAAGCCACGCGCCAGGTTCGGCCACACTCGCCAACCATGCTGCGAATCGGTGGTCGCAGGCACAAACCGCCGCGTGCGCAGACAGAGCAGGTTGTCCTCGCGCATCAAGCGCAGCACCCGCTTGGCATTCACCAGGTGCCCACGCTCCCGCAGTTCCCGCTGCACCCGTCGATACCCGTAGAATCGTTTTTCCACGGCCACTTGCTGGAGCGCATCGCGCAGTGCCGTGTCCGCCTGCCTTGGCGCTGACACTTCCCAATGCCGATAAAATCCTGCGCGGCTCACGCCGCTCAACTCGCACATTCGCTCCACGGTGAGGCCGCCTTGCCCGGCTCGCTCCGCGATCAACGTGCAGATCGCTTCGCGCCCACTCTTATGCGCCGCAAGGCTTCGCCGAAAAAATCCAGTTCCAGTTCCTGCTGCCCCACTTTGCGTTCCAGCTCTGCGATCCGCTTGCGGGCCGCCAGCAACTCCCCCCGTCCGGCCCCTGCTTCCGATTCGTTCTCTACGGCCGACCCTTCTTTCCTCGGCCTTCCTCCTCGCCGATGCACCAGGCCAGCTTCGCCCAACTCCACGTAGCGGTCTTTCCATACGTATAGCCGCTTACGTCGAATCCCCAACTCCTGTGCTACCGCGCTTACGCTCTCCCCTGCCAACACCCGGCGTACCGCCGCCAGCTTCAACTCCATCGAATACTCGGCCTGCTTCGGCCCGTCTTGTGACATGCGTTCTCCTCTCGAGAACTGTCACCATTTTCTCTGTCTCACTTTTGGGGTGCACTCCACCCGTCTGTCCCTACATTCCCCTCAGGGGCTAAAGCCCGCATCCTTAATTCGCTCTGGGCGGCACGGCTAAAAGCCGTGCCCTTCCCAAGACCGATTTTTGAAACACGCTTTATAAAGCTGCAACAGTTCCAGTTGTTGCTAACGCGCCTCCACCCCAGAATCCGTCCCCACGGATTAATCCAGAAAATGCCAGCCCATGTAACTGAAAGTTCACACTGTTGTCATAAAGCCGTCACATGTCGTCTGCTAAGGTTGCCGTCACCGATGTGGGGGGCGCTGGTTGTATTGCGCCCAATTTCGCACGGCCGATCCCGGCTGCGTAGGGAGAAAATCCAAGGAGGAGAACGGTACATGGCTCGAAAAAATAAGTTTCGCAATAGGTCTCGAACTCGAAATAAGTCTCGGAACTGTCTGCGTCCGCTTGCCGGCCTGCTGGCGGCGGGGTTGAGCCTTCCGGGGCTCGCCGCTGCTCAGTCCAAGCCGTACCCGACCTACGCCACCGGCCCGCAGCCGAACGGTTCCTGGGTTGTCGGCGATGGTCAAGTCCTCACCCCGGCCGGCATCCAAGTCGACCTGGGCATTCGGGTCCGCGCGAAGGCCGTCGCGTTGAACCCCAACCTCAAGAGTCACACCGCGGCCGTCCTCACCTTGGGCGCGTCGCAGGCCGTCGAGGTGTTCGACACGAATACCGGCGTGGTCCTGCAGGACTACCTCGCGCTCGGACTGGATTCGAGCGGCAGCTATAGCGGCATAGCCTATTCGGCGGACGGCAAGCACCTGGTGTTCAGCCAGGACAGCAGCAATGTCACCATCGCCAACGTCACTGCAGAGGGCTTGCTGGAAGACAACGCCCAGATCAGCGTGCCGCCGAACAATGCCTTCATCACCTGCTTTCCGAACAGCCCTATCGGTGATTATGGCAGACCCTGCGGTACGTTCTATAGCACGAGCACTTCTTATCCCGGCGGCGTCGCGCTCTCCAAGGATGGCAAGAGCGCGTACGCGCTGCTGAACCAGAACGATACGCTCACCAAGATCGACCTGACCGCAAAGAAGCAGGTTCAGGAGATCCGCGTCGGCAACGCACCGCACAGCATCGTGATCGGCACCAACGGCACGACGGCCTATGTCAGCAACGAGGGTGGCCGGGCCGCTCTGGCGGAAGACTTCCAGATCTACTCCGCCGGCACTGAAATCGTCGCCGACCCGGTGGTTGGCTCTGCGATCACCGGCACGGTTTCGGTGGTTGATCTCTCCACGATGAAGGTCACCGCTACCATCTCGACCGGTCTGCACCCGACCGGGATGGCGCTCTACGGACGGTCCCTATTGGTCGCCAATACCTATAGCGACTCCATCTCGATTATCGACACGGCCACGAACACTGTGGCGCGGACGATCCCCCTTGGGCTGCCGATCGCTGCGCCCGGCGCAGGCGAACCGGCCTATGGCGCCGCGCCGAACTCCATCGCTGTCGATGCTAAAAAAGGCCTTGCCTACGTAGCGCTTTACAATGCCAACGCGGTCGGGGTGGTCGACCTCAGCAACGGAGCGAGCAATCCCTTCATGGGCATGATTCCGGTAGCCTATGCACCGAGCTCGGTCGTGCTCGACGAGGCCAATAACACGCTCATCGTTGCCAACGACAAGGGCATCGGCACGCGTTATTCGTTCGAGTGCGACCACGGCGTCTGTGGTTTGAATACGCACCAGGATAATGGCACCGTCAGCATCGTCCCCGTGCCGGATAGCGGGACCTTGGCGGCGATGACGACGCAGGTTTTCCAGAATAACCACTGGGATCTGACGCAAAATATCAAATCTGCCTCCGGTGGCAGCCCGCATGCCAAGCCGGTCGCAATCCCGGCCAAGATCGGCGATCCGTCGCTGATCAAGCATGTGTTCCTGATCATCCGTGAAAACCGCACCTATGATCAGATCCTGGGCGATGTGGCCGCCGGCGATGGCGACGCCTCGTTGGCAGTGTTCGGCGGCAAGGACACGCCGAACGTGCACAAACTGGTGAAGCGCTTCCCGCTCTTCGACAATTTCTACGACCCGAGCCGCCAGTCGGCTGACGGTCACCAGTGGATCACCGAGGGCATGGCGCCCTACGCCGACGACATCCAGTCGCCTGACTGGAACCGCAGCTATCCAGGCGGGAACGCCGGCGATGCACTCGCCTATACGAGCAAGGGCTTCCTGTTCTCGGAAGCCGCCGCCGCCGGTCTGCCGGTGAAGATCTACGGCGAATACGTCGAGAACGATACATTCCTGCAGCCGAACGGGTCGACCAGCGAGCCGAGCTGGAGCGAGTTTTATGCCGACGCGCAGAAGTTCGAGGCTGGGGGCGAGAAGACGCTGTACTATCAGAACACGACCCAGGCAGAATCCTCTGTTCCGGCCGTGTCTAACCACCTCATCAAGAACTTCCCGCAGTTCGATCTGAACATCCCCGACCAGTTCCGCGTCGATCTGTGGCTGCAGGACTTCAACAATGACGTCGCGGCCGGTACAGTACCCGCATTGAGCATCCTGTGGGTCATGGACGACCACACCGGCGGCCCGCCGACCCCGGATGCCGAACAGGCCGATAACGACTTGGCGGTTGGGCGCATTATCGACTACATCAGCCACAGCCCCGTGTGGTCCACGTCGGCGATCTTCATGGAGGAAGACGACGCCCAGAACGGCGTCGACCACGTCGACGGTCATCGCAGCCCGGGCTATATCGTTAGCCCATATGCTGTGCAGAACGGACCCACCGACCACCACTACTACACGCAGGTCAACATGACTCGGACGATCGAGCAAATCCTCGGTCTGCCGACCATGAATCAGTTCGACCTCGTGGCGTCGCCGATGAGGACGGCTTTCGTCAAGGGCACGCCGCCCGCGGCCAACTTCAAGCCGTGGTCGCACGTGGCAAACCAGGTCCCACTGGACCAGGGCGTTACTGCGAGCGCAGCCCCTGCGACGGAAGGCCCTCGGATCAAGGCCCTGAGGGAGGCTTGGCTCCAGAAGAAGGCGCAGATCTTCGCGGGCAAACTGACCAAGCCCGACGCCGAAGACCCGGACACAGTCAACCATCTGAACTGGTACCTGTCCACCGGGTTTAAGCGGCCCTATCCCGGCGAGAGCACGGTTCGCCCCCCGAGCGACTTCAACAACCCGGCACCCACCACGGCTGACCTGGACGACTAAAATACGTTCCGACTGCCACCGCCCTCTCCCCGATCACCGGGGAGAGGTTTTTTTGTTCACTCCTCAAACGCCTACAGGGGCTGGCAGAAAGAACTATCAAGGTTTGTGGTAGGGATGGGACGATCCTAATCAAAGATGAGTAGCTGGCTGGGACGACAGACCAGTTTAGCCCCATAAGTCGGCTACCGCTCAATCATTATCGATCGTCGCGAATGAACACCACGACCCGACCGTCCGCCGAAAGCGAAGGCTGGCTGCTGGAAATGCGGTTACCGTGGGTCAGGTTTATTGGAGGATCGCTCCCGCGCTTCAAATAAACATCGGTAAATTCGATCGCCATTCCCCCAGGCCCCTGCTTCTCATTCTTCTCCGTGTACAGTAGCGTGTCGTCATAGACCCGTTCCCATCCGGAGAGATGAGCGAGCATGACTTGGTCGTCGCTCGAATCGGCATTGTGGGGTATGACAAGCAGCCGGCCCGATTGAATGGAAAAGAGGGCAGCGAATGGAAGGTGTTGCTGGTCCTCTCCGATCACGAGCAATTGATCGGGATCGTCGCGGCTAAGCCCAACCAGCTTCGTCACGCCCGCGACCGTGTGTAACTCTACTGTCGCATCACCACTCAAGCGCACGCGGTAGAGGTCACCGCTCTTGAGTGCCAGAACATTCTGCCCCGAAACGTCGAACACTGGAGAAGAGTATCCTCCGCCCCGCGTAAGCCGCTGAGGAACTGCTTTCTCCGCCACCGTCACCCACCAGATGTCACCACCAGTCACCTGATCGTCACTGCGTAGCGAGGCAGGGGTTGTCGATACGCCCGCTACGCGAAGCACTTTCGCCCAAAAGGACTCGGTCTTCTTTTGCGGCTGGGCTTTTTGTGACTGAGCGGCCACAAAGGCTATGGCAACGAAAATCCAAATGGTAACGAAAATCGCTCTTTTCATTGGGACGACCGCCGGCCGGACACATATGTTGGAAACAGCCTCTGGAAGACATTTTCCACACCGGTAATTTCCAGTTTCTTTATGTCTGCATTCGGCACGGCCACGAGTTTCCGGTCGTTGTTCACAACCAGAAAAGTCGTTTTGTCTTTGCCTTCCCAGACCAGCCATGCTTCGGCGGGCGCGAAGATCGCGACCTTGGGCAGCTCTCTGGAGGAAACAATCACGCCATAGTTGACGGGTAATAGGAAGAATTCCACGAGAAACAGGAAGAGCAACACCGATTCGAGCATTGGCCTGCGGATCTTCTGGCCATGGCATTGGAACAGCAGCCACCCCGTTACAGCCACGCCCGCAACCAGCGCCGCGAAAAATTGCGCCTCATAATACGAAGTTGAGTCGAGGAGCACAGCTTGCAGCCACCGCTCACCATCGAGCTGAGGCTGAAACAGGACGCTGTTCATAAATTGGAAACACTTCTTCTCCACGAGTTGGATGAACAGGACGGCGAAAATCACCCCGGCCACTGCATAGTCCCAGGTCTCGCGCCACTGATGAAAACGGGACCACCGGTTCAAAAGCCACCATAGGAACATCAAAGGAGACGCCAACAGCAAAACGTTCACCGCCGTGCTTATCAGATAAACCAAGAAGCGGGCCCCCGCGAATAAGTAACGCTCATCGAGGATGGATAGGTCCGTCGCTACGCCCCAGGTTGATAGCTGAAAGCGCAGCACGAGATACCCGAGAAAATACAGGACGAATGATCCCAGCGCGGTGAATGCTGACCAACTGGTAGTCACTCCTTTGAACTTCTCCAGCAACGCGCTCCACATCGTCCACGTCACCTCGCGATTAATAGGAACGGGGCCCAGTAATGAGGATGGTTGTAGGCCGGATCGCGCCGCAGTTCGCGGATCGCATCGCGCGCAGCCTCGGCCGGGCTTTTGGTTTGTGCTACGCGATAAAAAATCTGCATCCACTTAGTGGTGGACTCATCATCCACCTTCCATGCTGAGAGCAGCAGGCTTTGCGCGCCCGCAAACAGAAGTGCTTGCGGAATGCCTTGAATCTCGTTGCTTCGAGTAGTTCGCACGCGGCCCGTCTCGCAGGCGCTTAGCGCAATCAACCGCGCGTGCTCCAGCGATAGCCCGAACATCTCCGCCGCATTCAGATTTCCATCCTCGTTCCCGTCTGCTGCAAGATTCACATGAGAGAGCAGCGGTTCGCCATTGAATTCACCATGCACCGCAAGATGAACAATGTCGTAGGAACCAACCCAACGCTCAAATTCGCTTTTCCGGATCAGCGTATCCACCCACACCTTTTGATGGCCCGGATAGAAGGTGGCAATGCTGCTTACTTCTTCTCGTGCTCTCGGCAGCGTAGGGTTCGCGGCCGCCAGCAGTGAGCCGCCAGCCAGGTTCCGCTGCTTCTTCAATTCCAGCAGGATTGCAGCGCCCGGCGCATAACTGATCTGGAAGCGTTCGCCCGCGAAGGTTCCGTCTGCCGGGTCTTGCAGCGCCTGAAAGGGCAAACCTTCCAGCTCACCTTGCGGGATCAGAATCAGACGGTCCGAGTGCACCCATTCCAAGGCCGGCTGGATGAGAAACAGGAACAGCTGTTTCGATAAATCGGCTCGAAAAGGCATACCCTGCTTTTGCATCGAATCGAGCAGTTGGGTTACCTTTTCCCTTAAGGCAAATCGAGGCAGAAAAACATTCCGCACGTGAACCGAGTTAGGCCCGATGTGCA
Source organism: uncultured Acidobacteriaceae bacterium (assembly GCA_963768265.1). Taxonomy (GTDB): domain Bacteria; phylum Acidobacteriota; class Terriglobia; order Terriglobales; family Acidobacteriaceae; genus Sulfotelmatobacter. Next base: position 68,082 of record CAVYHM010000012.1, read on the forward strand.
GCAGGATCACAGCTGTATCCCGCAGGTAGTAATACACCATGTCTGCGCCATCTTCCCGCAGTGCATTTTGCACCGATTGCAGCGAAGGGATCTTGGATGTTGCTAAATTCTGCGCGAGCGGAGCCTCGCGTGCCACGCGAACAAGCAGCTTTTGATATTCGTCTTCCAACTCCGTCAATTGCGTCTGTGCCTCCGCGACATTGTCCACACTGCCTTCCTCGTTGGGGTTGGAGTCGTAAATGCTGAGGAAGAATTTGCTCTGCAGCGCCGCGATATTCGCCCTCTTGAGCGCAAGTGTCGCGAACAGTTTCCGGTCCACCGGTCTCGCCAGCCCCAAAGACTTGGTCCGAAGCAAATCCGCTGTGACACGGGCTCTCGTGCCTTCAATCAGCTCGAACCCTTCGGCGTAGCGCTTATTCAGCAGCAACATCGTGATCGGCCGGTCATAGTAACCGGTTTTATCGTCAAGAAAAGAACTCCGGGCCGAGTCTTCTCCCAGCTTCTGCCGCTCCTCGTCGACGCTACGGATGGCGCGAACGTACTCGTTGAGCGCGGCATCCGTCTTCCCTTGCATATCATCCACTTCAGCCTGAATATAAGTAGCCAGCGGGCCAGGCAATGACGGTCCTGCAGATTCGGCCAGAGCTTGTATCGCTACTGCCTGCTGCCGGGGCAGCTGGCCTAACGGCGGGATGTCCGTAGCAAGGACATCTTTAGCCACTTTGGGATCAAACATACCGGCCGGAATGTTGCTGTGGTTGTTGTACCGTTCGGTCAGCTGGCGGAGCGTATCCATGTCTCCGATTTCCTGTTGTGCCGTCCTAACGAAATAGCCGTAGCCCGCTCGCGCGGCGATCGCTTGCGCCTTCGCCCAGTCCGCCTTGCTGAGGTCGAAAAGTCGATAGCAATCGTCCGCTGTCTGTTGGAAAGTATCGGTGCAGCCGTCCGTCATCCCGTAGTAGATGCTCGCCCGATCGGTATAAGCGCGGTATTGCATGTAGGCGGGCGCCGACGGGTTGCGCTTCAACATGGTCAGCAGACCGTTAACATGGCTCGCAGCCGATACCAGTTCCCCCCGTGCAGTCTCCAGCCCGACTTTCGCTTCCAAAGCATCTTGCCTGCAATCCTGCGCGTCGCTGCACGAAGCAGCGGCTCGCATCGCCTCGATCACAGCAGTACTCGCCGCCCCATAATCGTGGTACTGCGTCTCTTCCACGAGTGCCAGCCCCGTCAATGCTTTCACGAGATGTGCGCTCGTACCGGTTTTGCGCGCGAGTTCCGCGCCTTTTTTGTAGTGGTCGCGCGACCGGCCCGCCAGTGTGTCGGCGGTGCTCTGGGTCTCGCCCTGCCGCAGCGTGTTGGGAGTCAGCCGGGCAAACAGGGCCTTTTGCCTTTCACAGTCCGCGAGCTTGATCAGGCTTAGTTCCGCTTGTACGGAATTAGACGTCGCTGTAAAGGCCCGGTAACTGACTTCCAAGTCCCTGGACGCGGCATCGTACTGGCTAAGCACAGATGGCTGCACGCCGTTCCGCCGCACTTGCTCGATAACATCCTCCAGTGTTGTGATTCCCCGCGACTGTAGCGCCTGCGGATTGCCTTGCCCTTCGGCGGACACATACGACAAGGCAACCGCAATCGTCAAAAGTCCTATTGTGCGTTCTAAGCACCGACCGGATCCTCGCTCGAATTGCATATCGCCCCGCATTAGCTTCTTGGGTCCAAGATTATACGTGTGTACCCCACTATTCCTTCAAGAACCTGGCACCGTTGAGCGTAAACAAGGGAAGCTGGTTCTGATGTTTTTCTTAGTGGATCTGTCGAAATGAACAATCAGAGAATGTAGGCCTCAATCCAGAGGTAATCCTAATCTCCCCCGATCAACCCTGAGAAGTGGGCTTTTGAGAGTCGATTCGGATCGATCACAATCACTTCGGGATGACGGGTAGACCAGAAGTAACACGATGGGGCAGGAGTGGCCGACCAACCGCCGAGGATCTCACGCTATACTGCTCGCTCCTCTTTTTTACGTCTAAGGAACATTCAATGAAGCGAATAATCCTCGCGGTTGTCCTCGTGGTTTCGTTGCAAGCGGTCGCTCAGGTGAGTTCCGTGGCGACCGCTTCGTCCAATCCGAAAGTAAGGGCAATTACGGGATTCGTACGGCTAGACAGGGCAACATACCAAAAACAAATTGCCGATGCCCTCATCGTGTTGCGGAGAGTCAAAGCTGAATTCGAATCCTCCGGTTACGCAGTAGAGTCGGTACGCGTGACGACCCAACCCTTGGCAGACCTCGTCGCCGGCATGTCGGAGGACCAGGCGTTGACCTTTCTCGCGCAGCTTGACGCATTATCCGCAAGGGAGGGGTTCCTGGCGAATGTGGGACCGGGAAGTCTTCACGACACCGATGATCCTGCCACGGTGCACCTCCTGGAAAGAGCGCTCTCGACTCTTCCGAACATCGAGGGCAGCACAATCATCGCTGACGAAGCTGGCATTCATTGGAAAACAATTCGGAGCACCGCTGAACTCGTGAAGTATGTCAGTGAACACACTCCACATAGTCAAGGGACCTTCAATTTCACGGCGACCGCGATGCTGAAGCCGTTTGCGCCGTTCTTTCCGGGTTCGTATCACACCGGCGCTGGCAGACAATTCGCCATTGGCTTTGAAGGAGCTAACGTCGTCCTCAACGTCTTCAGCAAAGATAAGGGCAACGCCGAAGCCGCCCTTGCCGACCTGAGCGCTGCGCTCACAAAACACGCATCGGTCGCCGAGGCCGTGGGGAGAAAAGTCGCAGCTGAAACTGGCTGGGCCTATCTAGGGGTCGACCCTACGCCAGCTCCCCTGGGGGACGTATCGATAGGGGCCGCTATCGAAGCTTTCACGGGTGCGAAGTTCGGTGCCAGCGGGACCCTCACTGCGGCACGCATTATCACCGCTGCTGTAAAAGCTGTGCCGGAGAAGCAGGTCGGCTATTCAGGCTTGATGGTGCCGGTGATGGAAGACAAGCTGCTGGCGCAACGGTGGGCCGAATCCACTTACAACATCGACTCAT
>CAVYHM010000013.1:0-81106 GCA_963768265.1 uncultured Acidobacteriaceae bacterium
CAGCGCATATGCGGTCAACCCACTCAACAGCTTGGGGTAGAAATCAGTCGACTTCTGGGGCATGACTTCGCCCGCGAAGGCGATGTCGCGGACCTGCTGCACACGGCAGGGATTCATGAGGAATGCAATGTCGGCGGCGCCTTTGCGAACCTGTCCGAGGGCCTCGGAGGCCTCGCGCAGGTAAGCCAGATTCTGCTGGTTGCGAATGGATTCCTCCGACAGATTCAATACTCCTTCCAGCAGGCATTTGTGCAGTTGCACGACGTCGAGGGATTGCTGCCGAAGGGAGAGCCCGGCCAAGAATTTTGCCCCGGCGGGCTTGGGCGAGTGCAGCATGAAAACCCGGTTCGCGGTGATGGCCAGCAGAGCGATCCCGGCGCGGCCGCGCTCGCGCAAAATCGCTGTGGCGCGGGCGGCATCGAGCGCGGGATCGATTTCTTCCACCTCAAAGAAATTGCGGCTGGAACTCTGAAATTCATCGACGGAGAACGACTTGAGCGAATGCACCAGGCGATGCGTGGGCAGCACCAGCAAGCCTGGATCGTTCATGTTGACGAAGGTCATCATGACAAATTCGTACGGAGCGTCCGCAGCCGCCGGTGCGGCGGCCCGGCATTCGTCGCGAAAATTAAGCGCCGTTTCGTAGCGGTGATGGCCGTCGGCGATGACCAGCTTCTTGTCGCGCATTCTATCCTGAACCGACTTAATTACCGCGGGATCGGAAATCTGCCAGACGCGGTGCGCCACTCCGTATTCATCCGCCACGTCGATCGTGGGCGTGGCTGCCGAACCCGAACTCAGCAGGCCGTCGATCTCACCCGAGTCTTCGTAGAGCAGGAACAGCTGTTCGTAGTGGACGCGGGTCGCGCGCAGCAGGTCAAGCCGGTCCGCCTTGGGCTTGGCCAGGGTCTGCTCGTGGCGGAAAACTACCTTCGCAGCATAGTCTTCGACGCGGCCGAGCGCGATGAACCCCCTCCGCTCAAACTTCGCTCCCGAGGGCGCGGTAAAGGCCTGGGAGCAGGCATAAACTGAGGGTGAAGAATCCTGCCGCAGGATACCCTCCTTGCGCCACTGCCGGGCACTGGCGGCGGCTCGCGTATATACATTATTGGTCGTATTGTCATCCGTTTCGCGGCGGCCAAGAATAATTCTGACAAGGTTGTACGGGCTGGCTTCGTAATACTGCTGTTGCATTGCCGGAGTGATCTTGTCGTAGGGTTGAGTCACCACTTGCGAGGCGGCTACCCGCTGCAGGTCGTACCTCAGAGCATGAAATGGAAGTATGTGAGCCATAGGAAACCTTTGATTGTAACAAGATAGCGGAGTCGCACGGGGATGCAGGCCAGACGCGCGATCCCGCCGGTTGAATGGTCCGAGTGTAGTTTGGAGATTTGTCTCTAACTTTTGACAAAAAGCATGCTGCGCGTGGCAAAAGCTGTGGTAACATCCGCCCCATTGAGGTAGTACTTATGGCCCGCCTGAATGATCGGCGTCGGTCATCTCGCCCTGAGGCCCCAGTTCGAATCCCCCTCCCGGGTTCCGATCCGAATCCGATCACGATAGGGGTGCGCCACAAACCTAGGCTGGGGAACTCCAAGCGGCTCTGGAACCCGATCCTTCTCACGGCGTGCGTCCTCTTCTGCCTTAGTCTCCCGTCAGTGGGCCAAACCGACGTCAATGATGTGCACGTGCTGCCGCGCGAGGTAGAGAAACCAAAAGAGCCACCCAAGCAGGACCTGGTGTCGTCCACGTCGGGGCTGAGCGCACACGTGCGCCCGATGAAGGTCGACGTTGACCTGGTGCTGGTTCCGGTGACCATCACCGATCCCATGAACCGCCTCGTCACCGGCCTGGAAAAAGAAAACTTCCAGCTCTTCGAGGGCAACTCTGCCCAGGATATCCGTACCTTTTCCAGCGAAGACGCCCCGGTTTCCCTGGGCGTGATCTTCGACTCCAGCGGAAGTATGAGCAGCAAGATGGATCGCGCCAAGGATGCGGTCATCGAGTTTTTCAAGACTGCCAATCCGCAGGACGAGTTTTTCATGATCACCTTCTCCGACGAACCGGAGCAGGTCAGCGATTTCACGAATTCTGTCGATGAGATTCAGAACAAGCTGGTCTTCGCCGTCCCGCGCAAGCGCACGGCGTTGCTCGACGCCATCTACATGGGCGTGAGCAAGATGCGCCAGGCGAAGTATCCGAAAAAGGCGCTGCTTATTATCTCTGACGGAGGGGACAATCACAGCCGCTACACCGAGAACGAAATCCGTTCGGTGGTGAAGGAAGCCGACGTGATGGTCTATGCCATCGGCATTTACGACCGCTACGCCTCCGCTATCGAAGAGCGACTGGGACCACAGCTGCTGAGCGACATCACCGAGCTCAGCGGAGGACGAGCCTTTACCATCGACAATCCCAACGACCTGGGGGATGTGGCGACCAAGATTGGAATCGAACTCCGGAATCAGTATGTGCTGGGGTACCGCCCGAACAAAGTTGTGCGCGACGGCAAATGGCGTAAGATAAAAGTGAAGCTTCTGCCACCGAAAGGATTGCCGCCTCTACGGGTGTATGCCAGGACAGGATACTACGCGCCTGCCGAATAGAGCCAGGCTTCTGCTTCTCTCCACCGTTGTGATCTGGGCCGGGATCCTGGCAGCAACGCCCGCCCAGCCACAGTCCGCGCCAGCAGCGAGCGACTCCAAACTTACTGAGAAGCAGCCTGTTCAGGCTCAGGCGCCTCTGGAAAAGCCGGCCGCGGACCCGAGCAAGCTGGCCGAGCCTTCGCCGGAACAAGGGAAGAACTCAGACGCTCCGAAAGCGCAAGATCAAGATCAAGATCAAGATAAAAGATAAAGATAAAGATAAAGATAAACAAGACTCGAACCTGAATGACCAGGGAGTCTTCGTCTTTCAGAAGCACGTCGACGAAGTGCTGCTTCACGCCACCGTGCAGGATGACAAACAGCACATCGTGACCAACCTCGACCGTGGCGCTTTCACCGTATTTGAAGATGGCAAGCAGCAGAACATCATTTCGTTCCACCACGAAGACATTCCGGTGGCCATGGGCATTGTCATCGACAACTCGGGTTCGATGCGCGAGAAGCGCAACAAGGTGAATCAGGCCGCGCTGAATCTGGTGCGTTCCAGCAATCCGCGGGACGAAGTTTTCGTGGTCAACTTCAACGACGAATACTATCTCGACCAGGATTTCACCAACGATCTTTTGAAAATGAAAGAAGCTTTGGAGAAAATCGACGCCCGCGGAGGCACAGCCCTTTACGATGCGGTCGTGGCCTCCGCTGAGCATTTGAAACACAACGCCCGTCTGGAGAAAAAGGTCTTGTTCGTGGTGACCGATGGCGAGGACAACGCCAGCAACGAGACGCTGGAACAGGCGGTCAAGCAGCTCCAGGAAGAAAACGGCCCCCAGGTGTATGCCATCGGAATCCTGGGTGACGAAGAGCATCCGAAGCGGGCCCGCCGAGCTCTGGAGATCATCGGCCAGCGCACCGGAGGAATCGCTTTCTTTCCCAAGACGCTGGACGAAGTGGATGAGATCAGTCGCACGGTGGCGCGCGACATCCGCAATCAATACTTGATTGGGTATAAGCCCACGAATCCTCGCGGCGCAGGCGGCTTCCGCCTGGTGCGGGTCGAAGCCAAGGCCAAGGGCCACAGCAAAATGACCGTCCGCACCAAGAGCGGGTATTACGCCGGCGCTCAGCCGGCGGGCGCGGCTAGTAAATAGATTTCTCGTGAAGGCAGGCCTGCCGTGCCGGTTATGCAAGATACGAGAGCTCCGCTGCGGAGCGGCGCTTTTTAGCCCGGAACTTGCCTGTTTATCCCGCGACATCGTCGGAATAAATCCGCACTGTATGCGTTATCTTCACGACGGGTAGCAGATCCGTTAGCTTTGCAGGCCGAGACCTCTCCTGTCAGCAGACCGCATTTTACCCTTGACAGTCGAGTTGCTGCGAAAGTAAAAGTTACGAAACGTAATGTTGCGAAACCATGCTTGGCTTGTACTCGATCCTCGTCTTTTGTAAGCGCAGAGCGTTACACATGTCTCACAAATCTCGTTCCGTCGCAGTTGCCTTGTTGCTGCTATCTCCGATTCTGAAGGCCAGTCACGATTCGAGGGAACAGGATTGGACTCATTACGTACGCATTGGGGCGTATGGGCTGCGGAGCGACAACGCCGACCAGATCGTGCGAGGCGCCCACGAAGACGGCGTGTTCGGTATCGAAGTCGACAACGATGTCCCAGGGCGGTATGAAAGCTTCGTCAATCCTGAAGAAAAGCTAAGAGCCATCCGTGAAGTTGCGGAGAAGGCACACGCAGCGGGCAACCGGGCCTTCGTATACATCGCCGGAACCGAGTGCATTACGGCAAACGCCGATAAAACTCCACACACGATGGCCAAGGAACATCCGGACTGGCTCCAGAGGAAGGTCACGGGAGAGCCTGCGGTTTTTGGAGGTGGCAGCGCCTTCTGGATCAAGAAAGGCGATGAGGATGTATGGGTCAGTCCTTACGCGCCGGACTGGCGCAAGACCTACATGGAACGGGTGCGGCAGATTGCAGCCACAGGGATTGATGGCATTTACGTGGACATTCCGTACTGGATGACTCATTTCGACGGTTGGGAAGACACCTGGGCGAGCTTCGATGACTACACGGTGGCGGCTTTTGGAAAAGCTACGGGCCTCGATGCGAAGAAAGATCTCAAACTGGGAGACTTCTCGGACGGCAATTTTAGAAAGTGGGTCGATTTCAGAATTCAGACTTTCACCGATTTCATGCAGGAAATCGATAGCAACGCCAAGGGTGTAAATCCAGCGATCAAGACGATCCCGGAGATTTACCCTGGCTTTGAGGAAGAGGCAGTTCGGGTCGGAGCGGATGTTTACAGTTTGTACGGAGTTGTCGATGCTGTCGCCCATGAGTATGAGTTCGGCAATGGTGACCATATGGCGTCATCGCGAACGCCGCTGGATTGGTTCAATTATCAAGTGGGGATGCACTCGTTTCGCGCCTTTGCACAAAGTAAGGCGACATGGATATTGAATTACTCATGGGACGGCGACAAAAAAGTCGATCGCCGGGAGGCGATGATGAACCTGGCCGCCTCGGAAATCATGGCCGGCGCAAACTTCTGGGATGCGCCGGGACATTCCATGGCGGGATCGAACGATCCTCCGACTCGGAAGAAAATCTTCTCCTGGATCAAGGCCCATGAAGACACGTTCTACCGGCAACGCTCGACGATCGCTCCCATAGGCGTCTACTTTTCTCCCGAGACACGAAATTACTACGCCAAAGAATTCATCTCTTCCTATCGTGGGTTTCTCATCCTCCTCATGCAAAAGCACCTGGAGTTTCAGGTCGTTACTCCCCGCACGCTTGCGGACTTCCGGGGACAGGCTTTGATTCTCCCCGACGTGCGGGTGATGAACGAAGGAGAAAGAGCGTGGCTGCGCAAGTACGTGGGTGGAGGTAAGACGCTGGTGATCACTGGAGAAGATGTGACCCACATTGGCGCAGGCGCGAACGTCGTCCGCTTCGGTACATGCCCCGGGAAGGATTACTACGCGGCATTGCAAAAGAGCGTCGAGCAATCCAACCCTGATCGAGAGCACGAATTTCTGACCAGCCTGAAAACCGAAGCGGCGGTTCGGGTGGTTGCTTCACCCATGATCGCTACGTCGATTGCCCAGGTTGACGGAAAGCCCCACGTATTTCTTGCCAACTTCGCAGGCCTGCAAGGCGGAGTGAATCCGATTCAGACGCCACAGACTGGCGTTCAGATCACGGTGTCTGGCGCAGGTAACGGGCATGGATTCTTTCTTCCGTTTCTTGGAGAAGTGCAAACGCTGAATGGAACGGCTGTCGACGCAGGCATGAGTTACAAGCTGCCTGCGATCGAGAAGGGTGCGGTGTTTTGGTACGAGCCGTGACGGGCGATCGCCCGGCCTGAGGGTGGCAAAATGGAAATCTTCATGATCGATACAACAGGCTCATAGTCTTTGTTCCGGCAGTTCTCTCGAACCGGCGTGCGCGCCCGCGGAAACGACGTCTACAGGCGAATCAAACGGGGGCTCTTTATGAGACCGACTAGACGACTTCTATCTCTGGTTTTAGTGACTTGCTTTTTCGAAAGCTTTGCAACCTTCGCAGCCGGACAGGGTAGTTACAGGGCCCAACTCCGAGGTGTTGTCTCAGACGCTTCGGGAGCCGTGGTTGCCAATGCGACCGTGACCATCACGGACGTAGGAACCGATATCTCCAGTACCGCACAGAGCGACGACAGGGGCGCATACTACTTCACCGGTTTGCGGCCTTCAACTTATTCGGTAAAAGTTCACGTGCCGGGTTTTCGGATCGAGGAAAGGACTGGTGTGGTGCTTGCCGTCGATCAGGAAGCCACACTCAACTTCAGTCTAGTCCCGGCGAGTGTTAACGAGAAAATGGTGGTCACGACGACGGCTCCGCTCTTGGATACAGAGAGCGCGACGCTCGGCACCAACGTCACCAACGAGTACGTGAAGGACCTCCCTTTGCTAAACCGCAGCTTCTTCGGTCTCACATTTATGTCGGGAGGAGTAACCGAGGTTGCTGGAGCCGGCACGCAGGACAACTATCCGGCGGGAACCAATTTTGTTTCCAATGGTCAACGGAATGCGACGGCGGAAGTACGGCTGGACGGCGCATTGATCAGCGCGCCGGAACAGGGCGAAGGCGCGACCAGCAATGTCTACTACGAGCCCTCGGTGGAGATCATTCAAGAGTTCAAAGTTCAGAACAATAGTTTTTCCGCGGAGTTCGGCAACAACGGCGGCACCGTGGTGAACATGGTCCTCAGAAGTGGAACGAACGCCTTTCATGGAAGTGGGTGGTGGTTCGGGCAACGCTCGGGAACAGATGCGCGTGACTTCTTCAACCCGGAACCAGGCCCAAAGCCTAACCACGAACGCGACCAGTACGGCTTCTCGGTAGGCGGGCCGATTCGGAAAGACAAGACGTTTTTCTTTTTCGATTTAGAGAGGGTGAGAGACAACGAACCGATTAACCTTGTGGCCACAGTGCCGATGAATGGGAAGTTTCCTGGTACATCGAATGAGCGAGCCGGTGATTTCTCAGCCGCGGCGAATCCGATTTATGATCCGATTAGCTGCAGCGAGACCGCTCCTCCCAACTGCTCGACGAGGAATCAAGTCGGATCCCAACCCGGCGGGGTTTTGAACGTAATCCCTGCGAGCGAAATAGACACAATTGGACAGGCCATGATCAATCAGTACCCGCAGCCCAATCTGCCAGGGGAGTTTTTCAACTATCGTAAGACTACTTTGTCGCGTTCTCCGGGCTATCAGTTCGATATCAAGCTGGACCATCAGATCTCGAATAAGCACCAGGTGAACGGGCGGTACAGCCGCCTGCACAACAACTTTACAACTCCAGCAGACCTCGGAGACGGCGGCGACAGCACGGGGGATAACGGCGGGTACGGAAATGCTCCTCTCACAGTGCAGAACGCCTCGCTGGAATACACGTGGACACTGAATCCCAGGACGATTTGGACCAACCATATTGCCGTGGATCGGGCCGCGCAGCGTGAGACAACGAACATTCCCACCCTGGAAAGCGCTAATTTACCGTCCGTGCTGGAAGCCAACGGAATCGACCGAATGCCGACGATTCAAATGTCCGGCGCTTCGCAATGGAGCAGCCTCTACGATCAGTGTTGCATCAACACGACCTTTGCCCACACTCTTTACAGCTATTCGTCTCAGTTGGTCATCTCCAAGGGATCCCATCTAATGAAGATGGGAGGCGAACAACGGATATTCTTCAACAATTTCTTTCAGCCTCCGAACCCCACCGGACTGTTCAACTTTACTGACGACGTTACGTCGCAGGTTCCGAACAGCGGCGCCGGAGGTGGTACACAAGGAAATCCCTTTGCCAGCTTGCTCTTCGGCTATCCGGATAACAGCAGTGTGATCAACATTTACCCGGCAGTGGCGAACAAATCGAAGGAAACTGGTTTCTACTTCCAGGACGATTGGAAAGTGAGCTCCAAACTCACGCTCAACCTGGGCTTGCGCTATGAATGGAGCACCCCGTATACCGAGCGTTTCAACCGGTCTCAGTTCAGTGATTTCACGGGCAGCAGCGGGATAACCCTCGATTTGAGCAGTGGCGGCCTTACTCCCGGACTGGGCACGGTGGCGTTGACGGGGACTACGTTGTTTGCTACGTCTGGAATGAGAAATGTCCCAGTGGACCGGAATAACCTTGGGCCCCGCCTCGGTTTTGCTTACCAGTTGGATTCAAACACGGTCATCCGGGGCGGAGGCGGGATCTACTACGGCATGAGCGTGGCTACGAATTACCAGTATCCCGGAACAGCTTTCCGCAAGAGCGCAACGATGTTTTTTACGCTCGACAACTTTAATTCGCGGTCTGCGAGCCTAGCCATTCCGTTCCCCGGCGGCTTAACTGGGCCGCAGGGAAAACAGTACGGCGCCTTGGCCGAGTGGGGCTATGGCAACGGAAATGATCTGGGAACGACAGCGGCGCAAAATGGGGACATTTACCAGTGGAATCTAGGAATCCAGCGGTTGCTGCCAAGCCAGATCGTCCTCGGGGTCGACTATTCGGCCAACCGGAGCACCCATCTTCCGTGGGGCGGGTACTCGAGCACGCGCAACCGGGATTTTATCTCGTCGAAATTGCTGGCGCAGATTTCGGCTCAGCAGCACGCGTTGGACCCGGTCAATTGCGACGTTGTGGACAGTTGCGTGAGCAACTATCTGGCAAACACCGTCGCAAATCCGTTTTGTCCGATGTTCGGCGGGACAGGATGTCTGACCTCTGGACGCGCTATTTTCAACGAGCCTGACTCCCGCTACAACCAACCGATGCTTCCACTGGTGAACCTGCTCCGGCCCTTCCCTCAGTTCGACGGTGATTTTGAGGGGCTGCCGGTGCTAGAGGCCAGCTCGTGGTACAACTCGATGCAGATTCGCTTCCAGAAGCGCACAACCCACCACGTAAGCTTTGAAGGCAGCTACACATTATCCAAACTGACAGATGACTCGTCGGTGGGCGCGAATGCATTCGTGGGTACGTTGAACAATGGGAACCCACAGCAGTTGGACAATCTGAAAGCGGAACACAGCATCGGCGCCAATGACACGCCACAACGGCTGGCGGCGGCGATCATCGTCAATCTGCCCTTCGGGCGTAAGAACTGGATCGGCGGCGATATGAATCGTGTTCTCGACGCGGCCGTTGGCGGCTGGAACATTTCCGCACTAATCACGGAGCAGTCCGGCCAGCCGTTGTCGATCCCCATGGCCAATCCCCGCTTGATGGACGGCAACCAGCGCCCCAATGTGCTCTGTGGTGGTGGCATGGGAATCAGCAGCAATAAAGCTGCGATCAATCAGACCCCCATTCTGAATGTCAACTGCTTTGCGGACCCGGGTGATCAGATACCGGGCAATGGCCCGCGCTACTATGCCGGTCTGCGCACCGATGGCATTCATAACGTAGATATGAGCTTGTACAAGGAATTCACGCCGAGGGAATCGATGAAGCTGCAATTGCGAGCGGACGTGTTTAACGGCTTCAATCATCCTCGCTTTTTTCCACCTAACACGAATTGGGCTCCGGGCGACGCAACGTTCGGCATTATTAGTTCCACCGCAACCGGATACACTCCGCGCAGACTGCAGTTCGGAGTCAGGTTCGAGTTCTGATTGTGTAGCGCAAGCCGGCAACCAGAATCGATACCAATTTATTGCCCAAGCTGAACGGAGAACGTCGAGGAAACCAGTCGTCAATGAGGAAGCGCGAAGCTGAAAACGTCGCTTTCAACCGAGAGCGCGACGTACTGGACCCCATCGACTGCATAAGTCATAGGTGAAGCGTGCATCGACTGGCCCGTGTTGAAGTGCCAGAGGGCGCGTCCAGTGCGTGCTTCGACCGCCTCCAGAGACCCGGCGTCATCGCCAAAGAACACCAATCCACCCGCCGTCGTGAGGGTCCCGCCCCAGGAATCACCCTGGCCGGCCTGGGGGTAACGCCAGACGACTTTTCCGTCTGGCAGGGAGAGCGCCACCAAGACCTTCTGAGCGTGCTCATCAGGCGGAAGCTTCGTACCTGTACCGTAGTAGGTCTCGCCTTGTGCAAACGGTTTCGGGTCCGCGAGGAATAGGTTGCAGCTCTCCAGCGCCATTACATAGAAAAGCTTGTCGTCGGGATTGTAAGAAGGCGAAAACCAATTCGTGGCTCCGTTGATACCCGGGCAGATGTAAGTGCCCGCCGCGGTGGGTATTCGTCCTGACAATATCGGGCGGCCGGATGGGTCGATACCCTTGGCCCAGTTCAGCTTCTCCACGAACGGTGCAGCATTCAAGAACTTCCCGTTGGTCCGGTCCAGGACATAGAGAAAACCGTTGCGGTCGGCCTGCACCAACAGGCGACGGGCCACGCCATTCTCGTCGAGATCCAACAAGACAGGTGTTTCGTTGGCGTCATAGTCATAAAGGTCGTGAGGTGTGAACTGGAAATACCATTTCAATTTCCCGGTGTTGGGGTCGATTGCCAGGACGCAGGCTGTGTACAGGTCGTCGCCCGGGCGGGAGTCTCCCGCAAAATCAGGCGCAGCGTTACTGGTTGTCCAGTACAGCGTGTCGAGTTCTGGATCATAGGTGCCAGGCATCCAGGTTGTGCCGCCTCCATGCAGATAAGAATCGCCGGGCCAACTGGAGGATCCGAACTCTCCCGGAGCCGGGATCGTCCACAAACGCCACCTCAGCTTGCCCGTCAGCGCTTCATAGGCGGCAAGAAATCCGCGAACGCCGGAATCGCCGCCTGAAGTGCCGACGATCACTTCGTCTTTCACCACGAGGGGAGCGCTGGTCGCACCATAATGCTTCGCTTTGTCGGCGTATTGGATGTCCCAGCGCAGACCTCCCGAACGAGCGTCGAGGCAGAGCAAGTGGGCATCATCGGTTTCCATGTAAACAAAGTTCTGCCACACCGCAACCCCACGATTTTTGTGAGCCGCAGCATCGTCCAGTAAACCTGAACTCACTGGCCGTTGGTAATGCCACAATACCCGTCCGGTCCGGGCATCGAGCGCGAATGCATCGTTGGCCGAGGTGACGTACATTATGCCGCGGACAACCACTGGCGTGGCTTCTAGCCGCTGGGAGTTGCCGGGGTGGAACACCCACGCTGCGCGGAGCTGAGATACATTTGCGGCAGTGATTTCATGCAAACTGCTGTAACGGCGCCCGGTGTAGTCGCCATTGTAGGAAGTCCAGTTGACGCCGACGGGACGCGCCAGCAAGTCATCTGCGCCAACGTTGCTGACGGCAGTGAGCGGAGATTTCCCTTGAGCCGCCGCCGTGGGCAATCCGGGCCGAGCGCAGGTGGCCGCGAGCAGGAACAGCATGAATGCCTTTTCACACGGCGTCATTTTCAGCGATTCTCCTCGGTTACTTGAACCTCCGCAAGAGAACCGCGGTCCACCCCATTTGAATCTTCCAGGTGAAGAGAGAGTCGCGCAGGTTTTCCGGGAGGAGCGATTTCCGTTTCGAGCGACACCGCCTCGGCTGGACTCACATCGACCACGGGCACAGTTCCAAGACTCGCTCCATGTTCGTCGTAGAACCGCGCCAACAGACGTCCGGCGAAGAACAATCCGAAAGAACCTGAAAGCCTGATCTTGCCATTCTCCAAACGAATGCCTTGCAGGGGCCGTATCACGACAGCCGCGTCAGTTACGCCGTGGAATTCACTCCCGACTCGGGTGGGAAACCATTCGGTGTCGAAGCTACAGGTCTCGCCGGGACGCAGCCGGCAGAGTGGAGAATTGAGTTCAGCTTCCAGGTAGTAGGGCGATGCGTCATCTCCTGAAGGCATGGAGGGAACGCCGTCATGACTCAACTTCACTTCGGGGCCATTCGTCCAAAAAATGACCGATGCCTTGCCGGGGTAGGTTCGGGATCCTTCAAATTGGAAACGCTCCACCATGCCATACCGGCTGCTACCGTCCACAACCGCCAGCCAGCCTGCGGTCGAGTCCAGCCAGAGTTCGGCGGCCATGTGAACGTAATGCAACATAAAGAGTCCGTCATCCCGTATCGATGCCGCGGGGTTTTCCGCTGGGCCGAAGCGGACGTGGTAGCGGTTCAGATAGCTGCTGGCTGGATTCGCTGGGGTGAAGGTGCGGAAGTCGTGGTTGAATCCCGAAGGAGCGGACCGATCCGCGGTGTCGTATTGTGAAACCGACTGCATCGACCATTCCAAACTGTGACCAGTTATATTCCTCATGGTGGCGTGAAACCGGATTCGCGGAGAATCGCCATCCAGCCGAATGGTGCGGACAAACTGAACTCCCGTCTGGGGATCGGCTGGGCCCGTGAGTTCGATCTCACACTCCTTTCCCTCCGAAAGTTTCCGAAAGTCGAACGGCCCGTCGTCCAGCAAGTCGGAGTTTCCCACCCAATGTTGTTCGTCCTTGTTCCCCTCGGGCAACAGCCACAGCTTGTCGCCTCCGTAGTTGAACCATTGGTTTGAGCTTGGAGGCAGATATTTGCCTTCATATTTTGGATTGACGAAAAGGTACGGGTGTCCGGCGAAACTAACTTGCATTAGTCGTCCGCCATTTTGCGGCACCACAACGAGCTGAACCCATCGATTGGAGAGCTGTTGCGCGTGCCAACCCTTGTAGTCCACGGTTTCGACGCGGCAGTCGGAGGGGGCCGATGCTTTTGGTGAACCGTTGGCTTGAGCATAGGCCAGCTCGACCGCCATCGAAATGAAAAAGAAAAACATGACGAGATCTCCCACAAGATTCGTCGGCCGAGACTTTCGTGCCATGGTTGCGCCTTTCTGAAAGCGAACGGGTGTCGAGAGTACTACGCGCCCGGAAATGTTCAAACCGCCCTCGACTGCGGAAACGAAACAAAACTCAATAAAACGGAAGATTTCGATTTGCGTCAAGAACATTCTGTGGTATACGGAAATTCGTGTTAGGCCAGTGGACCGTCCTGCCATCTGGCAAAAATGGGAGACGCCAATGCGTATCCGTAATTCCAGTCGTCGATCCTTCGTGAAATTGTTAGCTGCCGCTCCACTGTTAAGCCAGATTGCCGCACGCGATCTCTACGCTCAGGCGGCATCGGCGATGGGTAAGGACCCGCGTCAGAATGTATACACTCGTCTCGGGGTAAAGACAGTTATCAATTGCCGCGGCACGTGGACCTATCTCAGTGGATCTCTGGAGTTTCCGGAAGTTCGCCAAGCCCAAGTGGAGGCGGCGCATTACTTCGTTAACATGCTCGAGTTGCAGCGAGCGGTAGGCCGGCGCCTGGCGGAGTTGACGGGCGCGGAGTCCGGCATCATCACTTCCGGTTCGGCCGGCGCAATGGCCGCGGCAACAGCCGGATGCATGGCCGGCACCAATGACAAATACATCTGGCAGCTCCCCGATACTACCGGCCTGAAGCACGAAGTGATCATGATGGGAGGCAGGAGCGCTTTTGATAGTGCCATTCGGCTGACCGGCGCCAAACTGGTGCTCGTCTATTCCCCTGAAGAACTCGCCAACGCCATCAACGAAAATACGGCGATGATCTATACCACGGATCTGGGAGAAAAACTTCAGCGACAATTGGCGGTAGCAAAGGACCACAAGATTCCTATACTGCTCGATGATGCGGCGGGAATTCCCCCCGCCGATAATGCCAGGCTCTACGCCCGGATGGGGCTTGATCTTTACTGCTTTTCAGGCGGAAAGGGTCTCTGCGGGCCACAGTGCAGCGGCTTGCTTCTGGGGCGAAAAGATCTTGTCGAGGCGGCCCTGCTGAATTCCAGTCCGCGGGAAGGAGCCGTGTGCCGTCCCATGAAGGTTGGAAAAGAAGAGGTCATTGGTTGCCTGACTGCGCTCGAGACCTGGCTGAAGATCGACGAGAAGAAGCTATACGCCGAATGGAACGGGCGGGTGGATCGCATTCGGAAACTGGCGGATACGGTACCCGGCGTCAAAACGGACATCTACATTCCCGACGATGGGAATCGTTATCCAACTTTGAAAGTCTCGTGGGACCAAAAAGCATGGGGCTACAGTTTGGTCGACTGTGTACGGGAGTTGCGCCAGAGCGATCCTGTCATCGAAGTCGTTGGAGTGGACAACCCAAGCCTGGTGACGGCGGTTCGCGAAGGGAATCCGAATCCCAACCGCAAAGAACACAAAGATCCCGACCATATCGAATTGGTGTCAATGACCATAAAGCCGGGTGAAGAAATTATTGTGGGGCAAAGACTGCGGGCGATTTTGGGCGCCGCCCAAAAAAAGTCAGGAGCATAGCAGGGAAGCGGAGTCTGTTTTGAAAAGAATCCATCGGAAGGCTCAAATCGGACTGCTATTAGTTGGATTGCTGTTCTCGCGGACGCCAGCAACGTTGGCGCAGGTGCGAGCCGTTGTTCCCGCTCACACCTCTGCTCAGCCGAATCGTGTCTACTCGCCAGGGGTTGATGCCGGAGACTACGTCTACATCTCCGGGCAGGGGCCTCGTCGTCCAGACGGCACTTTGGCGCCTACTTTTTCTGCACAAGCCCGCCAGGCGCTCGACAACGTCAAAGCGGTCGTCGAATCCGCCGGTTTGACCATGGAGCATGTGGTCTACACCCAGGTTTATCTGGAGGACATCAGCAAGTACGGAGAAATGAACGGAGTGTTTGCGGAGTATTTCGGGAACAATCCGCCGGCTCGGGCCGTGCTGGGAGTTGCCAAGATTCCCGAGCCGCCGATTCAGATCACCGCGGTTGCGGTACGCAGTCTGGCGGACAAGCGTGCCGTCTATCCGCCGAACTACAAGTCGGACGAAGCCGCCGCACCAGGCGTCCTTACCCACGACAGGCTGTTCGTGTCCGGCATGCTCGGCAGCGATCCCGCGAGTGGCAAGGTTCCTGACGATCCGGCCGCGCAAGTCGATCTGGCCCTCGACCGCGTGCAGGCAGTCTTGAAAGCCGCCGGCCTCGAGCTCAGCCACATGGTTTTCGTCAATCCGTACTTGACTGCGGAGATCCCGATGCGGGTCATGAATGAGCGCTATGCCCGGCGGTTTGAATTTGGCAACACGCCAGCGCGGGCCACGATCGAAGTAGCGAGCCTGCCCGGTGGCGTTCGGATCGAGTACACGGGCGTGGCCGTGCGTGATCTACAGCAAAGACGAGCTGTGCGTCCGAAGAACATGCCACCCAGCCCGACGGCGAGTCCCTGCGTCTTTGCCGGTGATACGTTGTATTGTTCGGCGAAGAGTGGCTTCATCCCGGGCCCGCACGGCGGCGTCTATGCTACTACCACGCGGCATCAACTTCGCCAGACGATGCGCAATCTTCTCGACAACCTTGAGGAAGCAGGCATGAGCTTCGACGAGGTTGTGGCCACGAATGTCTACCTCGATGATATGCAGGATATGGAGGCGTTCGACGAAGTGTATACCCAGTATTTCGGACCTGTGCTGCCATCCCGAACCGCCATTCAGCAGATTGCCCCCACGGAGCGCAAACCTGACAAAGAGGACCACTACCCTGATCTAGAGCAGGTATCGCTCATCGCAGTTCGGGGCCGCTCTGGACACTAATGGACAAGGTGGGCCGCAGGTCAGGCCTCTGGCGGAGACTCTTCCTAACCCTCAGTTTGCGGCCAGCAAATGACCGCATCGTTCCTAAGAATTGGCAATATAATTGGCGTTTTATGCCCGGAAGTACCATATCCTCCGGTGGGAAATTAGCAGGGCTCCTGATCATTGTGCTGCTCACTATTGGAATACTGGTGCGAGAGTCGCGCCTGCTTCCGAGGTGGTCCAGCGACCAGGTTCACTTCAGCCGTGATATCCGTCCTATCCTGAATCAAAACTGCATGCACTGCCACGGCGGCGTGCGGCAAAAGAACGGGGTCTCGTTTCTGTTTCGTGAGGAAGCCCTGGGCGTGGGCAAGTCTGGACGTCGAACCATCGTTCCGGGAAAACCGGACGAGTCTGAACTGATGGCGCGAGTGACCTCCAGGGACCCTGAGACCCGTATGCCCTATCATGCGCCGCCTCTTCCGCCGCAGCAGATTGCCTTGCTGCGCCGCTGGATCAAGGAAGGGGCAAAGTGGGAAGATCATTGGGCCTTCGTCGCTCCGAAGCCGCAGCCCTTGCCTCCGGTCAAACGTGGCGATTGGGTTCGCCGGCCACTGGACCAGTTTATTCTCGGGCGTCTGGAGAAAGAAGGACTCGCACCGTCGCCTGAAGCTGATAGGTCTGCACTACTTCGCCGAGTTTCTCTCGACCTTACCGGACTCCCGCCGACGCCAGAGGAGCAAGCGGCATTTCTGTCTGACCGCTCAGCTGACTCCTATGAAAAGCAGGTCGATCGCCTTCTGGCATCGCCCCGTTACGGAGAGCGCTGGGCCTCAATGTGGTTGGATCTGGCCCGCTATGCAGACACCAAGGGGTACGAGAAAGATATGGAGCGTCCCGGTGTTTGGCCATATCGCGACTGGGTGATCGATGCTTTTAACAGTAACCTTCCCTACGACAAATTCGTGATCACTCAGTTAGCGGGCGATTTACTTCCTGCCGCCACGTTTGAGGATCAAATCGCTACTTCCTTTCACCGCCAGACCCCGGTGAATGACGAAGGCGGTACGGATGACGAGGAGTTCCGCATGGTGGCGGTGATGGACCGGTCGGCGACAACGTGGTCCGTGCTGAACGGCCTGACTATCAATTGCGTGCAATGCCACTCGCATCCCTACGATCCCATCCGCCACGCCGAATACTACAAGTCGCTTGCATTCTTCAACACCACTCAAGATGCGGACCTTTTCGAGGACACCCCCGTTCTGCGCGTTCCAAAGGATAGAACGCGCTACTCTGAGGCTTCTCAACTTCAGCGGGAGCTTGCGAAGGTGAGGCAAGCGGTCGTGTCCCAGGGTCGCTTAACCGAGGCGCAATCGGAATGGACACCACTGCCGATCAACGCGGCCTCAGCCAGCGAGGCACTCGCGTTGCAGTGGGAAACATCGGAACTGGAGCGGCAGTTGGCCCACCTGAAAGAAAAGAAGTTGCGGCCGAAGAAGGAAGAGTCCGTGCATAAGAGTTTGGTAACGGCGATTGCCGAGACCAGAAAGGCGGCTCGAGCGAAGGCAGGCAAGGTGACTGCGCTCCAGATCCACGATGGATGTGTTCAAGCTGGTCCCAACGTTCCGGGTAAGGTGGTCTATGAGCTGACGGCTAAGATCGATGTGCCTGTGATGACTGCACTCCGCATCGAGGTCGCGCCGGCGAATAGCGAAACTGCGCGCCATACGCCCGAAGCGGGGTTCATTGTCGATCGCATCGATGCCTGGATCGTGCGGCCGGACGGCCAAGAGAAGAAAATCGCTTTCCGATATTTCGTCCCCGATTCCGAAGCGAGTCTGGAGGCTGCTCTGGCCGATGCTGTCGATTCGAAACGCGAGCTCAATGCTGATCCAGGGGCGAACGGATTCCGGGCGAATCCCAATTTGTTCCGGACGCGCTGGACGGTAGGAGTTCCGGCCTCACCCCTCGAACTCATTCGCGGCAGCCGGCTCAAGCTCCGCCTCACTCAGACGCAGGAGATCACGGACAAACCGGCTCCCCTGCCACGCGCGCGTTTGTCAGCGAGCGGTGATCCGAAGTGGCATGACCTGGCCGACGATCTGCAATTTGCCGCCAAGCTTGCACAACTCGCAAGGCTGACTCGCCAATTAGCAAAGATCCCCAGCGTTGAGCTTCCGGTTATGGCCGAGGAACCTGCTTACGACCAGCGGACAACCCTGGAGTTCGAGCGCGGTAACTTTCTCACCAAGATCGGCCCTCCACTGGACCCAGACGTCCCGGGCATATTTCCAAAGCTCCCCGCGGACGCACCCCGCAATCGCTTGACACTTGCGAAATGGTTCTTTTCTCCGGGCCAGCCGCTGACTGCGCGCACGGCGGTCAATCGCTATTGGGAGCAGCTATTCGGGACAGGAATCGTAGAAACCCTGGAGAATTTTGGCAGCGTGGGCGAGGAGCCAAGCCATCCCGAACTACTCGACTGGCTCGCACTCCATTTTCAGAACGACCTGCATTGGGACATGAAGGCGCTCTTGCGCGAATTGGTGACGAGCGCTACCTATCGTCAAAGCGCGGTGTCAACTCCCGCACTGACGGAAAGAGATCCTCGCAACCGGCTCCTGGCACGTGGACCACAACAGAGGCTTACGGCAGAAATGATCCGCGATCAGGCTCTGCTGGCAAGTGGATTACTGAGCAGTACCATGGGTGGCCCTCCAGTAATGCCACCCCAGCCGCCCGGTGTATGGAACACTGTCTACAATGACAGCAAATGGAAGGATGCGACTGGACGAAATCGCTATCGGCGCGCGGTTTATACGTACATCAAGCGCACCAGCGGCTATCCCAGCTTTCTCACCTTCGATGCTTCGGACCATGATACGAGTCTGGCGCGGCGCATACCGACCAACACACCACTCCAGGCATTAGTAACTTTGAACGATCCCGTGTACGAGGAAGCTTCAGAAGCTCTGGCTAAGCGAATGATGAAAGAGAAACAGGGTCTCGACGCCAGGCTTATTTACGGCGCACGTCTGGTATTGTCCCGCGACCCGACCGATCGCGAGCTGGCAACATTGCGATCATTCTTTGAAAAGGCTGCTGGCATGCCAACTCTCCAGCTGGCTTCTGTAAGACCGCAAGAAAGATCCCGGGACTTGGCGGCCATGGCTGCCGTCGCAAGTGTTCTCTTCAATCTTGATGCAGCTTTGACCAGGTGATCGTTATGTCAGATTCCGAAATCCGTCCGAGTGCTCCAAGCGGTCTGGAAGTCGACGAGAGATTGCACCCCGGAGTTGAGTTGGCGCTGCTGCGAGCGCGAACTCGTCGCCATTTCTTACGCACATTGGGCGGCGGCCTGGGCACGCTTTTCATGGGGACGTTGGCGGCGAAAGTTGCAAGAGCTGCAGGAGTGTCGCCCGAAGGCGAAGCTCTCGACTTCACACGCGATCCCTCAAGTCCCCTAGCGGCGCTGCCGCCGCAGTTTCCTGCAAAGGTCCAGCGGGTCATTTATTTGCACATGGCTGGGGCGCCGAGTCAGTTGGAACTCTTTGAATATAAGCCTGAATTGAAACGGTTCGATGGCAAGGACTGCCCGACTTCGTTTCTTGCGGGAAAGCGTTTTGCTTTCATCAGCGGAGTTCCCAAACTCCTCGGATCACAATATCCATTCCATCAAACCGGAGAGAGCGGCCATTGGATCTCGGATCGCCTGCCCCATATCGAGAAACACATTGATGATCTTTGTTTCATCAAGTCCATGCGCACGGAGCAGTTCAATCACGCCCCGGCGCAACTGCTGGTGCATACCGGCAACCCACGCCTCGGGTATCCTTCGCTGGGGTCGTGGGTCGTTTACGGACTGGGCACTGTGAACCAGAATCTGCCCGGCTTCATCGTGCTGCTCTCCGGAGGCAAGTCACCTGACGGCGGCAAGCAACTTTGGAGCTCGGGTTTTCTGCCGAGTGTTTACCAGGGCGTGCAATGCCGCTCTCACGGCGAGCCCGTGCTGTATCTGGACAACCCACCGGGTGTGGCGCGGCCTTTACGCCGCGGAATGCTGGACACGATTGACGAAATCAATCGACAGACCTATGCCACGTTCGGGAATCCGGAAACCGTGACGCGCATCGCGCAGTACGAGATGGCGTTCCGGATGCAGATGGACGCCACCGACGCCATGGATATTCGCATGGAGCCCGATTCAGTGCGCGCACAATACGGCGCGAAACCGGGCGAAGCCAGCTTCGCGAACAACTGCTTGGTGGCGCGGCGCCTTGCGGAGAGGGGCGTGAGATTCATTCAGCTCTATCACTGGGGCTGGGATTCGCATGGCGCAGACGCCAAGGAGGCTCTGAACCTCGGCTTCACCGATCGTTGTCGTGAAGTAGATCAACCGACAGCGGCCTTGCTGGCCGACCTGAAGTCGCGCGGCATGCTCGAAGACACCCTCGTGGTCTGGGGTGGGGAGTTTGGACGCACACCTATGCGAGAAAACCGCGGCGGTCAGGAAATGAAATACATCGGCCGGGATCATAATCCCGGTGCTTTCACGGTGTGGATGGCCGGCGGCGGAGTCAAACCGGGCATAACTCATGGCCTGACCGACGACATGGGATACGAGATCGTAAAAGACCCAGTCGAGATCCGCGACCTGCACGCTACGATGCTGTACCTGCTGGGCTTTGATCATCACAAGCTGAATTACAGGTTTCAGGGCCTGGAACAGAAACTGACCAGTGTGAAACCCGCCCGGGTCGTTGCGGAAATCCTGGCATGAGCAATTCCGGCACGCCGTCCTCCATTTCTTTAGAGATCTGATGACTCATGACTCTGCCTAATCGACTATCCGCATCGACTGGCATCGGACTTCTCGCGGCACCGATTTTGGTCTTGCTTGTTCTCCTGGTGTTCTTGCCGCCCGACGGTACTGAGCGCGCAGCCTGGGCGCAATTCATCGGACGCTTTCATCCGCTGGTGGTGCACCTGCCTATTGCTCTCATTCTCCTGGTACCGGTCATGGAATTGGTGGGTCGCGACCAGCGTTTCCCTTATCTGCGCGCTTCCGCGCCCTTTGTTCTTGTCCTTGCCCTTATCGGTGGCATCGTCGCCTCACTCCTCGGATGGTGTCTGGGGCGAAGCGGCGGTTTTTCTGGGCCGCTGGTCACGCAGCATATGTGGAGCGGAGCATCCCTGATAACCCTGTGCTGGCTATGCTGGGTCTTGCGCGGGCGCGGTGGTCGGCTCGAGGTCATCTATTGGATCGCACTTGGGGCTGCTGTCGGTGCCGTCGCCTGGACGGGCTATCGCGGTGGCCAGATTTCTCTGGGTGAAAATCACCTGACTCAACATATGCCGGGGGCGTTCCGCAAACTGCTGGGAGTGGCGAGCACCGCGACGGACGCGGCAATCGGCGGAGGAACCACCTTTTATGGTGCGCGGATACAGCCCATCTTCACCCGAAACTGTTTGGCGTGCCACAGCCCGGAGAAACGTAAGGCGGGATTGCGGTTAGACAACTATGCCGGGATCATGCGCGGGGGCAAACATGGCGCTGTCGTCAAAGCCGGCGACCTTCGGGGCAGCGATTTATTTCGCCGCATCACAATGTCGTCGACTGACGACAACTTCATGCCCAAAGGAGGTAAGCCACCACTTTTGCCAGATCAGGTAAAGCTGATTGAACTTTGGATCGCCGACGGAGCGTCAGGTACAGCGTCATTGGATTCCATCAAGGGTGCGCCCGCTGGTGTCGAGTCGAGCATGAGGGCGGAGGTAACCTTCGGGAAAATTGACTTTGCTGAAGTTGCAAAACGCAGGGCCGAAGTTGCTTCTACATTGGCGACGCTACAGCAGCGTTTTCCGAATGTTCTGGACTATGAGTCAAGAGGCTCCGCGGATCTGGTGGTGAACGCGCTTGTGATGGGCGACAAATTTAAAGACGATGATTTGGCAGCCTTAACTCCTCTGTTCAGGAATATTGTCATGGCAGACTTCTCGCGCACGGCCATTACCGACCGCTCTGCGCCCGTCCTCGCTGGAATGAAGCGACTGCGCACGCTGCGCCTCATGCACACCCTGATCGGCGACCTCACTGTACGATCGCTTACTAATTTGGATCAGCTGGAATCATTGAGTGTTTTCGACACCGCGGTCACTCCCGCCGCACTGCCGGCCTTGGCGCGACTACCCAAGTTGCGGCGCGTCTATGTAGGACAAACTGCAATAACAGCTACCGGCTCCAATGCTGTGAAAGAGAAGCTCTTGTTCTGAGTTGGTTGGCATTGTCGTTGAGCGCGCCACCCCGGAGCTGCAGCATGGAGAGCGAGGCGCCTGTTTTCTAAGCAACTTTGCGAAGTTTCGTGACCCTCCCGACCTCAACCCATTCCACTACGAAAATGTTCCCGGTGTGGTCGAAGCAGGCGCTGTGCGGACAAATGAATTTTCCCGGCACAAAAGTCTCTCGCTCCTGAGTGCGTATCTTGTTCCAGTCATCCCGTGAATACTGGCCATCCCCTAACGTGGCGACCAGCTTGTTGTCCCGGTCAAGGACCACTACCTTGCTCCACAAGTCCGGGATCACAACTTCGCCGTTTCGTTCATGGAAGTGACAAGGCAGCTTGCTGGTGCCCAGAATGAAGTCGATGTGCTTGCCGTCGAGCGTAAATCGTTGTAGACGCTGGTTGGAGCGATCCGCCACGACCAGGACGGCCGTATCAGTACGAGTATCTACCCAAAGGCCGTGAGGGCAATCTAACTGGCCCAGTCCTTTGCCGGGTCCCCCGAAGGTTCGTATGAATTGAGCGTCCTTGTTGTACTGGTTGATGTAGCTGGAACCGTAGCCGTCAGCAACGTAGAAATCGCCGTTCGGAGCAATCGCCACATTGGTTGGTTGGTAATTGACCGGCCCGTTGTTGCGACTCTTGTCGTACGCACTCGATTCGACCGGATATCCCAGCGTGAAGACTTCCTCCCCCTTCAGAGTTCGTTTGGTGACAATGCCGTGGGCGTAGTCGGAAAGGTAAAGAAACTCCTCACTCCCTTCCTTCCTCAACATGAGACCGTGTGCGCCGCCCTTAAACTGTTTTCCCCAGGACCTGACGAACTTCCCTTTTTCATCGAACACCACAATCGTATCCAGGCTGTCACTCGTGGCATGAACCGTGTGGTGGATATAAATGTGACCTTGCGCGTCCTCGCAGACTCCATGAGTGTTCCCATACTTGATGTTGTGAGGGAGTTGCCCCCAGTCATGCAGGGCTTCGTATTTGTGGTCCCCTTCTCCAACAATGGGAGCCTTGATGCCAGCTTTGTCAGCGGTGCCCAGAACCATCGGGCCTACGGCGGCCATTCCAGTCGTGGCGAGAAAACTTCGTCGGGTGACTTTCATGCTTTTGCTCCCGATACCTCTTAAGCTGTCTTGTCCAACTCCCGCAAGCAGCCTCGAGACAACGAGCGCCAGCACGGCTAAGAGGCATTCCGTGCGGCATGTCCTCAGCGGAGACTGGTTTTCTGAGGGCCGAGTCTCGTGTCAGAGATAAGGTCCATCCGTGCCGCGCCATTATAGTCTGTGCAGTCACGTTGCGGCAGACCCAATCGATTCTGGATCGCTGGTTGCCCACTCGGAAACTATCCATAAGTTTTTCGGAGGCGCGCACCTGGTGAGCTGAGTGGAGCAGAAACAGAGGGTTGGGGCGCGCGTTCGAAAAAACCGTCAGAAGGAAGCCGCTGGCACGGCGGACGTGGGCCTTATGCCAAATCGAATGGAGCGAGGGAGAGGTCTTGAAGTTGGCGGGCGGGCTAACTACATAATCCAAAGTTGTGTGGTACGGGCGTTTGGTTGATCACCCGTACCTCGTTTTCAACCGCGGCCGCTTAAAAGCGAAGGACAATTCCGGCTGATGGTTGCGCAATCTGCGTCCAGCTGTCTGTGTTCAAGCCAGCAAGATTAAAGCTCGGCGCCTTGTACACCAATCCGCGATACTCGGCCCGCAATGATAAGTGCCTTGTGAACGCGTATTGAGCCCCCACGCCGTACACGAATGCGGCTTTCGTTTCCAACGTTGCCCCCAGCAACAAAAGAAGCTCAGCGACCTCGAACGAACGCTCTCATGGCCATTGGCATCCACTCGACTCCTCCCAGGCGAGGCAAGAAGTTTGCGACTGGTGAACAAGGAAAAGTGATTGCGAGTCAGGCGGCGCGCTCGTGTTCAAGTACTTTGACTTCGCGCAGTTCTGCGATGGCAGGATCAGGACCTGCTTTGATTCAGCATGAGGGTTCAGGAAACGCTCTCACGGGCCGTTACGGCTCGCACAGTCAACAAGAAAATTCGGGGGACCGACTTCGCCGCAATGACCGACAACCCGGTAAGCCAAACTCTCTGCACAATGCGAGAGAGTTCCAACTGATCAGTTCAGGCGGAAGGTGGAGACGGGACTAACGGTAGAGGACTAGGAGGCGTCGTTGGGGGCGTCAATCGTGTGGCAGAGTGCCGAATCTCTGAAGTTTGCCGCAAACAATCGATTCACTTCGCGCGGGTTTACGATGCGAGGGCGCATGGTGCCGAACCGGCGTGCTTGGCTGTGACTTCCTTAAGGTCGCTAACCGGTCTTCCGGGGTGGTTTCTCTGTCGCGAGCTCTGTATCCGATGAGATCGAGTTCGCGGGAGACATTGGTTGCAATTCCCAAGTTTGGGACTGGATCAGTGTCCGCGCTTTACGGTTCGTATTTTCCCAGTTTAGTTCTTGAAGGCGTCGCCGCATGCTGAGTCCGCGACAGCCCTGCAGATCATTGCAACGATCGCAACTCGGATGGTGCATCCGTAGCAGCAACAGCCCTTTGCAAAACAGATACTTAAAAGTCATTGCGTTGCATCCCGCGCATTCCTCCTCAAAGCTAAGAGATGCGCACTTTATGACTAAATATGCTCTTGCTGCTTCCTCTCGCCTAAGTGATCGTCCCCAGAATCACCGCAGGCCTGGCGCCTCAGATCCCTTTGGTTTCCTGATGCACCGTTACCAGAATCAGAGCTCAAGCCGAGACAATGATTCGGGCAATCCGGACTCCAGCTTGACCATCCCAGAGGGGAGGAATCGCTCCTCGTTTTCCTTTACCCAAGAGGATCTTGGCCAACTCGGCGTCCAGCTTTGACTTGTCGTTTCCGACCAAGGTGTTGGTTCCGATTTCTACGGTGACGGGACGTTCGGTGTTAGCGCGCAAGGTTAAACAGGGCACTTTTAAATAAGTTGTCTCCTCCTGAATTCCGCCAGAATCAGTAATTACGACTGACGCCCGACTCTGCAGGGAAAGAAACTCAATGTAGGGCATCGGTTCCACAAGATGCAATCTCTCAAGTTTGATTCCGAACTCTGCAATGCGTCGGCGGGTCCGGGGATGCACGGGAAATACGATATCCAGCTGTCCGCTCACCTCGAGGAGAGAATGCAGCACCTTTTTCAGGGCCTCCCCATCATCCACGTTCGACGGCCTATGGAGAGTGACGAGAGCGAATTGCTCGCGCAGCCCGTTAGTCGGGCACTTCCTGGCGACCGGGAGAAGTTGTCTGAGAGAGTCGATCATCACGTTGCCGACGCGGTGAATGCGTTCCTCTGGCACTCCTTCCCGCTTTAGGTTTAGATCAGCATCTTCGGATGGAGTAAACAACAGATCGGAGAGGCGGTCCGTAACCATGCGGTTGATCTCTTCCGGCATTGTTCGATCAAAGGAGCGAAGGCCAGCTTCCACGTGCCCCAGTGGGATAAGCAGCTTGGCGCACACCAGCGCCGCGGCAACCGTGGAATTTACGTCACCATAGACAACTGTCATATCTGGTTTGTACTCGAGAACAATGGGCTCGAATCGACGCATGATCTCCGCAGTCTGGGACGCGTGTGTTCCGGACCCAACTTCTAGGTTTACATCGGGCTCTGGAAGTTCGAGCTGCGTGAAGAAGACATCTGACATATTCCGGTCATAGTGCTGGCCGGTATGCACCAGCGTCTGCCGTATGCCTCGCTCGCGAATGGCTCGCAACACCGGTGCTGCCTTTACAAAATTCGGACGGGCGCCAACAACGTGGAGAATGTGATTCATTTAGTTATTCGCAGTGGCTAGTCAGGTTTCACTCAAGAATAGATTTCGGTCTCGCGGATCGCATAGTTCGAACCGGTCGCAATGGATTAAGAGCTGACCAAAGGCGGTCTCGCTGCTCCCATCGAAGGAATGAGACAACTTCGGTCGGTACCCCTCGCTCTTCCCCGGCGAAGTGCGGCAAGATGAATCCTGCCATACGGGCAAGCGCGCCCAGAAGGTAAGGCCTTTCTCCTACTCCGCCAAGGCATTTGACAAATTCGAAAGTGGGGTCGCTCCCGAAAGAGTAATCCAGCCTCCCCAGTCGAAATGCATTGCTAATCGGGCTGCTGGTGCCTCCCGTGTGTCGATGGTGGAAAATCTTCAACTGTGGGAAAGCTTCTATCTGCCATCCCAACATCTTCGCCTTAGTCTGAGCGCACCAGTCCTCTCCTCCATATTTCAGAACAGCATACCCTCCGATCTCTTCATAACACTCTCTCCGGATCATCTGCGCCGCATGACCAACATCGTGAATGCGGTTGATCCTGCGGCTACGATATCCCTGACCTGAATCCTCATATACGAAGCCGCCGACTATCCCTAATCGCGGATTTTGGCAAAGATGCTGGATCAACCGCTCGAAATACGACGGCTCCAGAGAGATATCTGCATCGAGATTGCCGATGTAATCATAGGATGTGCCTTCCAACAATTCACATCCTCTATGTAGTGCTCGCACTTTCGCACCAAAGCTGTGCCCCGGTTTCCTCGTAATTCTAAGGAAGTGGATGAACTCGGATTTCCGCGCATGTTTCTGGACAATCTCATCCGTGTGGTCGGTGGAGTTGTCGCTGACGATCACCCATCTCCGCGGCATAATTGTTTGCGAGAGGACACTTCGAATGGTTCCTTCAATGAAGGCCTCCTCATTGTGTGCGGCGGTCATCAAGACATATACTCCGGACTGGTCTCGATTAGCTGACATGGAACCTGCAGAGTGAAAAGATGTCCCCTGAGGAACTCAGAGACCGATTGCGCGCGATCGGTTCGGCTTCGGCACGTGCGGCAGATTCTGTGAGTACATCGCTCCAGTTACTACTGTTCCGAGCCAACTGGGGATGAAGCCGGCCAAGCTCCGAGCCGCTTCCTGCGGTGGTACCAATTGCGGCCAGCAAACCGTACCACACCACTTGGGTTTGGTCCCAATAGGAAATGCCAAAAAACGCTACTACATTGCCGAAGAGGGCAGCGCTCAGCATCCAGAGAAAGGTTTGCTGGTCTCGGCTCGGCGTGTTACTGCGCGCCTTTCCCAAATACTTAAAGCCATACACGATGATCGCCAGGAACAGCAGGAACGGTAGAAGCCCGGATGCTTCGCACGTGCCCACGTACTGATTGGCGGTGTCCCACATATCCCAGCCCCAATCCGCGGTCGACTTTACACCCAACAACCACCAGTCCCCGAAATGCCGTACGCATTGATCGATCAGTTGGTATCGGTGATATCCGGATGAGCCGCCGGCGACATCGATCCGCGAAATCAAATGCCACACCGGAGCTTTCATCACAAGGTGAAGACTGACAAGCGTGATGACGATGCCCCAACGCAGGGCACGTATCCATTGCCGCAGAGGCCAGAGGCACAATGCGATGAGGCCAGCGGCGTATGCCAGCGCAGGTGTGCTTGAGTTCGAGGTTATTGTGATTAGCGTAGCCGAAACGAATCCGACTACCGCAATGGTCCGATGTCTCTTGCCTTCTCTCCACAGCAGTGGGAACAGAGGCATGACGATCGCGCCGAAAGTTCCTGCCAGAATGGGATGCCCGAAACTGCCCATGGCTCGAAAGCGGTCATCTCGCACGGCAATGTTGCCGTAGGACGCGGCCCGCGCTCCGCCCAATAATGCGTATGGATTCTGGCCGGTCGCAAATTCCCAACTCATAACCAGTGCAACCGCCACGGCGGACCACGCAAGGGCCTGCACCATGCACCGGATGTCTGCCTTGTCCCGAATCAGAAATCGAAGCAGAAAATAAATGCCCAACGTCTCGTAGAGATTTCCCAACTGAAAGACGAACGCAGCCATTTGTTGAAAGAGGATCGTTCCAGCCGCAGCTGTACATATCCCCAGAAGGAGGACGCTAAGATCGATTTTGTTGATTCCAGCGCTGAGTATTCGAACTCTTCCGGAGATCTTCTCCCGCATAAGTCTGACGATCCCGAAGAGGATTAGGAGGCGCAGCATGGGAAAGTGCAGACCGCCGACGACCAGAACCTGATCCATCGGAATCAGAATCGAAGCCGCGATAAAAGCGGCAAGGGCCTTGTTGCGCGGCCAGACCAGGATGAGCACACCTACAACGAGAACCAACAGCATCACGACCGGATTGAGCACGGTCTCGACCGGACCTCCGCCAAAATGAATATTCTTTGGTTCCACAGACTTATTTTTGTGAGTTAGAACTTCAATCGAGAGACAGGACTGGGCAAATTGCTAGAAGATCGGACGCGAAGAGCCGAGTTTCGTTTTGGGAAATGGGGCAGGGCGGGGGGTACCCCCCCATCCCCCCCGATATATTGGAATCATCGCGTTAGCGGAAAATCTCAGGCAAAATATTGGGGCTCAATAGTTCAGGGGTAAAATATTGAACCGCAAGGACTTAGGTCCCGTCGACTGGTTGCCGCTTACACCGCTTTCGCTTGGGCTAGGGTCCGCTCTCTTGAATCAGTGCGCAAGGGCAGCCATCACATCGAGCTGTGATTTCACTCACCTTCCTTATTGGGGAAGGTGGAGGCGGGAATGAAGGGTGCGTTCACTCTTCTGTATGGCCGACACGGAATGAGCACGCCCACCACGAGAACCACCAGCAGAACGATCGTTGAGGACGGTCTCTGCCGGGCCGCTCCGAAATGTATGTTCTTGGGTTCCAACGCTCGGGTCTTACTGAAAATTACGGCTAGACTGCTAACGTCGTGGCGCTCTCTTCGACCGTTTTCACCCAATTACCTGTTTGGAAATCGTACGTTCGAATACGCCTGGCCGGATTTCCGGCCAATACGCTGTGAGGAGCGCAGCTACGGGTGACCACGGCATTTGCCCCTACGACACTGTTGTGACCGATGACTAGTTCCCCACGACCGCAGAGGATCGCCGCGCCTTGGCCGATCCAACAGTTTCGTTCGATGATTATTCGGCCCCCAGCCGTCACTCCCTGGTCTCGTATGGGTCTGTCCGGGTCCGAAAATTCGTGATTGTAGTCCATGACTACCACTGACGGCCCCATCAGAACAGCGGTTTCGATGACCACATGGTTGTGGGCGCTAATGCTCGTTCGCTTTCCAATGCTGCATCGATCACCCAGCACGAGTCTCGGGTGTATATCAGCTTGGCTGCCTGGAATGACGGTCAACCACACATCAGAAGCCAGATAGACGTCATTTCCAATGCTTATATGTGGGGATGCTCGACGAGATATGTCACAGGAGACTTCTATGCCGACCCCATCGCCGAAAGCAAAGAAAGGATAGGTCCACCGAAGCCAGCTCGTCTTTAAGCGCCTGGCAATGCGGGTAGCCAAGTGGAAGGAATCCTCACTGACATTGACTCTGGCCGTCGTCATTTGCCCTGCTACCTCCACAAGATTTCAAAGCGCAGCCATTAACTTTCTGAAGCTCAGCTAGCAGTCTCGACGGCACCCGTCGCAGAACCGCTTCTGCGCGGCAAGAACGCGCTGACAATCGTTCTGCCTTCCGTCCTTGTCAAGGACTTCGTAAGCGCCAAGGCTGGCCAGGCAGCGAGTATACAGGCGACCGAGGCCTTTGCCAGGTGAAGAGCCGCTGCGAGGCGCGGATTGGAAACTGCAGGAAGCGGCAGCAGCCAACTAACCCCTGCGGCAGAAAACACAATGGCGCTCGCGGCTGTCAATCTCAAAGCATCTGTCAGTAACGACCTTGCGCGAAATGCCTCGAAGGCGTTCGTGAGAGCAAATATCATAAAGACCATACCGAGAAGCTCAGTAACAGCTAGGCCGGCCAGAACGCCGAAGAATCCCAACCCGTGGCCCACAATCGCGATAGTGAGGAGAATCACGATTTGGCTAACCAGCCGGATATTGTCTAATAATACCCGTCCTGATGCCCGATACAAGACCAGCCCCAAGGTCGAGAACGATTGAAACAACCCAGCCGCACAGACCAGAAAAAATGCGACTCGAAGAGAAGGAGTTCCTTTCCCCGTCCATGCGAACACGATCATGGGTCCAAAGACCGCGGCAAAAGCGAGAGGGAAGAGGCTCAAAGCCAACGTGACTTTGAATGATTTGTTTAACAATGCCCTTATTTGAGCCGCGGAGCCCGAGGCGAACACCATCGCTGCGCCTGAGAGGATGGGAACCAGGAGCGCGTCTGGAAGCATCAGGGCCGAACTAACTAATCGATTCGTGAGAGCGTAAATACCCGCGGAGTCAGCTCCAAACATTCGAAGCACCGTGACTGGCACAATCGACATGTAGAGTACTTGCAGAACATTTGCCAGCTGATAGCTGCCGCCGAACCGTAGCAATTCACCTACAACACTCTTTGTTACGTGGTCGAGGCTGAGGCAGATCTGCGGGACAATGTTTTTGGAGGCGACGTAGCAACTCGCGATGAATCCTATCTCCGATGCGGCCATCACCGACGCCATCGCAAACAAGCCAAATCTGAAATGGAGCAAGGTCACGATGGCTGCGGCTTCCGTAACCGTGAAGAACGTCGAAAATTTTCGGGTGAGGTCGATGCGATGTCCCCCCATCACAATCGCTTCGTAGACCGCGCCGACATTGGAAATCAGCATGATGATGGCGAGCATGGTGAAGGAATGGGCGGCGGAAGCCAGAAACTCGGGTGGAACTCCTGCCAGTGCGGCCAGTTCTCGGGAGAAGAAGGCGATGGGCAGCAGTCCAGCCAGGGACAATAGCAGCATGAGTGCGCAGCCCGTGCTCAGCAACTTGTTGGTGATCTCGAAATCACCATTACCTGTCGCCTCCGCCACATATTTCTGGAAAGCGGACTTGATCCCTATGCTTCCGAAGCGCATGTAGGCGGCGGTCGTCATGATGATCGCCCAAATGCCGTAGCCACCGAGGCCGAGATGAGCGATCACAACCGGCACGGTAATCAGGCGCGTCGAAACTTGCGCGACACGAGCCACAACCCCAAAAAGAGTGTTGCGCCCGATGCTGGCAGCAAGGGTGCTGCCACGGGCTTGCAGATCGGAGTTTTCTTCTGACATTACGGGCTGATCGCGGGCGAGTCGTCGCTGTTTTGTGAGTGTCTGGGGATAAAACGTAATGGCTCTACTGGACGGTAGCAGCTAGCCCTGAGGGGGGATTCGGTTTCGTTGCTGACCCAAATTCGTACGCGCCCGCGTCCCAGGCACTAGCGCGTTGCACGGGCGAGATCGTGGGATAAACAGCAATCGCTCCCGCACCTTCGGAGGTGCCCCCACTGGTTCCACTGCAGAGGGCCTTGTCGGAAGAGAAAGTAGCGCAAGAGTTTGATACGTTCGTTCCAGCTCCAACCGTCGCTCCCGTGGCGTTGGCCGGCTGGAAGTTGTTCGCCAGGGTGTAACCCTGCGCGTTCGCGGCCGTAGTAGTTTGGAAGACTTCGCCCCCGTTGTCGGTTTCGCCGCAAAGTGAGGGAGCGCCACAGGAGAAGAATGTGCCGATGGATGTCCGGTCCAATATGTGGTTGTTGCTGAATGTGATCGTGCTTCCTGAAGCCCAGTGTGGAGTGTTAGCGTTCCCAGAAGATGCCTGAGCTCCGCAGGTCCCATCAAAGGTGTTGTCATAAACATAGGCAGTAATGACAACTGCTATGTTGGACCCTCCCGGCGGCGACAGCATCAAACAGTTCGGATCGATTGCCGGGCTTCCATATACGTGACCTGAATTCTCGAAAACGTTGTTGAAGATATAGCCTGTCGAAAACTGCGGCCACCAATCGACGCCTTCATTAGTGTTTCGAGTCACATTGTTGTAGTAATAAGCAATCAAGCCGACGTTTCCACCAAGGGATTCGATGTTATTCCCGTGTCGCCCGCCAAACGATGGCTCGAAAAGGTACTCAAGCAGATTGTCGTGCACGATGGTTACATTCTGGCACTCGAGCCCGTTCGACACGTGGCGGATGACATTGTGGTGCACGTTGTAGCACTCGACGCCGAAAGCCCAGCCAGTCGCTCCTTTCGTAGTCGTGTTGGCAACGCAACTTGGGGTGGTGCAGGCCGCGCCGAATGTCGAGTCGGATCCGTCAACCACGTTATAGGCCCATTCGTTCCCTGTATTTCCTGAACCCGAACCCGCGAACATGTAATGGTTGTCATCGCCGGCGGTCGTAGCAACCGTCCAACCATGCAGAAAATTGTTAGTTGCCTTAATGTTCTGCCCCATGGACCTCAAATAGGCGACCCCGGCCGCGGGTGAACCAGCCCAACACTTCCCTGTAAACTCAAAATTGTCGAAAATCACGTAGTTGCCGGAAATCGTCACGGCAGTGTTATTGGAATCATCGTACGTGCAACTACTGGGCGAGGAAGTGGTCAGCGGGTTGTCCATGGTCAGAATCGGGCGGGCCCATGCGGCTCCAGCGTACCAAGTGCTATCCACTCCGATGTAAATGGTGTTTCCCGATGCGCCACTGCGGCTCACTATCCATGGCAGACCGATCGGATAACCCGCCGAATAATGCCAGCTGTCTCCGCCTCGAAATATGAACCGGTCCCCAGCCTGAGTCGTGGTCGACGCACAAGCCCCGCTGCAACCCTGCATCCCCGGAGCATGTAGCCAAGGTGTCGTTTTCGAGGTCCCATTGTTGGAGTCGCTGCCGTTCGCTGCAATGTAGTAAGTCGTGGCCGATGCGCTGCTGATGGCCAAGAATACAAGCAGGGTCAACAGGGGGATGCGAACTGTGCGGCCCATTCCGTTCCTCAACATGAAGAAATTTTCGTTCCTCTGCAGATGAGCAGGATTGGTCACAGACTATCGCGCGCGACTGCTCCCGGCTAGGTCACGGCAGTTCTTCTCCCGGCAGATTTCGGGCTTGTCCGGAAGAACGATCGCGCTGTTGCGAAATGCAACACGCGGTTCCATCGAAGCTAACCGTCGGCGCCAGAAGTTCTTGAGCGGCGCGAGCAGGTTCGTGCACTCCAGCAGTCCTTTAAGAAAGCGATCCACAAGTATCGTGCCGGTTTGCAGCGCGTTGAGCGATACCCCCTTGATTGTGGGAGCGAAAATGCGCAGATTGGACTCCATCATCTGGCAATTGCTGAAACGCCGCTTGTATTCCGCTTGACCCGTCCCGAATTCAATTTGCTGAACGCCGCGCCGGCAGAGATCTTCCATCGATGTGATCTCTATGAAAGTTCCGGGAGAACAGTCCCGAAACAGCGGGTCGTAACCGGTGAAGTCGCCGGTAAAGGTGCCCTCATGAAGGGTGCCCGTCAGGAATGCGCATGGTTTCTCATCCAGATACAGAATGTAGATTCGCAGCCAGCCTTTTTCCGCAAAGAAGCGCAGGCGTTCACGAATTTCAGGCGTATCGGTGAATCCAACCCCGAGTCCTCTCTGGTATGTTTTGGCCGCGACTTCCTCCAGATGTGGAATGACCCGGCTTAATTCGGCAGGCGATTGAATGCATTCCGTCCTGATTCGCCCAGCGAACTGGCGCAATAAGCGGGTCTTCTTTTGCCGCACTCCATGTCTCACGGTCCTCGAAAAACCGGCATAAAGTTCCTCCACCGTCTTCGCGACTGTCATGGCGTATCGCGGTTCTGGAAAGGCAACATGATCACGAGTGGCGAAGCTTGTGCCTGCTAGAACGCTCGGGAAGAGGGGTGAAGCAGAATCGACCTGGTGCAGCAGCGTCAAATCAGCCTCGCCCCGACGCAGGGATGCGGTGATTGAGCCAACCAGTTCGGCGCTGTTCGAATCGGAAATGCAGCCGCGAGCTCCACCTTGGGAGAAGATCAGCATACGCGCCGGAATTCCAGGAGTTCGCAGATAGCCCAAGCGGAAGTTCAACGTTGTGCGCTCCAGGCGCCCCACAAGCATCGCCTCCGCAACCCCATCTCGGAAGAGCACGATCACGTGGGGTCGAATTACGGCGGGGCGGGTCCGAATAAACTCCACAAAGAAATCAATGTCGCTATCCCGGTGTCCGGGCCACACCGACCAGATCGATCGGAGCTCCTCGACCTGGGCAAGAGTTCGAGCGATGCGAATCTGCAATGGGAGGACAGAGGTGCTTGGCAACAGTTCGGAACCTCGTTCTGGCAGAAGTTCAGGCACGGCAGGGGCAAAGCCAGAGGCCGTAGGGACTGTCATTTGGGATCGATGTGCATCTGAAGCGGGCTCGGATACGGCTGGCTGAGCCATCGCAAACAAGCCAGGCTACGTCTGACCTTGTCTCGTTTTTGAGATCTTTGTGTCGGCGCAAGAGGATAGCTGACAACCGCCCCGACGAGCCGCACGAACTGGTGCACTCCGCTGATCGCCAGAAAGGCAAGATATCCGAAGCGGCCATGATGTTTGCGCCAGTACTGTCCATTGGCAAAACATTGTTCGAGGTAGAAGCGCAGAGGCGCATTCGCCGAACTGCCTCCCCCGTAGTGAATGGCGCTGGTCTCGGCGAAGAAAACTATTTTCTCTCCCGCCTGGCAGAATCGATAACACCAGTCCACATCTTCGCCGTAGATAAAAAACCGTGGGTCCAGCAAGCCGACGCGGTCGACAGCGCTGCGGCGGGCCATTACAAACCAGCCGACCAGAACCTCCACCGGGATGGTCGAGCGGTGATCGAAGTCCGACATCAGCAGGCCGCCGAATAGTCTCGATCCCTTGAAAACGACATCGAGGCCAAGCGAGCGGCAGAACTGGTTCCAGACGGTGGGAAACCGGAGCGTCGAGCGTTTCACCTCGCCATCGAGCCCTCGGCTTTGGGGGCCGACCATGGCGACCTCCGGATGCTCGGCGAAGTAAACCAGCATGGGAGTGAAGCAGTCCGTCGTGAACTTCACATCGGAATTGACAAGACAGATGAAATCGCCCGTGGCCAACTGCATTCCAACATTGTTGGCTTTGGAGAATCCGAGATTGTCCTGGTTGCGAACGAGCCTGAATTCGGGAAACCGCCGCTCGACCAGATCGGGAGTGCCATCAGTGGAGGCGTTGTCGACAACGATGACTTCGAGGTCGATGCCCGAGCAATGCTGCTTCAGAGACTCGAGGCAGTCCAGAACATATTTCTTTCCATTCCAGACGACGATCACCACAGAGAGGGTTCTGCGGCGGGCGGCGGGCTCGAGCCTTTGCAACTGCGGCGTCGGAGTTGCGCATATCATGGCTGGCCCGCCGGAGTAAGACGGTGATCGGAGCAGCGACCAGAGAAGGCGTACAGAAGCCAACCCAACTCATATGGGCGGCATTCGAACAAAACCCTCAAGTCTTGAGGATGACCATGCTCAATCTTGCCGGCATAGCTCCCGAAGCTGGCTTTAACATATCTAACAGGCGAGCGATGGGCGCGGTAGATGCAGCGCCAGATGACGCCGCAGCGAGAGCTCTCCATCTCGAAGCTGAGTTCATTGTTCGAGTTGATCCATTGCAGGCCCCTGTAAATCCACGGATTGAAGTCATGGCCGGTTACATCAGCGAGCATTAGCAACGCCATCGGTGCCATGCCGTGCTGGTGTACGGAGAAAACCGGATAACCGTCGATCACCCGCCCTCGGGATGAATCGTAGTGCCACCACCACTGGCCTTTTCTGCCTTGCGCCTCGCAGATGGCTCTGGCGCAGTCCAACGACCGAGTTTCTGCCTCGCGGTCTCCGTACACTGATGAAAAAAGAGACATCGCGTAGATCGGATAGACCTGATCGGCAAAAGTTCCGATCCATCCACGAGTTCTTGCGGCGAGATTTCGAGATCGGGCGCAGTGTGCGAATAATCCTCGTTTCCCCTGATTTGCCTTCAGCCGCGCATACACCTCCCTCGCTAGCTGATTCAGTCCAGTACCCTTCCTGGAACACAACAGGCGCCAATATGACAGGCCAGTCAGAAACCACGCGAGTTCCATCGTGCTTCCCTGTTCCGCATCGCCATACCTGTGCAGTGCACCGTCAATATCCAGGCGCTCGCCGAATTCCTCTAATCGGTCGGGGGCGGCCCGGGCGCAAAGCCATATCAGCAATCCAAGATCGCCAATGTTGTTAACCCAATCTGTCTTCCCCAGCAAGCCAGCGAGTGCAGGTGCGATCTTTATCGGCGAATGTCCGCCGTTTTCCTCAAACCTATGTAGGCCCAGCAGCGTTATCGCAGTGTAGCGGGGCGAGTGGCCTTCCGGGATCAACCTGGAACCAATTTCGTTCAGGCGGAAGTAAAACAATTGTGCAGTGCGATCGAACATCGGCACGAGCCCACGCACAGCAAGCTCGACGAACCGTTGCACCGGGGTCTCGTCAGCATTGGAGATTCTCGGGAGATGAGGAACGTTGGTAATGGTGGTCATTGTTTGCGTCTTCTCGGGGAGGTCAGGATATCTGCGATATTCCTAACAATCGTCTGAAGTGCGGGACGGTTTCGAACTCCCGGTCTTGACGGCCGGTTCCATCGTCTAAGGCTGATTTTTCTCTGGATGTCGCGGACCTCCTCGATTAGCGTCAGTCGGCCTTGTTCCGAGAGGTAATGGTCCACTGCGCCAATCGTTCCGCGGAAGATGCTGTACACCGGCACTCCGAGCGCTGCCGCTTCGCGGTTCATCGTGCCTCCGCCGCTGATCACGAGATCTGAGAACCAGATCAGATTCAGACCATTAACGGCTCTATCGGGAATGACAATCCGACCCGAAGCAATGAGAGGACCCCATTCTTTCCTCAATGCATGATCTTGGTTCACGCTCCGGGGCAACGCGATCGTCTTCACGTGTGGCCGGTCGAGGAACTTGAGTGTTTCGGCAAATAGAATGTCGCTGTCGGGATTGTGGTAGTGCGCCTCAGTGGCCGGCGGACGAACGGTAACCACTAAGTCTTCCGGCCGAATGCCAAGCTGTTCCAGAATCGACGGATCGGGATGAAGGCTGGGAATATAGACATCTTCTTTGAGTCCCGGATACTTCAGGACCCGCTCCGGTCTCCTGCTCATGGCGTTGTTCGGAACGATGTCGGGAGTGAAGATCCAGTCGGCCTCAATGAATCCAGTTCTCGTACTGTACTCATAATCCTGCATCATGACGGTGGGAATCTTCAGCACCTGTCCCACAAGAACTTGTGCCCGAGAACCGTGAGAAACCGCCAAATCGGGCTTCCATCGGGCCGCTAAAGGTGTCAGCTGACACGCCCGCAGGGCGTTCCCCAACACCTTCATCAGCTTATTTCTGCCGTAGTGACGGCCGATCACTCTGCAATCGAGATGAAAGTAATCCGTCAGGTCGCAGACTTGATAGGTGTTACGAGCGGTGAGCAGGATCTGTGCACCTCGACGCTTGAGTTCCTCCATTATTGGAAGAAAGAATGGAACATGTGGCGAATTATCGAGATCTATCCAGATCGTCTTCCCTCTGAGTTCCGGTTCGGTAACACGCCCCGTACGGATGAGCGCTGGTGTCCGTCCTTCTAGAAGCGGTTCGACTAGCGGAGGAGATTCGACCACACTTCGAGTAATCGTCGCCATTTCCTGTCAGTCTCCTGAGTTCGATCAGTGTGCCAGAGCGTCTTTGCAAACGTGGAGGGGAGGGATTTGCCGAGTCGAGAATTTCACGCAGGGCGAGAGGAGTTAGAATGCGTCATTTCCAAAAAACACAGCCTTCGGAGTCTGTAGAAGGATCCGTACGTCGAGCCAGAGCGAGCACTTCCGAACGTATCGAAGGTCCAGACGCACCATGTCGTCGAACCGCACGCGGCTG
Organism: uncultured Acidobacteriaceae bacterium; assembly: GCA_963768265.1. Classification (GTDB taxonomy): domain Bacteria; phylum Acidobacteriota; class Terriglobia; order Terriglobales; family Acidobacteriaceae; genus Sulfotelmatobacter. Next base: position 37,668 of record CAVYHM010000013.1, read on the forward strand.
CGCCCGTTGACTTGCCAAAGGCCTGTGATCCCGGGTTTTACTTCGAGCACGCGTCGGCGATGCCACAAGTCGTACTGCTGGCACTCATATGCGAGCGGCGGTCGTGGTCCGACCAAGGACATGTCACCTTTCAGCACGTTGATGAACTGCGGGAGTTCGTCAAGGCTGGTGTGCCGGAGGAAGTGGCCCACCTTAGTGATGCGCGGATCATCCTTCATCTTGTAAACAGTTTTTCCGTCGTTTTGATCCTTATCTTTATCTTTGTATTCTCCATGGATCAGGTGTTTCATGAACTCTTCGTGAATGCTCGGGTTGTTGTTCACGTACATAGAGCGGAATTTGAGAAAGGTAAAGCTTTTTCCGAATTGCCCCAGCCGTTGCTGGCGAAAAATCACCGGGCCCTTGGAATTCAATTTGATCGCTGCGACAATTGCCAGAAATAAGGGGGAAAATACAATGAGGGCTAGCACGCTGCCCACGATGTCCATGACCCTTTTGATCCGACCCGAAAGGTCGTTCCCGTTTCTGTGGGTCCGCAAATCAGGATAGAAAACCGGATTGCTAGGCTGCTTGGGCACACCGTGTCCCCACTCTTCGGGAAACCAGTGAAAGGAGATGCTGACCCGGTTGAACTGTTCAAAGCTCAGATTGTCCTGGAGACTATTGCTCACTCGGGTGAGCATCGTATTTAGAATGTTCCTTTTCTCTTCCACGTAAAGTTCGGTGAACGTCACGCCGACGACGAGGCCGTCCTTATACCAGCCCACCGCATCCGTCTCTCTGGTCGAAAGGGCGAGTACGTCCAGGATCTTTCCGAGGGTGCCCGTGGATCCGTTGGTCAACTTCTCTTCGCCCAAATCCAGCAACATCACCAAAAATGGGTTGTGAGATCGTTCGGTTCTCTTTCGTTCCGAAGCGATCATCCTACGGAAAGCGTCCTCACTCAAAATAGTGTGAGAGCCTACCGGTTCAGCGTCTGTGGCCAACAGGCCAAGTTCTGCGTCATCTAGCGAGCGCCGCATATTCACGACTTCTTCTCCTGGCTGTAAGTACGGTAAGGAAATCCAGTACCTATTGACTTGCAAGCTGCGGCATTGGGGAAGGACCGAGGTTGAGTTCAGGTGATGGAACTACGACTTCGCATTGCTTCGCGCGGATGCGTATCGCTGATAGTAGTTGCGCTGGTTTCCGTTGGATGACCCGTTCAGTACGACGCCGAACAGGTCGGCCTTTTTCAACATCTCAAGGGCTCGCCTCAGTGGACCCTTTTCGGTGGTGCCTTCACGCACTACCAACAGGGCACCATCTGTGAGGCGGGTCCAAACTGAGGTATCGGCAAGGGGAAGGAGGGGAGGGGAGTCTACGATGATCCAGTCAAATAGGTTCGTCACCTGGCCCATCATGTTGGAAAGCCGTCCGGACTGCATCAATTCCAGGGGGTTCGTAGGCGGATTGCCGGCAGGCATGAGCCAGAAATCCGCCTCTTTGAGGTGGTAAATATTGGTCACACCCTCAGACTCGCCTTGCAGCCATTCTGCAAGGCCGTTCAGTTTGCCTAAGCCGAACTTGTCTGCAAGCACAGGACGCCTAAGATCGCCCTCAATCAGCAGAACTCTGTGTCTCTTTCTGCTCGCCAAAACTGCAGCCAGATTTGCCGACACCAGGCTCTTGCCTTCCTCTGCGATTGTGCTGGTCACCAGCACTTTCTTGACGGTCCGGGTCTGGTGCAGTTGACGCATTCGCACGCCCAGGAAACGAAACTTCTCTGCAGCAAGGGTCTCGGGTTCGGTGAGGACCACGAGGCGGCTAGACGCTACGAGGGAAAGTTCTACCGACGGGAATGCTGGCAGAGAACTCGAAGGAGCCACTTCTTCCTTCGCTGGCATCTCGAAGACCTGCGTTGCCACGGATACAGTGTCAGGATACTCAACCCCGGTTTGTTCCACTCCCGATCTTTGAAGCGCGTCAAATATGCGGCTCATGTTTCCCGGCTCCTGCGGCAACGGTCATTCTTAGATCAGGTTCAAGATCCTGGACCCTCCGCAAGGATGCATAGAGTTCCAGCATTGTCCTTGCTGCTGTCTCGACTTCAGTTGCATGCCCGTCTTGCTCAGCCTTGGCAGCCGTTGAAGGGCGTACCACATTCAAGCGGAAGTCTGCAGCAATCTCCGTGATCATTTCGGGTGTGATGATGTGCGACTGGCTGCCGTATCCGGAAATAAGTGCGTTTTCACACAACGTGTTGATCAGGCGAGGGTATCCTCGCGACTGCTGGTGCACCTCGACGACGGTTTCCATCGGCAGCAACTCCGAAGGCGTTGGGTATCCGGCGATTTGTAGTCGGCGATGAATGTAGCCAGCTGTCTCTTCCAAACTGAGGGGGTTAAGGTGCGAGCGCAGCGCGATTCGCTGTTTGAGTTGTCGCAGGTCTGTCGAGTCCAATTTCTCGTCGAGTTCCGGCTGTCCCACCAACAGGATCTGCAACAACTTTGCTTCTGATGTCTCCAGGTTTGTCAAAAGCCGGATCTCTTCCAGTAGTTCGGCAGAAAGGTAATGCGCTTCGTCCACCACTAGAACTGTCGTGAGATTATTCCGGTGGCGTCCGATCAAGTATGTTCCCAAGCTGAGGAGCAGTTCACTCTTAGTCTTCCCAGCGGCGGGAAGGCGAAAGTCTCCCGCGATGTATTTCATAAATTCCGTCGGGCTCAAGCGTGGGTTAAATACATACGCATACGCCACCTTGGCCTGATTCAACAATGCAAGTAGGCAGCGGACCAGCAGGGTCTTCCCCGTACCGACCTCACCCGTCAGAACCACAAAGCCTTTGCGCCGGCGCACGCCATAGTAAAGAGAGGCTAGCGCCTCGTTATGTCTTCTGGTGGCGAAAAGAAAAGACGGATCGGGCGTGATCTCGAACGGATTACGCTTCAGATGGTAGAAGTTCTTATACATCGATCTCTAACTCAACCGCGCAGGTAACTGAACACCGATCCAGCAGCGATCACCGCGATCACGATCGCGGCCGCAACCCAAATTCGCCAGCCTCTGTCAGGTCGAAAGCGCGCGTCAGCAGGGGTTGCGATGACCGGGATTTCGCAGATCACAGCTATGGGAAGCAGGCTCGTTATCTCCTTTTCGCTGTGGAGCCGGTCATCGGCCATCTCAAAGGCTCCTGCCACTAGCACGCCCAGGGCGAGTCCAATTCCCAGCCCGATGCCGCAGAACTTCAGCCGGTTTGGGAAGTCGGGCTTGGTCGGTAAGCTCGGCGCATCGACGACGCGGAACCGTTCTCCCTGTTGCAGCAGCTCCATACTGGTGGCCATCGCCGACTCGTTCTTCTTCTTTAGCAATTCATCGTAGTTGGATTTTGACTGTTCGTAGCCACGCGTCAAGTCCGCCAGCTGTTGTTCGCGCACGGGTTCCAGATTCAGACGAGCCTGATACTCATTCACTTTTGCCTTCAACTCAACAATGGCATGCTCGCGGTTTGTAATCTCGACCTGATTCGACTGCAACTGGCCCTGCAATTGGGCAAGCATAGTAGGTTGTGCCGTTCCATCGGATGACGGCGTGCTTCCACCAGCTTGCGCATCGGCGACAAGTTGATCGCGCCTGCGTTGCATTTTCGCGATCTGATCTTTAAGCTTGCGGACGTCGGGATGCTTCTCCGTATAGTGAGAGCTGAGATCGGCCAATTGCGCTCTGAGGCGATCCAACTCCTGGTCAACGGCCAACAAACCGACCGGGGCGCCGTCCCCAGCCGGCGAAACACCCTTCAGGCTGCGGTATTGGTCGACCAAGGACTGCAGATACACGCGCTGCTGCTTGGCTGTGTTGAGTGCATCTTCCTCCGTCCGCAACTGCGATTGCAAGCCGCTCAGAATCTGGAGGTTACTCTCCACCTGGGTGGGCAGCTCGCCCACGTGGAGCCCTTTGAATTCGCGAATCTTCTCTTCTTGCTCGGACAGACTCTGGCGTGCCGTTTCTAATTGGCGCTCCAGGAATTTCGTAGTGTCTTCTGACTGTCGCTGACGAAACTCAAGGTTCTCGTTGATGAACAGATCGGTAAGTTCGCTAGTAACCTGCTGAGCCACATGCTGATCTCGAGAAGAATAGTAGACGTTGAAAGCATTCACGCGGCTTTGCGGATCCCGCACGAGCTCAATCTCAATGTCTTTCCGCATGCGCTCTACTTGCTCGTCGGGTGTGAGGCGGGAACCAGAAGTGGCGTAAAGATGCTTGTCCTCGATGATGTGCAGCAACCGGGTACGGCTGAGAATCTGCTGAGTGATGCTTTGCAGTCTCTCCTGCAAGTTATCGGATACGTTCGGAGTGACGTAATCCTTGGGCATCGACGGCTGTTCCACCAGAATTAGCGTGCCCGAACGATAGCGTGGCGGCAGAACCCAGCTAGCTCCCCAAACCGCTAGCCATCCCAGAAACAGCGGGATCAGGAAGTGCATGTGACGTCGCCGGGCCAGAGCGAGATAGTGCTGTACGTCGAGTGTTTCTGATTCTTTTTGGTTCAGCTCATCTGCCATAAAGCCATCTTCCAAGAGCTCTCGCGAAGGTGTAGGAGAACGAGACAAATTCGCGATTGGTATAAGGATCCCCGGCGATCACCGGGATGTTGTAGTTCTGGTAGAGCCGCGTGTAACCGAGTTGCACGCTGACGTGCTCGCCGATCTGGCGCTGCAGTGCCGCCGTCCCCGATATGGTATGGCCGTTCGTCGCCGCTTCCGAGTAACCGATAACCTTATTGTTCCCATAGAATCCCGAGATGGATGCGCTGAGCACTCGCGTGAACTGGAGCCTGAGCGCGGTATCGGCTTTGTCCAGCCGCACAGCACCGATCAAGCCACCACCTTCGCTCACCGTGTGTGCATAACTCAGGGCTGCGCTGATGAAATGACTTTCACAATCCAAGCTGCCTCCTCCGGCTGGTGACCAACTGCGCTCGGAAAGTGCCAGGAGTCCTAGCGAAGGAACAGCCGCTTGCACGGTGTCCGCGAGCTGCGGACCGCCGAAAAACGACAAGGACAATCTCCGGTTCGGATAAACCGTATAAAAGAGGAAAACAGACTGTGTCTTGGTTTCGGCATCTACACCGTCTGGATACGACATCAGGCGCCCGTACTGATAGATTGCGCCGACGTAGGTCTGATGGGAGACACGATGTGTATAGAAGGCCGAGCCCACCCGTGAACTTGAATCCCATAGTCCGGTCACCTGGGTCTTGTCCGGAAAGTGGAGGTCGTTGAACATGCCGCCTGCGCCGATCATGTCGTCGGCACCGTATTGGTACGTGATCCCAACATTGCCGAAGTTGCCAAGCCGGTTGGCAATCGGCGCGATCACCGACCCATTCGGTTCCTGCGCTCCGCCGAAGACAGACCCCGCTGCCAGGTTAAGCTGGTTGAATACGCTGGAACTCTTCGAGAAAGTGTCATGCGCGCTGAATGTCACGTGCGGGCTGACTCGATATTGAAAGTTAAAGACAGCATTGTGATCCGATTCATTCCTCGCGCTGGTGTGTTGATAGAAGGTGAATCCAGGCGCGTAGGTCGAATCCCAATGGAGCCGAGTAGTAGTCTTGTCGAGACCGATCGTCGGCCAGACAGAATAATTGATGTCGCTGACCGGATGCCCGGTCGCCGATAGCAGCACGTTGTCACTATAGCCACTGCTCAAGGCAACGCCGTAGCGTAAGAGATTCGCGCGCTCGTCAGAGCCGAGGGAGACCGGATAAGCGGACCCGCTCACCGGCGGGGGCGTGAGCATGCGGTCTTCAGCGCTCCTTGTGTGGCCAGCATCGCCGACGCTGCCCTCGGCGGTTGTCTGTGGCCACAGTGGCACAGTGGTCAGAAGGATCATTCCCAGAAACACGCGTTTTGGCTTGGAGTGCTTCAAGATGCTACTCACGGTACGACGATGGTGTCTCGTGCCTGGAGTTTTACGTTCTGCACGGGGTTTGCGCCTTTAATAACTTCTTTGTAGTTAAACGGCAGGCGTGACTGGCTCCCGTCTGAGTTCTGCCGCAGCACGTAAATCGATTTCTGTTTCGCGAAGTCGCGGAAGCCACCGGCGAGCGCAATCGCATCCAGGACGGTGGGAGAATTCGCAATTACATAGGATCCCGGCTTCATTACTTGCCCGAGAATATTAAATTTCTGGCTGTTGATCTGCTGCACCATGACCGTAACATCCGGTTCAGCAATGAAGGTTTTAAGCTTGTCTGCAATCTCAGCTTCGAGTTTCGCAGGAGTCTTTCCGGCCGCTTGCACTTCACCGACCAGCGGTAGAGAGATCCTTCCGTCTGATCGAACCGGAATGGACCGGGAGATGTCCGGCTCTTTCCACACGTTGATGGATAACATGTCGTCGTTGCCAATTACGAAGGTGCCGTCGTGAGGTTTCGACGCGGCAAGCAACGCCGCTTCGAGCCTCGGCGAGCGTGCATCAGAGGGCGCGCTCTGGCCTCGCAGCGCAGGTGCCAGGGTTAAGCATATCGAGGCAACGATTAGACATCTGATCGGGAAGACGCCACAGATTGTTTTCATAGCTGTTCCTTGGCCGAAGACCTCTTACAGGCGCTGATTATTTCCTGCCCGAACCCTCGCCTTGGAAGCCGCTGCGTTTCGCGATGCAGTGCATGAAACACTACGAGGACAATCCGACTGTTCTCCTGCAAGTAACTTCAAGCGGCTTCGACTTCGTAGCCTTCCACCCGAACTGCTAGCGACCGCTGGATGGCATCGATGCTGATGACTAGCGTGCGATCGCCGTTATGCGAGATTAGGACACCCTCTATGCCGTCCAGAGCGCCATTGCGAATTCGGACCCGTTGTCCGACTTTGAGGAATGGATGCGACTGCCAGCACATGCGCTCTTCGACTACCCTTCGGACGGCCTCGATTTGCTCGTCGGGAATTGGAGTTCCCTCACCGCCGGCGCCAACTAAACCCAGAACGCCCTCCACGCGAAGCACGCGCAGCCTATCCTGAATGCCAGTCCCGATGCTGGCGAACAGGTAGCATCCAAACAGGGGTACTTCGACGATTTTCTTGCGATCACTCCAGCGGTGAACTTCCATCGTCAAAGGCAAAAATGTGTCGACTGCGCGTTCCTGCAGCCGATGCCCAACCATCTTTTCGTGTCGCGCCTTAGTTTGCACCGCGTACCACCGCACGGGAGCTGGAGTGATGGGCCGAGGCTCCGAGCTTTCCCTCCGTTGCAACAAACTGGCCATAGCTTCGCCCTCTAGGTCACACTTTGTGGTTTCCCGGAATATTGGCCGAGCGGATCGTATTGCGATCTCGGATTGAAAATCTATGTTTGAGCAACCGAGGGGAGAAGTGGTTAGCGGTTGATCGCTTTTTCCTACCTGCCTGTAACGCTGGGCTCAGCCATTTGAGGCGCAGTAGCAACGCTAGGGAGGGGCGACATACCTCCGGTCCCCGTCTTGTGGGCAACCAGAGGAACGATCACCGCGATATTAAGTCGGATGCAGATGATCGTCTGTGACTACAGTTACACGTCGTTGTGATTGCATGCGCCTCATTTGTGGGTAAGAAATAGCAGCGCTGCAGCCGGTAGGCCCCCCTGAGACATTGGATGTCACGAGACCCCAGTTTCAAGATAGGACGACGCTTCGCGTCGGAGATTTTTGTGACACTCCACTCCTGAAGGTTGGCGTTCGTATATGTTGAGGAGCCATTGCCCGGCTCCGGCTTGTTCCGCGAATTCACTGGCGGGCGTTGGAACGGGAGGATTCGGGGGTTCGCTCGCCTCTTTCATCAGCCGACAGACGCTAATGTGTGCTGCAATCGCGCTCGCATCTTCATTCATTGATGACGGTCGCGCAATAAGGTTCGCAGATCCCGTTGTTCGCTCGATGGCATCCAAATGTCGGGGAAACGGTCCTTCATCAGGAACAAATCCAGGATCACTTCCGCATCCCTCCGATCATGTTTTTGTTTGCGGGTCTCGGCTGCACGGATCTTGGCCGGATGTCCTACCCGGCACTCGATGCCTAACTCTTCCAGCAGCTCCAAGAACCAGTGCATCGAGATACGCCGCAAATGCGGGCGTAAACAAAGAACGGATCGACAAGATGCGCAGCATATTCTGAGCTTGTTGCTGAAGGACGATTTTCCGACGATCTGGGTGCCGAGCTGGGGCAATCGGGATCTGCGACAACTCCTGTGGCATCGACATCGAATGGTGCACGCGCGTATGCATCTCGGTAACCGCGAGTGATTACCAAAGAGTCCATCGACGTGTCCAGCATCACAGCCCGCAACACATTCCCGGTGTGAAACTTAAGAAAATCCTTAGAAAGACTCGAGAAAACATGCGTCAAACCGTCACGTTGCGGTCGGCACAGAACACGAAGTGGACGGCATTTCCTGCGTATAAGCAGAAAGGCTTTTCTCTCATTGAGTTGATGATTGCGGTTGGCATCATCCTGATCCTGGCGGCAATTTCAATCCCCAACCTCATGCGGGCGCGAATCTCCGCCAACGAGGCCTCCGCCGTCAGTTCGCTGCGCACGATCAACTCGGCGATGGTCATTTTCAGTATCGGCTGGCCGTCGCAGGGTTTTCCCGCAAGCCTGGGCGTGCTTGGTTCAACACCCTGCCATCCGGATGCCACCACCCCCTGCCTGATCGATGGATTACTGGCGGAGGAACCAAGAGCGGATACAACTTCGCCGCCAGTTCCTCTGGCGGAACGCCGGCAACCAAGTATTACGCGACGGCCGTCCCCGTCAGCCTCAATCACACCGGAATCAACAGTTTCTGTACCTCGGAGGACGGTGTAATCCGCTCCGACGGCACCGGGACACTGGCTGGCAGCGAAAGCACTTGTCAAGGCTTATCGCCATTGGCGGCCGCTGGCGGAAGTGGCAGCGGAAGTGGCAGCGGAAGTGGCGGCGGAAACGGCGACGGCAACAATGGAAACGGGAACGGGAATGGCGGCGGAAGCGGCAGTGGTAGCAATGGCAACGGAAACGGCAACGGGGGAACCGGAAACGGCAACGGCGGCGGAAACGGCAATGGCAACAATGGGAATGGGAACGGCAATGGCGGCGGAAACGGGAGTGGTAACAACTAAAGCCGTTCCCATTAACTGAGTCGGTGTAGATAACACAGCCCTCAACTTTATGCGGGGCAACCTGTCAGCAAGTGCCCGTGCTCGGCGCTGGTGCCGGTAACCCGCCCTCAAGGTGTTCCTGTCCGATCTCTGAGGCGCGAGGCACAGGTGCAACCAGAATGTCCATAAACCGGAATGCTGTCCATGCCAAGAACAGTGCCTTCTGCTCGATTCCTCGCAACTTTCAAGAGAACCAGTTGAATCAGTAACCTAGCTGCCGTTTGAGATTGGCCACCAACCTGCACTGGGTGTTGAGATCGAATGCCGCCCAAGCCCCACGCTGGGCAGCCCCGCTTTCTTCTCACATCTCGACCCGTGCGAAAGCGACCTCCACTGAGGAGTTCACGTTGACCATCAAACCCATAGGACTCCGATTAAGCATCGCATTTGCTGCGCTGATTGCCATTTTGCTCGGTGTCGGGCAGCTAGGGCTTCGCAGGATGCAAACCATCGACAAGACCCTGGGCGACGTCATGGGCAGGCAGTCAGCCAACCTGCAGTTGGCACGAAGAGCATTGATGATCTCCAATGAGAACAGCCGCATCGCGATGGAAATTGTTCTCGTGGAGAACAGGGGATTCGGTAAGACGTTGTTGGCAACCCGTCTCGCCAATAGCAAGGAGATCACGGGACTCATAGAGGAGAGTGAACGACGCTGTGAGACCGAAAAAGAAAAGGACCTGCTATTCGAGGTGAAAAGGACGCGGGAACCGTATGTGGACAGCTACAAACGAGCTGTCCATTTGCTTGTCGATGAACGGAAACACGACGCGGCGGAAGCCGTCATGGTCAATGAAACACTACCGGCCCTACTTAAATATCATGCTGCTTGGGACAAGTTCGTGGAGTTTCAGAAGGACGAGTTCGATGGGGCTGTCAAACAAGCTCAGGTTGACTACGCCAAGTCCCGTCGCCTTGCTTCGTTCCTGATTGGGCTGGCAGTAGTCCTAGCTATCGTAGTCGCGATATTCACGACACGAGCGGTGCACAGCGACTTGGCCGCACGAACTGACGCACAGATCGAAATTAGCAAGCTCAATGCAACTCTCGACGAAAGAGTGAGGGAACGTACTGCCGAATTCACTGAAGCAGTCAAGCGTCTAAATTTGCAGGCGGCCGCACTAGAAGCTGCTGCAAACGGAATCGTCATCACTGACCGACAAGGAACAATCGTCTGGGTGAACGAATCGTTTACGACGATGACTGGCTACAGCAAAGAAGAGCTAGTGGGCAAGAATCCTCGCATGTTGAAATCCGGAGACCAACCCGAAAGTTACTATGCCACGCTCTGGTCCACTATTTCGTTAGGCAACGTTTGGAAAGGCGAGATTGTCAATAGGCGGAAAGACGGATCGACCTACACCGAGGAGATGACGATCACGCCTGTGATACCGCAGGGTGGCAACACAACCGATACCTACTTCATTGCCATAAAGCAAGACATCACTGAGCGCCAGCACGCTGAGGAGACGCTGCTGTTCAAGACTGCCCTGCTGGAGGCCCAATCTGAGACTACGCTCGACGGAATCCTAGTGGTCAACGATGACGATCGCATCATTCTGGCAAACAAGCAATTTGGCCTCCATTTCGAAATACCGGACGAACTGCTGGCCACGCGAGACGACCGTAGCGTGCTCAAGCACGTGATGGCTGCAATCGAGGCCCCGGACGCTTTCATCGAGAGGGTCAAATATCTCTATAGCCATCCGACTGAAAAAAGCAGAGATGAGTTCAGATTGAAGAATGGAAAGGTCTTCGACCGATACTCTGCGCCTCTCGTCGATTCGCAGAGCCGCTATTGGGGCAGAATTTGGTACTTTCGCGACATCACAACCCGCAAACTTGCCGAGGAACGAGTTCAATTCTTGGCCTACTACGATGGCCTTACGGGATTGCCCAATCGGACTCTTCTTCAGGATCGCATGGTCAAGGCACTCGCTGGCGCTCGTAGGAGGAAGGAGAAGGTTGCGCTTTTGTTCCTTGATCTCGATGGGTTCAAGAACATCAACGACTCGCTCGGGCACTCGGTCGGCGATCTTCTTCTGCAAGGCGTTGCAGAACGACTTAAGGGATGGGCGCGAGAACAGGACACCGTAGCTCGGGTCGGGGGAGACGAATTCCTCATCGTGCTAAACAGCGTAAAAGCCATCCCGGACGCAGCCGTCGCGGCTGAACGACTCATGGATGCAATAACCCCTGAATTTGTCATCCAAGGGCACTCACTCAATGTTCGTTGCAGCGTGGGTATCAGCATCTTCCCCGAACACGGGGCAGAGGGCGAAACGCTGATTAAGAACGCCGATGCAGCCATGTATAGCGCCAAAGAAAGCGGACGTAACGCCTTTCGCTTCTTCACCGAGGACATGAATGCTCAGGTCGTAGAGCGATTGACCTTAGAGAACAGCTTGCGACTGGCACTCGACAAAAGAGAGTTTTTTCTCGTGTACCAGCCGCAGATGGATATTCCCACGGGAAAGATCACTGGGTTGGAGGCGCTGCTTCGTTGGCAGCACCCAGAGTTAGGTCTTGTGCCACCTGATAAGTTCATACGGATTGCCGAGAACAGCGGTCTGATTGTGCCGATTGGCGAATGGGTGCTCAGGACAGCCTGCTCTCAAGCCCGGAAGTGGCAAGAAGATGGTCTTCCGGCGGCGACGATAGCCGTGAATGTGTCGGCGATTCAGTTTCGTCAAGAGAGCTTCTGCGAACTCGTCAGAACAGTGCTCCGTGAGACCAGCCTCGCCCCGCGGTACCTCGAACTGGAGCTGACAGAAAGCATACTCCTGACCAATGCAGACGTCATGTTATCGGTTGTTCAGGAGTTGAAGTCCATCGGGCTGACCCTAGCAATTGACGACTTCGGGACTGGCTATTCCAGCTTCAGCTATTTGAGACAGTTCCGCGCCGACAAATTCAAAATCGACCGCACGTTTATCCAAGATGTCGCCACCAATCCTGATGACGCAGCGATCACAACCGCAATCATCAGCATGGCGAAAAGTCTGAATCTCAAGGTGATTGCCGAAGGGGTCGAAAACGAAGCGCAACTGAAATTCCTGCGGGCACAGCAGTGTGACGAGATTCAAGGCTACTACTTCAGCAAGCCCCTAGCTGTGGATAGAGTTGCCGACAAGCTGCGTGGCGACCGTCTTGAACTGCAGACAGCGCAAGCGAGCGGGGTGCAATCATGACAGCAAACCTTATAAGGAGCGCTTTTCATTATGGCAATGGGACTTGCACTTTTGGTATCCACTGATCCAGCGGCAATTCAACAATTCAGTCACGCCTTGCAGGAGTTGTCTATTTCGTCTGATGTGTGTGGAGAAGTGCCAGCGGCGGTGGGCCTATTGAACCGCCGAAAGTTTGAGGCCGTCATCGTTGATCTCCAACTAGGAGAACAGTCTGGAATGATATTGGACGAGGTTCATCTTTCCGCTTCGAACAGGACAGCGGTGACCTTTGCCATCAGTGACAATGATGGGGAAGTCACAACATTCCTCCGGAGGAAGTCGCAGTTTCTCGTCGAGAGACCACTTTCTGCAGAGTCAATCCACAAAACACTAAAGCCCGCATATGGGTTGATCCTGAGAGAGCGGCGGCGTTATTTCCGTTATCCGGTTTCCATTCCCGTCATTATCCAGAGGCAGAGCAGGCAGAAAGTTCGCTGCAACAGCGTAAATATTAGCGGAGGGGGAATGGCTCTGAGTACGCACATTCCGCTCGTTCCCGGCGAAAGCGTGCGGGTTCAGTTCACTCTGCCGGATCACGACAAACCGGTGTTGGCGGAATCGACAATCTGCTGGTCGAAAACGGGCCATCTGGGAGTCCGCTTCGTGTCCGTTTCGGACGAGCACAAGTCCGAGCTACAGGCGTGGCTCTCACAAAAGCTGGAACAGATACTCCCCGAGTTCGTTGCTGGCCAATTCCGAAAGGTGGAACGCGGCTCAAAATGACGACCTTGAATCTCGACTCCGATGACAATTCGGGGAATGAACAGAAGCTCACACTTTGACGAAAGCCTGCTCGCTGCCGCCGTCCGATTCGCCATTAACCACCATGTCTCTCGGCCAATGTGTGAGTGGGCTGATGCAGGAGACGATCTTATATCTCGAACTATCCTACGACGCACTGGCTCACGAGAAAAGTCTGGGTCTGCCAACCACGTATCAGCTACGACCTGGCGAGCGGGATAGGATGCCCTGTTGGGAAATCTGCTTTCCGCCCGTTTCCCCGGGGTCTAGCAAGACGTAGATGGTGCTCGCTCTGATCGTAGGGAGATTTTCATTCCAGCTTATTGACGACGCCCTTTAAATTGCTCTGCTAATGTCGTTAGGCAGAGGGTTCAGCCTTTTTATTCGGGGAGCACTTCGATCGCGCTTACGGACGGGTAGTTGACAACCGGAGTGAAGTAGATTTCGATCTTTCCTTGAGCGGTGGGTTCAATGTGCTGGAAAGACTTGACCAATGGCCGAGAACCAGCTTCCCGGAAAATATCGAAGTTTCTCAATAACGTCGACCCGTTGCAGTAGACATCGAAGACGCGGCTACCGACCCCACCAATTCCGCCATTCTGGACACCGAACCAATGCTCCTTAAAATACAGTCTCAATGTGTATTTGCCGGCGGGCACAACTGGCACAACGTAATGGAAACGCCCAAAACGATGCCAGGCATAAAGACCACCATCGGGGACTGTTAATAAATCGCCGCCGAAACTGCTAAGGCGACCGCCAAAAAAGTATCGGTCCGATCTCCAAACATTGCCCTTCGAGTCGCGATAACTAGAGTGCCCGACGACGATCCTAACCGGAAGCATTCCATGCGGAGTACCCCGGAGAACCTCGATCGCGTTTACAAATGCCTCAGGAGTAGTGAAGTCCAGCCGAATTGTTCCGTCGCTTGTGGGCGCCACATCGGCGAAAACTTTCGTGGCTGCAATGTCATCTCCGCCGGCATCGTCCACTACGTCCAAGTTGTAAGACAGTCCTCCGTTAATCGAGAACCCCACATTACGACTGTTTTCCTGAAGCCCCGACGTTTCAGCGAACAAAAGATGGACCTCGTAAATTCCTGGCGGGACTCGATAGTTGCAATGAAATATACCTCGTCGCCCGCTGGAAAAAAGCGGGGCGTCCTCGGTTCCTTGAATTGTGTGACCGGGAACGGAGAAAGTGCTTCCACCCGAGCACGACTGATCAGGAAACCAGTTGAAGCCATCGTGATCTGTGTAAGGAGCGGAAGCACCGGCCATCATGCGAAAAACGTTGGCGGAAGTGTAGCCCGAGCCGCACCGGTGAGTTGAGGCCGGGTAAGGCTTTGATTGTCGCTCCGCTCCTTCGACTTCTTCCAGACATAACTCGACACTACAAATACAGAGATCACCGAAATGGCCGCCGCCAGAATTCGAACGATGCCGAGAACATGATCCCAGACCGGGGGCTATGGCCAAGTTTTGGGCCTTTGTCAGGTTTTGACTCCTGCCGCGGCGGAGCAGGGCTCACTTGGTGATTGTGGGCTTGGCCCTTCGCTTTATCGAGAACCTTGTTGAGCGACTGAGTGAGGGGGTCAGCGTCGAACTTTGCATCACCCGTGGCGGTCAAATCACTGGCGTGAATGAACTTGGGAACGTAGTGGCCTGGAGGAAGGCAAATACGAACGGCGTGTTCCGCGCCACCGCTCGCGTAATAGTCCTCGATCTTTTTTCGTAAAGCATGAGCGGTGACCCGAACGATCGTATCTACTTGCGGGTCAAACGATTCCGGGCGCCCGAGCGCTTGCACAGCGATGCTGTATTCCTTGATTTCGTCGATCGCTCCTTCAAAATATTTTTCGCAAACGAAAGTGAGAAGTCGAACGGTGTAGTTAGTCCGCCCGAACACTCCAGAGGACAAAATGCAGTCTACTTCAGCCCGCTCTGCGGTTACGCTCCATATCGGCCAGCGCTTCTCGCATGAAGGTACAGCTGCGGACGACTCCCGGCATGGGGTCATCGGGATGAACCTCATACTCTAAATCGACGAAGCCCGAGTATTTTTCCGTGATTAGAGCTTCAAAAATCTTGCGCACCGGCATCTTGCCGTCTCCCACCGCTACCTGGCTTTGTTTATCCTGAAAGTTCGTCAGGTCCTTCATGTGCATGTTGTACAGCCTCGTGCCCGCCTCGTGAATGGCCTGCACTACGTCGGTACCCGCGCGAACCGTATGCCCGACATCGATGCAGCAACCTATACGGGGATCCAGGCTCTTTACTGCTTTCAACACATCCAGCGGCGAGTGCCAGATCCGGTCTTCCGGTCCATGATTGTGGATGGCGACGCGGATGTCGTATTCCTTCACAAACCTTTCGATTCGCGGCAGGGTCTCGGGCGACGGATCACCGCCGACGATGACGGGGATCCGGGCTCGCTTGGCGTATTCGAACTTAGCCCGGATATCGGCATCTTCATCTTTGGTTAAAGAAATCACTCCCGCCGCATGCAGGTGGATGCCTGCCGCAGAGTAGTTCTGAAGGGCGTCGGCTTCTCCACGCTCGTCTGCGGGAAGATGATCGCCGACATCCTTTGCATTCAGATCGACAACGTTGAGTTGCTTCATGAATCCGATCAATTGGGCGCGGCTGAAGTTACGAAATGTGTAGCTAGCCATCCCCAACTGGATCGTCGGTGGTTCAGATGTCGCTGGTTTTTGTTCCACGAATGCTGCCACGCTGCGTGAGGCCGTCAGCGCGCCAGCAGCAGTGACCGTGGTTCGCAGAAAGTCGCGACGCGAGATATTCTTCATAGGAGCCAGCCGCCTGAATCCTAGAGATGTGGTGCCCAGCCAGTTTCGTATTCACGATCCCAGAGTTTTATGCCTTCGCGATCCTCCTGAATGTGCCCATCCTTCGTGTCGAGATTCAGCTCGTGAGTCACTTCCCATGCAATATTGGAAAGCTGCAGCATAGTCACAGCGATGTTGCCTTCCGACACGGGAGCGTGGAGTTTTTCGCCGCTGCGAATTCCTGCAATGAAGTTGGTGAAATGCGCGTCGGTCATAGAATCGCTGCCAACCAGATCCATCGACGAGGTTCGGGTTCCCGCCTTGAAGTCGCTTATCTTCTTCCCTTTGAGATCGTAAATCTCGTAGCCATCGCGATCGACCAATACGGTTCCATTGGTTCCCAGAATCGCCGAGCCGCGGTCTCGACCGTAATACTTCATCCCTTGGCAGCTCTTGCCGTCCCAGGTGAGCATCGCATCTTCATATTCAAAGCCGGTGACCAGAGTGTCGTAAAACTGCCAGTCGTCCCTGAAATGATATCGGCCGCCTGATGCCGTCACTCGTTTGGGATAGCCTACGCCCAGCGCCCAGCGGCACACATCAACCTCGTGCGTGCCATTATTCAGCGCTTCACCGGTGCCGTAAATCTTGAACCAATGCCAGTTGTACGGCTGCACATTATCTTTATAGGGACGCCGCGGCGCAGGTCCCTGCCACAAATCCCAATCCAATTGCGGTGGCACGGGTGCTTCCTTGCCGATGCCAATCGACTTCCGCACATTGCAGTACCAGGCGTTGGCCAGGTAAGGACGGCCAATCACGCCCTCGCGAATCTTCTGGATAACCTCGATCGTATGCGCTGAGGAGCGCTGTTGATTGCCCATCTGGACGAGCCTGCCGTATTTCCGTTGTGCCTCGACGAGCAAAGCTCCTTCGGCAGGATTATGGCTGCAGGGTTTTTCTACGTAGACGTGCTTGCCGGCCTGCAATCCGGCGACCGCCATTGGCGTATGCCAATGATCGGGAGTCGCGATCGTGATCGCATCCAGATCATTCGCCTCTAGAATCCGGCGGAAGTCTTTGTTTGTTTTTGGCATTTCGCCCATGTGCTGTTCCACGTTTGAGGCGAACTTGCGCAGAGTATTGCTGTCGACGTCGCAGACGTGAGAAATCCGCGCAGACTTCATGTTAGCCTTCAGCGACGCCAAGTGTGCGTAGCCACGTCCGTTCAAGCCGATCACAGCAAAGTTCAGACGATCGTTGGATCCAAGGATGCGGGCGTAGCTCCTCGCGGAAGTTCCTATGGCGAGTCCTGCCGCACCAAGCGCAAGCGCATCGAGAAACTCACGTCGCGTTGAAGACACTCTTCCTCCTCATGGCAGCTCGCGGTTGCGGTACGGGCCGGAAGGGCGCCCGTATTCTGATCTTCGAAATAGTACCGCTATTCTCGAAGTCCAACGTTGGCTCCGTCAAGCAACCGAACCGTCAGCGAGGCCTGAGCCGAAAGAACAAGGGCCTGCTTGGCAACAGGTTTTTACTTTTGCTTCCAGAGCAGTCATCTGGACCTGACCTAACGGAGTAAAGGAACGGGCGAGTTCCAAGCATTCCTCAACCTTCTCGACAACCCAGAACCTGGATGCAATGGCTTCAGAAGGTAAATTTCCCACCGAATTGAAGAACGCGCGCTGGAAACGATTGCGTGATCTGGCCAAAACTGCTGCTGCCAACGTTATTAACGCTAAATCCGCTGAGGGCATTCCAGTTGGTCTGGTTGAAGGCGTTAAATGCGTCGGCTTGGAACTGCAATGCCATCCCCTCCCTGTAGTGAAGATAGAACAGTTTTCGGAGCGATAGGTCCCACTGGTAAAAGGCAGGTCCGATGATGTTGTTGATGGGAGCATCGCCAGCACCGAGAGGAGATTCGGGCGCAAAAGCGTTTGGATTAACCCAGCATATCGCGTGGCCATTCGAGCATGTGCCACTAAATCGAATCGACTGACCGGCAACAAAATTCGCTCGCCGATTGATCGTGATGCCCGAAGTGGATGCGCCCAAGGCTACGGTGTCAGTTGCGGTGAAAGGAGAACCGCTCTGGTAGTGCACAATCGAACTCAGAGACCATCCTTTCACCACCGCGCCTTCGAAGCCCCTAAAGCTCTTGCCCCAGGGCGACTCCACCGTAAAACTGGCAGCGATAATGTGCGTCGCGTCGAAGCTCAATTTGGCATAATCATACTTCTGCCAGGACTCCACCACATCACCTGACTGGGTTCCCCCGATTCCATTGGCATTTCCGCCGGTAACACTGACAGGGTTGAATGAAGTACTAACCAGGCAAGTAAACGGGCACTCCGGTTCCGAATTTTCGTTATAAGCATCTCCAGCGCCACCCCCATCTCCCATCGCTTTTGAATACGTGTAGGCCATCTGGGCGGTGACAAACCCTGCGCGCTTCGTCAGGGTGGCTTGCCGCCCGAAAGCTCAATCGCCAATATAATAAGCAACTCGATCAAGATAGTAGAGGTGTTCGTTTCGCAGTCGCAATCGGTTGCTTTTTGTCCTTCTCCGGCTGCTGGCTATTCGCCCAGGGTCGGGCGGCTCAAAACTCCAATCCAGCGACAGTGTCTTCCACGCGCTACACGGTGTCGGCATCTGAATACGAGTACCTCCCAAGGCGTGGTCACACCTCGAGTCGGCGCACAAAGAGTTCAGCCGGGCCAGCCTGGAAAAGCCGAGCGCGAATTAGAGCGCGCTTTGCAGGTCGATCCGAACTGCGGCCCTGCATTTTCGATGAGGGCATTCATCCGCCTAGCGGAGAAGAATCCGAGCGCCGCCTTGGCGGACGCCACGCACGCGACGTCAGTCGATGCTTATGACGGTGACGCGTTCGTGGCTCTGGCCATGGCTTACAATTCGCTCAAGGACTTTGAGAATGCGATGAAGGCGGCTACCCAGGCTCTGGCGCTCCAACCGGATTCATGGCAGGCCCACCTGGAAATGGCCAAAAGTCTCTACGCACAGGGCCAGTTCGACTTGGTGCTCTCCGTCTTAAGTGAGCTGGCCAAGGATTTTCCAGACGTGCATCTAGTCCGCGGGAATGTTCTGATGAATTTGGCCCGGCGGAAGGAAGCTGTCGAAGAGTTCACGCTTTTCCTGCAAGAGGCGCCGTTCGATCCGCGAAGCCAACGATTGCGTCGAATCTGCGCCGCAACTGCTGTGGGCGGCGTGATGGAGTCTGCTTCCGTTCCCCAATAAGGGGCAATCCATCACTTTCCGGATTTCCCTAATCATCATTTACAGCCCATATTTAAAGCCCATTCCCATCGAACGGAGTCGCCGGATTGAAGAACCCGATGGTTGTCATCAAAAGTTAACATTGCAAGGCTACTATTATACTTGACATACTATACATTTATTTTTATCGTACAAGCTCAATGTGGAACTTGATGCAATCTGCTGTTGAAGAATCGCTCCTCCCCCCGCCGCCCAACTCCGCTCGATGTTGTGGCGATCGTCGGTGCGGCTTCCGCTCGTTGCACTCCATGCGCCTGTGTTGACGCCAATAGAGTTCGCGAGCGTTCAAAAACAAGTTTGAATCCCGGCGAGGCAGTGTTGCCACCGTCGCCGCAGTGTTGTGTCCGAAGCGGTATTCCATCGAAGGGGTCTTTATGAAGAAATTGGGGCGTATTTTGGTTTTTGATTTTTCTGGCGGGCATCACCGTCGGCTTACAGGCTCAGGACTCGCAGGTTTCCGGACAAATCCACGACATCTCCAAAGCAGTGGTTTCAAACGCGAAAATCACACTTACGCGCACCGAAACCGGTGATCACAGAGAGTCTTTCTCTACGGACCAGGGCTACTACTCCTTTCCCACGGTGTTTCCCGGCCATTATGAACTGAAGGTCGAAAAGGAAGGATTTCAGGCGCAGATGCAGACGGGGATCGTCGTCGAGACCGCCAGCATCAGCACGGTCGACGTTACGCTGGCGATAGGTTCCGTCACCCAGACGGTGGACGTTGACGCTAGCGTCCAGCTCCTGCAGACCGAAACGGCGGCCGTCTCGCACGTCGTCGAGAACCAGACCATCACGAACATGCCCCTGTTGGACCGACGATCCGCTCAACTGCAAGGCCTGAACGGATTTGTGGTTCAAACCGGGTCAGGCGAGAGCGCGACGTTTTCTACGGCTGGCGGGCGAGGCGACAACGCCAACTATCTGATCGATGGAGGAACTGCAGTCAATCTGTTGATCGGTACTCCCAGCCTGATCATCGATCCTCCGGTCGAATCTCTGCAGGATTTCACCGTGGCGCAGAGCAACTACTCCGCCGAATTGGGCCGGACCGGCGGGGCTGTGGTGCAGTGGACGACGAAGTCCGGAACGAATTCGTTCCACGGGTCTGCTTACGAGTACTACCGGGAATCCAATCTCGCAGCCGTTCCTTACTTTTCTACGACGAACCCTCCGCTGCATTACAACCTTTTTGGCGCCAGCCTGGGAGGCCCGATCCGGAAAGACAAAACGCATTTCTTCTTCAACTATGAAGGACGTCGCCAAGTCTCGTCCGTGACGGAAACAAACCAGGTCCCGACCACGGCGGAGGCCTCGGGCAATTTCGTGGGAGACCCGACCATTTATGATCCGCTGACAGGTCAGCCATTTCCCGGCAACATCATTCCGCAAAACCGCTTCGATGCGATCGGGGCGCAACTGATCACCTACTACCCTGCTCCCAACGTTCCGGGGACGAACCGGTTTCGCGCCAGCGATCCGACGACGGTCGGCGTCGATGACTACGTCGCACGCATCGATCACGTCTTCAACGACAACGACCGCCTGTTCGCCCGGTTCCTTGGGCAAAAGGATCATTATCTGACGGCGTCGATTTTTCCCAGTCTCCTCGACAATTACTCCGATTATTACAAGGACAACCAGTACAGCGGGTCGGTCACCTGGACCCGCAATTTTCGTCCCACTCTGATTAACGAACTCAGGCTCACGTATACGTGGCGGCAATTCCTCGACTATGGCATCGGCGCGGGAAACCACATCGGAGCGAAGCTGGCGATCTCCGGCGTCAAGCAGAACTTTGCGCCGCTCATCAGTGTCTCCGGCATCGATGACCTCAACGGCAGCTACCTGCAGGGCGAGCAGGAGCGCTACCAGACACCGGTCATCAGCAACTCGTACGAAGACAACATAAGCTGGCAGCGTGGCCGCCATCAGTTCAAGTTCGGCTTCGCGTGGCGCACATCGATCGACGGAGACGTCTTTGGTCTCTACCCCGGCGGCGCGTTCGCATTCAATAGTCAAACCACCAGCAATCCTCTCAGCCCGGGAAGGGGCGGGGATGGCATCGCCTCTCTACTGCTCGGACAGGTTTATGAAGGACAGATCCAGGTCGAGAACCACTTGCACAGCGGCGCGCAGAGCTGGGGCGGATTTGCACAAGATGATTTCCGCGTCACACCCAACCTCACGGTGAATCTGGGTCTGCGCTACGACCTCGACACACCGCGTCACGAGTTCCATCAGCAGCAGAATGGTTTCAATCCGACGATCATCAACCCGGTATCCAATACGCCAGGCGTAGTAACGTTCGCCGGGCGGGTTGGCGCCAGCACGTATGCCAACAACTGGGCGACGCACAACTTCGGACCACGCCTCGGTGTGGCCTGGAAGCCGCGCGACCAATGGGTGGTTCGCGCCGGCGGAGGTTTGCTCTATATGGGTGAATATGACCAACCCATGCCCATTGCTCTTGCTCTTGGCTTCGGCACGTCAGGAGATTTCGTCTCGTCGGGTGGTGTAACGTCCGCGTTTCAACTTTCCGGTGGCTTACCGCCGGTTTCCCCGCCGGCTCTGACTCCATCCTTCGGGGCCGTGCCGGTAGGACAGGCTCCGAATACGACCGTTCCCTTCGTTGCCGCCAACCATCCCACGGGCTACATGGAAGAAGTCAGCTTCGACGTGCAGCGGCAATTCGGACAGAACGTGCTGCTGGACGTGGCCTATCTGGGATCGTTTGGCCATCATCTTCCCTCTCCCAACCCAGTCAACATCAATCAGGTTCCAACTTCAGACCTACCGTTGGTGCGGGCGAATCCTTCCATCGCGCAATCGTTGCGGCCGTTTCCTCAATTTAACAATGTGAATTCGATCGCCGATCCCTACGGCAACTCGACATATCACGGCCTCAATATTGGTGTCGAAAAGAAGTACTCCTTCGGACTGCTTTTTAAAGCGAACTACACCTATGCGAAATTCATCGACAATGTGGAATCTCGCACCGACCTGGAATACGCCAACTACGGTTATAGCAACCTTCCACTTCTCAACTATTACGATCCGGCCGCAGCGCGCGGTCTCTCAGGCAACGACATTCGCAACCGTGTGGTGTGGAGTTCGGCTTATGAGTTGCCCTTTGGACGCGGCAGGCTCCTCCACGCCGATTCCGCAGTGCTGAATGAGGTTGTTGGAGGATGGTCGTTCGGAGTGGTCGCCGAGGCCAATACCGGGACTCCTCTGAGCCCGATCATGGCAGTAAATGAAACCGACACGTTCTCGCAGGGAAACCGGCCGAACCTTGTCGGCGATCCAACCCTGCCCAGCGGCCGCTCGCGGACTCAGAAGTTGGCGGAGTGGTTTAACACCTCAGCCTTTGCCGATCCCGGGCCCTTCACGTTTGGCAACGCTCCCCGCTCGTTCGGCACTGGCCCAGGAGCGTTCAACATGGATCTCTCCCTGTTGAAGGATTTTCACGCAACAGAGCGCATCGATCTGCAACTGCGCCTGGAAGCGTTGAACGCTCTCAACCACGCGAACTTTGCCAATCCCAACACCCAGTTTGGCAGCGCAGCTTTCGGACAGATCACCGGACTCTACTCCGGAACGCCGGGCCGCATTGTGCAGCTGGGTCTCCATCTTGGGTTCTGACGGAAATGAGCTGAGTGCATGACAGGGAAACAGGAACCAGGCAAAGCCGTGAGGGGGAAGGACGTGAGAAGAACCAGAGTGTTGCTTGCGTTGTTCGGAAGTTGTTGCGTCGTGTTCGCGGCGATTGTCTGCTCGAAGGGAGTTCCGTCGGCGATGGCTGCTCCCGGCTCGCAGCCGGCTCCGACACCATCACAAATCGAATTCTTTGAAAAAAGAATTCGCCCACTGCTGGTCGATCACTGCTACGACTGCCATTCAACCAAGGGAAAGCAGTCCGGCGGACTGCGTCTGGATGATCGCGATGCGCTAATTGCTGGGGGGAAAGACGGTCCGGCGGTCATTCCCGGAGATCCCGAGAACAGCATGCTGATGCAGCGCGTCCTCGAAAAAGACGACATTAAGCGCCGCATGCCCAAAGGTGAGGATGACCCGCTGTCACCGGAGGAAATCGCAGACCTGAGGACGTGGATCAAGCAGGGGGCATTCTGGCCGGTCGAAAAGAGCGACTATGTACCGGATCCGCCGGCGAGTAAAGCGATCAAGCTTGCGGCGTATCCAAGGCCTGCGACTGCCGAACAGCTCTCATACTTTGAGAAGAGCGTTCGTCCGATTTTTGTCAATCGTTGCTACAACTGTCATTCCGATGCTTTCAAAGAAGCAGGCGGCTTGCGCGTGGACTTCGGCGCGAGCTTTTTCGCCGGCGGTAAGGACGGCCCGGTTGTTGTTCCGGGACATCCCGAGAAGAGCCTGCTGATCGAGAAAATCACGGAGAACGATCCCAAGAAGCGTATGCCGCAGGAGAGTCCTGCACTTCCATCAGAAGAGATTGCCGTTCTCCAGGCTTGGATCAAAGATGGAGCCGCCTGGCCCGACGAGACAGAAAAACTACCGGCGATCCCTGCGCACATCGCGGCGAACTATGTGAAGCTCAAGGCAAATCACTGGGCGTGGAAAACGATGACCGATCCCTCGGTCCCCAAGGTTTCAAATTCCGCGTGGCCGTCGACAGATATCGATCGCTTCCTACTCGCCAACATGGAACAAAAGAAAATTGCTCCCGTTGAAGATGCAAATCCCGTCACGCTGATTCGACGCCTCACTTACGACTTGACCGGATTGCCTCCGACTCCGGCGCAAGTCAAGGCATTTCAGAAGAATCACTCCGATCGCGACTACGTCGAACTGGTTGTTCGCTTACTTGCGTCTCCTCAATACGGCGAACGTTGGGGACGCCACTGGCTTGACGTCGCTCGCTACGCTGAGTCCACCGGCCCCTCGCGCAACATTCCTTTCCCCAACGCATGGCGTTACCGCGATTACGTCATCGACTCTGTGAATCGCGACGTTCCTTACGACCGCTTCATTCAGGAACAACTCGCAGGGGATCTGTTGCCGGCTGCCACTCCGGCCGAGCGCGACCGGTTCATCACGGCCACTGGATTTCTCGCACTCGGCCCCAAGGATGTGAATCAGCGTTTCAGCGCGCGCTACAAGATGGACAACGTCAACGATCAGATCGATACGGTGACCCGCTCCACGCTCGCCCTCACCGTTTCGTGCGCGCGTTGCCACGATCACAAGTACGATCCCATCCCAACCACCGACTACTACGCGCTGGCCGGAATCTTCTGCAGCACAACCGATGCGGCCGGACTCAAAAGTGGCATGGGAGGCAGCAGTCTCGACTACTACGCGCCTAAGTTGCTGGCTTACCTGAGCACGACGAAGGCCCGATCCGTCTCCAAAGAAGATATTGAAAAGCTGAAAGCTGAAACTGCCGAGGCCAAGAAAGCATTCGATGCGATCAAAGACACTCCGGAGGGCACGGCACTCGGGCCGGATGGCCGGCCAAAACAGGATGCGATAGAGAAACGCTATAACCGCCTTAATGAAGATCTCATGCTGGCCTCAGATCTCGGAGAATCCGGCTACGGCGTGCACAGTGTGCGCGAAGGGCAGGTTGCAGATACCACGGTGCGCATCCGCGGAACGGAGGAGCGCCACGGTCCGACGGTGCCGCGCGGTTTTCTCAGCGTGGTTCCTGTTTCTGATGCACCAAGAATTCCCGGCACTCACAGCGGACGTCTCGAGTTGGCGCAGTGGATCACTAATCCCGTCAATCCACTGACCGCACGTGTTTACGTCAATCGCGTCTGGCAGCATCTGTTTGGGGTTGGCATCGTCAGCACAGTCGACGATTTCGGATCGAGAGGCGAGCAGCCATCGAATCCTGAACTGCTGGATTTTCTCGCGCGCGACTTCATTCGCAATGGCTGGTCTACGAAGAAGCTGATTCGCGAAATCTTGCTTTCCCACGCTTATCGCCTGGGATCGAGGGTTCCAGAAGGGTACAAGGACATCGATCCGGCGAACCGATTTGTCTGGCGCCATGCCCCCAGGCGGCTTGAGGCCGAGGAGATTCGTGACAGCATCCTGATGTCCTCCGGCCGCTTGAAACTCGACCATAGCCCGGGATCGCCCTCCATGAACCTGAGGATGATCGAGATTCAGGATGATGGGCCGGTGGTGAACTCTCTGTTGGAAGCGGCAGATCACAGCACGTACCGCAGCATCTATCTCCCCTTGCTGCGCGGCGAGACGCCGCGCTCACTGGCGGCTTTCAATCCGGTCATCCAGACTCTCGTAACCGGAAAGCGCGACGCGACGACCGTTCCGGCACAAGCCTTGTTCATGTTGAACTCGGCGTTCGTGCGCGAGCAGTCGATCTTTCTTGCCGACCGGTTGCTCGCTGAAGGCGCGATCAGCAACGCCGAGCGGATTCGGCATGCCTACGAACTGGTACTCTCCCGCGATCCAAGTCCACAAGAGTCGGCGAAGATTCGAGTTTTTCTTTCGCGATATGAGTCCTCTTACGGCAAATCCCATGTTGGTGCCAGTTCCAGTGACGCTCACGTGACGTCAGTCAGGGATCCGGTTTCAGACATTGCGAAGGGCGTCATTCGGGCCGATGACGAAGCTGATCTGCCGCCAGCGGATATTGAAAAGCCGCTTGAGCCGAAAGGTGCCAGGGAAGCAGCATGGGCAAGTTTTGTGCAATCGCTCTATGCCTGCGCCGAGTTCGAGTTCGTACGTTAATCGAGATTCAGACTAGGAGCCATGAATATGTCAGAGAAATCGCCGTTGGTGACGTCCCGCCGAACCATACTGAAAACTGCCGGGTGTGGGTTTGGATATCTTGCCCTCGCTGGACTGCTGGGCTCCGCCCAAAAAGCACTCAGTGAGGATCTCGCAGCCGCCGCGAATCCGCTCGCTCCCAAGAAGCCGCATTTCACTTCGCGCGCCAAACGCATCATCTTCCTCTACATGGAAGGAGCCATGTCGACTCTGGACACCTTCGAATACAAGGCCCTGCTCCAGAACAGTGCAGGGAAGTCCGGTCCTGGGGGCGGGACTCTGACTCCGTCGCGTTTCAAGTTTCAACAATATGGCAACTCCGGCGCATGGTTTTCGGAGTTGATGCCAAACATCGCCACCCACGCTGATGAATATTGTTTTCTCCGTGGCCTGTATACCGACACGCCCGCTCATCCGCAGGCAGTGGTGCAACTGCACACCGGCAGCGCCAATGCCGCGCTAACTCGTCCCAGCATGGGAGCTTGGCTCCTTTACGGACTCGGTACCGATAACCAGGATCTGCCGGGTTTCATCACCATCAATCCCACCATCGATTTCGGCGGTGCCGTCAATTACGGCAGCGCATTCCTGCCTGCGTATTACCAGGGAACGCCGATCAGCGATCAGGGTTTCATGCCGAACATCGAGCCCAGCTCGCCAAAAGGCCTGCAAAGCCAGCAACTCGATCTCATTCAAGACATGAACCGGAATCTGGCAGCGAGTACAGGCGCGCCCGACGCCGTCGATGGCGTGATTAAGTCTTACGAGCTTGGGTTTCGGATGCAGGACAAAGTGCCAGCCCTGCTCGATATTTCGAAAGAGCCGCAAAAGGTACTTGAAGCCTACGGCGTCAAGCCCGGCCCGGATGGTTCTTTCGCCCGTCAGTGCTTGATGGCTCGCCGGCTCAACGAGGCCGGCGTGCGCTTTGTTGAGATTCGCCAGCCGGGATGGGATCACCATTCGAATCTCCATCGTGGGCTCATCGACGAATGCCGCAGGATCGATCAGCCGACCGCTGCTTTGCTAACGGACCTCAAACAGCGTGGCTTGCTCGAAGACACTCTGGTCATGTTTGGCTCTGAGTTTTCGCGCCTGCCTACTTCGGAAGGCACCGACGGCCGCGACCACAACATCACGGGCTATTCCATGTTCTTTGCCGGGGCCGGCGTGAAAAAAGGATTCAGCTATGGTGCCACCGACGACATTGGGATGAAAGCGGTTGAGGGCCGCATGCACGTCAACGATTTGCATGCGACATTGCTGGCGTTGATGGGGCTCGATCACGAGCAACTCACTTATCGCTATGCAGGCCGCAACTTCCGTCTAACGGACGTTGCCGGTGTCGTTCAGGACAAAATGTTCGCTTAACCGCGTGCGAGGAAACTGATGGGAAGTGGGCTGAAGTCGGGTGGGGCAAAGCTAGTCTGGCAAGCAACCAGGAGGCGGCTTGCCAACAAGGACCTTTCCGCAAGAAAGATCGTGGCGGGGGTTGTCTTTCTGGTCTTATTTGCTGTCGCCACGGTGGTGGCTCAACGCGCCTCGCGTGTGATCTTTGCCTCCTCTTCGAAGTTCACTCCCCAGCAGCGCGCGGAAGGCGAGCGGTTGTTTTCGGAGAAGGTAAAGCCACTTCTGAATCGACGGTGCGGCAAATGTCATGGGGAAGACGACGCACGTTCAGGATTGCGTGTCGACTCTAGAGAAGCACTCCTCTGCGGTGGCCACCGGGGACCGGCGATTGCCCCCGGCAAGCCCGGCGACAGCTTGCTTATCCAGTCTGTACTCCAAACTGGCGAACTCAAGATGCCACGCCGGGGCAACCTTTCGCCCGAAGAAATCCAGTACTTTTCCGATTGGATCGCAGACGGAGCGCCCTGGCCGCAGGTGGGCGAGCCCAATTGGAAAGAGCAATTCGCGAAAGTCGTAGGCTGCGCTCTCTAGGGGGGACCGATTCCTCATCAAGCAAAACGAGTGAACGAGGGGGCGTCGATCCTTTCGCTGCCTATCCCGGAATGGCGGAAAAGCTTCGCGCAGGACGAGCAAACTCTGTCAAGGCGCGTGCCCGCGACAGCGGCGACCTGCACTCGAAAACGCGCCCTTGGCGAAACAGGAATTGCACAGTCATCTGCTTGGGGTCCAGATGTTGCTGAGGGAACGTGGGACTTGATCGGAGACGCGCCCGTGGTGAACCGCAACGACGGGCGGAGTTTTGGTTGCGGGGGGTGGATTTGTTCCCCAGTCACCAACTGATTCCGCGGAACTTATTGATTCTACGATGGTCCGGAATGCCAAAAACGGCTACAAAAGGCAACCTGTTCATTCAGTTTTCATTCAGATTCCCTCGCGGTGTCGTTTTGAGACGTGGGTTATGTCCAAAACACTTGGTGGTTCCGGTCGACCGAAACCCAGATCTTTGGATCTTTGCGCCCCACCACAAGGATCTGCGCGACGATATCGAGGGTTTACTCAGTGACCCCTAGGTTCAAATCGACGTACCGTTGCTCATGTCCGAACGAATAGCGTGATCGGATCGCCGTAGAAGAACTTTGCAGTAACTGTGTGCCTCCGTTTTGCAATTGGATTCCGGCTAAGAAGCACGCGCGCTGGCGGGAGCCGAATCTCTATTGGACAGCGATAGATAGGACAGAGAACGATGTGGGGTTTTCATCGAGGCGGAACAAGGTTTGGCAGAGAGTCGTCCTTTTCTTCAGGATCTCTTACGGACAGGTGAGTTGTTTGCAACGCGCCGTCTTGTGCATGGCTGAGTTGCCCTGCTCACTTTGCAGGTCTGCCATGATCAAGGCACAGTGCAATTAGTTCGGAGACATGCGCTTCGCCCACGCACATGACGGTGTCTGCGCCTCCCCAGTAGATTTTTACGGTTCCATCAGGCTCCGGAACGGCGCCACAGGTGAAGACTACGTTGTGAACATATCCAGTTATCTCCCAAGGATCCTCCGGTTGCAAGATCCACGAGTCGCCAACTCCGATGACCTTTGCTGGATCCCGGAGGTCGTGAAGAGCAACCCCCAAACGATAGACCGATCCATCCATAGTTCGGAAGACTCCGTGATAGATAGACAGCCATCCCTGGTCCGTCTTGATTGGCGGCGCGCCAGGACCGATCTTCATTTCGTCCCAGTGATATTGCACAGGTCTCATGATGAGCTGCGATTGACCCCAATAGCATAGATCCGGAGAATAGGAAATCCAGATTGACCAGGGGGCGATCTCTGAATGAGGACGGTCAAGTCGGGCATAAAGCCCATCAAATTTCTCGGGAAAGATCACGACATTCCGATAGTCCGCCTCTGTGATAAGAGAGATCCTTTCGACCCCTGTGAAGTCCTTCGTCTTGGCCAGGGCGATCCGCACTCCATTTCGCGAGTATGCGCTGTAGGTAATGATGTACTCCCCGTCCATTCGGGTCACCCGTGGGTCTTCCACGCCGAACTCTTCATAAGCAGCGAAAGGTCCGTCCCGGTCGGGAGTCAGAAAGGGCCGTGGATCGGCGGTGAAGCGGAACCCGTCGGCACTGCGTGCCAAGCCAATGATGGACCGTCCCGTCCGGAGATGGGAGCGGAAAAGCATGATGTATTCGTTCCCGTGCTTCACGACCGCTGCGTTGTGAACAGTCTCCACAGGATAGGGGATCTCGGCCTTGGTGAGGATGGGGTTGTGGCTGTACCGCCTGACAATGTCCGCCTTCATAATCGCCTTTTCGCCTCCAGATCAAAAATCGTCGAGTAAACTCGCTCGTATCCGTCCACCATGGTTTCGATCGAAAAGTATTGTTGAACTCGGCTGCGGCAAGCAGATCGATCGATCTCGGAAATTCGCCCGACGGCCCGCACTGCTTCAGCGACATTGTTAACTAGAAAACCGGTCTGCCCGTCCTTGATAACCTCACGGCACGAACCGAGGTCCATTGCGATGACGGGCACGCCGGCGGCATTCGCTTCGACCAGGACAAGTCCGAATCGTTCCGGGATGGTGTTCAGGTGCAGGAGAACTCGAGCCCGAGCAAACAACTCGTTCTTGCCCTCCACGCCCACCGGCCCGATATAGATAATGTTTTGATCGTCGAGATGGGGTTGGATTTGCTCCCGAAAGTAGGCTTTGTCCTGAACAATTCCAGCTATGGTCAAACGCTTTCCGCTGAGACGAGCCACCTCAATTGCGAGGTGAACACCTTTATCCGGGTGGATCCGACCAAGGAAAACCAAGTCATTGCCGGGCGAGTCCTGAAGCGGATACAAGGAAAGATCGATGCCGTTATAGACGGTCGCCAAGTAATTCAGCCCTGGTGCTCGGTCGGAGTCGCTGATGGAAACGAAGTATCCGTCACGATACTTCTGATAGATGGGCATGATTTTGGCTGACGAGAATCCATGGATGGTGGTCAGGACTGGTGTTTTGATCAGGCGCGTGTAGCTCAATGGCATGAAGTCGTAGTGGCTGTGGATGAGGTCGAACTCAGCCGCGTGCTCGAACGCTTCGGAGATGTGCAGATATTCGGCTACTTTGGAGTCGATGGCGGAGTCCTCTTCATACCCTTGGTCCACGATGGCATGCAAGTGAGCGCTGGTGACAGAATCTCCGCTAGCGAACAACGTCACGTTCCAGTCACGGGAGACGAGCCCCTCGGTGACATTGCTAGCCACCGTCTCCCAAGCGCCATATTGCCGAGGAGGCGTTCGCCATGCTATCGGCGACAGGATCGCCACTCTTTTGTTGGGGTCTCGCATACTGTTCGACAGTCACTTCCTAGCTCATAGCAGCCAACACTTCATCGAGGGAAGTCGTAGCGAAACCGGTGGCATGATCGGCCATGGCATAGGGAATGATCAGCTCGCCGTTGTGCACGAGAGCACCGCAGGTATAAACGACATTCGGAACGTACCCCTGACGCTCGCTTTGATTCGGCTTGAGCAAGGGTTCACGCAGGCGGCCGATCACTTTGCCGGGATTGTTGCGATCAAGGAGGAATGCGCCGATACAGTACGTTCGCAGCGGGCCGACACCATGGCTGAGGACCAGCCAGCCTGCGTCGGTTTCAATAGGAGACCCGCAGTTCCCAAGTTGGACTAGCTCCCAGGGGAAAATCGGTTTAAGCAGCACCTTGCGTTCATGCCAGAAGTGCACGTCGTCAGAAAACATGATGTAGATGTTTTCGTTGTCCTGGCGGGAAAGCATGGCATAAAGGCCATTGACTTTCCGGGGGAACAGAGCCATTCCCTTATTTTCGGCCGCCGGACCATTCAACGTGATGAACCGAAAGCGGAGGAAGTCAGTAGTCTCAACCAATTCGGGCAAGATCAACTTGCCATCGAACGCTGTGAAGGTTGCATAGTAGACGTGGGATCCGTCATCTTTCTGGAAGCAGACGAACCGGGCGTCTTCGATACCATTGCGCTGCGACGGCGTGGCTGGGAAGAGAACTCGCTCAGACAGTTGCTGCTGAGGCTGAAACTGAACCTCATAGTTGGACTGGGCTAAAGCCAACATACCTCGGATTGTGTCGCGATCCGACACACGGGACTGCTTGATTTCACCTCCAAGACTGGCGTGAAGTTCTTCCAATGAAAACGACTCCCCATGCTTGGCCATGGTCCGGTGTGTGAATTCGTTGGTCAATCGCAGTTCAAAAAGCTTTCGCTCAAAAAGCGGCTTGTCATAACGAGGGTTCGGAATCTGACGCGGCTCGGTAAGGAAGCCTGTTGGGGGCAGGATCTGGATCCGATGGTCGGAGTGGATGATACCGGTGCGAAAAGTGATAGAGGAAATATGCCCCTCCCCCGTGGCGCGCAGGCTGAGAATAAAACGCAGAGCGTCCGGAGGCGTGTCAGACTGGTCGGGGTGCGGGACGATGGAAGGGTTGAACAGTGCGGCAGATTCTAAGGAGTATTCGCAAACGAAATAAGAACCGATCAATAGCTGTCTCTGTTCAGAAATCCCGTTATCAGTCATCACAAGGTCGCGGACCTGTTCGAACCGCTCCAAGAAGGATCTGTGGATTTGCTGGTGTCGCTGAGAGAATTCGGCCGATACCTCATTCAAAAGCGGACCGACTTCATCTTCCGGAAGAGACATGACCCTGTCGATTATCCTGCGAGATCGCTCGGGATCCTCATGTCTAAACGGACGGAGAAGAACGCGGGATTGGTCAGGACGGAGAATCGTGGATGTGCGATGGACGCGAATCGAGGAGGCGGTGATCATGGACTGATTAATGGAGAAACGAGCCCCGAAACCGGAATTATTTTCAACGCGAGCTCTCCTCCCAATCCGGCCCGGGACGCCGGGCGTCGTTACAGTTCCTTCGACCGACTTCAAGAGTCATAAGCATCGCTTTGCCTGCCCTTTTTTGGATGTCGGGTTCTATTTTCTAGTACCCATCTCCCATGCCGCCACGTCCACCGGCCGGGGCGCCTATTGCTTCTTCCTTAATGTCGGCAACTAGAGCTTCCGTAGTCAACATCAGCGCCGCAATGGATCCAGCATTGGTGAGAGCTGTACGCACGACTTTGGTGGGATCGAGTACCCCGGCTTTGACTAGGTCTTCATACTCTGCCGTCAAGGCGTTGTAGCCGAAGTTCGGGTCCTTCGATTCAAGCACTCTGCCTAGCACGATGGCGCCTTCTTCACCGGCGTTTTCGGAAATCTGGCGAAGCGGTTCCTGCAGAGCGCGCTTCACAATGTTGACGCCGATCTGCTCGTCGCCTTCCAGTTTCAACTTGTTGAGAGCCGTCGCACACCGCGCCAGAGCGACTCCGCCGCCGGGGACAATGCCTTCCTCTACCGCCGCGCGAGTCGCGTGCATGGCGTCTTCGACGCGAGCCTTCGTCTCTTTCATTTCGGTCTCGGTCGCCGCCCCCACCTTAATTACAGCCACGCCGCCTACGAGTTTCGCTAATCGCTCTTGCAGTTTCTCGCGGTCGTAGTCGCTCGTCGTCTTTTCAATCTGGCCGCGAATCTCCTTCACGCGGCCCTCGACGTCGCTCTTCTTGCCTTTGCCTTCGATGATGGTGGTGTTGTCCTTGTCGATGGTGATCTTTTTCGCTTGTCCGAGATCCTCAATCTTCACGTTTTCCAGCTTGATGCCGAGATCTTCGGTGATGGCCTTCCCGCCGGTGAGGGTTGCGATGTCCTGCAACATGGCCTTACGCCGGTCACCGAAGCCGGGAGCCTTGACCGCTGCAACTTGGAGTGTTCCACGCAGTTTGTTGACGACTAGAGTCGCCAGTGCCTCTCCCTCTATGTCTTCGGCGATGATGACCAACGGCCTGCCACTCTTGGAGATCTGCTCAAGCAGCGGGAGGATGTCCTTCATCGAACTGATCTTCTTTTCGTTGATGAGGACGTAGGCATTCTCGAATGCAACCTCCATACGCTCCGGATCGGTGACGAAATAAGGAGAGAGATAGCCGCGGTCGAATTGCATGCCTTCGACAACTTCTAGCTGAGTTTCAAGGGTCTTCGACTCTTCTACGGTAATGACGCCATCCTTGCCAACCTTTTTCATGGCATCTGCGATGATGTTGCCAATGGTTTCGTCGTTGTTGGCAGAGATACTCCCGACCTGGGCGATCATGTCACCGGTGACCGGCTTCGAAAACTTGTCCAGTTCACCGTTCTTGCGTTCTCCGGTCTTCGAATCGATGTTGCCGCAAATCGCGTCGACAGCTTTCTCAATCCCGCGTTTCATGGCCATGGGATTCGCGCCGGCTGCGACAGTTCTGACGCCTTCACGATAGATGGCCTGAGCCAAAACGGTCGCAGTTGTCGTACCGTCACCGGCCACGTCGGACGTTTTGCTGGCGACTTCGCGGACCATCTGAGCGCCTATGTTCTCAAGGCCGTCCTGCAATTCGATCTCTTTCGCAACCGTGACGCCGTCCTTGGTAATAGTCGGGGATCCGAACTTCTTCTCGATGACCACGTTGCGACCCCTAGGGCCGAGAGTTACCTTCACGGCGTCCGCCAACAAGTTCACGCCGCGCAAGATCGCCTGCCGCGACTCTTCTCCGTGTACGATTTGTTTTGCCATGATCACTTCTCCTTAAAAGAATGTCGTTACAATCTGTTGCTTGAAGCTTCGCACTTGCATAAGGCAGGCATCGGCATTTGTGACCACGAGCATCGAGACTGCATCCTCGCAAGAGAACAGGGGACAGCGATCCTACTTGCGAGCACCGACGGTCTCGCGAGCGTTGACGCTCTCTTTCTTAGCCGTACCCGTAACGATGCCAAGAACTTCTTCCTCTTTCATAATGAGGAAATCCTCTCCATCAAGCTTGATCTCGGTTCCGGAGTACTTGCCGAACAGAATGCTGTCGCCTTCCTTCACCGCGAGTGGGAACAACTTGCCTTCATCGTTCGTCTTGCCCTTCCCCACAGAGATCACAGTGCCCTCCTGTGGTTTATCTTTGGCAGAATCGGGGATGATGAGGCCTCCCCGCGTAGTTCCCGCTTCTTCTACTCGGCGCACCAGGATGCGGTCATGGAGTGGAGTAAATTTCGTTGCCATAATTGCCAGCTCCTTTTGGTTCATCGTCCTTTTGATTCATCTTGTGAGACATGAGACTAGCCACGGAAGCGAATGAGCGAGTCGTTCTGAGATCTGTGGGGAACCGGTGTTCTCGCTTAAACTTCATTCGTTATGGTCTTTCGAGGACGGGAACGAATTAACCCGACCCAAAAATGTTCTTTAGCTAGTATGGTCCTCGTGGTGATACGAAACTGATCAAGATTGACCACTGCACATCCCACCGCCTTCGAGTCCAAGATCACCGCCGTTTGCTGCAGCAGGCTTGTATAGGTGGCGAAATCGACTGGCAGATTCTCTAGCTCAAGTCAGTACACTTGGGTTCAATTTGCCCCGGTTTCCGGCTCGCAAGGTGGACAGGAACGGTCCGATCTGGGGGGCGGGATTTATCTCGTGCAGTTCTGGATAGCTGGGGAAAATCACATGAAGCAAAGCCGCACTTTCCTCGACACGGAAGTGGTCATCATTCATAGGGTCACCTGTTCATCCCTCACAAAAAAGGCCGCACCTGTGAGGTGTCGGCCTGAAACGAGCATTTCTTAGAACTGCGAAGGCCGTGAGGGTCAAACGTCCGCTTGTCCGCTAACCCATGACCGCGCTCATGTCGGAACTGATAACACAGTACCCCAGTAACGATTTCAATGACTGTTCAATTTTGTACATTTTCCAAAATGCCAAGAAGTCACACTGTAACTACTGGGTGGGGGCAGTACGGCTATGACACCGACCGAACGGCCCATTGTTCCATTTCCGAGTATTGTTCCGAGCGAACCAACCGCTAGACATAGAGTCCTGCTGGTGGATGACGATGATGCCGTTCGCGATATGATGACTGCGACCCTCGAACGCAAAGGATTCGGCGTGGTCGCTGCAACCAATGTGACAGAAGCTCTGAAACTAATCACGTCAGAGACCTTCGATGTTCTAATCACGGATTTACACATGCCGAATCCCGGGGATGGTTTTACCGTGGTTACCGCGATGCGCCACTCCCAACCAAATGCCCTCACGCTGCTGGTCAGTGGCTACCCCGACGTGCAGAGTGCCATGGCCGCTATCCTTTTGGAAGCGGATGAAATTATCGTGAAACCTTTCGATGTTGGGAAACTCGCCGAACTCGTCCACGAAAAGATGCTTACCCGCAAACCTGTTGTTCGGGTGGAAAAGCAGAGGGTGGCTGAGATACTGGACCGCTGCATTGCCAATGTTGTTACGGACTGGTTGGCGCGGGCGAAAGGGAGCAGCGAACTCAACCACCTGTCGCTGAGTGACGACGAGCGCACCGGACATCTTCCGAAGCTGGTTCGAGACTTGGTGGTGCGCCTGAGCAAACCCAGCGCCACCACAAAGGACAGCGATGCTGCCGTCTCCGAGGCCGCCATCGCGCATGGCAGGCTGCGATATCAGCAAGGCTACACTCCGGCGATGCTGGTACACGAATCACGAATCCTTCAGGTGACCCTGTTCGGGACGTCGCAGAGCAATCTTGGCCTTTTGGATTTCAGCTTGCTACTTCCCGATGTCATGACCATTGCGGATGAAGTGGACGCGCAGTTGACCCAGACAATGGACAGCTACATGAACGCCATGCGGAAGGCAGCGGCGGCGTGATGCTCAATGCTCGATCTGGGACTACCTGACCAAGAACCATGCACGGACAGTGGATTGTCAACGTGCAGAGGCGGGCGTAGCGGTACGGCCATCAAGGCTTCCGATTATGCTCCTCTTTCCAACCAGTCTTCCTCACGCTTGGCTCTTTCACGGTTCAGGTCTTGCCCCCCAAGGTCAACATCGAGAGAAAGGAAGGCGGCGTGGGCGTCATTACCCACCCGGAACAAGGCCTCCGAAATACGCTGGACCCCTTCCCGCTGGTAGCGGTCCCGCTTCTCGATATCGGTGATGTTGGAAGCCATAATGATCTGAGTGAGTGCGTTGTGAACGTGATGATTCAAGTAGGAGCGTTCCAGTGTTTTCCGAATCGTTCGTTTGCGGGCCTGTTCGAGCGCAATCGTCGCCAGGCAAATCACGATTATCGTGTCCACTACAGGTCCGGCCACTAGGCTTAGGTACCAAACGACGTGGTTATAGTACAAAGTGGCTCCGACGCCCGCTCCAATCAATGCAGCCACCACACCTGAAACCGTCGCGGTAGCCAGAGATTGCAGAAGTGAGCCCGACACATGCGCAAACGATCTCTTCGCGTATTCGAAGGGATGAACCAAGTTGTGCCGATACACCTCCAATGGGGATGCTCCTCTCAATTGTGTTGGACGAAACTTCTTAAGAATCAGGCGGACGTGTTCCGCTTAGCCCGCCCCTTCGACAATCTCTTGCTCGGCGCGGAGCCAGTCCTGTTCGTCTTGGCCCGGTTCGCGACCCCGGCTCTCATATAGCTCATAGGCACGCTCGCGTATCGTGTCGTGTGATGGGGCGTTTGGCATCATCACAACTTTGGTTGGGGAGCCCTTCGAGGCGACAGCATCGTTAGGCTGCGGTTGTTTCTGCGTCTTGGGACTGATCATGGGGGTTTCCCTTCGGAACGTGCGTTACTAAGGAGGGATTACTTCAGATGATCTGACTTAGTTCAGGAGACCTGAAAGAGGAGAGGAACTGCTCGCTCAAGTTCAAGGCTACGCTAAATCCTCGCAAACGCCTAACTTCGCTGTTGACGGCTAGTGGCGACCTTTTCCCATCTTGCAAAAAGACTCGTTCTCCACTCCATCAACCTTCACGTCGGTGCGATTCATCCTCAGGGATAAAAGCCAAGCCCTCTTTCAAAGATGTTTACTTTTGACCAGACGAGCCTGCTTTGCCAATGTACGGTGTCATCCTGAGGTCCGGATTTCCATTATGCGTCTGTCCAAACTCGCGCTAGGAGAATTGTTTGCATCGATAAGAGACCGCCGTCGTCTTTCGGGGCATCAATCCCACGATGAAGGTGCCCAGATTAGGCGACGGCTACAGGAGTTGCTTGGTGTTCCGGTTTCAGAGCAGCAGGTCGAAACGCCCTCCACCAAAGCTAGCGTTGAAACCGACCAGACGTAGGCTTCTCCGAGTCTTGCATCGGCGAGACCAGAGCCGATTTCAATTAGGACGCTATGCCCTGTTGCTTCAGGATGCGAATGTCAGCGTCGAACAACAAGTCACCGAACATTCATTCCGTATTTCTGTGTCATTGGCGGGACAATACCATTCAGGCGCAGGTACTCGACAAGCTGTCCGTAGTGGTCGGTAATGTGCCAGACCGCGATGACCGAGATGCCGAGTTTCGTGTTCGGTCCAGCATAGCGGCCTTCGACACGGTCGAGCGCATTGTTCGCCGTGAGCCTGGCGAGGACACGGTTGGAGTAGTCGAACGAGTCCTTCAGATACTTGATCAACTCGGCTTTGGTTTTCGCCGGATCGTGCCCGCCCTTTTCGCAGTCGTCGGGCGGTTTCTTGCCCTCAAATTCGTTGAAGAATGCGACCGCAGGCGACGTGCTTCACTTGCTCCCCGAAGCTGCGGACGCCATCGAAATTGCCGCGTGCGGGGACGTAGGAATACTTGTCCTCAGACATCGCTTCGGCGACATCGAGAAAGTTCCCTTCCGCGAATTGGAGGGTGCCACTGATGCTCTCTGCGATGGACTTGGGGATGTCATTCGCCTGCGCGGCTTGCTTGGTTGCTGAGTTCTGTGCCGATGCAGGTTTCCCCACAGCGGAAAGAACGATGCCAAACGTGATAAGAAGGACGGCGACACGAAAACGGCTCATTCCAGCCTCCGGTATTCGGAAAAGGATACTTGAGCCAAAGAGGTAAGTCGAATGTGCGGGCTCTTAGCTCTGGTGGTTCGGAAGGGGTCGAATTTTGAGCCAAATTTATGCGGCCTTTCGCCCCCTGTTTTTGGGAGCGGGCCGCTAGCCTCTAGCCTGCATCTATACCTTCTGAGTCGGGGTGCAAAACAACGGAACGGAACTACGGGCAACTCAAGCCGAGGCGGATCGGATATTGTTAAGACCAATGAGAACACGACTTTCGACGGCGCTCGTATCGGTGCTACTTTCGTGTGTAGCGGTTAGCCAAGCACCGCCATCAATCACTCCGCAGGTCGTTGTGGTTCCGAGTGGCAACCTGCGCCTTAAAGGTTACCTCTGGAGACCTACCGGGGCGTCTCCATCTCCCGCAGTCCTCTTCGTTCATGGCTCCGGCAGCACCGATGCCATGCATACTAGCGGCTTCGCGATTACGAAAGCAGCCGAAAGGCTCGCGCCGACCTTCATCAAACATGGCTACGCTTTCCTGTATCTGTTCCGGCGAGGACAGGGACTTTCTGCCGGCGAAGGACCCTTTATGCAGGACGTGTTGCAGCGGGAAAGGAATGCCAAGGGAGAGGAAGCTCGTAAGCGTTTGCAGTTCGTTTTACTGACAACGGATCATCTCGAAGATGTCACCGCAGGCTTGTCGTTCTTGAAAAACCTACCCGGAGTCGATTCCCACCGCATTGCCGTCGTAGGGCACTCGTTCGGTGGTCAACTCGCCCTCCTCGCAGCAGAGCGTGATAGTACCTTGCGAGCCGCCGTTACTTTCTCCGCTGCTGCTAGTTCTTGGGAGAGTTCATCCGAGGTAGGTGAGCGCATGCTGACAGCAGTGCGGAAGGCAACCGTCCCCATTATGCTGATTCATGCGGAGAACGACTACTCCACCGCACCCGGCAAGGCGATGGCTGACGAATTGGCGAGGCTCGGCAAGCCGCAGGTTCTGAAGATTTATCCTCCGGTCGGTAGGACGGCGGATGAAGGGCACAATTTCGTGTACACGGCTGTCCCTGAATGGGAGGGCGATGTTTTCGGATTCCTTGATCAATACGTCCGACGTTGAGAAAAAGTATCGTCTCAGATGTGTAGCTAACTTTTTGCGGTCTAGGAGGCTCAGATCAGCAGCAACGACAAGCCCTGCCCCGCATGGCTTCCCGACCTTCCCAAAGGATGAGCGGCACAACCACCAAAGCCGCAACTGGGTCTGCCCACCTTGCATGCCAGATCGTGTTGATCGCCAGTCCCGCCAAGGCGATGAGCGAGAGGTAAGCACACAGCGCCGACTGAGCGGCGTCCGCCCTCAATGCAGTACTGCCTGTAGCTCCCGACAGCAACCGCTTTTCTTTCGCAAGCCACGGCATAACGGCGGCGGCTGCCACCAAGATTGCGATTCCGAGAAATGTAGGTTTAGGTTCGCTATAGCCCAGCAGGCTCGTAACCGAAGTGACCGCGACGAAGGCAGCCAGCGCAAACAACAAGGTTCCTGCGACACGGGCAGCCCGCTTCTCCGCGTGCTCGTGTTCTACGCCTGTCCGAAATCTCCACAGCACTACTATCGCCGAGAAAAGTTCGATGGCGCTGTCTCCACCGAAGGCGAGCAGCACGGGACTACGCGCACGCCACGCTGCGAAGAGAGATATCGTCGCTTCGACGCTCATCCAAGCTATTGTGACGGTCTGCACCCGTTGGATTCGCCGGATAGCATCTGGCGAAGCGATTTGCAGCACCGAGGCCAATTGGCTGAGTATTATTGCCCACGAGCCTAGTCCCCACAGGTCGTAGGCGCGTCTGGATCGAGGATCACTGGCGTTCTGTCGTGGGCGGCTCAAACGCATCAGCCCGTCTTCTTCCTTTCGGCCTCAAAGGTTACATCCAAGCGAGCGCCATTCGTCAATGCTACGGGCCCACCATCAACATCTGTGAAATTGTTCTCAATTCGAATTTCTCGAAACAGGTCGTCGGCTTGAGTTATTGAAATTTCAACTTTCGCTGGCTGGCCTGCAAAGGCAACAATTTTCGTTACTACTGCGGGAACTGTCTTCCAAGGTGCATTCCTTTGCCATACAAGCTTAGGGTGATGCTCAAATCGTCGTTGTTCTTTCCGGGCGATGAGTTCGTTCATTTCGCGCAGCAACGCGGCGAACTTGTTGTAGTCCGTTTCTTCCTGAATACCAACGGATAGGCTATTCATGCGCTCGCGTTCTTCTGAAGTCATGAGTTTTGCTGAAGCACTCCGATTCCTAACGATTGCACGGATCGTACCCGAACAGTTCAGAACCCGTCAATCGTGCGAGGCTGGCGGTCGCTTGATCTGAAGCCACTACTTCGAGCGGACTTCCAATCTGAGAATAGTCTTGATGTAGTCGTTGGTAGCGTTGGTCAATTCGTCGGCTAGGCGACGGTGCAGGTCTCTGTCCTGCGGCTTGGATTGCGGCCTTTCCGCGTAGGCCTTCAGTGCCTCTTGGGCTGCCCTCATCCGGGCCTCGGCAGCTTTGACTTCCTTCAGCGTTGGCATCCCTGTTTGGGCGCTCCTGACGTGTCCACAATAACGCTGCACCCGCATGTCCGGCAACTTACGGCGGAAAACGGAAAATTGAAATCGTAGCTGAGAGTACTCAAGCCGGAAACTCCCAAATCACCAGAGCCAAACCAGAGGTAAACTGGCGTTATGCGCAAGCGCCTGATCACACCGACTCCGCAGGCTGGCACTCCTCAAGACGAAGGCTGGCTGAACCTCGACCGTCTAGCAGTGGTCGAGGTCACATCGGAAGATAGGGACTACCCGGTGGAGTCGGCGCTAGTTGCAGGAGAAATGCGGGGGTGGCGTGCCGCCGATTCTGGCACTCAAACCATTCGACTAATCTTCGATCACCCGCAAAGACTCACGCGCATCTCGCTCGTCTTCGAAGAAACCGAGACGGAGCGCACTCAGGAGTTCGTCTTGCGATGGTCTCCGGATAGCGGACGCTCGTTTCGAGAAGTTGTGCGCCAGCAGTGGAACTTCAGTCCTCCTAACACAGTTCGCGAGGTCGAGAAATTTCAGGTTGATCTCGCCGATGTCACCGTACTGGAATTGACCATTGCGCCTGACATCAGTAGAGGATCAGCTCGCGCCTCGCTCAAGAGTTTGCGGGTGTCTTGAGCGGTTGCGTCAAACCTCCTTCGGTTGGACTCTGAGAACGGTTGCCCCTCAGAACGATCCCTTCGTAACCTTCGCGGCATGTAGGTTGCGAGATATTCTTTCCGCATCCGATTCCGGTTTCCCGAATTCCATGAATTTCCTCACAAATGTTTTTTTCCTCGATGCCGCTACTCTGGTGGGTCGCACTGACTATTCCTGTGCTTGGGATCGCTGCAATATGCCTTCGAGCTTTGGAAAGTGACGAGGCACGAGCCAGACGCGCCGAACGAAGCAAGAAGAAGGCATTGCAGTCGCTAGCTGAGAGAATTTCGTCGCATGGGCACGCCGTTCACCAACGGTATCCGTCAGGGAACGTGATCGTCGGCGAGCGAGACCTGGCAGAGCAACTTCGGAAGCGTGCCGAGTAGCCACGTCCCGAGTAGCCACCGCCCTGAACCTGCTGTTAACGGAGCAGAAAGTCCAAAGGGCTCCGTTGAGAGGGTATTGGAAATTGAACGTGTGAGGTTTCCACGGGCGTCCGGCTTGAAAAGCGCGGGCTGGGACGGGCATCACATACAACAAGCATATTCTTTCGCTGATTCGAATTCATCATGGCAGTGTGAGGTTTCGGAAGCGGTACGCAACAATTTTTACAATCGTGTGAAACGGGCCGTCCAACGCTTGATTTAGAAGATTACTGTTCTGACAGACATGCTAAAACTGTAGTCGCTTTACACATGCTTCCGTCTCCCCTTGTGCAAACGGATTAACGCTGATTGTGAAGGGGCCTTCAATGGATGATCCCAGTTCCCCGTCTCCAAAAATCCTCTATCCCGAGTGGCAGCCAGCGTACTTCGCCGCGTTGGTGGAGCTTGACCCAAGGATGCTCTTCGAGAGGGTCATGGCAACAGAAGCCGCAATTTTCAATCGCCTTCAGGCTATATCGCACAACTCAGACGCACATGCGGAGCGGCAGGCGATACAAGATGCTCTAGCCAGCCTGCGCGTTCTCAAGCGGGACAATCTCGGCTTTCCCGACTGGGAAAAAGAGTAAGGATCATGCGGCCGCGGGGTAGAGTAAAGAGCGAGCCTTGTGAATCAACACCGATACGTGCTCGGACTTCGACACCAAGGCGGATACTCCTGCTGAACGAGCTTCGTTCTCGGAAAACACATCGCTGTACTCGCTGAAGATGATGACTGGCACCGTGGGCAGCAACGTTTTCAGAGCACGGGTGGCGTCTATGCCGTTCATCACGGGCATTGACAAGTCCATCACAATCAAGTCAGGGTGCAAGGCCTGAGCCTTTTCAATCGCGTCTCGTCCGTTTTCTGCCTCCTCGCATACGTCAAAGCCCGCCTCCGACGTGAATACCCGGCAGAGAACCTGACGGATAAGCGCATTGTCATCAACTACTAACACAGACTTCGGCACAGGAGTTGACCCCAAGGCAACACAGACAACGCGGCATCGTTCAGATGCGAAAAGCAGCCACAGTGTTTTCCCCTACCCAACGAAAGGCCACAATGGGTTCGGCGGTGCTGGGAGAGCGGCACCCTATGG
Source organism: uncultured Acidobacteriaceae bacterium (assembly GCA_963768265.1). GTDB lineage: Bacteria > Acidobacteriota > Terriglobia > Terriglobales > Acidobacteriaceae > Sulfotelmatobacter. Next base: position 80,682 of record CAVYHM010000013.1, read on the forward strand.
AGATTCAAACTGACGCTCCACCCGTTTCCAGCGGCAATTTGACAAGGGGTGCGCCGAAGCCTAGCCTTTTAATTGAGCAAGCTACGTCTCCTTACTCTTTCAGGTCCTCTGAACTAAGTCAGCCCATCTGAAGTTTGCCCACGCCCCTTAGCTTCCCTCTGAAGGAGGAATTTATGACCCTATTGACCCGTTGGGAGCCTTTCCGTGACTTGGCTACCATGCAAGACCGCATGAACCGCATGAACCGTCTTTTCCGTGAGGCGTATAGCCCCGAAGAGCCGGAAGAAGCGTTAACGACCACCAGCTTCACACCGCCCGTAGACATTTACGAAGACGAGCACAACATTACTCTGAAGCTTGAGGTCCCCGGCATCGAGGAAAAAGACATTGATGTCCGCGTCGAGAACACCACTCTCACCGTCCAT
>CAVYHM010000014.1:0-127279 GCA_963768265.1 uncultured Acidobacteriaceae bacterium
CTCACCAGATTAGGAGCAAATGTCGCTACTGAATACTCTGTTTCCCCCCAAAGGCACGTTGGAAGTGGTCAGCCCACGCCTAGCCCTGCGAGACGGGGCTGCAACGGTGCGTACACGGTCGCAGTCGGAGCCGTCGCTCCCGAGCCGAATCGCGGTAGTCGGGAACTATCTTCCACGACATTGTGGAATAGCCACGTTCACCACTGACCTGTGCAGCGCAATTTCCGAAGAATACGGGGCTGCTCGACTGTTGGCGCTGCCAGTGAACGACACGCAACAGGGCTATGACTACCCCGCACGAGTGCGGTGGTCGCTCGCACAAGACGACATCCAGTCGTATCAGGAAGCCGCTGAATTTCTGAACTTCAACAACATCGACATGGTGTGTCTGCAGCACGAGTATGGAATCTTCGGCGGTCCAGCCGGAAGCCATATTCTGCATCTGCTGCGGGCCCTGAAGATGCCCGTGGTGACAACGCTGCATACAGTTCTGCGTGAGCCAGACCCAAACCAACTGATGGTGATGGAAGAGATCGCAGAGCTTTCGGACCGTCTCATTGTCATGAGCCAGCTGTCGTCACAGTTCCTGCAGGAGATCTTTAAGGTTCCCGGCAGCAAGATCGACATGGTGCCGCATGGAGTTCCAAACCTGCCTTTCCTGGATCCGAATTTCTACAAGGACCGCTTTGGCGTAGAAGGGAAAGCGGTTCTGCTCACGTTCGGCCTGCTCTCGCCGAATAAGGGAATCGAAAACGTAATTCAGGCATTGCCGCAGGTTCTGTCTAAACACAAGAATGTGGTCTACATCGTCGCAGGCGCGACCCATCCTCACATCCTCCGTCGTGACGGGGATAAGTATCGAGGCAGTTTGCAGGCTTTGGCGAAGGAAATGGGAGTGGAATCGCAAGTGATCTTCCACGACCGTTTCGTCAGTCCGGAAGAGATGGTCGAATTCATTGGCGCTGCTGACATTTACATCACTCCGTATCGCCACGAAGCCCAGGTGGTTTCCGGAACACTTGCCTACGCACTTGGGGCAGGCAAGGCGATCATCTCGACTCCTTATTGGCACGCGATTGAGTTGCTAGACGACCGTCGCGGCGCGCTGGTGCCCTTTCAGAACCCCGGTGCTATCGCACAGAAGACGACTGAACTTCTCGACACTCCTGCGATACGCCATGCCATGCGCAAACGCGCCTATTTGTTCGCCCGGGAGATGGTCTGGAAACGAGTGGCCCAAGGTTACATGGAAAGTTTCGCGCGCGTGCGTAGCGACCGAATGGAAACTCCAAAAGTTCAGTTCTCGGCCCGGATAACCTCCAAAGCGCTGGATCAGTTGCCGGAGTTGAAGCTGAATCACTTGAACCAGATGACCGATGACACTGGAATGCTGCAGCACGCGATCTTCACGATCCCAAACCGCAGAGAGGGCTATACCACGGACGACAATGCTCGCGCACTGATACTTGCTGTGCTGCTGGAGCGCTTGGATAAAGATCGGTCTGTAGAGGCAGGTGTGCCTCCTGCAAAGTCCGCGAGCTTGTATTTGTCATGCCTGGAGCATGCGTTCAATCCCGCGAAGGGTAGATTCAAGAACTTCCTCCGGTACGATCGCCGGTGGAATGAACCCGTGGGCTCGGAGGACTGTCACGGGCGTGCTCTCTGGGCACTGGGAACGGTTCTAGGCCGATCCAAAGATCAGGGATTGAGGGGCGCGGCCGGTCGCTTGTTCGAGTTTTCTCTCCCTACAATTCTGGAATTCAGCAGTCCGCGAGCCTGGGCGTACACTCTGCTCGGAATTCAGGAATACCTTACTTCGTATCCTGGAGATCGCGACGCGCAGAAAGTGCGATCTGCCCTTAGCCACCGACTGCTCGGAATGTATGAATCAATCCGAAGGACAGACTGGAAATGGTTCGAGAATATTATCGCCTACGGAAACGCCAGATTGCCGCAAGCCCTGCTGCTGGTAGGCTCAGCCTGCTCGGATGATCGCATGATTTCCGCCGGCCTCGAATCGCTGGATTGGCTGTCAAGCACGCAACGCTGCGAAATCAATCGTCACTTTGTTCCAATCGGTTCGCAAGGCTTCTATCGTCAGGATGGCGAGAAGGCCCGATTCGATCAACAGCCGCTCGAAGCCGCAGGCGCGGTTTCTGCTTGTTTACAAGCGTACCGCGTAACGGGGGACAGCCGCTGGCGCGGCGAAGCCTGGTCGGCTTTCAACTGGTTCCTCGGCGACAACGATCTGCAACTACCACTCTATGATTCCACAACCGGCGGCTGCCGCGACGGTCTGCATCCCGATCGCGCCAATGAAAACCAGGGGGCAGAATCAACGCTGTCGTTCCTCATGGCACTCGTGGAAATGCGCTCCCTGCAAGAGCCTGAACAAAAGGAAATCCTTTTATGACTGTACCCGTGGAAAAGCAAGTGGGCCTGCTGAGCACACGCTTCGAGCCACTGCTTCATCGCCATCCTGCAAATCCGATCCTGACCAGCAAAGATTGGCCCTACCCTATCAACAGTGTGTTCAATGCCGGAGCAACGTTGCTCGCTGACGGTACGACCCTGTTGCTTTGCCGCGTGGAAGATCGTCGGGGCCTGTCGCATCTCTGCGCCGCGCGCTCTCGCAACGGCGTCGATGCATGGCAAATCGATGGTCAGCCCACATTGATGTCCGACCCGAAGAACCATCCGGAAGAGATCTGGGGCATTGAAGATCCACGCATCACGTTTGTCCCTGAACTGCAGCAATACGTCATCACCTACACCTCCTATTCGCGCGGCGGCCCCGGAGTCTCTTTGGCCCTGACCAAAGACTTCCGCAGTTTCGAACGATACGGGGTAATCATGCCGCCGGATGACAAAGACTCCGCACTGCTACCCAGGAGAATCGACGGATGCTGGGCGCTTATTCATCGTCCGATGACGACGCTCGGATCGCACATGTGGATTTCTTACTCTCTCGACCTGCGCTACTGGGGCAGGCACAGGCTCATGCTGGAGGCTCGCCGCGGCGCTTGGTGGGATGCAAACAAGATTGGGCTGTCGCCGCCGCCCATTGAGACTTCCAGAGGATGGCTCGTGTTCTACCACGGAGTGCGGCATACTCCTTCTGGTTGTCTGTATCGCTTGGGCCTGGCCCTGTTCGATCTCGAGAATCCAGAAAAATGCCTTCTGCGTGGAGATTCGTGGATCTTTGGACCGGAGGCATCGTACGAACGCCATGGCGACGTGGACGATGTCGTGTTCCCCTGTGGATACACGATGGACGCCGACGGCGATACGCTCAACATTTATTACGGAGCAGCGGACTGCGCTATTGCCCTGGCTCGTGCCAGCGTTCGCTCTCTACTCGAATGGCTTGATGCCAATGGAAGTTCCGAACGCCGACAGCGAGCGCAGGATTTATGAAACTGCTCTTGAGTGTCTTTCAGTTTATTCTTGGTTGCCGTCACCGTCACCTCAGCCGCGTGTTCACGATCAAACATCGCACCTACCGAGTCTGCTTCGACTGTGGACGGGAATTCGACTTGCCCGACCCGCTTGCACCAGGACCGCCCGATGCTTCTCCGGCCACCCGCTTGGGGGCGAATCCTCACCATGCACGCTGAAGGTTCCACGCCTTAATCCTGGCCCTGCATCTTCGACCTTGATTCTCACTTGTGAGCTATCTTGCTCAGACGCACAACTCCCGACCTGTCATTCTTCTCGTACTGGCGGTGGATACGAGCCGTGACCTTTGAGTCGCAGCTCTCATTCTTTAGCTGGGTCGGCGGCCCGATCAGGTGACCGCGATGCGACCACGAGCCAATCAGCGTTCTCCATCCGTGTAAGTCGCCAAACCTTGCGGCTGAACACGGTTCGACTCTAAGAATTCTCGAAAATCGAAATCAGGCCGACGCCTTCAGGTGGGTGAGGGGGCGTCGGCCCGCGAAACAAGGAAGGTCAAAGTCATGCCTCTAATTCAACTGCTGGAAGTTCTGATCGTAGTGGGTGTCCTGCTATGGCTGGTGAATCATTTCATTCCCATGCAGGGAACCATCAAATCAATTCTCAACGGCGTCGTTGTGATTGCCGTAGTTCTATGGCTGATGAATACGTTCGGGCTGTTTCACTCACTGTCCCGAATTCACGTTGGAATGCTCATGATGCCGTGAAGTCAGCCTGACGGCTGACTGCACCAATCCAAGTTCGACACGGCAGACGGCTGTCACAAGGAGACATTTTGAAAACCAAGCTGTTCTTAGCAATCGGAATCACCCTCAGTTTGAGCGCGTTTGCTCAAACCAATTCTCAAAACCTAACCGTTGAGCCAATGAGTACGACGCCCACGTTCCGGGTGACCGTGATCAGCCGCAGCGTGCAGGCGGTCAACTATCAGCATCGCAGCGGGAGCTCGAAGCTGGATTTCGCGGGCACGGACTTGATGCCCTCCGCGAATGGTGTGGCCGAAGTAAACAGCAAGCGTGGGTCGATTGCGATCGAAGCGGAATTCGGCGGTCTGCAGAAGCCGACGGCATTCGGCAATGAATATCTGACCTATGTCCTATGGGCGATTTCGCCCGAAGGCCGCGCTGTGAATCTGGGCGAAGTTCTGCTGGGTGGCAACCATCGCAGCAAACTGAAGGTCACGACGGATCTGCAGGCATTCGCTTTGATCGTGACCGCGGAGCCGTACTATGCAGTCCGCCAGCCTAGCAATGTGGTCGTGCTCGAGAACTTAATTCGCGAAGATACGAAAGGCACTAGTGAAGCAGTGAACGCGAAATACGAACTGATGGAGCGTGGTGGCTACATTCCCACCGGCTACAAGTTCGACCCGGTGGTCTTGAATGCGAAGCTACCGTTGGAATTCTTCGAAGCGCGAAATGCGCTACGTATCGCTCAATCCGAGGGAGCCGAGCAGTACGCGCCGGACAGTTATCAGCATGCCGTTAAGCTGATGGATAGTGCGGATGGCCACGCTACCAGCAAACACATAGACAAAAAGCCGCTGATCGCGATATCCCGCGAGGCAGTGCAGACTGCTGAGGATGCACGGGCAATCGCAATCAAGAAAATGGACGATGTCCGTCTGGCAAATGAACGCCAGGATTCGGCTGATGCACAGGCCAGAACGCAAGGACAAGCCGATGAAGCGACGCGGCGCAAGGCGCAAGCTGAGTCCGATACCGCAAAAGCTGAAGCTGCCAAGGCTCAGGCGGAATCTGACACCCTGAATGCTCAAGCTGCCAACACTCGGGCCCAGTCTGATGCGGCCAAAGCACGCAATGATGCTGCCGATGCACAGGCCGCAACCGCGAAGGCTAGATCCGATATGGCGGACAGCCAGGCTTCCTCCGCAACTGCACTCTCGGCTGCCCAAGCCGACGCCGACCAATCGCGGGCGGATACGCTGCAGGCGCAGCAGGCCGCGCAACAGGCAGAAACCGATAAAGCAGTCATGCGCGCGAAGTTGTCCGAGCAACTGAACTCTATTCTTCAGACTCGCGACAGCGCCCGGGGGCTTATTGTCAGCCTGTCCGATGTGCTGTTTGACACTGGAAAGTATTCATTGAAGCCGGGGGCACGCGAGAAACTGGCGAAAGTCGCCGGTATTCTGCTCGCCTACCCATCGCTCAACATCGAAGTCGGCGGCTATACCGACAACGTCGGCGGCGACACCATGAACCAAACGCTGTCAGAGAATCGTGCCGGATCTGTCCGAGATTACCTGGTGCAACAAGGAGTGTCGTCGAATTCGGTTTCCTCCAAAGGTTTCGGCAACAGCCTGCCGGTAGCCTCCAACGATAACTCCGCCGGGCGGCAGCAGAACCGGAGAGTTGAACTTCTCGTCTCCGGCGAAGCCATCGGCAGCCCGGTCAACGCGACAACTGGAAGCTTGCGCTAGCACACAAATCAGCGATCCGATAGTGGAGGCAACACCTTATGAAACTCGTTGGAGCGATCAGCACAGCGGTTCTTTCTTTGACCCTCGGAGCCGGCATTCCGGCATACGCACGGCAGGAGCAGCACGACCAACAGGAAGAAAAAGAGAAGCCCGCCCAGGAAAAAGAGAAGAAGGCTAAACCGGAAAAACCGGCGCGGCAGGAAGACAAGAACACCAAGCCGGAAGAAAGAAATGCGCAGCGAGAGAACAACAACAGCAAGCAAGAGAAAAGCGCTCAGGAACAACACACACAGGAAGCCAGGCCTGGAAAGCAAGACGAACACGCCCGTGGTAATGGCGGTGGCGGCCGCATTCCCGACGACCGTTTCCGGGCCAATTTCGGACAGGAACACAGGTTCCGTGTCAACCAAGCCGATTACAACAATCGCCGCTTCCAATACGGTGGCTACTGGTTCGGATTTGAAGGCTCGTGGCCAAGCAATTGGCTGTACACCCAAGAGGTTTTTGTTGTCGAAATTGATGGCGTGTATTACCTGTGCAACGCGAACTATCCCGGCGTGAACATTGCACTCAGCATACCGATGTAGCTCTGTCATCTACTTAACGATCGGCGTGGGCCGGCTTTCGGCTCGCGCCCTTCCCTCAGCGCAAGAAAAGGAGCAACAGATGCTTGGGACAATATTGATCGTGATCCTGATTCTGGTACTTCTGGGAGCGCTGCCCCGGTGGTCACACAGTCGAAGCTGGGGCTACTACCCAACCGGCGGTGTCGGGCTGATCCTGTTCGTCGTCGTCATTCTGCTGGTTCTCGGTCGGATTTGAGTCATGTGCAAACAGACAACATCGGCAGGTGCCACCAGCAGTTGGCGCCTGCTTTCTGTCCGTGTGGCGTCACTCTTTCTCATCGTTTTGATGTGCAGCGTCCGTTCGTCTGCATACTCGGTTCTTACGCACGAGGAAATCGTCGACCTGCTCTGGACCGATGAGATCCAGCCCCTTCTGCTCAAGCGGTTTCCCGGACTGACGGAAGATCAACTCAAAGAGGCCCACGCCTATGCCTACGGAGGCGCGGTCATCCAGGATCTCGGCTATTACCCGTTCGGCAGTAAGGAATTCAGCGATCTCGTGCACTACGTTCGCAGTGGAGACTTTGTTCGCGAGTTGCTGCTGGAGAGTCAGGATGTCAACGAGTACGCCTTTGCGCTTGGCGCTTTGTCGCACTATGCGTCGGATATCGCCGGCCACCCCGCGGTTAATCAGGCTGTCGCGATCGAGTATCCCAAACTCCGCGCGAAATATGGCAAGTCCGTCCGCTATGCCCAGGACAAGACGGCTCACCTGAAAACAGAATTCGGCTTCGACACTGTGCAGGTCGCGAAAAATCGGTACGCTTCGCAGCAATACCACGATTTCATCGGCTTTCAGGTGTCCAAGCCCTTGCTGGAACGGGTCTTCCCCGTCGTGTATGGAATGCAGTTGAAAGACGTGCTGACCCACGAGGACATGGCGGTGGGTTCGTACCGTTTCGCGGTCAGCCGGATGATTCCGGAGATGACGCGAGTAGCGTTGCAAACCCATAAGAAGGACCTGATGCACGAGACGCCGAATTTTGTGAAACGGAAGTTCCTGTACCGCCTTTCGCGCTCTGACTACGAAAGACAGTGGGGAAAGGATTACGTAAAGCCGGGCGCGGGTACCAGGATTCTGTCGACGCTCCTGCGATACATGCCAAAGATTGGTCCCTTTAAAGGCCTGGCGTTCAATAACCCGACTCCCCAAACTGAGGACCTGTATTTCAAGAGTATAAATACGAGCGTCGATCAGTACCGGGCCCTTCTGGAAGAACTGCGCAGTAACACGCTGGCGCTACCCAACTTCGATCTCGATAGTGGCCAAGCCACCAAGGCTGCGGAATACTCGCTCACTGACGATGCCTACGCAAAGTTGCTGGCTCAATTGTCAGAGCGGAAGTTCGACCTGACAACGCGGGAGCTGCGCGCTGATATCTTACAGTTCTATTCCGATCCCTCGGCTGCGATCGAGACGAAGAGGGACCCAGGTCGTTGGCAGAGTGTGCTGATATCGTTGGACCAATTGAGGTCCGTGGCGCCAGTGGCGACGGTTGCGGGGAGCCCGGCACACTGATCGCCGTGCGGTCACCCCACTTCAGGAACGCTGCGGTCAGCAATGGGATCGCGACTGGGAAGAATCACATTACGGCGCTTGTCGAAAGCAACGCAGACGTTAACTTAGCCGTGAATGGGAGAAATATGGCATACAGTGAATGGACAGTGAAAGACCTGGCAGACGCCTTGAAACGATTTCCGCTTGACGCGAAGGTCTACTACGAGATGGGGCCAAACGGCCCCGGAACCATTGGAAAAGCGCAATACGTGAAGGCCTGGGGCGAGTCCGACGAGATGGGAGTACTCCTGGACCGGTGATCTGGCCCGCAACAGCGGAGAGGGGTTTTGCGTGGGTCGAGCAACCTCTGTCAAGGACCACACGCCGGATTGAGACTCAGTTGCTTTGGCGAACGCCCGCTGAAGCATCGAAAGTCTACGGGGCACCATCGTCGCCTCTCGTAACGGCAACTGCTCGAGCGTCTGACGGGCGACATCTGGCGCAAGGGCCCGTCACGGCTGACCGAAGGTCGCAGCTATCGCGGGCACGCGCGAGGCGTTACCGCTACGGCGTAGAAACCAGAGTCTCGCTTGCTCTGGGCGTCCGGGGGTGGCCGAAATCAGCCCTGCCGAAATCAGCTAAGTACTTTGAAATCTTGGTGAGCGCGGCAGGATTCGAACCTGCGACCCATGCCTTAAAAGGGCATTGCTCTACCACCTGAGCTACGCGCCCATCCTGTCCAACTCGACCACCCAGACTGTTGAACTACAACACTTTAGCGGTCCTTGAAAAGGCGCGCACCGTCGGTCTCGGGAAACCTCCGTCAACTGTTCACTCCGTGCGCCGCCGCTTGAAACTATACCATTCTCGCTCTCGGACCCGCCACCCGCCCGCTGCTTGTCCAGCCCTTCATTAATACTCGAGCGCTCTACACAAATGAAAACCAGAGCGTGGGACTCTAATTCCGTCAGACAACAAATAAAGTAGGTCCCGGAATAAAACGCGGATTGAACGGTTATCCCCGATGAGCGTCGGACTTCGGAATAACGCTAGGCGGTTCGACGGTGCAGGATGAGCCCAGAGCTCCGAAGCTCTAGGGACGTATGCAGGTTTAGCGAATCCAGGACCGAACGCAGCCATGACAAATCCTTTCGATCTCAATGCAGTACGTCTGGCGAAGCACGCACAACATGTCGTGCTGATCCATTTTCCAATCGCGCTCTTTATCGCAGCCGCGGCTTTCGACCTGATAGCACACTGGATGAAACGACAAGGTCTGGCAGATGCCGCCTACTACAACCTGCTGGCGGCAGCGATCTCAACATTTCCGGTTCTCGCCACCGGCCTTCTTGCATGGCAGTTCCAACTCGAGGGGCAAAAGCTGAAAGGCGTTCTCTTGCTGCACCTGACACTCGCCTGCGTCTCCAGTGGGATGATCTGGCTGGTCTGGTGGCTGCATTTCCGCGCGCGACGCCGGGCCGGGACCTTGCCAAGCTACCGCCTGGCGATTGAACTGCTGGGCGTCGGGATCATTGTACTCACCGGCCACCTGGGCGGTTTTCTTAGCGGCGTGAACACACCCGGCTAGCCTTGCCGTGCGTTCCACTGTCTGAGTGTAGAGATTCTTCTTGCCCTTCTTTAAAACACCTGCGAATAAAAGCGACACGCACAGTTATCACCTCAGAACGGCGCAAACCGCGGATTACAAAATCAAGATGACAGACAAAAAGCAAAATCTTATCGATCAGAAGAGGAGTCTGTTGGGAATTACCGACGTGAATTACGTCCTGGGCCAGCATTCCCTGGCTTTAGTTGACCCAACCCTTGGATAGACGGGCTCAGGGCCCAAGAAGATCAAGAACTGAAAAGGAACAGAAAAATGACGAAGAAAAATATGTGGGTTGCGGTTTTGGCGGTGCCAACGATGATTGCGATGCCTGGGGACTTACTACGCGTGGTATATCGTGCCATTCCGGTAATGCACGGAATGTTGTTTGCACCCGACCCAAAACCCGTCATGGAACCGCTGAGGCGGTGGCCCGCTCCGCTGTCTGGGTTCTCGTCGAGACGTCGAGTCGGACCCCGCACAGTTCACCGATCAGGCTCCCCGCCCAGCGATAAATATTCTGTTCTCTGACTTGCTTGCGCAGCCGTTGCATGCGGGCCGTTCTTTCTTCCTGATGCATCTCCAGCGCCGCCCTGATGGTATCCGCCGTATGCTCGGTGTCATACGGATTCACCAGCACCGCATCCAGCAACTCGCGGGCCGCACCCGTAAAGCGGCTCAGGATCAGCACTCCCTGTTCGTCATGACGGGCAGCGATGAACTCCTTGGCCACCAGGTTCATCCCGTCGTGCAAAGCAGTCACCAGGCACACGTCGGCCGCCCGGTAGTAGCGCGAGATTTCTTTATGGCTGCAGTGTCTCTTGATAAAAACGATCGGCCTCCAGTTCCCTGTCTGGAAGCGCCAATTGATGCGCTCGGCCTCTGCCTCCACATCGGCCAGCAAGTCGTGGTAGCGCTTGATATGGGTACGGCTCGGCGAGCCGATCTGCACAAAAGTAAATTTCCCCTGATACGTCGGGTTCTTCTCTAGCATCCGCTCGATCGCCAGAAAACGTTCCAGTATTCCCTTGGTATAGTCGACGCGATCGACTCCGACCCCAAGAAACAGGGCCTCTACTCCCAACTCTCGCAGCAACGTCACTCGGTCCTCGTAAGGAGAATCCTCCGCCCCCGCAGCCGGCGGATCGGGAAATTCCACACTGATCGGAAACGGTTTCACCATCGTGGAATGCCCCTCACGGTTTACTGTGAAGTGCTCCCAGTCAATGCGAGATTCCACTGTGCGATCGACCGTCTGCAAAAAATTGGTGCAGTGCGATTGAATATGAAACCCGATCAGGTCCGCGCCCAACAGCCCATCCAGCAATTCCCGCTGCCATGGACAAATTCCAAAACTCTCCGAACTCGGCCACGGAATGTGCCAAAAAATCGCGACCCGCGCATCAGGCCGTTGCTTTTTGATCAACGCCGGCAATAAGGCAAAGTGATAGTCCTGCACCAGAAGCACAGGCCGCTCTGTATTAGCCATTTCTTCCAACACCGCTTCCGCAAATTTCATATTGGCCTGGCGGTAGTGTTCAAAATCTGCGTCGCGAAAGATCGGCCGGGTGTGTGCGATATGGCAAAGCGGCCAGATTCCTTCGTTCGAAAAACCGTAGTAGTAGCCTTCTTCTTCCTCTTTTGTCAGCCAGACCCGCCGCAGTGCGTACTTAGGCTCCTCTGGCGGAACTCGCAAGCGGTCATGGCCATCCACCATCTCACGATCGGCGTCCCCACTGCCGTGCGCGATCCAGGTGCCGTCACAAGCACACAAGATAGGTTGCAGTGCAGTAACCAGGCCGCTCGCAGGAACCATGGCCTCTACCGACTTGCCGCGATGCACATGGCTGTACGGTTCGCGGTTGGAGACCACGAAAAGCTGGCTGTCGCCCAATTTGCTGCGCACATGGACCGACAGCCGGTCAGCGGTCCAGTACGATTCCGAAGCCTCGCGCAGTTTGGCCTCTCGTTCCGCCGCCAGACGCGCCGCCGCCAAGCTCTCGGCTATGCTCGCCATCTCGCGGGTCAGCGGCCGTAGCAAGTCTGACTCCGACATGGCGGCCGAAGGCGGCGCGACTTTGCCCGCCCTTAAGGCCCGCATCCACTGCGCTGCCCGCGCGATGGGTCCGGCTATGCTCCACCGGACAATCAGCACCGTGATCAGCACAATCAAAAATACTTGAACCAGCACACGCAAGAACGTATCGCGCCACACGCGAGCGATTTGCGCATCGATGTAGCTGGCGTCATGCACAATGACCAACTCACCAGCCAATACCCCGCCCTGGTGCAGGGGCAACACGTAAACGTGCAGACGGCCCTTGGTGGTGCGGACAAATACACTCTGTATTTGGTTCTGAGCAATCCCCTGGGCTATTGCTGGTGGTTGCGCTTGCATCCGCTGCGCCAACCCGGCTGACTGTGCGATCGGCTGCAGCTTTGTGTCCAGGATCGCCACTCCAGCCAGGCGCTCTCGATTGCTGAATTGCTCAACAATCCCCTGCAGTTTCTTAACCGATCCATTTTCGAGATGAGGACCGACGTTTCCCGCGAGACTCTCGGCCAGCACCGCCGCCCGGTGCTCCAGATCGCCCCGGAGGCTTCGTTTCTCCTCCAGCACCTGGTTGTACGAGGACAGAAGCGATACCAGGGTAATGGCGAGGATTAGGGACAGGATTAGGCGAACGCTGAGTAGTCGCACGTCATTGCTCTCCGGTCGTCTTTATCGAAACGGGCTCTTCCCCAACTGCATTATTGGGCGAGCTCCCGATTCACCATGAACTGACCTTGGTGCCGAGGCTGCCGCGAGGATCTCCGGGCGCCGGGTGTCGTGCTGAGCCTAAACGCAGCTTGTGGTCCGCTGGGTATTAATACCAACGCCACAACTAGGGAGTAAGTGTAACAGGCCGCCGCACCCTTGCTGACTGAAAACTCCGAAAAGTTACAAAATCAGAAGTGCACCAAAAAGCCGCTGCTCGACACCTCCCGCTGGCGGCAAACCGGTCCATCGCCACGCGCACTGCTATCCTATTTACGCTGACCTGGCACGGCCAGCCTCTACTCGGAGGAATACGGTTGACACTGAAGCGCGAACCCGGTTGGTACAAGGACGCAATCATCTATCAGGTTCACGTGCGCGCCTTCTCTGATAGCAACGGCGACGGTATCGGCGATTTTCAAGGCCTAGCCCAGAGACTCGACTACGTGCAGGAACTCGGCGTCAATGCCATCTGGTTGATGCCCTTTTTCCCCTCTCCCTTGCGCGATGACGGCTACGACATCTCCGACTACAAATCAGTCCACCCCAGCTACGGAACCTTGGAAGACTTCAAGAACTTCCTCGCCATCGCTCATGACCGTGCCATCCGGGTGATCATCGAGTTGATCGTCAACCACACCTCCGACCAGCACCCCTGGTTCCTCGAATCCAGGAGTTCTCTCGACAACCCAAAACGCAATTGGTACGTCTGGAGCGACACCGACACCGCCTATCGCGGAACGCGAATCATCTTTCTTGATACGGAGATGTCGAACTGGGCCTGGGATCCGGTTTCCAAGTCCTACTATTGGCATCGCTTCTTCAGTCATCAGCCCGACCTGAATTACGACAACCCTGCGGTTCGCGAGGAAATGTGGAACGTAATGAAATTCTGGCTGGAAATCGGAGTCGACGGCTTCCGCCTGGACGCAGTACCCTACCTGATCGAGCGCGAGGGCACCAACTGCGAGAACCTCCCCGAAACCCACGAGGTGATCCGCGAACTGCGAAAGAAAGTCGACGAGCAATTCCCCGGCACCATGCTGCTGGCCGAGGCCAATCAATGGCCGGCCGATCTTCGTCCTTACTTCGGCAATGGCGATGAATTCCACATGGCCTTCCACTTCCCCCTGATGCCTCGCATGTTCATGGGCCTGCGCTTGGAAGACCGCAAGCCGATCACAGAAATTTTGCAACAGACACCCGAGATCCCCGCCTCCTGTCAGTGGTGCCTCTTCCTCCGCAACCATGACGAATTGACCCTGGAAATGGTCACCGACATGGAACGCGATTACATGTATGACATCTATGCCCGCGATAAAACTATGCGCCTGAATCTCGGCATCCGCCGACGCCTCGCGCCTTTGCTCGACAGTGATCGCAGGCGCGTCGAATTGATGAATGGCATGCTGATGTCTCTGCCCGGAACCCCCATCATTTATTACGGAGATGAAATCGGCATGGGCGACAATATCCACCTCGGCGACCGGAACGGCGTACGCACGCCCATGCAGTGGAGCGGAGGCTGGAATGGCGGGTTTTCAGCGGCTGACCCCGAAGCTCTTTATTCACCACCGATTCTCAACCCGGTGTTTGGCTACCAGGCGGTAAACGTTTTGTCCCAAAGACGCAACGAAAATTCGCTGCTCTCCTGGATGAAGCGCATCATCGCCATTCGCCGTTCCAGTCCCGTTTTCGGCGCAGGCTCGATCGAGTTTCTGTTTCCCGCCAATCACCGCGTATTGGCCTACGTCCGGCAATTGGGCAAGGAGACGATCTTGGTGGTCAACAATCTGTCCAGTGCCGCGCAAGCCGTCGAACTCGATCTGCATCGCTACAAAGGAAATATTCTGATTGAGATGTTCGGTCGAAATATTTTCCCCCGCGTCGGTGATCTGCCGTACCTTTTAACCATGGGCCCATACCAGTTTTACTGGTTCCGCCTGCGCCGCATCTGAAATCGCGTCAGGTTCAGTTCGGGTCCGCTTAGAAAAGTGGAAGGGGCGGTGCTTCAGCCGCGAAAGCCTGCCCTGAGCGAAGTCGAAAGGCGGCGAGAGAATAAAGCCCACGGTGCATGGGTGAAAATGTGGAAAATGAACGAGCCCCGAGGGGGCGAAAGAAAAGATCTCAGCGGCTGCGCTGAAACCCGCTACTGGAGGATGATTTGGCGGAAGAAACACTTTTGACCGATGATTTCCTTCGCCAACTCATCAACGTCGGCGAGGTCGACATCCTAGTCGGCCTCCCCACCCATAACAATGCCAAAACCATCGAGCCTGTCCTCCGGGCCATTCAGGCTGGCATTCTCAAATGCTTTCCTCGCGAACGAGTCGTAATCATAAATGCCGACGGCGGATCGCAAGACGGCACTCCCGATTTGGTGACCGGCGCCTCCATCGATGACGTGTGGCGAGCCTCCAAGGTATACACGCTCCGCACTCTGCACGCCATCAGCACTCAGTATGCGCGAACTCCGGAGCCCGGCACCGCCCTCCGGACCATCCTCGCCGCCGCCGACCTGTTGCGCGCCCAAACCTGTGTGGTCGTCTCACCCGATTCCGCGACCATCGAACCGGACTGGCTCCAGCGCCTCGCCCGACCTGTCTATAACGATCACTTCGACCTGGTTTCGCCCGTTTATCGCCGGCAGAAATTCGAAGGCGTCCTCATGCGGAATCTGCTGTATCCCATGACACGCGCCGTTTACGGATCCAGAGTGCGCGAGCCCTACGCCTCGGAATTCGCCATCTCCGGCCGCCTGGCCACCGATTTCCTGACCAACGACGTGTGGAACGACGAGTGGGGCAGAACCGGCGCCGAAATCTGCCTCACCATCGCCGCCATCACCGGGAAATATCGGGTTTGCCAGTCTTTCCTCGGTACAAAGGCTCAAGATCGAAGTGCCAGCGATCTGGTTGCCGCGATGCGCCGCACTGTGGGCGCTCTGTTCTCCTCGCTCGATCGTACTTTTCCGCTTTGGAGCACCATCGCCGCCTCTGAAACTGTGCCTACTCTCGGCACGCAATCAGACCTTGCGCTGGAGCCGGTTAAATTAGACCGCGAGCGGCTGCGCGAGATGTTCGCCACCGGCGTGGGTCAACTGGAACCTGTTTTCCGGTCGATACTCTCGCCATCGACCCTTTCCGAGCTGCAAACCATCGCCGCTCTCGATATGAACGACTTTCATTACCCCGCGGACTTGTGGGCCAAGACCGTCTTCGAGTTCGCGGCTTCCTATCACAAATCCGTTATCAGTCGTGACCACATCGTGCAGGCCTTGGTTCCGCTCTATCGCGGGCGGGCTCTGGCCTTTTTGCTCGAAAATCAAGATGACCATGATGAAAACATGGAGACCAGTGTGGAATCTCTGTGTGGCGAGTTCGAACGACTAAAGCCCTACCTGCTCGAAGTCTGGGCAGATGGAAAGTGAGGCGCCAATGCGGGAAATCATCATCACGGAGTTGACCAATGCCTTGCAGGAACTGGCCCGAGGCTTTGCCCACTATCTGCCACGTGCCGTCGTCATGCTGATTATTGCCTTCATCGGATGGGTGATTGCCTACCTGTTGAAGGTCATCGTGCGCGGGATCCTGCGCGTGACAAAATTTTCCAAGCTCTCCGAAAGCGCGGGCGCCACCGCACTCCTGAACCAGGCCGCGTTACCTTCCTCCACCGAACTGCTCAGCCGGTTTGTCTTCTGGGTTGCCTGGGTCGGCTTCATCCTCCTGGGCGTGAGCGTACTCGGCATCGTGGGTTTGGAGGAATACACCTCGCGATTCTTCCTCTTCCTGCCTCGCCTGTGTGTGGCCCTGGTGATTCTCTTTCTCGGTTCTCTGGCCGCCAGCTTTTTCTCCCGCGCCGCACTGCTGGCAGCGGTCAATGCAAACTTCAGATCGTCGCGACTGTTAAGTGCTTCAGTCCGGATCATCATCAGCATCTTCGCTCTCTCCATGATGTTCGAAGTCCTGGGAGTTGCCGAGCAGACGATGCTTATGGCCTTCGGGACCGTGTTCGGAGCGGTTATGCTCGGCATGGCCATTGCCTTCGGCCTCGGAGGCAAGGACCTGGCCCGCGAGTTCCTGGAGAGAAGGCTCGCCACCGGAAAAAAAGAAGAAAAGGAAGATGAACTGTCGCCTCTGTAGACGCGCCCAAAGCCAGGTCGCCCGTTCCTCGCTTCTACCGCGTGAACATCGGTACTGGACTCCCTCTGAAACTCTAGGCCGTGATGGGTTCTCTCGGGTCGTGGCCTGCCGCTCGCGGAACGAACGGTTCGAGCAAGGACTTGAACTGCGGGCTCAATCGCAGTTCCTGACTTTCATGCTCCAACAGCACCCGAGGATCGCTCGCCGTCTTCAGCGCATATCGTAGATAAGACAGCCGCATCAGCCAAAGCGCACGCTTGAGGTCTTTTTCGTGCCGAATGCGAAACGTGATCCAACCGGAATCGGGAACCCAGTGATGCGCTTCCGCCAGACCTTCAGCCAAGAGCGCGTCGCGAACTGCGCGCGGAAACGGTACATCGACGATTCCGCCAACGTGGACATGCCCAACTTCTGCGCTGCCGTAGAGAAATTCCCGGCCGCCAAAACGATGCGGATGTACCGACATACCCGCCCATGCGGATACTTCAGCTTCGAGTTTCTTCAGGTATTCCATCACTCTCGTTTCGATGCCGCAGAATGGCCCCTCGATTCAGCAACCATACTTCGGCGCTCTGTGAACGCCGGGTCTTCAGCGTCGGCTCCCGGTGTCTTCCCGGTTATTTCCCCGCCTCCGGTTGGGTCACTATGATCGCCGGAACTTCCTTCTCCTTCACCAGGTTGTTGTAGGTCACCAAGTCGGCCGCCACAATCGCCTTCCACTTCGTCAGCTGTTCATCCACATCTTTGCTGACCATGTCGAACACTT
The DNA here is from genome assembly GCA_963768265.1 of uncultured Acidobacteriaceae bacterium. Taxonomy (GTDB): domain Bacteria; phylum Acidobacteriota; class Terriglobia; order Terriglobales; family Acidobacteriaceae; genus Sulfotelmatobacter. The sequence continues at coordinate 17,293 of CAVYHM010000014.1, forward strand.
CGTACGACTGCTTGGTCGGAGCTGTGTCCGCGCTCTCCACCACGCCGCTCAGAGCGACCAGGTGATTATTCAGCCGCACCGGAAAATTGAGTACATCCTGCCCGCTCTTGGCCTTGGTCTGGATAAGCGCTTCCTCCACTTCCGTCATCTTCTTGTCCAGAGCCTTGCCCGCATCGGCAATTGCCTTCTCCCGCGTATCATTCTTGAGCCGTTTGTTCAGCGCCGTGATCTGATCTCGCAGATCACGAATCTGAATGATGGCATCGTCGGTCTCCGTGAGCTTGTCTCGGATCTTCAACAGCAGATCGAATTGTTTGGCGAGATCGTCCTGACTCACCTTCAACCGCGGGTCGGCTTTGATCTCCACCGGCGCGGTATAACTCTTGCCCAGCACCGTTAGCCGCACCTGATACGTGCCCGGCAACGCCTCGGGCCCGTCCGTGCTCCCGCCCCAAAGCGGTGCATGCGGCACTTTGGTCGCTCCTTCATAGTGCAGGTCCCACACGAAGCGATTCAGGCCGGCCTCCGCAGGCAGGTCGCCATCGCCGCGACCGCGCGTGAAGAAGCTTTCCTCCTCCCCGGCCGGCTCCTCCTTCTTGGGATACTTCCGGATCACCTTCCCGGAAGAATCAACAATCTCCAGCGTAATCTTCGGGGCCTCTTCTTTTTTCTCTTCGCCCTTCCCCGCGTCTGCCTTCGCCTGAGCCGCATCACCCCCAGCCCCCGAGCCTTCTTTCTTGTCTTTCTTGATTGCAGCCTTCAGCCAATAATCAATCACCGCTCCCGCCGGAGGATTCTTTCCCGCATTGCCTCCCGCTCCAAGAGCGGCAAGAAATGACCCTCGAAACACCGTATGATTCGCCGCCGCCGGGTTGAACAAATGCGCATCCCGCTGCGGGATCGCCTCCTCGTACTGCTCCAGCGGCGTAATGTCGTCCAGCACCCAGAAACTGCGCCCATGGGTCGCCACCACCAAGTCATTATTCTTGACGACAAGGTCGTTGACCGGCACCACCGGCAAATTGATCTGCATCGCCTGCCAGTGCCCGCCGTCATCGAACGACACATATACACCCTGCTCCGTCCCCGCGAAAAGCAGCCCAGGACGTCGTGGGTCGACTCGCACCGCATGCACATAATCGTTCGCCGGAATTCCAGTCACCAGCTTCGTCCAGTTCTTTCCGAAGTCGGTCGTCTTAAACATGTAAGGCGCGAAGTCATCCGACTTGTGCCGTTCGACCGCGATATACGCTGTTCCCGCATCCCTTGTCGAAGCCTCGATCATGCTCACCGTGCCCCACTCCGGCATCGCCTTGGGCGTAACGTTCTCCCACTTCTGCCCGCCGTCTCGCGTGAGCTGCACCAGCCCGTCATCCGTCCCCGCCCAAATCAAGTCCTTCTGCGCCGGTGACTCAACCACGGAAAAAATTGTGTCGTAGACTTCGACTCCCGTGTTGTCTTTCGTGATCGGCCCACCTGAAGCCGCCTGTTTCGATTTATCGTTGCGCGTCAGGTCCGGACTGATAATCGTCCAGCTCATCCCTCCATCGGTCGTCTTGAACAGCACTTCCCCCGCGAAGTACAGGGTCTTGGGATCGTGCGGCGAAAACACAATCGGCTCCGTCCACTGAAAGCGATGTTTCACGTCCGCCGCCGCCCACCCGATCGGATTCACCGGCCAGGGATTGATCGATTGCTCTTCATGCGTATGCTGATCGTGTCGCGTAATTTCCCCGCCGTAAGATCCGGCATAAACAATCAGCGGGTCCGTAGGATCAGGCGCGATGTACCCGCTCTCGCCCCCGCCCACGTCGTACCAGTCCGGCCGGTCGATCGCTCCGTTCGCGCTTGCGCTCGCGATCGCAACCGTAGAGTTGTCCTGCTGCGCGCCATACATGTAATAAGGGAACTGGTTGTCGATCGTCACATGGTAGAACTGCGCCGTAGGCTGGTTGTAAACGGTGCTCCAACTCTCGCCGCCATTGGTCGAGATCGTCGCCCCTCCATCATTCCCGTTCATCAACCGCTTCGGATTCGTAGGATCGATCCACAACGCGTGATTGTCCCCATGCGGAGCGCGAATTTGGTTGAACGTCTTGCCCCCATCATTGGAGCGGTACGCACCTGTGTTCAGGATGTACACCGTCTCCGCCGACTTCGGGTCGGCAAAAATGTGCGAATAGTACCAGGCCCGCTGCCGGAAGCGATGATCGTCGGTCATGAGCCGCCAGGAATCGCCGCCATCGTCGGAACGATAGATCCCGCCCTTCTCCGCCTCCACCACCGCCCACACGCGGTTAGGATTCGCACCCGACACGGTAACTCCAATCCTCCCCAGAATCCCTTCCGGCAGCCCGTGGCCTTTTAGTTCCTTCCAGGTAATCCCGCCGTCGATCGACCGGTAGAGCCCACTCCCTGGCCCGCCGCTATCCATGCTCCATGGCGTCCGCCGCGCCTGCCATAGCGCTGCGAAAAGAATATTGGCATTGCTGGGATCGAAAGTAATATCGATTCCCCCGCTTTTCGCGTCCTTATAAAGAACCTTCTCCCAGGTCTTGCCTCCGTCGAGCGTGCGAAAAATCCCGCGCTCCTCATTGTCCGCAAACGGATGCCCCAGCGCCGCCACAAACACCACGTCCGGATTCTTGGGATGGATGATCAGCCGCCCGATGGCGTGCGTGTCGCTCAGTCCAGCTGCCTTCCAAGTCTTCCCAGCGTCGATCGACTTGTACACTCCGTTCCCGCCAACAATATTGCCGCGGATGCAAGCCTCTCCTGTCCCAACGTAAATCACATTGGGGTCCGACTCCGAAACCGCAATCGCTCCGATCGACGGCGAAGCGTCCTTGGTCTTATCGAAAAGAGGCTTCCAGTTGAGACCGCCGTCTGTGGTCTTCCACACACCGCCCGCAGTCGAGCCAAAATAATAGACGTCATCCTGCCCCACCACGCCCGCGACAGCAACCACACGGCCGCCGCGAAATGGCCCCACCAACCGGTACTGCATCCCTCTCCACGGTCCCTGCCATTCGTTCTCATCCTTGTCGGCGTCGGCACTGGTTGAGGCTGCGCCCGCAGCTTCCGCCGCCTTCTGCGGCTCTGCCTGCTTCTGCGCCGGCTCCGAGTTCGGCTTCGTTTGGTGCTTCTGCGCCCACACTAAGCTGGTAAGACACACCATAAGCACAACAAGTCTGTTCGTTCGCAAGGTCATTCCCTCCGGAGGACAACACAATAAGCCCACGAGCCCCAAATCCTCAACAAGATCTGTGGAAAAGTGGCCCTTCAATCCCCATAGGGCGCGTGGAAGAGCGGCCCTTTCGGGGCCGCGTTAGACATACGCAATGAATGCAAGCTTCAGCCCCGGTGGTCGTCTTGGCGTGTTAACGGACTCTTTCTGCAGCTTGTTCACCCGCGTCGACACGCTCCATTTCAGTTTGTCATTCCGACCTGACCGAAGGGAAGTCGAGGATCTGCTTTTCGCCGCGTGCTGCGAGTTCCTGTCCACTAATCATCGCCCAGACCCAAAATTCGACGATGGCTCAAGTCAGAAACGGAGTATCCATTCTTAATGGGCGTCATCCTGAGCCCAGCCGTTCTTCAGGCGGAGCGAAGGATCTCCCGTGAACCATCTATAATTCCCTTTCGCCGAAATTCAGACCCCACAACCAGGAGGCCTCCCCATTGAAGCCGACCCGCTCCCTCATCCCCTGCATCGTACTTCTACTCGCACAACTGACCTGGTCCCAAGCCGCGAAGGACCAGCTCTCCGGCTTCACCGCCCAATCCTCCAAGCCCGAGCGCGACTGGGAGAAGAAGTTTCAAGACGCCATCGTCCCCGACAACCTGCGCGAGAACAACCGCCGCATGAGCGCTCGCCCTCATCATGTGGGCTCGCCCTACGACAAAGACAACGCCGACTGGATCCTCTCCCAATTCAAAGCCTGGGGATTCGATGCTCACATCGAAACCTTCCAGGTCCTGTTCCCCACTCCGAAAGAAAGGATCGTCGAACTCGTTGAGCCCACTAAGTTCCGCGCGAAACTCCAGGAACCATCGGTCGCAGGTGACCCCACATCGAGCCAGACCTCCGAGCAACTCCCGACCTACAACGCCTATTCAATCGACGGCGACGTGACCGCCCCCTTGGTCTACGTGAACTACGGCCTCCGCGAAGATTACGAACAACTCGACCGCCTCGGAATTTCCGTCAAAGGCGCCATCGTCATCGCCCGCTACGGAGAGTCCTGGCGCGGCATCAAGCCCAAAGTCGCCGCCGAGCACGGCGCCATCGGCTGCATCATTTATTCCGACCCGAGAGATGACGGCTACTTCAACGGCGACGATTATCCCAAAGGCGGCTGGCGCCCCAAAGATGGCGTCCAGCGCGGCAGTGTAATGGACACCGACTATCCCGGCGACCCGCTCACCCCCGGTGTCGGAGCCACCGCCGATGCCAAGCGCCTCCCCATCAGCGAAGCCCCGACCATCACCAAAATTCCCGTGCTCCCGATTTCCTACGGCGACGCCATGCCTCTTCTCTCCGCCCTGGCCGGCCCCGTAGCCCCGGAAAAATGGCGCGGCGCCCTCCCCATCACCTACCACATCGGCCCCGGCCCAGCCAAAGTCCACCTCAAGGTCATGTCAAACTGGGATCTCAAGCCCGTCAACGATGTCATCGCAACCATGCGTGGCGCCGATTCTCCCGATCAATGGGTCATTCGCGGCAATCACTATGACGCCTGGGTCAACGGCGCCGACGATCCGCTCTCCGGCATGTCCGCCGTCCTAGAAGAAGCTCGCACGCTAGGCGAATTGCACAAGCAAGGATGGAACCCCAAGCGCACCATCATCTACTGCGCATGGGATGGAGAAGAACCCGGACTCCTCGGCTCAACCGAATGGGTTGAAACGCACGGCGACGATCTTCAAAAGCACGCCGTCGCCTACATTAATTCCGACAGCAACGGCCGTGGCTTTTTTCGCGCCGCCGGCTCACACGACCTGGAGAAACTTATCAACGACGTGATTCGCGAACTCAAAGATCCAGAGAAAAATACCCCCGTCTGGCAAAGGGCGCGTCTCGCTCGCATCGCCAACGCCAAAAACCAGGAAGAACGCGCCGAGATTCGCAAACGCGCCGAACTAACCATCGGCGCCCTCGGCGATGGCTCCGACTACGCCTCCTTCCTTGATCACGCCGGCATCTCGGCCCTGAACATCGGCTACGGCGGCGAGAACGACGCCGATGCCTACCATTCCATCTACGACGACTTCTCCTGGTACACCAAATTCATCGACACCGATTTCTCCTACGGCCGCGTCCTGGCACAAACCGGCGGCACCACCGTCATGCGCCTCGCCGATGCCGACCTGATCCCCTTCGAATACTCCGGAATGGCCGACACTATCTCGAAGTACGTCTCCGAGCTGGAGAAGCTTCTCAAAGACAAACAGGACGAAATCAAAGAGCGCAACCTGGAACTGAAAGAAGGAGTCTTCAACGCCGTAGCCGATCCCCGCAAAACCTCCATCCCTCCCCCCCGTGAAACCGATCCTCCATACATGAACTTCGCTCCGCTGAAAAACGCAGTCGAATCCATCAAGCAAAGCGCCGACCGCTACCAGGCCGCTGTTGCCAAGCTACAATCCGAAGGCGCGCCCAGCCTCTCCCCGCAGGTTCTCGATTCGGTGAACACCGATCTTCTCAAAATTCAGCGCACTTTCCTGACCGACCGCGGACTTCCTGAACGCCCATGGTTCAAGCATCAGGTCTACGCCCCCGGCGCCTATACGGGCTATGGCGCCAAGCCCATCGCCGCCGTGCGTGAATACATGGACGCCAAAAAGTGGACGGAAGCCGAAGCTCAAGTCCCCCCAGTAGCCAAAGTCCTGGAGGACGTCGCCGCCGCTATCGCAAAGGCCGCCGCCGAACTGGAAGCCGCGCCCGGCCACTGAGAATGCGTGAGAACCAGACTCCACAAGAGAACAGTGGACCAGACCCTTCCAAGATCCAACTGCGAAAGCCTGCCCTGAGCGAATTCGAAGGGCGGCGCAAGAATAAAGCCCACGGCGCAAGCCTTAGGAAAAGGGGGGCGGGAAATGAACAAGCTCCGAAGGGGCGCAAGAAAAGCTACGACAAAGGCTCCGCTGAGCCGGCCTTGAGCTTGTCGAAGGAGACGGTACGCGTTCTCACTGATCCGCACACGCCGAGCCCACCACCCCAACACAAAGGCCGCCCTCAGGCGGCCTCCGTCACCTCCGTTTTAGGTCTTCCCTACGGCTTGAACACAATCGATCCAAACGTCCCAGCCAAATTATTGTGCGGCCCCGCAGTAAAGAACAACTCGTTCGGTCCTCCGTTTTTTCCTTTGCCATCCCCGAACCCGATCCCCCAAAGCTGGTCGATCGCGATCACGTTGCCCTTTGTGTCCTTCATTCTGCCCACAAACTGTCCTTTGAGGTTGAAGCCGTTGATCGTCCCCTGATTGGTGTTGTTCGAAATCAGTATCGTGTTGCTCAGCGGCCCGAAGTTCTTAGGCGCCAGGGTAATTCCCCAGGGTTGGTTCAGCGGCCCGTTCGAGATTAACGGCATCCCTTGATTCACCGGCGTCCCGTCCTCTTCAAAAACCACTACGTAGCCTCCCCCGCCTCCGGAAACGCTGGCATACGTCACATAGACCTGCCCATTGATGTCCTGGATACCGAATGGCGCGAACCCCGCCGGTACCTGCGAAGCCGTCAACTGCATCACCAGGTTGAAAGTCCCGTCGTACACATCCACCGTGTTGTTCGCCAAATCCGCGGCGTACAAGTGGTTTTTCGTAGCATTGTTGCTGATCGCCAAACCGGTATAGGACGCGCCCTTGGGCGCATTCACCAGCGGGGCTACGGTCGCCTGGTTAAAGTTGGTTTGTGGCGCCCAGCCTGTGATGGATCCGTCTAGCGCCGCGAACAGGAAGAACGTCGGCCATCCCCCAAGCTGAAAATCTGACGATCCATTGAACACGATCCCTGTCGGCGCCCCCGGCCCGTTCTCCCCTGCCGTCGGGATCAAAACCTTCAGATTCTGATTCAGATTTCCGTTGCCATCGTACAAGGTCGACCATCCGGATCCGTTATCACTGACCCACCAGGGCGAGCCCGATCCGTGCACCAACCCCCACGCATTCACCAGCAACGGGTCGTCGTGTCGTGCCTGCTTTACTTGGTTCGAGGAGAGATTGGTGAGTTGATACTGTGCCATCGCCGCGCTGGAAACAAATGCCAACGCGAGTACGGCAAGGGCGAGCGTAATCATGCGACGCTGCATGTGGAATCTCCTTTGTATTGCTAGTTCAGGGATAGGGAAGGGCCGCACGTCAGAATTCATCGCAGGCAGACCACAATTCCTCTGACTAGACGCAACCGATGCTAGGGGGTGCGGCTTCGCCACTTGTCAGCACCATGTCACAAATTTGCTAATTCTTTGTCCCAAGTGTGGCGCGGGCACTCCCTTTAACAAGCTCAGAGCTTGCCCTGAGCCTGCCGGGGCAGGCTCTGCCCGCGAACTGGCCACAAGAAAAACTGCCTGTTCCCGCATAATGCCCCATCAACCTTGTCCATTCCGAGGGCAGCCGGAGCGAAAGCGACGGCAACCGAGGAATCTGCTGTTTCTGTTCCTGCTCGCGAGTCGCCTCCCCGTCTGCGATAAAATCAACTATCCATGAGAAACCCCTTGCGCCCTTCCCTGCTCCCGATCGCTCTGGCTTTCTGCTCCACCCTTGCCTCCGCCCAACTCGTCCAGCCCCTCAGCAACGAAAAAATCACCGCCGGACTCAAAGAGGCCCTCCAGGTCAGCACCGTCAAAGCCATAGCTCTCACCGGAAAGCACGACGGATTCCTCAAGAACGAAGACATCCGCATTCTCCTGCCTCCCAAGGTCCAGGCCCTCGGCAAGGGCATGCGCCTGCTGGGCCAAGGCGAAAAGGTCGACGACTTGGAAATCGGCATGAACCGGGCCGCCGAGCAGGCCACCCCCCAGGCCAAGCCCATCTTTCTCGCCGCCCTCAAAAAGATGACCTTCGAAGACGCCCGCCGCATCCTCACCGGAAATGAAACCGCCGCCACCGACTACTTCCGCAGCACCAGTTCCACCGATCTCGCCGCCGCCTTCACACCCATCGTCCATCATTCCCTGGAGCGTGTCGGCGTCGTCCGCCAATACGACAGCGTCATCAAAGAAGCCCCTGGCGGCAGTGTCCTGGCCGGCGAGTTTGACCTCGATAAATACGTCGTCGACAAAACTCTCGACGGACTCTTCTTGGTTCTCGGAATCGAAGAAAGCAAAATCCGCAAGAATCCCGCCGCCCAAACCACAGAGCTGCTGAAGGAAGTCTTCGGCGCAAAATAGCCCCCTGACCGCAACGATCCCCCGAGCCACGAGGCGGTGAGAGAATGAAGCCCACACTTGCCCTGGGCTTGTCGAAGGGGCGTAAGCCGTGGGTAGAGCAAGTCGAACGAAGCTCGGGTGTTACTGCTTTGGGGCAAGTACGTAGGTATAGGCCAAGAGCGCGACTCCTATAAGGAGCGGAATGAGCCCTACAAGATAGGCTGGAGTTGGATCGCTGTGGTCGACCGCGTTAATGAAGACCATCAAGCCAATACCAACTGCGACTGTGACTAAGCCACCCAATTTCTGGCCTTCTCGGCGGCGCCGTCCAGCGATCTTTTCTTCCTCGCGGAGGAACTCGATGGCCGAACTGCCTCCAGCCCCCTGCGCGTCGGCGACCTTCTTGATTGTCTCGCTTCTGTAGTAGGCTTCCCTTTCGCGTCGCCGCTCGCCTGACCACACCGCCACGGCTACGAACGAGAACAGCGCAACGCTGGCGACGCTTAGGAATAGGAATATGGGCAGGTGCTCGCTCATGTCATCCTCCTCGATGCAGTTGTCGCTTGCATGCTGTAGGACAGGCCAGAACGATCCTCGGTTGCATTTTCCTCAGACTCCTGGACCAGAAAGAAAATGCAACCGCTCCCGGCTCCGGCCGGTCGTACTTGAAAAGGAGTAGTGTGGCCGCTGCCGAGGATCAGGCCGCTGTCGAGAAGGTCCTTTCAGGGGACACCTCCGCCTTCGAGGGTATTGTCCGTCGCTGGCAAGGACCGCTGGTGAATCTGGCGTTTCGATTCTGCAGAGACCGCAGTCGGGCGGAGGAGATGGCCCAGGAGGCGTTTCTGCGCGCCTATCGCTCCCTTGGCCGGTGGCGCCGGGAAGCGGCCTTCTCGACTTGGCTCTTCGCGCTGGCCACGAACCTGTACTGTTCCGAATGCCGTCGGATTCCGGCGAGAACATTTTCCTTGGACGAGATCGCGGAGCCAACGGACCCTCGAACTCTTGATGGAAGCCATGAGCGCAAAAACCGGGAACGTCTCGTGCGGTGCGCGGTTTTCACTCTTCCGCCGAAATATCGGGAGGCTCTGATTCTCTTTTACTTTCACGACATGGACGTGGCCTCTACGGCGCGGAGCCTCGCCCTACCGGAGGGAACGGTGAAGGCGAGACTGTCCCGTGGGCGGGAAATATTGCGCAGAAAACTTTCGCAGCGATTGGTATCACTGCAACTGAGCGAGGAGGCGTGATGAGGGACGACGACCTGGATCGGATTCTGCACAAGGAGCAGGAGATCATGCCCTCGTCAACCTTTGTGGCCTCGGTGATGGATGCCGTTCGAAGCGAAAAGATGGCACCGCCGCCGATTCCGTTTCCTTGGAAGCACGCCCTGCCCGGCTTGTTTGCCGCGGGCATCACGCTCGTATCAGCTCTCGTCGCTGGCAGAACGCTGTTTATCCACGAAACAGCAACTCAGCCACTGCCGGTCCAGTTGCCATCTACGTTTGCTGTGATCCTTGCAGGCTGGAATTCACTCGGCGCAAGTTGGATCGCTCTGGCGTTGGTCGTGAGCGGTGTTTCCGTGAAACTTTCGATGCATTTCGCCACCCGCAAAAGATTGATCGGGTAGATGCAAAACGCTCTGTGGGTCGCCGTCCTTTCCCTTGAACCGGAAGACCATGCTTCGCGCCATCGTCTTGAGACCTGGCACCTGCGACAGGGTACCGATCAGACTCTCGTTCACGCCGTCGCTGACCGCGTGGAATTGATCGATGCTATTGTGCGCTCGCACACATTGACCAGCTATCGAAAACTTGGCTTATATTCTGGCACTGTCATCTTGAATGCTTGTTGCACGCTGTTCTCTGGAGTTTTTTCTCCTGAGGAGATTAGCGACGAGAAATGCTGCTGCCGTGCCGGTTAACACACCCAGCATCGCACAACCCAGATTCTCGTAGGTGTACGAAAACGCAATTCCGGCAATACTGATCGAATGGAGAGAACCCCTAACCAACGCCTCCTTCGCCTCCACGCCGGATCGGAGAAAGCTCGGAACGACGATCCCTGCGACGAATAAAGTGATCGCCAACTCAACTAGCAGTAGAAACAGGGAGGGGGCGTTTTGCTTACTGAAGTACTGAAGTGAACTCTCTTTACGTGCTAAGCGATTACCCTTGAGAAGCCCGATTCTCGCGAGGCTCTTGCAATCTGTATCCAAGTGCTTTTCGATGTCCAATTGCTTCACCGAGCTCATCCGGCTGGCAGATTCGATCGTTTCTTGTATCGCAGAGTACGTCATAATCTTTTCCTCCGTCGTGACCATTCGATTTCTAGCTGCCCGCTGGCGCTGGCGTAAACGGGCAAAACTCGAACAGCACAAAGACTCCACTGGCTGTCCGATAATGGTTTCCTCGACGCACCCACATTAGAAGGTGTTCGTGGGTGTCGCAATTGGGATTGTCCTTGAGTCGCTGAATAACGGTTCCCGATTGCGCATTGAGGTAAACACCCTAATCTAAGCTCGGGTTTGTGCGTGGCGCCGTTCTGGGTTTGCTTCGATCGTTCCGGCTGACTGAGAGTCGTTGCTCGTTCCGTTGCATGTACAAACCACTCAATGTGGGTTGTCTTGAACAAACATCCTCATCTGGAAAAAGATGACGAGACTGGCTCAGGAAAAATCAGCGTTTGACTGTTTGACTTAGGGACGGACTAGGCCAAGGCGAATAGCAAAGCGTACCAAACCTGCGGTTTCATGAATATCCAGCTTGCTCATCAGACTTGTCCTGTGCGCAGAGGCTGTTTTCACGCTTATCCCCAAAACAGACGCGGCTTCCTTGGTTGACTTGCCCTCAGCGACCAATTGAAGCACCTGGCGTTCGCGGGGGCTGATGGGCGTGGCCTCAGGCTGAGCGCCGCCACGATAGGCCTCGATCACTGTCCGGGAAACTTCCGGACTGAGATAAGTTGTTCCGCGCAGCACTTGGCAGATGGCATCGACCAATTCCTTGGTTCCTTTGGTTTTCAGGATGTAGCCAGAAGCGCCCGCTTTCAAGGCTTCCAGTATGTATTGATCTTCCATGTACATCGTGAGAAGGATTGTTTTCGTCCCGCGCGAAAGTGAGGTGATCTGTCGACTGGCCTCGATCCCACTCAGCAGCGGCATCGAGAGATCCAGAACGGCGACTTGGGGTTGCAGTTTTTGGGCGAGGCGGACCGCCTCCAGCCCATCAGATGCCTCTCCGACAACAAGGAATCCGTGACGTTCCAGAAGGGCACGAAATCCTTCTCTCACTATTTCATGATCGTCCGCAAGTATGATTTCTACCGGCATATCTAATTATTGAGGGGAACCTGAATGCACAATTCGGTTCCAAGGCCGGGAGCGGACCTGAGTTCCAGGGAGCCCGCGACAGCCTTAATACGCTCCTTTATCCCGAGTAGACCTAGCCCATGTCGTGGCTCTTGCCCGGAAAGAGAGTGGATGTCAAAACCGACACCATCATCCTTTACCGAACAAACGATCATGGTGTTCTTTTCGGATTTCTGACGCTGAACTTGAACGGTCACCGTCGACGCTTTCGCGTGTTTCGTCACGTTGGTCAGCGCCTCCTGGACACAGCGATATAGAGTAATCTCAATCAGAGGCGAGAGTCGTTCGGGAGTCGAGCCTTGTACGACGACTTCTATCCCTGATCTTTGCGTAACTCCCTGCGCCAGAAACTGGAGAGCAGGTACGAGTCCAAGGAGGTCGAGCATCGGCGGTCTCAGTTCGTGAGAAAGGCGGCGCAACTGCCCTTCCACTTCTGCGAGTCGGAATCTAACATCCTCGATCAGAGGTTGCGAACTGTGTGGCAGGACTTCAGACAATCGTTCCAGCGCAAAGTGTACATTGGTCAAGAGCTGTCCCGCCTCATCATGAAGAGCGTGAGCAATGCGCTTGGCCTCGGCTTCCATCCCCTCATTCAATTGCCGCATGGCGGCTTGAGCTTCGTGGTGTCCCCGGTAGGTCATCTCAAACGGCGAAAGGCTTTCGACGAAAAAATTACCAGCCACGCCCGCCTTTCGCACACACTCAAAGGGGGTTTTTGTCCTCTGTAGAACTGCCGTCAAAGCCTGATGGTAGATGCCGGCCACTTCAACCATCGCGGCCCCCTGATCCAATGCCTGCCGGCCGAGTTCGTAGGCGAGCTCTAGACCCGCCTCGCGCGGCTTGTTAATGTATTCGTGCATAGCTGCCTGATAAGCGCGCAGCAGGGATCGGGAACGGTCTTCGGCAGCCGATGCAACTGTCATTTGTGACTTCCTACGAATCTCGCTACCACCACCAGAGCATCATCCGAGTCTTTCCCATGCTCGGATAGCACGCGATCTGCAATCTTCTGCGGCGACTGGACAATATTCACTTCTTCATGGAAATCTCTGGCCACACCGTCGGTCGCGAACGCTAAAGTATCCCCGGCCTCCACTGGCACTACGAAGGCGCGCAGGCCGGAAATTTGGCCCCCGATGAAACCTCTTGCGAGTAGGAGAAACTCCTTTACCGGTGCAGTTTCGTTTTGCGAACGTATCAACACGCCCTCGACATTGCCGATTCCAAGCCAGGTCATGGTGGAGTCAGTGATATTGAAAGATGCGATGCTCACGGCCACGCCGCGCGTTCCGGCTAACTTGGCTTGGCAGTGATTCACCAAAGAGAGCACTGAGTCGCCTGCGTGATTCTTGAGGATCGTCACGACAGTCTTGGCTGCCTCCGCGGCCTCCAATCCGTGTCCCAGCCCATCGACGACAGCAATCAAAGTGCCTTCGCGAAACGACTGAATTAGATGCTTGTCACCTGATGCGCGCTCTCCTCGTAGAGGACGCGCGGCGACACCGCAATCCAAAACGTTTTCTCTCAATCCTTCCATTTCGTGACGCGGACAGTTGTGCCCTGCCCCAGCTTGGACTGAATATCAAACTCGTCCATCAAACGTCGCACTCCCGGAAGGCCCAGTCCCAGCCCCCCCGCAGTGGAAAAGCCAATTTGCAACGCCTGTTCGATATCTCGAATTCCCGGCCCGCGGTCCTGAGCAACGATCTGAATACCCCGCCGTGCCGAGTTCGTAATGGGTCGAATCGCGATTTCACCGCTCCTCGCATACCGGACGATGTTCCGAGCCAGTTCCGAGATTGCGGTGGCGATGAGGGCGAGTTCTGTGAACACAAATCCGACGTCCTCGGCTACCCTCCTGCCTGCTTGACGTGCCTTGACAATATCAACGTCGCCGCTGATCGAAATTCGCACCGCATCCGGTGGAGAGGTTGACATTGTCGAGATTGGCGCAAGCTTCGCGGATTGAGAGTTCTTGCGCATTCAGGAAAATCTCCGTCCCCCTTCGTGAAGGCCATCGGTTTCGGCAAAGTCCACCATCCCCATTGCCGACCGTGACGTCACGGCCAGCGACACTCTAAGATGCCATCCAAGAAAGCGCGGTTAGCCTTTTCCCGTGGTTTGGTTCGGCGATTGGTCCGTTGTGTCATCAAATCCTAAACTCTCCCGCTTGAGGATACGAAGATTCGCCAGAGCATCTTCGATAGCGTACCGTTCAGAAAGACAGTCGCGGGTTTGTGACAGAGCCTGGAGGCGCAGCAAAATCGCAGCCTCAGCAGCCGCTAAGCGGTCTTGCAAGATGTTCATGTCGAGTTCAACCAGCGCATCTCGATAAAGCCGCTGCCACTCTGGTCCTTCAAGCGGTTCCATAACAGGGTTTCCCATGCTCTGACTTTCCGTAATCTGGCTCTCCATTTCAGACTCTTTCTGCACACGTGCAAGTGCGGGCTTGGCATGACTGCAGGACTGACATCACCTGGTTTTCATTGCTTCCCGCCTGACTGTGAGCCAAGGACGTCATGCAGTGAAATCGTGATGGGCTTGTCATTTGCCCCGTGGAACACCAACTCAAGGTCACCGGTACCTTCTATCTCCTCTCGGAATTCCCCGTATTGATTGGTTGTCGCTCGGATAACACGACCGCGCAAGTTGGAAAGCATCAACGGTACATGCGATCCGACGACCTCAGGGTCGCGTAAGTCCAGCAATTGTCCGGTAACGAGGACGCTCCCACCCCCCTGGGCTTCGATCTGCAGGTCAACTTGAAAGGGATCCGCACGGTAGAGCATTCGCCTGGTCCCGGCGCCGGCCGATCGAACTCCCTCCATAGCTGGCTGCAAGAAACTGTCAAAGAGGACTTCGATCACACCGCTTACCTTGCGCACCCGTGCCCATGGAGATCCGGCAAACGCCGCCTGGGCGATTCGAACAGTGTCGTTCGGTGGCTGGTGGCTTGCTTCTGCCGCTGCCATCCGCCGGATTCGGCGCCATCGGGAAATCGTTTTCATGCAGCGCTCGCACCCGCACTCCAGATGCCTTTCCAGTTCTAATCTCTGGCTGGGCGACAGAACCTGGTTTACGAGATCGATTCCCTCCTCAGTCGTAAGGTGTTTCATTGCTCACTCTCCACTGGATGTTCCGGAAGCTGTGTCGCCACGGCAACTGGCGGAGCTAAGTTCCGTCTATTGAATAAGGGATATCTGGGCTCCAAAAGATATAGGGTGGCGAAAATAAATTTGCAGAACTCCACGTCAATGCGGGAACCGAGGCGCGAAGGTTGGCTAATCGATTGCTTTTGTGGCGATCTTCCCGACAAGCACGAACGGGGCCCAGAAGTAAGGATGAGGATTTTCCCGCCTTAGGATGCGCATCGCGCCTCGCAGAGAGACTGCCGCATCACAGTTTTGGATATAACTCCTGTAAAACTCTTGCATCAGTTCCGCCGTACTGCGGTCGTGAACATCCCAGAGAGACAGGAGCAAAGTCGTTGCACCGGCGTAGAACAGCCCGCGCTGCAAGCCAAGCAACTCATCGCCTGCGGCCACAAAATTCATCCCGGTAGCACAACCACTCAGGGTCACTAGTTTTGCATTCAGTCGCAATTGATAGAGGTCGTACAGGTTTACGTAACCGTCTCCCAGCCGGATGCCGGAGAACATTGGGTTGTCTCTACGGTAAATGCCGTGGGTAGCGATGTGCAGCAAGGCGGTCTCCGGCCCTCTGTCAAGCAGAATTTTGGCGGTGGCCTGCTTACCGAGGTAGAGTTCGGCCTCGGGGAGCAAAGCCGCAACGGATTGGGCCTCGGTGACAATCTGAGGCGCCCGATCGTCAGGGATCCCAAGAACCAGGGAGCCCTTCTTTTCAGCCGCGGCCTTCTGCTGGCAGAGAGCAAAGACCGCTGCGCTTGGCGCGTAGGAAACTGCATAACTATCCCCGATGTATTCGTCGCCATTTCGTAGAGCATGAAACGGAAGAAAGTGCAGCGCCCCGTGCGGCACTACGACTAGGCGTTGCTCACGAAGCCGGGGACGCAGTGGCCTCATTAGTTCGTTGTAAAGAGCCTCCAGATGACCAAGCGTAGCGCGCAGCAGGGCATGTTCAAACCGTTGCGTATGGGCTGTGCTCATACTGAATTTGGAAATTTGAAACCTGAGCAACTGCAGCAACCGGGTAACTTGGGAAACGGCTGCGACGGTCGTGACTTCGATGGTTTCGCGCGTGACAACCGCCACTACGAACCGATCTCCGGCTGCGTAGTATTCGATCAGCGCCGTGTCGATGGGAAGAGCCGCCTGCAGGTTCGCCACCGAAAAGTGGGATGGTTCTTCCAGACTCACGTTCTCCCGTTCGTGTGCAGGCAGTCCGCGCAACGTTCGCAGCAATTCGTTCTCGCGCTCTCGAGCTTTCCGCTGTAATTCGTCGATGCACTGGCGGGACATTCCTTCGGGACGCAATTGTTCCAGCTCAATGCGGTGGTAATACCAGTTAAGCTCTTGGCGCAAGTCGCGAATTCTGAGAACTTCCTTGGTCTGACCCGTCTCGCCGAAGGGCAGACTTCGGCCCGCGTGGAAGATCATTGCGGTCATGCTGCGAGATTTTGCAGCTTCCATGCATGCCAAGGTTTCGTTTGCTGAGACTTCCGCGCCTTCGCTGTCCATGTGTAAGTCAACAAGCGCTTCATAGACCTGCAGTCGGTTCTTAACGAACGAGATCTTAAGTTCCTCACGATGCAAGTGGGTACGCAGCGTCTCGAGAGCTTTGCGCGCGTCTTGGTATTCTGCACGGGCGGCCGATCGATCACCCCTAGCTGAAGCAATCTCTCCGAGGAAGAAGTGCGTCTGGTAGATAAGTTCCGGTGTCTCTACGACCGACATTTTCTCGCTAGCCACTTCTGCTTCGCGTTCCGCTTGGTCGAGATCCCCGATTTGCAGGGCGATGCGAGTCAGCAGAAGACGTGCGAGCACGGCCTTGCCGGGAAGGACGGACTGGTCGAAGAATTGGGCCGCAGCTGCGCCGAGTTGCTGTGCTTCGGAGTACTGCCCTTGGTGAAACAGCAAGACTCCTTGATACAAATCGAGCAGCGAAGACCATACAGGATTTTGTTCGCAGGCAAACATCCCTCTGGCTTTGTCGAACCGTTCGATTGCCTCCGCCAATCTTCCCTGCTGGCCGCATGCGATTGCCTCGTTTGCCAAAGCTTTCGCAGCGTCATAGGCGATCCCAAGCTTCTCGAAACGGAGGAAGCCCTCGCGGGCAATTTCCCTCGCCTCCTCGCTGAGGTTCAGTTCCAGATAAATCTCCGACAGGTCCAGATCACACAGGGCTAGACGGTATTCGTCGCCCGACTCCTCGCAGGCCCGCTTGGTCGCAAGGAGCATTTCGATCGCACGACTGTATTCGCCACGGAAGTAATACAAATAGGCAATGTTGTAGTCCGCCTGGTCGCGAAGTCGCGGCATGTTGTACTTCACGCACAATCCGCGTGCTTTTTGATAGCAATCCAGAGACCTGGGAAAATCGTTCAACCCGACCAGGCACATTGCCATGTTGTGCAACGCTACCGCCGAATCTTCCCACTCCCCATAGTCGGCCAGTGCCTTGTAGGCGCGTTCGTAGTGCGCCAAAGCCTGGTCGAGGCGGTCCTGCCGATGAAAGATGTTCCCGACGTTATTTTCGAGATTCGCTAGCCGCTTGCCTTCACCCAGGGGGGCGAAAATCTCTCGCGCTCGCTTCGAGGCCGCAAACGCTCGCTCATATTCGCCCAAAAGAATCAACGGTTGAATGGAGCTGTTCAGAGTGATAGCAGCTTCTTTCCAACATTCCCGGGAAGCGTAGATGTGGTAAGCCTCCTCGTGGAGTCCTACCGCTGCGCGATTCTCGCGACAAGCGAAGAGCGCATTCGCTTTTGCTCGCAGAGCCAGGGCAACGCTTTCTGGCTCACCAAGTGTTTGCGCGATCAGCACCGCACCTTCTGCAAGGCGTAACGCTTCACGAGCGTTCAAGCGGATCTTCTTGACAACTAGTGGGGCTAGCTCCTGCACCACTTCTGCGCGGACGAGCGTTGGATTGCGCGAGAGGAACTCTTGCCGATCGACATCATTTTGGAGCTGAGTCAACTCCGGCAGGAGTTCGTTGAACACGATCTCGACCCGGGCGACGGACATCAGTCGAACCCCAGTTCATCGAGTTTCCGACGCAGTCGTTCGATGCACTTCTGACGGATAAAGCCGATCGAGCCGGCAGCGAGGCCCAATTCGTCCGCAACCTCACGGTAGGGACGCGAGGGTGTTTCGAAAAAGAGAAGCTCAATCAGTCGACGGCATTGTGGAGTCAATGTCCCAATCGCGTCGCGCAGCATCTGCTCCTCATGGACCTGCTGCATCATGGTTTCCGCAATCGCGGGAACCTGCGGTTCCGGCACATCGTCCTCAGACTCGCTGCTTACCAGTCGCTGGCTCCGACGCTTCCAGACACAGCACTGGTGATACGCCACCTGAATCAGCCATTGCGGTAGTGCCCGTGGCTCGCGCAATTCCGGGAGACGCACCAGCAGTTCCATGCACGTTATTTGAAACACATCGGCCGCCTCATGGGCCGGTAGCCCGCACTTTACAGGGATCGAGTAGATAAGTGCCTTGTACTTCTCGATCAGCAATGACCAAGCCTCCTCGCTTCCTGAAAGACATTCGCTGACGAGGCGAACATCGTCCTCCACAGCCGCCGTGCTTTTCATGATTCCTTCCACAAGCGGAGTCATTTTCGTGCGTTCTCCTCCCCAGTTCTCCGGTAGAGTTGCTCGACGTTCCAGAGGACATAGGGCTCCAGCACGGCGGGATGAAAATTCCCAATGACGTTTTTTGCTCCCACCAGAATGTCTGGAGTGGCCAAGAAAACCATGGGCTGATTTTCCGCCAGAATCTCCTGCACTCGGTCATAAAGCTTCTTTCGTTGCCCGTAGCTCGTTGCCATCAGTTGCGCGTCCAACAAGCGGTCGATCTCTGCCTCCCATGGCGTGGCCGGATGCGCTTGTAAAGGATTCCAAAGGTGGGTGGCGCCCCTCGATAGCCAGACGTTGAGGTCGCTGTTCGGATCTGCATCGAAGCTGACCAACCCCAGCACACAAGCGTCGTACTGTTTCGTCTGCGTGATCCGATCCAGCAACGACCTGAATTCGAGGGGCACGACCTGAACGCGCATGCCAAGCTGTTTCAAGTCATCTTGAATCAAAGTCGCCATTCTGGTGCGGTCCGCGTTGGAAGAACTCGTCAGGATCGAAAACTCCACCGGCTTTCCATCGGGGTCAACCAGGACCGACTCGCCGCTCGCCTGGTTGGTCCATTTGAAGCCGAGTTCCCGCAGGAGTCGCCGTGCCTGTTCGAGGGAACGCTCTGGATGTGCAATTGCTGCGTCTGCCCAGCGGCGATTTCCAGGAGTCACCGGCCCCCAAAGCGCTGCGCCGCGCTTTTGGTACACCAGCCGTACGATCGCCTCGCGGTCGACGGCCGCCGATACGGCCTGTCGAAACTTCACCTCGCGGAACCATTTCTGTTTCGTCGCCATGTCAGGTCCGCTTTTCTCGCCGAGGTCGTTCAAATTGAAGAATAGAAAGTTGTATTCGAGGCCGGGACCGGCATCGAGCATCGTGTAAGACTGCTGCTGGCGAGATAGTACCGAGAAATTCTCAGCACTGAGCCGGCTAATCATGTCCGTCTCGCCAGACTCAAAGCGCAGCACCTGGGCATCGGCGCTCGACACAAATAGAAAGACGAGTTCGTCCAGATACGGCAGGCGGTACCCATTCGTATCCCTCTTCCAATAGAAGGGATTGCGTTCGAGAATTAATCGCTGTCCCGCGACATATCCCTTCACGCGAAACGGGCCGAGCCCCGCCCACTGGCTGGCCGGCGCAGACAGCGATCCCGTTTGTCCGAGTTTCCCCTCCTGGTATGGTTTTTCCAGCAAGTGGCGCGGCAAGATGGCCAATGAATCAAAGACTCTCTCACCCACGCTGTAGGGTTTTGCAAGCCGAAACACCAGGGTGTACGCATCTACCTTACGAACTGCGATGGGTTTGCCGCCAACGATCAAAAGGTCTCGTTGGGGAGAGTGCAGGCTTTCATCTAGGTAAACGCGAAAAGTGAACACTACGTCGTCGGCGTCCACAGGTTCACCGTCAGAGAAACGCAACCCCCGCCGCAGCCTCAACGTATACTCAAGGCCGTCGGAAGAGACATCCCAGGACTTTGCAAGCGCCGGCTCCGTAAGTTGCGTCGAGCGGTTGATATGAACAAGGTCCGCCTCTATGGCGCTGATCACTTCCCGCGAAGGCGCGTCCAGCGCGAGTACTGGGTTCAGTGTCTTCGGTTCCGCGCGCAGTGAAACCACAAGACGCCCCCCGGAGCGCCCAGGCTCGCCGGATAGGGCGAGCGAGTCTTCTTTTGGAGCCTCCTGTTGGGGGTGCGCAGCCGAAATGACACTGACAGCGCCCGCAAGTACGAGAACGATGCGTATCAAACTTAGACCCCGACGTGAATTTGTCCTGTGATTTATCACCCTATGCCCTCTTGACTCCAACTGCCCATCTTGCGCGAATCCGCCCACTCCTGTAGGGCAGCGGCGAGGCCGAGGTATCCCATAAAGAATGGCGCCACCGCCAAAGCGGGCAAATACATCCACCAATACGACATCAGCACGCTGTACTGCTGCAGATTGGCCAACAGATTTCCCCAACTCGCCACGGGGTCCGGCACCCCAAGCCCGAGGAATGACAAGGTCATCTCGGCCAGCACATATTGCGGGACGAGAATCGCCGCTTGCGTCAGCAAAACGCTTGATGTTTCCGGCAAAACGTGCCGGCGAAACACATAACTATCTGAGGCCCCGAAGCCACGCGCTGCGCGCACGAAGTCCCGCTCCTTCGCAGACAACACCACACCTCTAACAAGTCGTGCCGGACGCGCCCAGCCGACCGTCGCGATGACCACGACGATCAGAAGAAAAGCTTCAAGCGGACTGACTGCGAGAGGAAGGAACGCGCGCAGCGCAAATAGCAGGTAGAGCCATGGCAACGCGAGGAACAACTCGGCAAGGCGCATTAGTACGTCATCTCTCCAGCCACCGTAATAGCCCGCAACTGCACCAATGCTCAGGCCAATGGAAAGTGTGATGCCAGCCCCCAGCAGACCGGCGAGCAGCGAGACTTGCCCACCGTAGAGGATTCGGGAAAGTTGATCGCGGCCATAGCCGTCGCTACCCAACAAATAAATGCGGGCACCCTCGGCCCGAAACAGGTGTAGGCGGACAGGCAAAAAACCCAACAACTTGTAGCTGGCGCCAGAAGTGAAGAACTTCAGCGAGATCGGACGTCCCATGTCTTCGTCATATTGATTGACCACGCCTTCGATGGGGAGGAGCGGGTAAAAGAACGGACGCACGTGAATATTGCCCTGACGGTCCACAAGGTGGAGTCTCATCGGACCTGCGTAAGCGTGTTCGCGATCCTGTTCCACCGGATCGTAAGGCGCAAAAAAGCCGCCGCAGGCAATGACGACGTGAAGTGTGGCGAGCACGACAAGCCATTTGTCAAGCTTGCGATAGCCGGTCATGGTGCGACGGCCTCCCTACGGATCCTCGGGTCGGCTCGGTAGAGAAAGAGGTCAGCGATGAAATTCCCCACCACCAGGAAAAGTGCTGAAAGAAGAATGCCACCGAACACTACGTACAAGTCACGCGAGAGAATTGCTTCTACGAGAAACGGACCGAGGCCGGGCCAGCTCATGACGACTTCCACCAGCAATGAGCCACTTAAGAGCACGCCGATGCTAAACCCAAACAAGCTGATCAGCGGATTGGCCGCCGCGGGAAGAGCATATCGATACAGAAGCCGGCGACGAGAAATGCCGTGGCCTCGAGCCGCGCGCAGAAACGGTGCACCGAGCACGCCAACGATCGCGGCTCGCACATGCCTGACGAGCAGCGGCAAAAATGACAAAACCAGTACGAGAACCGGCAGGAACATGTGCCGAGCAAGATCCTGCAACCGATTTATTGGCGATAAATTCTCAAAACCGATCGAGACCAAGCCGCCGGTCGGAAACCATCCGCTGCGCACAGCGAATAAGAGCAAGCCTAGCGCGAGGGCAAGATCGGGAATTACAAGCAACCCTGCAGTTGTGGAGGAGATCAAGAAGTCCGGGAGACGTCGAACGTGCTGCGCACTCCAGACTCCGAGAGGCAAGGCAAGAGCCCAGGCGAAAAGCGTGGCAGTTGCCGTCAGGAAGAGAGTGTTTCTGGCACGAATCCACAGCAGCGGCCCGACGGGACTGTTGTAGGAAAAGGAATAGCCAAGGTTCCCATGCAGGACAGATCTTACCCAACTCACATAACGCATGGGCAGCGGTCGATCGATTTTATATTGCGCCCGCATAGCTGCAACCGTTTCGAGAGATACCTGAGGATTCAATCGCATCTCGTCGAAGTAATTTCCGGGCGCGAGCGAAGTGAAAAGAAAGGATAGGATCGATACTCCAAACAGGAGAAGGACGGCGTGTGCCAGCCGGCGCAGCAAGAAATACATTCCAAACGTGAACCCATGCGAGGGGCGGCCCTTGATCTCGTTGCCGGCCTGAGGAAGCTCCGTTTGGCTTCCTGGCCGGACCCCGCAAAAAACCTTCTGGGGAGCGTCCTGTGTCACAATCCGGCCGCGGTCCATCAGCGCCACTTCATCGCTCAGGTGCGCAGCCATTGCAGGATCATGCGTAATGAATAGGTAAGTCAAACCGAGCGAGGATTGGAGATCCAACAGCAAATTGGCGATCTGCGCCTGCACGGAACAGTCCAGGGCAGACAAGGCCTCATCGAGAATCAAGATTCTCGGCTCAAGCATCAAGGCCCGAGCGATTGCCAACCTTTGTCTCTGCCCACCGCTGAATTCGCGAGCTCGCCGGTTGGCGATCTCCGCATGGAGGCCCACCCGTTCCAAGAACTGGACAGCCCGATCGCAGACCTCATGTTGTCCCCATTTCCGCTGCACTATTAGTGGTTCCGTCAAAATCTGCAGGGCGGTAAACCGTGGATTGATGGAGCGCGCGGGGTCTTGAAAAATAAGTTGAATTTGCGGACGCACCATGCGTAGTTCCTTCTCGCCGAGCGCTGCAAGATTGCGCCCTTCAAACCAGATTCTTCCTGATGTGGGTCGCTCCAGACATGCAAGACACAGCGCCAGAGTGCTCTTCCCAGAGCCCGAATCGCCGACCAGCGCAAGCGTGGTGCCCGAAACGATCGAGAGAGAGGCACCATTGAGTACTGACACCACGCCTCCCGAGCCAAGGACTCTTGAGCTCCGATAACACTTCACGAGATCTTCCACCTGTAAAAGTGGCTGTGTACGCGTGCGCCCGTCCATGTTTCAGCCGCCAAAGCAGAAACAAGCAACTGTCCGTCCATTTCCCACGGACAAGGCTGGCGGTTCGCGTTGTCTGCAAGTCTCAAATCGATCTGGGCAGCGTGGCTCAAATCGGCATCCATGAGATAGAGAGATAAGGCTGGGTGAGTCTCCTGTGATCACGGGCAGCTTAGTCTTCCGCTTGCCTCCGTACGTAGGTCCGAGGGGCTGCGGTAAACACTTCAACAGAGCACCGGTGTATGGATGCAGAGGCGACGCGAGTACGCTCGCCGTTGGACCGACTTCTACGACCCGCCCCGCATAGAGGACGAGCACTCGATCCGCCACGCCTGCAACTAACGCGGGGCTGTGCGTGATCAGAAGGATCGCTAGCCCGAACTTCTGCCTGAGGCTTAAAAGGAGGGCAAGAATCTCACGCTCGGTCGTGGCGTCGAGAGATACCGTGGGCTCATCAGCAACGATCAGGGATGGCCGGCAGGCAATTGCTTGCGCGATCAGCACCCGTTGGCGCTGTCCCCCGCTCAACTCATGGGGGTACGAGTCTGCGATCCTTTCGCTTTCTGTCGGAAACAGCTCCGCAAGAATCTGCCGCGTCCTTTCGAGCCGGAGTCGTCTCGGCAAGCGTTCGTGTCGACGCAGAATCTCGCCTAACTGATCGCGGATCCGCATGGTCGGGTGGAGCACAGCCGAGGGTTCCTGATCGATCATGGCGATGCGGCTACCGCGAATGCTCTCAAGTTCTCGGCGGTCCAACAGCAGGACATCGCGCCCCTCGAATCGAATAGTCCCCACTTGGACTCTTCCATTCGCCGGGAGCAGACGTAAAATCGATACGGCGAGAGTGCTCTTCCCCGATCCCGACTCTCCGAGCACACCTAGAATTTCCCCAGGCCCAATGTCGAAACCAACATTCACAATAACGGATGACGTCTCGCCCGTCTCCGAGACGTATGCGACAGAAAGATTCCGAACTTCCAGAATGCACGCCATGTCCCGGACATCAGATACGAGCACACGCCCTAATCTCATGCAAAGCGAACGGAACGCTCCAAGTGAGAGAACGCCTGGTTGTTAACGACCGCTTCCAGGGCCGCCAAAATCTCGCGACCGCAGCCTTTGTTAGCTGCTCGATTGAACCCAGCGGTGCGAGCCGCTTCAAGATGGCTCTGGGACAATTGCTGAACAGTAACGAGGCGCATCGGAGGATGCGGGTTGATTCTGGAAATCTCGCGCGCTGCCTGGAAGCCATTCACCAGCGGCATGCGTAAGTCCCATGTCACAACATCGGGCGCGAGACGTTCAGTCTGCTCGATAGCCTCCAATCCGTTGACTGCCTCGCCACATACTCGCCATCCTGAGTGGCTCTCCAGAAGCTTTCGCAGCGATACACGTGCCGTAGAGACCTCGTTTGCAATCAATATTCGCACCGGCAATGACCTAAGAAAAAGGAGAGGCGAGGGTATTCCATTACAGTCAGCGAAACCCGCGAAGCGTGCCGCAGGCGTCACTCTGCTTCACAAGCGATGCTCGTTCAACATTGATGCCATTTGCCCTCTGTCGGCACAATACAGTTTTTACCGTAGGGGTGCGGTGCTCAGTTAGGGTTTCTTCCCTACCTGCAACTCAGTACATTTTCCTTTGCACCTACATGTATCTACCCAATTGATCTCGGTCGACAACCACGGTAGTTTCTCGCACAGCCTCAACTTGCCTCACCGCAGGCCGTGTGGCGTGGATTGGCATGACTGGAAGGCAACTCTATTCGCCACGCTGCCTTTGATTGCTGGGGCTGCGACTTGAATCGATTGTCCGATGCTTAGCTAGGAGGTCTTTGTCATGGTGGTCGTTGTAAAGACCAACGTTTCTCCCCGTTTCAAGAGTCAGCAAGCCGCTGAGTTTACGGCGGCGTTGTTGCGTGAATTGGTCGCTCACCTTCGGCAAAACCGCACCCAGCTTCGTCAGGAATGGGCTCGGCGCATCCAGGAAGCGCAATTGCTGACGGCGATGAGCGAGGAGGAGATCTTCGCTGAGGCCACCTCCGTCTATGACAATTACGTCGAGGCGCTGGAGACTGGAACGTTCGAGGCTTTGCAAGCTTACGCCCGCAATCTGTCGGAGCGCGTGATTCCACGAGGAGTAGAAACCGACGAAGTTGTCGGCATCGTTTTGCTGCTACGCGATGTCCTCGCACGCTCCTTATTTGCCAAATATCAGGATGACTTCGATAAGCTGAACAGTATTTTGGACGCATACGAACCCGCCGCCAACCGCATCGCGAACACAGTGGCGGTGGGCTTCGTGCAGGAACGTGAACGCATCATTCGCGAACAGCAGGAGGCGATTCGCGAACTCTCAACTCCTGTTTTGCAGGTGCGCGAACGCCTGCTCATTCTTCCTATCATTGGAGCGATTGATCCCCAGCGTGCTCGCCAATTGACGGAGCAACTTCTCCGAGCCATCCGCACCAATCGCGCCAAGGTTGTGGTGATTGACATCACCGGCGTCGCCGCCTTGAACTCCGTCGTCGCCAGCCATCTCGTTCAGACCGTGGAAGCCTCGAGGCTTCTCGGGGCGATGGTCATCGTCACGGGGCTGTCGCCGGAAATTGCGCAAACCCTGGTCACAATCGGCGTGGATTTGGGAAAGATGCACACGGTAGGCGACCTGCAAGGTGGCATCGAAGAAGCAGAGCGGCTTTTGGGCTACAAGGTAATTTCAATCGTGGAAGAGGCGCCGCAGGCATAGGAAAAGCTAGCCATGGAAGTTCCTATTCTCAAACAGCAGCATTACTTGATCGCCACGGTACAAGCCGCGCTGACGGATGCCGATTTGACATACCTGCGGGATGCGTTGGTCGAACGAGTCGGGAAATTTCGTTCTCACGCAGTCATCGTAGATGTGACCGCCTTGGATGTGATGGATTCCTTCGCATCCCGGACGCTTCGAGACCTTGCGTACATGATCCGGTTGCGCGGAGCCGAGACTGTGATTGTCGGTATCCAACCTGAGGTAGCTTTCGCCATGGTCCAGCTTGGGTTGAATCTCGAAGGTGTGGCGACAGCCCTGGACTTGGAAGAGGGACTGGCTTTTCTGAATCACAAAGGGAAATCCCGGGGGGCCGCGAGTAACCTTTTCCGCAATTAACCCGAAGGGTCGGGCATTCCTCGCGAGAACTTGCAGTGGGTGCGACAGGAGCAAACGAAGATGCAGAATCACTATGCAAAAGGAAAGGCTGTCTTCAGGAGCCGAGCGTGGCTTGTTGCTGTGCTGTTGGTAATGCTGTGGGCCACGCCCGCAAAGGCCGACAGTCGAATCATCGTTCGGACAACTCTCAGTCTCCAGGGGCTTCAGCAACTCTGCAATACTCCCCTGCTCCAGATCTGTTCGGTGGTCGACGGCTTGGGAGATCCCCTGAACCAACTCTTTCTCGTCACCACCCCGCTGGACCCAACGGTCGTCCTTAATCTCCTGCGCTCGCTGCCGGGGATTTTGGATGCTGAACTGGACCAGATCATCGGCTTCCTTGGCGGCCTGAACCGCGTGACTACGGTGCCCAGCGCCCTCTCTGATGCGACTCCCGTCACTTACTACAACGCGACGGTTTGGAACGGATATGTAACCCAGCCGGCAGCACAAATCACCCGCGTTGCGGCCGCTCACCGCCAGTTTAACCTTGCGGGTAGCGGAATCGTTGCCGACATCGATACCGGCGTTGATCCCAATCATCCCGCGTTCGCCGGTGTTCTGCTCCAAGGCTACGACTTCACCCGTAATCAGGCGGGGGCCTCTGAGATCAACGACTTGTCTCCCAGTGATTTTCCCACTCTACCCACCCCTTGCGCACCTGCGAACTGCCCACCTGCCAACGTTAATCAAGAAAGCGCGGCCATCCTGGAAGGATGGGCTGCAACTACCCTCGATACCAACCCAAATTACGCCGCATTTGGCCACGGCACGATGGTGATGGGCGTGATCCACCTGGTGGCTCCAAAAGCACATTTGTTGCCACTCAAGGCCTTTAGTTCCGCTGGTACGGGTTATCTCTCCGACATCTTGCGCGCGATCTATTACGCGACTCAAAACGGCGCGAACGTCGTCAACATGAGCTTCGACTTCATGACGAAGTCTCCGGAGTTAGCGTCAGCGCTGGATCATGCCAACAAGGCGGGCGTGATTTGCGCAGCATCTGCAGGGAATGACGGCAAGGAAGAGACTGTATATCCTGCCGGACTCCAAACCGATGTCATGGGTGTCGCATCAACCAGCGATCTGGACACGCGTTCTTCCTTCTCCAACTACGGGGACCAAGTCGTTTGGGTCGCCGCGCCGGGAGAAGCGATTGTCACGACGTACCCGTTCAGCACTTACGCCGCCGGCTGGGGAACCTCATTCAGCACGCCTTTCGTTTCCGGAGGCGCTGCACTTTTGCTGAATCTGAAACCCGGCACCAACGAACCACGTGCCGCCGCTGATGTGGCTCATGCCGTGTATGTCGGCCCCGACATGGGTAACGGCCGGTTGGATTTGGTGCGTGCACTGTCCGCCGCGAGAGGCGACTTTTCTATCTCTGTGACTCCTTCGAGCGCGACTGTTCACCGCGGTGCCAACCAAAAATTTACGGTCACGGTTACCGCATTGCAGGGCTTCACAGGAACTGTAAGTCTGAGTGCGAACGGCTTGCCCAGCCACATGTCGGGGGGCTTCAATCCGTCTTCGATTACGGGTGCCGGCACCTCTGTCCTGACCCTCCAAATCGGACAGTCGGCACCGACTGGGACCTACACAGTCACGATTCAAGGAAAGAGCGGAAGTCTTGTGCATTCCGCTCACGTGATCTTGACAATTCGATAGGTTCGGGAGGTGCCTCGTTACTGCCGCGGAATCACTGAGATTTTGGCACGCATTTGGCGCCCAAGGTCTGAAGAATATGCAGGACCTCTACATGCAGGACCTGGATAGGTGTGAATCGGCGGGCCAAAAAACTTCTTCACAGGTTTCTGATTCGCTAGCAACTTCCCCACTCTGCCAGCGAAAACAGCCTGTAAATCCTGCGCGCGACCTGTAGTTTTGTGCCTCCCCAAAGTCAAATAACCCCTCAAATCTCAATCCATCTCCATTGATATCAATCGCTTACGTTTTGGAACCTGCATTGCGCCGGAAACCTGAGGGCGTCGTCATTGTCCGCGCGGGGGCTTCTCAGAAAATGGTTCCTTGTGACTCCTTTTTAGTGAGTCTCTGGACGTGACTGCGTTTGCCACGATTTCTTATTTGTGCTGTCCTCATTTTGTGCGTGGGACGTTCTGTGGTCAGAGGATGAAGTAACACTCAACTGGAGCGCTCGTGGACAGTGAAACAATCCGTATTGGGCGGGACCGGCTTCTGAGAGTCTTCCGTTATCTGGAAGCACTCAATGAGCATCGAAATCCCGTCAAGCGACACATTGGCGAACAACTGTGGACTCAGCGGCTGAAGAACTTACCAGATCACCCTTCGATCAGGAAGGGAGCTTCTCCGGCCGCTGAGTTGCCGGCACATGTGGCAAATTACGATGGGGCCGTGGCCGAGCAGCAGGACTCGGATTTCATACTCAAAATTGCTCGCCCGAGACTTACCAACCCACCAACTCCTCCTGCGCTGATCGTGCCGTGGCTGGAACCCGGTTGGGAAGATCCGTTCAAGGAAGTATCTCCGCGCAGAAACGAGACGTCCGCGGGCGGCGCTGCGCGCGTGCATTTTGGAAGTGACCCGAAACGGGTGGCGGCACTCGACCAGTGGAAGGCGCAACGAAACCAGTGGGCGGATGCTGAGAAGCCGGCTCGGGCTGCGATGAAGATTTTCGAGGATTTCTACGAGCTCTACGGACGCATGGAACGCGAAGCCGAACGTGTGGAGATCGTCCTGGGAGACGGGATACTCAGCTGGCACCGGCCCGAGGGCACGGTACGCCATCCCATCTTGCTGCAGCGGCTCCAACTCAGCTTCAGCCCTTCGGTTCCGGAGTTTACGCTGACGGAAACAGAACATCCGGTGGAACTCTATTCCTCCCTATTTCAATCGATGCCAGACGTGGATGGCCGGGCCATCGGGCGATGTCGCGATGAATTAGAGGAGCAAGGCTACTCCCCGCTCGACGACGGTCCCACTTCGACGTTTCTCCAGCGCCTGGTTGTGCAACTCTCTCCCCGGGGTGAATTCGTTGAGTCAGGTGCGCCAGAAGGGGAAAGCGACGATCCTCGGATTGGACGAGAGCCCGTACTGTTTCTTCGCTCTCGGACCCTCGGTTTTGCCGCCGCCATCGAGGCCGTGTTGGAAGATCTCCGCAATCGCAACGACTTGCCGTGGTCGCTTCTGAATATCGTGGGTCTTGAACCACCTCCGGACGTCGAAAGCCCGGACTCTCCAAGCCCTCGGCTCCCTGACCCGGAGATCCTGCTCAGCAAGCCAGCCAATCCGGAGCAGATCCGGATCGCGCGCCAGCTCGAGCATTCGGGCGGAGTCCTCGTTCAGGGACCTCCCGGTACGGGAAAGACGTACACCATCGGAAATCTTGTTGGTCACTTGCTCGCGGAAGGAAAGAGCGTGCTCGTCACCAGTCACACGACGAAGGCGCTCCGAATGGTACGCAGCCAGATCGTCCCAGAGTTACGTTCCTTAGCTGTAAGTCTGCTCGAAAACGATCTTGACAGCCGCATGCAGCTGGAGAGTGCGGTCAGTACCATTGCGGACCGGCTGTCCAAGACGGATGCGAAGTCGCTCGAATCCAATGCCGACGGGCTCAGACAAGAGAGAGCAAAACTAGTCGGCCGATTGACGGATTTGCGCCAACAACTCGCGAAAGCGCGCTCCGACGAGTACCGGGACGTGGTGGTTGGAGGTAAGGCTTGGCAACCTTCTGAGGCGGCACGAAAAATCGCACGAGAGGCTGAAGTCAATGGGTGGATACCCAGCCCCGTGCAAGCCGATATCGAGTTACCGCTTTCTGGTGGCGAACTTGCGGAACTCTATGCCACCAATCGGTCCATATCACCGGACGTCGAAAGCGAATTATCGGGCCAACTACCAGGTCCCGGCGAACTCCCGTCGCCGAACGATTTCGAGGGACTGCTGCGCGAAAGGACACGCCTCGAACATGCGAACCCCGAGTTTCGTTCTGACCTTTGGAGGCGCGACAAAGGGCAGGTTTCCGCGGACCCTCTGAAGGAAATCGCAATCAAGCTCGAGCGGGCGGTTGGTGTCCTTGCCACCAGCGAGAGATGGAAACTGTCGGCCCTTTACGCTGGGAAAAATGGTGGTCCCCATCGCGAGACTTGGGAGAAATTGCTCTCCCTCATCGAGCAAGTGCAGCTTGAGGCGGCGGGCGCGCAGGAGATCTTAATCCAGCACGCAACCACGCTGGCAGACGAGTCCCGCCTTGAGCAGCAAGAGCAAACGGCAACGGAGATCCACGGACATTTGCGAACGGGAGGCGGCTTGGGCTTCTTTAGCCTCCTGACTCATAGGCGCTGGAAGCGGTTCATTCGGGCGACCCGGGTCGACGGTGGCGAGCCCAAACTCGCCGATCATTTCCTGGCAGCCAGTAAGTTTTCACGGGTCAAACTTTCTCGCAAGAACCTCGCCGTCCGCTGGGACCGGCAAATGGCGCCATTGGGCGCAAGCCCGTCAGCTGAGATGGGAACTGAGATCGAAAAAGGCGCAATTCAGTTTTGTGGCCCCATTCGAGATTGTCTGGCGTGGTACCCACAGATCTGGAGCCCGGTGGAGAAGGAACTGAGGGAAGCCGGATTCCTGTGGGACAAGTTCCTCTCGGAGCAGCCGGTGGTCGTCGGTGACGATGGTGAGTTAAGAAGACTGCGAAGTGCCGTCGCGGACTCCCTCCCGCCAATTCTTGCGGCGCGAGCCGACCACCTGAAGTCGTGCGAGATTAACCAGAAGCTGGCTGAGTTGCGTGAGCGACTCACGGTTGCAGTTCGATCGTTTCCAGGATCCCGCACAATCGCGAACCTCCTGGAAGCAGTCGAAGCGTTGGATTCCAAGACGTACCGCCGCGGCCACACACGCCTACTCGAACTGCACGAGCTCCGATGCAACTTGCAACGCCGGAATGTTTTGCTGGCGCGGCTTGAGACGGCTGCGCCGGCTTGGGCCGCTGCGATTCGAGCCCGCACCGGTGCGCACGCGAGCGCCAACGTGCCGGGAGACCCCTCCCAAGCCTGGACTTGGCGCCAGGTTCAAAGCGAACTGGACCGTCGCGCCAGCGTGTCGATCGATGAGCTTCAAAACTCCATTGAACGAGCGGCCGCCCAGATGCAGGTTACGACGATCGATCTCATTGACAACCTCGCCTGGATGTTTCAGTCGCGGAGGACCTCTCTTCCCCAAAGGCAAGCGCTCATCGGCTGGCTCGACACCATAAGGAAGATCGGCAAGGGCACAGGTATTCGTGCGCCGCGTTTGCGCGTGGAGGCGGCCCATAAGATGACGGAGTGTTGGGACGCCGTTCCGGTCTGGGTCATGCCCCTCTCCAGAGTGGTCGAGAACTTTGATCCAGGAAAGTCGCGTTTTGATGTGGTCATTATCGATGAAGCCAGTCAAAGCGACGTCATGGCTCTCGTTGCACTTTACCTGGGTCATAACGTCATTGTCGTCGGGGACCATGAACAAGTCAGCCCGTCCGCCGTCGGACAAGAAGTCGCTGTAATTCAGAATTTGATTGACCAGTTCCTTCAGGGCATTCCGAACGCGCATTTATATGATGGCCAAACCTCGGTCTACGACTTAGCCCGTCAGTCCTTTGGTGAAACGGTCCGGTTGGTCGAGCACTTTCGCTGCGTTAGCGAAATCATCCAGTTCAGCAATCAACTTTCTTACGATGGCGACATCAAAACGCTACGCGATGCAAGCCACGTTCAGCTGAGGCCTCACGTCCTTGCCTACCCCGTCATCGGCTCGACACGGGACGGAAAAATCAACCGCCAGGAAGCCAAAGTCGTTGCTTCTCTGATCGCAGCCGCACTTGAACAGCCGGAATACCAAACCAACGAATTTGGATGGCCATACAGCATTGGCGTCGTTTCGCTTGTAGGCGAGGAGCAGGCCCTGGAGATCGACCGCCTCCTGCGAACCCACCTCGCTCCCGACGCGTATGAACGGCATCGCTTGCTGTGCGGAACCTCGGCGCAGTTTCAGGGAGATGAACGAGACGTGGTTTTCCTGTCCGTTGTGGACGCCCCGGCAACGGGAGCCCTCTATCTTCGTGACCAGCAGATGTTCAAGCAACGGTATAACGTGGCCGCCAGCCGCGCGCGAGACCAGATGTGGGTCGTCCACTCGTTGGACCCGCAAACCGACCTTCAGCCCGGCGACCTGCGGCGGCGTCTCATTGAGCACGCCCAGGCACCCGACCTCCTCACTCGAACCTTCGACAACCAAGAGGCGAATGTTCAGTCGGCCCTCGAGCGCGATGTCATGAAGCGACTGGTTCAAGCGGGCTACCACGTCATTCCGCGGTGGAAAGTCGGCTCCATGAGCATTGATCTGGTTGTGGAAGGAAACGGAAAGCGCCTGGCCATCGAGTGCGACGGAGATCGTGATCTCCCGCTCGAAAAGCTCAGCGACGACATCGAGCGCCAGTCGATGCTCGAACGCCTCGGATGGACATTCGCACGTGTGCGGGGCAGTATCTTCTTCCGCGAACCGAACCGCGCTATGAGACCTCTCTTCGACAAGCTGCAATTTCTGGAGATTTCTAGCGTGGACCAAGGCCCTGCTTCCGACCGGGCTGGCGGATCTTCGAACCTCAGCGAATTGACCGAACGCGTGATACGCCGTGCCGATGAACTCCGTGACGAATGGTCTGCTCTTCACAACAAACGCCGCCTGCGGTCTCACCTTTCTGAGTCGCTTCCCTGAGAGACTGGCCCTATTGCGATTTTTTTAACGATGATCGGGGCAACTGAAATTGCTCGCATGCTACCGGATCCCGCGATGCGGGAGGAAGTGTTGGAGAGAGCGAGAGACTTTCTGTTGCGCAGCTTCTGACCTCCTCATTTATGGGCCGAGCAAGCAGCGAAATGAGCTTTCTAACTGATCCTCTCCTGCGGGCTCACGGTCTGGTCCCCGGAATTCACCTCGAACCTGTGCTGCTCGCCAGGCTACCGCAGCATTCAGGCCGCTCCGGCAAACTCGATCGGTCCCATCCGCCACCAAGAGCCTGAATCAGCAACACCGTGTTCGCCATCCGACGACCCAGGATGTTGACCGCTGTGACCTCATCCGCGAGGGCGGCACTTTGCGCGGTGATCACCTCGAGGTAACTTGTGACACCGCCCTTATAACGGGTCACTGAAAGATCGAGCGAACGCTGTGCGGCCACAACTGCTTCATTCTGGACCTTCGCCTCGTTCTCCAGAATTCTCACAGCCGCTAGATTGTCTTCAACCTGTTGAAATCCGGAGAGCACGCTCTCTCGATAGGCAGCGACTTGATAGTCATAGGCGGCACGCGCCTGATCGTTGAGGGCACGGCGTCTGCCCACATCGAAGACGGTTCCAACCGCCGACAGCCCAACTGACCACAGGCCGCTGGGCCCATTCAATAGAGTGGTGATGGCGGAGCTTTCAAATCCTCCGGAAGCGCCCAAACTAATCACCGGGTAATAGGCCGACTTCGCCACTCCGATCTGGGCGTTGGCAGATGCCACCAACCTCTCAGCGGCTGCAATATCAGGGCGTCTTTCCAGCAATTCTGATGGCACGGAGATAGGAACATGCGGAGGCGGTGCTGTGAGAGGCAGTGGGGGGAGGCTAAATTCCGCGGGAGGTTTTCCAATAAGAATCGCAACTGCGTGCTCATACTGCGCTCGCAGGACACCCACATCGATCTCCTGCGCCCGCGTAGTTTCAAGTTGAGTCCTGGCCTGCTCAACTTCCACTTCCGAAGCAATCCCGCCCGCGAAACGGTTCTCGTTCAACTCCAGGGCCTGCTCGTATTCTTTGACTGTAGAGCTCAGGAGCTGTTCCTCGGCATCCAGGCTACGTGCCTGAAAGTAATCCACGGCCAGATCGGCATGCATGCTCAGATTGACCGTGGCCAGGTCTGCCGCACTGGCTTGTGCTTGCTCTCGATAGGATTCTACGTTCTTTCGAACTCTTCCCCAGACGTCAGCCTGGTAGGACACGCTGAAAGGCAGCACGAAATCGTTGTAGGTGATGCCATCGAAGATCGAAGTCGCGGGCGGCCGGCGACTCGAGATTCGCTCGCGAGTAGCCGACGGCCCATACGTCACGGTCGGGAAATAGTCGGCGCGATAGTACCGTAGGGCGGCTCGAGCCTGACGGAACTGTGCCTCTGCGGCCTTCAGATTCTGATTCGATATATTGACCTGGTCTTCCAGCGCATTAAGCTGAGGATCCTGGAATATCGTCCACCACGAGCCGCCAAGATTCTGATCATTCGGTTGGGCTGGCTTCCAGTCACCCGCCTCTTTATAGGCAGGAGGAGCCTGGACAACAGGCGCGTGATACTTTGGGCCAACCACGCATCCACTCAGCTGGAGTGCTGCTATCGCCATCAGAACCCGCCCGGCCATTTCCGGCGAGGTCCCGAAAATCAATTTTCGAGGTAACTTCACTTGGTATCTCCAGGCAACGTTGCCTGAACAATTTGGACTTGCTCTCCGGCAACGATTGAGTCGGGCGGGTTGATGATAACTTGATCGTCCGCCTTGAGGCCGGCGACGATCTCAATCTCGTTGCCAAAATCATGTCCGGGAGTGACGGTAGTCAGCACGACCTTGCCGCCTTTCACAACGCCGACGCGTAATCCTTCGGTGCGGAATAACAGAGCATTGACCGGAATCAAGAAAGTGGAGGCCAGCGTCGGGACTGCCAAGTGGACCTCTGCATAGGAACCCGTGAGCAGCGTCCCGGTAGGATTTTCCACATCGATTTCGATCAGCAGAGTGCGGGTAGTCATATTGATAGCATCGGCGGTGCGCACCACTTTTCCCTGAAACTTGCGGTCCGGAAATTCGGCAAGACTGAGATCCGCCGTCATGCCGACTTTGACTCCCCGCGAGTATTCCTCGGGGACGTCCACGTAGACACGCAGCGTTCCCGGTTGAGCGATGTGAAAGAGATCGGTTTTCACGTTGCCGCTGCTGCTGCCGGAATTGATGAGGTCGCCGATATCGGTATTGCGTGCGGTGATCACGCCGTCGAAAGGTGCGTAGACCTTTTCGAACGATACCAGTGCCGAGTACTGCTGTACGGCTGCCTTGTCTGCTTCGACGATTGCCGCATTCGCATTGTAGGCACCGACCGCGTTGTCGACGTCCTGTTGGGATACAGCGTTGCTCTTCAGGAGTCCCTGATATCGGGTCTTGGTAATGGAAGCGAGCTCGAGATTTGCCTGCGCGGTAAGCAGGTTGCTGCGGGCTTGCTGGAGTTGCTGATCGACTTCCGGCGTTTCAATGACAGCTAGAAGTTGTCCCTTCTTGACGTGCGCGCCGATATCGAAATACCACTTCGTTAGATAACCATTCGTGCGAGCGTAAATGGGTGAAGTGATGAATGGCTGCACGTTTCCAGGCAGGATGATTTCGTCGGCTGGCGCCGTTTGCTTCGGCGACACGACGGACACGGCGGGGAGGGCCGCCTGCGTTGTCTCCGCGCGTAGAGCTGCGCCGGCTTTCACGCGAGACCAGATTCCCGAACCCAGCAAGGCGCCAACCGCCGTGACTGCAACCGCGAGGACAACCCATGCCTTGCGCGAGCGCTTCTCTGGTGTCACATCATTTAATGAGGATGTGGGCTCGCCCATTTGTCGTCTATCTTCAGCTTGAGGCAACATAAAATAACTCCCCATATTTCTCACCTAGTGTCCTTGTTTCTCGGCTGAATGCAGGCGTGAACCTTGCAGAACGCTGAAAAATGCGGGAACAAAGAATAGCGTTGAAACCGTTGCAAAAATCAATCCGCCAATAACGGCCCGTCCAAGGGGAGCGTTCTGTTCACCACCATCCCCGAGCCCAAGAGCCATCGGCACCATACCGATGATCATCGCCAAGGCCGTCATCAGCACGGGGCGAAAACGCGTAAATCCAGCCTCCAGCGCAGCCCCAACAGAATCCGTTCCTTCCGTCATTTTCTCCGTGGCAAAGCTCACTACCAGGATGCTATTCGACGTGGCGACACCCATGCACATGATTGCTCCCATGAGGGCCGGCACGCTCACCGTGGTGTGGGTTATGAACAAGAACCACGCAATCCCGGCGAGCGCCGCGGGCAGTGCGGAAATCATGATGAAGGGATCCAGCCAGGACTGGAAATTGACTACGATCAGCAGGTATACAAGTACAATCGAGAACACTAATCCACTCAAAAGACCAATGTAGGATGCTCGCATCGTCTGAACCTGCCCCCTCACGACGACTCGAGAACCACGCGGTAATTGCGGGCGTGTGGCCTCAATGATCTTGTTGATATCACTGGCCACCCCACCCAGATCGCGCCCCGCGGCAGCGCCAAAGATGTCGATGACAGGCGCCACGTTGTAGTGAGAAACAACTGCCATTCCTGCTCCACGCTCCACCGAGACCAGGCTGGCTGTGAGGGAAGGGAGAGCGGACGCGTTCGTCCCCGTGACTGGGATATTCACAAGGCTCTGCAGGGTGTCCGCGCGGTACTGCGGCGTCTGAGTCGCGATTTGATAGCTGACGCGATTCTTTGGGTCTACCCAAAACGTGGGTGAGGTTTGGAAACTCCCGCTCA
Organism: uncultured Acidobacteriaceae bacterium; assembly: GCA_963768265.1. Taxonomy (GTDB): domain Bacteria; phylum Acidobacteriota; class Terriglobia; order Terriglobales; family Acidobacteriaceae; genus Sulfotelmatobacter. The sequence goes on from CAVYHM010000014.1 coordinate 54,201, forward strand.
GCGACACCAGGAGATTCTGTGCAATATCATGGGCGGTAAATCCAAGTTCCTCTGCCTTGGTACGTTCGACCCTCATATTCAAATAGGGCTCATCGAAGGGCTGCTGAATCCGCAGATCTGCCGTTCCTGAGACGTATCTCAATTTGGCCAGCAGTGCACTCGCGTATTGCCGGTTCCCCTCCAAATCGTTCCCAACGACCTGCACATCGAGAGGAGCCGGCAAGCCGAAATTCAGAATCTGCCCGACCATGTCAGCGGGCAAGAAGGCGAAGGAAACGCCGGGAAACTGTTTCGGCAGTGTCAGACGAAGCTGGTGAATGTAGGTGTCCGTGGGATGGTGGTTGGCGGACAGAGTCACCAGAATGTCCGCATCCGATGTGCCCACCGGAGCCGAATTGCTGTAAGAAAGATTGATGCCGCTATACGGCAGACCGATGTTGTCAATGACATTGTGAACCTCATTGGCGGGAATTTGCTTTCGAATCGACTGTTCGACCAGGTCACAAAGGTTGGCGGTCTCTTCAATCCGCATTCCCGTTGGAGCGCGCATATGAAGCTTGAAAGTGCCGCTGTCAACGCCGGGGAAGAAATCCCGGCCCAGCCAAGGAATCAAGACCGCCAACGACCCGAGACAAACGGCGAAGAACGCAATGAGGAACGCCCTCCGCTGATGGAGACAAATTTCGAGCAGGCCGCGATAACTGTGACGGAATTTTTCAAAGGCCTCCTCAAAACGCCTTTGCAGTCGTACGAGCGGATTGCGGCTGGTGACACGTTCCGCCTCCGTTTTATCCCCACGCAATAAGTACTTGGCCATCGTCGGAACGATGGTCCGGGAAAGGAAATACGAGGCCAACATAGCAAAGACAACTGCTTCAGCCAGTGGCACAAAAAGGTATCGAGCTACGCCGGAAAGCAAAAACATCGGAGCGAAGACAATGCAGATTGATAGCGTAGATACGAAAGCAGGGGTCGCGATTTGCGATGCACTGTCGAGAACGACTTCATCCATGTCCTTCTCAGGCTCTGCTGCGCGATTGCGATTGATGTTCTCAACCTCGACTGTGGCATCGTCCACCAGGATGCCGACTGCCAGAGCGAGCCCTCCGAGCGTCATGATGTTGATTGTCTGTCCGATCGCGCTGAGCACAATGATCGATGTCAGGATTGCCAACGGAATCGAGGTCGCGATGATGACGGTGCTTCGCCAACTACCCAGAAAAGTGAGAATCATAAAGGCGGTGAGGCACGCGGCAATCAGAGTTTCCCGGACCACTCCGCTGATAGCACCACGAACAAAAATTGATTGATCGGCTAGAGGTGTGATGTCCAACTGGGACGGGACAGTCGTTTTGATTTGCGGTAAAAGCGCCTTGATGCCTGCGATCACGCTCAGTGTGGACGCATCCCCTGCTTTTTGGATCGTCAGCAGGACTGACCGCTGCCCGTTCACGCGTACGATGTTGGTCTGCGGTGGAAAACCGTCGCGTACCCATGCAACATCCTTCATGTAGATGGTCGTGCTACCGATCGTTTTGATTGGAATGCGGTTCAGGTCTGCAATCGTTTGCGGCGCGGCGTTAGGAATGGATACATCGTATTCCCTGGAGCCAATCTTCGATGTTCCTGTGGGCAGGATCAGGTTCTGCAGGCTGATCGCGTTCACCACATCCAGCGCGGACAGACCCTTCGACTGCAGGGCGGTTGTGTTGAGATCAACCTGCACCTGACGTTGTTTGCCGCCATAGGGATAGGGCACCGACGCCCCAGGCACCGTGATCAGCTGGGTGCGAATGAAATTCAGACCATAGTCGTTAAGTTGTTGCTCCGAGAGATTTTGCCCGGAAAGGGCCAATTGGAGCACGGGCACGCTCGATGCGCTGTAGGCGAGAATGAGAGGCGGCGTTGAGCCGGCAGGTAACTGCTTGAGTTGGGTCTGAGAAACAGCCGTAATCTGGGCAATACCTTGTTGAATATTCGCAGTCGGCTGCAAAAATACCTTAACCACGGCAATCCCATACAGAGACTGCGATTCGATGTGTTCGATATTATCGACGGTCGTGGTAAGAGCTCGCTCGGTCACGCTAACAATGCGGTCGCTCATATCCTCCGGAATGAGACCGTTATAGTTCCAGATGATGCTGACGACGGGAATATTAATATTCGGAAAAATGTCGGTTGGTGTGCGAACGATCGCGAGTCCACCCATGATCAGGATGAGGATCGACATCACCACAAATGTGTAAGGCCGCCGTAATGCGAGTCGAACAATCCACATAGCGTTTGTTTTTCCGTCGTTTCTTTATTCAGATCGCGGTTCGCGATCTCGCTGCCCTTTAGATCGCGATTTCAAATCAAACTTGCCCCGCTTGCCTACACTTGCCTGAACGCGGGATCCGTGCCGCCCCTCAAGTTCTGCTGTGTTCGCTGGATGCGACAGGAACCGGTTTCGATTGCTTACAGCCTCCCAGCGCCGGCAAAGAAGTGCGACTCAAAGCTGAACGACGTTTTGGACGGAGCGCCCGACGCAGCTGCCGAGTCAATTTCGCACGGGCTCGAGAAAGCTGAGCCTTGACGGTTCCTTCTGCGAGGCCCAGAATGTGCGCGGCTTCTCTGACAGAACACCCCTCCAGGTCTCGCAACTTGAAGGTCCGGCGCAACGAGGGTGAGAGGCGCCAGACAGACTGGATAAGATGTCTCCTAAGTTCCGAGTTTCGGCACTGATCTTCAGGACTGAGTCCGGGATCGGCCCAGCGGTCGGACAAGGAATATTTCTTATCCTCCCCACATGGCTCGTCTAGCGGCACATGGGGCTGGCGTGACCGTCTACGCAATTGCATTCGTGCACAATTGGTAACAATGGCAGTTAGCCATGTTGACATTTTGGCCTGACCTTTGAACTGATCCAAGTGCAGATAAGCTGCCAACATTGCATCCTGAACCGCATCCTCCGCGTCGGCTGCGTTGCCCAGTTGTCGATAGGCGCTTCTGTAGAACCGCGGAAGGTACAACGTCAGGACGTCCTGAAAGTCGCTGATTCCGTCTTCGCGAATCTTGAAATCCATTAGCGGTTTACCTCCGACCTCCTCCGTCGCTTGCATGTTCCTTCTCCTCCGAGGTACGACACTTAGAAAAGCACGCTGCCTTCCAATCGATCGTCCGATGACTTAGCTGCTTGTTTTCAAAGAAATGCGCCATCCGAAGTTAGCGACTGGCAGTATTGGACTCGGAATGAATGTTGCAGCCGTCCGACAGTTGACACCTCGTCGGTATGTGGACAGCTTCGGACCTCATGAGGCCGTAACAGATTTGCCCAGAACCGGTGGGGCTTCCTTCCCCGCTGTGCGAGCCGGGTTGCGTTTTCACCGCAATGCCCGATCAGAAACCGCACGCGCCGTCACTTTGGAGCAATAAATGCTTCAGAGGTGGACGATTTAGCTTCTGTGCGAAAACCTGGAGCCCTCACGGCGAGACGGGAGCGGAGCACGAACGGCTGAAGAGATTGTCATCGGGAGATTCGTATGCGCTTCATGAGATGCACTGTCGTCAGGTCAAGTGCGGATGTCATCTCCGGCATTCTGAATTGTGTGTGTCCAGAGTGCGGCGGAAGGATGGGCGAACGCGGGGAGGAGTTCAGGTGTCAGGGTGAGTGCTTGACGGATTGGCGTCAAACCTGGGAGCGAGCCTCGGATACTTTTCGGTTGCGATCAAAGCGGGCCGCCAGAAAAAGAGATATTGTCCAGATTCCCGGCGAGAGCGACGCAGATCCATCCGATATGGTTGACGCCGGTCCAACGGGGAGGCCGGCGACCCCAAACCGCATTTTTGGGGGGGAGGGTTTGCCGACCCATGGTTAGAGATCTCGACTCACGAATGTCGCGAAGGATGCTCGACCTCTCGGAAGCGTGGCGCATCGGGCTAGGTTCAATTCGCGGGAATCGTAGCGAGGCCGCACCCTGGGGACGCCGCCCACATCTCGACTTGGAGTGTCGGCTGGGTGTCATCTGTCCGTCGGATCGGTACTGGAACGGACCTGCAGAGTATGAGCTAGCTGATCTCTCGCGTCTGGACTCCGAGTTGCTACACTTTGAGCGGAGGAAAGAACTGTGATGAAGGTTGCGATCGACGGCATCGTTCAAGAAGCCAAACCTGACGAGTTTCTTATCGATCTCATTACGCGTACTGGCGGAGCGGTTCCGCATGTCTGCTATCACCCACAACTCGGGCCGGTTCAGACGTGTGATACATGCATGGTGGAAGTGAATGGCCAACTGGTTCGAGCCTGCGCAACCCCAATCACCGATGGAATGGCGATCTCCACAAAGTCAGCGAAGGCAGAGGCGGCCCAGGTAGAAGCATTCGATCGCATTCTCAGCAACCACATGCTGTACTGCACGGTCTGCGACAACAACAACGGCAATTGCACAGTACATAACACGACGAAATTGTTGGCCATTGAGCATCAGCGAATCCCATTCCGAACGAAACCCTACGAGGTCGATAACACAAATCCGTTCTATCGCTACGACCCCGATCAATGCATTCTCTGCGGCCGTTGCGTCGAGGCATGTCAGAACGTCGAGGTTAACGAAACGCTCTCAATCAACTGGGAAGACCCCAATCCCCGTGTGCTCTGGGACGGCGGGTCCACCATCGGAGAGTCCAGCTGCGTTTCATGCGGCCATTGCGTCACGGTTTGCCCCTGCAATGCGCTTATGGAAAAAAGCATGCTGGGCCATGCCGGATTCCTGACATCTCTGAAGAAGTCTGCTTTGAGCGGGATGATAGAGGTCGTCAAGGGAGTCGAGCCCGAAACGGGTTACGGAAGCATCCTTCAGATCTCCGAGGCCGAACATGCGATGCGAGAGCACCGGATCCGCAAGACAAAGACAGTTTGTACATACTGCGGCGTGGGATGCAGCTTCGACGTCTGGACAAAGGATCGGCATATCCTCAAAGTCGCGCCCGAGCACGGACCAGCCAATGGCATTTCCACGTGCGTAAAGGGAAAATTTGGCTGGGGGCATATCAACAGCGAGGATCGGCTAACCACGCCGCTGATTCGCGAGAACGACAAGTTTCGCCAGGCCAGCTGGGAGGAAGCGGTTGGCCTCGTTGCGCGCAGGCTGTCAGAAATCAAAACTAAGGATGGAGCGGACTCCCTCGCCTTCATCTCTTCCTCCAAGTGTACGAACGAAGAGAGCTATCTCCAGCAAAAATTGGCTCGCGCCATCATTGGCACGAACAACGTCGACAATTGTTCCCGCTATTGTCAGTCGCCGGCGACGATGGGCTTGTTCCGCACCGTGGGTTACGGCGGAGATTCAGGTTCTATCTCGGACATGGAGAAGGCTGATCTCGTCATCATCATTGGCAGCAATACGGCGGAGAGTCACCCGGTCATTGCAACTCGGGTAAAGAGCTCTCACAAACTCGACGGGCAGAAGTTCATTGTTTCTGACTTGCGAGAAAATGAGATGGCAAGACGCGCAGACCTGTTTCTACATCCCAACCCCGGAACCGACCTGATCTGGCTCTCCGCGATTAGCCGCTACCTCCTCGACAAAGGCCTTGCGCACACGAAGTTCCTGGACCAGTGGGTCAATGGACTGGATGAATACCGAAAGAGTTTAGAGCCGTACACCCTTGAGGCGGCGGAGCGACTCACTGGTCTTTCCGAGCAGTCGATCAGAACCGTCGCACACATGATCGCGGAGGCAAAGAGTACGTGCATCCTTTGGGCGATGGGAGTCACCCAGCAATCGCAGGGTTCCGATACCTCGACCGCTATTTCGAACCTGTTACTGATCACCGGCAATTACATGCGACCAGGAACCGGCGCTTATCCGCTCCGCGGACATAACAATGTACAGGGCGCCAGCGATCACGGATCGATGCCCAACATGCTGACCGGCTACCAGTCTGTAGATGATCCCGAAGTGCGTCAGAGATTTGAGACTCGTTGGAAAGCAAAACTCCCTTCCACCAAAGGACTGGACAATCACCAGATGGTGGAAGCGATCCATGAGGGCAAGGTTAAGGCAATGTACCTGATCGGCGAGGAGATGAGCATCGTCGATTCAAACGCCAATTATGTCGCTGCGGCGTTCGAGAAGCTTGATTTCTTTGTCGTGCAGGACATCTTTTTCAGCAACACGTGCCGCTATGCCAATGTTGTGCTGCCCGGCGCGCCAAGCCTGGAAAAGGAAGGTACCTTCACCAGCACCGAGCGTCGCGTTCAGCGCTTGTACGAAGTGTTCGAACCGCTGGCGGGTTGTCAGCCGGATTGGAAGATCATCCAAGACGTCGCCAACGGGTTGGGCGCTGATTGGCACTATCAGCATCCCTCCGAGATCATGGATGAAATTGCCTCTCTGACTCCAATGTTCGCCGGCGTCAACTACAAGAGGCTGGAGGGTTACAAATCCCTGCAGTGGCCAGTCGCCGCCGACGGAACTGATGAGCCCCTGCTGTATACGAAACGTTTTGCTTTCCCCGATGGAAAAGCGAGGCTGTTTCCGGTTTCCTGGATTGGGCCCACCGATCGGCCGAACGCTGAATTTGACTTGCACTTGAACAATGGCAGGCTTCTGGAACATTTTCACGAGGGCAACCTTACCTATCGCACCGAAGGGATTCGAGAGAAGACTCCCGACACGTTTGTAGAAGTTTCCCTGGAGCTAGCCGAGGAGCGCGGCATTCAAAGCGGAACATGGGTGCAATTGATCTCGCGCTACGGGAAGGTTCGAGTGCGCGCCCTGGTCACGGACCGCGTGCACGGCAAGGAGCTCTACATGCCGATGAACTCAGTGGAGAGTCCGGTGAACCGGCTGACCAGCAGCCACACCGACCCCGTGACCAACACGCCCGCTTACAAAGAAGCCAGTGTTCGCCTGAAGGTGTCGGCTGAAGTCGGCGAGAGTCCTCTGCCCCGCATCAATTCTCGATTCGGACATCCGACTCCTCAGGACGGAGTTGAAGTCGAGCGTAAGTGGAAGCGAGCGGACTATGCACCACCTGGAAATGGCAACGGGCTGGTGCAACTGCAGACAAAAAAGTGAAGTGAGGAAAATTCAATGGCTCAACCGATTCCTCTAGAAATCGCGCCACGCAATCCACGGGCTGAGTTGCGCGCCCGACTGGAGCAGGCGCCCGAAGAACATGCTGAAGCGGTATTGGCCGCGTACGAAGTGCTGCAGGAGTTGCACAACCGCGGCGTGCTGGAAATGATGCGCGGTGCCCTGGCAGCGAGTGACGAAATTCTGGAAACCGTCGTGGACAATATCAAAACACCGGAAGCGATTCGTGCTATCAGGAATTTGCTCTTCTGGCGTCAGATTCTCGGCAGCATCGAGCCGGAGTGGTTCAAGGGCATCTTCCAGGCCATTCCCGAAGGCATTGCTGAAGCGACTGCCGAGAAGGAAAAGCCAATCGGGATCTTTGGCTTGTTACGGCGACTCCTCAGCAAAGACAGTCTACGCGGTCTGGCTGCAGCCATTGATTTCTTACAGGCCTTTGGTCGCCACCTGCAAACAGCGGAGAATCCACTGCCACGCAATAAATAGACTTCGAAAGAGGGTTATGAAAACAAATTGCTGTCGCTGGTGTTTTCCTACTGATCGCGTTCGGCGCCCTTTAGGCCTGGAGCGCCTTTCGAGTGCTGTAAGGCTGAGCGCTGGGTAATGGCAACACACGCTTCGTAATGACGACTGCAAGAAAAGAAATGACGATGGGGACATTGGCGGGGACTCATTCTGAGACTCTAACGTCGCTCACTTCGCGATCGTTCTTGCGGCGGGATGTGGCTGCCACCGGTGCACAGTGGCTGCCAGCGACGCTGATCCTCGCATCGATTGCTGCGGTTGCTTATGCCGATTTCATCGTCTCTACTGTTTCGTTAGGCTATCTCTACATTTTGCCTCTCGGGATAAGCGCCATGTTTCTGCGCACCCGGATCAGTTACGCGCTAATCGTTATCTGCGTCTTTCTACACGACTTTTTTGGCCCTCCCTATCCAAGCCTCGAGGCGCGCCTTGCACACAATCTTACCGCGGCCATCGGGTTCACCTTCGTCGTCTACGTCATCCAGAGATACGTGAAGCAGAAGGAACAACTGGATAGGACGGTGCGTCACCAACGCGATCAACTTCTACAGGATGTTGAATTAGCAGCACAGGTTCAGAGGATGTTTCTGCCCTCCCATCGCCCCTCCATCCGCGGGCTGGAAATCGCCGGCAAGATGCAGCCTGCAAGAGGTGTTAGCGGCGATTACTACACCTACATACCCATCGACGAGTACACCATTCAGATCGTAATTGCGGATGTCGCCGGCAAGGGAGTTCCAGCAGCGCTTCTGATGTCCGCCACAGCGGCGGCCGTACAGTTCGAGGCGAGCAAAAAACGAGACATGCTGGAGATGGTGAATCGCTTGAACAGCGGGCTCTACTCCTTATCCGACAGCAGCCGTTATGTAACGCTCCTGCTGGCGGACATTGATGCGCGCAGGCGGGCCCTTCGCTATATCAACTGTGGCCACAATCCCGCCCTCCTGTTTCAAACCAAGACTGATGATGTTGTTCCGCTGAACTCCTCCTGCTTTCCGATCGGAATGTTCGACAGCGATGCTTGTGCAACCAACTCGGTCAGCCTCACTGCCGACGACGTTCTCGTCCTCTACACAGATGGTGTAATCGAGGCAGAGAATTCACTGGGAGAGGAATTTGGAATCGAACGCCTGTCGACTCTGATTCGGCGCGGTCATACGATGTCAGCGGATGAGCTAATGAACCACATCCTTGAAAGTGTTACGGATTTTTCTCGAGACGTGGGGTTCGACGACGACGTTACCATTCTGGTCGTGAAATTCAAATTTGATTCGGTGTAACCTCTAAACGTCCGGTGCCGGATCGGCCTGATCTCGCCTCTGGGCTGTGGGGCCGAAGAAGTCCAGGGGTTCCTTGCCATAGGGATGGGCTAGAGTCGCTTCTTTCTAACCCTCGCGCTTGTCGCGGATCCAAGTGAAAGCGCGCGTCGCCGCTGGCATCCCCAAAGTACTCACGGCCAGCAGTGCTACGTGATCAATCTCTTCCTGCGTGATTCCGCCGTTGAAAGCATTCCAGGACGGCAGAGTGGGTAGCACCTTCTAGCCCGGCGCCAATCGAAAGTGCAAGTTTCACCAGCCGTCGAGACTTCTCGTCAAGCGGTCCGGCCTCGTGACAGCGGCTGCCCAACTCATTAAACGCTTTCCAAACGCTCGGATAACCTTTCCAGAGTTCTTCCACAGGTTTTGGTATTTTTCGAGGCATGCGATTACTCCTTCGGTGGTATAGCTGACCACCTAACTATTTCAGAGCACGTTACCAGTCTGAGTGCTCCAGAGCAAGCCGCGGCAAGCGGCTCAAAGTTGCCTTAGCGGAGTATTAGTTCCGCATTGAGGAATGAACCACCGCAGCGTCCGCATGCTGACATCAAGTCAGCACATCGACGTTGCCAATATGGCTTCCCCGCCCGAATCTTCAGCAGCAGGAACTCACAAACCTTTGCACCAGAAGGTCAAACGGTATGTCCGAGTTGAAAACGGTCTTTGGAAATTAGAATGCATTTCTGACCTCCGAAAAGGAGGCTCAATGAAGCCAATAAGCCGTACAGCAGTTTGCACCGTACTCTTCCTCGTCTCACTGGGAACCGCGCTCGCGCAGCAGGTCAAAACTGATTTTGATCATCAAGCCAATTTCTCTCAGTACAAAACCTACTCCTGGCAGACAATTAAACCAGCGAATTCTCTTTGGGAGGCGCGGATCAAGAGTGCAATCGATGCCCAGCTGGCAGCCAAGGGCTGGACTCAGGTCGACAGCGGTGGCGACGTAGCCATCGTGGCGATTGCGACGTCGCATACCGAAAGGACACTTCAAACTTTCTATGACGGTATGGGCGGAGGATGGCGTTGGCGAGGATTCGGAGGAATGGGCGAAGCCACCACTACCGAGCAGGACTACAAGGAAGGAACTCTCGTTGTCGACATGTACGACGGCAAAACCAAGCAGTTGATTTGGCGTGGGAGTTCCGAGGACACCGTGTCCAATAACGCTGATAAAAATGAAAAGAACCTGGACAAAGGTGTCGCCAAGATGTTCAGGAAGTTCCCGCCGCAAAGCGCGAAGGGCTAGAGTTTTTGTCGTCGGGAGAGGCTGAACCACACTTAGAAGAGGAAAAGAATGGAAACGCGCAAACTCGGCAACTCCGATCTCCGCATCACTCCAGTCGGCTATGGTGCCTGGGCCATAGGCGGCTCGGGCTGGCAGTTCGGATGGGGATCGCAGGACGACAGCGATTCGATCGCTGCCATCCACCGCGCACTCGAACTCGGTGTCAACTGGATTGACACTGCGGCGGTCTACGGCCTTGGGCACTCCGAGGAAGTCGTGGCCCGTGCGCTCAAAACCTGGTCGGGCCCGCGGCCTTACGTCTTCACCAAATGCGGCCTGCGCTGGGACACCAAAGGCAATGTGAAAAAACGGTTGACTGCTGATTCGATCCGGCGCGAGGTCGAAGACAGCCTCCGTCGTCTGTCCGTCAACGTAATCGATCTTTACCAGATCCACTGGCCTCCAGACCCCGATTCAGCCGAACTGGAAGAAGGATGGTCCACGCTCGCCTCCCTGCAGCGGCAAGGCAAGGTACGATGGATTGGGGTTTCCAACTTTAGTGTCCAGCAACTGCGCCGCGCGCAGGCCGTCGCTAGCGTCACTTCCCTGCAGCCTCGGTACTCGCTGGTGCACCGAGAGGTCGAAGGCCAAGTTTTGCCTTATTGCAGGAGGCAAAACATTGGAGTCATCGTTTACTCTCCAATGGCTTCCGGCCTGCTGACCGGCGCGATGACCCGCGAGCGCGCTGCCAAGCTATCCGAGGATGATTGGCGAAGGACTCATCCCGACTTCACCGAACCCAATCTATCTCGCAACCTCACGCTGGTTGAATGCTTGCGCCAGATTGCGAGACGCCACAACAGATCCGCTGGGGAAGCAGCAATCGCCTGGACGCTACACAATGCCGCCGTCACGGGAGCCATCGTTGGCGCCCGCAATGCACGCCAGGCGGAAGGAGTGATGCGCGCTGGCGAGCTTCGCCTCACGGATGAAGACGTGAGCGAGATCGGAACGTTCGTCGCTGAGACCGCGGCGTAAAGCGATACAGTTGGACCAAAACAGCCATCGGGCCCTTCGAGGCGCAGGGTGAGGAGAACATGGTGAACCAAGACAAAACGAACGTGAATGCAGCTCTGGAACAATACCTCAAATCTGGTCGGCAGTTCGGAGACAGCGAGAAATTCTACCTCTTGGGCTTCGAAGCGGCTCTGCACGCCAGAAATCTCTGCAAAGAGTTTGATCAGATCGCGTCCGAGATGGCGAGCGACTTGGAAGAACTGCAGCGGCAATATCCCGGGGCCGCAGTGGAAGAGCCCTTTGCGCGGGGATTCCAGCGAGGACGGGAATATTACCAACGCCTGTGCAATGAATCCAACCCCGCATGACCCTGTAGCCGAAATAGTACCTTTCAGCTTCCGATCGCTTCTTCTGGCGCCGGCTTGTCAAGCGTCAACATTTCTTCCCCCGGCTGTTTGAATCTCAGTGATGTCCTTCTGTGGACAGTTGTCCGGCGGCGGGCGTCATTGCTCGCGTGGCGCGCGATAATTCTTCCGTTCCAGCACTTTCGCCTGAGTCTCATTCATCGCTAATTTGCTTCGACCGACGAGTTTGGAACTCCGCGTGCTACTACACAAGGTATATGGGACAGCGTCAAGAGCGAGGGAGGATGCGGTCGTGATCGAGTTGGTCGATTCTTCGGGCGTGCAGTACGCAGTAATAGCAGGGCTACGCACCGAAACTGGTCCCGAGCGCCTCGTCATTGCGTACCCGAACGAGAAATCATTGCGCGACCTCCTAGCCGCATCTTCCATTCTCGCGGTCGGCTTCTCCTCGCGGGAGGATGCGGTAGCGGGTATTAGAACTCCGGAGCCGGCGACTATCTCTTACCAGCGAACCCCCGCAGCAAGTGCAGACCTGAGAACTGAAAGACATCAGCAGGGGCTCAATTGGTCGGAGCGTCGAGGAGGAAAATCTTCACCCTTCCGGAGCCTGGCAAGCTTTCTCTTCACGTCCTACAGCGAAGTTGCAACTACGGTCATTGCTATCTACTTTTCCAGGAATACCCTCTCGGCGGTAATCAGGATGGCCCTGGGCAGTTCCGTCTGAGTCTTTTCCGTCCATCGATCCCGGCTCAACGAACCTCTCAGCACTAGCCCGACCGTCCGGTAGTCGGAGTAGGGATCACGATTGCTCATGACCCCCTCCACGGATCCGGACGAGCGGGTTTCCCGCATCCGGCTCTTGCCTTAGGTGACGACGCCCATGCGGCGTAAAGGATAGGGATGACAGACGGAAGGCAAAGGCAGCCAGCGAGTGATGAGACGCCGCATGCGATCCCACAGGACGCGGCCGTTCTGGCTCCGCCGCGACAGCGAGCGATGCCAATACCAGCCGACTCGGAATCGAAACATCGCCAGCGCCGGTTGGTTCATGGGCACTCCGTAGTAGCGAAAGTGTCCACCCACAACCGCCCGCAGCCACTTGCCTTGCTCGGGGATGGGTTCGTGCATGCGTCGCTTGAGCTCGGTTTTGACCTCATTCAGCTTCGTCTGCAACCTTTTCCGAATCGTCTGCCGCCGCACCGTGAACCGTCCATTGCTCTTCTTCTTCACGCAGATATGCGTAAAGCCGAGAAAATTGAACGTTTCCGGCTTCCCTTCTCCACGCCACTGCCGTTGGTCGATCGCATACGGACCGAACTCCAGCAGTCGCGTTTTCTCGGGATGCAGCTCCAGGTGGAACTTCTTCATGCGTTCCGTGAGTTCCGCCCGAAACTGATCGGCATCCGCTTGGCTGTTAAATCCAACCACGATGTCGTCCGCAAAACGCACCACGACAACGTCGCCGTGCGCCCGCTTCTGACGCCACGCTTGGACCCACAGGTCGAACACGTAATGGAGATAAACGTTAGCCAACAGCGGCGATGCACTGCCGCCCTGGGGCGTTCCTTCTTCCGTACGGGTTCGTTTCCCATCCTCCAGCACGCCCGCGTTGAGCCATTTCTGGATCAGTCGCACGACGCGCCGATCTGCAATCCGGTGCTCGACGAACTTCACCAGCCATTCGTGCGAAAGCGCATCGAAAAAGCCGCGAATGTCCAAATCCAGCACCCAGTTCACCTTCTTCGTCAGCAGTCCGGTGTAGAGCGCATCCAGCGCGTTATGCTGGCTGCGTCCCGGTCGGAATCCGTACGAAAAGTCGAGGAAATCCGTTTCGTAGATGGCGTTCAACACTTCGACGGTTGCGCGCTGGGCGATTTTGTCTTCCAGCACCGGAACTCCGAGCGGTCTCTTCCGCCCGTCGTTCTTGTCGATATACACCCTACGCACCGGCTTGGCTCGGTACGCTCCTCGCTTCAGCCTATGGGCGAGATCCTGGAGGTTGTCCTCGAGAGTCTCGCCGTAGTGCCGCCACGTCTCTCCATCCACGCCAGACGCAGCGTCCTTCTTCAAACTGAAGTAGGCCCTGCGCAGCGTTTCCGGATTGTAGATGTGGTGCAGGAGCGCGGTGAACCGCAACTTCTTATCCTTGCTTGCTGCTTGACGTACCCGCTCCAGCGCGCTGAGCGCGTCTTCCCGGCTCGGTGTCCGGGACGCGTTTTGTTGGGGCAGGTTCCCTTTGGCCAGGCCTCTTCCCTCCATCCCCTCCGCTGCCGGTTGTCCGGCGTTGTTCGGGGACTTCTCCGGTACAGTAGGTCTGTCCGACTTCCCAGGTCCGTTCGTCATCGGCGTGCGTCCTTAGACTTCCCGATGCGTCCCAGGGCTACTGCTTCCCTGGGCGAGCCTGGGATCTCCCGGTTCCCGTTCGAGGTGCTTCCGTACGTGCACGGGGTCTGTGACCGCGCGGGACTCCGTTGCACCTCGCGATATCGGTGCACCGGATGGGGCCTTCCGCGTCTCCTTACAGCGTCGGCGTCCCGGAGTGATGGTCTTACGCGGCTGAATACCCGGCCCGCACGTTCCCTTGTCAACGCTTCGACGCCGCCCTCGCGAGCGGCTCCGCATGACTCAGGGCCGATGTGGGTCGCTACTTCACATTCGTGTGACTCTTTCATTCACTACACCTCGCCGGTTTAACCGGCGCACAAGGAGTAACGGTATGAACATTCTTCGAAAGACGCGGCCATCATTTTCTCTAATAGAAGTGCTTGTTATCGGCATAGCGATGACGGGAGGAGTTGCGCGAGGGGCAGGACAGGTGAGAACGGACGAGACAGTGACCCAGAAACTTACGGAACAGTATGAGAATAGTCCGCTGAAAGCTAGTGCCTGGGTCAGGGTCTATATGTCTTTTCCGGAGACGGAGGCGACGTGACAGCGATCGTCGATGATGGCAGCATCTTGTTGATCGATAGCGGACTGGCTTCGCGGATTTCTGAGCTGAGCGACGCAATCTTCAAAACGACGATGCGCCCCGTCACACGCCTGGTGAATACACATTGGCACTTTGACCACACGGGTGGAAATACCTACCTCGGCTCTTCCGGTGTCACCATCATCGCCCAAGAGAACGTGAAGCGGCAGCTCTCGACGGTACAAAACGTCCCATTCGTTGGCTTGCGCGACGGTCACTATCCGCCGCAGGCGCTGCCAGGAGTCACGTACTCAAGCAGCATGATTTTGCAGCAAGGGTCTGAGAAGTTGACATTGGAAAACTACGGATCCGCGCATACGGACGGAGATACGGTTATCTATATCGCTCCGGCAAATGTCGCTGTCGTAGGAGACATTTTTTCGAATCACTTCTATCCCATCATCGATCTCGCGTCTGGCGGGTGATTGATGGCATGATCCATTCGGTCGATCGGATTCTGGCGCAAACGGACGCGCAGACCAACATCGTCCCAGGGCACGGTCCAGTAGCCACACGCGCAGATCTGCAGGATTACCGTGACATGCTGGTGCAGGTTCGGCAGCGGGTTAAGGACCTAATCGCAGCAGGAAAAACGATGGATGAAGTGGTCACGGCTGCGCCAACCAAGGATTTCGATGTCAGATGGGGTAGTGGGTACGTGACCGCGAAAGTCTTCACCGAAATGGTATTCAGCAGCCTGGCTGGCACCGACGGGAGCCGGTAATTGCATCACACGAGCTTCTCGAGTCCGTATCAGCTCACCCGGCGAAGTATCCAAAACACCCTAAACATCGCCCCCAGGCCCTGGCCTGCGCCTTATTGAGGGCTCGAATCAGAAGGCTGATTTGTGATCTTGCCGGACGGCTCCTCGTGGTCTCTCATCGCCGACTTGAGACCGCGGATACCTTCTCCAATTCCTTTGCCGAGTTCAGGAAGCTTCTTAGGTCCGAAGACGAGCAGAGCAATTCCGAAGATTACCAACAAATGCATGGGCTGAAAGATTCCTTCAAGCATAGAACACCTCCTCGGGGTTTGAAGAGCTGCGTGCACGACCGACCCGCAGCCAATGCGCCTGAGCCCAGTTCCAGAATGCTCCTGCGTGAAACTCTGTCCTGCCGGGCTTTGCCCTTCTCGTCCTTATCGTCGGTCATCTCGCTTTGCCCTTATTCACTGGCCTCGATCGACTAGCCGCAAGCAGTGGTAAAGCAAGTACAGTTCCACTTCGCTCGTGCGTTGGAAGTTATTAGCAAGTCAATTGTTTAGGCGTTAGCTCGCCGACAGTTCAGCGACTGGCTGGATCGGGCGTTCTAGGAGTGCGCATTGCTCCATGCAACGCCCAGCGAGTGGAGAATAATGGTGTCTCCGATTGTCAGCTTGTCGGGATACAGGACAATCTCACAGGCATAGTGGACGACCGGATTCAGCCTCAGACACCAGCGCTCGTGGCAGATGATCCCCTCGCAGTGTTGACAAGCCGATTGCGCGTTGTACTGGTTGCTGTGATACCAGACTGGCTTGTTGTGCGACATGAATTCTTCTCATCGTCGATAAAGTGCGCAAATCCCAATAGCTCTTGCAAAATCAAATCCTTACGGAACTACAGGGCATTGGAGCTGGGCAGCGTCCATCAGCTTCAGCAGCCCTACCACGTCCATCCGCATTGACAACGCACCGAATCACACAATCGGCCTTTGCGCAAAAGTGCTTACAAACACCTCATGATCTGATCCACATCGGTCTCCTCCTAGGATCGAGCGGGAACTGGCGCAGCCCTTTTTTTCAAGCTCCTCAAGCGAAGCGCACCCTCCGTCAGCATCGCCCACGCCAGTGCTCTCATATCCGGATCCATCGAAGTCGCAGCCCTTAACAGCTCTTCTCCCGCCTCTTGCTGCCCGAATCTACACCACATCACTCCACAGAGAAACATGTAGTCCCCGTCCATCTCCGTTTCCTCCTGTCCCGCGTGCAGCGTTAGTATTTCCAGCCTCGGCTGGTATCTCCGTTCAAGCGTCTGAATGCAATCGTGCTGCCAACAGCAGGCATCGAAAACCAGCAGCGCATTCCTGCCCGTGTTATGGCAGTGGCGATACCTGCGATCATCGTGACCAAGCGTCGACTCTGTCTAAACCGTGATGTATGTGTAATGGCCCTCAGCTTGGAGCAGTGCAATAGCCGCGACCATGGAGGCTACTACCAAGACTCCCGGAACCGTGTGCGCCAGCATGTCCATCACAACATCTTCCGGCGATTGCGACAGCTTGTTGCGAGAGATGAGGACCCGAACCTGTTCTTCTAGTGCAGTATGGCAACTCAGAAACTGTGCTCCCCGCGATTGGAGGGCTTCCATGCTCGCGCTCTGATAAATGGAATTCAGGTCGTCCGGATCCTTGGCGGCAGAGTCTTGCTTCAGGCCAATTTTGCTGTTGTAGAAAAGGTTACTCACTGCAGGTCTCCCTGTTGCCGGGCCGGCAACCTGCAGCCACTCGCCGATCTGGTACTTCTGCCAGACGTAGTCATCGTAATTGAGCATGTTCGCGGGGCCGTGCAACGCCGCTGCGATCTTGATTTGCCGTTCCGGGATGCCGAAACCGAACTGCAGGCCATTGAAGGAATTCTTGATGTTGTTCAGGAATTTCCCGTCGCCAATCTGCACCACATCGTACAGTTGCTTGATCCGGGCCGGACCCTTCACGAGTTTCTCGAACTCAGCGAGTTTCCACTCTGAAGCTTTCCATACAAGCTGGGCTTCGGTTGCTTCGGGCGCGCCGCTGAACAAGCCGAGTGTCAGTAAACCTAGCGCTCCGCGGGATATTATCGATCTGCGAGTGACGACGCTCATGTTTGTCCTATTCCTATGCAGTATTGGAAACGAATCGACGCCACCGAGCCCGTTATTACCTGAACAGGATCTTGGCCATCATCCCCTTGTCCTCGTGATTCAGCAAATGGCAATGAAACACCGACATACCCCTGATGACTGGGTCGGTGAAGTCCAGGATGACGTCCACGGAGCCGCCATACGGAACATTCACAGTGTCCAGCCAGGCTGGATCGGGTAGTGGCGCACCATTTTGCGCGTAAGCCAAAAAGTGAACCTGGTGGATGTGGAAAGGATGCAGTTCGGCCGTTGCATTGACAATACGCCAATGCTGATACGTACCGACACGAACGCTTGTCATCGGACTCGCATCCGGCGAAAACTTGCGACCGTTGATATAGAAGCCGTTCTTGTCCTCTGTAAAAGTAACAATGAAATCCGGCGCCGTCTTCTTCAACGGCTCAACGTCGATTAGTTTGAACATCGGAGGACGGTGGTCGATGGCATGCGCAGGCCGAGAGAGCGAGTCCGCTTTGAATTGATCGGACCTTGGTAGCACAAGATCTGCCAGCACCATCTCAGGGTTGGGATCCCCGGCCGGACCCGTATTCACGCACAGAGTTCGCAGGGTTCCATGAGTGCCGGAGGGTGGACCGGTGACGATTGCTTCGAGTCGGCCCGCAGGCGCAACCAGAAGGTGATCGGTGGTTTGGGTCAGATGTTTGGGATCACGGTAGGCCAGCGGCATCCCGTCAAGCGCCACGACTTCAAGACTCTCTCCATCCAGTTGCAAGTCCAGGTACCGGTCCGCTGAGGCGTTCACAATCCGCCAGAACTGCCGCTCTTTAGGCGCGATCTCGATTTGCGGCCGAATCACTCCGTTGACGGTAAAAATTTCTTCGACTTTCTCGGCCTCTCCCCCGCATCCCTTAGCGGGGATTTCAACATCGCGCATGAGTGCGGTGGCTTTCGGATCATGCTCGATGGAGCGGCCGCGCAGAACGAGCACCCGCTCGCGAAACTGTGAGACTTCAGGGACATAGCGCTCCATTCCTTCGATTACGATCGCTCCCGACATTCCGTCCAGTACTTGCCGGTGGCTCTCCCCATGCGGATGGGTGTGGTACCAGAACAGACCTGGCGGATGATCGCGTGGAATCTCAACCGAGTAGTGCAGAACCTCGCCGGGTTTAGCCAGCATGGTGAGCACATCATCTTGTGAGGCATCCGGCGACACGCTGAGTCCATGAAAGTGCAAGTTCGTCATGTCCATGCACGGATTGATTGCACACGTCTCCGTCGACTTGGGAGGAAGATTGTTGATGTACGTGATTCGCAGAGTGTCACCAGGAGAAGCGCGGATGACTGGAGCCACCGTCACTCCCTCGAAAGCAAAGGCATCCCGGCCGTTTTCATTCACGGCATCAAGCGTAAGGGATACAACATGATTCCTAGCCTGCACCTGCGGTGGCTCCGGCACTGCAACAGTCTGGGCTGAACCGTAGGCTGCGAAAAAGATATGCACGCTAAAGAATAGAATCCGCGCGTATTTTCTTTGGTGCGTCATAGCAGTTCCGTTCTTTCCCGCCTCATCCGCAGCACCGTTCCCTTGTGCATGAACCAATGACCCGTGTGAGAACTACAACAACGATCTTGAAAGGCCTTGCAGTCGCGGTGCTTAGCCGGTTTTCAAGATCGGGCGTTATAAACCTTGCAGATTTGCACTGCGTGCTCCAGTCGGCTCGATCATGAGTGAACAGGCCAAGTGATCGCATTGACACGCGATTTCTGCATCTCCGCTTCCCGCAACTCGACACGCTGCTCCGCAGTACTCTTCTCCATCAGGCACAGAGCACAGGCAGGAAATGTGTGTGCACATTTTCTTTCTCAGGTTCGGTCTCGTTGTCGTGTTTGGGTTCGTCATAACGTCCGTCCTTTCTCTTGCTTCGATCACTAATCACTCCGGCCTGTGACGTAACGCAGTCCCTGCGCCGACACGATCGAGTTTTGAGGGAATCCCCCTGGAGTCGGTGAATTTGGGCAGCTATGCCGTCCCGGGTGGTTGCATGCAACTCTCCAAAGGCGGCTTGCCGGTAAGCTAAGGATCTCCGGGGTTCTTCGGCTACGCGGGCAACGAGGATTGACCGTCCGGGGTGTCGACAGGCTGTTAGTGATGTCAACATTTGGACGGTCACTGCTGAATTCCTCTCTAATTGGATTACGGTTCAGTCGCCGCTTTCTCTAAGGAGCGGCGTTGCCTTGTGTGCGCCTCTCGAAGGTATTTCGGAAGGTCGCAGGTGGTATGAGCACTCGCATACCAACGTATGATTGTGCATTTCAGACGACGCTGCTAGCTTTTAAACCATGGCCAACCAAGGCAAGACGAACTTAGTCGCGATCGTCGATGACGATGACTTGATGCGCGGCGCATTGCAGGGCATGTTGAAATCAGTTGGATTGCGGTCGCAAGCTTTTGCATCCGCAGAAGAATTCCTGACGTCTGGTCAGCAGAGCCAAACCGCCTGTCTAATTGCGGATGTCCGCATGCCGGGAATGTCGGGGCTGGAATTGCAGGCCGAGCTAAACGATGAGCAGCGCCGGATTCCGACGATCTTCATCACGGCGCACGGTGACGAGAAAATGCGAATGCGGGCATTAAGAGCAGGAGCGGTGGAGTTCCTGGCAAAACCCTTTGACGACGAAGCCTTGTTAGAGAGTGTTCGGGCTGCCCTGGAACGTTGAGCCCGATAAGCGGCGTGGACACGAGGAGGTCTCTGTGGCGTCTATCCAGGTATCACGGGCTGTTGACGAACGTTCTTACGGGCACAGATTTGAGCAGGTCATAGGAAGCAGCCCTGCTCTTGAGGACGTGCTCGAACAGGTCGAACGGGTCGCGCCTACGGATTCCACTGTTCTCATCGAAGGTGAAACCGGCACCGGCAAGGAGTTGATCGCGCACGCGATTCACAACATCAGCTCGCGTTGCGGACGCCCATTCGTCAGATTGAATTGCGCTGCCATTCCGTTGGATCTGCTTGAAAGCGAACTCTTCGGCCACGAGAAAGGCGCATTCACCGGAGCAATCGCCCAAAAGATTGGCCGTTTTGAACTGGCCGATAAGGGCACGCTTTTCCTGGATGAAGTAGGGGATATTCCGCCGGCACTGCAGCCTAAACTGCTGCGCGTACTACAGGAACAGGAGTTCGAGCGCCTGGGTAGCACCCAGACTCACCAAGTGGATGTTCGGCTGGTGGCTGCCACGAATCGTGATCTCGCCGAAATGGTGAATCGAGGCCAATTTCGCAACGACCTCTACTACCGACTGAATGTCTTTCCCGTGCTGCTGCCACCGCTGCGGGCGCGCCCCGAAGATGTCCCCGCCTTGGTAATGCATTTCGTCGGGATTTTTGGTCGGCGGATGGGGCGGAAAATCGAGCACATTCCCGCAGAAACCATGTCTGCGCTCAACTCCTACCACTGGCCGGGAAACATCCGCGAGCTCCAGAACCTTATTGAACGCGCCGTGATTCTTTCAACAGATGGTGTGCTTCCCAATCCTTTGCCAACGACAGGGACACATCCCGTTACCGTCTCGACAGCTGCAACGACTCTGAGGGACTCAGAGCGCTCTTTGATTCTGCAAACGCTAGAGGAAGTTCGTTGGGTGATTGGCGGCCCGAAAGGCGCGGCCACCAAACTTGGATTAAAGCGCACTACGCTGATCCACAAGATGCAGAAGCTGGGGATTTACCGGCCCAGTCTCCCGCCCACCCGGGATGTGATCGAGCCAACAGCGGCTGCTCGAGGATGACTTCGACCTTCCCCACAATCGAGGCAATCAATCCGGATCCTATGGCTCGATAGTTATGTCCGCCTTCAACGGCTTCTCGCACACCTGTCGAGTGCCAGGCAGTTGCAAACGATCCCACCCGCGGCCTAACGCCTCAACCAGAACGACACAGAGTCAGTTATCTGCTGAAACTGAAGGTCATTCAAACTTTGCTGGCCCCCGAGCACAGGCGACTGATTGGAACGATCCGAGCATGATGAATTGGCGTCATGATCGTTGGGCGTCATCGAAAGAACCTCCTATGCCAGTCGCACTTCGCATTTATCCGAACAGATTGTTACTCGACAGCGGCAGATCGCGGACGCGCTTGCCCGTGGCCGCGAAAATCGCATTGCAAAACGCGGCAACAAATGGTGGAACACCCGGCTCGCCGACTCCAGCCGGCGGAGCAGAGCTCTCCGTAATGTAGACGTTCGTTTGATCCGGGACTTCGTTGATTCGGGCTACGGGATAATCATTGAAATTGGATTGCTGGATCACGCCGTTCTTGGCGGTGATCTCTCCGCTGCGCACAATGCTCGTGCCGAAGACCGCCGCTCCTTCGAATTGTGCGCGCGTGGCCTCCGGATTTACCACGAGCCCGGCATCCACCGCTGTGTCGACCCGGGGAATGCGGATCTCGCCGTCATTACTCACATCCACCTCCACGACCGTCGCCACATACGTCAAAAAACTGCGATGTGCCGCAAATCCAAACCCGTGCCCCTTCTTGCTTTTCTTTTTGCTCCAACCCGATTGATGCGCGACCATTTCGATGACATTCCGCAGTCGGCCTGTTTCCCACGGGTAGGTTTTGTAGTCCGCACCATAGTTCGGATATTCCACATTGGCGAAGTCCAAAGTGCGTGGCGGACCGATAAGGTCGAGCATATACTCCACGGGATCGCGATTCGCGCGATGAGCCAGTTCATCTGTAAAACACTGTATTGCGAATGCATGATAGATGTTCGCAACGGACCGCAACCAACCGATCCTGACGTGAGCCTGCGCGGAACCATTCTCGATCCGTATATTTGGCAAATCGTATGGAAGATCGGTCCAGCCTTGCGCTAAGTGTGGCGGATCCCCGTAAACCGCATTGACATCAAAGATCGAGGTGATGGGTGGAAACACTGATCTCTGCAACCAAGCGGTCGGCTTTCCCTTGTTATCAACGGCCGCCTTCATGTACATGGCCGCCACTGCGTTGTAATAATCAAACTTAACGTCGTCTTCGCGGGTCCACACAACTTTAACTGGGCGCCCCAGCTTTTTCGATAAGACCGCCGCCTCGGCAATGTAATCGGGCTTCGATTTTCTTCCAAATCCGCCGCCCAACAACGTGACATGACAAACCACGTCTTCGACTGGAATGCCAAGTTCCGAGGATATGGTCGCCTGCGCTCCCTGGGGATTTTGGGTGGGCGCCCAGGCCGTGAGCTTTCCATCTTTGAATTCCGCCACCGCCACCATCGGCTCCATCGGGGTGTGGGCCAGCAGTGGAACGTAGTAGTCGGCCT
Source organism: uncultured Acidobacteriaceae bacterium (assembly GCA_963768265.1). Classification (GTDB taxonomy): domain Bacteria; phylum Acidobacteriota; class Terriglobia; order Terriglobales; family Acidobacteriaceae; genus Sulfotelmatobacter. Next base: position 76,866 of record CAVYHM010000014.1, read on the forward strand.
CAACCACATGGTTTCCGGCGGGAAACTCTTGGTTCGAGTCGCCTATGCTGCGGATCAGCTTCCCCGGCTTGTGCGCCGTTTCCCTGAGCTCTTTCTTGTACTCTACGGAGTCGTAAGATTCGTTGGGCCCGTTGTCCCATGTGATCTTCAGCTTCTTGCGCCCCTGGAATGCAGACCAGGTGTTGTCTGCAATCACGGCAATGCCGCCCAGCGGCTGAAATGCACAAGGCGGCTTGAATGGCTCGATCCGTACCGTCTGGTGTACTCCCGCAACCTTCAGCGCTTCCTGATCGTCAAGGGTTCTTATTTTCCCGCCGAACACGGGAGGATGTTCAATTGACGCGTAGACCATACCATCAAGGCGTGCATCCATTCCATACATGGCCCTGCCCGTGCAAAGATCTTCCAGGTCAACGCTGGTCATTCCCTTCCCGATGTAGCGCCACTCCGATGGCTCTTTCAGCTTGAGTTGTTCTGTCTTTGGCACGGGAAGGCGCGCCGCCGCAGCCGTCAGTTCCCCGTATCCCACGCGCCGGCCGCTTGTCTTGTGAACTACAGTATGCACTTCCGTGGAACACTCCGAGACGGCTACGTTCCACTGCTCAGCCGCCGCCTGCATCATCATCAAGCGCGCCGTAGCACCACATTGGCGCAAGGTGTCAAAGAAGGTTCTTATGGAGTGCGAGCCGTCAGTATTTTGATCACCGTAGCGCTTATCGCCAACCGCCTGGTCGATTTTTACTCGCTTCCAGTCAGCGTCAAGCTCGTCGGCAAGCACGAGTGGCAAGGATGTGCGAATGGTCGTTCCCATCTCCGACCGGTGAGCCACGATGTTGACGGTTCCATCCGGCTGAATTCCGACAAAGAGATTGGGATGAAAGGTTGCGCGATCCGCATCGGTTTGACCGTCTGTGGAGTGACCCGGCCTCAGCATCGGCGGAAGATACCGAGCAGCAAGGACAAATGCTCCTGCCCCGAAAATTCCCTGGAGGAACCGCCGCCGGCTTACATTCTCGATTGGACTCATGCCTTTTTCCCCGCCGCCAGCTTGATGGCCTGGCGAATCCGTTGGTAGGTTCCGCATCGACAGATGTTTCCCGCCATCGCGTCATCAATTTCCTGATCGGAAGGATGCGGATTACTTTTCAAAAGAGAAACCGCCTGCATGATCTGTCCGGACTGACAATACCCGCATTGCGGAACGTTCACCCGCACCCAAGCTTCTTGGACAGGATGGAGGCCGCTTGCCCCAAGGCCCTCGATCGTGCGAATGTCACTATCCACCGCCGCGCTCATCGGTGTAACGCACGACCGGATGGCTTCGCCGTTTTTATGAACGGTGCAGGCGCCGCACAGGGCGACGCCGCAGCCAAACTTTGTTCCCGTCAGTCCAAGGATGTCACGTAGATACCACAGGAGTGGCATGTCGGGGTCACCATCGAAGGTGCGTTCCATCCCATTCACTTTGAGCTTCATTGTTCGCTTCCCTTCCCTCTAATTCGACAGCATTCCGCTTGCCACGCAGCCCCCGCCTACCGGAGACAAAAGTCGGAATTCATTCGGGCTTCTCACGAGAGCGAGACAGAATTTCTGAACCCTATGTCCGTATTTCGACGCGAGTGTTGAATCGCGGTCACTGGGTCCGTGCGAGTCAACTTCATGTTGCACGAATACGGGCTCGTAAGATGGCAAGCGAGTTGCTTCCCCCAGAGTGGCGGACGCTCGCCTGACACTTGCCGTATTCGATGGAGTCGTAAAGGACGAGCAACAGCCGCAGGAGAATAACTTTGAAAAACAGTAGCCGTTCATCATTTCTTATCGCAACAATATTTGCCATTTTGTGGATTGTTTTCGCGGTGGTCGTGCATGCGCAAGACGCACCGTTTCATAACGCACCAGCGTCCAGCGTTCACATGAAAAACCCATATGCAGGACAGCAGGCGGCCGCCGTAGCAGGGTCAAGGCTGTACGGAACGAACTGTAGCTCTTGTCACGGCACTCATGGGCAAGGGAACGGAGCAATGCCTGTCCTGGCGCAAGGGCCCACGCAATCCGCGTCGGACGGGGAGGTCTTCTGGTTTATCACGACAGGAGCTCCTGACAAAGGGATGCCGTCCTGGAGCACACTACCGGAGCGGCAACGATGGCAGCTTGTCACCTATCTAAAGTCACTCATACATTCTCATGGTGCGCAAGAAAGCGCTTCGGCATCCAAGTAGTGACTCAGTTGCAACGAAGATTAGCGAGGTGAATTGTGAATAAGAAGATTTCGGCAAGCGCCGCTGGCCAGGTGTCACTCGGCGGAGAACTTTCTGTCAACCGTCTCGGTTATGGAGCAATGCGCCTTACAGGCGAGGGTATCTGGGGCCCTCCACCAGATCGCAAGGGAGCCCTCGCGGTTCTGCGACGCGCCGTCGAACTCGACGTCAATTTCATCGACACTGCAGATTCGTACGGACCTTATGTGAGCGAGGAACTGATCGCCGAGGCGTTGTTTCCGTACCCGAGCGGTCTAGTGATTGCCACCAAAGGTGGGTGGAATCGGCCCGGCCCGAATCAATGGACGCACGATGCAACTCCCTCTCACCTCCGGAAAGCAGTCGAGGGCAGCCTCAAGAGACTGCGATTGGATCGCATCGACGTTTACCAACTCCACATCCCCGACCCGGTCGTGTCTTTCGATGTTTCGGTTGAAACCCTGGCTGAGCTGCGCAACGAGGGCAAGATTCGCTTAATCGGATTGTCCAACGTCACCCAGGAGCACATCGAGCGCGCTCGCAAAATTGTTCCGATCGTCTCCGTCCAGAACCGCTATAGCTTTGCGGACCGTGAATGGGACTACCTGGTGGAATATTGCCAGCGGAACCGGATCGCCTTCATTCCCTGGTTCCCCCTCGGAGCCGGCAAAGTTGCGGGGGAAGTTTTGAACCGGATTGCAAAAGCGCACAATGCGAACTCCACACAGATCGCACTGGCGTGGCTGTTGCGGCGATCTCCGATCACGCTGCCCATCCCGGGGACTTCCTCGATCGAACATCTGGAGCAGAACGTTACGGCAGCATCACTGCCCTTAACTGACCAAGAATTCGAAGAACTGTCCGGAGTCCCCGAATTGGTGGGGTCTCGCTGAAAAACAATCTGGCTTGATATTTCGGGCTGCCGTATGCGTTTTGCTGTGCGAGGCCGCGATCGCAATCACGCATACGCCAAGATCGTCACACCTGTGAATGAGAAAGCGGCTGCGTCAATAGTCGACACAGCGACAGTAGTGTCGGTATTTCTACTCCAATCTGTACACGGACATACGCTTGTCGGCTAATCCGCTGAACCTACGAGTCAATGTCCAAGATCACCACGAGGTGGTTTGGAAGGCTATGTGCTCGTAAGAGAGCAACACGCCCTGGAAGCGACGGTGAGAAGAGCAAGCATGACGATTCATAGTCTTTGTTTTCTCTTCCCACCTCGCTTCTCCCTCCGCATCGCTTCGTATATTGGGGGGTCCTCTGGCCGTAGTGGTCGCGCGGCGGTGAGTGTTGAGAATGCGGGCAGGCTTTGGATCAGCGACCGTTTAGCAAAGGACATGATTCAAGTACAACGGAGACCTTATGACAACTCTTACGGCTGATCGGGTAAAACTCGGGTTCATCGGCCTGGGAAACATGGGAAGCCGCATCGCCCAGCGTCTGCTCGGTCACGGTTACACATTGTTCGTATACGACAAGAATCTCGCTAACGCGGCGACCATCGCGGCACATGGTGGCATTGTTGCGAAGAACATTCAGGAACTGGCGAGCACGGTCGATGTGGTTCTCTCTTGCCTGACCAACGATACGGCAGTTCGCAGTGTGTATACAGAAGCGGAGGGGGTCTTTTCCAACGCCCAACCGGGATCCGTGGCGATTGAGATGAGCACCATCTCTCCAGATACCTCTCGCGAGTTGCACGGCCTTGGGGCCCAGCGTGGGATCGAAGTGTTGGACGTCGCCATCTCTGGAAGCACTCCTGCCGCCGAACAAGGCATTCTGACGCTGTTGGCGGGCGGCAAACCCGAACTGTTCCGCGCTGCAGAGCCGATATTCCAGGCCATCGCAAAGCAGTACTTCCTCCTGGGCGATTCGGGTTCAGGAACCGCGATGAAGTTGGTCGTCAACACGCTGTTGGGAGTTGGGATGCAGGCGATCGCTGAGGCGGTGGTCCTGGGGGAGAAAGCTGGCATTGATCGCGAGAGGCTGCTCGAGGTCTTGTCAAAAACGGCTGTAATCGCGCCGGCTCACGTGGGAAAGCTGGCAAGAGCAGCGGTGAACGATTACAGCCCGCAATTCCCCCTGCGCCTGATGAATAAAGATTTCGAACTGATCCTGAAGGCGGCTGCAAAAGAGCATATCTCGATGCCTGCGACTGAAGCTGCGTTTTATGTAAACTCTGAAGAATTGTCCGTTAACAATGAAAGGGACTTTTCCGCTGTGTTACGGCGGATGGAAGAAGCGGCAGGTATCAAGGCTATTCCCTCGGACCAGGTAACAAGTGACATTCTAGAAAGGCCAGCTATCTTTCAATACGCACGAACCCTGCGTGAGAAGCTGTCCTAAGTTGAGCAAGCAGGCCGGCTCCGGCCAGTTTGAACAGAGGGCCATGACCGGCGCCGTAGCAACATCACCTGCGCCGAGCATTGCCTAAACCTCGTAGCAGCAGGCTTCTCGTATACCTCATCTTGGGGCAATCCTGACTTCCTTGGCCCAGGCACACACTGCTTTCTTTTCGGTCTCGGTAAGTTTCGCTTCAGGATGCATGGCGGTGTACGGGCGCGGCGGCATCCTGCCTGTCGAAATGAGTCCGCAGATGGATTCCGATTTGTCGAGTCTTTGCTGTTCCGAATACCCTTGCCACTCGGAGAAATCCAGCATGTTCCTGCCTTCGCGTACGTGCCGCGCGATCCACCAGGACACTGGTGGAACATGGCTGTACCAAGGCCAGTCCGTGTGATCGGAGTGGCAGTTCTTGCAAGCTCGCACTAAGACTTGCGCAGGTTCCGAACTGAATGAAAGCGGCGCACCCACATTTCCCGGGTTGTGAGCGGCCTGCCGCTCGATCTCCACTTGTCCAACAATCACGGCTATGGCTGCCAACGCAAAGATTGGTTTCGTCCTCATCATCGAGTTTTACCTCACCAGCAACCGCGTGGGCTTCTCGCAATTTTAAGACCGGGCGAGCGAACGGACGAATCCCAGACTTCGGGAGGGATCTTCGCGCTCGGTCGGACTAAGGCGGTGTTCCAGCCCAGGTTTCGTCAACCAGCGTTCCTATTTGGACACCTCTGTCGATCAGGGGTCACTCAGAACGACGGCGCCCCAATCGATTGAGCCACCAATCGAGGTAAATACGCATGGTCTCACAAATGCTTCCCGGTGGAGAGGCAGGTTATGGGTGCAAGAATCGCGAACCGCGCTATCGTCACAATCCAGCTCATTGGCTGGGCGGCAATCGTCATTGTTATGGGACTGTTCTTAACTGTGATCGGGACAAGCATTACAGACTGCCTGGCAAATCTGCGCTGAATTGGCGGGTCGAACTTTTAATGCCGTCCTCACGTGCACAGCTCTGTGAGCCATCAGAGCCATCTCGTCAGCGGAGCGCGGTCGCACTTTTGAGGTAGTGAACTCATGCTTTCAGAAATCAGGACTGGCGACTTATGTGTGCCTCAACAGCTCACCTCTTCAAGTGTGCGCGAGAAAACCGTGCCTGGAACACAGTGGTACTTGGCATGCACAGAGGGGAGCACCGCAAATCACCGCGAACCTGAAGTAGCAGTAAGGAGGAACCGAGCTGTATGAAGTATTCAGAAGGTTTTTCGTTGCTCTCACTAGCGGGCATGACTGCGCTCGCTATGTTAATGGCAGTTCCCGGCGCGTCTGGACAGGGTACTCCACCACCCCCACTCAACTTTGAACTTCCCACTGGTTTTCAGATTCCGCCGGCCGATCAGCAATGCATTTTGCCCGGCCAGAGACTTAACCTGCAATGCATCATTGCAAATGATCCAGACGCGAAGAGAATTCGGGCAGAGGAAGCCATGCTCGAGGCTCAGGCTCTGGCGGCTGCAAAATCCGGAACACTGGATCCCTACCATCAAGTCCAGACTCTGGGCGAGCTTGAGATCTTCGACGCAAACTTGTCGGTAAATAAGAACGTCGCATGCAGCTATTGCCACGACCCGGCTGCCGGTTATGCAAACGGCATCTCGATCTTGAGCGTATTCACGGGTGGATCGAACCCGGGATCAGTTCCCATCACGGTGCACGGAGCGTACCCGAACAACCGGATAGCCAAGCGCAACCCACAGAGCTACACCTACGCAACGTATTTTCCTCCGTTGCATTTCAATCAAAGCCAGGCCGATTTCTACGGCGGCAACTTCTGGGATGGCCGGGCAACCGGATACAAGCTGCAGAATTCCGCCGCTAACCAGGCACAGGGCCCGCCGTTGGATACCCAAGAAATGGCCAATCCAGATTCTGCTTGCGTGGTGTGGAAGCTCTCGCAGAGCTCTTACAAGTCGTTCTTCGAGACGGTTTGGGGTGTTGGGTCGCTGGAAATTGCCTGGCCTCCCAACGTCGCGACCATATGCAGCACACCGGCAGGCGCTGCTTCACTTGGCGGAAATAGCACTCCGGTTCAGCTCAGCCCCACCGATCGCACCCTCTCTAACAAAGACTTCGACGAATTCGCGCTGGCGATTGCCAGTTATGAGGGTTCTGACAGCGTCAGCCCCTTTACGTCGAAGTTCGATTACTTTCTTGCGGGCAAGGCAACACTGACCACACAGGAAATGAACGGGTATGAGTTGTTCCGCGGCAAAGGAGGTTGCAACACTTGCCATCTGGACGGAAGGTCGAGTACTCAGACGGGTGGAAGCGACACCGGTCAAGCCGCAAGCCTTCAGCCGTTGTTTACCGACACGACTTACAACAACCTCGGTTTGCCCAAGAATGTAAAGCTGCCCTGGTATTCGGAGGACACTCCCGACCAGTGGGGTTTTACCGCCAACCCGCTCGGCTTCGGTTTTACCGACGAAGGAATGGGATTGTTCCTCGACGGCTACTATGGAGCTCCGCCGGACTTGGACTGGGGGGTACAGCTGCCGCAATTTGAAGGGAAGTTCCAGACTTCGACGGCGCGAAACGCGGCGATGGTGCCCTACCCTGGGTTCGTGAAAGCCTTCATGCACAACGGCTATCTCACGAGCTTGAAAGAGGTAGTCCACTTCTATAACACGCGTGATGTCTATCCCTTTTCCGTGTTGTCTGGCAATTGTCCGAAAGGAACCGTCGAAAAGGTGACCTGTTGGCCCATGCCGGAAGATCCTAACAATGAAAATACCACGATCGGCAAGCTAGGCCTGTCGGATGAAGAAGAAAACGACATCGTCGCTTTTCTGAAAACTCTGGTCGACGGCTATAAACCGTAACAACGCTTCGTTTCTCCCTAGTGGAGTGGACCATGTGCTTTGTGGTTCACTCCACCACTTTCATGGTCTATAAACTGAATGATCCGCGTTTTGCCGGAAACTCTACAGGAGCTTAGATATGACAACAGCAATGCTGCGACTACTCACCATCGCGCTCATCGTTACCGTCGTGGGCTCATTGCTTGTGCGACCTCGCTCCGCGTACGCGCGCCACAATTCGGGGGCTGCCCAGGATAGCGCAAGCCCGACGATCGAATCCGTCAGTGACACATTAGCTTTTGTAAGTTGGACCACGCCCAATCCGGGTGGCACGATCCTGCACTATGCCATCGTGCACTACGGCAAAGATCCCAATCATCTTGAGTTCACGGCAAAGTCTCCGACCAGAATCAACCCAAGTCACAGTGAAATGGTCTTTCGGGTGCGTATGGACGGTCTGGAGCCTGGGACAACCTATTACTACACGGTGACCTCCGAGCAGGCCACTGGCACTCCCGATCGGCAGACTAGTAGCGTAAATAAGTTCACCAGCCGTTCGACTAACTGGACGAGTGCGAACAAATAGAACGCAATGTGTGAGCAGGCTCGCAGGGAGACGGCTCTGTGATCCGGCTCATCTGATGCCTGACGCTCACAATGGCGAGTATGTTTTACGTTTCCATCTGCCGCAAAGACTCTTTCCCGGGGCGCCTAACACGCGCGTAGGGTTTTCACGCGAGGCGAGGGCGCCGTGTATTAAAGTCGGCGCGACCTCAACTTGGCGCAAAAAGGCGGGCGAACTTCCTGATGTCGACTCCGCTTCGTTGAGATCTTTTTTGCAGGACGAAGCTGCAACCTACTGGCCGAGATCATCCGCGAGGAAAAACAGCCGGCACGGGAGATCTGGACCCGAGACTTTGAAAGGAACACAAGTGTGAAAATTCTACGGAATATCGTCCCGATCGAGTGTTTCGGTTACCCGAAAGTACGAGGTTGGCGCACGGCCGCGACGCGAGCATCCATCCATATCCTGCTGCTGACGTCTTTCGCTGCTGCTCAGACGCTCAGCGGCACGGTAATAGATTCCACCACCGGCAAGCCGCCTGCGGGAGATGAAGTCGTCCTGTTCAAACTAGGCCAAGGGATGGGAGAATCTGGCCGCACCCAGACGGACACCGCTGGCCTCTTCCATTTCAAACTCGAGGATCCGCAGACAGCGCATCTGGTTCGCGTTATCCATCAAGGCGTCAGTTATCACCACATGGCGCCTCCGGGAACGACGTCAATCGCCATTGAAGTCTACGACGTCGCGAAGAACGTAGACGGCGTCAAAGTGTTTGCCGACATCATGCGCATCCGGTCGGCGGAAGGCCAGATTGCGGTGACAAGGGAGTTCGCAGTGCAGAACACGTCGAATCCGCCGCGCACCCAGATGAGCGAGCGCAATCTCGAGTTCTACGTTCCCGATCATGCGTGCGTTATCGCAGATTCCGCTACGGCTACCATCGAAACCGGCATTCCTCTGAAGTCCGCCCCTGTGCCCGAAAACGACAAGAATCGCTATTCGTTCCTCTTTCCTCTGCGGCCGGGGTTGACCCGCTTCGCGGTGACTTACCAGCTTCCTTACAGTGGCAGCGCGAATCTTGATCCCAGGACGATTTATCCCTTGGAGCACTTCGTGGTCACATTGCCGAAGGGGATGCGGTTCAAGGCGTCTGCAAGTTCGGCGCCTTTCAAATTATTGAACGTTCCAAACCAATCTAACGCCACAGTGCGAGTAGCATCAAACGTCACGGCTGGGCAAAATCTTGCTTTTAATATTTCCGGCGAAGGTACACACGGAACCGGCCGGCAGCGCAACGATCTGAACTCGGTGGAGGGTGAGCAGAGCTCAACTCGTACTGCTCAACCTGCAGACTCCAATCACCGTCCCGGCGGAGGGTTGGGTCCTCCGATCGACGCTCCGGATCCGCTGAACAGGTATCGGTGGTGGGTTCTGGGAGGGGCGACAGCAGTCCTGCTCCTTGGCGGCATCTACGCGGCGCGGCCGAAGTCCACGATAGGCGATTTGAGGCGCCAAAAAGGTCCTTCCCTTGTAACTGCCAGGCAACCAGAAGCTGACTACCAGCGGCCAGCGGCCGCTGTTTTGAAAGCGACACGGGTGCCTGTCGCGGCAGGATCCGCCAGCATACTAATGAATGGAATCAGGGAGGAACTTTTCCAGATTGAGGTGGAGCACAAGAGGGGCCACCTGCCCCAAGCCGAATATGAAAAGGCCAAGGCCGCTCTCGACCAAACGCTCGGTCGCGCCCTAAAGCGCGAAGTACAAAAGGCTTAAGCTGCACAATCCGAAATATTCTGAGTGACTAAGGCAACGACAGCAATGTCCTCTATCGTTAGAACAACATACTGTCGATCTGCGGACACACGGGCAGAACTTCTCTTCCAGGCGATTCGATAATGATTACAAAGATTTACTAATGGTTACATCGCGAAATGATCATAAATGCACCTTATACCGATGGATCGGCATCTATTGAAAAAGATCCACAGTCTCTGAGTTAGCAGTCTGCCTCTTGTCAAGGCTTAGAACTGCTGCTTAGCTATTCAAAGGAGAATACGTTCGATGAAACAAATTAAGTACACCGCGCTATTATCGATGATCGCCCTACTGTCCACGGTGAGCGCTTTGGCGCGGGATAAGAATCAGCACTCGGTTGAGATTTCGGACTCCGTACAAGTCGGTGGCACTCAACTAACACCAGGCAACTACCAGCTTGAGTGGCAAGGAACTGGCCCGGAGGTACACGTGAATTTCGTGCGCGATGGAAAAACTATTGCCACCGCGCCCGGAACATTGAAGACGAACGATCCCCACGTGACTCAAGACGCCATCGTGACTGACACAACCAGTGCCAACACAAAGACGCTCACGGAGATCGACTTCAGTCATAACAAAGAGTCATTGGTCTTTGAGCAGAGTGGAATGTAGTTCACCCACCCAGTCTCGGAGGTCCAACTTTCGTGTTCTTTGGCGAACAGCCCTGCCTCGTCGACAGGCGGGGCTTCTTTTACCTCTTGTATTGAAGAAGGCCGCTGAACTGAATGCTGCCGATGGAGACTTGGAACTGGTTTTGGGGAGAGTTCATCCGGCAAGGAGAACATTCATGAAGTCACAACCTTTCCCGGTAATTGAACTGCCAGCGATAGCGCCATCCTCCGGAGGTCACGCAACTGACGACATAGAGAGGAAACTCGTCCGCCCGAACAGTCTGAACCTTGAACCGTTCAGTGTGGGCGTGGCTTGGGCATTTGCATGTGCTGTTTGTCTGCTGATCGTGTTGAGCGTTCTGCTGGTGGCCGCGGGCTACGCTGGATCCACGTTTTCTTCGGACCTACAGCCCAACTCGGCTTCGTCTTCCTGGGGAAGGTAGTGTCCAGTCCCCGCGAACTCGAGCTCTTGCAGGTGCTCCGACTTCCAAGCTCGTCCTCCTCTTCATTCCGTAAACAATAGAATTGCAATTCTGTCCACGTAGATTCTATGAAAGTGAGGCGTGGACTCTATATCCAGAGGAATGTTGCACGAGTCGGCGGCGCCGATCGGAGGCCCGCGATGGCCCAACACTTGCCATTTGTATGCGCACTTCCCTGCGCGTGTGAGTTGCAAAGAATAGGAGCGCGGGCGCCGATGCACCCGCACTTCGCACTCCAGTGTTAACACTCAGCGAGTTGCGGCGTTCACCGAGGCCATGCCCGCTTCCGGGCTGGAAGTCGGTCGAAGCATTTTCAGGTCTAGTGGACTGTCGCAGTGAATTCGTTACCACGTAGGCGGCGAGAAGGGTCGGAGTATTTCCACTGAATGGGACGAGCGTTTGCCGAATAGGGGTTGATGTAGCGGCGGAGTTTGCGAGCCAAATCGGGTACCGAGGTGAAGATGCCGCGGGCGATGACTTCGCGTTCGATTTTGGCGAACCACAACTCAACTTGATTGAGCCAGGAAGAATAGGTGGGCGTGAAGTGAAATTGCACGCGTGGATGCCTTTGGAGGAAATCGCGAACCAGTTGGGTTTTGTGAGCGGAGAGGTTGTCGAGGATGATATGAATCTGCTGCCGGGGCGGGCACAACGACACCACTTCTTCCAGGAAGGCCACGAAGTCGCGGCTAGTGTGGCGAGCCGCAGTCTTTCCGTGGACGCGGCCGGTCTTCGTTTCCAGCGCGGCATACAGAGAAAGCGTGCCATGTCGGTAGTACTCGAAGCCATGACGCTCCGCGCGGCCGGGCGAGAGCGGCAGAACCGGGTCGAGTCGATCCAGAGCCTGAATCGCGGTCTTTTCATCGACCGAGAACACGGCGGCGTGCTGCGGCGGATTCAGATAGAGGCCGAGAATGTCGGCCGCTTTGCTCTCAAACTCCGGATCGTCGCTGGCCAGATAACGCTCCAAGCGGTGAGGTTTGAGGCCAGCTTCTTGCCACACTCGATGCACCGCGTCTTTGCTGACGCCCAGCGCTGCCGCCAGTTTGCGGCAGCTCCAATGCGTAGAACCGTCCCGGGGCTTCTTGCGCGTGGCCGACAGAATCCGTGCGCGCAACGCTGGAGTCAGAACCGTGGCCTTCTGCCCGGGATGATAGGTATCGAGTCCGTCGAGCCCGGATTCGAGAAAGCGCTGTTTCCAGCGGATGATGGTTGGCGCCGTGGTTTGCAGACGGCCCTTGATGGTGTTGAAGGACACTCCTTCGGCCAGCATCAGGATGACCTTCGCGCGAAAGACATCGCCCGCGGGCAAGGAACGCGATTGCGCAATGCTGTTCAGTTCGAAACGCTGTTCCCGGGTAAGGGAAACTTTGCTGCTGGTCGCCATACCAGCTTAGAAGCATAACAACTAGTAATGGTTACTCTGCGACAGGCCACTAGTATGATTGTCGTTTGGTTTCCAGATGGCGGTGTGCAGATCGGCCCGCTGTAGTCTTCCCCTCCGACCACGGTCGGCATGTGACAGTTGTCCTGACTGGTCGCCGCAATCAATGTTCCCGTGCAGGTGGGTCCGTGGTAATCATCGCCAACCATAGGCATCTGACACTGCTTGTTCCGTACAACAACTGGCCAATGTGTAGTCCGTACCGCACTTAGCAGCGCAGGAAAATCCTCATAGCCGATGTAGGCTGACCCCGAAAGACCCAACTCGCTTTTTTCCTGTAGATCTGGTGGCCGCAAAGGATCTGATGAAAGTGCCGCGCTCACGTTTGGGAATAGAAAGCCAACTTCGTGAGTTTCCGTGTGAATGACAGGATCACCATAGAGCGGTCCGGCATAGGCTTTCATGAGGGTCATGCTGCGTTCTACGCGCGTCAATGTTAGATCCCCGATGACCTGCAATTGCCCGTTCCTCATGCGGAGAATACGCTTGGAGTGGAATGTCAGCAGGGTGTGGTCAGTCGCGTCAGGAACGTAGCCAACTGGCAAAGTGCTCTCAGGACTAAGTGCGTGCCCCCACTCCTCATCTGCCGGGTAAATACGTAGATCAAAGACCGAGTTGCCCAAATCGTTTGTGTCAATCTTCACGTTCCCGGTCACGCGCGCGACACCTGTGTTCGCGGAGTCAGGACTTGCCGCCGAACCCTGATACAACCGCGCGCTGGAACCAGCGGAGTCTAGAGACCAGGTGCCATCATCGGCGAAGGCCAGCGGCGAGATCGTTGCGAGTATAACTGCGATCAACATGGCGACAGTTCTACTCTTCACCGGTTCACACATATACATCATACGAATAAAGAGCGATCTCATTTTCGTTTGCACACACTCTCTCTGCGTTCAGATTCTGGTGCTGCTACTGCACGAGAAGTGCCAAACGCAGTCTTTGAACTGACTCTCGCCAATCGAGCGACCGGCTGCGGCTTGGGTTGTGTCCAAACGAAGCGACAGCCCGCGATATGTCCCTGGGCGTCCGCGGGAGTCTGCACCGGACCGCGCGATTTGCGCATTTGCCAAAAAAGCCGTGACCACGGGCGGACAACTGTCGGACTACGGACATTGGCTCAGGTAAGACTGTTGAAATAGCGATCTCCCCGGTCTCGATTTCTCCGCAATTGATAACTCCCGCCGTTGCCGCACCTCAGCTGCAGTTTGGCTAGCGCCTTGCATGCGTCAAACGAGAACACCAAACGGCAGTACCTACCGCATGGGTCGCATGGAGCGGTCCAGGGCTGCGGCCGTGGGGTTATGAAAATAGGCATTACGGAGGATGAGCGGTGAAACCACACATGCAGGCACTGATCAAGAGATTAATTTCTCACCTGATGATCATGCTCTTCGCCCTGACCAGTTTTTTCCCTTCAGCTTCCGCAGCTGATCAGGAAGAAAAAGACGAGAACCGCTTACGGAATAGCGGCACCGTGTTGAAAGAAATTCTGGATGTCCCCGACGATATCCCTCAGGACCTTCTCGACAGGGCAGATTGTGTGGTCGTTTTTCCGTCTGTTGTGAAGGCCGCGTTCATCGTGGGTGGAAGTTACGGGCGAGGTGCAATGTCCTGTCGCAGAGGCGAGGAGTTCAGAGGATCGTGGGGAGCGCCTACCATGGTGGCTCTCGAGGGCGGCAGCTTTGGCTTCCAAATCGGTGGCGAAGCAACAGACTTTGTGCTGTTGGTAATGAATGATCGCGGTGCGAGCGGAGTTCTCACGAGCAAAGTCAAGCTTGGTGCAGACGCGTCGGTTGCGGCAGGCCCCGTCGGACGCACTGTCTCGGCAGAAACGGACGCCACCTTACGCGCAGACATCTTGAGTTATTCTCGCTCCCGTGGCGCGTTCGTAGGGGTAGCACTCGAAGGATCAACGATTCGTCCTGATAATGGCGCCAATCGGAAGATCTACGGAAAAGAAGCGCCAGCGAGGAAGATTGTACTGTCAGGACAAGTCGCCGTCCCGCCGGGAACTCGACCCATGATTTCAACATTGGATGCCAGGACTCCGAGGCATAAGTCCTGACCCGACGAAAGTCAGACTGCAAGCGTTACCGCCCATGAATGTATGCCGATGACGTCATGTGCAGAACGCAATGTGACAAAAGAACTCGGATTCCGAGATGGGGCTCGTTCTCACAACAGCCTAACTGAGGACATCAAGTTGCGATCACGGGGCTCAACTAGCTGGCGCCTTCCGGGTTCTGGAATTCTTGTGTGCTTTTGCCGGACTGGGTTAGCTTTTGCAGACCCAACTCAGCCCTTAAGCCCTACTAACATTTTTGCTCCCGCATCAACGCCAGCGAAATCGATCTTCGGGCTGTCTCTGTTTGTTCTGGCGGTCACAGGAGCCATTTTCTTAGTCGTCTTCGCCTTGCTGCTTTACTCCGTGGTGAAATTCAGAAAGCGAAGGAATGACGACGGCCGAGAACCTCCCCAGGTGTACGGCAGCAACCAAGTGGAGTTGGCGTGGACGATAATTCCCATTCTCATCGTGGTCGCTCTGTTCATGGCGACTGCACGAGTAATTGCCGTAGTTCAGAAGACATCGCCGCCGGGCAACGCGATTGCGGTTACGGCAATCGGCCACCAGTTCTGGTGGGAGTATCGTTACCCAGATCTGGGTGTAGTAACGGCAAATGAACTACATGTGCCAGTGAGTGATCCGGTTCATCCGACCCCAACCTTTATCAAGCTGCTATCCGCCGACACTGACCACAGTTTTTGGGTGCCGCGGCTGGGCGGTAAGACGGATCTGATTCCCAACCACCCAAACAGCATGTGGATCGACCCGCAGGAGACCGGAGTTTATCTCGGCCAGTGCGCGCAGTATTGCGGGACTCAACACGCCAAAATGCTGCTACGTGTTTACGTCCAGTCGAGAGACGAGTTTGACCGGTGGATTCGGCAACAACGCCAGCCAGCGTTTATAAATGGCGCTGTTGCTCAGGGCCAACGCATATTCGAGACGACCGCCTGCATCAACTGCCACACCGTGTCGGGCACAGTGGCCAACGGGCGGTTCGGCCCGGACCTCACGCACTTGATGAGCCGAGACACGATCGCGGCCGGCGCAGCTCCGAATACTCCACAAAATCTCAGACTCTGGATTCGAAACCCCAACACGATCAAGCCGGGTTCCCTGATGCCGGCAATGGAACTGAACGAGCAGGAGCTATATGCGTTGACTGCCTACTTGGAGACGCTTCGTTGAGCATCCTGTTAAAGACCTCAAGGAGATCGCCCGATGTCGACTGATGCGATCGCACTGCCAGGAACGGAACCAGCACCGCGTCCAATTGTCGCGAGGCTCCACGAATGGGTTACGACCGTCGATCACAAGAGGCTGGGCATTCTGTACATCACTTATGCCCTGGTGTTTCTGTTGATCGCCGGGGTCGAGGCGATGATGATCCGCATCCAGCTCATCCGTCCGCACAACGACTTTGTTTCGCCCCAGGTATTCAACCGGTTGTTCACCATGCATGGAACGACCATGATTTTCTTCGTGATCATGCCCGTCATGTTCGGATTCGCCAACTACCTCATCCCGCTGATGATTGGGGCGCGGGACATGGCCTTCCCACGCCTAAATGCTTTCAGTTTCTGGATGACCGCTTTCGGCGCCATGCTTCTTTACTTCAGTCTGGTCGGCGCCAACGGGCTGTACGGAGCGGGTAACGCGCCCGACGTTGGGTGGTTCGCCTACGCACCGCTGACTTCGCAGACGTTTTCAGTTGGCCATAGCACGGACTTCTGGATTCTCGCATTGCTGGTTTCCGGTTTCGGCAGCATCGGCACGGCGGTCAATATCATCGCTACCGTGCTCTGCATGCGCTGCCCGGGGATGACGTTAGCCAAAATGCCGTTGTTCGCTTGGCTGAACCTCGTAATGGCCGGCTTGGTGATCCTTGCGGTCAGTCCGCTGACGGCGGCTCAGATCATGCTGCTGGTCGATCGTTACCTTGGCGGACACTTCTTTGACACCCAAGCAGGAGGTTCAGCGGTCATCTGGATGCATTTCTTCTGGGTTTTCGGACATCCCGAAGTCTATGTTCTTGTGATCCCAGCTTTCGCTTTCGCCTCAGAAATCATCCCGGTGTTTTCCCGCAAGCCGATCTTCGGCTATTCGGTGATGGTGGGGGCTACGATCGCGATTGGGTTCATCAGCATGAGTGTATGGGCGCATCACATGTTTACCGTGGGTATGAGCTCAGCTGCCAATGCCTTTTTCGTGATCTCGACAATGGCCATCGCTGTTCCGACCGGCATCAAGATCTTCAACTGGCTAGCGACCATGTGGGGAGGAAAGATTGAGTTCAAGACTCCGATGCTATTCTGCATTGCTTTTCTTTTCCAGTTCTTGATCGCGGGCCTCACAGGGATCATGCAGGGTGCGGCCCCGTTCGACTGGCACTTGGGGAGTTCGTATTTCGTAGTTGCGCATTTTCACTACGTAATCGTTGGCGGTATTCTCTTCTGTCTTTTTGGAGCCTTTTACTACTGGTTCCCGAAGATGTCGGGGAAGATGTACAGCGAGACACTTGGCAAGCTGCACTTCTGGGTTTTCATTATCGGCTTTCACCTGACCTTCGACTTCATGCATATCCCAGGATTGTTGGGCATGCCGCGAAGAATCTACACCTATGAGCCGGGCCGTGGTTGGGACACGTGGAACTTCATCGTGACGATCGGAGTTTTCTTCCAGGCTGCCGGGATTTTGGTCTTCTTGGGAAACCTTGTCTGGTCCTACTTCCGCGGTAAGGCCACAGGAAGCGATCCGTGGGACGCCTGGACACTCGAGTGGTCCACGAATTCGCCACCTCCTGCCTATAACTTCAGCTCGATCCCGGTCATTCAGAGCCGACGCCCCCTCTGGGACCTTAAGCACCCGGCCGATCCCGACTGGAACTACGAATAGCAGGGGAAACTGTGATGAATGCGACATCAATGACGGTGGCCGGAGCGAAGCCTGAGTGGAATCCTCCCGATCGCGGGCGCGTCGCGATGCTGAGTCTGATCGCGGCGGAAGCTGCGATTTTCACAATCTTCGTGGTGGCGTACGTCTTCTATCTCGGCAAGAGCCTGACCGGACCCATGCCGAAGGATGTTCTCAGTGTCCCTATCGTCTATACGATCTGTTTGCTTTCGAGCAGTCTCACGATCCACTTCGCTGCCAAGTCTCTTCGCCGGGGTGACGTCCTGACGTTCGGAGCCTTCTGGCTCGCGACCATTACGCTGGGTGCTGCCTTTTTGTATGGGACCGGCGCCGAATGGTACTGGCTAATCTACAAAGAAGGATTCACGATCAGCACGAACCTGTTCGGAACAACCTATTACTCGTTGGTCGGGCTGCACGCGTTTCACGTCATAGTGGGTCTCTTAACTTTCGCCATTGTGATGGTATTCACCATGACCGGAAGCGTCGGATCAGAACACGCTGAGCGCATCGACGTCTTGTCGCTCTACTGGCACTTCGTCGACGTGGTATGGATTGTCGTTTTCACGGTCGTGTACGTGATTGGACGATGAAGAAAGGTACTGGAAGATGGCCTCAGAAACGCTTGAACTACCGCCGAAGACAGAAAGCGCGATGCAGGGCACGATCGGACTGCCCGCTCCGACGGCATGGCCGATTATCCTGGCTCTCGGCCTTACATTGGTCTTCGCGGGATTGGTGACCAGCGCTTCCGTTAGCATTCTGGGCGCAATCTTCACGCTTGCCGGTTGTGTTGGCTGGTTTCGCGACGTGCTGCCACACGAAAAACACGAATCCATGCCGATCGTGGGGAGAGTGCAAACTGCGGAAACCCGCCACCCGCAAGTCGCTCGCGTCGAATGGAAGACCGAGGAACTGCAGCGGGCGCGACTGCCGCTGGAGATCTATCCGGTTTCGGCGGGTGTCAAAGGTGGCTTGGCAGGAAGTGTCGCCATGGCCATTCTGGCTGCGCTCTATGGAATTCTCAGCGGCCACGGGGTCTGGTATCCGATCAACCTCTTGTCGGCTGGATTCTTTCCTGCAAGAACGACCACAGAGCAAATTGCCGCGTTTCATTGGGACGCATTCATCATTGCAGCGATCCTCCATTTGATTGTCTCTTCACTGGTTGGCCTTCTCTATGGCGTGACACTTCCCATGTTTCCTCGCCGCCCGATTCTATTCGGAGGTTTGATCGCTCCCATCCTGTGGTCTGCTCTCATCCATAGCATGCTCGAGGCGCTGGATCCCGTACTTAAGCAGCGGATTGACTGGGTCTGGTTTATCGTTTCTCAGATCGGATTCGGCATTGTTGCCGGCATCGTCGTTTCCAGGCAAGAGCGCATACGCACCTGGCAGTACCTGCCGTTCGCAGTCCGTGCCGGCATTGAAGCACCTGGAACCATGCGTGAAAAGAGCCAGCCCAACGGTAAGCCATGAAGCATCGACCCAT
Source organism: uncultured Acidobacteriaceae bacterium (assembly GCA_963768265.1). Classification (GTDB taxonomy): domain Bacteria; phylum Acidobacteriota; class Terriglobia; order Terriglobales; family Acidobacteriaceae; genus Sulfotelmatobacter. The sequence continues at coordinate 95,697 of CAVYHM010000014.1, forward strand.
TTTCGCCCCGGGCGTGATCGTTGCCTTCGCCATAGTGCTCGCTTGTGTCGCCTGCAGTAGTTCACCCAGCGCCTATCGGCCTGAGCCGACGATCGTGACACCAAACGATGTCGTCTTCAAACAGCTCTATGGGCAAAACTGTGCAGGATGCCACGGCGTAGACGGTAACGGCGGGCCGGCCATTGGTCTAGCGAATCCGATTTTTCTCGCCATTGCAGACGACACCGTCATTCGCCGCATCGCCTCCAACGGCGTGCCCGGTACATCGATGCCAGCCTTTGCACAGAGTGCGGGCGGAATGCTCACCAAAGAACAGATCGACACGATTGTAAGTGGGATTCGGTCCTGGGCAAGACCCAATGCTGTCGGCAATCAAACGCCACCGCCTTACACAGCGCCGGTTCCTGGAGATCCACAACGTGGCGCCGATGCGTATCGCACCTATTGCTCTTCCTGTCACGGAGCAGACGGCCGCGGAGGGACCAAGGCGAGTGCAATTGTGGATGGCTCCTACCTGGCACTGGTAAGCGACCAGCAACTTCGAACGGTCGTGATTGCGGGCCGCCCCGAGTTGGATGCGCCGGACTGGCGTGGTGACGTCGAGGGCCAACCTATGTCGGCCCAAGACGTTTCCGACATCGTGGCCTGGCTTTCCAACCAGCGGCCAAAATTTCCGGGCCAGCCATATCCAACGGCTGCCGCGAGCCCGCCTCAGGGAGGAATTCAATGAGCGCTGAAAACGGAATCTCAAGACGCACAGCTCTTATGAAACTGGGAGTGTTCTTTAACGGTATCGTCGGTGTTTTCTTGTCGGTGCCGATCGTGCGATACCTACTGTCGCCTGTGACCCGCGAAAAGAAGGTCGGTTATGAATCGTGGCTCTCGCTTGGCGGGCTGGAACGGTTTCCCACTGGGCAGACTCGACTCGCCACCTATCGAAATCCGTCGGTCAATGATTGGGACGGCGAGACGGGTAACATCGCATGCTGGGTTCGTAGGGTGGATGATCAGACTTTCCAGGTCTTTGCCATCAACTGCGCACACTTGGGATGCCCAGTTCGCTGGTTTCCACAATCGAATCTCTTCATGTGTCCCTGTCATGGCGGCGCTTATTACCAGGACGGTTCGCGCGCCTCTGGACCTCCCGAACGCGGTTTGTTCCAGTACCGCTACAAAATTGAGAATGGAAGACTTCTCATAAAGGCTGGCGAGATGCCCACTCCGGGTCAGCCGGTAGCAAATAAGGCAGGAGGCAAGCCGACATGCGCCTGATCCAAAAAATGGGTGGCTGGTTCGATCTGCGTCTCCAGCTTGGAACGCCGATTCGTGAGACGGCCGAGCACCCAGTTCCCCGTGACACCGCGAGCTGGTTCTATGTTTTCGGCAGCGCTGCGCTCGCGTGTTTCATACTCCAACTCGTGACAGGCATTTTGCTTGCGCTGATCTATGTGCCCTCGGCGGGAGAGGCGTGGAACAGCCTGCAGACTCTCAACCATGGCGTTGCTTTGGGTTGGTTCATACGAGCGCTGCACGGATGGGGCTCGAATTTCATGGTCGCGATTGTGCTGATCCATATGGTGCAGGTATTCCTCTTCGGAGCCTACAAGTTTCCACGAGAACTCACCTGGATCGCTGGCGTCTTCCTCTTACTCGTGACGCTTGGGATGGCGTTTACAGGTCAGGTACTGCGCTTTGACCAGGATGCTTACTGGGGATTGGGCATCGGCGCATCCATCGCAAGTCGAGTCCCCGTAATCGGGCCTTGGGTTGTGAATTTGATCCTCGGCGGTCCCATCATTGCTGGCGCGACGCTTTCGCGGTTTTTCGCACTGCATGTTTTCGTTGTGCCAGGACTACTGATCGCGTTTGTCGGCTTGCACCTGCTTATGGTGCTCAAGCTAGGAATTAACGAGTGGCCCATGCCCGGACGCGTCGTTCGGCGGTCCACATACCTGCAGGAATATCACGAACTGACGAATACGCAGGGTGTGCCATTCGTGCCTAACGCAGTGTGGAAGGACATTTTCTTCTCCGGTTTTATTCTTCTCGCGATTGCCGTTTGTGCGGTCCATTTTGGTCCCTTTGGTCCAGGCGGCCAACCGGATCCGACGATCATTCAAACCGCGCCGCGCCCCGACTTCTTCTTTCTGTGGTTGTATGCGCTGCTTTCGTTCCTGCCCCCGGCTGCCGAGACGCCGATCCTTCTGATAGGTCCTGCCATCGGAATCCTTGTCCTGCTCGCGCTTCCGCTTGTAGCCGGGGAGGGGGAGAAGAGCTGGAAGCGCAGACCGATTGCCGTTCTCAGCGTACTCGTGATCGCAGTAGCCCTCGGCACTCTGACCCAATTGGCTGAACACACGCCCTGGAGTCCCATCATGGACGCATGGAGCAGCGAGCCGATTCCACCGCAATATGTACACGGACGCACGGCTTTGGAGCGCGAGGGTGCGCTGGTGTTTCAATCCAAGCAGTGTCACAACTGTCATTCGCTAAGTGACCGAGGTGGCCAGCGCGGACCGGCGCTGGACGCCGTTGCTCTCCGTCTTACCGAAGACCAACTGATTCGCCAGGTGATCCAGGGCGGAGGAAATATGCCAGCCTATGGAAAAAACCTCAGCCCCGCCGAGACAACTGCGCTTGTGGCATTTCTGGAAACTCTACACCCAGCGAATCAGAAGCCAGCACGCAATGCTTCTCAAGCCGCGGTGCTCGGAGAAAGCGAGGTGCCGCTACGGTAGACCTGGCTATGTCCGAGCCAAATGCCCAGATTCTGGGGCGGCCATTTCTTCTCGCGATCACATCGACGCTGGTGGTCACAGCGTCGGTCTATCTGCGCGGTTGGCTCGCTCTTCGAAGTGCCTTCCCAAACTTGATCGCCGGCTGGCGGCTAGCCGCGTTCATGAGTAGCCTCGTCTTAGTGTGGATTGTTGTCGGGTCTCCTCTCGCCACACTCGATCATCAGTTACTTACGATTCATATGCTGAAGCACCTTCTGTTGATGACGGTCGCTGCGCCGCTGATTCTAGCGGGGACACCCGTCTTTACCCTGGTGTGCGGCCTTCCGAAACTCTTCATCAAGAGGTATCCTCCCATCGGCAGTTTGCCCGCTCGATGGCTCGAACGCTGCGTTCGGCATCCTGCGTTGTGTTGGCTGGCGGGTACGGCGGCCGTAATCGGATGGCACCTTCCCGTCGCGTTTCAGTTGGGCATGCGTTCCTACGGGATGCACATTGTGGAGGACCTGTCGTTTCTGGTGGCAGGCCTGTTGTTCTGGTGGCCTATCGTGCAGTCGCCCCCGAGCGCGGCAAGGTCGCCTCGGTGGTCGATGGCTCTGTACCTCTTCCTTGCCACCCTGCCTTGTGACGTTCTTTCCGCATTTCTGGTGTTTTGTAACCGGCTTGTTTACCCCTTCTACCTGTCCACACCTCAGCGGTTCAGTTTAGCCCCCTATGCGGACCAAGAATGCGCCGGCGCCTTGATGTGGGTATGGGTAACGTTCGCATACGTGATTCCAGCGGTCGCGATCACAGTACGGATGCTCTCGCCCTCCGACATGCAATGGAGAAGTCCGATGCGAGTTGCGTCGCCCGAAGTAGCCGGGCGATCGCCGAACGATGCCGAGGCGGAAGTGCTCTAAACGTGGCCACCAAGCCTATCCTTATTACTAGGCATCTCCCCGCAGCCACAGACAGGGAGACAAGGCCCGTCGCCAGCCGGTACGTTGCGTTATCCGATTATTGGGCACTCACCAAACCCGAAGTTAACTTCTTGATTGCCATTGCAACATTCGCCGGCTTCTACCTGGCACTTCCAGCCCAAATCTCTCGCTTTCCATGGATGCTCCTCATTCACACTCTTCTCGGTACGCTGCTGGTCGCCAGTGGAACTGGTACTTTGAATCAATACATCGAGCGCCGTTTCGATGCACAGATGCGCCGGACTTCCCGGCGCCCACTCGCGGCCGGCCGGCTTGAACCTTCCGGAGTTCTTTGGTTCGGTGTGGCAGTTTCGGCAGTGGGCAGCATTTATCTTGCGATCGCCGTCAATCCACTCACATCGGGCCTCTCGATTCTGACGTTGTTGACTTACTTGTTCCTCTACACTCCACTTAAGCGAAAAACTCCGCTGTGTACTCTGGTTGGCGCCTTTCCTGGGGCTGTTCCGCCGCTTATCGGATGGGCGGCCGCTTCGGGCACGATCGGTTCAGAGGCATGGGTCCTCTTCGCCGTTGTCTTCCTGTGGCAGTTTCCCCATTTCATGGCTATCGCATGGATGTACCGCGAGGACTACCGACGCGCTGGGTATCGCGTGCTGCCCGAGGGCGAGGCTAGGCATGCGGCTGTGAGTCTGCAAACGATATTGCCGCTGCTGGCGTTATTTCCCATTGCTCTCCTGCCAGCCTGGGGCCAGCCGAGCATTCTCTATTGCTTGGGAGTGTTGCTCCTGAACTTGGCGTTTTTCTATTACGGGGCACGATTCGTCCATCAGAGATCGAGCCCAGCTGCTCGTCGACTTCTGACCGCGTCCATCATCTATCTTCCGTCAATACTGGTTCTGATGAGCCTTTGCGGTGTGTCTTCAGGCCACAGTGGTTGACACGCGCCGGACACTCCGCCTGCATGGGGACCCGCGTTTGTCGCACATACTGGAAGCAACGCAAGACTGGACTACGCGGCATCTGGAGCCGATCGCTGCCGTCTTGGCCCGAGCGCATCTGAGGAGCTTTGGTGACCAGATCGTGAGATCCCTAGCTTCTGCATCTTATGTATCAGCGTGGTGCGCTTCAATCCAAGTTTGGCGGCCGCGCCTTTCGGGCCTCCGATCACCCAACCGACCGACTCAAGCGTCTGCAGAATCAGCTTACGTTCAGAGTCCTTTAGGGTGGTGGGTGCAGAACATGTGCTGGCAGTCGAGATTCCCGCCGCTGGCAAGGGATTGGGAAGCACGCCCTCGTTCGAAAGGATCACGGCCCGTTCGATAAGGTTCTGCAGTTCGCGGATGTTCCCCGGCCACTCGTAAGAAGTCAGCGCCGCCATCGTTGTCGGAGGAATGTGCTCGATCTCGCGACTCATCCGGCGGCTATAAATCCCGACAAAGTGGGCTACGAGGGCGGGAATGTCTTCGCGGCGATCGCGCAAAGGAGGCAACTGAATTGGAAATACGTTGAGTCGGTAGTAGAGGTCGTTGCGAAATTCACCCCGGTTCACCATCCCCATCAGATTGCGATTGGTGGCAGCCACCAGCCGAACGTCGACCTGATGGGTGCGAGTGCTGCCCAAGCGCTCGAACTCCTGTTCCTGCAGAACGCGCAGCAACTTCGGCTGCAACGCCGGCGGAATATCCCCTACTTCATCCAGAAAAAGCGTGCCGCTATCGGCGAGTTCGAAACGGCCGATTTTTTGCGCGATGGCGCCAGTGAACGCGCCCTTCTCATGGCCAAAAAGTTCACTCTCTAGCAGATCCAACGGAATGGCGGCGCAATTCAGCCTTACGAAGGGTCGTCCGCACCGCGAACTGAGGTTATGAATCGCGTGAGCAATCAGTTCCTTGCCGGTGCCTGTTTCTCCCTGGATCAGAACGGTGGAATCCGTAGGCGCGACCCGTTCGACCTGTTCGAGCACCGATTCAAGAGCGGGACTATTGCCTATGACCTGCTCGAATCTGCGCTCATACAGTGCCAGATCGCCACTGCCGAATCTTTGGACAGCCCCCATGGAGAACCCCCGACCCAAATGCGCTAGCCATCAGGCTTCTAGCGCTGCTCGAACGCTCTCAAGCAGTACCTCATCGTCAAACGGTTTGGCCAGGAACTCCACCGCGCCTGCTCGTAGCGCCTGCATTCGCATCTTTGTGTCGCCGTGTGCCGTGATGAAGATGGTCGGAATCCTGCAGTTCTCCGCGTTCAGTTGGGCCTGCAGTTCCAAGCCGGACATCCCCGGCATGCGGATATCCGCGATCAGGCAGGCAGTCTCCTGCTGCTGGCCGGACCTCAGAAATTCCTCCGCTGAGGCAAACACTTGTGAAGGCAAACCGACAGATTTCAACATGCCCTGCAAGGCACTGCGCATCAACTCATCGTCATCGACGATCGCGACTGTTTTTGCCCTCCTCTGAATAGGCATAGTCGTAAAAGTATCGCTCCGCCGCCGTTGGAGCAATCATACGTTGGTATGAGGTCTCTAATATCGGCCTAAACGGCCAAAACACCATGGAAGCGCCTATGAGTTTCGACCCTGCCCGTCGCCTTTGGCGGGAAGACTGAGGTGAAAGGTTGCGCCGCGGGAAGAGTGCATCGCCGCCCATAGGCGGCCGCCATGCGCTTCCGCGATGGAGCGGCTGATCCGGAGTCCCATACCGGTGCCTTCAGGCTTGGTGGTGAAAAACGCATTAAAGATCTGATCCACTTGCTGCGGCGGGATCCCTACTCCAGTATCGCTGATCGAGACCACAAGTTCATCGTTCTCTCCGGGCTGCGAGTTGATAATGAGCTCACGCGTCCCATTCACATTCCTCATCGCATCAATACTGTTAACGATGAGATTCATCAGCACCTGCTGCAGTTGCAGTCGATCCCCCATGACATGGGCGGGATTGGCCATCAGGTTGGCCCGGACCGATATAGAGTACCGGGTGGCTTCACCGCGCAGCAGGACCACCATCTCGCGAATGATTTCGTTTAAATCAACTAACTCCCACTGCGGAGTCCCTTTCTTAAAGAGCTGGCGGACACGGCTGATGATCTCCCCTGCGCGAGTTGCATCTTTAATTGTTCTCGATGCAGCTTCGCGAGCCTCTTCCAGATCAGGCGGGTCGCGCATGAGCCATCGTAGGCATGTGTTCGAGTCGGTGACGGCGGCCGCAATCGGTTGGTTCACTTCGTGCGCCAGGGAGGCAGTGAGCTCTCCCATGGTGGTCGCACGGCTGACGCGCGCGAGATCCGAATTCGCCTGACGAAGAGCCTCTTCGGCGCGGCTGCGGGAATGTTCGGCGCGCCGTTTCGTTTCCATTAACCCGGTGACCAGCAACGTCGCTACCAGGAAGGCCGTAAATCGCAAAAGGGCCGCCGGTTCGTGGGCCGGAGAAGATGTTCTCCACAGAAAGAAGTGTTCATAGGCAATAGCGGAAAGAGTCACCGATACAAGGCCCGGCCCCAACCCACCGAAGAGGCTACTCACCATGACAGCGAGAAGGAAACACGACGCAGGTGCATCGATAGGCCATGCCACCGGCAACGCCACACCACAGGAAATTACAGCCAGCCCATAATGTTGAAGTTTGGAAGGCAGTTTCATTCGTGACCAGTTCCGGACAGCCCTGCTTTACTCTTGCCGGGCGGAAGCTCAAGCTTCGCCGCCATTCTCACCAATTCCGCCAGTGATTCCGCCTGCATTTTCCGCATCACTTGGCCGCGTTGGATCTTCACTGTGATTTCACTGGTTCCCAGCTCAAACGCCACTTGCTTATTGAGCATGCCTGAAACCACCAGGCTCATAACCTCGCGCTCGCGCGCGGTCAGAGTCTCATAGCGCCTTCGCAACTCAGCCACTTCACTCTCGTGTTGGCGCGTGATTCGATCGCGGTCCAAAGCCTGGTGGATCGCATCCAGCAGGTCCTGGTCGCGGAAGGGTTTGGTCAGGAACTCAACCGCACCGGATTTCATCGCCTTGACGGACATGGGAATGTCTCCATAGCCGGTGATGAAGATAATGGGAATCCGGATGCCCGCATCTGCCAACTCATGCTGAAATTCGAGACCGTTGGCGCCAGGAAGTCTCACGTCCAGAATAAGACAACTTGGTCCGTCCGGCCGATTCCTGCTGAGGAACTCCTGCGGCGTCTCGAAGGCCTCGGAATGCAGGCCCACCGACTTCAGCATGCCTTGAATAGCGGAACGCACCAAGGGATCGTCGTCAATGACGAACACTGTGGAAGCAGCAGGCTTCATTCATACGCCTCGAGTTTTGTGGGGAGGATAAGAATAAAGGTATCTCCGCGCGGTGAGTTGTCAACTGCCATCATGCGTCCGCCGGCCGATCCTACGATCGAGGGACTCATTCGACACTCCCAGCGAATTCTTCCCCTCTAAACTCTAGCTCGGTTTCACGGCCATGACAATCAAGCGCACCCATGAACCGAATCGTTAAACTGGCAGCTTGTTGGAAGAGCTGCTTAGATTCGACCCTGTGAAATCAGAGTTGCGAACTGTGCCTCAGAGATTCGGATGTAGCAGATAATAGCTACGCGGCTAAGACATTGTGAACGCAGAAATAAGTGCTCACGGCCAAATACGCGGAGAATTAGGTTGTACCGCCTCATCTGTCGGCTTCGTCCGCTGGCGCATAGCGGCCGACCGAGCAGTCTGCCTGACATTCACTCGCATTCACGTGCGAATCCCGCTGAGCGAGCGAATGCCAGGCGATTTGCTCAATTGCCAGCTCCAGTACTGTCGGAGTTGGACTTTGATTCTGCACTGGCCACGATGTTCTGCTGCCTGTCTCGTGCTAATTCCTTCTCTATCTGCTTGGAATACACGAATTCGTTTCCGATGTCGCGCCCCGGATAGAACCACTTCACAAGTGCGGGCGTTCCTCCAGATTCCGGGTCTGCCAACGTGACGATAGTATCGTCGGCGGGTTCTTGACTCTGAGTTGCAATCGTTAGAAAGGTTCCATACAGAACCTTGCGGTCCGAACTAAAGATCTGAACCACATTCGGTTCGGCACCATGATCGGCCAGCTCAAACAGGTAGGTTCCCGCGGGTAATACTTGTCCCGGAACCTGGATTGGCTGGCTGAAACTCATCGTAGTGGCTTCGTTGGACTCGTCTGCATGCGCAGCGAGTTCGAAGAAAAGAGCAAAAGCAATGACCAAACCTACAGCAATATAACCCTTATTGATTTTCATATTGATTCATCTCCTCGAACAATGTTTGGTACTTCTACTTAGCGTTACAAAATAAACTTTACGAATGCTTTTGTGGCCTTGCCGGTATCCTTCGCGGATACCTTCGCGGCTTTATAAGTGTCCTTGCCTGCGACCTTCGCGGAATGACCCACAACATCGGCTCCGAATGACGATGCCGACATGCAGAGAGCTAGAGAAACCAGAGCAAGAAGCTTTTTCATATTTTCTCCTTTCGTTTTTGTGCCGGTGCGTGGCCAGCGTTTTCCTGAGCCGTAGTGAAGCTTGCAGTCCAGGATTGGGTATGCTGCGCATCCGCATTGCGGCTTTCTTTTCATACTTTGGATAGAGGCAAAGTGAATGCCAAACCCGGAAGGAGATGCCTGTTGAAGGCAACGGCTTTATTCTGAAGAAGTTAAATCGGGCGGTGAGTCTTGCGCAATCGAGGCGTCAGCGGTGTCGGAGGTGTCGGTGCTGTCCATTTTGAGTTCCGACACGGAGTGGGGATTGATGCCAAGCTTCTTCATCCGTGTGATGAACGTAGTCCGCTTGAGTCCAAGGCGGGCGGCCGCCCCGCCGGCTCCGCCAATCCGGCCGCCGGCGTCTTCGAGAGCACGGATGATCTGATTACGATCGACTTCCGCGAGAATGCTCCGCACGGGCATGCGCCTTGTCGATTTCGCCGGTGCAGCCTCGTTGGCTGGCATGGGCATCGCGCGAGGGTGCAGTTCCGCAACAGCCACGTTCAGGCTCGGCCCCGAGGAAAGGATGACAGATCGTTCTATGACGTTCTGCAGCTCACGAATGTTACCCGGCCATTGATACTCGCGCAGAGCGTTCATCGTCTGCGAAGATATAGCTTCAACTCTCCTGCCCATACGGCGGGAGAACTCCTCAGCGAAATGCCGGACCAGGAGAGGAATATCCTCAGCGCGCTCGCGCAAAGGGGGAAGCTCAACCGGGAATACGTTTAAGCGAAAGAATAGATCAGCGCGAAACTTCTGCTCTTGAACCATTGCAGCCAGGTCCCGATTGGTTGCCGCAATCAAACGCACATCGGTACGAATGGTTCGTGTGCCTCCTAACCGCTCAAACTCCTGTTCCTGGAGAACGCGAAGGAGCTTCGGCTGGAGCTCAAGTGGAATCTCCCCGACCTCGTCCAAAAACAGAGTCCCGTGGTTTGCAAGTTCCAAGCGCCCAATGCGCTGGGCGATGGCGCCCGTGAACGCACCCCTTTCGTGGCCAAATAGTTCGCTCTCCAATAGTCCGGCGGGGAGGGCTGCGCAGTTCAGTTTCACGAAGGTGTTTGAATTGCGCGAACTCAGGTCATGAATGGCACGAGCGATCAATTCCTTACCTGTGCCCGTCTCGCCAAAGATAAGCACGGTAGAGTCTGTGGGAGCCACCGTCTCAACAAGTTTCAAAACACGATGTAGCGGCTCGCTCTTGCCGACGATATCTTCAAAATTAGCTTCGGTGCGAATCTCGTCTTCAAGATACAGCTTTTCCTGTGCGAGTTTGTTCGTGAGGTCGGATATCTGGCGATACGACAGCGCATTTTCCACCGCAATCGCTACTTGACTCGCAATCTGCATCAGAAAGGACACATCATCTTGAGAGAAGGAAATATCTTCCAGCCGAGAGAGTCCTAAGACACCCAGCACTCGAGTACGGCTAATCAAGGGCAGCCAACAGGCAGACTGCAAACCTTCCTTTTCGTACGATTCTTCCGGGCGAACATCGCGCCCGATACTGAATGTCTTAGGCTCGCCGGTGCTAAATGCCATGGCAGCAAGCGAGTCCGGCGAACGTACCATCTCTTCCCGTAAGAATCCCTTCGCACCGGGAAAATCCAGGGCCAAGAGCTTCAACTCGCCGGTTTCCGGATCTGGCAAGTTAAAGCCCACCGCGTCGCACTGCATCAGGCGTCGCACGCTCGCTGAAATGTCACGCAGGAGGTCCCGAAGATCTAACTTCGAGACAATGCTATTGCTTAGGTCCAACAGCAGCTTGAGGCGATCCTTCTCCTGCCTTAGTTCTGCCTGGATGTCTTGCAACTCTTTGATAGCATGAGTAAGCTCGTTCGTTCGCTTCGCCACCCGCAGCTCCAGGTGGTCGCGAGCCTCCGTCAGCAATCGTTCCGCTCGGCGGCGGGAAGCGCTAAACCAACCCACAGCCGCCCCAAATATTACGTAAATGACAAGGTAAGGCTGCGATGAGGAGCCAAGAGTTCCTCCAGGAACGAAGATATGGCTCAGCGTCACATAGGAAAGTAAAAGCGCAAGCAGACCCGGCCCGCTTCCCGCATACCAAAAAGTAATCGTAATTGCCGCAAAAGAGAAGGAGAGGAACGGATGCGGCAGGTTGTCGTGACGTAAGAGCGAGGCCATTCCCAGTGCCGCTGCGACCAAAAAAGCGGCTGTTCCATAACGCAGGGCAACAGCTAAATGCGACCGCACAGGAAATCGCGACATACGCGAACTGGCCATATGTTAAGTCATCACGCGCAGATAGTGATCTTCGAGCACCGGTTCAAAAGCAACCCAAAGTATCTTCACGCCCTATTCGCGAGTCCCGCTGCTTCGAAATTCACTCCATCTCGAAAGCGAGGTATTGCAATTTGCCTTTGCGTTCGACTTGAAGGACGACCGGATCACCGGGTCTGAAATGGCGGACCAGGGTCTCGAACTGTGAAGTCGACTGTAGTGCGGTGCGATCGGCGGCGCGAATGATATCGCCTACCTCAAGCCCGGTGTCCAACGCGTTTGATCCGCTGAGTTGGGCCACTACTACGACTCCAGACTCGCTGCGCCTGGCGTCCACAAGCGGCACAACATCGCCGTCCAGGTCAGTGACAAAAATGTTGAGCTTGCGTACCAGCCTTTTCTGCAGACCAGGAATATCGGCCAGGTCATCTATGTTTTCGTGGTACACCTTGACCGGAACATAAAAAGACATCGGGGTCTCGCCTCGAAGCACGTCCATTTTCAAGACTTGGTCGAGAGGATGGATGTAAAGGGCCATTACCACATCGGGAAGACCCAGAACTGGCCTGCCGTCGATTGCAAGGATGATGTCGTTTAACTCCAGACCTGCCGCCTCCGCAGCCCCTGCAGCATGAATGTCGGAAATGATGGCTCCCCAACTTCTCGCCAGATCCAGCCCCGCCGCGAGCGTAGGCGTGATGTTCTGTGTTCTCAATCCAATCGCGACACGCTGCACACGACCATTCTTGCGAAGGCTTTGATAATCAAAGCTGACGATTGCTGCTGGAATCGCAAAGCCCAGCCCTTCGCTCCCGCCGCCTTCGCTTAACTTCAGAGTGTTCATCCCAATCACATTGCCATCGATATCCACCAGTGGACCACCACTGTTTCCTGGGTTGAGCGGGGCGTCAGTTTGGATATACACCGTAGGCTTATCCGGATCGAGCTGCCGGGCGAGTGAGCTTACCACCCCCATGGTAACGGTATTTCGGAGTCCTTCCGGAGTGCCGATGGCGAACACCAATTCGCCTTGGTGGACTCGCACCTCGCTGCGGAGAGCCACTGTGGGCAAATGCTTCGCATCGACTTTTAGCAGAGCTAAGTCGGACTGCTTGTGAGTCCCCAATAATCTGCCTTCCAGGATCTGGCTTGCGTGGATTGGCTGGAATCCGATCGCAGAGTCCGATGCTGGCGGGGGCAGAATAACCTTGATGCGCTGCGCACCCTCGACCACATGAGCGTTCGTCATGATATAGCCGTCCGGATCGACGATGATCCCTGTGCCGGTCGCATGCTGCCGGACGATTCGCGCTGCGTCGGTGTGCCCGCGATCTTCCGATGGTCCGTACCCGGTTACCACGATTTGCACCACCGCCGGTGAAACCTTCGAGATCACGGCCTCGAAAGAGCTATTTAAATCTCGCAGCAAGTTCGGCGATGCAGGCGTCTTTGCGACAACGGCAGGGGCATCGGTAGCCATGCGAACTGTCGACTGTGCGAACGCCGAGCTAACTGCAACGACACACGCGATCAGTCTGCATTTCATCCATTGCAAGCGCGTCATAGTGTGAAAGACGTTTTAAACCCAGGCTTTGGCGCCCAATGCCAAATCTACTGTCATGGCGTACGTGCAATAGATCAGCCAGATAGCAGTAAGGAGTTGAAACAGCCCTACGATGCGGCCACCAAGATTCCACGATAGTAAGCGCGTTGGAATCTCAACCGCATAGATCAACGTCAGGCCGACAAAAATCAACATTACTGGGATGTCTCCAGCACGCCGAAAGACGTCGGCGCCGAGAATGCTGAGAAACAGGAATGCTATAGCCATCCAGCCGTCGGGCTGAGCGCTGGAATCGATGTATCGCCGGTATGACATCGCGAACCAGTGAATGCCGTAAGCGGTGAAGGCTAATCCGGCCATGTACAGTGGAGCCGCTTTGCCGAACACGTTGAACCATGTCAGTCCGGTCAGGAGATAGATGCCGGTCAGGAACTGCATGAACCCGGGCATCCAGAAACCCCACAAGCCCAGAGTGCGGTTGACCTCGGGACTGCTCTTCGGAAAACCGAACAAGGCCTGACCACCCCAGATGAAGTAGCCGGTCGCCAAGCCAAAGAAACCTATTGCGACAGGCACGAAAGGTGAACTTGCGAATGTGAATACCTGACTTTCCATGTGACCTCACTCTCTCTCCCGTTGCGAGTGCACGTCTTATTCCAGTCGATGGAAGGCCCGCCCGAGAGCCAACATACAGATAAATCTATTCACTTAAAGGCGTCGAGACTCCCAACGTAGCTGGAAACTCACTTCGATAAGAAGGATACGATCTCGAGGCCGTCCAAATACTGACGCACTATCGGCCCGTCGACACTTGAGATTTCGTTCAGTCTTATTGCCTAGCGCAAAACCCTGAAAAGCCGTGCCAGCGGCGACGTGGGTTTGGCGATCTGAATGCAATCAGTCGAACTGACGTAGTCGCCAAGAACTGACGGCCTGGACTGAGTCATTTCCCCCAAACTCCAGGTTCGAACAGCCAACGGGGCTACGTCGAGAATTGCGGCGCTGTAGGGAGCGGAATAAAAGACCTGGAGAGGACCGAATCGTAATGGCGAATCAAGAAACCAAGAAGTGAGCACACGTACCGTGCCTGTGCGATGTGCCGGATGGCGAGGAATACTGCGGAGAAGCCTGTCGTGACGCCGGAAGCGAAGACGTGGAAATCGCGTGTCAATGCGACCATCTGGCATGTCCGCTCACGTTTCGGCAGTTTGAACCTCGACCTGCCGCTGATCTGGCCAGCTGAAAACGATAGTTCGCGGCTGCTCCACTTGCGTCACTCGGGAAGTATCCGCCGGTGTTCGTCGATGCGACCGATCGAAGGAGAATCGTTTGTGAAATTCATAAAACAGAGCTTGTCCCTCTTTCTCTCATGTTGCCTTCTATTAGCCGCCTCGCCCGGAGGGCTGGCCGCACAGGCGGACCAATCCGTCGCACAACCGCCGGTTCAGGCCGCAAAACAAACGCCCGACCAGCTGCAGCAGCTGGTCGCGCCCATCGCACTATATCCCGACGCTCTGGTGGCACAGATCCTGGCCGCAGCCACCTATCCCGACCAGATCGTGGAAGCAGACCGGTGGCTGGAGCAACATAAAGATCTGAAGGGCGAGGAACTGGGGAAAGAAGTCGATAAGCAGCCTTGGGATCCCAGCGTGAAGGCGCTCGTCGAGTTCCCTTCCGTACTCGCCAACATGGACAAGAATCTCTCGTGGACCTCATCGCTTGGCGATGCTTATGTCAACCAACAACAACAAGTGATGGACGCCGTCCAGGTAATGCGTGACCGCGCGGAGAAGGCCGGCAACTTAAAGAGCACATCGCAAGAAAAGGTGAGCAAGCAGGGGCAAACCATTGTGATCGAGCCTGCGGAACCTGAGGTTGTTTACGTTCCCGAGTATGACCCATGGCTCGTCTATGGAGCACCCATTGGTATCTGGCCGGGCTGGTATGCGTATCCAGGGCTGTATCTTACTGGGCCAGGATTCGAATGGGGTTTTGGTTTTGGAATTGGCTTCTTTGGCGGTTTTGGCTGGGGGTGGGGGCACTGGGGATACGACTGGCATCACGGGATCATGTTCGATCACCACGGCTACATATCCCACAGCAGAGTTTTCGTCAATCGCGACCACTTCAATCGCGCCGGTGGATTTCATGGAGGCGGCGGATTTCATGGCGGAGCGAGAGGATTCGCGGGTAACGAGCATGGATTCGCATCGCATGCCCAGGGCGGCACTCATTCGGGAGCGTTCAGCGGCTTCAATCATGGGGCAGACGCAAGAGGCTTCTCCTCCCGCGGTCAGTCAAGCTTCGGTGGAGGTTTCCACGGCGGTGGAGGTTTTCATGGGGGCGGAGGTTTCCACGGCGGCGGCGGCGGTCGCCGGTGATTCGGTTCAATTAAACCAAACGCAACTGATGATATGGAGAAACAACTCATGCGCACGAACAATATGAACCTTGAAACACTTGAAACATTTACTCTGAGGCTTGCCTGCGAGTTCGCATCCTTTGTCCTTATTCTGTTTCTATTGGGGTTGCTACTTGTGGTGGGCCTTGCTAAATCGGGATTTGCTCAGGACGCACAGCCAAAGATGTTCGCGTCTCCCGGGGAAGCCACCAACGCTCTCGTTGAAGCGGCGAAAAAGGAAGATGAGCAGGCCCTGGAAGCGATCCTGGGGGCAGGAAGGGACGTGACTTCATCAAGCGACGAGGTCGAGGACAAATTGGAACGCGAGCAGTTCAGCCAGAAATATCAGGAGATGCATCGTCTGGTTCGAGAACCCGACGGGAGCACGGTTTTGTATATCGGCGCGGAAAACTGGCCCTTCCCCATCCCGTTGGTCTCCAAGAACGGTGCGTGGTATTTCGATTCTGACCGCGGAAAGCAAGAGATCCTATTCCGAAGAATTGGAGAAAACGAGGCTACCGCGATTCAAGTGTGTGAGGAATTCGCAATGGCAAAAAATGCAGCCGACGCCAAGGCGGATAGCGAAGACCCAATCACACGATTCGCCCAGAGCCTGGCCTCCGTTGCTGCAGTGGATAGCGGCAATAAAGAACCCAATCCCTTTCACGGGTACTACTTCCGAATCGTGGTACGGAATGCGTCATCGGGGGTGAATGGTAGCAGCAAGCGAGGCTTGACGTTGATCGCGTATCCCGCGGAGTACCAGGCATCCGGAATCAAGACTTTCGTAGTCACGCATAAGGGGGTTGTTTTCGAAAAAGACCTCGGGCCCGCAACAACGACAACCGCCCCACAGATGAAAACCCGCACGGGCTCCAACTGGCATCCGGCGGCCTAAAGCAGGGCCCGAATTCAAATGCGATGGGCCGATCAACTGGAACTGAGTGAGGAAGCAAGTCCGGGCGATTTTATTTACGTTCTACCTTAAGTGCCGCACCAGGAGATCAATGCCAACCCAAATGAGATCTGCCAATCTGTGGTCGTGAGGGACGCACAGGATCCGATTGTGGTCAATCTAGATGTGCATACCCCAGAACCGGCCAGTGCCGGCCATCGCGGAATGCCGCTCCACCCTGATCGCTGAAGTTCGTACTCTGGACGAAAATGCTGCTGATGGATGAGCTGATGTCTCTTGGATGCGTGCTGTGGTGATTGCGGACGGGCAGTTCATTTCGCTGCACAAAGTGGTTTTCCGAAGCTCCTTCTGGCGCTCAGTACACGACCACTCTAAAAGTTTTCGCCGGACGAACAAGAACACAGGGGATCCGAACCTTAAGCCGCCGATGGTGAGGACGCCGCTACGTCGGTGGGTAGCGTGAACTGAAATGTCGCGCCCTGTTCCACATTGGTACACGCCCACAAAGCGCCTCCGTGAGACTCGATAATCCTCCGACTGATGGACAGTCCCATGCCGGTACCCTGCGCTTTGGTGGTGAAAAATGCCTCGAAAATGCGATCGCCTTCTCCCACAGGGAGGCCGGCGCCTGAATCACTCACAGAAACAAGCAGTTGGGCATCCGCGGCCCTTTTCGACGTGATAGTCAGTTCACCTTTCGCATCTTTCATCGCTTCGATGCCGTTGAGGATCAGGTTCATTAAGACCTGCTGCAGCTGTACACGATCCGCTGTGATCAGCGGAAGCTCTGAGTCGAGCTCGGTGCGGATTGAAATGGAATTCCGATCCGCATTGTCGTGGAGCAGAATAATCATTTCTCGAATGATTTCGTTTACATCAAGCCGCTCCCGCTCTGATGTGTCTCGCCTGTAAAGCGACCGAACCCGGTCGATAACCTCGGCGGCGCGAGTTGCATCATTGATCATTCTTAATGCCGCTTCGCAACCCTCAGCGACATCAGGCGTATCACGTCGTAGCCAGCGCACGCAGGTTTTGGCGTTCGTCAGGGCGGCAGAGATGGGTTGCTTGAGTTCATGAGCCAGTGAGGCGGCCAATTCCCCCATCATGCTCACGCGGTTGATGTGAGCGAGGTCCGCTTCTAGCTGGCGCAATCTCTGGCGCTCTGCTTCTGCGCGCTTCAGGTCCGTAATGTCAATGTTTGAACCGATGTAGCCAGCGAATTCTCCCGCCCCCGTGTATCGTGGAATGCCACTTTCAATCACCCAACGGTATTCGCCATCCGCTCGCCTGAGGCGGTATTCCATTCGGAAAGGCTTGCGGGCATGGAAGGCAGGCAGGAAACAATCGAAGCAGCCTTGTACATCGTCAGGATGCACTCCTTCGGTCCATCCTATGCCTACTTCCTGCTCCATGGTTCGGCCGGTGAAGTCGAGCCATGGCTTATTGAAATAGTTGCAAAGGCTATCGGTTCCGGTCATCCAGATCAACACGGGCGCCGTATCGGCCATCGTCTGGAACCGAGCCTCGCTTTCCCGCAGCCTTTCTTCAGCACGCTTCCGTTCTGTGATATCGCGGTATATCGCGTAATTGAGGACGTGCTCGCCGGAAGTCTTTTTAACCGAAATAGCGAGAAGAGACACGTCAATCTCAGTCCCATCCTTGCGTCTTCGAACAGTCTCGACCTCTACTCGGCCACCCTGCTTCAGCAGGCGTGTGTATGCCCGGGAGCCACCAATCTGAGCCTCAGGAACGATAAGGTCATTGATAGGGCGTTGCAAAACTTCATCAGGTTCGTAACCGAACATGCGCGTGAATTCCTTGTTGATGCGAACGATGCGGTCATCGGTGCTTAGGACAGCAACCGCTTCCGGAGCCTGCTCAAACAGTTCGTCCCCTATTTCTGGATTCCCTGGAACCTGAGCGGACAATGGCCGTGCCTCGACCGGCTCGTCAGGCCGGGCGGGAGTCCCAGGGACATTAGATCGTGAAGGTCTCATTGGTTGTCCTCCCATCGTGATAGCAGCTGTTAAGCTCCGAGGTAGCACTGAGGACACGATGTGTTTCAATCGTAGCCGCCGTATTGACGTGATTGCCGCGACAAGCGTATGCTACCGCAATCTCGATGCATTTCCAATCGCAAGGGCAATCCACCGCAAGAACCGTCCGGCGGCCGACCTCGCAGTCGTGAGGAAGGAGACCACATGCTTAGCAGAGAGGAATGGCTGCCTCTCGCCCGGAAGCTGGATTGGGACTACTCCTATGTGCGAGAAGACGAAGTCTTCCCAGAGGTGATCAGCGGGCATCCTTGGTTACCTCACTCAGAGTGGAAGGACTGGGAAGAATCGTTCAAGACCTCCTATCGCGAATACGTTGACAACCAATACGAAAAAGATATGGCTGTGCAAGCTGTGCACGATGCGGTAGGGCGGACAGAAAATGTTCAGAAGTTGGCTCTGCCTTGGTTGAACAGTCTGAAGCTACACGCAGCGGCATTGCCCCTTGCGGAGTTCACCGGCGTCATAGGCAATCTGAGGGGTGCGAGGTTTGGCCGCGACAGCGCCTGGCGAACGATGGCTACTTTTGGAGCCCTCGATGAATATCGCCATACTCAAATTCCACTGCTCCTTTTTCATCCCTTACTACGCATAGATCCCCAGTTCGATTGGGCGCACAAGTTTTACCACACCAACAATTGGTTCGCAGTTGCCGCCCGTCACTTCTTCGACGAGCTAACCATCGGACAGAACGCGATTGAGTTCCATATCGCCACCAACGTCGTGCTGGAAACCGGTTTCACGAATTTGCAATTCGTTGGACTGGCGTCGCTCGCTCGCGAATCGAGTGACCACATGTTCGAGAGGATGGTCACCAGTATTCAGACGGACGAGGCCCGTCATGCGCAGATTGGGCACCCCGTTCTTGCTATTGTCATGAAGCACGACCCGAAGTACGCGCAGTACCTGGTCGACAAATGGTTCTGGCGAAACTGGCGCCTATTCTCGATCTTGACCGGACTCTCGATCGATTATCTGACCGCATTGGATCAACGCCCTTATTCATTCAAAGAGTTCATGGAAGAGTGGATTATCGATCAGTTTCTGCGCACCCTGGACGAGTTTGGACTCGAGAAGCCATGGTATTGGGACCTTCTCATGGACGAACTTGATATCTACCATCACATGATCTACGCGAGCGCCTACAGTTACCGAGCGACTTTATGGTTCAATTTCGTCATACCAGGTCCGGCGGAGAGGAAATGGCTGCGCCAGAAATATCCTAAGTATTGGGATGATATGGATGCCGTGTGGGAGCAAATCAGCGAACGTTGGCGAACGGTCGGGCCCGGACCGGCTAACGAATTGGCTGTGCACGGAACTGCCCTGCCAACTTTTTGCGATTTATGTCAGTTGCCGCTGAGCGCTGGTACGCCGCGTAAGAACACTGCGAGGGTCCTCGTTCACGACGGGCGCAAGTACATTTTCTGCTCGGAGCCGTGCCAGTGGATTTTTTTACATGAGCCTGAAAGATATGCCAACCACGTGGATATCGTGAAGCGCGTCCTCTCGGGAGAGGCCCCAGCTAAGCTGCCCAGTTTGCTGACGGACTATTTCAATCTCACCCCTGATACTTGGGGCAAAGATGCTCATAATGGTTATTACGAGTGGCTCGGTGTTCGAAAAGACTCTGCCGCCTGATTTGTTGAACAACGTTTATGCCCGTTCCTCTTTATGGTTTCCTAGAAGGTGACACGATCGGTCTTCTGATTCTGGCCGACGACGGGGACACACTCGAAGCCCTGGCACAAGAACTTCAGGCTGCAGCCAGCCTTCGGGTCGCAGCCAGACACCCGGTTCGGGTAGTCTACAACGACAAGATTATGGACCCAGCAATGACAGTCGCGCAGGCTGGGTTCGAGGCATTGGATCGGTTTGACGTGCTTTCAGGGTAGAAATGATGGGGTTTCGAAGGGTCGCTAAAATGGAAGACCTCTGGAGCGGTGAAATGATGGGCCTGGAGGTGGAGGGCGAACGTGTTTTGCTGGTCAACGTTGATAACCGCATTTACGCCTACGCCGATATTTGCCCTCATCAAAAGAGTCGTCTAAGCGAAGGGACGTTGGCGGACAAGATTCTCCGTTGTGGAAGGCACTATTGGGAATTCGACGTTTGCAGCGGATCTGGCGTGAACCCTCGGAACGCCTGTCTGAAGCTGTTTCCGATCAGGGTCGACGGAGAGGACATTCTTGTCGACATAGATGACGTTTAGGACCTCGGGAGTTGGAGTGGACGGAGAGAAGCAACGATGACCGAAGAGGCCGCGGGAGTCTATGACCGAGTCGGTCCTGTTCTCCAGGCGGGAACCGTGGCCAATGCCATCATTGCGGCGATTAAGGATCTGAACCAGGACGTTATGGTCGTGGACCGTGGCGCATATGTAAGAGTGCTGGTTCCGCAATGCTGTGTCGTGACCCGGTCGGCAATCGAAAAGCACCTGGGACGCCCGTTTCGTTTCCCGGGCGAACTGGAGACTGTGATGTCGGCTTTCAAAGGTTCCCTTCAGCTGAACCAGGACGACGCAGCCTGGCGATTTGCCGCACGGACTCGCAAATTCGCCTGAAAGAACCACGAGCCTTGCTGTCCTTGAGGAGCGTTACATGCCCCAACAGAAGACGTACTGGCATCTTTTGCAACAAAGGCGGTTGCCGACTGAATACGAAATTGTGACTTCAAAACTCCTTTGCTACACCGGCGAAGGCTTCACCGGCAAGCGGTTCGAGCTCGATGTTCCCCTGAAAGACTGGTACCGCCGATATCAGGAAGAGTCACCCCTGTTGTGCAGCTCGTGGGAAAAGTTTCGCGACCCACGAGAAACAACCTACACGAAGTACACGGATTTGCAGAGAGAGAAGGAAATCTTCGTGGACGGGATCCTGGATGAAATTGAACTTACCGGATACGATGCCCACCTTCGCTCTGCGTGGCTGCACATTTTTCCACGAGTGATTGCCCCGTTCCGGTACCCGGGTCATGGTTTTCAAATGATCGCATCGTACATCGGTCAAATGGCTCCTAGCGGGCGCATTACAATTGCTGCGGCACTGCAGTCCGCCGACGAGATGCGCCGCATCCAGCGGATTGCTTATCGCATCCGGCAACTTCAGTTGATCTACCCTGAGTTTGCGGCCGACAGCAAAACTCTGTGGCAGACGGACTCGCTATGGCAACCGCTGCGTGAAGTCGTTGAGAAATTGCTCATCACGTACGATTGGGCGGAATCCTTCGTTGGACTCAACTTGGTGCTCAAACCCCTCGTAGACGAACTATTCATGAAGTACCTGAGCGATGTCGCGCTTCATGAGGACGACTACCTGCTCGGGCAGATTTTTTATTCGTTGAACGAAGACTGCCATTGGCACCGCCAGTGGAGCGAGTCCCTGGTGCGAATGGCGATCGAAGATCACGCTCATAACCGGGACACAATTCAAGTGTGGATCAATCAATGGTATCCCCTTGCAACTCGTGCGGTACAAACATTTACGTCCCTCCTTGAAGACACCTTGGAACAAATGAAGACATCGCCGATCGAGCCAATGGAACGGTCTATCGACCGTTACTATCGCGACTATCTTCGGACAATTAATCTAGAAGTTGGCTCCTGACTCTCTGAAGCGCCCTCTTTTTTCGCTTGGCTGACGAGGATCACGCGATCGTGACTCGATCGGATTTGTGTCCCAGACTCAAGACGGGACGAGAGAGCACACTTGATGGGGAGCGATGAAGTGACACGGAAGATAAATGATGAAAGCTTGATCCCACCATCCCACCACACCGCGACGGCAATGGACGAGGCGAATGCCGCATGCGCCTCGTCCTTGCCGACTGCACTAGGTCTGTGATTTCCAGATGACGTCAATTTTGTGGTCCTCCTCGACACGAAGTCTGCGTACCACTGTGACACCGTTCTTGCTAAACTAGTGTAGTGTCCCATAAATAACTAGCATAAGTGTCGGGTTTGAGATAAGCTCCGTGCATGATCACGGGACGCCCCAAGCCCTGCCTTACTCTCGCCCCGGACGAACAGACCCAACTGCATAGCCTGGCCGCTTCCCGCACTCTGCCGCACGCTCTGGTGGCCCGGGCCAAACTGGTGCTCTGGTCGGCTCAGGGACAAAGCAACACCCAAATCGCCCGTCGCCTGCGTTGGCGAAATGCCACGGTGGGCAAGTGGCGGCAGCGTTTTGTCGAGCACCGCTTGGCTGGACTCTATGACGAGTTGCGTCCGGGTCGGCCGCGCAGCATCGAGGACGAACAGATTGCTGCTTTGCTCAAGCGCACGCTCTCCCATAAACCCGCCACCGGCACGCACTGGAGCATTCGGCAGGCCGCCCAAGCCAGCGGGATTTCCCGATCCACCGTGCATCGCCTGTTTCAGACATTCGCGCTGCAGCCTCATCGCAGCCGGAGTTTCAAGCTCTCCACCGATCCTTTCTTTATCGAGAAGGTGCGTGACATCGTCGGCCTCTACTTGAACCCACCGGATCACGCTCTGGTGCTCTGCGTCGATGAAAAGAGCCAGATTCAGGCCCTGAACCGCACCCAGCCCGTGTTGCCCATGGGGCTGGGCTACGTCGAGGGCATTACTCATGATTACGTACGCCACGGCACCACCACTCTGTTTGCCGCCTTGGACATCGCCACGGGCGCGGTGTTCACCGAGTGCAAGCCTCGCCACCGCCATCAGGAGTTCCTCTCCTTCTTACGGCATCTGGACGAGTCGGTGCCATCCGAGATCGACCTTCACCTGATCGTCGATAACTACGCCACCCACAAACACCCCAAGGTACGCACCTGGCTGGCCCAGCGGCCCCGCTATCACATGCACTACACCCCCACCTACTCCTCTTGGCT
Source organism: uncultured Acidobacteriaceae bacterium (assembly GCA_963768265.1). Taxonomy (GTDB): domain Bacteria; phylum Acidobacteriota; class Terriglobia; order Terriglobales; family Acidobacteriaceae; genus Sulfotelmatobacter. Next base: position 118,873 of record CAVYHM010000014.1, read on the forward strand.
CAACCAGGTGGAACGTTGGTTCGGTCTCATCACCCAACGCGCCATTCGCCGGGGCACCTTCACCAGTGTGCATGACCTCATCCAGAAGATCGATTCTTTCGTGCGGCATTACAATCGCTCCAGTCGGCCTTTCGTCTGGACCGCGACGGCAGATTCGATCCTCCAGAAGATCGCCCGACTTTGTTCGCGTATTTCCGGGACACGATACTAGTACTACTGTGTTATAAAGTGAATACCTCTTTCTAAAAGATCACGCGGGTCTGCATCCTTTAATGTTAAGTTGCTGGTCATGAGCGCCCATTCTGTTGCGCCAGGCGCCCAGCAAAAACGCTTCGCGGCCTATCTTGATCGCCTGGCGCAAGCCGCGGGGCACTTGGATCGCGTGGTTCCTCTGAAGTCCTATTGCACCGGCTTGCTTTTGCCCGGAGAGCGCAAGAGCGTAGAACCGATGGCGGCTCGTCTGTGTCCCGACAACGTGCGCCAGACGCATCAATCCTTGCATCACGTGGTCGCCCACGCGCCCTGGAGTGACGAGGACATTCTGGAAGGCGTGCGTCAGTACGCGCTGCCCGCCATGCAGAAGCAAGGGCCGATCGAAGCCTGGATCGTCGATGACACTGGGTTGGTGAAGAAGGGGACACATTCGGTAGGAGTGACCCGACAGTATTGTGGACAAGTGGGCAAGCAAGAGAACTGCCGGGTGGCCGTGAGTTTGTCGATCAGCACCGCGGAGGTAAGTTTGCCCATCGCCTGGCGTCTCTACTTACCGGCAGTGTGGACCCAGGACAAGAAGCGGCGAACGGCCACGGGAATACCCCCGGAAGTCAAGTTTCAAACCAAGCCGGAAATTGCCTTGCAACAGATTCGTACCGCCTTAGACCGAGAGATCCCGGCGGCTCCCGTTCTAAGCGACGCCGCTTATGGGAACGACACGGAATTTCGCGAGGGCATCACCGAATTGGGGTTGCTGTACGTGATGGGCATCCAGTCGTCGGTGAGCGTGTGGTTACCCGGTCAGGCGCCGCTGCCCAAGCGGAAGTGGAAAGGAATCGGACGTCCCACGAAGCTGTTACGCCGCGGTGGCAAGCATGTTCCGCTGGCGGTGCGCGAGTTGGCGATGAGCTTGCCTGCCTCGGCCTGGAAAACCGTGCATTGGCGGGAAGGAACTCGTAGACCCTTGCGTTCCCGCTTTGCCGCTCTGCGCATCCGTCCCGCCCATCCCGATTACTGGAGCAGCGAGCCTCGCCCCGAGGAGTGGCTGCTGATCGAGTGGCCGAAGCAGGAAGCCGAACCGACCAGGTACTGGTTATCCACTTTGCCCGCCTCGACCAACCTTTCCCATCTCGTCCGCTTAGCCAAGCAACGCTGGATCATCGAACGCGATTACCAAGAACTGAAGCAAGAACTCGGCCTGGGCCACTATGAAGGACGAGGCTGGCGCGGTTTTCACCATCACGCTACCCTCTGCATCGCGGCCTATGGGTTCCTGGTGGCCGAACGGAGCCGTTTTTCCCCCTCTGCTCGCGCCGGTCAAGTGGACTTACCCGTCCCCGAAATGCCGCCCCAGTTCCATCCTCGGGGTTCGCCCCGTGCGCGTGGAGCGGCATAACCCCTGGTCCATTGCTACCCTTCGACAAACCCTGGCACGGGCTCTGCTCCGCCAACTTTCGGGCTGTCCTTTTCGTGGAGCTCCATTCTTATAACACAGTAGTACTAGCAGGCTGCGGAAAAACTCGGAACGCCCACGTTTCCGTGGAAGAGCGGCCCTTCCTGAAAGGGCCGCGTAAAGCACATCGAATCAATGCGGGCTTTGGCCCTTGTGGTCGTCTGTGGCGTGCCAACGGATTTTTCCGCAGCCTCCTGAAGCTGTTTCGGAACTTTCAGGCTTACCTTCGCATTCGTACGTAATCGCTGGTCGTAACAAGCGTTAGGCTGTGCTTGATTCCCTCAACGGCCAGGGCCGCCGGACTCGGAGATATCCTCCCGCTTCTACTGCTCCCGAGGCTTCCTCTGGCAACGGGTCGACATCTGCCAAACCTGAAGGAGACCTCTTTGCGAGTTCCTCATACGCTTCCATCGGAGACGACGCCACCTTTCTTCTAATGATGGCTTCCGACATGCCGACTTTCGGAACCGATAGTGCGGCGAAAGTAACGAAAGATGGTACGCAACGACTGGATCCCGAGTCCCTATTTTTCTCATTGCTGTTGCGGTTTACCTCATGCGGCGGAGATCTCCGCTCCTCTCGTCTCGACAACGTCGTGCGCTGACGCCGCGGATGAGAACAGAGATATAAGACCTTCGACGAGTGTTGGGTGAGTCAGGACCGCATCGCGCAGCGCGGTGTAGGGCAGCCCGGCGATCATCGCAATCTGGACGGCGGCAAGGGTCTCCCCAGCACCGACACCGAAGGCGGTAAACCCGAGGATGCGGTCGCTATGAGCCTCCACGAGGGCCTTCACAAACCCGCGGGTCTCCGAAAGCGTGCGAGCACGCAGATTGCTTTCCATTGGGACTTTAAATAGGCGATACGCTATCCCTTGAGCCTGCGCTTCTGCTTCACTCAGACCGATGCGAGCAAGTTCAGGGTCGGTAAACAGACAATATGGAACTTGCCTGCCTGTGGTCACACGATGGCCACCAGTTAGATTGGAATGGACAACGCGGAAGTCGTCGATGCTGATGTGCGTGAACTGTGGGCTACCGGCGACCTCGCCGATCGCCCAGACGCCGTGCGCGGTGGTTTGAAGCCGCTCATTGACCTTGATGTATCCCCGGTTGGTGAGCTCAACGCCGGCCAGTTCCAGGCCAAGTCCTTCGGTATTCGGATTGCGCCCGGTGGCGACCAATACATGACTACCCTTTAGGACTTTCTCAATTCCATTCTGCTCGACAACCACACTCACCGACTCGCCACATTTGCCCGACACTTGCTTGATCCGTGCATTCAGGAGAATGTCGATGCCTTCATCTGCGAGCAGGCTGCGAAGAGCCTCGCATACGTCCGGGTCTTCTTTGGACATCAGCCGCACGTTGCGATCGATCATCGTCACCTCGCTACCGAAGCGGCGCATCGCCTGCGAAAGTTCTACTCCTACGTAGCCCCCGCCGATAACGAGCAGATGTTCGGGGACTTGGCCTAGTTCGAGCGCCTCGATATGCGTGAGCGGGTTTGCTTCGGCAAGGCCAGGAATTGGTTCCAATGAGGCCCGTGTGCCGGTGCTGATGATCACATTAGTACCGCGGAGTTGACGAGTGCTCCCGTCGGGGAGGTCGACGTCCACGGTTCTCGGAGCAACGAATCGCCCGGTGCCCAAAATGAATTCGGCGCCCGTCTTCCGGTAATTCGCCATATACATCTCATTCAGGCCGACGACCATCTTGCGCTTGCGGCGTCGGATGCCTGACATCTCAATCGTGAAGCCATCGTGAGCAATGCCGAACTCTTTGCTTCGGCGAAAGTAGTCCACAACCTTCGCACTATGGATAATGTTCTTGCTCGGAAGGCATGCAATATTCGGGCAAGAGCCGCCAATATACTTGCGATCGACGACTGCGACGCGCTTGCCTTCGCCGGCAAACGTCCACGCAGCAACCGTCGAGCCAGTGCCACCCCCGAGGATCACTAGATCAAACTCTTCCGGCTGGGTCTTCTTCAGAACTCGGGCGGATGGAGAGGGCTCAGTGCTCTTCATGCGACTTTTCCTTTCTGAGCAGCAGGCTCAGTCTTCGCTTGCATTGATTTCACAAGGTCGGCTGCCGACGCTCCTTCGAGCGACAATCCATACCCGACTTCCCGGACAATTCGCTCTTTCAACGGTTGAATGAAATGTACGCGCGTATTGCGGCGGGTCACTTCGGGAGCCTTCAAGTACAACTTGGCCAATTCCCGTGCCCGGCTGAGCGCCTTGCCATTCGGCACAACTTCGGCAACCACTCCCCATTCATATGCGGTGCGCGCCGTTAACGGCTGTGGATTCAGCAGGAACGCCTCCGCTCGTCCTGCTCCCGCGCGATAACTCCAGGTGGTGAAAATTCCGTCGCCGGGCGCAACGCCCTGGGAGAAGTGGGCCACATCCTCGAAAGTCGCGCCATCTGCCGCCACAATTACACTGGCAAGTAGCGCGTAGTCTGAATGCACATGGGCACGTCCCTCGATTGCCGCGATGACTGGGACGCGTATGTTGGCTATGTTTTCCAAAGCCTGAACACCTTCATCGTGAACTTGGCTCCAGACGCCGGGATCGGCGGCGTTGCCGAAGGAGGACCAATCGACATCCGTAATGAAGTCCCCACCGGCGCCCGTAAGGATGACGATCTTGTTCGCGCGATCTTGCGAAATCCGGTAGAACCCATCGACAAATTCCGTGTGAGATTGCGCGGTCATAATGCACGGCCCGCCGTTGGTGTGGACTTCAGCAACCAGCACGCCTTTGTCATCTCGTGTCAGCTTTAGGTTGTGATACGCATTGAAATAGTCACTCTGAAATTGCATCGTATTGTCCTTTCTGTGTTGCAGCGTTGTTATTGCGAAGCCAGCACGTTGCACTCAGGTGGCCACGACGAGACCGCCTGCGGCACGAATGACCTCACCGGTGATCCAGGCCGATTCATCTGAGGCCAGGAACACCGCCAGCGGCGCGATGTCCGTGACGCGACCGAGCCGGCCGAGCGGTGTCTTCCCAGCCAGAGCAGCGCGGGCGCCACCCTCAAAAGTCCCCGCGGCTACATTGCCTTCAGTTTCTGTATGACCGGGAGCGATGGCGTTGACGCGAATCTTGCGAGGCGCCAGTTCGAGAGCCAATCCCCTGGTCAGTGTTTCGATGGCGCTTTTCGTAGAAGCGTACAGCAGGGCTCCCGCCACGGGATGCGAGCCTACAATAGAGCTGAGGTTGATGATGCTTCCTCCGTCCGCCTCGAACCGCTTGATCGCTTCCTGCACGGCGAGAATCACTCCGAGAACGTTGACGTTGTAGTGGAAGTGAAAGTTCTCTTCGGTGATCTCCGCGAAGGCGCCGAAGCGGAATACCCCGGCGTTGTTGACCAAAACGTCCAGTCTCCCAAACGCAGAATTCACTTCTTTGAATAACCGAGCGACATCTGCGGCCTTGGACACATCGGCCCCCACCGCGATCGCCTCGCCCCCGTTGTCGGTGATCGCCTGGGCGACGCGTTCGGCGCCTTCCCGGTCGGAGGAATAGTTCACGGCCACGCGCGCGCCCGCCGCTCCCAAGGCCGTTGCAATCCCAGCGCCTATGCCTTTGGAGGCGCCCGTCACTATTGCCACTTTCTCAGACAATTTGCTCATAATTCACCACTGTTGTTGGGCCGACTCTGCGAAAACCCGAACGTGCATCATTGCGAATTGCATCGCGCGTATAGGATTCTCAATTTATGCTCCTTGTTTTGTAAGCTGATGACTCATCGGCGAGCGCTAGATAAAATTCGGCTTAGGCGGCGCGCACACTGAGTCAAACCATCGACTGATGTACGCCTCGGCATAAGCTTCACCGCAGTAGTGCCGGGCGTCGGACGCGTTGGCGGTTTCAGACTTCCACCGTACACAGTAAGCTCGGAATCCCCACATCGAATCACGAACCAGTGGATGGGGTTAGTGGTCACCAGTCCACAGACTTCGCATCTAAACTCCTGCAGAGATGTCATGCGCGCCGTTCCGTATATCGTGGTTTGTCATCTTCACTCCGCGAGCGAGGCCGGTCGCAGATTTGGTGTCAGTATCGTCAGTTCGCCGACTTGTTCCCTCTTCACGGTACCACGTAGGTGGGCGGCGTGATCCATCATCCAAACCTCGGGAATGATCTCGCCGACCAGTTGTCCATGACAGAATAGTCGCACTACTGAACTCTCAGAGACGACAATTCCCACGGCTTTGGTAACTGCGCTCATGTTGGCAGCAGCAATGTGACGGCTGCCGAGTCCCAACGGCACGTCCACTTGTGCGGCCACGGCATCGAGATAGCGGCACGCCGAAAGTACAATTCCGTCGCGACTCACTACAAACCCACCATCCAGCTGCGCCAATTCCTTGATGGTTCCGCGGAGATTGAGATTGGAGACGTGCCGCGAGGACTCCGGATGCCCCAGCAACGGATCCAAAATCAACGGTCTGGATTTCTCCAGCACTGCCTTCTCATCCCCGAGTGTAAATAGCGTGCCAACCCGCCTTCCCTCCCGGCCCTCGCGAGCAATTTCGACTGCGAGTCCGATCAGTGACTCAAGAACGTCCGGATCATATTCCGTGACCTGGCAGAGAATGCTCTCAAACATCCATCAACTCCTTGGTTTGATTCGATACGCCAGCGACCACAACGCGGATATCCAGTGCTTTGGATGAAGCGCCTAAGAAGAAGATTCAGGCACAGGTGGCCTTGCGACGCGATCAATCGCCGGTCTAGGCGATCATACGTCAGTGGGCCGCGTTCAACATATTGGACTTTCCCGATCGAGGATCCCTCAACATCAAGATGGACGCCTGCCACGTCGGTGACTGTCCTTACGGTGCTTGTTGCAGTCCCGGGCATCCCCGAGGGAAAATCAGTAACCACGCAAGAAGAAGAGCAAGGATGCCGAGTCCGAAGAAGCGCAGGAACACGCAAACAGCAGCGGCCTGGCGCTGAATGCGCAATTAAAGGATCGAATCAAGTGGTCCATCCCGGGCCGACAGTATAGTTCGTGAGGTTCCCGACGATGCGACCGCTCCGGCGATGATCACAAGACTTGTGATGACACGCTTGATGGAGGCGTCAATGATTCTCAAATTCTTAGCCCCGCACCAATAGAAACTGTGCCCGAAGCATTCCATTGAGATTAACTCCGGTTGGCATACAAAGCGTTCCTTGAATGGCCCAGGCTTTTTAGGGCGAAAGATCTGAACTCGTCTACGACTGGCGTGAACGCGTTCATCACAAACAAGTGCAATTTTAAACATTGGAAGATCGCCGCGGACAACTCACGGTGTATCTCCGCTTGAACGAAGCCACCGTACCAGCAATCTACGGCCCGTCGGCCGATGAACACTAACGCCGCTTTTTTGGCTGACTGCGCGAGAAGCGAGAGGACGAAACTAGTTGATACGATTCCGTTCAACCATCAAGATTCGAGGCATTAATCCCTATGTTCGCGTAGACGCGGAGCTGGCCAGGCGTCTCAAAAAGAATTGGCGCAAACCACTCCCGGTTTTGGTTCGCATCAACGGGAAGTCGAAGCAATCATGGCGTATTAACATGATGCCCACAGGCGACGGTGGCTTTTATCTGTACCTTCACGAGACAATTCGCAATGCCTCCGGGACCGGAGTGGGCGATCGCGTCACCGTCGAATTATCTTTTGATCGCGATTACCGCGGCGGACCAGTACATCCCTTGCCTCGATGGTTTAGCACGGCCTTGGCAGCAAACCCGGAAGCAAAGAGCTCATGGAATGCCCTCATCCCGAGCCGCAAGAAGGAAATTCTCCGCTACTTCGCTTCGTTGAAATCGTCCGTTGCCAAGGTCCGCAATTTGAGAAGAGCCGTAGAGGCTTTGTCAGGCAAGGAAGTGCGTTTCATGGCTCGCACTTGGAAAGGCGGCAAATAGCGCTGGACCCCAATCAGGCAGACCCGCTAAAGAAACCATGAACCGTTCAGCACCGGATACAGATATCTTCATCGTCGGCGTCGCGTGTTAGCCTCTTTAAGAATCACTTGCTTACAGACAATCAAGCCCGCACGGAAGCATTCTGGGTCAAAGCGCAAGGCACACTTATGGCACACCTGAGAACACGAACGTCGTTGGAGGAGAACCGGTAGGTGCCCTTGTATACGAATACAGGCTTTCTCGTGGACACGATTGATCGCTTGACGAAGGCGTGCCAGTGCCGCGTAACCAACTTGCCGTGAAAGGACACGGGCATTCCGTAATCCATTGAAACCCACGACACGGATGGCTGCCAAGAGCAGTTTCAGTCGGATTCAGAGTCGTTAATAATAATAAATGGGTTAGTATCCTTACCTATCGGGAGATCGCCTAAAGCAGTTTTCGGACCACGAGTTCACAGAACTGCCAGTCTTCGATTCTTGATAAATGAAATTAGGTGCGTGTGGTAGGCAGTTCGTGCTGGAAACAATTACAGGAGAATCAGCCGTGTTTACCATCAAACACCGCATCTACCGAGTCTGCTTCGACTGTCGACGGGAATTCGACTTGCCTGACCCGCTTGCACCAAGATCACCCGATGCTTCTCCGGCCAACCGCTTGGGGACGAATCCTTCCATGCACGCTGAAGGTTCCACGCCTTAATCCTGGCCCTGCATCTCAACCTTGATTCTCGCTAGTGAGCTATCTTGCTCAGACGCAAAACTCCCGACCTGTCATTCTTTACTCGTACTGGCGGTGGATACGAGCCGTGA
>CAVYHM010000015.1:0-77504 GCA_963768265.1 uncultured Acidobacteriaceae bacterium
TTTGCAGAGATGCAGATATTTCGAGACGCTTTCCGCAGGGCACGGCATTGCGTCTACTAGGCATTCACCTGTACGGGCAACAACTCCGGAACACACTGAGAATTCTGGATCGCTTTAATCGCGTCTTCGGCCGTGAACTTTCCCATCAACAGAGCCAGCTTGCGGTTGGTGGTCATCTGGACGGGGAGCCGATCAATCCGCTGCACGTAGGCAGGTGCGCGGGTACCGCCCCGGCTCACTCTTACAACAAACTTGATGTTGATCATGATCTCTCCTGTTCGCTCGGGTGAGAAACAAACGGGAGGCGAGGAAGCCACCTCCCGATCCTGCACCGCCTGCTGTACTTATGCAGCCTTGCCGTGCACCTTGGCTTCGAGGGTCTTCTCGCTGCCAACATTTACCTTGATCTGCTTCGGCTTGGCTTCGGCCTTCTTGGCCAGGTTAATCTTCAGCACGCCCCTGTCATAGGTGGCGCTCACTTGCCCCGTATCTACCGAACTGGGCAGCGTGAACGAGCGGGTGAAGCTTCCGTACTGTCGCTCGACGCGACGGAAGTTCTCCTCTTTCTCTTCCTTTTCGATCTTGCGCTCGCCATGCACGGTGAGGGTGGTGTTCTCGATGCGGACATCAATGTCTTTTTCATCGATACCCGGGACTTCCATCTTCACAGAAATGGTGTGCTCGTCCTCGTAGATGTCCACCGGTGGCGCAAAGCTGGTGGTCGTCAAAGCCTCTTCTGGGCCTTCAGGGCTATACGACTCACGAACGAAACGGTTTATACGGTTTTGCATGCTGGCTAGGTCACGGAGAGGATCCCAACGGGTCAATTGTGTCATGATGCAATTCCTCCTGCGGGGGAAAGCTAAGAGAACCAACTTCAGATGGGCTGACTTAGTTCAGAGGACCTGAATGAGTAACAAGAGGTAGCTCGCTCACTTACGATCTTAGTCTTTGGCGCAAACGTTGTCAAACCGCGGCTGGAACACGCTCCCAAGAACCTTGGCACGTTTGTTGTTCCTAGCGGCTACTGCTGAGTATTACCACCAGCGCTATAGAGGCACTTTGCCGTTGTGGCCGCCACTTTTGTTGGTGGCATATCCCTTGCCGTCGTTATTGCCGTACAGTGCCGAGATGAAATATGCGTTTGTCCTAATCCGGCTGATCTGCTCATAGATATATCGGCGCAGGTCGGCTACGTCGAGGATACCGCTCCCACTGTTGAGGTGAGCATACGTCAAGTCTTCTCTCAGACCTTCCAGCACGGCTATCGCGAGTTGCCTTTCGTTGATGTATGTAGCATGCTCCACGCCGAGCAATCTCCGACAATTTTACGGTGGTTGGTTCATTTGCCTTAAACTGTGCACTTTTGACCAGTTCCGAGATCAATTCAGGCAGACACCCATTGAACTGGAAGGCGCTCCGACTCATAGAGTTGTGCGGTAGGTTCGCCTGACCTTTGCCAGCGACTAAATGCCCTTGTAAGGCTCATAAGGGGGATCAGGCAGCGCCGCCTTCTCGGAGTAAGGCTTATATGAAGCGTCATGCAACCCTTTCTGGGCATAGGGCTCATAAATACGTTCAGGCGGCGATGAGTCAGGCGGTACTCCTGGATACGTCCGCGGCGGTTCGGGGGATTTGTTTGTGTCCGTGGCTGATTCGCTGGGCATGTGATCGCTCCTGAGAAAAGGTCGAGGGGGAGAAGCGGCGATCATTCGAAACAGTGCCGCCACAGCCTGCAACGCTGGCCCTGCCCTTTTTCTAGAGAGATCATGCGCCTCGCGGAGGATTGCGTGATGCTCACTATTGACCATTTTGTTGGCGAGCAACCGCGCATTGTTTTGGCATGAAAATCACCACACAGAAAAAAACGCTGGCGGTTCGTTGTCCCACGTGCGGTGGCTTAGCCGGGCGAAAAGTGCGAACTGAGTACCGGCCTGCCCCACACAAAACCACATCGAGAGCGGCGCTTAGCTGGCGCAGAGAAGTGAGTGGAGTGGAGGTTCAGACCAGCGCGGGTTCGCCTAGTACTGAGCCGAGACGCTCGAAGGTGCTGTGAACCAACTCGCCAGCCTCCGCGATCTCTTCTTTGGTGGGCGTTGAGATCTGGAGCAGCCCTTGCCGTCCAAGGTTCGGGGGAAGATCAAATTCGCCCTGGTGTTGCATCACACACTCCAGAATGTGCGCCAGAGCTTCGGACTCGTATCCATTGTCGAAGCGAACACCGGTGCTGTGGAATGAGGACGCTGACATCCAGTACTCACAAGCCAGAAGCCAATGGCCTCGGGTGAGTGATGACCACACATTCAGATAGTCCAAATTTCCGCCAGTAGCAAAGCCGTATTCAATATGAATCAGGCCAGCTTGGGCGCCATGCGTCAAAGCTGTCCAGCTTGAAATCACGGCAGACTCGAGAATGTGGTCGAGACTCCGATCGTTTTTCATAGTGACTCTCTGTCAGGCACGCGATCAGTGGTTGAAGCTACCGAACAGCCCGGATTTCGGGTTCAGTAGCTCCAGCGAGAAGAAGAATAGTAAGGTTGCGAAGGTGCTCGCTATCCCGAAGTTATAGTTGGAGAATGGGACAGCAAAAACAGGATTAAAGACACAGGCAACCACAAGAAATAGGGCCATCCAAACATACCGACGCAGCGTTGCGGCTTGCGCAAGAACGACAATGGATGCTGTCACAATCACAAACTGCAAGAAGAGTGCACACTCCCGCGTCGAGTGCACGAATGCGCCCACGATCAAGGCTGCAATTGCACCCCACTTTATGGTCTTGGTAAACATCGATCTTCGGTCCTTCCGGACTTCACCTGTGCCCATCAACCTCTGGCCCATTCCGCGTCGTGCTGGGACGTCTGCCGTGCTTCGGTGCTATCCAGATAGCAACTCTGTTGCATGTGCCGCGAATGGGCAGAAACGGTCACGTACGGCACGCCGAGGAAACGCCTGGCAACTATTTCAGTTACCTCCAGGCCATTGAACTGTTGCTGCTTAACCTTCTCTAGAATCCGCTTCAATGCATTCTGCATCTTCGCTGCTCCAAGAGAGCCAAAGAACATCACCTTGACCTCTGCCGCCATGAAAAAGAAGTTCCACCCGGCAGCATGGATCTTACGATCGAGGGCGAAGCCATCCAGAACCTTGAGCAGATTCCATTCTCCCCAGCAGGGCTCACTCTCCAGCCCAAGAAGTTGCCTCATCCCGGGCCATTCCTTCATCAGAATCGTGCCGACCTGAACAGTTGGTGGCATGGCTCCCCTAGTAGTGGTGTGATTGTCCGTTTGTTTGCAGTCCCATTGTGAGACCGGAGGCGAAGCAAAACTGATCAAAAGTGATCAGTGTTGCTAGAACTTGGCGCGGCAAGGGCGAGACTTCACGGAATGAGACTGGGCGAAGTTCGTGAATCGGATTGCGTCGAGAAGACTATACTGGAGGAGATGAGACCCAAGTTGGCAGCCAAGAAAAACGGCGGATTCGACCCCAGCACCTTCCTGGCGACCATTGGGGATGGCCGGACGATTCTGACGGTAGCGAAGAAGGAGCCGATATTTGCGCAAGGAGACGGAGCAGACGCAGTTTTTTATATTCAGAAAGGTAAGGTGAGACTCACCGTCGTATCCAAGATCGGCAAAGAAGCGACAATCGCGATCGTGAGCGAAGGGAACTTCTTCGGAGAAGGCTCCCTGGCAGGTCAACTCCAGCGAATGGGCTCCGCGGCAGCGATGACTGATTGCGAGATTCTGCGGGTGGAGAAGAAGGCGATGATGGATGCGCTTCATCGCGAACCCGCGCTTTCTGAAATGTTCGTGGCGTATTTACTTGGGCGGAATATCCGATACGAAGAGGATCTGGTCGACCAACTGTTCAACTCCAGCGAAAAGAGACTGGCCCGCGTTCTTCTCTTGCTCGCTCATTTTGGCAAGGACGGCATCCCTGAAACCGTAGTCCCCAAGATCAGCCAGGAGACCCTGGCTGAGATGGTTGGAACCACGCGCTCGCGGGTCAGCTTCTTCATGAACCGGTTCCGGAAGCTGGGCTTCATTCACTACGCGGGGGGCTCCGAAGGCGCGCTGCAGGTCCACAGTTCGCTGCTCAATGTCGTTCTCCACGACTAGAGTCGATAAAGAAAAAGGGCATCCTAGAAACTCAGGATGCCTAATGACGCAGAAAGGCCGGCGGGGTAACCGTACAGCGTTCTCGGTTTGATTGTCTGTTCCTTTTTATACACTCTCGTAAATTACCTCACATTCACTGCTCAGCGCAGTTCTGCACGATTGAGTCCTTCCACAAACGCTGTGGTCAGATGGGAAGCTTGGATTGCATCAACTGGGCCCACTCCATCGGCAGCAGATGCCGAGCGCGCGCTGGTGCCGTCGCCTCGCTTTGCCGTTGGCCGCACGACAGGCAGATCGCTCCCACTTGTCGGATGTCGGTTTCTTTCGATATCTCATTCTCGCGAACCGCCAGCGAGCCAGCGACGACCGGACCGGCGCAAGTGTCGCAAGGATAGGCGGAGAGGTGAAGGTACTGTTTTCTCATTGAGGTGCTCCTGACGGTAAAGGACTACCAACAGCTTTCTGTATCGTGCTGGACTTCAGGCGGGCTTGAACGACCTGCCGCACTCCAGGCAACGCGTTTCGTGGCGCGGCGTGATGAGTCCACAAGAGGGGCACATCCGCTGCGAGGTGAAGTCGCCATCGTGGGGTTCCATCTTCAGGAATTTCCTCAAGGAAGCAGCGAGGAAGGCGCGCAGGCTACGCATGCGCGGAAGAAATGGATGCGATATGGATGTCATGGACAAGACTCACCATTCTCTGACCAGTCCAAAGGTGTCACACAGCGGGCCACGATTCTGAGCAAAATTGCTCGCTTTGAGCAGAATGCGCATTGCCGAATCGAATCGGGGCTACCAGCATTCCCGGTCTAAGTGAGCAATTCAGACCAGCTATTGCTTACTGCGTAAGCGATCATGGTTCCAGAGACGAGCACTTCTTCTCTCTCTTTCAGGTCCTCTGAACTAAGTCAGCAATCTGAAGCTCTCTCCTCTTAGTTCTGCAGCTCCTAAAGGAAAACTTTCATGAAGAAAACAATGTCACTGTTGTTGATGAGCGTCGTGGGCATGGTTGGAACATACGCGTGGGCGGGTTCGGCACGCGAAGACTCGGTGGACCGCCTGCAACGATCCGTAACAGTTCTGCACGCGATCATGTCCACTCCCGACAAAGGCATCCCTGAAGAAGTACTGAGCAACGCAAAGTGCATTCTGGTCGTGCCAGACCTAATCAAAGGTGGCTTCATCTTTGGTGGCAAGCACGGACGCGGCGTTGCCACTTGCCGTACCTCCGAAGGCTGGAGCGCCCCCGCGTTCGTCTCCGTTGGCGGAGGAAGCTGGGGATTGCAGATCGGTGTTGAAGACGTCGACCTGGTCATGCTGGTCATGAACGACCAAGGCTTCCAGCATCTGCTCTCCAGTAAGTTTGAACTGACGGGTGAAGGATCAGTCGCAGCCGGTCCGGTTGGCCGTCATGCGTCCGCGGGAACAGACTGGAAGATGAACACTGAGATGCTGACCTACTCGCGCTCGAAGGGCGTGTTCGCCGGCCTGACTCTGGAAGGCGCAGTCGTGGAGCAGGACAACGACTCCACTCACGCCATCTACGGCAAGCACATGATGTTCCGCAGCATCCTCTCGGGAAAAGCAGCAACTCCGGCAAGCGCAAACGCGTTCATCAAGGCTGTGTCCGAGGCAGGCCAACAGGCCAGGATTGCGGAAGCAAAAGAAGGCAACAAGTAATTGCATCTGGAAGATGGCCGTGATTTCTGTAGCTGGCCGGAGCCGCGCACCGGTTCCGGTCGGCACCAAAAAGGTTTAGGACGGCCTTTGTCATGACGACGTTTCCACATCGTCCAGAAGGTGAAAAAAATGAAAACTAGTCTCCGGAAATATCTTTGGGCGCAAGTAGCCTGTCTTAGTCTCTGGCCGATTCTGGCCGTTGCTCAGTCCTCCGACCTGGCGCAGAATCTGGATGCCTGCAAGGCCGGTAGGGAGTCCTGTGATCAGTCCAAGTTGAGTCCTGCACAGATGGCTGAGGTGGCTCTCGCCAGTCATGGGCGTAATGTTGCGAACTGCAGGAATGGCTACGATTCTTGTGATCGTTCAAAACTCAGCGAACCGGAAACAATTGCATTGGCCCTGGCCGATCACCGGCGGAACGTATCCGACTGCAACGACGGCATGCAGTCATGCGACCGCTCCAAACTGACCGCGTCTGAAGCCCGCGAGGTGGCCGCAGAGGAGCACAAGCGCAATCTCGCCGCCTGTACGGATGGAACGGGAGCTTGCGATCGTTCCACACTGACTTCGGCGGAAATAGGGAGAGTGAACGTCGCCAGGCACCAGATCAATGCATCTGACTGTGAGGGTGGCTCGGGCGCGTGTGATCAGACTCAATTAACTCCTACGCAAACCAGGGACGCCGCCGCTGCCGAACTCCGCCGCAACGCACAGAATTGTGATAACGGCTGGGACGAGTGCGACCACTCCAAACTGACTGCGCCGCAAGCGAAACAAACAGCCGATTCAGAACACCGGCGCAACCTGGCGGCGTGCACGGACGGGCACGAAACCTGTGACTACACAAAACTGACGGCCACGGAAGCTAAGACACTGGCCGATGCAGAGCATAAGCGCAATTACGCGGCTTGTCTGAAGGGGTACGGCTATTGCGATCCTTCCCGGCTCACGGTTGAGGAGGCTCGAACGATCCACCCTGGCAACTAATCCTCCAGAGAGTGAGGAGACGTTTCTTCCGCAGGAGCTTATGATTCAACGACAGTGTCCACACTGCAGCAGCGAACTGGTGAGAGCCAGGCGTGCCGATCAGCAATCACCGCCACTAATCGCACACGCCGCATCTCCTGGCTGGCGTTGCAGTGTTTGTGGAGGCGAGTTCACTACTGAGCAAATCCGCGACAGCAAACGGGCAAAATCCACAGCCGTCGAGCACGCGTAGGCTAGCCTGTCCGCGCGGGCCACGAACACACCGAATGAATCCGAGCATTTGCCGTGCGTGCTCTCAGCACCCCGGATAGCCCGACCCCAGCCACCTTCGAAGGTTAATTCTCCAGTAATTATCTCCGGCACGAGCTGCCTCTCCACCACCCACAGTCTCAGTCAAGAGTCGAAGACTGGCAGTACTGCAGTGGCTCGTGGTCCGACTGTGGTCCGATGACCGTGCTTTGGTGCCTTCTCAACTGTCGTTCCCGGCGCCGTCAAGTCGTTGAAATGCATTTGCTATCGTTTATTCTCTTGGCCTCATAAACCGAACGTCGGTGGTTCAAATCCATCCCCGCGACCAAAACTCTTTTCATTTCTTCTCGTTACAACCACCCGTCAAGACGGTCGTTGCCTCTTCTATCTTCTTGAGGTCTGCTGGTGCCAGCGCCCCATCGTGTGAGTCTCGCAACTGTTTGAAGGACAGGACGAAGTTTACCTAATCAAGAAACGACACACTGGCGCGCGAACGTGAACACCATAAGCACAACGCCAGATCTCGTCTGTAGAACAGCCGCATGCTTACGGGTCGATGTCAGTAGGCATTCTTGCTGCTGAAGATGCGCAGGAAGGTCATGGTGATGATTTGCAGATCGAACGTCAGGCTCCAGTTGCGGAGGTAGTAGAGATCGTACTCCACGCGCTTGGCAATCGAAGTGTCTCCGCGCCAACCGTTCACTTGCGCCCAGCCGGTTATTCCGACCTTAAACGTGTGGCGGAAATTGTACCGGTCGAATTCTTCCAGGAATCGATCTACAAAATGGGGTCGTTCCGGCCGCGGACCGACGATGCTCATATCCCCCCTCAAGACGTTAATGAACTGGGGCAATTCGTCGAGATTCGTCCTTCGCAAGAAACTTCCTACAGCGGTCCGCCGCGGATCGTTGGAGGAGGTCCAACGAGTATCACCTTCTTCCCGGCTCCCTACTCGCATCGTACGGAACTTCAACATACGGAAGATCCGACCATTGAGTCCCACCCGCTCCTGGATGAAGAAGATGGGCCCACGACTCGTGACTTTAACGGCAAGTGCGATGAGTGAACTGAGTGGTAACGTGAGTAGCAGAACGACCGCCGAGAAAACCACATCGAAGATGCGTTTCTGGAAGAGGTAAGGACCAGTCTCGGCCAGCGTCGGCCGCAGATCCAGCATGTGAATCCCGCCCAGGTCGATCAGGCGATCACGGATACCCACGCCTTCCCCAAGATCAATCACAACCCGGGTCGGCACACACAGTTTTTCGAGGGCTGGCGCGATTCGCTGCACGTCCCCGAGCCGGGTGGCCGGCAGCGCAATGATCACATCGTTGATCGAATGTCCATTGGAGAAGGTGGGAATTTGATCCGCTTCATAAACCGGGCCTTCCACGGCAATTTCCTGCTCCGGCAGCCGTACGAAGCCCACCACTTTGCAGGGTAAGACCTCACCGTGCAGCAGCGATGTTGCCACTCGGCGAGCGAACCGGTCCGTTCCGACCATCAAAATTTTGACTTCGTTTCTTCCGTTCCGGCGCAGTAGTTCCAGGCAAACCCGGAAAACGATGCGAGCCATGGTTGCCAGGACAAACAGGGCACCCGCACTTAGGCCGATAACCAAGCGGGAGTAGCTGGCCTGCCGGTACATGAACCCCAGCGCCATCACGATCGCGTAGGTGAATGCGAGTGCTTCGAGCAGTCTCCGGCTTTTCCGCCCCGGCGCATACAATTGCTCCACATTCCAAAGCCCCGACTCTTCGGCGGCCAGCGCCCATACGATCGTAGTCAGCAAGGTAATGCCCCAATACGAAGGCAAACCTCCAGGGGCATTCCGAGAGAAAAGGGGATTGAAACCGAAACGCACCTTGATCGCAATGAAGTAAGCACACGCAGGCAGCAACAACGTTAAACTTTTCAGGTACAGTCGGACGTAACTGAGGCGACTACGAATCATACGAACCAGCTTCTTCTAAGCTCAAACATCCACCAGGTCCCAGGAATGTGCTCAAGTACAAGCCGCAGATCGTTCCGGTTTGTTCCCACCTTCGGGACTCAACCCTGAACTGCCTGCGTTAGGCCGCGCCATTACGAATACCCTCGCCACTTCGACCTTTCTCGTTCCAGATCCATCATCGAACCGGTTACTAATTTACTATGCCCTTGAATAGCAACTCACTCGGGGGATTGCCGCTTCTTGCTTGTAGTGGAAAACAAGTGCGCAGCCTGACCGCCGCTGATAACGGCTCGCCCGCGCAAAACGCGTCGAAGGGAAAGCAACGACCATGGCCCCTTCACGGAAACGAGAAGTCTGTAACCGCATTCTTGAGACCTGTCGCTGATTGAGCCGTAATCTACAGGGCTTAGCCCTCCTGTGTCAATCAGAAACCAGCCTCGTGTATCGCCCATCATAACCTGCGTGACCGGAATCACCTGCCATCCGGCATTCTCGCCGCCTTAAAGTCCCCGCCATCAGTTCCTGAGTCTACCCCAGTGGTATCACGGAGTCGCGTGTCGAGAACAGTCTTTCTGCACTGGTTCTTGCGCCTCCCATTAAAGAACGGCAAAGACCTCCTAGGGCATGGCAAATGAACCCTGCACTAACGAATGGCTGAGCGCTTCGGCCTCGTGTAGCAGCCATTGCATCAGACGACGGAAAATTAAACCCAGCGCATGGTCCAGCAGCAAAATCGATATTCCGATGCGAGTAGGAAGCATCACGGCAGCGCGTTTTCTTGTTCGTATTCCGATACGAGTAACACACAGTCGATCCCGGTTGCAAACACACTCGCAGTCACAAAGTTGCGCGAAAAAAATTCACAGCCTCAGGCTTCATACAAACTGACATCGCCCACTCGCTTGCAGCACAGGTGCCGATCGGTCACGCCACCCTAGGCGTCACACTTCTCACGCGGCTGAGCCCAGATCGGCCCTGTGGTTCTCTACCTAAACTATCGCCGATCCGCAATCCGATCACCTCCCGGCGTCGCGTTTAGACCAGAAAGCCTTCCGGATCCCATCCAGTCGTTTAGTTGTTCAACCGAACAATGAGGTTGCCATGCCGTACGCCGATGCTTCGTCAATCTGAGAACGTCGTCCACTCCGGGGCTTGCAGCCGTTCCAAGCGCTCAATTCGTTGCGACGACCTATTTCCTTCGCCCACGGCGATTCCAGCACGAAGTGGGCTCAAATACATCACTACACGCTAAGAAATATGTGACGCAAATCACAGACGTCTCACCTGTCCGCAGGGACTTACATCTGTAGGCCGCCGACAAACTAGGGGTGTACGATGGTACGGTTTAAGACCGTCGTCGAGACCGGAAAATTAAGGCTTCGCCCCCGGGGAATGGCCCGCCATATATTCGTCGAGGTGCGCATTGAAACGCGTTCCGCTCTTGTATCCCTTCCGTTTGTTCTTCGCTCATTACCTGCACAAGCTCAAGTTTCGTTTCTTCAGCCTCCGATGTTCGCCGGCACCTGTAACGTCTTTGTCGCCGACTTCAACAGAGATGGCAAATTTGCTCAGGTGCGCCGGCCCCCGCCGTGATACGGGAACAACACTATTTGTTCGACGAACATAACGGAGGGGCGGGCCCAGCCGTCTCAACGCGTGCGTACGGCTGGCCAGAAACTGAACTCAAACGACACAGCCACGTCCGATTGGCGATTCGTGGCCAACAGCGGAATCTGCCAGCGCTCGTATTGTACGTTGCCCGAAAAGCGGAAGCCCGGGCCGGTGAAGATATCCGCATTCACAGCCACGTCATTTTGAGTTCCACCTTGGGGAAGGTACTCCCGGTCAACCTTTCTGTGCCTGAGTTCAAGACCGATTTTCTGCCGAGGCCTCAGCCAATAGTTGGCCCGGATCAACTCTCCTTGCGACGCACGTCCGATCCAAGTGCCAATCAAGCGGCCGTCGTTGTTGAACCCACTTATGTATTGCGAGTTGAAATAAAAACACGAATTGCAGAACGTCCCCTGCACCGGGCTGGTCGTGCCGCCCTCGAGACTCAGGTCTAGCTTGGGAACCATGGGCACCTTCGCTAAATAGAGGCCGCCCTGGAACGCGGACTTTCGCATATAAGGAATCGGGGAGACCTCGTCTTCGCTGAAGGCTTCGCCAAACCAGGTGAGCCAGTTGCGGAGCCCAGGAATCCGATAGGAGAACTCTGCCACTGACCTTCCATCGCCCAAGACATCGCCATTGACGTGCCTTCCGAAGTTGCTATCCAAAAACGTCTTAACCGTCAGCGGGTTTCCAGGTCCTCCGTAGACCGTCGTTTTCGTCATATCGAACTCGAAGTTCGGCGTCAAGTTGAAGCTGATTGTTCCGCCGCTTAGATACGGCTGAGGATGCAAGTTCTTCCCGTACTGTCCGATCAATACGGGGGTAGTTGAGCCTGTATAGATAGTGGTTTGAAACTGCGTTCCTGACATGTGTCCGATAAAGCCCTCGAAGCGTATCGCCCCGAGATAGCGGAAAAACCATGGCAATCGAAAAGGAGTAACCCGATCGACGGTGAGCATGTTGTTGAGCGGCGACACGTTGTTCGTAAAAGCCATGCGTCCCGCCTTCGCTAGGCCCCAGCCACATGCTGCGCCTTCCATACGAGATCTGCCAGTTGGCAAAATTCATCCCCACATAGGTATCCAGTAGTTGGAAGCGGCTGATGGATGCGACTGCGGGGGCAGGAGAAATCGGCCACGTATCGGTAGTGGCGAAGAAATTGAGCTCCGCTGCCGAAGGCGCCGGAGCCGACGGAGCCGACTGATATTCTCCTCGCGCGTAGATCACGAACGGACCTTTCGTTGCCCATCCCGAAGCCCCACTCACCGCGCTGAAACCCTGCTCGTAAGGCCGACCGTAGTCATTTAGCAACGTCTGTCCGAAATGAAAATTGTCAGTAAGCGGCTTTCCCGAAATTTCGAGTCCACGGGCGTAAACGGATTCCAGTTGGACATCAGAGTGATGTTCACCAGTCATCTGGTCGGACTCATGAGTAAACTCTTGCGAGAGCGCATCGTACAATCGCTGAACTTCCGCGGGAGTATCGCTTTCCGCTTTGCGATCAGTAGCTTCGCCGAGAAGGCGCGCACACTCCAGACGGGTCCACGGACGCAGACCGAGAGAAGCCCCTTCGATGTAGCCGAGGGCAGCCAGCCGCTCCATTGCGGGATAGACCCAACTGTCCAGTGGAACGTAACTGGACCCGATGTTTCGCGTGTTTCTAGCGCTCTCTGCTTCCTCGCTTTCCACACCTCGGTTGAAGGTGCCATATTTCGCAATGTCGGCGCTGCTGTAATGAGAGTGGGAAAGGAAGACTTGCCGTCCCATATACCACCCCAGAGCGCTACTTATGATCACGTCCGAGGCGAAGTGCTTTTGCCCCGCAAACCGCGCAACGCCCACTCCACCGGCCACGCCATAGGCCAGCAATTGGGTCAAGGGTCCGGGATACTCGTGGGCGATCACGCTTGCAATCGCCCAACTCACAGTCGTGTGCGCCGAAGGGAAGGAGTCTCCGCTCACAAAGAAACGTCCCGGACTACTACCGACAAAAGGCCGTTCCCTTCCAGCAGCATATTTGAATAGTTCCGTATCGAGAAAAGCGCCGACGGCGGCTTCTCCAGCGAGAATTCCGGTTTCCCGTTTCTGATCGTCGTTCTGCATGTGTCCCAGCAGAAACAATCCGGCGCCAGCCCCGGCCAAAGCGGCGACCCCCGCGTTGGAAGCAGTCACCGCGTGCGAAACCGTGCTCGAGTTTGTGGGAACATGTTTTTCGATGTTGTTGTCAGCCACCACCAGCCCCCCACCGGCAATCACCAGCGGGACTGCCCACTCCCATTGCTTTTGCGTCATGTGCGCGGGAGCCGTCCAGAAGGTCTTCTGATCCAGGAAAAGATTTTTCGGCAGCGATTTGATATCAACGGGACCGGGCGAGATATCGCGAGTCTGCGTCGCCACTTTCGGAGTTGTAGCGGACGCATCATCTTTTTCCGTCGCCGTCTGCGCGCACGCCGTGACATTGCAGACCGCTAGAGCCGCCGCCAGCAACCACATCGGGCACAGCATCTTATGACATTCACCTCCGGTTTCCGCCCCGTCAGCAGCGCTTTCTGCAAGTCTCATTTCACCTCTCTCGATGCCAAAGGTGCATTCATCAGTTGTCCATGCCGACTTTCAAGATCAGACCAATCGTGTATACCTCGGGGCAGTTCTCTCATTGGTCCTAGCAGATGTTCGGATGTACCACCCAGTATGACCGTCTCTTTCAGAAGAATACACCAACGTTGTAAGCCGTCCGGAAGCGTAAGCGTTGCGTTACGTGATCCTCTAGTTGCCTTTGATATCTGCTATCATGTCGTATTTGCCATCGGATACGGGCGCAGGGGGCGGATCTAATGCGAAATCCACCTTCGGTGGATGCAGAGTTGTCAAAGCTTCGCGTCGCTATCATTCATTACTGGTTTGTGGGACGGGCGGGAGGTGAGCGCGTCGTTGAATCCTTAGCGGAGGTTTTTCCGCAGGCTGACCTGTTTTCGTTGGTCGCCGACCGTTCGACGCTCGCGCCCATTCTGCAAAATAGAAAGTTGCAGACATCCTTCCTGCAACGCATACCAGGAGCAAAGAAATTCCATCGCCATTTCCTCTTTCTTCAACCCCTGGCTCTGGAGCAGTTTGATCTCAGCGACTATGATTTGGTGATTAGCTCCGAATCCGGGCCGGCAAAGGGAGTGATCACATCTTCCAGGACTTGCCACGTTTGCTATTGTCACTCGCCAATGCGATACATATGGGAACTGTATCCGCAATACAGGCGGTCCATGGGATTTTTGGTCGGCTCCGTCTTTTCACTGACAGCGCATTACATGCGGCTGTGGGACCACGCGTGCGCTGGTCGAGTCGATTATTTCGTGGCCAATTCGCGCTTCATCGCTTCGCGAATCCTGAAGTATTACGCACGCGAAAGTACGGTGATCCATCCTCCGGTGGACGTTTCATCCGGCAAGATCAGCAGTGAGCGCGGTGGGTACTACATCGCGATCGGCCGGCTGGTTGACTACAAAAGGTTTGACCTGGCAATCGCAGCCTGCACGAAGCTGGCAAGGCCGTTGAAAATCATTGGTGTCGGTCCGCAAGAGAAAGCACTTCGCCGAATGGCCGGACCTACCGTGGAGTTCCTAGGGGGAGTCAGCGACATTGAACTTCGCAAACATCTTGCCGGTTGTCGAGCGCTACTCTTCCCTGGCGAGGAGGATTTCGGGATCGTTCCAGTCGAGGCCCAGAGCTTCGGGAAGCCCGTGATCGCCTACGCTTCGGGCGGCGTGTTGGAAACAGTTCGCGGCCTCTTTCCCAATGGGCCTCAGCTGGAAAATCCCACCGGAGTTTTCTTTAAGGAACAATCCCTTTCCGATCTGACCGCTGCCATGCTGGACTTTGAATCGATGGAGCTCGAGTTTCGTCCTGAAGTCATTCGCCAACACTCCCTTCAATTCGATAGTGCGATATTCAAGCGACAGATCTCACAATTCATAGCCTCTGTACTCAGAGACTTTCGCACTCGAAATCAGGCCGACAACCGTGCCGAAGAAGTGTTGGGCATCTCCGCGCGAGCGTAAGCGACTCATCCCGCGCCTTGCCGCGGGATTCTATAGCCAGAACCTGGCATTCCTCGAATATCGCTGATAAAGGTGAACAGGCGCTGACCGCCAATCAGAAAAGCGGGCAATCCAATGCCAATGACAAACCAGATGATGAAAATACCCTGGCGAAACAGATCCAGCCTCCACAATTCCGCCGATCCGTACAAAATCGCACCACACGGCAAAAGAAAAACGGTTTTGCCAAGAGACGTGAGAACCCCAAAGACAGAGCCCATGAACAAACATGCCAGCGCTATGTACGGCCAGCTATAGTAGCCGATTTGCTCATGTAGATGAACAAATGCCGAATTGGTGTTTAGATTGATCTCCACATCGACGAAATCACGGTAAGTCTGATCTCCTCCGGCGACCAACTTGTCAAAGACTGGAGCGGTGCCCAGCGAGACCTGAAACGGAGAGCCCAGATAGGCAACAATCTCAGAAATCCCGGCCAGCCCAAAAGACAACTTATTGTTCTCGTAATAGTCTTTGTTGCGCGAATAATTCAGGGCTGCCAGGACCAGGAAAAGAAGAGTCGCCAGCGTCGCCAATTTTGGAACATTGATTCTTATCGATCTTTTGCCAAAACTCAGCAGGAACATGACGGTCAGAAGTGTGGCAATGAGGGTCAGACGAGAGCCTAATAGAAGAGCACTTACCGCCAACAAGAGAACATTGAAGATATTGATGAGCGCAAAGGACTTGTGTCGAATCATTCGATACAGCGCGAGAGCTGCGGGATAAAGCACCACGTATCGCAACGAAACAAAGCCTGTGCTGTAGTCTTCGTACAGTGCGCCCTTTAGCTCGTTCGCCTGCCCCAGGACAATGAACACCATGGCCTGCTGCAGAGACAGGAGCCGAAATATCCTAATCAGGGTAAAGGCAATCCCAACTGTGCTGAGCAGAGTAAAAGCATAGTAGATAACCTTTGAATTCAAGTCCAACAAACCTTCCGTTGGGGTACTCCTTGGAGGAACCAGCGCACCGCCCAACTTCTCTCCGAGGGTGAAACTGATAAAT
Source organism: uncultured Acidobacteriaceae bacterium (assembly GCA_963768265.1). GTDB lineage: Bacteria > Acidobacteriota > Terriglobia > Terriglobales > Acidobacteriaceae > Sulfotelmatobacter. Next base: position 15,704 of record CAVYHM010000015.1, read on the forward strand.
ATCAACAAGTACCAGCAGGCCAGAACGACGAACGCGCCAAATTCAGGGCGTGCCGCGCTATCAAAACCTTTACGCAGGACCCCGAAGCTTGGAAATAGCCACGCCCCAAAACTGGCAGACACAGCAGCCATTGAAACAACAGACGGCTTGAAAATGGTCCGGGGGCGCAGCGCTATTCTCATGGTCGTAGCCTTAGGGTCACTTCCAATGTGACGACTCTTCGCCTGGCCTGCTACCTAAGGCTGAATCGCAAACCGCTTCTGAGGCGGGCGAGTTTAATCGCATATTCCGGAACCTGCGCGGCGCGGCGCAGAGCCTGCGTGGCGACGGCGAATAGGTACCCGATAAAGAATCCAATGAATCCGCACCCCAGCACGATGTACAGTCTATGCGGGCCCGACTTCTTATCGGGAGGAACAGCGCGATCGACCACCTGAATGATCGGAGCAGCTTTGGCCTCATCGATGCGGGCGGCCTCGTACTGCCTGGCCAGCAATTCGAAAAGGGTTTCATGATACTTAACCTCACGAAACTTGCGGGCGTATTCAAGGGTGATTGCCGGCACCTTTCCCGCCGAAATTCCCACCGAACTTAATTCGGGATTGCGTGGGTCTTTTTCAAGCTTGGAAAGTTGATCGCGCAGCGAGTTGATTTCCTCTTGAATCATGATTGTCTTAGGGTTCTGGTCCGTCGCAAAAGTACGCATCGCGCTGATCTGAACTTCGCGGCTGGCGATTTGCGCTCGTAACTGGGCAAGGCTATGAATGAGTGTCGCCGCCTGGCCGCTCAGTTGTATCACTCCGGTCTTTTCCGAAGTCTGCTTTAGATCGTTTTCCGCCGCCGCTAGCGCCGTTTTTTCACTCGCCAATTCCTCGTCGAAGAAGACGCGTCTCTGAGCCGCCTCCGTTATCGCCAAGTGGGAATTCATTTCGTAGAGTTCGTCGACATAAGCGTTCGCCATTTCGCTGGCGCGGTTGGGATCGTGATCTTCCACGGTGATATGAATCAAACCATCTTTGCCTGCAAGAAAGCGGGTATTCTCCTTAAGGCTGGTGCGAGTATCCTCCATCTTCTTGGTCTTGTACAACTCTTGGAGATGAAATTTGGTAATCACGCGATCGGCGATTGTCCGACTCCCCAGTATCCCGATGTACATGTCGGCCGGGGTCTTGACCTGGCCGCCGCTGGCAAGCGACACTGCCGGCGCCAGAGCACTCAACTGTCCCATCAACTGCCCCATCACTGACGACAGCGACTGTCCTTGCTGAGGCGGCAAGATAAGCGCGGAAGCACTAAACGTCGGTTTCATCAGGAGGGAAACCACTACACCCAGAACCATACATATCAACGTCGAATAGGCGATACTCCTCCGAGCCTCGGAGAGAACGAGCAGAAGGTCGAAGAGATCAAATCCACCATGCTCGGTGTTCCCCTTCAAGTCTTCTTGTTCAGCGCGTTCTAAAGTATCCATAGCCTCGCATGATCGTAGTGCATCGAGACGGCACGGCGCAACCGTGGGACGTTGTCGCTGGAGACCTCTTTTTCATGGGGTCCGCCCAGTTAGTAAAGGCAAACGGGCAATCACGTGGCTGCAACCGAGTCCCCAGTCCGCGACGAATCAGTTGTCGCGCTGGACGCCTAGCGAGCAGACCCGGCACGATGCCAGTTAGCCGTGCGGCGGATGCACTCTTTCAGGTCGATAATCTCGCGGAGGCCGAGCACTTCGCGGGCACGCTCGACCGAGGGAACGTACCGCGCCGGAGCGACTCCAGGGACAACCGGCCTGGCGACACGAATTTCGGTCTGCGGCATCAGGGTCGTGGCAACCATTTCTGCCAACTCCAGAATACTCACATCGTGCGCTGACCCCACATTGAAAGGGACGAGTGCCGGCGCCCGGAATAGGATTGTCCACACCCACGCTGCCAAGTCGGCAGCATACAAGTAAGATCTCCTCGGAGTTCCATCTCCTTGAACTTGAATTGGCCTGCCCGCAAGCACGTCCCCTATGAAGTTGCCAATGGCAAAATGCCGATCCAAAGGAAGATGTGGACCGCAAAAAGCCCAGCAGCGCGCTATTTTGCATTCGAGGCCGCCTGATTTTTGATACAGCGCGCACAGGAGTTCGGCAGTCCGTTTCCCCTCGCCGTAAGCGTTCCCAGACTCCAAGGGATTCGGCGCTCCGCTGTAGCTCTCCGGGACGTGGGTCAATTCGGGTGGTTGTTTCCCATAAACGGCACCGGAACTGGTGAGCAGAAACTTCCCAGCGCCACAAGCGGCCGCGAACTGCAACACGCGCTCCGTCCCGTCGACGATCGTCGAGAAAGTGTTCAGCGGAACCTCGGCCCCCTCTCTCGCGCTCGTTTCCGTGGCTGCATGGAGGACGCACCCGAATCCTCCCTCCGGAAACGTGAAACTCCGTACGTCGCCTTTGTACAGTGCGATGGCGGAATCGCCTGCGAGGTGCGGGCATTTTGCTGCGAAGGCCGCAGGGGCGCGGCTGAGCACAACCATGCTGGCGCGCAAGCCGAGAGCCCGATTGATATGGCAAAAGCTCTCCACCAGCCAGCAACCAAGAAAACCTGTCCCTCCAGTCAGAAAAATTCGCTCACCACGTACGTCTCCCCAGAGAGAAGCCGTATGCTCCAAGATCAAATTGAGATCTTGCTCGGAAAGGCGTTTCGCTGGCTCCATCAGTCTTCCAGAGGATAAACCCTGGGCCGCCTCGCAGGTGAAGATTTGTCGTCGCGTCTCGGGCGCAAGCCGCTGGCTCTTTAGCCCAGTTGCACTCCTATGCTCAAACGAGCCAGCCTGCGGGGTTGAATGACATCCTTATTTGTGAGGACGGTTCCGAAATCAGATCTACCAGGTTTTCCAAGGCGCTCTCCCACCGGCCCAGAGTTCTTCCAGCCTTTGTTTGTCACGCAATGTGTCCATTGGTTGCCAGAAACCGCGATGAAAATAGGCCTGCACCTGCTGTTTCAAGGTGAGGTTCTGCATCGGCTCGCCTTCGAACATCGTGGAATCATCACGGATCTCATTGAGGACCGCCGGGGAGAGAACGAAGAATCCTCCGTTGATCCATCCGCCCTCTCCCTTTGGCTTCTCCTGGAAGGCGGAAATGGTGGTGCCGTCGATACCCAATCCGCCGAATCGAGCGGGTGGTTGCACCGCCGTCACGGTCACACTACGGCCGTGACTCCTGTGGAAGGCGATGGCTGCGGAAATGTCGATATCGCTCACACCGTCCCCATACGTCATGCAAAAAGCATCTTCATCTTGAAGATAATGAGCAACTCTTTTGAGCCGCCCTCCCGTGCCCGCACTATCTCCGGTGTCGACAAGAGTTACGCGCCACGGCTCTGCGACGCTCTGATGCACCTGCATGCGGTTCTCTTTCATGTCGAAGGTCACGTCCGACATGTGCAAGAAATAGTTCGCGAAGTACTCCTTGATGAGGTACCCCTTATATCCACAACAAATGATGAAGTCGTTGATCCTGTGTTGCGAATACATCTTGAGAATGTGCCACAGGATCGGTCGGCCGCCGATCTCGACCATCGGCTTTGGGCGAGTGACCGTTTCTTCACTAAGCCGTGTGCCAAAACCGCCCGCCAATATGACAGCTTTCATTCTCGTCCTCTCCTGTTGCCAAAAGCATTCCGCTTCGTAAGCCCGGAGCGTTTCCCGTTATCTCTGAGATATTGCCTTCAGGTCATACAGTACATGGACAGGTGCACGATTGTGTATGCTTACTTTGCGACCTCGACGGAGATCTGTGGCAGTGCTTCGGGTCAGACTTGGCGGCGCGTCTCCAGCGACGGTATGTGAATCCAAGCACCGCGCCGTTCCGGTATCCAACCAGACCTGACTGACACCAGTGTTCTCGACGCGGTGGGAATCTGGAGCAGTAGCCCAGGAGCTGACATGTCGCCTGCGTTTGATCCATCTTCGATTTTTTCTCAAGCCATCGACGACCATCTCGCGGTTATCGACTCGCTGCGCGACCAGCAATCCGTTCTGCAGCGGATCGCCGAAGCAATGACCCGCGCTATTCTCGCCGGCAAAAAGGTACTCTGGTGCGGAAACGGGGGCAGCGCCGCCGACTCTCAGCACTTGGCTGCGGAGTTGATGGGGCGATTCCGGCGGGAGCGCTGCGCCTTTCCCTCGATTGCGCTCACGACCGATACATCAATCTTGACCGCCGTCGGCAACGACTACGGGTACGAAAGAGTCTTCCAGCGCCAAGTCGAGGCACTCTGCTCCAAGGGCGACGTGCTCGTTGGCATCTCAACATCCGGTTCCAGCAAGAACGTCTGTGAAGCGCTCCAAACGGCGCGTCAGATCGGCGCCTTGACGGTGGCATTTACTGGACAGGGCGGCGGGGCCATAGCCGCCATCGCTGATGTTGCTCTTCGCATCCCTTCGAAAGATACCGCTCGCATCCAAGAGGGACATATCCTCTGCGGACATATGCTCTGCGACTGGGTGGAACGATCCGTCTGCGAACGGCAGCCGGAGATGGCGAAGGGTGAGGTCCGCTGATCAAATGCGTTAACGTGATCGCCCACACTTCACAAGTCTGGGCGATCAAGACAGTGACAGATATAATATTCAGCTGCGAGGGTGACCGCGAGTCTTGCGCGAACCCGTTTGACCAGTATCCTAAGGAGTTTTCTGATGAGTACAATCCGGATCGGCAACCGCCTGATCGGAGACGATCAGCCGTGCTTCATCATTGCGGAAATCGGCATTAACCACAACGGAGATGTTGATCTTGCCAAGAGACTTATCAGCGTAGCCCTGGCTGCCGGCTGCGACGCGGTTAAGTTCCAGAAGCGGACCGTTGAGGTGGTTTACACGGCGGAAGAGTTGGCCAAGCCCCGCGAGAATCCCTTTGGCCCTACGAATGGAGACCTGAAATACGGTCTCGAATTCGAGCAGGAGGAGTACGAAGAGGTCAACGCCTTCTGCAAATCGATCAAGATGCTATGGTTCGCTTCACCGTGGGACGAAGCTTCGGTGGATTTCCTGGAGCAGTTTCACCCTCCAGTCTACAAAATCGCTTCCGCATCGCTAACCGACGATCGCCTGCTGCGCCACATCCGCTCCACCGGAAAACCAATCATTCTCTCCACTGGCATGAGCACCTATGCCGAGATCGATCACGCGGTCGAAATTCTGGGCAAAGAAGATCTTGCTCTGATGCACGCCACCAGCACCTACCCCGCGACCTACCCCGAATTGAATCTGCGTGCGATACCGACCATGGCTGAACGCTACGGTATACCCGTCGGCTACTCCGGACATGAGACCGGAATTCCGACCAGCGTCTGCGCGGCTGCGCTCGGGGCCTGCTGTGTCGAACGCCACATCACGATGGATCGCGCGATGTGGGGTTCCGATCACGCGGCGTCCCTGGAGCCAAACGGCATCTCGCGACTGGTACGCGATATCCGGCTTTGGGAGCAGGCAAAAGGCGACGGCGTCAAACGCGTTTATGAGCGTGAGGTTCCCATCATCAAGAAACTCCGCCGCGTGGGCGCCACGGTCTAACTGCATGGCGCCTGAGAATCCCGCAGCGGCCAGCCTGGAAACGATCCGGGCAGTGGCCATCGATGTCGACGGCGTACTCAGTGACGGCGGACTGTGGTGGGGACCTGGCGGTGAAGAGTGGAAGCGCTTTTGCTTCGCTGACATCATGGGGGTTTCTCTGGCACGCCGCGCCGGACTCATCCTGGCCTTAATCTCAGGCGAAAACAGCCCGTTAGTGGATCGCTACGCCGAGAAGATGCTCATATCTCATGTCGTCAAGGGATGCCGCGACAAAGCTGCGGCGCTCCGCGAATTCGCCGCTGCCGCTGGGGTGAAGCTCACAGAAATCTGCTTCATGGGCGACGACCTTAACGATCTTCCGGCCATGGCCATTGCCGGTCTATCCGCCGCGCCCGCGAATGCGGCATCGGTGGTCTTGGCGCGCGCGAACTTCATTGCCCATGCGCCCGGGGGGAATGGAGCAGTGCGCGAACTGATGGACGCCCTGCTAGCCGCGCGGGGTCTAAACCCGCAGGAAGTCTTCAACAGGGATTGAAGCTCTTCATTCAATGACCATTCCCGAATCCCATTTAAGATTGGACCGATGAAACTTTCCGACTATGTAGTCCGCTTTGTCGCCGATCAAAGGGTGAAGCACGTCTTCCTGGTCACAGGGGGCGGCGCGATGCACCTGAATCATTCCCTCGGCTCCGAGGCCGCGATCGAACCTGTTTGCAATTCGCACGAGCAAGCCAGCGCCATGTGTGCCGAGGCCTATGCCAAGGCGACCAATCATCTGGGTGTTTGCATGGTCACAACTGGGCCGGGTGGCACCAACGCCGTTACCGGTGTCGCGGGGGCTTGGTTGGATTCAACGCCGACGCTGTTCTTGTCTGGACAGGTGAAGAGGCCGGATCGCATGTTCGGTAAGGACGGTCGGCCGCTCGGCATGCGGCAACTTGGCGTACAGGAAGTGGATATCGTCTCAATCGTAAAGCCCATTACGAAGTACGCTGTCACGGTTCTCGACCCGAACGAGATTCGCTACCATTTGGAGAAGGCCGTCTACCTAGCCTTCCACGGCCGTCCTGGTCCGGTGTGGATTGATATTCCTCTCGACGTTCAGGCTTCACCGATCGAATCGCCGGCTGCTTTGCACGCCTTTGATCCCCGGGAACTGGCAGAGCATCGCACCGGAGAGTCGCTCAAACATGAAGTGCAGCGTTTGCTTGAGAACTTGAACCATGCAAAACGCCCCTTGCTCTTCGCCGGTAACGGTATACGCCTGGCGCATGCGGAAAAAGAATTTGAACAGCTCCGGACATTGCTTGGAATTCCCACTGTAGCGACATGGTGCGCCGCCGATCTGGTTCCAAGTAATGATCCCTTATATGTCGGCCGACCGGGCTCGGTGGCGGCTCGCGGAGCCAACTTTGCCCTCCAAAACTCGGATTTTCTTCTGGCCATTGGCGTGCGGCTCGATTTTGCGATCACTGGGTACGCACCCCAGAACCTCGCACGTGGCGCCTATAAGGCCGTCGTGGATATCGACCAAGCGGAACTTAAGAAGCTCCATCCGCACCTACAGCAGCCAATTCAGTCAGATGCAAGGAGGTTCCTGACGGAGCTATTGAGTCAAAGGGACTCTATTCGACTCTCGAATCATTCTGCCTGGGATGCGCGTTGCGCCGACTGGAAAACTCGCTATCCAGTGGTCACTGAAGAGCATCGCAAGCCAGAGGGACCAGTTTCGGTGTTTCATCTTGCCGAGGTGATCGGCACCGAAGTCAAACCGGAAGACAGATTGGTGGTTGGAAGTTCCGGATCGGCTATTGAGATCTATCTCCTTGCCTTCCCGACACTGCATTCCCAGCGCCTTTTTCACACTGCTGGTCTTGGTGCGATGGGGTACGGCGTCCCGATGGCGTTAGGAGTAGCAACGGCAAATCCAGGCCGTGAGGTGATCGCGGTGGATGGCGACGGCGGATTTATGTTCAACATCCAGGAATTGGAAACCATCCGCCGCCTGCATCTGCCGATCAAATTCTTTGTGATGAATAACGATGGCTATTCCTCGATTCGAGCATCGCAAAAGGCCTATTTTGGCGAAGTGAAATTGGGTTCCGACAAAAGCAACGGCCTCACCGTTCCCAGTCTGCCCCAAGTCGCTGCGGCATTTGGCTTGAGTTCCACTATTATCAAGAATCAGGAGAATCTTCGTAGTGAGGTTCGCCGGGTTCTGAACATGAAAGGACCGGTAGTCTGCGACGTCAACGTTTTGCCGGATGAGTTGCGAGCACCACGTTTGCAGTCTTACCAGAAATCGGATGGCTCATTCGTTTCGAAACCCCTGGAAGATTTGTTCCCGTTCCTTCCCCGAGAAGAATTCCTGGCAAACATGATCGTAGACCCGCTGTCCGAATAAGGCGGGGAATACACGAACGCAAAGGTTGCAGTTCGACGATCCAATGCCCGACGGTGGCATTAATTCGGCATGCAGTAGCAGACACATTCGTACCCGTCCGCGTAATAAGTGCGCATCGTAAACCGCGAATTGGGCAAGATTTCGTTCAATAAGAGCGGAATGCTCCACAAATGATCCGGGCAATGATAAAGGCAAACCGCCATTTTCGGGCGATGCCGCGAAATCGTTTCCCGGCCTCCCTGCAGGGTGTCGGGCTCGCTCCCCTCGATGTCGAATTTCATACATGTTGGCGCGATCCCATGCAGTGCCTCGTCGAGCGTAACGATCTGAACTTCGCAAGTTCCGTCTGACGAGATCTGGGAACTTGTGCCGCCGATAGTGAAACGAACGGTTTCGCGCTGCGAACCTGTCGCATATGGGTGCAGCGTAATTCGGGGATCGCCGTTAATGGCGGCCTTTAATGCCGCAAAATTCACCGGGTCCGGCTCAAACGCCACAATTTGGTCAAAATAATCGTCGGTGGCGCGGCGAAATTCGGCAATGGTATCGCCATCAAAAGCACCGCAGTCAACGAAAATCTCATTCCGGCCGAGTTGGAAAGGCGGGAAATACTGGACACCCGGATTGATCATTTGACCCGAGACGTCCCCCAAGCGAAGTCGCATCTGACGGTCAAACTCCTCGCGTCCCTCGGCGTCCAGCAAGGCTCGTGCACGGCGGATCTCTTCATCGCGCTCGGTATAATAACTCGGTCGCTCCCAAAATCCATGCGGCAACAAAAGATCTCCATAGTCAGCGAACAACACGGAGAACGGGATAATATTGGATGCCCCGAGAGCCCTGAGTTGGGTCACCCGGTCCATCATTCCTTGGGTGCGGCTCGGGTGCCAGATAGTAATAACAAATGTGGCATGCGGGTAGCGCAGAACAGCCGTTGCCGGCGACTCGACGGGAACGCCATCACAAACGGTGCCCCACAAGGCAGAGTTGTTGTCGCAGAACAAGACTGGGTGGACGGCCTGTGCAATACGTCGACCAAGATTACCGGCACCGAAACAGATAAGGGGAGAAGGATGAGTCATTAGCTTAAGCATTCCCGGCAGACTTTCTGCCGCGCTGGATTGACAACTTTCCACCGAGCATAACACAGGGTTTAAGCACGTCTTAGGCGCTGATCTGGAATTGCATAGCAAACGCCTTCCCAGCACTCCTCGGCGTAACGGCGCAAAAATAGCTTGTATTCAGGCGCGATGGACCGGATGAGATTGGGGATTTGCCACAGGTGCTCAGTTCGATGATAGGTGCAAACCGCAAGGATTGGGTGATGTCGTCGAAGCAGGTCAGTCGCTCCGATCAGTGCTGCCGGTTCCGCGCCTTCGATATCCATCTTGATGAAAGTTGGCGTGAGCGGCCAACAGATTCCATCCAGCCTTCGACACTCCAGGGAGAGTGCTTCCTCCCCACTTTCCACGATCTGCGAGGTTACTGTGCCAGTAGACGCAAAAGACACGATTCCGCTCTTCTCACCGACCGCGTACGGGATGACAGTGACTCGGTCCGCCAAGCCCATGTTTTTTGTGGTTGTCTTTAAGGCCTCCCGGTTGAGAGGATCAGGCTCGAGTGCGAAAATATGTTGAAATCTGCCGTTCCAGTGAGAAGTGAAGTTTGGGATGATGTCTCCTTGAAAACTGCCGCAGTCGACCAAAACCTCATCTTCATAAGGCGCGATGAGGTCCATAGGAAAATATGTCTCTGCGGGATTCAATGGCGGTGGAAGAGCGTCATCGTCCAGCCAATATCGCCATTCGAGTTGGCCAGCCAGTTCGCGTCGCGAGTCCTCGTCCGCCAGGACCTCACGACAGGCTCTGATTTCATCAGCATATGCGAATAGCGTGTGTGGGAGATCGATTCCAAAATTTGGAGTAAAAACATCTGCATATTTCCAGAATAACGCTGCAAAAGGCGCCACATGTTTGCAGCCTAACGTTTTCAGTTGCCGTCGAACTTGAGACCCGTTATAGACCGTGACAACGAAACAAGCAGAGTCGCGATAGAGATCCGACGCTGCAGAGGGCTGAAGGACCGGGACACCGCCGATTTTCGTATGCCATAGCCGCTCGTTATTGTCGGCAAATGCGATCGGCTGCATTCCGGCCACCTCAAGTCCTTGGAGCACCAATCTGCCAAGCGCGCCCGCGCCAAAGAGAATGAGACGTTCTTCGTCCGATCCCGCGAAGTCAGCGAAAGTACGTTTTTCGCGTGCACGCACGGCCTCGAAAGACTCCGACCCGATTCGTTGCAGAACAGCTTCGACAGAAGTCACTTTGCCTTCGTTCTTCATTCGCCCTATTTTCCCCTTTGTTATGCAAAGCTATTCTGCTTCGACGCAACCGGAGGCTCGAATCGTGTAGATCGGCGCCGTTGCCCTCGCCTCGAATGCAGGCTATCCGGTTAGACTCGAAGGGTCAAGAAAGCGCCGTTGTCATCGCAGGTCTCCGCAACTCCGTACGGTTGGGTAGCCTACGACGTTATAATCCTGTAGCTTGAGAGATTGACGGCTAATTCGACTACCCGAGGGCCCGGGCAGGATTATGCCTGGACACGAGACCACTGCGATGGAGTCATTTCAGGTCGTAGCCTTTTTCTAAGTTGACACCTGCACACACGCACTTCTGTCGATTGTCGATCATCCGACCACATCTTCGTTCACGCGAGTTCACTTCTCAGCTTGGAGGGGGACGCTAAATGTATGACGGTCTCCATGAAGCCGCCCCGCTCCCGTTGAATTCATCTGGGATCGCCCGTATTCGTCACTGGCTGCGAACGGTGCTCGGGCTTGACCGAGCAGTGGGATTCACCGTACTGGCGAGATTCTGGGGCAGCGCCGCAGGGCTTGTAACCGTTCTCCTGATCGCACGATTCTTAAGCCCCGCCGAGCAAGGATACTACTACACATTTGGCAGCCTGGTCGCCATGCAGATGATTTTTTGAGATGGGCTTTTCTTACGTGATTCTGCAGGTGGCGAGTCACGAGCGGGCCCGGCTCTCCATCTCCACTCATTATGAAATCACCGGGGATCCGATTGCCCACGCCAGGCTGGCATCGGTGATTCAGAAATCCGTCCGTTGGTATTCGGTGCTGCCCTCCTACTGGCCGCGACCTGGCCGCGACCTTGGTACCGATTGGCTTTCATTTCTTTTCCACACACCAGCACGTGGGACCGGTGGGGTTTTTGGCGTTTCCCCTGGTGTTTTGCCGCGCTCATGGCGGCACTCAACTTCCAAATTGACCCGTTGCTGTCTTTTATAGAAGGCTGCGGATACGTTTCAGATGTCGCCCGTCTTCGCTTTGTGCAGTCTGTCACTGGAAGCCTGCTGGCGTGGGGCGCTTTGGCCAGCCATCATGGCCTCTTCGCGCCTTCCATGATGATGTTTGGGATGGCCTCCAGCTCACTCGTAGGGCTGGCTCGCAAGCATAGACTGCTGCTCGGATTACTGCGGTATCGCACGCGAAGCAATCGGATCCGGTGGAGTGAGGAGGTCTGGCCATTCCAATGGAGAATTGCCGTAAGCTGGTTTTGTGGCTACTTCATATTTTGCCTCTTTAATCCGGTCCTCTTTGCTTATCGCGGGCCAGTGGAAGCGGGCCAGATGGGAATGACTCTCAGCCTGGTGAATGCAATTCAGAACATTGCTGTTTCCTGGGTGAGCACTAAATCTGCGCCGTTTGGAACCTTGATAGCCCGCAAAGAATACGGACGTTTGGATCACACATTTTTTCAGGCGCTCCGCCAGACCTTCGCCGTCTCACTCGCCGGGGCCCTGACCGCTTGGCTCGGATGTATGTATCTGAATTTACAACACCTACGGTTTGCTCAGCGTCTTCTTGACCCCTTTACCCTCGCGCTTTTGCTCATTTACATGATGGTCAATGTCATCGTCTTTGCGGAAAGCTTTTTACCTTCGTGCGCACAAGCAGGAGGTGTTTTTCACCAATTCGCTCGTCGGAGCGGTGACTGTCACCATATGCACGCTGACCTTTGGGCAGTACTACGGGGCGAGGGGAATCGCGGTAAGTTGCTGCATCGGCAATATTATCGGGCTGGTGTGGTCGACCTACAAATTCCGAAAGTACCGAAGACTCTGGCACACTCCCAAGGAAGCTACGGCAACCAGCGTCTAGACGAATGGCGATCAGGTTCGTTTTTTGGTCCCTTAACCAAGCGGTGCCAATGTCGTCTGTCTCTCTCCCCGCCCAGCCTTGGCGTTCGCGATGAATTCTGTGATTGTCTTGGCCACGAAGTCGAGCATCGGCGGCGTCAGTCCCGGATATACGCCCACCCAAAACACATGGTTCATCACGAAGTCCGTGTTACGCAGCTCTCCGGCCACGCGATACTCACAACCCTGGTAGGCAGGCTGGCGCAGCAGATTACCGCCGAAGAGAAGGCGCGTGCCGATCTTGTTCGAGTCCAGCGCGCGAATCAGGTCCTCGCGGCGAAAGGGGGCATCCTCGCGCACGCCAATAGGAAAACCAAACCATGACGGCTCGGAGTGCGCTGTCGCTTCCGGCAGTATCAGATATTCCTCGAGCGCGGCCAGCGCCGTCTTAAGATGATGAAAGTTTGCCCTTCGGCAAGCGATAAACTCAGGCAGCTTGGTGAGTTGGGACGCTCCAAGTGCGGCTTGCATATCTGTCGCTTTCAGGTTGTACCCGATGTGCGAGTAGATATACTTGTGGTCATATCCGAACGGCAGTGAACCCAGTTGCCAGTTAAAACGTTTGCCGCAAGTGTTGTCCTTGCCCGGCTCGCACCAGCAGTCACGACCCCAGTCGCGAAACGAGTCAATCAGCACCTGTAACGCCGGCTTGTCCGTCAAGACGGCTCCGCCTTCACCGGTTGTGATGTGATGCGCAGGATAGAAGCTCAGCGTAGCGATATCCCCAAAGGTGCCGACGTTCCGTCCCTTATAGGTCGAACCTAGTGCATCGCAGCAGTCTTCGATCAGCCATAGGTTATGCTTACATGTGAATGCACATACTGCATCAAGATCGAAGACGTTCCCCAGAGTGTGGGCGAGGAACACGGCCCGAGTTCGGTCGCTGCGCGCCGCTTCAAGCTGGCGCACATCGATCTCGTAGCCCGGAACCGTGACATCCACGAAAACAGGGATCAGGCGATTCTGGAAAATCGGGTTTACGGTCGTCGGAAAACCCGCGGCAACCGTAATCACTTCGTCGCCTGGGTTGAGCCGCCGGTCACCGAGTTTCGGCGACGTCAGAGCACTGAGAGCAATAAGATTGGCAGAAGAGCCCGAATTCACAAGTGATGCAGAACGGACACCGACAAACCGTGCCAGATCCCGTTCGAAGGTTTCGCCGAACCGGCCCGTTGTGAACCAGGCGTCGAGAGCTGAATCGACCACCGCGCTCACGTCCGAGGCGTCGATCACCTTGCCGGATACCGGGATCTGCGACACTCCGGGGATGAAATCTCCCGGCGGCGATGATTCCGCCCAATATCGGGCGGTCAAGTCCAGAATCTGCCTGCGAAGCTGGGTCGCAGTATCTGTCATAGGTTCGCGGGAAGGTACTCAAAATCATACCATTCAAGTTGTTTGCGGAGTGCTGAAGTGCAGTGCGGATAGCTTATGATGTGCTAGGTGCACGCGGTGTGGCACCGTTGAATCTTGCATCTATCACTCTGCCGAATGAGCGGGCCTGAATCCGATTTCGCGGGAGGGAGAGCTCTCTGGAAGTAGACCTACTAAAAACCTGGGCGGGACGGCGTGTTTTTCTGACCGGTCACACGGGTTTCAAGGGCAGTTGGTTCGTTCTTTGGTTGAGCAGGCTGGGTGCGCAGGTTCGCGGATACGCCCTCGACCCCTGCACCGAACCCAACATGTTCACCTTGGCCGCTATCGCTACCGTCATGGACGATGTTCGCGGCGACGTCCGCGACTATGCCAAGCTCGAAGCCTCCATGACCCAGTTTGCGCCCGAGGTAGTGTTTCATCTTGCGGCACAGCCGATTGTTCGCCGGTCGTATTCGGATCCAGTCGCCACTTATGCCACGAATGTCATGGGTACGGTGCATGTGCTGGAGGCTGTCCACAAGACTCCGAGCGTGCGCGCCGTGGTATGTGTTACCACAGACAAGTGTTACCAGAACCAGGAATGGATCTGGCCATATCGGGAGAACGACCCGCTTGGCGGGTATGATCCCTATGCCTCCAGCAAAGCCTGCGCGGAAATTGTCAGTGCGGCATACCGGAGCTCATTCTTTCCCGTCGACCGCCTGCACGAACACCATGTGGCCCTGGCTACGGCGCGCGCTGGCAACGTTATTGGCGGAGGTGATTGGTCCGAGGACAGGCTCATTCCGGATCTGATCCGCGGGTTCAACTCTGGACACCCGGCTCTGATCCGGCGGCCCGAGGCCATCCGTCCATGGCAACATGTACTCGAACCCCTGTACGGATACATTATGCTGGCTCAGCAACTCCTCGCCCAGCGCGCAAAGTTCGCCGCCGCCTACAACTTCGGACCGGGTGATGAGGACATCTGGCCGGTCGAGCGTATCGCGACCAAGCTCGTGCAGATGTGGGGCAACGGCGCGTCCTGGATTCGTGATTCAGTTCCCAGCGTGCACGAGGATCATATTCTCAGACTGGACGCGAGCCGCGCTCGCATCGACCTGGGATGGCAACCGAGGCTCAGAATGGGGCCGACGCTGGAGTGGACGATGGCGTGGTACCAGGCTTGGGCGCACGGCGAAAATATGGCGGACTTTACCCAGAAACAGACTGTGGAATATGAGAATCTCGGAACTCGCTCATGATGTAACGCGGCGCAGGTCAGGCGAGACACGATATAATCCTCTAAGATCTGAGGGTTGAATAAGACTGCGCCGGAGTCGAAACCGAAACGAAGGCCTGTGAACGAACCGGTCGGGATGAACTTATTTCAGATCGTGCCATACAACGCTTTTCCCATTGATCTTCTTGCTTACATTCACTTTCACCGTTGGGCTTCTTGGCCTGGTCAGGTGGGCTACTGTCTCCCCTCGAGAGGGCACTGAATGAGTGGCGGCCTCCCGGAAGTGGCACCCCTCCCCTTGAAATCATCTAGCACTACGCATATTCGCCACTGGCTAAAAAAGGTTTTAGGGGTTGATCGAGCTGTGGGATTCACTGTTCTGGCAAGATCCTGGAGCAGCACCGCTGGCCTTGTCACCGTTGCTCTGATCGCGCGATTTCTTTCCCCGGCGGAGCAGGGATACTACTACACATTCGGGAGCCTGGTCGCCATCCAGATGATTTTTGAGCTTGGCTTCTCTTTTGTGATTCTGCAGTTGGCGAGTCACGAGCAGGCCCAATTATCCATTTCCAGCGACTACGAAATTAGCGGGGACGTCGTTGCCCACGCCAGGCTCGCATCCGTAATTCAAAAATCGGTTCGCTGGTATTCGGTTGCGGCACTGATTATGGCCGGGATATTGCTACCGGTCGGTTTTTACTTCTTTGCCACGCACGACCATATGGGGCATGCCGTTTCGTGGCGCCTCCCTTGGTGTTTTGACGCATTGATGGCAGTGCTCAACTTCCAACTTGATCCCTTGCTCTCCTTTCTGGAGGGTTGCGGATATGTGCCACAGGTTGCGCGTCTCCGGTTCATGCAGTCGGCAACCGGAAGTTTGCTGGCGTGGATCGCTCTGATCAGTCACCACGGTCTTTTCGCGCCATCGATGATGCTGTTCGGAATGGCATCTGCCTCGCTTGTGTTTCTGATTGGGAAGCGTAAATTATTGTTCGGCCTACTGAGGCATCACCCCGGGACGAATCGAATCCAGTGGAACCAGGAAGTCTGGCCATTCCAGTGGAGAATCGCTGTGAGCTGGTTCTGTGGTTACTTTATTTTTTGGCTCTTTAATCCGGTTCTGTTTGCCTTCCGCGGTCCCGTCGAGGCGGGCCAGATGGGGATGTCCCTCAGTTTGGCGAATGCGATTCTGAACATAGCTGTTTCCTGGGTAAGTACCAAATCGGCGCCCTTTGGCACTCTGATCGCCCGCAAAGAGTACCGGCGGCTCGATCAATCATTCTTTCAGGCACTCAGGCAGTCTTTTGCGGTCTCGATCGCTGGAGCCCTAGCGGCGTGGCTGGGGTGTATCTACCTGAACTTGCACCATATTCGATTCGCTCAGCGCCTGCTGGACCCGAATTCCATCGCTATGCTGATGCTATACATGATCACCAACGTCATCATCTTTGCGGAAGCCTATTATCTTCGAGCACACAAACAGGAGGTATTTTTCGTCAATTCGCTCGTCGGAGCAGTGCTCGTGACGACATGTACCTTGATCTTCGGCCGTTACTACGGGGCAACGGGCATCGTGGTTAGCTGCTGCATCGGCAATGTCGGTGGGTTGATATGGGCGACCTACAAGTTTCGAAAGTACCGCAGGCTTTGGCATGCTCCCGGCTTCTACTCTGGCGGGGGAACAGCCACGTCATGATCGCGATGTAGTTGATAGAATGACAGCTCTGGATGCTGAGTTTCGAGGTCGTGGTGGGTCCTGAATCTATGATGCGAGAATTACGACTGCTTGCGTTGTTCCAGGTTCTTTCGGTTGGAATATGCTTTTCGCAAATCCCCAACTACGGTTCACCGCAGAGCGGCAGTACTCCGGGCGTGGCGCTCGATTGCACGGATCCGTCGCAGGCTGATAGCCCTGAGTGTTTAGCACAAGCTCAAGCACTTGGTGGCACTCAACAGGGACAATACCTACCATCGACCGGAACCATACCGCAGCTGAGAGTCCCCTACGACACCGGCCAGTTCCCTCCTCGCACAGTTCCCCTCAACCCCTCGCAGAATCGAAAACCGACGACCATCCCGTGGCCGGAAACCGAGTTCGAACAGATGGTTGCCGACACCGTGGGACGACCCTTGCCCCTGTTCGGTCAATCGTTATTCGAGCAACCTCCAAGTACGTTTGCTCCCATGGACCTGCTACAGGTGCCCAACGACTACATCATGGGTCCAGGGGACCAACTGCAGGTCAGGATCTGGGGTCAAATTCAGGCTGATTTGCGCGTATCCGTCGATCGCGGGGGCCAGATTTACATTCCCCAGGTAGGGCAGATTTCCGTAGCCGGCATTCACTATGGGGACCTGGAGCAGCATCTAAAACAGGAGATTTCGAAGATCTTCAAGAACTTCAATCTCACTGCCAACGTCGGTCGGCTTCGGTCCATCCAGGTGCTGGTCGTTGGCGACGCCCGCTACCCGGGAACCTACACGATCAGTTCCCTCAGCACGCTAGTCAATGCGGTTTTCGCCTCCGGCGGCCCGGCGCCGCTCGGATCATTGCGGCATATCCAGGTGCGGCGCGACGGCGCAACCATCACAGACTTCGACTTTTACGATCTGGTGGTCAAGGGCGACAAGTCTAAGGATGTCCGTCTGCAGCCAGGCGATGTTCTCTACTTCCCTCATGTTGGCCCTTTAGTGGCAATCTCGGGCTCGGTGAATATGCCAGCCATCTACGAAATGAAGGCGGGCTCCTCGTTGAGTGAGTTGATTGAGATTGCCGGCGATCTGAGCACGCTTGCCGATACCGGTAAGGTGACGGTTGACCGCCTCGTCGATCACCAGGCGCGCCAGACTTTGGAGTTTCCCTACGACGAGCAATCCCGGGCGCTACCCCTCGAAGATGGCGACATTATTCGCGTGCTTTCCGTCATCTCGCGTTTTGACGACACCGTCACCTTGCGGGGGAATGTCGCCAATCCCGGTCGTTATCCGTGGAAGCCGGGAATGCGAGTTCGCGACCTGATTCCTGATGCTCAGGCCATGCTCACCCGCCGTTACTGGCTGGACCGTGCCACTATGGTCAATGGCCGGGCTACTGAGTATCCGATCTTACCCCCGCGTAATTTTCGATGTCTGCCCAGTGGGCAATCGACCAATGCTGCCACACCCGCCACCCCCGCGTCGGGCAGCACGCCGGGCACCCCCACGGCCACCCCCAACGCCGACACCACGCCGGATACTTTGGACTCAAATTCTCCCGACAACACGGATATCACGTATGTTCCGTGCACGCCCAGCGAACAGGCGCCTTCCGAGAATACGGCCAATACTGCCTCGAAAACCGCCGCAACCACACCACCAGAAAATAGCCAGGAACGCTCTCGGCGGTACGGAGAAAATACCTTCAATGAGAGAACTGTGAGGAATGTGGCTGACGAGTTGCGACGCTACGCTCCGGGCATCAACTGGGACTATGCGACCATCCAGCGTGTCAATCCCATCGACCTTACCTCCAAGCTCCTGTTTATGAGTCCGCGGAAAGCAATCCTCGAGCACGACGAGGAGAGCAATCTGGAGCTTAAGCCGGGCGATATCGTTACCATCTTTTCTCAACGGGACATCAGTGTCCCCCAGACCGAGCGCAGTCGGTACGTGATCATCGAGGGCGAGGTGAAGCGCCCCGGTGTGTATGAACTTGAACCCGACGAAACTCTCCGCTCCGTCCTGCGCCGCGCCGGCGGCTTGACACCCAACGCCTATGTCTATGGATCGCAATTGACCCGTGAATCAGCGCGTCGAGAGCAACAGAAGAGCATTGACGAACTGGTTCGCAACATGGAAGTGCAAATCCGAGAAACAAGCCTGTCCATTGCCGCGTCGGCCTCTGGTGGCGATGCTCAGCAACTGGCTCAACTTCAGGAAGGAATGATTTCCCAGCTTCGCGACGTTCGCGCGAGCGGACGCGTTGCCTTGCCCGTTAGACCCACCGACAAACAGCTTACGGACTTCCCCGACGTAGTACTCGAAGACGACGATCGACTCACCATTCCCCACCCTCCTTCCACCGTCTCGGTCGTGGGCAACGTCTACAACCCCGGGTCGTTCATTTTCGATTCCCACCTGAGCAGTGGGAGCTACATCGAAATGGCGGGCAAAGGTAGGCCCCACTCCGACTTCGGCCACGCTTTTGTGCTGCGTGCGAATGGGGTCGTGGTTGCCGCCAATAGCGTCAATGGGCCTTTCACCGGCGCAAAATTCAGCCGTCTGAGGCTGTACCCTGGCGATCAGATCGTTGTGCCCTACAAGTTCCCCACCGGCGCCTTCATACGTGGACTGCGCGACTGGAGCCAGATCGCGTCGGCACTGGCCATAACCGCCGCCGCTCTGGCCGTGGTGGCCCCATAGTGGATGATCGCCGCCCACGCAGAGCGCTCGGTCGAGCGCGCGGATCTCGACGCCCTGCGGCCAGGTTTCGCGCAACCCTGTCATGATCTGTGCGGATCAGCGATGGATCGGCAATCACGGCATTGGTCGTTTTGCGCGACACATCCTTGCCGCTCTCGATTATCGTCCGGTTCCACTGGCGTCCAACCCCGCTGCGCCCCTGGATAGTTGGGCCCTCGCGCGGGCCCTCGCAGGATTGACTGGCAACGACCTGTTCTTCTCTCCAGGCTATAACACGCCGCTTTTTTGTCCGTGCCCTTTTGTCTTCACAATTCACGACCTCGGCCACATTTACTTCCCCGAGAATAGAAACCCCCTCATTCAGCTGTACTATGCGACGATCATGAAGCGGGCCTGTCATCGCGCTGCCCTGATTCTCACTGTTTCAGACTTTACACGCGGCCAGATTATCGATTGGTCGGGAGCATCCCCCGAAAAAGTCGTCAACGTCGGGTGCGGTGTTGACCCGGAGTACCAACCCGAAGGTGACACATATGGATTACCGTTCCCATATGTGCTATGCGTAAGCAACCGCAGGCTGCACAAGAACGAGTTGCGGGTCGTACAGGCCTTTGGCCAAACTGGGCTCGATCCTCGAATCCATCTTGTATTCACCGGCGAGCCTACTGTCGAGCTTCAGCGCGTCATACAAGCGTATAGCGTGAGTCACCGTATCGATTTCGTGGGCATGGTTCCGGAAGCAAGATTGCCCTCCCTCTACCGTGGCGCCGGGGCCTTGATTTTCCCCTCCCTTTTCGAAGGCTTTGGTCTTCCAGTGTTGGAGGCGATGGCTTGCGGCACGCCGGTAGTGACCGCAAATGCTACCGCCCTGCCGGAAGTAGCGGGAGATGCGGCCTTGCTCGTCGATCCGACCTCGGTGGAGCAAATCGCAGGAGCAATGGAGCAGGTTATAAACGACACCTCATTACGCCTGCAACTTCAGGAGAGGGGTCGCGCTCGCGCTGCTCAGTTTTCATGGGTAAACTCAGCCGCCAGGGTACAAAAACTGCTTACGGAAGCGGGAACTAGTGCCATCGATCGTCAGTGATACCCAAAAAACATCTTGACAAGGACGATGCTAGTTAGAAAAATGCTCTCCCTAAAGATTTCCAGTGGGACTGGAGGCTTGCGTGAAGCTCTCGCGAGGAGCGCTGTGCTCCGCTGTGGTTATTCTGTTGACTCTGGCGTCAGTCGGTTGTGGGTCGGGCAACTATAAGCCGCCTGTCGCCGTGATTTCCCCTACTTCCCACCCGCTGGTTGCCCAATACAGCATCAACCATTTTCACGAGGGACTAACCGCCTGGGTTGAATTTGGCACCGACACCAACTACGGTCGACAGACTTCAGTCTTGACGGACGCGGACGCAGTGACCTCCGGCGGGGGCGAAGTTCTCAACATTTTGGTCGCTGGCATGAAGCAGCAGACCCTGTACCATATGCGAGCGCACGTAGAGTGGGCAGGTGGCTCATGGGTCGATCAAGACCGGACATTCACTACTGGAGCTATACCTGATCCTGTGGACGACCTCGCCCAATTTAGCGTCTCTCGCCCTAGTTCGACTCTTGCCGCCGCTTCACCGTCGGGAGGTGTGGAATTGCTCAGCCTCGTCAACACGACCTCCCCGCAAGGTGTCCTTTCCAAGTCTCCCCTGCAGGGTGTCGTTACTGATCTTCAGGCCAACGTTATCTGGTACTGCCCCGGCGAAGCGATCCCCTTCAAGCCCATGCCAAATGGCCACTTCTTTTTCATGCGTGGTAACGGGTTGGAGGAGGTTGACCTGGCATGCAACAGCATTCGCTTAGTCGGGCTCGATCAAATAAATCAATCGCTTCCGCTTCACGGCTATTTTTTTCCCCCCGTCACCAGTTTGCACCACGATATGCTGGTTCTCCCCAACGGACATTGGATCGCCCTCGGCCAGATTACAAAGACCGTGACCACGAATAACTATGGAACTCTGGACGTACAGGGAGATGTTCTGATGGACATCGACACGAGTGGAAACGTCGTATGGGCGTGGTCCTCTTTCGATCATCTGGATGTCAACCGGGCTCTCTTTGGCTTGCCGGATTGGACACACAGTAATGCCCTGGTCTATACGGCTGACGGCAACCTGCTGCTCTCGATGCGCAACCAGAGCTGGATTCTAAAGATTGACTATGCCAACGGAACTGGCACGGGGAACGTCATCTGGAGGCTCGGAGAAGATGGAGACTTCACTTTAACGGGTGGTGATCCGACCGAGTGGTTTTACGCACAACACTTTCCGTACGTCGTGAGTGTTAGCGGCGCTCAGACGACCTTGGCCATCTACGACGACGGCGACCTTCGGATCGGCTCCAATGGACAACCCTGCGAGCCGCCCATACCACCAGTGACGACTTGCTACACTCGCGCCACGATCTTCCAGATTGACGAGAGCACCAGAATCGCCAGCTTGCTCTGGCAAGATACCCCTGGCTTCTTTTCTTTTTGGGGCGGTAGTATCGAGGTTTTGAGTAACGGCAATGTCGAATTCGACAGTAGCGCGCAGTTCGGGTTCACGGTTGCATCGCAAGTCAACGAAGTAACTCAGACTGACAATCCGCAGACGGTGTGGCAAATGACTATCACCGGCGCGAATGCTTATCGTGGTTATCGTATTCCTAGCCTTTATCCCGGAATGACGTGGCAGCAGTGAGGGCTCCTGGCTTGCACTTAGGGCTGGCTGCCGCGTCCTCGGAGGACACCGGGTTTCCTTGACAGGGAAACACCCGTAGAGCGTAGTCTCCGGCTGATCGTATCGCCGCATCCGGTATTCCGAGCGCGGAAGACCGCGCGCTTGCTTGCGCTCGGGTCAAGTGCGGGGCGACAAACAATGCCACATGGATCGCCTGCTCGATCGAGCCGGAAGTAGCCGTCACCGTGATGTTGTAACTCGAGAAATTATCGAGTTGTCGTGTAACCACCGCTTCCGGCGCTTTCGTGATAGGTTACCCTCCAATGAAAACCCGTGACGTCAGCCTGCTCTTTCTCTTGGCCCTGTGCTTGTCCTGGGGTGGTTTCAACTTGGGACGTTCCTTGTTCGGCCCCAAGTTCGGACTGGATTTCACGCAGTACTACGTGGCTAGCCGCATGGTCCTGGAAGGGGAAGCACACAACATCTACCGGACAGACGGCTACTACCGCGCCAAAGCGGCCATCTACGGGGCGGTGACCGATGCGGGTGAAACGATGACCAACGCCTACCCGCCCTTCGTCGCGTTTTGCTTCATTCCATTTGCGCTGATGCCGTTCAAACCGGCGTTGCTGTTATTCAGCATCGCCGGAATGCTGGCGCTGGGTACCGGCGTGTGGGCGTTTTTCGCTGACGAAGAGAGAACGACAAGGCGCGATTTTACCGTAGCCGGTCTGCTGATCACGTTCTCGTTCTTCCCCGTCTACTACTCACTGTACTTGGGACAGGTCAACGCGCTGTTGTTCCTGTGCCTGGCACTCGTGCTCTACTTTTCCCGACGTGGGCGCCCCTGGTGGGCTGGATTCTTCATTGCCCTGGCTGTGCTCATCAAAATCTACCCGGCGGTGTTCATGGTGTTCTTTGCAGTCAAACGGCAATTCAAGCCCGTAGTCGCGGCCATGGCGTTCATGATTGTGCTCGGCGCCGTATCGCTTATCGTATGCCACCCGAGCATGTACGTCAGTTACATTTCGCAAGTCTTGCCGCGGCAATCCGAGGGCGGAGCGTTCTACCGCAACCAGGGCCTGAGCGGCCTGTGCGCACGGCTGCTGAGCTCCAACGACTACGTCAAAGCCCTAACCAACTCGCCCGCATTAGCGCGCGGGCTGGGCGTTGTCGCCGGCGTATTCGTCCTGGTTGGGGCACTGTACGTGGCAGCCCGCCGAGGCGGTGGGCGTCTTACCGGCGATTTGGAGTTCGGTCTGTGTCTGGTAGCCACGCTGCTCGCGCTGCCAAAATCCTGGGAGCACTACGCCGTTCTGCTCTTGTTCGCCTATTTCGCCATCCTCAGGCTTGTCGCGTATGCGCAGCCCGTTCCGCGCGCACCGCTGCTACTGACTTTTCTGTCGTTCTGCATCTGGACCATTCTGCTTCCACAAGGAACGGATTATACGCAACTCCCGCGCAGCATCCTGATGCAGCCGCTGTTCTCGGCCAAGTGCCTGGCGACTGCCATGCTATTTGTGGCTACTGTGTGGTTTTTGCGGGGATCAGATCAGGAAACGATCTCAGGCAAACCGGAGATTCTATCAAGCACAATGGATTCCGGCAAAGCCTAGCCCCGACACGTCTGCCGCAGATGCGTCATTCCCAAGTGCTAGCTGACCAACTCTGCCGCATGGCTGAGTGCTCCTAGTCTTTCATCGATGCGAATAACGGAGACTGACGCCACACCTGTTTCCACGCAAACAGTGCCCCTCATTGGTTTCCCGTAAAGACTATGCGCCCGTTTTCCCAACGGAGGTCTTTTCGTTCCGTCTCCTCCGTTGTCGTTATTGAAAATTGCATCCCGACAATTTCGCTCTGCACAGTCCCGTGGGTTACTATTGATGCAAAGTCCAAGATCAGTCACCCGCCAATGAAGAACATCCGGACCGCGATCTCCAGACGGTTTGAAGGAAATCCCCCTGGAATTGCGCTGCTGCTTATTGCTCTTCGTTCCTGGAATGGACTGACCAGCTCCATCATGGCCTTCTTGCTTAAAGCTCCCGGCCTGCACCTCGGACCCGGCTGCCGGGTCATCGGTGGACGCCATATTTCTTTTGGAAAGGGCGTATACGCCGAGCGCAATCTCTGGCTGGAGGCCGTCACGTCCTATCGGACGCAGGACTTCCATCCCCAGATAACGATTGGCGACAACGTCTGTTTTTCTGATGGAGTCCATATCTCCTCTATCGCCACCATCACAATCGGCAGCCACTGTCTTTTCGGCAGCAGGATTTACGTCTCTGACCATAATCATGGAATATACAAAGGGGAACCACAGAGCAGCCCGGAGCAACCCCCTGCACATCGACTGCTGGGCGGCGGGGGACCCGTTGCTATCGGCGAGAATGTGTGGATTGGCGACAACGCAGTCATTGTCGGCCCGGCTACAATTGGCAGAGGTGCAATCATCGGCGCAAATTCCGTAGTTCGTGGCGTCGTTCCTTCCAATACGATCGTGGCCGGCGCTCCGGCAAAGCCCATCCGGATTTTTAATTTCCAAACAGGTACATGGGATAAGGCGTGACCCAGACTCGTACACTTTTCTCCGTTTGCATCCCGGCCTATAACCGGGCGCATCATCTCACTCCCCTCCTGGAGTCAATTCTCACTCAGAATTTTCGCGACTTTGAAGTCGTCATCTGTGAAGACATGTCTCGCGAACGTCAGCAGATCGCCACCATCGTGCATGACTTCCAGTCGCGATTCCCGGGAATGCTGCGATATTTCGAAAATGACGAGAACCTTGGCTACGATGGCAACATCCGCAACCTGGTCGAAAAAGCATCGGGCAAATTCTGCTTTTTCATGGGAAATGACGACCTCATGTGCGGGGGCGCGCTGGAAAATGCGGCCAGCATGATCCAGCGCTACCCGAATGTTGGCCTCGTCCTGAAAAGCTACGCGTGGTTCGACGATACGCCGGAGAAGGTGAACCAAGAAATCCGCTGGTTCAATGAAGAAAAAGAATTCCCCGCCGGCATCCCTTCGATTCGTTTTGCGTTTCGCCGATCCGGTGTCATCGCCGGATACATCGTACATCGCGACAGCGCCAATGCCGCTGCCACCAGCAAGTTTGACGGGACGCTCTACTATCAGTTGCACCTCACTGCCAGCGTCCTGCTCGACAAGACCGCAGTCTGCTCTCCCAAAGTGCTCGTACTCTGCCGAGCCGGCAAACCAGAGTTCGGAAGCAGCACAAAAGAAAAGGGGAAGTATGTCCCCGGAAGTTATACCGCGCAGGCTCGCCTGAACATGATCAGTGGGGCATTGTCAATCATCCGAGATCTCAGGGAAACACGCGGCATCGACGTCGTGGAAGATGTAATCCACGATTACGCCAACTATTTCTATCCCTACATCAGAGATCAATTGACCTTGCCCCTGAGGGAGTTTTACAGGTTGTACCGCGAATACGGACGAATGGGCTTTGCCAGGTACCCTCTATTCCATATGTATTTTTTCCTGGGTTATCTTCTCGGCGAAAAACGATTTGATGCCTTGACTGCCATCATTCGAAGGCGCCTCGGCCATACCCCGCAACTAGTGAAGGTAGCCTGACCCGCAAGCTCCTTTCGGACGACCACCTTGACGCCATCCCACATGCCTCTTGTATTCTAATGGCTTTCTGGCTGTCCGCGGTCCGCGTACTTCACGTTAATGAGCAATCGTCTTTTCATAGGATTTAAGGAATGGCATCGGCTGTTGCATCCGAAAGGCACCTGTAGCCTCGTGCCTGGCCGGACTCGGTCATGCTGAAGCCTCGAACTGTCTCGTTTGGGCGGGCAATGCGCGCCTCCTTCCGCCTGGCTGCTCTAATGTTAGCAACTGACTCTGTGGCTGGCGCAGCAGCTCAATTGACCGGATCTCGGACGCAATCGATCGCCGATCAGCAGCCCCAGGCTTGGCAAGAGATCGTACGGGCCGATCGCTGGCTACAAAACGCCACTCCGCAAAGCCCCCTTGGGACGAGCAGTCAAGGCTCACGGCCCGCAAACCAGTTTCCGGCTGAGATTGTGCTGTTACAACCCTCTACTGTTCTCGCGGAGTTGTGCGCGTCACCGACTCGCTGTAGCGCCTGGTTCTCCGGCCCAGCACGATTGGCCCAGTCCGAGTGGCATCAATCAGAGCGACCGACTCACGACGACGATGAAAAAAAAGCAAGAGAGGCTTCAACACCGCACGCCAAAATTGTTCGGCCCTCTAAACCCATTTACACCAATCAAAGCGTCTATCACAAGAATAATCTCGAATTTTCCTTTGAAACCGGATGGCATCCTATCAACATTCCCTTCATCTACGACTTTGCCGTGGGCGGGGGCTATAACATGACGCCCCTGAAATATACTTTGGTGCCCGCGATTGCTTCCTTGCGCTGGCACGTGAACGACGTCGGAGGCCCTTGGATTTTCCGCGGCAACTTTGATTTCACCTTTAGCGGTTCCGTCACGCTCATTCCACGGGGGCCCGAAACTCACTATTTTGCTTTCATCTTCGGGATCAGGCGGAATTTTGTCCACCGCAACTGGAAGTTCGTACCCTATTTCGACGAACGAGGCGGCATCGGGTACATTAACGCGAAGGAACCCTTGGGTGTAGCGTATGCCCAGGGACAAGACCTCACGTTCAGTTACAACATTGGAAGTGGCGTGCGTTATCACTTCGATTCCCGGTACTCGGTCTCGGCGGGTATGAACTACATGCACATTTCGAACGGTTATTTGTCCGAGCCGAAATTCATCAACTACGGCATCAACGTTTACGGTCCCATGGTGGGGATGGATATCCACTTGGGTAAGCCCCTCCACGACGCCCCGCAATAGAGGCCAAGCCGCGAGGTGTGTGATTATTTCCCCGTAGGATGGTCCTGCTGTCGGGCGCCACAGCGGGCAGATTGAGGATAAATTGTCCAACGCAAATGCAAGTGTACTCGTCGATGCGAGACGTTCAGGTAAATCCGCCCGTCGTGGACCACGCAGTGTACTGACCGCGCTGCGGCTATGGGCGTTGAGTCCAGCTATGGCAGGATTAATGACGTTCGGCTGCGGCACTCACGCGACGCTCGACATCACCGCTCCCTCAAGCGCAACCGCAGGTTCATCTTTCACCATTACGGTTACCTCAGTGGTCGGCCAGAGCCGGGACACAGTCATCAACAGCGCCATCGTATTCACTAGTTCCGATAGCAAAGCAATCCTTCCACCACGCTACTCTTTCACGCCGAATGATGCCGGCTCCCACACATTTACCGACGGCGTCACTCTGATGACTCCCGGCAGCCAAAGCATAACAGCAACCGTCAGCGGGGCCCCAGGCATAAACGGCACCGCGAACGTCACAGTCGACGCCGCGATCGCCATGCAATTCAATGTAAGCGCGCCCTCGCGATCTTTCCTGTCTACTGCGCCTTGAGCTGGACCAAGAGACCGCCTGGTCCATGCGGGAGGTTGAGGAACACTGTCTCGTTGAAAAGGCGCGAATCAAGGTTGCGGATAAGGCTCGACCTGACCATTGTTCTTTATTGAAGGCAACCCCGTGCTCGCCGAAATGTAGGGTACTCCCTCTGCCATCACCGCATCGGGAAACTCCCAGCCTGTTGCCAGCACGCCTGCCCCGGAAACAGTCCCAATGCTGGAGAATCCGCCCTCTGACGCGGGAGCCACGATGTTGATACTGCTCACGGACTGCAGAACCAATTGCCCGATCGATCCCATGCCGATGTCGAGCAGCTCTGGCATCGGGGGGTAAACTCCCGCATCCTGCAGCTCAAACCCGTTGAACGCCAGATATTCGATCCTCGAGTTGCTCGCGAGGATCGAGGCCGGAACTCCGATATTCCCAATTCGGACGATGCTGCAATTGTCGAAAGTGAGACTCGATCCGACGCTAGTGACGTTGCCATACAGTGGGGAGGGTCGCATAAACCCGCAGACGTCGTTAAATTGCGGTGACACCCAGGCGACCCTTGATTGGTTCGGAATGAAGACGACGTTTCTAAGCACGATCTTTCCGAAGTTTTCCGCGACACCCAGTATCGTCGGAGCCGACAGCCTGCAATCCGAGATGGTCAAAGAGTCGATCGAATTCGGAAGGCTGCCATTGACCGTACCGATCAGAAAAGCTGCTTCCGCAAGCGTGCCGGTGCAATTCGTGACACTCACCGTATCGATGCTGTATTTGTATGGACTCCCGTCCGTCGTATACAGCCGCATCAGCGACCAGCTGTTGAAGATGCAGTTGCTAACCGCGACTCGCGAGATGTTTCCCGAGTAGCCTTCCGGGCAGTTCAGCGCGATCGAGTCGTCGTCCGTCGTGAAGTTGCAATTCGAAATCGTAAGGTCGTTCGCCGGCCCATCGAAATGCACTCCGTCCGTTCCCAAGCCATGGCTCTTCACCACGCACCCGGATACAGCTACATGGCCAACGTTCGAAAGTCGCATGTGGAATGCGGGACTATTCACGATAACCACTTTTTCAATAGTAATGTTGTCCAGGTTCATCAGGTTGATGCCGCAGTACCAGGCTACTGCGCTGCCCAATCGCATTCCGCTTGTCGAATCTCCATCAAAACCGTTCCCTTGGTTGCCGTTCACCGTAAAGTTACTGAGCGAAACGTTCCTGCCTCTAGCGGGTGCTGGTGGTCCCGGTTGCCACGGTACGGCCGCATTGGGAGGTCCATTGTGGATGGCGTCATTATTGGCCCCCGCCTTCACAAAGAATCCGGTGCCGCACCCCAGACCCGCAATGCCCCAATGCCCACCGGCCGGGAGGAACAAGCCCGAGATCAGCGCGCTTCCGTCAATGATCAGCGTGATCGGATTGCCGGCGCTCGCGCCAGCCATCGCCGCATTGATGCGCGGTCCATCGTCTGTAGCGGTGCCGCCAGTGTGCTTGTTGCGCCCGTTTCTTAGGTCGCAGTCGAGAGCACACCCGATCTCTGATGCCCGGATGTAAGTCATTCCCGGCACAGGCACCGGCGCCGGAGCTGGGCCCAGGCAGGGTATCGAGAGTTCGGAATTGCACCCCATGAGGGAGCACCCGAAGGCCGAACCAACAGTCAACAGGCCCACCTTCTGAAGGAAGCCGCGTCTGTTCATCAAACCGGCGCCCGTTTTTTGATCTCCCTTCACAGTGTCTTCGCTCCGAATCAAAGGCCCTCTTTGCTCTCGCATGCGCGGCTCGAACTTGGTCCCGCGTCGACGACTTGTCGGCAGTCAGAATAGCCATTCACTAGGCAAACCGCAAGAAGGACACCCCCGGGCTTCTCAGGTTCTATAGCAGGCTTGCATCGTACCACTTAAAGTCGGAACCGGCGGCGTGCAATCGTCATTTCGACGCCTTGTAGAGATACTCGTACTCATCCGAATCCGGGTTGATTCCCAGGGTCCATCCGGCAAGCTCCCGGTTCACCAACTTGAAGCCGCGCTCATCGACGCCGAATCTATCTGCACTCAGCACCGCATTCCTATTGTGATTGACATGCAGAAAGTAGCGGCTCGTGATCCGCGTGATCTCGTCAATGTAAACGCGGATTGTCGCAGGCGACATCTCCGCAAGGCTATAGGAATTGAACGATACAGCAACTGACTTTGGCGGCATCTTCGCGATCTCGAAACTCGGCATGATGACAACACCGGGTGTTGCAAGAACCTCCGCCGCCAGTTTCACCTCGCCGTAGAGGTGAATCGGCACATTTGGCAACGACCGCATGAGATAATAAGAGGCAAGAGCCGTCGCCTCAGGAAGATCAAAGTCCACATAGGTTACCAGCGGGTTGTCCCGAACCAGGTAATAGGCAAGTCCTCCGAAACCTCCGCCGAGCTCTACTACAGTATGGTCCTTGCCTGGACCTATCAATTTGCCTATAGCGTGAGCATAATAATGCTGATAATCCGCTCCTCCCCGGATGAAAATGCCGTCCATCGTGTAACCGCAAGGATTTCCCACTAATGGTGCCGATAAGGCGGCGGCGGTATATCTGTTTCCTGTCCGACTCTTCCATAGGTCGTACCGATGCAGTACATCACACAGGATGTACTCCCTGAATTTCTGTTTGATCGCTCCTCCCGAAAGAAGATTGGGAATGTTGATCGGAAGTCCCACCAGGCCCGTACTACATGGATCCCTAAAAAAGTTCTGATACATTCGCTGCAGTTCACCAACGTTCTCGGTAAGCAGAGCTTTCATCACCGGTCCGAGGTTCCGCTCATAAATTGAAAGCCACTCGTTGCTGACGTTGAACGCCTCACCTGCGCTCTTCTGAGTGGCCTTCGCTTTCTTATACGCAGCAATGATTCGCTCTAGGATAACCCGATCGGCCTGACACTCGACTAAGCGCGGAACAAAAAAACCCGGAACAAGATCTGGGCGGAAGTTCGGATCGTTTCCGAATCTCCGCTTGCCCCTCTGCACTGCTTGAATCACGGCTAGGCGTTGGACGACTCTTCGCCTTATTGCAGCGTAAAATTTCCGCGGGCTCAAAAGCATCGAGTAGTTCATTTGTGTTGCGATCAAGGAAGCTGCAAATCTGCCGTCTACCCGGCCTCCGGAACGGAAACCCGCTTTGGCTCAAAGCGCCAGCATCCACGTAATGCCTTCAGATGATCACGCAGAATACCCTGTCGCGGCACAAACCGCAATATTAGGGACAGGAGAAGGGTAATGAAAGAGACTTCACCAGGGAAAAACAATCGGCAAGCGAAAAACGGAAGTGCGAGGAAGCTAAAACAGTTAGAGGTTCGATGAAACGAAGCAAACTTTCAAAATAACCGATCAACCGCCACCGGTATTGTCGCGGCAGCTAAGCATGACGAATCCCACGGCTTTGTCCACGCGGTTTAGAACCCGGCCAGCAAAAACCCAGGCTGCAGCGAGCAAGGATGGCAGCACGATGACCGGATAAGCGAAGGCCCAATACCGAACATTGTCCCCAAAAACGGGAGTCAAGACGGCCTGGGGCCCGGCTTCTTGAGCGAAGTCCTTTGCGCACTTCTTATACCTGAGCAACATGAGAGGCCAGAAGCGCTGGACTGTTCCGTTCATGACAATCCCACGGACACTGGCGGACTTCACCCAGTTCTTCGTAATCCTCGCCAGGGAAGGTCCGAAAACCTGAAATAGTTTGTAGCCCCCGGTATTGTTCTCCCGCACCGCAATCAGTTTTTCTCGGATGTAGAGTCCCCGCACGAATCCGTTCAGTGCCGTATAAGTCCACCCCAGCTGTATCAGACACGTTCCGACCAAAGAAGAAAAAGACGTCGGATTAGCCGCTAACACGCGGTCCTTATTGATGATGTTGCCTGAGATGAACGTGAACAAAACGTGGACACGCTTGGCGTACTCTCTGGCATCTGAAATGGTGATCACGTCATCGCCCGCCTCAACCGCGCGAGGTTCGTGAATCTGTTTGAAGGGATAGGCGCTTACCCAAATAAGGTCGTATTCGGCCGCCTCGCAATAAACGAGAATCTTAGCCAGGGCCCCGGGAATGATTAGATCGTCATCGCTGAAGAGCCACACGTACTTCCCCCGGGCCTCCTCAAAGCATTGGAGAAAGTTCGCGTCGGGCCCTATATTCTCAGGATTCCGAAGGTAGCGAACGGGAAGCCCTTGGGCCACAAAGTCCTGCACTAGTGATGGCGTCTCGTCCGAAGAAGCGTTGTCCGAGATGATCAACTCCACTCGGGGCTCATCTTTAAGCTGACTCGCGAGCACGGCGAGAAGGTCTTTTAAGCACCATGCCCGGTTGTAGGTCGGGACCGCTATCGTCAGCAAAGGCCTACTTCGATGCTGCTGCACCTCCTTGCACATCAGTGCCTGGTTCCTCATTGCCGGAACTGCACCGCGCCGTTGGATCAGCGTTGTTATCGGTTCCGCGCTCTGTTTCAGAGTTCCGCCCGTACGACGATGAGCCGCCGAATGAAGCGTTTATAAAATAGTTTACAGCGAACACGGTACAACTCCGCGCTAGTTGTAAAAAAAAGGCGGACTCCTTCGCGATCCGCCTGAAATCGGCCTACTGAAAACATCCCGAACGTTCACCACGCCCGCCAGCGAAGTTGCCGTCCTTGAAGGTTACCTTATTGCAGAAGTAGCCTTCGGCGCGGCGTAGGAAGTCTTTGTGTATCCGAAGGTTGATCTGACCATTCTCTGCCGCAACTAGTTCTACGACCGCATAAAGATGTACCTATCAAGGTACTCGGAGAATGACAAAGGTGGGGCGCACTGTGTGGACATGCAAACCACCTATCATCGTGTGCGTGTCCAGATTGGGAAGCGGGATCGGGAGCAAATCGCTGAGATGCTGAACAAGGGGCGGGAGTCGGCACGGGTACTGCGACGGGCGTTGATCCTGCGTCAGCTCCACCAGGGAGAGACGGCGGCACAGGTGGCGAGTCATCTGGGCGTGGCCCCCAAGACCGTGCGGGCGATTGCCCGGCGTTACGAGGAAGAGGGACTGGAGTCGGCGTTGTATGAGAAGCCGCGTCCGGGCCAGCCGCGGGTGTTGGACGCGGGCCAGAGCCAAAGGATCATAGCTATGGTGTGTAGCCAACCGCCGGCCGGCAGGGCGCGTTGGAGCGTTCGACTCATCGCTCAGGAAGCGGTAAAGCGAAAGCTGGTGCCGCAGGTAGGTCGGGAGACGATCCGCATTCTGCTCCGGGATCATGATCTGAAGCCGTGGCGGGAAAAAAATGTGGTGCGTGGGCGAACTGGACGGGGAGTACATCGCCCGCATGGAAGACGTGCTGGCCTTGTATGAGAAGCCACTCTCGGAGGAGGAACCGGTGGTTTGCATCGATGAAAAGCCCGTGGTTCTGCACGCCGATCTGCGCCCGCCCCGGCCCATGTATCCGGGCCGAACTCTTCGGCGAGACAGTGAGTACGAACGCCGTGGCACGGCCAATGCGTTTTGCGGAGTGGAGCCGAAGGCGGGACGGCATTATCCCCGCGTGACTCCGGACCGTTCTTCGCCCGAGTTCGCCGACTATCTGCTGGAGATTGCGGAACACTATCCAGCAGCCGACACCATCCATTTGGTGATGGACAATCTGAGTTCCCACACCCGCAAGGCAGTAGTGGAGCGGTATGGCGAGAAGGCGGGAGGCTGGCTGTGGGACCGGTTCACCGTCCACTACACGCCGAAACACGGCAGCTGGCTCAATCAGGCAGAGATCGAAATCAGCCTCTTCTCCCGGCAGTGTTTGGGACAGCGAAGAATCCCGTCGCTGGGCGATCTGCTGCGAGAAACCAGGGCTTGGGGGCGGAGAATGAACCGTGATCGGATCACTATCGACTGGCGTTTCACTCGCAAACAGGCACGATTGAAGTTCGGCTACAAAAGAAACCACATTACGCGGTCACGGTACTAGGTCTTCCTAGTGACCAGTAGCGCATAACAGCCGAAACGACTTATCCCGCATGGCCGTGGACGGATACATGGCACGTAGCACAGAGCGTGATCAGGTTTTCTTCGGCATCCTGGCCGGCGTGACTGCGAAATTGTTGGTGATGAACTCCTAGGTTCGACATCGTACCGCATAATTGACATCGCCAGCTATCGCGGCGCAGCACCTGCTGCCGCAGCCTCTCGTACGAAACCGGATCCAACCGCAAGCGCACGGGCTTTGGCTCAATCGGGCTCATGATGCCTTCTCACTCAAGCTTCCCAGAAATGCCTGCCTCTGCTCTCCGGGCAAGAGCCTGAAGAACCTCGTCATCGAGAACAGCAGCGTCTCCGGATCTCCGTTGTCCAGATTGGCCCCCGCCAGGAAGTCCGCGCAGATCATTTCCAGGCAATAGCCGCGGGACCGGTCGCTTCCCAGCATCAGAGCCGCCGTCTCGATCGCCCGCTCAATGACTGGCATCTGGCTCTGGTACAGTTTGAAGTAAATAATCTCCCACGGTTCCGTTTCCCGCCCCGTCAGTTCCCGCTCGACCTCCTTTTTGAAGTCCTCCTTCGGCATGTGACGGGCCTTGTGCAACCAGGTTGCACAATCGAAGTGCTGCCCATCCCTCCTCGCCAGTTTGGCCAGCTCCAACCCTTTGGTCCAGCCCACTTCCTTCAGCTCCTTTCTCGCTTGCGGTGGCAGGTTTTCGTGAATCGACATTAGGTAGTACGCCTTCCTCCTTGACTCTGCGAAACGCCTCTCTAGAAATTCGTCGAAACACTTCACCTTTTCCAGCCTCCAGTACTGTCCGGCCCTCACCTCACACAGGTAGCGCCCGAGTTCGACCCACCGGGTATCCCGCTCCGCCTCTTTTCGCCGCTCCCACGCCAGAATCTCGTCAATCTTCGTGAGCACGAACATGGCTCGCCGGCGATTAAGCTTGGGCAACATGGGCGGATTCTTAGTAATTAAGCTCGTCAAGCCAACCAAAATCTTCAGCTCCGGGGCGCCGCACCAGGTTTGCGTCAGCCATTTCTTGCTTTCCCAAACAGAGTCCCACGTAGGGGCAACTGCTGCACGGGTTCTGCGGGAAACGAATCCCACTGTGGGGAAGGAACTGTGCGGACTCGATTCTCCGGATCGTGTCCTCCACCAATCGACCGAATTCCTGACGCTGCGTCTCGGTAATCGTGGTGTGGAGGTATTGAACCTCAACCTGCCGCTTGCGAACGAACACCACCTGAGCGACTTCAGGGATTCCGGTCATCCATGAATAGCAGACGAGCTGCGGATCGAGAGCCAGCAGCCCCTCTGGCTGCTCCTGATAGCTGCTTGAGGATGTCTTCCATTCCAGCAGGCAGCGAACGCCATCGAGCTTCCCGATACCGTCAATGTAGGCGACGAATTCGTTTCTTCCGAGCGGCCGCGTGAACTTGATCTGCAGGTTGCGCCCGGGTTGGTGAACCTGGATGCGGTTGTCCTGGCAGAAGCGAATGAGGAGCATGATCCCTCGCTCGAGCATCCGGTCCCACGTGTCATGGTTCCAGAACTGCAGACCCTGATTTTTGTAAACGGACCATTCGCGAAACAGTACGTCCCCTGGATCTTCCCGCCGAAAGTAGGCGCCCAGAGCCAGTTCGAACGCGCGGCCGAAGAGCATCGCCGGGCGAGTATCTTTCTGCTTCCAGCCATCGAGGTAGCGGTGCCGATACCGGCGGGGGCAGGTCAGGTATTGGCTGATCTGGGTGTAGCTGTAGATCATCAGGCCACCTGTGGACTGTCCAGATTTGCCGGTGAGAGTTCTTCCCAGCGATCGGCAGGAGCGAAGCCGTCGAGCCGGAGCCAGGAAGCGCCGTTGAAAAGGACGTGACTGATCTTGACTACGCCCTTCAGACCTACGAGCTGCGCTTCGCCCACCTCGTCGCGCCCGAGCAGTTCGGTGTCGTAGCCGAAGTCGCGCAGAAACCAGTTCAGCTTCCACAGGGCTTTCGGGTTGCAATAGAGCCGGCTCGAAAGGGTACGGCCAGAAAATCGACTGGGTTCAAGAATTGCCAGAGCCACCGTGTAGTAGGGCTTTGGGGCCTGCCGACGAAACTGGACTCGTTGCACCCGAACCAGTAAGACTCCGTCGGGTAACTGGCCAGAGGCACAGCGATCAGCGGCGTGCAAGCCTGTGATCTGGCGTTTCATGCGGCACCTTCTTTCTGACCCAGGTAGCTATTTAGCTGGCAGAGCAGGGCATTGCGGTCCTTCTCAGCCCAGTCAGCAAGGTGAGTGACAAAGTTCTCGACCTGCTCCCGGGTAGCGTCTCGAAGCGTTTTTACCGCGCAGAAGTCAGTGGCGTAGGACTTAACCAGATTGGGATCGAGTTGATGTTGGCGAATGACTTGGCAAAGGCGATCGCGGACTGTGCGACCGCTGCCGTTCCCGTTGATGGGTTGTGAGGGCAACTTCTTCGGCTCTTGAGACGGCAGGGATGGTTCCGCTCGGGACCCGATCTCCTCGACCGAGCAGATGCCGATTCCATAGGCCTTGCGCAGTGCACGGTTAACTGCGCGAGTTTCTGCAACACGCAACTCGGCGCCATGCACTCGCGACGAGACGTTGTTGGGATCTGCATCACCGTAACCAACGAAGCCCCGACAGCGCGCTGACTTGTAGACCGTGGCCCGAAACGTGTACCGGTTGCTTGCTTGATCAGACAACTGGCGAACCGGCTGGACCTGAATACCAGAGCAACGACAACGTTTGGCTAACCGATTCAGACCCGTGTGGGTCACGTACCAACCTCCGCTCAGAAGAAGAAGGTCGCCAAAGCGTAGCGAGAATGAAAAATTGCGTGTGATTTGGCGCAACTGATCGAGCAAGACACGCGACAAGCTCTGCGATATGACGTTCTTAGCGAAACGCAAGTTTTCGGCGACCAGATCAGACTTCTTGGGATTCCCTTGTTTCATCGCAATTCCTTTCTTTGAAAGACCAACAATGTTGAACATGTATCAACAGTGTGAACCATTGTGGATACTGCGTCAAGGAAAAAGTCATTTGCTAGGCGCGGATGGAAGGTCTAGAATCCGCGCAAAGTCATGACCGCAAAAGACGAACGCATCGGATTCAGAGTGTCTGGTGAGGTCAAAACTGCCTTGCTGCAGATCGCCAGAAAGGAAGGCCGAAGTCTGGCCCAGATTTGCGAGCTCCTTCTCAGAGGTGGAATTAGTGAATATGAAAAGGACGGGTCTAGCTATCTTCATCGTCTGCTGACTCGAACAAGAGAAAAAGGCAAGTAGTGCCAGCCTGCGAGATGACCGAGCGGCAAAGCTCTTCCGCTCCCCGTTGGCATCCTAGTCCCCAATGGCCCGCCGTTGTTACCGAAGTCAGATCAACAATCTGCACCCAGTGATCTACGATGGTTTTATGAGCGTCCTCGTCCCTCGCCGGGCGCTCGTCACGGACCGAAACCATGTCAGGAAACCCGCGGAAACGGCTCGAAAAGCTTGAACAGCAGGTGGCCGAAATCAAAAGGCGGGAGTCGCCGGCCAAATGCAACTGCAGGAACTCCACGTTTGTTGCCTCAGCAGAGTTCTTCGAGGCTGAAATGAAACAAACGTGTCCAGTCCATGGATTTCGTCGGCTCGGAAAGATACATGTTTTCGAGGTACAGATAGTCGGTAAGGACAGGAACGTCACCGAGCGATCGCAAGGGTCCCTGAACTTGTGCAGGAATACGAGCGCCGTCTCGCTCGTCACCGCCAACAAATGCTAGAAAGAAGATAACGATGAAGACCTCTAATTCGCCCTGCAAGGCACTAACCAAGAGTGGAAAGCCGTGCCGCGCCGCTGCCACCGAGGGGCGGACTATGTTTTTTTCATGCCAATCCCAACAAGGCCGTGGAACTGGGGCGGATTGGCGTGAAGAAAAATGGCCAGATTCGGGTCGGCTTGGATCTGCTGCCCAACCTGGACAACGCAATGGCTATTCGAGACACCGTCGCCCGACTGATTTCCGATGTCTAGGCCGGCAAACTTCATCCCCGTATCGCGGCGGGACTGGCCCCTCTGATTCACTTACAGCTGCGGGTGCTTGAGAAAACCGAGTTCGAGAAGCGCCTGGCGAAGGTGGAGCGTCTGTTGCGAGAGTCGATTGGGCGACATGGATCGAATAATCAATAATTAAGGAGTAGTTTGACATGCTCGCCCGAACGAATTACAAGCCATCGAGCTATACAGCAACCTTAGTGGCCTAATCGCAGGTGAAAGATGGCTTCGCATAGCTTAAGCCATAAGCCTTCGGTTCAGCGCCAGGGAAATATGGGAACATAAAAAAAGGCGGACCGCCGTGCGGTCCGCCTAAAGATCAGCCAAGTAAGACAGGCCAAACAGCCTCCCCCGCTAGGGGTTTACGACCTGCTTCAGCACGGTGGAAGTGCCGCCGTTGAAGTCAACATTTCCACCGTAAACTGCGGTGATGGAATGGGTCGCCACCGACAAGGCCGACGTCTTGAAGATGGCCTGTTTGGTGACCGTGTTCACCGCGCCCGTACCCAGCGTAGTGGCTCCGTCCTTGAAGGTCACCGTGCCGCCCGGCGCCCCACTAAACGCAGGCGTGATGGTCGCAGTGAACGTCACGGCTTGGCCCTTTTTCGATGGATTCAGCGAAGAGGTTAGCTTCGTGGTGGTGTTCGCCTTTTTCACGGTCTGCGTCAACTTCGCTGAAGTGCTGGTCAGGAAGTCCACGTTTCCGGAATAGCTAACTGTGATGAAGTGAGTGCCAACGCTCAGCGCGCCGGTGTTAAACGTCGCGATTCCGCCGACCAACGCTACCGTGCTCAGGTTGGTAGCCCCATCTTTGAACGTCACCGTTCCAGCAGGCGTGCCCGTCGTGCTGGACTTCACCGTCGCCTTGAACGTGACGGACTGTCCGAACGAAGACGGGTTCACCGATGACGTGATCAAGGTCGAGGTTGCAGCCTTGTTCACGGTGTGCGCCAGTGCGGCCGAAGTGCTGGCCACATCTTTGCCACCGCCCCCGTATACCGCGGTAATGGAATGAGCGCCCGCCGCAAGAGTTGACGTGGTGTAGGCAGCCTTGCCGGCGATGAGCGCAACTGCACTCAGAGTGGTTGCGCCATTCTTGAACGTCACAGTTCCGGTGGCCGCACCGCCAAACGCTGGCGTTACGGTGGCCGTGAAGGTCGCGTTAACGCCGTACGTGGTTGGATTCGCCGAGGCTGTCAGCGACGTCGAGGTGAGCGACTTGATCGTGAACGAGGTGCTCTTGTTGCTTTCCACGTTGCCGGCCACATCGGTGCTGTGGAAGACAATTGTGTGTGTTCCCGTAGCTGGCACTGAGAACGGACCGCCATAAGTCAGCGTAGCTCCGCCGTCGATCTGGTAGTAGGTCGCAGCGACACCGCTGCCGCTGTCACTCGCGGAGAGCGTAACCGTGACGGGTGAGATGTAGATGCCGCCACTCAACGTACCGCTCAAACTAACCGCGGTAACGGGAGCAATCGTGTCGTAGCACACCGGGCCGTACGTCATATCGCCAGCCGTGGAACCCATGTTGTTCCAGGCCTGCACGTGGACGGTGTGGCAGCCCTGGCTCACGGCGTAGTCGACGAAGTCCAGCCACCCACTCGTCGCGTTCGGGAACTGCGGACCGCTGTAGAACGAGTTACCCGATCCCGGAGTCGGCTCGCTATAAACGTCGCTCGGAATCGAGTCCCAGCCTTGGGTAAAGCCAGCAACGCCGGTCGGTGGGTAGCCTCCGCCGTTGTCGGTGACGGTCCAGCTCACGACCTGCTCACTGTTGTACCAGGTGTTGACCGCCGGCCCTGTGAAGTTGACCGATGGCGAACCAATGGCCGGTGAACTGTACCAGTTGATCCCCCAAGCCAGCTGCAGCATATTGGCCGACCCCCAGCCGGTGACTTCGTCGTAGCCTGGCCCGGCGCAATAATAGCCCAATCCATAGAACGCGGTAACATCGTTGTTGTTACATCCCGAAGTGATGTCATAGAACGGGAAGTGCGGGGCGCCATAGAGGCCATCCCGGTAGATGTAGTAGTTAACGTTGCCCATCGGAGCGCATGGACTCGAGCCGGAGCCGCAGATGTTGCCCAAGCTCAGCAGATAGGCATTCTCTTGAGCGAAAAAGCCGGCCATTTCCGGTGCCACGATGCTGGTGCCGCCGTTCCCCGACAGAGCCCCTCCGTCGAAGAAGTTTTGCGGCGTGTTGTACCAATCTGCGTTGAGGGCGATATCTGGAACCGCACGGCTCCCGAAGCCCAGCGCCGACTGATATGACGGAGGGGCCCAATAGTTACTGAACCCGCCCGTGCTGCCGCCGTCATTCGAGGAGCAGCCATCGGGGCCACCGCTCCATCCCACTTCGGAGTTGTAAATCGGTCCCGAAGACAGCGACAAGGTCGTACCGCCCGCAGCCACCACGTTGGGATCCGATGCAGGGTAGAACACACCGTCCGCCGCGCCGCACCACGTGGCGCTGGCACCTTCATCCCCCGAAGCCGCCACCAGAGTCCAGCCCTGAATTACCATGCTGAGAAGGATGGAATCGCGGGCGTTCATGGTAGCTGCGTAACAGTCTCCAGCTCCCGGAACGCTCATCTGTTCGGCGCACGCCCAGCTGGTGCTGAACACCCGAGCGTAGCCATCGGACAGCATGTGGTTATACACATCCGTGATCGTCACGTTGTTGTAGTTGGCGCCCTGGTAGGCGTACACCTTTGCGGTGTCCACGTAGCTGCCGAAGCTGTTCGCCATCGCCGTCGACCACTCAATGTCCATCGTTCCTTCTCCCACCGGCGAAGGCGTCCCGTCGATGTTGAAGAGCTGAACGTTGTAGGCCAGGTAAGGATACTGGGTGT
The DNA here is from genome assembly GCA_963768265.1 of uncultured Acidobacteriaceae bacterium. Classification (GTDB taxonomy): domain Bacteria; phylum Acidobacteriota; class Terriglobia; order Terriglobales; family Acidobacteriaceae; genus Sulfotelmatobacter. The sequence goes on from CAVYHM010000015.1 coordinate 55,900, forward strand.
GGAACCCGGCAATGTCGCTCAGATCCGTGCTGTCGAAGGTGGCGATTGCGATCGACGTTTGCGGCGGCGTCTGGCCCGGATTGCCCAGCGGGTTGCAGCAGTGTCCCTGGGCATAGAGTGCGTTGTAATCGTAGGCCTCGGAGCTGTAAATGTCGGTGGGATCGTATGCTCCTAGTGTGATGGGAGGCAGAACTTTGGCGGTCTGCCCCGAGCGGTTCTGGCCCTTCGCTTTCCTCAGTCCGGCAGGAAGCTTGGAAGCATCCGCATCACCGTGCTGGGCTGGACCCTGAGCCACCGCTGGTCCGGGTACATACTCAGGACGCTGAGGCACTTGAAAGCGCTTGGAGACCGGGCGTTCCTGCTCCAAATTGTTTAGCCCTTGCACCGCCCAAACGGTCGAAGCCAGGTTCGCGGGAAGCATCGGTTCGCGGTCGTTCGAGAAGAACGGTTTGCCGCTGATCGCGTAGTTGTTGATGGTGATGCCGAGCGCGTTCTCGATGGTCCCCGCCGTCCCCTCGACGTCCACCAACAGTCGGTTGGGATAGCGATGCGTGATCGTCAGGCCCTGGCTCCGTGCCCAGTCGACCACGGCCTGTTCATCCTGCGCCGAGGGCGCAAAGCGGGCCTTCCACTGGTCCGCGGTCAGAAATTTGTGGAACTGTGCCGACTTCTTATCGTGTAGTTGCGCAGCCAGTTGCCGCTCCTCATCAAGATGCTGAGGCTTCAGAGCAAAGGCCAGTCTCAGTTTTTGGTTGGGGTTGTAATGCTCGACCAACTTCGCCGTGCCCGCGAGCACGCTCAGCGGGGTTTGGCGATTGTTTTGGGCCGCGCTTGAGAGCGGGGCCTGAGCTACGGTGCCGGCCACGCTGCTCAACAGCACAGCCAGGGCGGCAACAGACTTTCGCGTGGCGGACAACCAGGTTGTGTAGCGGTCACAAACAGGCAATATCATCGTACCCTCCAAGGTAGATTTAGGTTTGATCGGGGATGACTACGACTGTGCCCAGGGCCCGAAGACTCCTGGTACAAGGCGGGCTAAATAGACTCAAATCAAGCCGTTGAGGAATGTGGGGGTACGGCTAATGTTTCGCGTCGCAAACCCAAAATGCTTCCGAAAAGCGTGTCGTCAAGGTTCTATGCTTACGGTTGTTCCGATCGATCGTCCATCTCATCGCCCACGGACAATTGCGCCTGCTTTCGTATTTTGAGATTGCGACTCAGTGGTGGATCGTTCGGTTTGCATCCTTCCAGTAGTGAATCAATCCAGCGAACCGTTTCAGAGGCCCATTTGCCAGCTCCGCACCCACCGCAGGAATTTTCCCAAATCTTTTTTGAAACGAAGCACGCTCTTCCTGCACTACTTGAATGAGTGGAAAAGGGGCGCGAAACTGTGACCCTGATATGTCCACAAAGTCCCGACTTGGAAGGCCCTTGGCAACCGGGGGGAAGACTTGGGTACCTTCAGATCGCCGGAACCGGACGGGGAACCGGTTCCGGCGATCTTCGGGTTTTTAAACAGCAATTCTCCCTCTCTCCTCTCCCCTTCTCGTCTTCGCCTCTTGCAGACGCATTCCAAACTCCTGGAAATCTTTCCCACACAGACGATGGCGCCGATAATCCCGTGGAAGAGCGTCCCTTCGAGGGCGCGTACTGAACGCGACAAGAACCGGCCTTTCGGCCCGGTGTACCGTTTCAGAATCGTGCCCACCACGGCCGCGGCTGCCCATCCGGCGCGGTTTTCGACGGACGGGCATTCCAGCAGATGGAATCAAGGGTCCGCCCATGATCCCATTTCAATCTGAGAATCCTGTGGTTGAGGTCCGAGGGAGTGCCGAAAGGTACGAGCGAACTTACCGAAAAATATTCAAAGCCAAGATGATTGCGGTGGGTACGTTTCTTTGGACGGTTTCCATGACCTCGACAACCCGCTCATGCGCCCATTCCTGAGCTGCCTGTCGGAAAGCCGAAGTCCCCCACCCGGTTAGATGGGGGACCCGGTTTTTCGCGGACCAGATTCGCTTAAGCGAATTCGCCAGAGCGTTCACTGCCCAAGCTCCATGGCGTCGGAATCATCCCGGTGACCGATTTCACGGTGCGCGCTTTTCAGGCGGGCCAGCGCCGTGTCGATGCTGATTCCAAGAATGGCCGCGATCTCCGCCAGCGTGTATCCCTGAATTTCCTTCAGCAGAAACACGTCGCGATATCCCTTGCGCAGTTCGAAAGCTCTGAGGATCGTGCACTGGAAGGCTCCGGGCCGCTCCAGTCCAGAGCCATATTTCCGCACTGCTGGCGCTGCAATGTGTGTCCGGGCACGGCTTCGAATTGCATGGCTGGGGCTCATCGTCTTCTCTGCAAATAGTGCTGCCCATGCTCAATTCGTTACACCCTGCCCGAACGATTCCAACTTCGTTCGTATGAGTGCTACACTAACTTCCATTTCCGGGCGGGGCTAGTTCGTGCAACTCCAATCTTTTGACGGGTCCTACGTCGAACGTCTTCGTGCGGGAGACTTCCGGACGCAGGAACATTTCGTGGCGTATTTCAGCGAGCTGATCCAGCTCAAGCTGCGCTCTCGCCTGCGTTCGCCGCAAGCTATTGAAGACGTCCGCCAGGAAACCTTCTCCCGCGTCTTCGCCGCCTTGCACGGTGGAAAAGTCCGGCAGCCCGAACGCCTCGGCGCTTTTGTGAATTCGATGTGCAACAACGTCCTGCTCGAGCATTACCGCGCCTCGTCCCGCGACAGTTCGCTCGAAGACGAAGACCAGGAGGACTTCCCCGCCATCTCGGTCGATCTGTTAGGAGCCTTGGCCGCCAAGCAACTCGGAGAGAAGATCCGCGAGATCCTCGAGGAAATGCCCGAGCGCGATCGGCGCCTGCTGCGCGAGGTTTTTCTCGAGGAGCGCGACAAAGATGCCGTCTGCCGCGACTTTGGCGTCGACCGCGAATATCTCCGGGTGCTCTTGTTCCGCGCCAAACAATCGTTTAAGTCCTTGTATTTGAAGAATATGGCAGCCCGCCCGCCAGGCAGCATGGCGGCAGAAAAGCTGTGAAACGAGTGAAACGGTAAACCTCCACGTCTCACTATCAATCTGAGGGGGATCGACAATGGACCATGATGAGGCGGTCCGGCAAAAAGCCACGGAGAGATACCTACTGGATGAACTCGATCCTGAACTCAGGGACCAGTTCGAAGAGCACTTGTTCGATTGTCAGGATTGCGCACTCGATGTACGAGCCGCAGCCATGTTCGTAGAGCAGACGAAAGTGGTGCTGGCCGAGCCGCCTGCGGCAGAGGCACGAGTGTCTGCCGCGGTTCCAGCAAAAGAGACTGGGGCAAGAGGATGGTTCGCTTGGCTCAGTCCAGCGTTTGCCATACCAGTGCTAGCTCTGCTGCTGGCCGTGATCGGCTACCAGAATTTCGTCACCTACCCGCATCTCATGGAGGCCGCAAACCAACCGCAGGTCGGCCCTTGGGCGTCGGTCAACGTAAGCACCCGCGGCACAGCCCCAACCACGGTCAAGCCGCACCCGGGAGAGGGCTTCGGCCTGCTGGTCAACCTGCCCCCAGAGGATGGATTCGCGTCTTACACCGCGGACTTGTATAATCCCGCCGGGAAGCTGGAGTGGTCCGGACCGATAGCCGCCCCCACGGCTGAGGAAGGGCGCCAGATCTATATTCCCGGTGGCCACCGGCAGTCCGGCACCTACACGCTGGTTGTAAAAGGAATCACCGCAGCTGGAGAAAGCAAAGAGATCAGCCGTCGCCCAATAGACGTACAAATCCAGCCGTAGCGCCACCGTCAGGGCGCTGTAGCAGGGTATCTCTTGGTTGTACGCGAGAACGAAATTAAGGGGAGCGGTGAAGCAACACCCGCCAATCCCCAGCCGCGAAAGCCTGCCCTGAGCGAAGTCGAAGGGCGGCGACATATTAGAGCCCGGCACGTAAGTGCCGGGTAGGCCCCCAACAAAGGAACGAGTCCCGTAGGGACGACACAGGTTCTTACGCAATCTTGTCCCGCCTCGCGGGCCAGAACGTAAGGGTCTGGGCCGCAGCGGCAAACCTCACCCTGAGCGCAGTCGCAGGGTGCCGCCGCCATTGCGACGTCAATCAAGCTGTTGCAATTCAGAATTTGAGCTCAACCGAACGGAGTCAACTCAATGCCAGACAACCTCTCCCATTATTTCCACGCCGAAGCCCATGCCCTGAAAGCCAAAGTAAGATTCCCAGTCGATGCGGAAGTCAGGCCGCAAGCCTTCGTAAAGTTAGCCGGCACTCTCGAAGAGCTGTTAAACGGAGAGGGAAAGCGTAACTACTTCTCGCAGCACGCGAAGAACTATCGCCTGGAAGGAGTTTTTTCTTATTCCGCCGCCCACACCCAGGTGTCAGGGCACAGAAGCTCGAAAGACGAAAGAAACTCCGTGACACTGGCCACCTCGGTGGTCGAAAACCTGAACATCCTCAACGTGGTCACCGCCGACCGCGTGGTGGCCCAGATCTCGACCACACACATTCCCGGCCAGTATGTGCCCGAGGTTACGTTTCTTGGCACGCACTTCGAAAATCTCAAGATTGCCCGCCACAAAGTGTTACCGATCTTGAACCTGAAACTGGCCGACCCAAAGCCTCAGAACGACCAGCTATACGTCGCGGAAAACACCCCTCTGATGACTGCGATTAAGGAGCAATACAAGAAACTACCGGACTGGCTGAAACGCTTTGCGGGAGAAAAAGAGAAGAAGCTTGCTCCAGCACGCGATGAAGATTCTCTGACGAAGAAGTATCATTGGGGCGCCCCGGAATATGAAACAATCCAGGGCTGGGTCGCTGATGCGCGCCGAGTAGACCAGGATGACACACAGAATAGCGGCACATCCGACGGCATCACTTGTTCGCTCGTAGAAGATCTCATTATCGAGCCGATCAAGGACGACAGTGCGACTGCCGTACGCGACGCGAAGGAACTGGTGGCAGGAAAGTGCGGACACGTGATCCACATCCCGGACTTTGGAACCGTCTTCCTCGCCGAACTGACGGTGAACCACAATTCCTTCCACCTGACCATGATTCGGGTAGAAATGGGCTGTATAGCGGCAGGAACGGGCAGCGTGGGCGTCTGTGTGGTAAACGGCGGCACCGGCAAGGGCGGCGGCGGGAGCAAGATAGCAGTAGGCGGCTAGCCAGGAAACTGGCCTCCGCCTCTTCGCTGAGACATCTCTCTCTTCTCCTCGCTCTTGCATTTCTGGCAGCGTGCGCTCGGCGCAGTGATCCTCAGGTTGCCCTTGACCATGCAACCCAGACTTTCCACCAAGGCGAGATAGCAACAGCAGAGCAAGAAGCCAAGAAGGGCTACGAGCAATTCCACAACCTCGGCGGGGAATGGGCGTGGAAATTCCGATTGCTGGAGGGAGACGCACTTGTTTGGCGCGGACATGACAAGGAGGTCTTGGCCCTCATGGGTTCCGAAGCTCTGCCGCCGCCATCCAGCGAACTGGTCGTCCGAAAGCTGCGTCTAGAGGGTCTAGCATACGCAGTCACCCACCTTTTTCCTCAGGCCGAGCAGAAACTTGGCGAGGCCGAGGATCTGTGCCAAACCTCAAACTACCCTGCTTGCGCGGACGTAGCTCTTGCGCGTGGAGATCTCAAGTTGGAGAAGGGTGTCTTCAGCGAAGCACAGGCCGCATACGGGCAAGCTCTGGCGCGGGCGAGAGCACGGAGCAATGCTTACGGAGAAGCCAACGCACTATTGAGCCTAAGCGGGGCGGCGCTCCTACAGGAGCATTTTGACGACGCCCTAGACTGGGCGAGTTCCGCATATAGGCAATCAACCGCAATCAACGCGCGGTCTGTCGTCCAAGTTGCCGTGGGCAACGAAGGATGGGCTTACTATCGCCTTGGAGAATCCGAGAAAGCATTTCAACTGTTCATAGAAGCACGGGAAAGCGCTCATCAGATCGGGGCCACTGCTGACGAAGTTAAATGGCTTACAACCGCCGGCTACGTCTACCTCGACGCCCATGACTACGACCAAGCGCAGCATTCGTACCAGCAAGCGCTCGACCTTGCAAGCAAATCAACAGCCAAGAAGACATCCTCAACGCACTGATGTCGCTAGCCCTAGTTTCCGAGCGGACCGGAAAGCTCGACCAAGCACGCGACTACGCCGATCAAACCATCGCTCTCGTACCAGCGGATGGCAATCGCCTTGACATTCTCTACCCCATGCTAGTCAAGGGCCACGTCGCCGCCCGTCAACACGACCCCGCCCAAGCAGAAAAGACATTCCGCGAGATTGAACAGGACCCCAAGAGCCACGTCTTTCTCAAGTGGGAGGCCGAGCACTCTCTCGCCCAGCTCTACGAAGAAGAAAACAAGCCAGACTCGGCCGATCGTGAGTACCGCGCCGCCCTCAGCACCTTCGAGACCGCGCGCTCCTCGCTGCACCACGAGGAATCGTCCCTGCCCTTCCCTGCCAACGCCTCCAGCATCTACGACGACTACATCCACTTCCTGGTAACCCAAGGCAAGACAGCCGAAGCCCTGCAGGTCGCCGAATACAGCCGTGGCCGAGCCTTGGCCGAAGGTCTGGGATTATTGCAGAAAGGAACGTCCTTCAAACCGGACCCACCCAATGCCCAAGCCATCGCCCGCAAGGCTGGCGGCACGGTTCTTTTCTACTGGCTCGGTGAGAAGCAATCCTACTTATGGGCGATCACCGCGCAGAAGACCAGCCTGTTCACTCTGCCTCCGAAATCCGAGATCGATGCCACAGTCCAGCGCTATCGCAAGGCACTCGCCGATCAACAGGAATTCCTGCCGACCACCGACGCCGACGGCCGCGCCCTCTACCGCACCCTGGTAGCTCCGGCGCAGCCCTTTCTGCCCAAAAATGCGCAGGTCTTCATCATTCCCGACGGCAGTCTGAACACGCTCAATTTCGAAACTCTCCTGGTTTCCGACCCCACTCCACACTACTGGATCGAAGACGTCACCATCGCTGACGCCAATTCCCTCCGCCTGCTGGGAGCCCAGCGCGCCGCCAGCAAGGGCGCCGGCAACCTGCTTCTGCTCGGCAACGCCGTCGCGCCGAACCCGGACTACCCCGAGCTGCGAAAAGCGGCCGCGGAAATGGAGAGCATCGAAAAACATTTCGCGCCCGCGCAACATCAGACGTTCGCCCGCGATCAAGCCACTCCGGCGGCGTATCTGGCGAACAAGCCCGGCCAGTTCTCCTACATCCACTTCGTCGCCCACGGAACGGCAAGCCGCACCAGCCCGCTCGACTCCGCCATCGTGCTCTCCCGGTCCGACGCCGCCAGAGACGATTCCTTCAAGCTCTACGCCCGTGACATCATTCATCAGCCCTTGCGCGCCGAGCTAGTCACCATTTCCACCTGCTACGGAGCAGGCGCACGCGCCTATTCGGGCGAGGGCCTGGTCGGGCTCTCCTGGGCATTTCTCCGCGCTGGAGCCCACAACGTGATCGGAGCTCTATGGGAGGTCAGTGACGCCTCCACCCCCCAGCTCATGGATGAACTTTACAGCGGATTGAAAAAAGGCATGCGCCCCGACTCCGCTCTGCGCGAAGCCAAACTGTCCTTGCTCCACTCCGGCAAAGCCTTCCGCAAGCCCTTCTACTGGGCCCCCTTCCAGCTCTATACCGGATCGTAAGTAGTGAGGTTCGCGAATCTACGTCTAAACTCGCTGCGCTCTCGTGCGCCCCGATGTTCTCGTCGGCTTCGCGGACCAGCGGCCGAGGCGAAATGTCTTCTCGTAGCCCGTGGATTTGTTGGAAATCTTCACCGCCAGCACTCCGCTGCTGTCGCAGGTGTAGGTTTCTTCAATCACAAAACCGTTCATTCCCGGCGTGCGGACCACCGGCACCGAGTTAAGATCCGCCCGATCCTGCAGCATCGGATCGAACGGAAAGCGGATATCATCCCAGTCGGTGATTTCCCCGACCGGCCGACCGTCGCCTGCGAGACGCGCACACTCCAGATAGCGAAAATGGCCAACATTGTGCGCCGGATGGTACGAACGCACGCTCCGCAGCGACGGTTGTCTGGGCCCTGGCAACGGTGTCCCGCGGGGGAAGACTAGATCGAATGCAATGCTGCGTCCGTCGTCAGTCTCGCGCCAGAGCCCGAAATTCCGCATGAACTGGTCGCGAAGAACGAAACCGGATTGCGTGTCCGCCCGGATGGCCAATCCAATCGCTGTCGCGGACCGCATATACGCCGAGCGGCGCACCCGCCTTCCGAACTCTTCCCGAAGGATGCGCGCAACCGGCGGAAGTTCCGATCCACCGCCGGTCACGTAGAGGGTGTCGATGGGTCGTTCTGGATGCTGGGCCAGTAGTCCGTTGACCACTTCGCGCGTCGATTCGATCAGTGGCCTGCACCGCTCATAGAACTCGCTCGCCGAGATAGAAACCTCGTGCCAGTTGTTGCGCACACGTTCGAGATCAACGCTCACCTTGCGCGTATTTGGATTGAGCGCTTCTTTCTTCTCGCGGCACTCCTCCACCAGGGTGAACCATTCCGACGCGGAGAGATCCTCCCGTTCATCGGGAGTGACCCCAGCCGCCTCCAGGGCCAGTTCCGCCAGGATCTCGTCAAAATCGTCACCACCCACGGTGGGAATCCCGTCCGAGGCTACGATTGAGTGCATGTCGTCGCCCAGTTCGATGAGCGAAGCATCAAACGTTCCGCCGCCCAAGTCATAAACCATGAGCCAACCTTCAGAATGGCTCTTCTTGTCGGACCTCTCCCGGTGGGCGAATTCGACCGCTGCCGCGGAGGGCTCGTTCAACAAACCCAAAACTTCAAACCCCGCGTCACGCGCCGCTTCCGCGGTCAGAAAGCGCTGATTGCTATTCGCATTCGCCGGTACTCCCAACATCACTTCCATCGCACCGGCCGTACCGCCGGATAAAGTGGAATGCTCGCGCAGTTGATCCCGCAAAGCCTCCATCAGTTCCCGCATCAGCTGTCTGATCTCGAACGACTGTCCTCCGATCTCGAATCGGGTTTCCGGCCCGGCATCTCTCAAAACGCGCTTAAGAGACCGGGACACGGTCCAACCTGGTTGCCCTTGCGCCCGCCATGCTTCCCACCCATAAGCGCGCACTCCGCCTCGCACGGCGATCAACGGCGGAAACCAGTCGCGCACGTGACCATCCGGTGTTTCGAAGTTGACAAGCGGATAGTTGCCACGATCCGCGGCTGCGACCACGACGCGAGTTGTGCCAAAATCTATGCCGAGCTTCACAGATGAACCGATCCACCTCTGCGCGGGATGTGAGTTCTCATTCTAGAACAATTCGGGTGGACGCCAGCTCTTGTGTAGCTGCAGTTGCAAAATCGCCGTCGCACTCACACGAAGCGAACCAAACTTTAGAGGTCACAGCGCCAATCCGACCGATCGGAGAAGAGGGTAAATAGCACCCGCCGCGAAGCCGCCGAAAAGAATGCCCGTGAGAACGTAAACCAAGCTGTTGAGCGGATCGTGAGAAAATAGTCGCAATCGTGTGAGTTGCTTCTGTTTCAGGGGTCACGTGAGCAAGTGGAGGACCTTGCCTCTCCTGACCTACCCCCAAATCCTCAATCCCAACTGCCCTCCGCATGGCGGACTTTGTCCCATTACTGCCCGAACGAGCGAAGCTTCGAGTCGCAAGGTCCGTAAGAACGCTCCGATCTCCGGCGTGAGCTTCATCCCGTATTTGGACGGGTAGTGCAGAAAAATCGTATGGAGCAAAGCCATGCTTTCCTCGACACGGAAGTCCTCATAACTCATTCGTTAACTCTTTAACCGTGGCGCGGTGTTTCCCTACTTTAGAAGCGACTACTGTGAGTAATCATTGTTCGACGGGATGGTCGAACTGCACGGATAAGGCGCAAACTGCTTACAGATTGTGTCGTAGTGCGCCCCTTGGGGAAATTCAAATCTTAATAGGCAGTGGATGCACTCAACAAAACGCCCGTCGGGGGACATCAGGATACCGATTCGATGTGCAGGCGTAGAACCAACGGTGGACATCGCATATTCCAACTCTCCACGTGCAAAACGAGCATACGCGCTTTGTCTCGAATTTGCCGGTTTAGGGAGATGGGCGAAACTCCTTACGGCGAAACTTCGCAAGAGACATAAACAGGATTTGTGCCGCTGCAGCACAGCTCGTTACGGCAAAAGCGTGAAGCGTCTTTTCCTGGCTCCGACTGGGGGAGCACACTTGAACACTACTACGCACGCGATGACCTCCTCTGAGCAAAAGTGCTCATCCCGGGCGGTATGGACCGAATAGTGAGTAAAATGCGTCTCGACGGGTTGCGGAGAGCTGAGGTAACCGGCCAGTACAATAATTGAGCTGGTTGAGAATGTAATCGCGATAGTACATCAACAAAATAGGATCGAGGAAAACCGCAAACGACCACTATGTTGGAGACGCGTGCAAGTTCAGCGTAGACTTGAACGTGAGCGAGTAGTTCCTCTCCTCTTAGATCCCTGAACAAAGTCAGTCCATCTGAAGTACCCTCCTCTTAGTCCGAGCGCGGAGGTTCCCTAATGATCGACTTGCGACGGTCCCTAACCGTCGCAACGAGGCATTTCACAAGTTGAGATTCGGCAGGCCTCTTCAGGCCGTGATTACCGGTCTTGAAGCCCGATAAAGCTGCCCGGCAAAAGCTCCCAAGCCCAGGCAAACCACACCGAATCGGACCAGCCCGCCAAGATACGGGATGAACCCAACGATAGTGAGGATCAACAGGCCCACCAGCAGTCCCAGCAACCAATCGGCTTTCGTGGCTCCCGAGGGTTTCAGAAGTATCCGACCCAGGAAGGCTCCAACCCAAATCTTCGCCAGGTAGAGCGCGGCCAGATATACCGCGAACAACATTAACGAGATCGGGATGCCAATCAGTGTGATGGCTGCCACAACCATGGCTACCGGCACTCCCGCCAGAATCCCAACCCCCAGCCCGAGGGTTAGCCAGCCTGAGCCCACCGCCTGAGTCGTGGCCCGGAAGAAGCCGGGAAACAGAACCAGGTACAGCCATCCCACCAGCATGGCGGCAGCGATCCAGAGAGCTTGGTAGAAGTAGAATCTGGGGCGCGTGAACTGGCTCTTCCTCACCTGCAGCTGGATGTCACGTTTGCCCGCAATGGTCGCACCGTCGGCGATGTGCACCTCTTGCAGCTGGCGCACGCGAGCGCTCAGGTCGCCGCCGACCCGGGCTGTGTTCGTCAGGGTGAGGCTACCACCGGCCGTGTTTAGCTCCCGGCCGATGCTGCCGCTCACATCGGCGTTGCCAGAGAGGAGCATGTCGACGCCTCGTTTCACCTCGCCTTCAAGGCTGACGTCGCCGGCGGCAACCACGATACCGTCGCCCACGTGGCCCCGGTCATCGATATGCAAGGACTGCGTAAAGCCGTAGACGCTGTGACCTAATTGCCCGTCCATGTCGAGCGATCGCGAAAAGTTGTAGACGCTGCCTTCTACTCGTCCGCTCACCACAGTTCTCTTGGCAAAACTCACCAAGTCGCCCTTGACGGTGCCACGCACTTCCACGGTCCCGCCAAAAGCCAGCAAGTCCCCATTGATCACGCCTTCCACGCGCACAGTGTTGGCGGTGGCCATAAGGGTGTCGTCCACAGTCTCGCTTGTCGGTACCGCGACGAAATCCCCGTGGCGCCGCTCCAGAGCAAAGCTGGGCAACGACAACATAAGCAGCACGATCAGCAGACGCAAGCCAGGCTTGGCTAGCCGCCCTCGGCGTGCCAGCAGCAGTGCACTGCCGCCCAACAGCGATAGCAAAAAGAGAGCCCCAACGACAGCAGGATATTCGGTCAGCATGCCAGTACCTCCGTCCGCAAAGTAGTCGGAAAGGCCAAACATCAGGTTCGTGAAGCCGCTTAAGCTGAAGGGATTGAACCATTGCAGTGCTTCCGGAATTTTGAGCTCGTCGATCGACACGAGAACGATCGAACCTAGCGCCAGCATCGCAGCCATCGCCGCCAAGTCACCCCACGCCCAGGACAAGCGCGAACGATAGAAGGTCTCGGGGCTGGCGGCTTCTTCTGGGAGTTCGCGCAGGCTTTCGCTCAGAACTCGGCTCTCAGCGCGCAATGCGTCCACTAGCTCCCGGCAGCGCTGGCACCCGGCTAGGTGGTCTCGCAGCTGCTGTGCCTCATCCAACGGCAGTTCGTCGTCCACGAAGATGGCGCAGGTCGGTTCCGAATAACATTCCATAATCACTTGCTCCCGTGGGCCAGTTTCCGGCGCAGTTCCTGTTTGGCACGAAATATCAGCGCCGCTACATGGTTCCTCTGCAGGCCCAACTGCTGTCCGATCTCGTCATAACTCAGCTCGCTGTAATAGCGCAGGACCAGCGGTACGCGATAGTTCTCCGGCAGGCGTCCGATGGCTGCCTGCAGCTGCGCCCTCTCCGCCATCCTGATGACAGTGCCCAGCGGCGACGGCTCCGAACTGGTTGCCTCGATGACTGCAGCTCCGTCTTCAACTTCCACAATCACCTGCTGTTCACGTCGACGACGCCGCAAAACGTCAATGCATTGGTTGCCAGTCACCCGCAGCAGCCATCTGGGGAACGGTACCGAACCGTCATAGCTTTCGATTGAACGCTGAAGCTTGAGGAAGACTTCGCTGGTGGCATCTTCTGCGCTCTCCCGTGAGTCCAGCATGTAACGGCACAAGCCGAATACGCGCCGGACATAGCGGTGATGGATCTCCCCCAGGGCCTCGGTATCGTGGCCTTGGGCGCGCTCGAGCACGCTCTCCAAATCGAGGCCCTCCATCTGCCTGGCTTCGCCCTCGCGGGGCTGCGGCGCTTTCGCCATGTTCCTTTTGGCGTCCATAAGGCAGTACGCTGCAGATCGATGGAAATTACATACATTTTAGGGGACGAGGGGAGCCCCAGGCTGGCATGGTGTCTTCGCTATTGCACCATTTCACCTGTTAATTTTGACTCCGGCGATTTTCGCCTTCCTGCGCGAGCCCGATATTCACGGGGATTAAAACTGCCTCATCGTGACTGGCCGACGATCCGGGGGTGACCCCATGGTCGCTGGATCGGAATGCCGAGTACGGCTATTTCTCCGTGTCAGCGCGCGCTTTTCAGCGGCTTGCCAATCGCGAGCAGGAAGATGACACTTTTGCCTCTTGCGCGCGGCGAAAAAAAGTTGGTTACGTCATCGTCGAAGAAAGTCAGCCCAGTCGCGCCCAGTCGCTGGGCATACGTGGCCAGGTACATTCTGCCGCCAATGACGCCAGCCTCTAACTGGACAGCCCGGTAGCCGCGATTCCCGAATCGTTCCAGAATGCGTGTCAAATCGGCGAGAAAGAAAATGTCCACGCAGGCGTCGGCTGGCAATTGCTGCTCTAGGCCAAGATGATGCGCCTCGGCGCGGAATTCCCCTTCCTTCAAAAGCTCCAGAGCGTTCCGCTCACGTCCGAAGACGTATGCACCCTGCTTGAGCCCCTGCACTGAATGCACAATCAGGTAGAGATCGTTGAGTTGGGTACCGGGAGGCTCAAGGAAGTCGGCTGGAAGACCGCGCGTGGCGCAGTCAAGAATGATCGAGAGCTGTGCCAATGTAATGGATGCCGTCTTATCGAATACTCGGGTAGAACCACGACGCAGGATCACCTGCTCGATAGTGTCCTTCGGTTGTTCTTCTTCCGGCAGGCGCTGCAATTGAACTCCCTCGCTCGCCGGAGCGGAAGGAGCAAGGACCGTTTGCTTCCCGCGCCACTGAGCCACTTCCTCTTCGGACCCTAGTGAAGACGCATCGTGCAGCTCAAGCATGGCGGGATATTCCACCTCGCGCTGCGAAAGTGGGATCGTCTCCAGGCCGAGCACCGGAGATTCTCGCGGGTTTGGCTGCGAACTCTCGAATGCGTGCCCGATCGGTACGAGGCACAATGAAACCTCACGCCGGGTATCGAGATCAAGCAGGCGGTTCGCCTCGGCGTCCACGAACCCCATCACGATTTTGGCGGGCAGCCCCGAAGCCGCAGACACGGCCAGCAGATTTGCCAGCAGTGTGCCGTTGTCCCAACCGAAATGGCGATAGGTGCGCGCCTGGTACTTCCAGGCGTTCCGCCAGTACGTTCCGGTGCAGATGATGGTCACGGGCGCGCCAGCCACCGCTGGTTCGCTCGCACTCGCCTGAGCCAGGTTTCCGCGGAAGTCACCCTTTCGCAGAAGCCGCAGCGATACATCCGCCGGATTGAAGTGATACACACCAGCATCCAAGCTGGGGAGATCGCCTGTCACGACGTACAGCTCGATCTCATACAGAGCTCCCGTGCAGGCTGCGGCGCGAAAGTAGATTTCTCCGCCTGGGGATTGTCGCTGTTTGGTAATTCCCGCCGAAAAATAGAGTATGCGCGCCAGATCCTGAAGGTCCGGAACCGAATCAGCTCGCAACGAGGGCAATGGCTCTGAGATCGCAGACAGCGCTGCCACCCCTGTCTGCGGTAAATCCCGTGGCAGCGGAAACGGCTCTATGTTTGGATAGATCTTGAAAGGCTGAGGCCGGTTCGCCCAATCGAGGAAGTGGGGATTGTTACGGATACTCCAGTAGTAGTGCTTCGTGTCGTCGTGATACTTCCAAGCCGTCTGGATGTTGCGGTTCCTCATCGCTTACGTCAGACTAGCACCTGCACTGGACCAGGGGCACGAGCGATGAACCTGCGGCTGTGGATCGCGGGCTTAGTGAACCTCGGGTTGAATGGAACGGGTCTCCTCCTCAGTAAGGCGAGAAAGATCGCAATAGCCATACCCTTTTAGGCACGCCACGTAATTCCGCTTGTGTTCGGCGTCGGCCAGTGTCTTGGCTTCCGGGGCCGTCAGTTTTGTGTAGTCACAGGTTTCCTGCCCGTCCTTGCACGCCGCCAGGTTGCGCCGGTGTTCTGAATAAGCTGTTTGTTTGGCTTGCGGCGCAGTCAGTTTGGAGTGGTCACACTCGTCCCAGCCGTTATCACAATTCTGTGCGTTGCGCTGGAGTTCTGCAGCGGCCGAGTCCCTGATTTGCGTAGGAGTTAACTGAGTGTGATCGCACTGCCCAGAGCCATTCGCGCAGTCGGATGCATTGAGCTGGCGTCTGGCGATGTTCACCTCCCCGGTTTCCGCCGGAGTCAGTTTGGAACGATCGCAAGCTCCCGTTCCATCCGTACAGGCGGCGAGATTGCGTTGGTGCTCCTCTGCGGCCATCTCTCGGGCTTCAGATCGGGTAAGTTTGGAGTGGTCGCAGGACTGCATGCCGTCGTTGCAGTCGGACAGGTTCCGCCGGTGATCGGCCAGGGCCAATGCAATTGTTTCCGGTTCAGTGAGTTTTGAACGATCACAAGAATCGTAGCCATTCCTGCAGTTCGCAACATTACGCCCATGACTGGCGAGATCCACCTCAGCCATCTGTGTAGGACTCAACTTGGACTGATCACAGGACTCCCTGCCGGCCTTGCAGGCATCCAGATTCTGTGCCAGATCGGAGGACTGAGCAACGGCCAGAATCGGCCAGAGACTAAGAAATGCTACTTGTACCCAAAGACATTTCCGGAAACTAGTTTTCATATTCTCCACCTTCTGGACGATTTGTAATACGTCGTCGTAACAAAGGCCGTCCTAAAGCTTTTTGGCGCCGACCGGAACCGGTGCGCGCTTCCGGCCGGCTACAAAAATCACGGACATCTTCCTGATGCAACTACTTGCCTTCTTTTGCTTCGGCAATCTTGGCCTGTTGGCCTGCCTCGGACACAGCCTTGATAAATGCGTTTGCGCTTGCCGGAGTTGCGGCTTTTCCCGAGAGGATGCCGCGGAACATCATGTGCTTGCCGTAGATCGCGTGAGTGGAGTCGTTGTCCTGCTCCACGACTGCACCTTCCAGCGTCAGGCCGGCGAACACGCCCTTCGAACGCGAGTAGGTCAGCATCTCGGTGTTCATCTTCCAGTCCGTTCCGGCGGACGCATGACGGCCAACCGGACCGGCTGCGACTGATCCTTCACCCGTGAGCTCAAACTTGCTGGAGAGCAGATGCTGGAAGCCTTGGTCGTTCATGACCAGCATGACCAGGTCTACGTCTTCAACACCGATCTGCAATCCCCAGCTTCCTCCGCCAACGGAGACGAATGCGGGGGCGCTCCAGCCTTCGGCGGTACGGCAAGTGGCAACGCCGCGTCCGTGCTTGCCACCAAAGATGAAGCCACCTTTAATGAGGTCCGGCACAACCAGAATGCATTTTGCGTTGCTCAGTACTTCTTCCGGGATGCCTTTGTCGGGAGTGGACATGATCGCGTGCAGAACTGTTACGGATCGTTGCAGGCGGTCCACCGAGTCTTCGCGTGCCGAACCCGCCCACGCGTACGTTCCAACCATGCCCACGACGCTCATCAACAACAGCGACATTGTTTTCTTCATGAAAGTTTTCCTTTAGGAGCTGCGGAACTAAGAGGAGAAAGCTTCAGATTGCTGACTTAGTTCAGAGGACCTGAAAGAGAGAGAAGAAGTGCTCGTCTCTGGAATCATGATCGCTTACGCAGAAAGGAATAACTGGTCTGAATTGCTCACTTAGCTCGAGAATGCTGGTAGCCCCGATTCGATTCGGCAATGCGCATTCCGCTCAAAGCGAGCAATTTTGCTCAGAATCGCGGCCCGCTGTGTGACACCTTTGCTTTCGTCAGAGAATGGTGAGTCTTGTCCATGACATCCATATCGCATCCATTTCTTCCGCGCATGCGTAGCCTGAGCGCCTTCCTCGCCGCTTCCTTGAGGAAATTTCTGAAGATGGAACCCCACGATGGCGACTTCTCCTCGCAGCGGATGTGCCCCTCTTGTGGACTCATCACGCCGCGCCACGAAACGCGTTGCCTGGAGTGCGGCAAGTCGTTCAAGCCAGCGTGAGCCCAGCACGACGCAGAACGCTGTTCGTAGTCCTTTACCGTCAGGAGCACCTCAATGAGAAAACAATACCTTCACCTCTCCGCCTATCCTTGTGATACTTGCGCCGGCCCGGTCGTCGCTGGCTCGCTGGCGGTTCGCGAGAATGAGATATCGAAAGAAACCGACATCCGACAAGTGGGAGCGATCTGCCTGTCGTGCGGCCAACGGCAAAGCGAGGCGACGGCACCAGCGCGCGCTCGGCATCTGCTGCCGATGGAGTGGGCCCAGCTGATGCAATCCAGGCTTCCTATCTGACCGCAGCTTTTGTGGAAAGACTCAATCGTGCAGGACTGCACTGAGCTGTGAATGTGAGGCAATTTCCGAGAGTGCATAAGAGTGTTAAAAAAGGAACAGACATTCAAACCGAGAACGATGTACTGTTGCCCCAGTTAGAACACTGGACCCTCGGTCATGGGTTAGTGGCGCAAGAACGACCATTCGGACCCTCACGAGCGAGCACTTCCACAATTCACACGCAGGAACTTTAAGGCCGGACTCCTCCCGCCTTTATACGTCGTTAGGCATCCTGAGTTTCAAGGATGCCCTTTTTCTTTATGGACTCTAGTCGTGCAGAACTACATTGAGCAGCGAGCTGTGGACCTGCAACGCGCCTTCCGATCCCCCAGCGTAGTGAATGAAGCCCAGCTTCCTAAACCGGTTCATGAAGAAGCTCACCCGCGAGCGCGTGGTTCCAACCATCTCCGCCAGCGTTTCCTGGCTGATCTTGGGGACTACGGTTTCAGGGATGCCGTCCTTGCCAAAATGAGCGAGCAAGAGTAACACACGGGCCAGGCGTTTTTCGCTGGAGTTGAACAGTTGATCGACCAGATCCTCTTCGTATCGGATATTCCGGCCCAGTAAATACGCCACGAACATTTCAGAAAGCGCGGGTTCGCGATGAAGCGCATCCATCATCGCCTTCTTCTCGATCCGCAGAATCTCGCAATCAGTCATCGCCGCCGCGGAGCCCATTCGCTGGAGCTGACCTGCCAATGAGCCTTCTCCGAAGAAGTTCCCTTCGCTCACGATCGCAATCGTCGCTTCCTTGCCGATCTTAGATACGACGGTGAGTCTCACCTTGCCTTTTTGGACATAAAAAACTGCGTCTGCTCCGTCTCCTTGCGCAAATATCGGCTCCTTCTTCGCTACCGTCAGAATCTTGCGGCCATCCCCAATGGTCGCCAGGAAGGTGCTGGGGTCGAATCCGCCGTTTTTCTTGGCTGCCAACTTGGTTCTCATCTTCTCCCAGTATAGTCTCCCTGACGGGACCCGATTCACGAACCTCGCGCTGTCTCATTCCTTGAAGTCTTGCCGTTGCCCTCCCAGCTTCTAGCAAGACTGATCACTTTTGATCAGTTTTGCTTCGCCTCCGGTCTGACAATGGCAGTGCAAACAGACGGACAATCACACCTTTAGGGGAGCCATGCCACCAACTGTTCAAGTCGGCACGATTCTGATGAAGGAATGGCCGGGGATAGGGCAACTTCTTGGGCTGGAGAGTGAGCCCTGCTGGGGAGAATGGAATCTGCTCAAAGTCCTGGATGGCTTCGCTCTCGATCGTAAGATCCATGCTGCCGGGTGGAATTTCTTTTTCATGGCCGCAGAGGTTAAGGTGATGTTCTTTGGCTCTCTCGGAGCGGCGAAGATGCAGAATGCATTGAAGCGGATTCTAGAGAAGGTTAAGCTGCAACAGTTCAATGGCCTGGAGATAACTGAAATCGTTGTCAGGCGTTTCCTCGGCGTCCCGTACGTGACCGTTTCTGCCCATTCGCGGCATATGCAACAGAGTTGCTATCTGGATGGCACCGAAGCACGGCAGACGTCCCAGCACGATGCGGAATGGGCCAGAGGTTGATGGCACAGATGGAATCCGGAAAGGACGAAGATCGATGTTTGCCAAGACCATAAAATGGAGTGCAATTGCAGCCCTGATTACAGGCGCCCTCCTGCACTCGACGGGCGAGTATGCACTCTTCTTGCAGTTTGTCGTTGTGACCGCGTCCATTTTCGTTCTCGCGCAAGCCGCAACCAGGGGTCGGTATGTCTGGATGGCCCTATTTCTTGTGGTTGCCTGCGC
This sequence comes from uncultured Acidobacteriaceae bacterium, assembly GCA_963768265.1. Taxonomy (GTDB): domain Bacteria; phylum Acidobacteriota; class Terriglobia; order Terriglobales; family Acidobacteriaceae; genus Sulfotelmatobacter. The sequence goes on from CAVYHM010000015.1 coordinate 74,934, forward strand.
CTTTAATCCCGTTTTTGCTGTCCCATTCTCCAACTATAACTTCGGGATAGCGAGCGCCCTCGCGACATTACTATTTTTCTTCTCGCTCGAGCTACTGAACCCGAAATCCGGGCTGCTGTCGGTAGCTTCAACTACTGATCAAGTGCCTGGCACAGAGTCGCGATGAAAACCGATCGGAGTTTCGACCACATTCTCGAGTCTGCGGTGATTTCAGGCTGGACGGCTTTGACACGTGGCGCCCAAACTGGCTTGATTCATATTGAATACGGCTTTGCCGCAGGTGGAACCTTGGACTATCTGAAGGTGTGGTCATCTCTCACCCGAGGCCATTGGCTTCTGGCTTGTGAGTACTGGATGTCAGCATCCTCATTTCACAGCACCGGTGTTCGCTTCGACAATGGATACGAGTCCGAAGCTCTGGCGCACATTCTGGAATGTGTGATGCAACACCAGGGTGAATTTGATCTTCCCCCGAACCTCGGACGGCAAGGATTGCTCCAGATTTCAACGCCCACCAAAGAAGAGATCGCGGAGGCTGGCGAGTTGGTTCACAGAACCTTCGAGCGTCTCGGCTCAGTCCTCGCCGAACCCGCGCTGGTCTGAACCTCCCTCCACTCACTTCTCTGCGCCAGCTAAGCGCCGCTCGCGATGTGGCTCTGTTCGGGGCAGGCCCGTGCTGACCTCGCACTTTTCGCCCGGCTTCGCCCCGCATGTGGGACAACGAACCGCCAGCGCTTCCTTCTGTGTAATTTTCATTCCTATACAATGCGCGGTTGCCCGCTCACAAAATGGTCAATAGTGACCATCGTGCAACCCTCTGCGAGGCGCATCATCTCTCTAGAAAAAGGACAGGGCCAGCGCTGCAAGCTGTGGCGGCAGTGTTTCGGATGATCGCCGCGTCTCCCCTCGACCTTTTCTCAGGAGCGATCACATGTTCAACCAATCAGCCACGGACACAAACACATCCCCCGAACTGCCGCCGACGTATCCAGGAGCGCCGCCTGACTCGCCGCCTGAACGTACCTATGAGCCCTATGCCCAGAAAGGGCTGCATGACGCTTCATATAAGCCTTACTCCGAGAAGGCAGCGCTGCCTGAGCCCCCGTATGAGCCCTACAAGGGCATATAGTCGCTGGCAAAGGTCAGGCGACCCCAACGGTGTAACTCTTATAAGTCAGAGCACCTTCGGGTCCAACGGGGTCTGCCTGTAATTAATCTCGCAAGTGATCAAAAGTGTACAGTTTAAGGCAAATGAACCAACTACCGTAAAGGTGTCAGAGATTGCTCGGCGTGGAGCATGCTATGTACATCACCGAGAGGCAACTCGCAATATCCGTGCTGGAAGGTCTAAGAGAAGACTTGACTTATGCGCACCTCAATAATGGGAGCCGCATCGTCGACCTAGCCGACCTGCGTCAATATATCTATGAGCAGATCAGCCGGATTAGAACAAACGCGTACCTCATCTCGGCCCTGTACGGCAATAACGATGGCAAAGGGCAAGGCACCAGCAAAAGTCTCGGCCCCAATGGGAAACCACAAAGCTAGTGCCGGTCGCCACAGGTCAAGGTATTTGGAGAGAGCGTTGTGGCGCAGTTTGACATCGAGTGCACGGAAGCCTAACATCGTAATTGAGCAAGCTACCTCTTCTTACTCTTTCAGGTTCTCTGAACTAAGTCAGCCCATCTGAAGTTCTCCCCCTTAGCGATCCTCTGAAGGAGGAACTGCGTTATGACTCTATTGACCCGCTGGGAACCTTTTCGTGAGTTGTCCACTATGCAAGATCGCATCAACCGCATGAACCGTCTTTTCCGTGAGTCTTATAACACTGAAGGCCCGGAAGAGGCATTGACGACTACCAGCTTCGCTCCGCTCGTTGACATTTACGAGGACGAGCACAACATTACCCTGAAGCTTGAAGTTCCAGGCATCGACGAAAAAGACATTGATGTCCGTATCGAGAACACCACTCTTACCGTGCATGGCGAACGCAAGATCGAGAAGGACGAGAAGGAGGAGAACTTCCGTCGTGTGGAGCGGCAGTACGGAAGCTTCACCCGTTCGTTTACTCTGCCCAGTTCGGTAGATCCGGGGCAAGTGAGCGCCCACTACGACAGAGGCATGCTGAGGATTAGCCTAGCCAAGAAGGCCGAAGCCAAGCCCAAGCAGATCAAGGTGAATGTCGGTACCGAAAAAACCCTGGAAGCCAAACTGCACGGCAAGGCCGCGTAAGTACAGCAGTCGCCGATGGAGATTGGGAGGTGGCTTTCTCGCCTCCCTTTGTTTCTCAACCGAGCGAACAGGAGAGACCATGATGAACATCAAGTTTGTTGTAAGAGTGAGCCGTCGGGGTACTCGTGCCCCTGTCTACGTGCAGCGGGTTGATCCGACCCCCATTCAGATGACAACCAACCGCAAGCTGGCTCTGATAATGGGAAAATTCACGGCCGAAGACGCGATTAAATCAATCCAGAATTCCCAGTGTGTTCCGGAATTGGTGCCCGTACAGGTGAATGCATAGTAGACGCAATACCGCGCCCTGCCGGAAGCGGTCTCCAAATATCTGGCAGA
>CAVYHM010000016.1:0-33084 GCA_963768265.1 uncultured Acidobacteriaceae bacterium
CAGGTATTATGTAAACTATTACGAGGCAACGTGCGAGATTTCGCCGTCCTAAGCGATCAACACATTGGAGCCCCGCAGAAACGCGCCCGCTACAACTCATCCTCGAGAGGCAATTGATCGGCTCTCGGAGGAGTTTTTCATGAAAGCATCGTCGTTCAGCAGGGACCGACGCCCCGTCCATGCCCTGATTTTACTGTTGAATCTGAACCGCGAATGTTCGAAAGCAGCAAAGATAAGAGCTAGAAGCTACATCTTGTACTTCCCCATATCCTCGTCGTTCAGTCCCTCCAGCCACTTGCGCAACTCGTCTGCCAGTCATGTCGGTCCGATGCATTCGCCGCCTGCTTGGAGTTCTTCAGCACCAGGTCATCCACGAAAATCGGACAGTCCACCCGCAACGCCAGCGCCAGCGCATCCGAGGGCCGCGAATCGATGCTGATCACCTCGCCCCCTCGCTCGAGCCAGATCACCGCATAAAACGTGTCTTCGCGCAGTTCCGTTACTACCACCTTGTGCACCTGCGTTTCCAGTCCCGTAAGCACGTTCTTGATCAGGTCGTGCGTCATCGGACGCGGCGTGCTCACCTTCTCCATCTCCAGCGCAATCGCATTCGCCTCGTAGACTCCCACCCAGATCGGCAACACCGTTTCCCCCGCCACATCCTTAAGGATCACTATCGGCATATTCGTTACGGGGTCCATCAGCAGGCCGCGAATTGTCATTTCAACTTCCATGGTGTTCTCCGACTCTCTCATTGTTCTACTACCACGCTACACATCGGGCGTCCTTGCGCTGGTTTCATCTTTCGACATCATTTCGCCGACGAGGCTGTTAGGGAAGCTGGCGGTCACAAGGACCGGAATATAGCTGCCGGACTGCGGCGACTTCCCTTCTGGCACGCTGAAATTAAGAGTTTTGTTCTGCGAGGTGCGGCCGATCCACTGGCCTCGCGCCGCATTATGACCTTCAACCATTACTTCAAGTGTTGATCCGACATATCCCCGGTTGCGCGGAATCTGCACCTCGCGCTGCTTCGCCATCAAGACTTCCAGGCGGCGCGCCTTCTCCTGATCAGGAATTGCGTCTTCCAGATTCAGGGCGGGAGTATTTGGCCGCGGCGAGTACTTAAACGAAAAGACGCCATCGTAGCCGACCTCCTCGAGCAGGCCGAGCGTCTCGCCAAAATCGGATTCCGTTTCCCCGGGAAAGCCGACTATCACATCCGTCGTGATCACGATGTCTCGCTTCGCGCCTTTGATCCAGGCGATGCGTCCAGGTACTGGTCGCGGGTGTAGAGGCGCTGCATGGCGTTGAGCACGCGGGTGGATCCGCTTTGCACGGGCAGGTGGACGTGGTCGCAGAGCGTAGGCACGGCGTCGATGGCCTCAACGATGTCGCGTCCGAAGTCTCGCGGATGCGACGTGGTAAAGCGCACTCGTTTGATGCCGGGAATCTCACCCACGGCAGCCAGCAATTCGGCGAAGGACCGTTTCTTCCTTCCGTCGCGGGTCGGGTCCTGGTATGAATTCACGTTCTGGCCCAGCAGTTGAATTTCGGTGTAGCCCAGATCGGCCATCTGGCGGGCCTCGGTGAGCACGGACTCTGAGGTGCGGCTGCGCTCCTTGCCCCGCGTGTACGGGACGACGCAGTAGGCGCAGAACTTGTCACAGCCTTCGATAATCGTGATGTACCCGCGATGCGGATTCGTGCGAGCGGTGAATTCGGTCTCGAAACACTCGTCGGTCTGGCGATCGTCGAGCCCGGTGATGCGAACCAGCGCGGCCCGAGTCGTGAGTCCCGAGTCGCGAGTAACCGAGGCTGCGTCATCCCGAACGCCCGCGTTTTCGCCAGCGGGCGGACGGATCTCCACCGGTGCGGCTCTCGAAGCTCCCTCCAACTCCGCCAGCATCTCCGGCAGCTTCCGGTACGAGGCCGACCCGCAAACCAGCGACACATGCGGCGCGCGCTCGAAAATCTTCTCGCCTTCCTGCTGCGCCACGCACCCCAGCACCCCGAACTTCTTGCCTTGCGCCTGAAGTTTCTTATAGTCGGCGAGACGGTGAAAAACCTTCTGCTCAGCCTTGTCGCGGATGGAGCAGGTGTTGTAAAGGATCAGGTCGGCCTGCTCGACGCTTTCGACCTGGCGATACCCTTCCTGCACCAGCGTCCCCACGACTTTCTCCGAGTCGTGGACATTCATCTGGCAGCCAAAGGTTTCGAGATAAAAAGTCTTCTGCCCTGATTGTGGAGCCCCACACATATAGGGAGAGTATAACGCGGGTGGAGCTTGTAGCTGCTGGCTTCTAGCTCAGCCCGAGTCAGTTTTTCCCGGCCGGTTTTGGCGTCGTGTATGAGCTGGCGGCGTAAGGCAAACAGGACGTGACAGATCGAGTCACCCGGCTATCTCCGCGATAAAGATGATCTCTCGCGAGCGTGCGGCCTCGAACGGACCAGCATCCCAGTCTCCGAATACGTCACGGACCACCAGTCCCGAGCGGGCGATCAGGGCCTCGACATGTTCTCGCGATGGAAACCGGAGCGTGCTGCTCGTGGTCAGCGTCTCCTGTGGAAAGCGGTATGAAGTCTGGAATGAGATGAATTCGCCGTCCTCGCCGGTGACCTCCAGCGTCTCGACAAGTTGTTCGCCTCGCAAAGTGCGAACCAAATGCGGCCGCGCCGCCCACTCGCCAACCCAATCCACACTCGGATTGCGAGTCTCAAATGCGACTCTGCCGCCCTCCTCGAGATGGCCACGCATCGTCTCCAATACCGCGAGCGCATCGGTGTCGGTAAGCAGGATTTGGAAAGCGTGCCCGGTCATGACGACCAGGTCGAAGCGCCGCTGCGATTTGTAGCTCTGCGCCGGGGATTCGACCCACTCCGCCTGTTCCGCGTGAGGTTTGCTTCTGGCCACAGCCAGCATCGCCGCTGCTGGATCGACACCCGTCACCCGGTGACCACGTTCCGCGAGAGCACAACAGAGCGTGCCCGTACCGCAACCCAGGTCGAGCACACTACATGGCCGCGGCCCGGCGAGGGAGAGGTAGAAGTCGCTATCGTTCGACCATGGGTTGATGAGGTCGTAAATCTCCGCGATCTGAGCGTTCCGGTAGTCCATCTTCCCTGGTGAGTGGAATTGAAAATCCCCGCCCTGCTAGGTATAGCCGCCGATCAACTCGTCCAACTTGGCGAGCAGCGCGCCGTTTCCCTGCCGCGGATACTGCGCCAGCGCCTCGCGATAATGCGGCAGGTTGTACAAGAAAGCTTCCACCCGCTCTTTGTTCAGTGCGTCCCAGTATGCGCCGTAGCCGGACTTCTCCAGCCAATACGCGTTGAATACCTGCTCGAACTGGTGGCTCACGGGCACTGCCAGATAGGGCTTGCCCAGGTGGAGCGCTTCCGTGACCAGCGAGAATCCAGAATTCGCGACGACGGCGCGGGCGCTCACCAGATCGGCGAAGAAGCCATCCAGCGAGGCCTTCTTATAGAGGATGTTTCCCTCTTGTCCTTCTCGTGCGAAGCCGTAGGCCACAAAACGGCACCGGACCGAACCAAGCAGCTTGGCCAGAGCCGGCGCGGGCGACGTGACGTACACCAAAATGTGGTCGCCCTCGACGGCGGTGGCATCGAGGATTTCCTGGCGCAGCACCGGTGGAAACAAGAACGTGTTGCGCTTCCGGACGGGCGCCGCAAAGAACGAAATCACCAGGTAGGCACCGGCCCGTGGCGTCATCAGACGCGTCACCAGTTTCGCCGCAGCGGCATCGCGCCGATATTTCCTCGGATAAGACACGACAGCGTTGGTCAAGCAGTGCTGGTTGTCGATGGAAATAATGGGCAGGCCTTTTTTGTGTCCGACGTGACAGGTGAGTGGCTCGAAGTCGGTAATGACAAAGTCGATCTTGCATTCGTCGATTAAGTGCCTGAGTCGGGCGAGACTCTTCGCCGCTTGTGGCACGGTGATCAAGTTCTTGGCGATGGTTCGCTTATAACGCACACGGTTATTCACGTAAGCAAAGCGGAAGCCGAAGATCTCGGTGACGTCGAAATGCTCTTTCAAATTGCGTAGTCCGCGGTCAAACGACGCCACGTGGAGGGTGTGTCCCCGAGCGACCAGATGAGAGAGAACTTCCTTGGCGCGAGTCGAGTGCCCCGCGCCCTCGCCGTTGACGCCGTACAGGATGTTGGCCATTTGGAGGGTGAAGGGCGAGTATAGCGTCGATGTCTGCAAGAGAACTAGTCGTCTTTCACAAGCTTGTCGTGAGGAGGGCCTTCCCTTCTCGAAGGTCATCCGCTTCGCTCCGTTGACAACAAGAAGCGTCCGCCATAGTAAAATCCCCCGAATTTGGTTGCGCCTCCCCCCACATGAAACGCGACCCAATTGAAAGGAGTTCGTATGACGCGATTGGTAAGAATCCTGTTGCTAAGTGTCGCCCCTCTCGGGTTGATTCCTTCGGCGCAGGCGGTTTGGGGAGGCTTCGTTTCCACCGGTGCTGCCACCGGAGTCGGCAACCCGTCCTGCGCTTTCGTTTCGACGGATCACGTTGTATGCGCCGTCCGAACTGGCAAGGCCGCGATCATGGTGAACGAGTTCAACGGATCCACGTGGGCAGGATGGAAGATTCTGGCCACATCTGTGACTTCGGACCCTAGTTGCACCAGCGAGGGCGCCGGCAAAGTAATATGCGCGGCAACCGCAACCACAGGCAATATGCAAGTATCAATCTTCAACGGCACTGCCTGGAGCGCTGCAACTACTGTCTCTGCAGCGCTGTTCTCCGCCCCGAGTTGTGCCGAACTCGAAGCCGGACACGTGCTGTGCGCCGCCCGCAGCGCGACTGGCGGCTTGACGTGGTCGGCGTACAACGGGACAACCTGGAGCGCGTTCGCCAACCTCGTGACCACGACCGTCTCCGCCCCGAGTTGCACCACTGACAACAATGGTGGCGTGATTTGCGCGATCTATACGGTCAAAGGGTTCACCCTGGTGAACCGCTTCGTCGCCGCGACCGGCAAATGGCTGGGCTTCCTCAACATCGGCGGAACCGCCGGTGGCGAGCCCGATTGCACCTCCATGAACTCGGCCGGCAACGTGGTCTGCTTCGCGAAAGCTTATACCTCAGGGATCTATGGAAGCCGCTTCAACGGCAAAGCCTGGAACCTAAGCGACTGGACGGTCTACGCAGGTCTCGGCGGTGGTGTCAACGACAACGCCAGCTGCACCAGCCACATCACTGACGAACTGGTCTGCGGCGTGATCGGTGTTACCGACTCCGCCTTCTATTCCGACGTTTGGAACGGTGCCGTGTGGTCCGGATGGGGCAAGGTCGGCGGCACCGGAGTGGGCTCGCCCGCCTGCGCGCCGCTGGGTACCGGCCAGGTCGTCTGCCTGGTCATGGGCCCAGGCAACAAGCTTTCCAGCACAGTCGGACCATGAGGTAGAACATTCCTTTGATTTGAGATGGCCCATCGCGTGGCGGGATTGGTCAGCCAGAGCCATCCTCAAGTCGTCAACCGGAAAGGGCCCGAATCCACTGGCGGCGGAAAAATCCGGCAGCGAGCACGATTGGGAAGGGCACGAGGTTCACTCGTGCCGCCATAGGGCGAACTGCAGACGCGGCTTAGCAACTCGGTTCGGCACGACGGAAAAGTCGTGCCCTTCCCGATTCAATTCCCAAGCGTTCAGTGGGACGCTTGTCCATTGCGCTTTCGTCTTGTCACTCCGAGCGAAGTCGAAGAGCCTGCTGTTCCTCGCCGTCGTCCAGCACTCGGCGGAAGGGATCACGCCCCACGGGATCGAGGCCCGGTGGAATCCCACCCTTTGCAAAGAGCGCAAAGGATGGGCCGCCCGGCGAAAAGCCGTCCGATGGAGCCGCTGTCAGTCGGCACCACTAAGTCATGCCTTTCCCCCTCGGGCACACCGCGCACCGCACCCGCAGCTTCGCGCTGCGGCACAACACCGGCACGTCCTTCCACCCGCGCGCCTTCCGCGAGCACGCCAGCAGACACCAGGCCTCGCGATACCGATCAAACTTCGACCGCCGCAGCCGCGGACCGAGCCCTAGTCCCCGCACCGACTCCACCATCTCGACGGGAAGGACATACCACAAATCCTCCGGCTCAACGTAGACCACCAGAAAATCAATCTCTTCTGCACTATAAGGTCCCCCATCCGATGCCAACGTCACACCATATTTCTCCCCTCGGCGGTACCTGGTGGATTTCACCTGCACTCGCCAGAATCCGCTTCCGGCTTCCACTACGAAGTCGTAGCGGTCGCTGTCTCCCCCCACGGCTTCGACACCCGAAAACCCAAGCGCGCGACCTTCGCCAGAAACTCCGCCTCTACTATCTCCCCGTGCCGCTTCCAAGTGAGACCACGAACTTTCCTCGATTGATGCCCACCCTCGTCCTCCGAGCTGCCCTTATTAGTCCCCATAACAGAAAAGGCGCAGCTGGTTGGCTGCGCCCGGATGACTCCTGTATGAAAATGTTTGGCCCAAAAACACAAAAAGCGCGACCCGGAGGCTGCGCTCTCAATTTCTCTCTATATTCTCAGAATATCAAATTAGAGGGGGCAAAACGGACATTCTTCGAAGTTTATATTTGCCGTGACATCAGTGGTTTAGCAGAAAGAGGTGATGTTTAGGGTCTTGACAAGAATTCCGCTCCACACCCCAGACCTCCGCCGTCGGACCCTCTTCTGAAATGCGTCATCCCGAGCACAGCCGCTGTTCAGGCGGAGCGAGGGATCTCCTCCGCAACCCAGCTTGGCGCGTAAGCGTTATCTGAAAGAGTGAACGTCCGCACGCGATGTGCCACAGATCAGCTTCGGACAAGCACGAGATCCCTTGCCCCGCTCGTGAAAACGCGGGGCTTCGGGATGACGCCCTTGTTTCGAACGATGACGCGAATACCGGCACTACTTACGCGCGTCGATAGTTTCGCCGCGCTCCACATAGGCCTCCATCCAGCCGAGGACGCGCTTCCAGCCTTCGCCGTGCGCGATTGCGGACTGCGGCACGCCGACGAAACCCTCGTGACGGAGTCTGACCATCGTGCCAGTGCCGGCCTTCTTCGGGCCATTGGGATGCAGACCATGCACGGTCTGTGGTTCGAGATCCCAATAGACCACGGTCTTGAGCGGTCCCTGATAACTGGCGATCCAGGTGTGGACCAATCGCCGGGGCGGATCGACTTCGAGATACTCGCCCTCGACACTGAACTTGGTGCCGTCGGCGCCGACACCCGCACACCACCACTTGCCTCCAGGGCGAACGTCGGCGGCGCGTTCGGTGATGCGGTAGAGGCCGTTCTCGCCCCACCAGCGCGAAAGCTGTTCGGGGTCGCTGATGGCCTGGAAGACGCGCTCTGGCGGAGCGGCGATGAAGATTTCGGCCAGGACGGTTTCTTGATCGGGAGTGATTGTTGCGGTGGCCATGCTTTCTCCTCAGTCTTGGTTTCATAAAGCGACTGCAGTGCGCCGAGTTTCCTAATCTCCTGTCTTAGAAAGTGGGGCGCGCATTTCTACAGTCTCGCCCCGCTCCAGAAAGGCCTTGAGCCATTCCAGCATCCGCGGCCAACCTCTGTAGCTCTGGGCCAACTCAGGATCCGCCGACAGACCTTTGTGACTCAGTCTAAGTAAAGTTCCTTGGTCGCTTGGGTTCAGCTCGCAATGGACGGTCGTTCTCAGGGACCCGGTCCAACTTGCTACCCAGGAGTAGACGAGCAGACGCGGCGGATCGACTTCAATGTACTCGCCACTGGCTTCAAAGCGGCCGCCATCGGGGCCGACCCCGGCACTGCGCCATTGCCCGCCAGGGCGTAAATCCGACGCGAACTTGGTGCAACGGTAGATGCCGGCTTGTCCCCACCATTGCAGTATTTGCCCGGGATCGATCAGCGCCTGAAAGACCCGGTCGGGTGGAGCGGCGATCTCGATCTCACTGATGATGGCATCCTGAGTGATTTGTATAGTCGCGGTGTCGGGCACGGTGAAGATCCTCCGTTCATTTCTCGATGAACTTCTTTAGTTGTTCGACCACGCCGGGCCAGCCGCCGCTGTAATCCTTGCGGGCGGTGGGTTCTTGGGCGAGGCCGCTGTGGGTGACTTTCACGTGGGTGCCGCCGGACGTGGCCGCGAGCTCCCAGCGCACGATGGTGCGGCGCGATTTGTCGTCGTGCCAGTTGGCGATCCAGCTGTAGGCGAGCAGGCGCGGAGGATCGTACTCCAGCACTTCGCCCTCGCAGTGGAATTTGCTGACGCCGTTGACGTTGAGCGTGCCCTGCTTGCTATCGTAGCGCCAGTGGCCGCCGGGCTTCGGTTCCATCGCGAAGGAGTCAATCTGGCAGACGTCGCTCGTCCACCATCGCATGACCTGCTTGGGATCGGTGAGCGCCTGGAAGACGCGCTCGGGCGGAGCCGCGATCTGGATTTGGCTGACTACGGCGTCTTGATCGGAAGTGATGATTGCAGTTGCCATAAGTTCTCCTACATGTCTTGAATGCCCAACGTTTATCTGCTCGCGCTGCCGACTAACCAGGCGGCGCAGCCCAGAATTGCAGCCAGTACGGCCGCAAATATCGCAGGAGGCAGGGCGAAAAATTTCCAGTTCATGCCGATCGACACAAACTGCACAACGAACATCGCCCAGCCCAGCGGTCCGATGGCCTGCGGATTGTTTCGGGCCAGCGCGCCCAGGTGCCAGGCAAGAAAGGCCAGGAACAGCATAGACACGGTCGCAGAGAGGCCGAAGCCAACGTAAAAGCGTCCGTAGGTCAAGCTGGCCGCGCCTTGCTGCAATTGCACGTTGTTCATGGCCTCCCACACCGCGCGGCCTTCAGCGGACGCAGGCCTGAAACTTAGAAAGCCGTAGGTGTGCCCCGCTGCAAAGAGAACAAAAATCATTGAAGCAGTTCGGTACAGCCATACGGCTTTCATAGCGATCCTCCGGTCAGAGTCGGTTCGATAGCGTCCAGTCGAGAACAACGTCTTCACATTTTGCGGCGCAGGTCAAAGAATGCTTTGTGCTCCTTGCCGTGGTCAAGGAACGTCCATTCTTCGGTGTGGTGATTGTCGTCGAGCAGAGTCAGCACCATCTGGTGCATATGCGCAGCGTCGGGGCCGGAGAGGTTGGTCGCATCGACAAATTTAAAGGTGATGGTCTTGCCATCGGGTGAGAGGCTGGCTTGCATGCGAGGCTGGTTGCCGACGGCGCAATAGTGGGTCATCAGCAAACGATCAGGTCCGTCCAAGTGAAACAAAGAAATCATATCTTCTTGGCCGAGGATTTCGCTCTGAACAGCGGAACCGCGGCTGGTGACTTTGAAGTCTATGCGAAGGGCGGAGCCGTCTTCGCCCTTTCCTTCCCAAGTGCCGGGCATGTTCTTGATAGCGGTGAACGCCTTTTGGGCGTCGGTCTGGGCCAAGGCGGTGGTGGCGGCCAAGGCGAGGGCGGCGAGAATCACGAAGATGCGAGTCTGTTTCGTCATGACAATTTTCCTTTCTGAGGTTTGGTTTCTGATTTGCGGGATGCGGCTTCGGTTTCCCGCGCGTGCTCGGCTTCGACAAAAGCTTTCAGGTTGGTGAGGCTCGTTCTCCAGAAAACGCGGTATTGCTCGATCCACGAGTCAACTGCGCGGAGCGGTTCCGGGTTGAGTTCGTAAACGCGATGGCGGCCTTCGCGATGCTCGCGGACGAGGTGGGCGCGACGCAGCAGGCGCAGGTGTTTGGAAATTGCCGGACGCGAGACAGGAAAGGCGCTGGCGATTTTTCCGGCGGGTTGACTGCCGCGGCGGAGCAGATCCAGGACGGCGCGGCGGGTGGGATCGGCCAGGGCCTGGAAGGCGGCCTCGGTAGTTTGGGCCGAAGAATATGTAACCGATCGGTGACGCATGATGCGTAACTATAGGGTTACGCGATTTGCTTGTCAAGGGATTTTTTGAGGCCCGCCTCAATTTGGTAGGACTAGATTCAACATCAAAATCAAGATCAACGGCGACGGACAGGAGTGTCCGTCCCACACTTAGTCGCCGAAGCGGGCGGCGCCGCGGGCTTTGGCTTTGGCGGCTTCTTCTTCGCGACTGCGGGGAGCGGCCGTGGTTTCGAGCGAATGCAGGAGGCGGGTCGAGGCGCCAGCTACTTCGTCGATGGCTGCGAGGAATGCGGCTTCGTTGGCCTTTGAGGGCTTGGTGAAGCCGCTGATCTTCCGCACAAACTGCAGCGAGGCGGCGCGGATTTCTTCGTCGGTGACGGGCGGATCGAAGTTGAAGAGCATTTTGATGTTTCGGCACATTTTCGAAAACCTCAGGACGATCTAGGGTATGCGATTTTTCACGAGATCCAGAAATGCCTGGTGGACACGCGTGTCGGCGGAGAGTTCCGGGTGGAAGGTTGCGGCCATGGCTCTTCCCTGCCGAACCGCGACGGGATCACCGCCTTCGGTGGCGAGCACCTCGACGCCGTCACCGAGGTGGACGATTTTGGGGGCACGAATGAAGACCATCTCCAGCGGATCCTCGCGAAGAGCTGCGTCGTGCGGATCGCCAGACCGGTTGCCGCTTTCAAACTTGCCCTCGCGGATGGAGCTGTCGATCTGGCGTCCGTAGGCGTTGCGGCGGATGCGGATGTTGAGGGCGCCGAGGCCGACCTGGGGAGGATTTTCAACTTCGGTGGCGAGCAGGATTGCGCCCGCGCAGGTGCCGAAGGTCGGCTTGGCGTGAACAAAATCCCTCAGCTTGGCGAAACCCTCTTCGCCAAGGAGCTTTAAGAAGGTTCCGGACTCGCCTCCGGGGATGACGAGGCCGTCGATGTGGTCAAGCTGGTTGGGTTTTTTGACAAGCACAACTTTGGCTCCCAGTTCTTCGAGCCGGCGGCGGTGGGCGTCGAAATCGCCCTGCAGGGCTAGGACTCCGATAGTCATTTCAGTCGATAGTCGTTGGTCGCTTGTCGTTGGTCGATGGCGTTGTACCTAAAAGTACAACTTTGATTCTAAAGGAAAGGTACCGTGCAGGCAGTTGTGAGTCCCGCACTGCCAGAATCTGCTTGACAGTATTTCTTTCTGGTTGTACATTCCCATATGGTTATGGAACCTATCGGTTATGCACAATCTTCCGCGCACCTGGACGCAACCTTTGCCGCGCTGGCCGATCCCACGCGCCGAGCCATCCTGGCTCGGTTAGCCAAGGGTGAGGCTTCGGTGTTGGACCTGGCGGGGCCGTTCGCGATGAGCCAGCCGGCAATCTCGAAACACCTGAAGGTGCTGGAGCGGGCCGGGCTGATTTCACGCGGACGCGATGCACAACGACGACCGCGGCGATTGGAAGCGCGACCTTTGCGCGACGCCACGCAATGGCTCGAGAACTACCGTCAGTTCTGGGAGGCGCAGTTCCAGCGCCTCGATGCCCTTCTGCTGGACCTGCAAGCTGGCGAGCGGAAAACCAATCAGAAGAAACCGGAAACCAAGAAGCATAAACGTGTGCACTCAAAGAGATAGAGGAGAGCAGAGCATGAAGAACAGTGGAACGTTTGACATCACCGCGCACGGTGACCGCGAGATTGTGGTAACGCGCGTGTTTGACGCGCCACGCCGGCTGGTATTTGACGCGTATACCAAACCGGGGCTGGTGAAGAAGTGGCTGCTTGGACCGGAGGGCTGGTCGATGCCAGTCTGCGAAATTGACCTGAGAGAGGGCGGCAAGTATCGCTACGTGTGGAGAAACGATGCCGACGGACAGGAAATGGGGATGGGGGGTATTTACCGCGAGGTGGTGCCGCCGGACCGGATCGTGGCCACGGAAAAGTTCGACGAGGCGTGGTATCCGGGTGAGGCGCTGGGCACGATCACCCTGACCGAACAGGACGGCAAGACTACGCTGCGGCAAACGATTCTGTATAACTCTCGCGAGACGCGCGATGCAGTGCTTAAGTCGCCAATGCAGTACGGCCTGGCCGCGAGCTATGACAGGCTGGAAGGCTATTTATTTTCGCCCGGGGGTGAGGCTCTGAGCGCGTAGTAAGAAACGATCATCAAGGAGAAGAAAGATGCAGAAGATTACCCCGTTCCTGTGGTTTGACGGTAATGCGGAAGAGGCAATGAATTTTTACACCTCCATTTTCAAGAATTCGAAGATTGGGCAGGTGCGACGATACGGAGAGGCGGGGCCGGGCCCGAAGGGATCGGTGATGACAGCCACGTTTCAGATCGAGGGACATGAGTTCATGGCCTTGAACGGAGGGCCGGCGTTCAAGTTTTCGCCGGCAATTTCGTTCTTCGTCAATTGCGAAACACAGGAGGACGTAGACGCGTTGTGGGAAAAGCTCTCTGCAGGCGGAGAAACCATGCAGTGCGGCTGGCTGAAAGACAAGTTTGGAGTGACGTGGCAGATCATTCCGAAGGCGTTGGGCGAGTTGATGGGCGATAAGGATCCGCAGAAATCGCAAAGAGTGATGCAGGCGATGATGAAGATGATCAAGATCGATGTGGCGGCGCTGAAACGGGCCTACGAGGGAAAAGAATAACTAGACGAGAATCTGCTCTCGGCTACCAGGGATCGAAGCAGTCGTAGTTTCTTTGGGCCACTATTCGGCCGTCGCGGAATTCCAGGAACATGGCCGAGTGGCATCGCATCTGGCTGCCCGCGGTGAGGGTGCCGAAGGGGATGGCCAGGGTGCCGGTCCAGAGAAATTCGATGGCGACGATGTCGCCGGTCATGACTTCGTTGGTGATTTCGTAGATTTGGTGGGAGAAAATCTTGCGGCCTTTTTCGAAGGCTTCTGGGACTTGAGAGACGTTGCTGCGCAGGCCTTGGGGGTAGATGCGGTTGGGAAGTTGCTCCACGACGGCATCGGGGGAGAAGAGGCCTAGAACGTAGGTGGCGTCGCCGTCTTCGATAGCTTTCAGGTAGCGCCGGGCTTTGTCGAGGTTGGAGAGATCGGGCATGGTGGTTTATAGACGTCTGTCCACGATTCTGCCAGATCGTGCCAGTGAGGATTCATCGATTCGATGAGGAGAATCTTCTTGCTTCGCCGCCACCCCTTGATTTCCTTCTCGCGATTGATTGCCGCGTCAGGATAGACGAAGCATTCGTAATATACCAAGCGCGTGAGGTTGTACCGGCTGGTGAAGCCGGGCACGAGTTTGTTTTTGTGTTGGAAGACGCGATGGGGTAGGTTGCCCGTGACGCCGGTGTAAAGGACGTGGGAGCGGGGTCGATTGGTCATAATGTAGACGTAGACGCGCTTGGGCTCTGACATCTCTTAGCCCCTTCCGAATTGCGTCATCCCGACCGCAGCCGTTTTTCAGGCGGAGGGAGGGATCTGGCGCGAGTCTCCACTGTGATTTGTAGCTGGAGGGCTTTAGTCTGTCTGTGACGAATGAACAATGAACATTATGGCGCCGCCGGCGAGATCGGCTTCGGATAAGCTGCACGCCAGATCCCCTCGCCCCGCTGGTGAAAGCGCGGGGCTTCGGGATGACACCTAGGGTACTCGCCGGAGTTACCATCCCCTGGTTTGGAGCATGTGGGCTTCGTCCAGGCCCGCGACTGCGAGGCCTTTCATCGCGCCTTGCAGGTTTTCGCTTACTTCAAGTAACACTTTAGGGTCTTGATAGTGCGTGGCGGCTTGAACTATTGCCCTCGCGCGCTTGGCGGCTTCTTCTGGATCGGCGAACGTGGTCGAGTCCTTCATGAAGATGCCACTGCCTACGAAGACGGCTTCGGCTCCTAACTGCATCACCAGGCTTGCGTCGGCTGGTGTCGCGATGCCTCCGGCGCTGAAATTCGGGACGGGCAGTTTGCCTGTCTTCGCAACCATCTTCACCAGTTCGTAGGGGGCCTGATGCTCTTTGGCTTTGGCGTAGAGTTCTTCTTCACCGAGCACCGTCAGGATTTTCATCTCCTGAACGATCTGGCGGATGTGCTTGACGGCGTGGACTACGTCGCCGGTGCCGGCTTCGCCTTTGGTGCGGATCATGGCGGCGCCTTCGGCGATGCGGCGCAGGGCTTCACCCAGGTTGCGGGCTCCGCAGACGAACGGGGTCTTGAAGGCGTGCTTGTCGACGTGGTGGGCTTCGTCGGCCGGGGTCAACACTTCGGATTCGTCGATGTAGTCGACGCCGAGTTCCTGCAAGATTTGGGCTTCCGCAAAATGCCCGATGCGGCACTTGGCCATGACCGGGATGGAGACTGCGGCCATGATCTCGCGAATCTTTTTGGGGCTCGCCATGCGGGCCACGCCGCCTTCGGCCCGGATTTGCGCGGGGACACGCTCGAGCGCCATGACGGAGACGGCTCCTGCTTTTTCGGCGATGACGGCCTGCTCGGCGTTGGTGACGTCCATGATAACGCCGCCTTTGAGCATTTCGGCGAGGCCGGTCTTGAGGCGGAGGCTGGTGTTGGAACCGTTGTTCTGGGACATGGTATCTACCCTGTGGGTACCTTTTCGCGATCGCGAAGGATAGCCGTCCGCGGCGGCAGACGGTCTGCTTCTATCTTACAGTGCGTTGCGGGTTCGCGGTACCCCTTGTCGATCTCGGATCGGACGCAAAGTGAAGATCCCCACCCTCTTTCGCAAAGAACGCGAAAGTAAGGATGGGGCACCGGCTACAGGGGATGTCCGATTTCCCAGTGCAGGCCGAACGGGTCGACGAGGCGGCCTAGCCTCCAACCGTGTTCTTCACCGACGGGGAAGACTTCGGTGGCACCGGCTCTCAGGGCGCGAGCGAACACCAGGTCAGGGTCGGGGACCGTGAGGATCATCCGGATGGAACCGCCGCCCATTGGCTCGGCGGTCGATGAGGGTTGGTCGGTCGATTCAGCGCTCAGCCAGAACTCTGCGCCGCTTACGGAGAGCTTAACGACAAAGCCTCCGCCTGGACCTTCGTGCCGGTAGGCTTCGGTCGCTTCGAATGCGGATTTATAGAAATCAATCGCTTTGGCGCCACTGGGCACCGAGAGCCAGGGGGCGATGGAGTACTTGAAGGAAGGATTCGAGGGCATCGGCATCTCCGAAAAATTAGTATGACACGAAGTTGGGACACGATCCGTGCGGAGGCCCCGTCGCAGGGGACGACTTCATCGTTCTACGGATTTTCCGAACATTTTTTCGGGATCGATGGCGATGAAGGTGCCGCGACTGCGGGCCAGGACTTCGTTGTTCTCGTTCAGGATCTCGGCCATGTTGATGTGCTGGCGGCCGTGGACGCTGACTTCCCTGCCCTCGACGCGTAGCGGCTTATGCAGTGGGACGGGCTTGAGGTATTCGACGGTCATCTCTTTGGTCAGAGCGATGACGTGGTGGAGTTTGTTGACCTTGCCCATGGCGTCGTCGAGTATGGTGGCGATGATGCCGCCGTGGCAGTGGCCGGGCGGGCCGGTGTAGCGCTTGCCCAGGCGGAAGCGGCAGACGAAGGATTGCCGTTCCTCGTCGAGGGTGAATTTTAGGTGCATGCCTTCGGGGTTGTCGGGGCCGCAGGCGAAACAGTAGTTCTTTTTCAGCTTGTGGTGGGCGGTTTCGTGGCCGTGAATCTTGCGGGGCATGGGGGGATTCTAAACTGTTTCGTAAGAGCCTTTGACCGCTAAGTGCGCCAAGGAAAGCCGCGAAGGACGCGAGGCGCTTCTTTCTGGCGCGGGATTCCTGTATACATATCGGTTTTGGGTCTGTTCGGCCTGCGTTTTGATGCAGGGAGATCCTTCGCTCCGCCTGAAGAACGGCTGCGCTCAGGATGACCCCGGAAACTTGATTTTTCTGTTAAACCATTCCAGTTGCGGATTGGAGTCTTCTATGAAATTCGTCGCTATCTTCGTTCTTGCTTTGGCCGCGTTCGCACCGGTCGCCGTCGTCGCGCAAACCGCGCAAGATAAGGACGCCGATAAGCCTGCGGCTGCGCCGCAGAAGAAAAAACAGGAAAAGACCGAGGTGAAGAAAGACGAGAAGAAAGACGAGGCGAAGGAGGAGAAGAAAGGCGGGATGACCGCCGATACCTTCTCGGGGCTGAAGTTTCGGTTGATTGGGCCGGCGGTGGCTTCGGGGCGGGTGATGTCGATTGCGGTGAATCCGAAGAACAAGTTTGAGTATTACGTGGGGGTGGCTTCGGGGGGCGTGTGGAAGACCGTCAATGACGGGACTACCTGGACTCCCGTGTTCGATGGCGAGGGATCGTATTCGATTGGATGGGTGGCGCTGGATCCGGATGATGCGTCGGTGGTGTGGGTGGGATCGGGGGAGAGCAACTCGCAGCGCAGCGTAAGTTATGGCGACGGCATTTACCGGTCGGATGATGGGGGAAAGAATTGGCAGAACCTGGGGTTGAAGAAGTCGGAGCATATTGGGCGGGTGGTTGTGGATCCGCGAGATTCGAAGGTGGTTTACGTCGCGGCGGAGGGGCCGCTTTGGGCGGCGGGCGGGGATCGCGGGTTGTACAAGACCACCGATGGCGGCAAGAACTGGAAGGCAGTTCTGACCGTCAGCGAGAACACGGGCGTGGCGGATGTGGCGATGGATCCGTCGAATCCAGACATCTTGTACGCGTCAGCTTATCAGCGGCGGCGGCATGTTTTTACTTTGATTGATGGCGGGCCGGAAAGCGCGATTTATAAATCGACAGACGCGGGATCGACCTGGAACAAGCTCAAAGAGGGTTTGCCCAAGGTTGACATGGGGCGGATTGGACTAGTGGTCGCGCCGGCAGATCCGAATGTGGTGTACGCCACGGTTGAGGCCGCCGACAAGAAGGGCGGAATTTACCGTTCAACCGATAAGGGTGCGACCTGGGAGAAGCGAAATGAGTTCGATCAGGGCGCGATGTATTACGCGCGGGTGGTGCCTGACCCGAAGAATGTCGACCGAATTTTTGTGATGAACGTGTTCCTGCAGGAGTCGCTCGATGGCGGCAAGACCCTGCACAAGATCAACGAGGTCAACCATCACATTGACAACCACGCGATGTGGATCGATCCAGACGATACGAAGCACTGGCTGCTGGGCTCCGATGGCGGGATGTATGAGACCTGGGATGATGCGAAGACGTGGGAGTTCAAGTCCAATTTGCCGACGGTGCAGTTTTATGACGTGGCGGTGGACAACGCGACCCCCTTCTACCATGTGTGCGGCGGGACGCAGGATAACTTTTCCTGGTGTGGGCCGGCGCGTACGCACGACCTACAGGGGATTGCGAATTCGGACTGGTACGTGACTACGGGCGGGGATGGGTTCCGCTCGCAGGTGGATCCGGTCGACGCCAACACGGTGTATTCGGAATCGCAGTATGGCGTGCTGGTGCGCTACGACAAGGCTACGGGGCAGGAGTTGCTGCTGCAGCCACAGCAAGGGAAAGACGAGCCTCCGCTGCGGTGGAACTGGGATTCACCGATCATCATTAGTCCGCATTCGCATACGCGGCTTTATTTCGCGGCGAACAAGCTGTTTCGCAGCGACGATCGCGGGGACACGTGGAAGGAGATCTCGGGCGATTTGACGCGACAGATCGACCGCAACAAGCTGCCGGTGATGGGCAAGGTCTGGGGGCCGGATGCGGTGGCGAAGAATGCGTCGACTTCGTTTTACGGAAATATCGTGGCGCTGGCGGAGTCGCAGAAGAAGGAAGGGCTGATTTATGTGGGCACCGACGATGGGCTGATTCAGGTGACCGGCGACGGCGGCGCGACCTGGGTGAAGTACGAGAAATTTCCGGGCGTGCCGGAGATGACTTATGTGAGCCGTCTGGCTGGGTCGAACTACGATGCAGGCACGGCTTATGCGGCGTTTGACAATCATAAGAACGGGGACTTCAAGCCTTATCTACTGAAATCTTCTGATACGGGAAAGACATGGGCCTCCATCGCAGGTGATCTGCCAGAGAATGGGCCGGTGCTTGCGTTCGCGGAAGACACGGTGAATCCGAACCTGCTGCTTGCCGGGACGGAGTTTGGGGCGTTCTTCTCCATCAATGGCGGGCAGCACTGGGTAAAGCTCAAGGGCGGGCTACCGACGATTGCGGTGCGCGACATGGTGATTCAGGCGCGCGAGGGTGATCTGGTGATTGCGACCTTCGGGCGCGGGTTTTATGTGCTGGATGACATTACGCCGCTGCGGCAGATCAAGGCGGAGTCGGTGGAGCAGGTTGCGGCTACGTTCCCGGTCAAGGATGCACTGCTGTATATGGAACGGCATCCGTTGGGCGGGCCAAGGAAAGGATTTCAGGGGGATGCGTATTATGCGGCGGAGAATTCGCCGTATGGGGCGGTGTTTACGGCGTTCCTGAAAGAGAAGATCAAGACGAAGAAGGAGAAACGGCAGGACGCGGAGAAGGAGGCGGCGAAGAAGAACCAGACAGTTCCCTATCCGACGAACGATGAGTTGCGGGCCGAGGCAGAGGAGGCGAAGCCGGAACTTTATTTCGTGGTGTATGACGAAAGTGGGGCGGCGATCCGGCGGGTCGAGGGCAGTACGGATGCGGGCTTCCAGCGGGCAGCGTGGGATTTGCGATACCCGGCGTCGCAGGTGAAAGAACACTCGGATGAGGTTGACATTTTCTTCCCGGATGCGGCGGAGCAGGGCCCGCTGGTACTTCCCGGGAGCTATTCGGTGCGATCGTTTGAAAAAGTTGGAGGAGTGGTTACGGAACTGGGGACGCAGCAGGCTTTCAAGGTGGTGACGGAGGGGGCAGCGTCGATGAACGCGGCCGACCAGGCGGCGCAGGAAGAATTTCTGCGCAAGACGGCGCGATTGTATCGCGCGGTCTCGGGAGCGTTGCGCACCGCGCAGGAAGTGGAATCGCGGTTGAAGACCATTCGCGAGGCGCTGCGAGAGACCCCGGCGGTCGAGAAGCAACTGGGAGCCGTGGCGGATGAAATCGAGCAGCGGGACCGGGAGATTCTGCGAGCTCTGCGCGGCGACGTGGAGATAGCGCGGAGGAATGAGAACGTGCCGACGTCGATCGGCGAGCGGCTTAACGGAATCATGGACGGAGAACGATTCTCGCTGGCCAAGCCTACGCAGACGCACCTCGACGGGTACAACATTGCGGCGGCGGAGTTTGCGGAGCAACTGGCGAAACTGCATACGCTGGTGGAAGTGGATTTGGGCAAGCTTGAGAAAGATATGGAGGCGGCAGGGGCGCCGTGGACTCCGGGGCGGGTGCCGGAGTGGTCGGAGAAGTAGCGCCACGATTTGCGCGGATTGACCGGCAGCAGATCCGCCCGAGATCCTTCGCTACGCCTGAAAAGCGGCTGCGCTCAGGATGACGCCAGTGATATTTGCGGTTAAGTGTCCGGCGTTAGACGTCGACGCCCTGCTCGCGGAGAAGGACGATCAGGCGGCTGGGAGGAAGCGCGGTGCCTAGGTTGTAGCTGCCGGCGATGCGTTCGGCGAAGAGCAGGACGGCATCGTTTTCGAAGGCGCCAGCATAGTTCAGGACGTCGTATTTGTTGACGTACTGCTGGATTTCGCGGTCGAGTAATGGACGAAAGTTGATACTCAGAGTTTCGACCGTCGATAGCATCCGGCTCGTTTGTGCGTTGAGAACTGCAATCGATGTGACAAATTGAAATTCGTTGCCGGAGAATTCTCTTAGAAATTCCGCTGCTTCGGCCTTGCTGCCTGGTTTGTCGAAAATCTTGCCGTCTTTGGACGCTATTGCATCGCCCGACACGATCACACCGTCGGGACATTCGCCGGCTATTTTTTGCGCCTTCGCTTCCGCCAACTTCCGAGTCAATCGGGCGGGATCGCGATCGCGGATTGCTTTTTCATCAATGCGGGCGGGGCGCACCTCGTAGGGAAGGCCGAGCATGTCCATCGCTCGACGACGAAATTCGGATTCAGAGGACAAGAACAATTCTCATCATGGGCCCCGAGAAGAAGCTTAACAAATAAGCCGAAGGCCGCTCTCTCCAACATAATTCGTTTGTCGATGGCGAATTTTTTCCTCAGACACAGCTTGCTTTCTGTGCGCGGGGCTGTGTTACACTCGCCGCCGACTGTTGCCTGCGCTGTGGGACGAGGCAACCGCCGTGGGGAAATCCTTTCGTGTCGTCCTTGGGTGCCTGGAGGGCTAGGAAATGGGCCTCGCGTTACTGATTTTGATCTGGCTGATCACTCTGGTCAGCACATACTTCTTCGTCGCCAAAACCTGGTGGCTGCCTGTGGGTGCGGCCGCAGCCGCGCAGTGGATTGACGGACAATTCGCACTCACTTTCGTCCTGATGGGCATTGTCTTCCTCGCGGCGCAACTCGGGCTCGGCTACATTGTGTGGAAATATCGCGAGCGCCCGTCGGCGCCGCCGGTTTCTTATTCTCATGGAAACACCACGCTGGAAGTGGTGTGGACCTTGCTCACCGCGGTGCTGTTCATCGGGCTCAACCTGATGGGCAGCCGGGTGTGGGCGAGCCAGCGGTTTGCGCCGGCTGAGACGGGCGCGGTGCAGGTAGAAGTTACGGGAATGCAATTTGCGTGGTACTTCCGCTATCCGGGGCCGGATGGGAAGTATGGCGCGACCAGTCCAAAGCTGATGGATCCATCGGCGGGCGGCGAGGCCGCGGTGGGACTCAATACCTCCGACGCGGCGGCGAAGGATGACGTGGTGACCGGAACAATGTATTTGCCGGTGAACCGCGAGGTCGACCTGAGCCTGCGCGCGGTGGACGTGATTCACAGTTTCTTTGTGCCGTCGCTGCGCTTCAAGCAGGACGCGGTGCCTGGTCTAAACATTCACATGCATGTGAAGCCGACGGTGATTGGCGAATATGAAATCGCTTGCGCCGAACTCTGCGGGCTGGGGCACTACAAGATGCACGGTATGGTACACGTCGTCAGCCAGGAGGATTTTGACAAGTGGCTGGCGGCACGGGAGGCGGAGAAACAGTAAAATGGCGACCCCTGCTTCGGTCCACTCGCACGCTCCTCAGGGCTTTGTTCGGAAGTACGTCTTCAGCCTCGATCACAAAGTCATCGGCATCCAGTATTTCTTCCTGGCGCTCACGGCGGTGTTTGTGGGGATGTTCCTGTCGCTGCTGATGCGCATTCATATGATCTGGCCGACCGCGGCGTTGCCGCTGGTGGGGGAGATCAAGCCGGAGACGTATCTCAGCCTGCTGACCATGCACGGCACGATCATGGTGTTTTTTGTACTTACCACGGCTCCGCAGGGAGGGTTCGGAAACTACATACTGCCCATACAGATTGGCGCGCCGGATATGGCGTTTCCGGTGTTGAACATGCTTTCGTTCTGGACGACGTTTGTCGGGTTCGTAGTGATCATCGCCGCGTTTTTTGTGTCGGGCGGGGCGCCGCTGCACGGTTGGACGGGATATCCGCCGCTGAGCGCAGTGCAGTCGGCCGGGCCTGGCGAGGGACTTGGCGCGGATCTCTGGATTACCAGCATTGCGATTTTTTGTATCGCCTCGCTGATGGGGGCGCTGAACTTTATTACCACAACGCTCGATCTGCGGGCCAAGGGCATGACCATGATGCGGCTGCCGCTGACGGTGTGGTCGTGGTTCATCACCGCGATTCTGGGGTTGCTGGCGTTTGGCGTGCTGCTCTCGGCGGGAATCCTGCTGCTCCTGGATCGTAATATGGGCACCAGCTTTTACGTTCCGCTGGTGGTGGTGAACGGGCAGGTCCTGGGGCACAAGGGTGGGTCGCCGCTGCTGTGGCAGCATCTGTTCTGGTTCTTCGGGCACCCCGAGGTATACATCGCGATTCTGCCGGGGATGGGTGTGGCCTCGCAGATACTTTCGACGTTTTCGCGCAAGCCGATTTTCGGCTACAAAGCGATGGTCTATGCCATGCTGTCGATCGGATTCTTTGGGTTCATGGTGTGGGGCCACCACATGTTCATGAGCGGAATGAGTCCGTACTCGGCGTTTGCGTTTTCGATCCTCACCATGGCGATCGGCGTGCCGTCGGCGATCAAGACGTTTAACTGGTTGGGGACGATGTGGAAAGGAAAAATTCGCTTCCACACGCCGATGCTGTACGCCATCGGGTTCGTGTCCCTGTTTGTGTCGGGCGGACTGAGCGGGCCATTTCTGGCGCAACCGGTGCTCGACATTCAATTGCATGACACCTACTTCGTGGTCGGGCACTTCCATCTGATCATGGGAGTGGCGGCGATCTTCGGGATTTTCGCGGCGACGTATTACTGGTTCCCCAAAATGTTTGGGCGGATGATGAACGAGACCTGGGGGCGAATCCACTTCTTCATCACCCTGGCCGGGACGTATGCCATCTTCATGCCGAT
This sequence comes from uncultured Acidobacteriaceae bacterium, assembly GCA_963768265.1. Taxonomy (GTDB): domain Bacteria; phylum Acidobacteriota; class Terriglobia; order Terriglobales; family Acidobacteriaceae; genus Sulfotelmatobacter. Next base: position 22,246 of record CAVYHM010000016.1, read on the forward strand.
GCATTATCTGGGCATGGCGGGGCAGACGCGGCGGTATTCGCAGTTCACTGAAGTGGCCTATCAGGCCAAGCTCATTCCGCTGCAAACGTTTATTACGGTCGCGGCAATCATCACGATCTCCGCACAGTTCATTTTTGTGATCAATCTGTTCTGGAGCATGTTCAAGGGCCCGAAGGCCAGCGACAATCCTTGGGAGGCAACGACGCTGGAGTGGACGACGACTACTCCGCCACCGCATGACAATTTCGGCGGTGTGACGCCGGTGGTGCATAACGGACCGTATGAGTACGGCGTGCCGGGGGCGGCGAAGGATTTCGTGATGCAGACGGATCCCACGGTGGGAACGGCGCATTGAGGTGAGGGATACGAAAATCCCCACGTCTCAAAAGCGAGAGGTGGGGCACCCGCGCGGACAGGTAATTGCAACTAAGTAGTTATGGCGACTTACACACCAACAACTCCGATTGATGGTATTGGCCGCGGGCACAAGCCGCCGGTGCCGCCTCCAGGTGGAGGGGATGACGGGCGCGGGGGCGGCGGCGTTCCCGACTATGGAGCCAGGCTGCGGCGGGCGCGCTTGGGACTGATCTGCTCGATTGTCACCGTCTGCATGGTATTCATCTCGCTGACCAGCGCGTACGTCGTGCGGCAGGGGCTGCCGACGTTTGACGATTCGTCGAACAGTTACGTGCACGATTGGGGCGAGGTACATCTGCCCTGGGTGCTGCTGGCGATCAATACGGCTTTGCTGTTAATCAGCAGCTTGACCATGGAATTGGCGCGGCGCGCGGCCGCGCGGCAGGCGGCGCTGGCTCCGGTGATGGAGATTCCGGGAGTGTCGCTTGGCAAGGAGACGACGTTCCCGTGGCTGGGATTGACGGTGCTGCTGGGCTTTGGATTCCTGGTGGGGCAGTGGCTGGCGTGGGGAGAGTTGCATAATCGCGGGTTCTACATGAATACGAATCCCAGCAGCTCATTCGCATTTTTGCTGACGATCACCCACGCGGTACACCTGACTGGCGGGCTCTTTGCGCTGTTGTGGGCGGCGAGCACTTCCCTACTGCGACGGCCGGTGGAGGCGCGACGGATTGTTGTCGACGTCACGGCCTGGTATTGGCATTTCATGGGAGTGTTGTGGATTTATATTTTTGCGCTGTTAGGGTTCGCGCGATAAGAAGATTCCTAACGGGAGTCAAAACCCCACCCTCTTTCGCAAAGAACGCGAAAGAGGGTGGGGTACCCGCAAATTAGGAAGCGAGCCAAACGCGCGATTGTTGCGTCGCAAAAACGGCGACGCTTTGCGCGGCTCGCCCAGGTCCTTCGGCGGACAAAAAGCGTCCGCCTCAGGATGACAAGCAGGTACGAAAGGGGAACTTGAGGAATGGCTGACGCCACGCTTCAACATGATGTGGCCCAACACGGATCGGCGGGAGACTACGAGGCGCCGCTGTTTGGAGCTTATTCGAAGAAAGTCGGGATGTGGCTGTTTCTGGCTTCGGACTCGCTGACGTTCGGGGCGCTGCTGGTTGCCTTCAGCTACAACCGCATTTCGATGGCGGCGTGGCCCACGCCATTCGGCAAAGAAAGCATCGCGAACGCGACCATCATGACCGCGTGCCTGCTTTCGAGTTCGCTGACCATGGTGCTGGGCGTGTTCGCAGCGCAACGCGGCGACCGGGCGTGGACGCGGAACTGGCTGCTGGCGACGATGGCGTTCGGCACAGCATTTATCGTGCTGCACGGGATGGAGTGGAGCAAGCTAATCGGCGAAGGGCTGACGCTGTCGGGTTTTCCCAAGGCGGCGGGGCCGGCTGGAGAATTCGCGGCAGTGTCGCAGGCGGTGCCGCAATTTCCCGCGACGTTTTTCGGGTTGACCGCCATGCACATGCTGCACGTGACCATTGGCGTGATTTATCTGGGCGTGGTGGCGCTGCGCAAACTGTTCCTGGCCATTCTCGCGGTAGTTTACGTCGCGGGATATTTCCTGATTCCGTCGGACAATGTTTTTCACTATGGCATTCACGCGCTTGGACTGGGGTTGATTCTGGCGGCGGTGATTCTGTTTCTCAAGCCGAAGGATTATGACGCGCACGATGTGGAAGTGTCTGGGCTGTACTGGCACTTCGTCGATCTGGTGTGGATGTTCATCTTCCCGCTGGTGTACTTGATGTCGACCAAGATTACGTAATGAGGGTCGCCTCGCGCTTATTGCGATGCAAAATACGCATCGCGGCGCGGTGGCTTCCACAGATCCTTCGGCGGACAAAAGCGTCCGCCTCAGGATGGCAGACAGGGAGAGGGATCAACGATGCACGACGTGGCGCATGACGACAGCAAAGGGCAGTATTTCTGGGTATGGGGAGCGCTGCTGGTTCTGACGGCGGCCGAGGTGTTGCTGGCTTACAAGCAGGTGTTTCAGCCGGTGCGCATGCTGGAGATTCTGCTGGTGCTGTCGGTGATCAAATCGGCGCTGATTATCGGCTACTTCATGCACTTGAAGTTCGAGCGGGCACTGATGCGATGGCTGCTGGTGATCTCGGTGACGGCCTGCTTCATCATCATGTATTTCTTTTTCTTTCCGGATGCGGACCGGATTTTAGAGTTGGGAGTGAAATGAAGAACTTAAGCGCCAAGGCGACACGGAGCGCGCACAGAAAGGCTCATCCGCGCGTGCGGACGGCTTTTCTTCTGCTGGCGATGACTCTGGGGTTCTCGACTGCGCCAGCGTTCGCGCAGGGGTGCGTGATGTGTTATGAGAGCGCGAAGGGGGCGCCCAAGGACGGGCAGCGGGCGCTCAGTCGGGCGATTTTGATTCTGCTGGTGCCACCGTTGGGTGCCATGACGATCGGTGTGGGGTGTGCGTTTCGGTACGGCAGGCGGCGTGATCTGGAGAATGAAAAACTACCCGACTGAGTGTCTTCTTACTTTTACCTTTCCCTATCCCATCGAAATTTGAAACGGCGGGCGGCAGAGACGTAGCAAGCTACGTCTCTACGAACGGGGCGTGCCTTATAATAGAAAGATTCGGTAGGCCTCGCGGAGGCTGCTGGGCGCTTGCACTCGCCTGACAGCGGGGCTTTCCGGCCTTCACCCGATGTCTGAGACCCCAAAGCCTACGGAAAGCATTGTTGTGCGCGGTGCCCGCGTTCATAACCTCAAAAACATAGACTTTGAGGTCCCCCACAATACGTTAACGGTGGTGACCGGGGTTTCAGGGTCGGGGAAATCCTCGCTCGCGTTCGACACCATTTACGCCGAGGGACAGCGGCGGTACGTGGAGTCGTTGTCGGCGTATGCGCGGCAATTTCTGGAGCGGATTGAGAAGCCGGATGCGGATACGATTGATGGGATCGCGCCGGCGGTAGCCATCCGACAGAAGAATACGACGCGCAATCCGCGGTCGACGGTGGCTACGGCGACTGAGATCTACGACTACTTGCGGCTTTTGTTTGCGCGCGTGGGACGGACTTATTGCGCTAACTGCGATCGCGAGGTCAAGAAAGACACCGTCGATGAAGTGGCGGATGCGATTCTGGCGCTGGAGCCGGAGACGCGGCTGCAGGTGTTGTTTCCTTTGCAGAGGCCAGGCGCGGCGGGGCAAGAGGCGGCGAGTAAGGGTGAGAAGACTTCGAGAGCGAAAAAAGCTCTACTTCTCGCAAAGACCGCGAGAAATGGGACACGCACTGAGCAGCTGACGGATGCCTTGAAGACGCGGCTGTTTGACTTGCGGAAGGCGGGATTCAACCGGCTTTATCAGGCGGGGCAGATATTCGAATTCTCGACTCCGGAGTCGCTGCTTGATGTCAACTTTGATCAGCCTGTTTTTGTACTGGTCGATCGACTGATCCTTTCTGCCGACGCTCGTTCGCGCGTGGTCGACGCAATTGAGACGGCCTACCGGGAATCGGGCGAGGTCATTTTTGAGCTGCCGGGTGCCAATGAGCAGGCTACAGACGCGGGCGGGGACGCCCGCGCCACACAGATGCGCTTTGCGCAGCGGTTTGAGTGCAAGAATTGCGGTCTGCGATATGAGGAGCCGGAACCGCGGCTGTTCTCGTTTAACAATCCTTATGGGGCGTGCCCGCGTTGCCAGGGATTCGGAAATACGATTGACTTCGATCTTGACTTGGTGATTCCCGACAAGATGAAGACGCTCGGGGAGGGGGCGATCGAGCCGTGGACCAAGCCGAAGTATCGTCCGCTGTTCACGGATCTGAAGCGCTTTGCCAAGCAGGCGGAGATTCCGCTGGATGTGCCTTGGATCGAACTGGAAGAGGAGCACAGGAATCTGGTGCTCAACGGAGAGGGAAAGTTTCTGGGCGTGCGCGGGTTTTTCAATCACCTTGAGCGCAAGAAATACAAGCTGCACGTGCGCGTGTTTCTCAGCCGCTATCGTGGGTATTCGTTGTGTTCGGCGTGTAACGGGTCGCGGCTGCGGCTGGAGGCGCGGCAGGTCAAGATCAAAGGGCGGAATATTTGCGAGATTTGCGCGCTTACTGTGGAGGAAGCGTTCCGGTTTTTTTCTGAGCTCGAATTGACGGCGCAGGAATCGGAGATTGCCGACAGGCTGCTGCAGGAAATCCGCGAGCGGCTGCGTTTTCTGAACGATGTCGGGCTGGAGTATTTGACGCTGGACCGGCTCTCGTCAAGTTTGTCGGGCGGGGAGGCGCAGCGGATTCAGTTGGCGACCTCGCTCGGATCGCGGCTCGTGGGCACGCTCTACGTGCTGGATGAGCCGTCGATCGGGCTGCACTCGCGCGATACGCACCGGCTGATCAAAATCCTGCACGATCTGCGGAATTTGGGGAACACGATCCTGGTCGTCGAGCACGATCCCGACATCATGCGGGCCGCGGACCGGATTCTTGATTTGGGGCCGGGCGCGGGCGAAAACGGCGGGAAGCTCATCGCGGCGGGGACGTATGACGAGATTCGGCACAGTTCTTCCTCGCTGACCGGACGTTATCTTTCGGAAGATTTGCGGATTCAGGCGCCGGTGACGCGGCGCAAGCCGGGAGCGCAACAGATCACGATTCGCGGGGTTCGCGCCAACAACCTCAAGGGCGTGGACATCAGTATTCCTTTGGGGATGATCGTCGCCATCACCGGCGTTTCTGGTTCCGGAAAGTCAACGCTTCTGCACCAGGTGCTCTACCGGGCGCTGGCACAGGCCAAGCAACAATCGAGCAACGGAGCGAGTGGACCGGCAGCGACCTGGGAAAGCTTGGCCGGCGACCAGTTCATTGACGAAGTGGTGCTGGTCGATCAATCGCCGATTGGGCGCACTCCGCGGTCGAACCCAGTGACTTACATCAAGGCCTTCGATGCCATTCGCGAGCTGTTTGCCTCGTTGCCGGAGGCGAAGAAGCGCGGGTTCAGCGCGGGACATTTTTCGTTCAATATTCCCGGCGGGCGATGTGAAACCTGCGAGGGCGACGGAACGGTCACGGTGGAGATGCAGTTTCTGGCCGACGTCGAACTGATTTGCGAGGAGTGCAAGGGGACACGCTACAAACCGCAGGTGCTCGAAGTGCGGTACCGCGGCAAGAATATTCACGAAGTGCTGAATCTGACGGTGAAGGAGGCGCTCAAGTTTTTCACTGAAGCGCCCAAGATCACCGAGAAACTGCGGTCGCTGGAGGAAGTGGGGTTGGGCTATCTGCGGCTGGGGCAGTCGGCGACGACGCTCTCCGGCGGGGAGGCGCAACGCATGAAGCTGGCGGCGCATCTGCAGCCGGCGACGCGCGAAGTGGGGCGATCCGGCCGGGGTGGCGGAGAGGGGCGAAGGCAGCGGTTGCTCTACATCTTCGACGAGCCAACGACGGGGCTGCATTTTGACGACGTCAGCAAACTCCTGGCCGCATTTCGCCGTCTTATCGAAGCGGGGGGATCGATTGTTGTCATTGAGCACAATCTGGAGGTTATCAAGACGGCGGATTGGGTGATCGATCTCGGGCCGGAAGGCGGGAATCGCGGCGGGAAGATCGTTGGCGCTGGGCCTCCCGAGGCGATCGCCAAGCTGGCCGGCTCTTATACCGGGAAGTATCTGGCACGGGTTCTGAACGGCGCAGGGACGTCGCGATCGAATGGGCATTCGTAGAACTGTGGTTGCCGTGTTGGCGACGGTGGTTGCCGCGCTTGTACTGGCACGAATCCCCACTTCTCGCGCGGAGAACGCGCTAGAAATGGGGCACCCACAATCTCCTCAGGATCCGCAATCCACGGAAGCTCCCGCCGATAAGCTACCAGCCGGAACTTCCTCTTCCAGCCAAACGGTGCATCGCAAGACCGGGACGAACTCGAGCGAGACGGTCCGGCACACCCGAGTGGCGGAAAATGGTTCGGCGCCGCCCGAACTTACACAGGCGGAGGATTTGATTCAGAAACGCGATTACGCCGCGGCCGAGCCGCTGTTGCGTAAGGTTGTGGCGAACGATCCTGCCAATTATGTGGCGTGGTTTGATTTGGGATTTGCCGAGAACGGCATGGGAAAGACGGACGAATCGATTGCGGCGTACCGGAAATCGGTGGCAGCGAAGGCCGATGTATTCGAGGCGAACCTGAATCTGGGGATTCAGTTGGCGAAGGCGGGGCAACCCGATGCGGAAGAGTTTCTGCGAGCCGCCACCCAGCTTACCCCTACGAGCCAACCTGCTGAGGGCCGCGAGCGAGCGTGGCTTTCACTGGGGCACGTGCTCGAAGCGACGAAGCCGGAAGACGCCGTTGCCGCGTATCGGGAGGCTGCGGTGTTGCGGCCAAAAGACCCAGAGCCACACTTGTCAGCCGGGGAGCTTCTGGAGAAACAAAACAAATTTGCGGACGCGGAGGCTGAATACAAACAGGCGCTGACGCTCGATCCATCATCGTCGGACGCGGTCACGGGGTTGGCGAATATTTATATGCACGGGCGGAGGTTCCCCGAGGCCGAAGAATATCTCCGCAAGGTGGTCGCCGTGCAACCGGGGCAGGTCGCGGCACACATCCAGTTGGGACGCGTGCTGGCCGCCGAGGGCAAAAACGATGCTGCTGTGGCCGAATTGCAGGCTGGGGCGAAGCTGGCGCCAGGGGATGTTTCTTTGCAGCGTGATCTGGCGGATCTGTACTTCACGGCTGGCAAGAATGATTTAGCGGAAGCGGCGTACCGCGGCCTGATCGCAGCGCATCCTAACGACGCAGAGTTGCACCGTGGGCTGGGACAGAGCCTGCTGCGGCAGAAGAAGTTTCCAGCCGCGCAGCAGGAATTTCTGGTGGCCGTGAAACTCAAGCCGGATATGGGAGAGGCATACGGCGATTTGGCCTTCGCCGCCAGCGAAAACAAGGACTATGCGCTGACGATCAAGGCGTTGGATACGCGAGCGAAGTTCCTTCCGGAAATTCCCCTTACGCATTTCTGGCGGGCCTCGGCCTTCGACCATCTCAAGGATTTCAAGCGGGCCTCGGCGAGTTATCACCTCTTTCTAAATACGGCCAACGGGAAGTATCCTGATCAGGAGTGGCAAGCGAAGCACCGGCTGATCGCGATCGAGCCGAAGAAGTAGTCGGGTTGAGATTCAGACTATGTGGGGCGTGCGGAATTCATTACGAATGTGTGGTGCCGTCTTGTTGGCGGCCGTGTTCGCCGGGGTGACGGTTCAGGCTGCGTCCGGGCCCGAGCCTACGATGGAAGAGTTGAAGGCGAAGCTGTCGGCGACGTCGATCGGCGACCGGCCGCGCCTGTGCTTGCAGATTGCTCAACGGCGGCTGATCGAGACCGACTCGTTCTATGCGGCCGCAGATTACGAAAAGGGGCAGGCAACTCTGATCGACGTCACCGCATTCACGGAGTTGGCGCGCGATTATTCGATCCAGTCCCACAAACATCAGAAGCAAACCGAGATTGCGGTCCGCGAGATGACGCGCAAGCTCACAGATCTCATGCATTCGTTGCCGCATGACGACCAGACGCCGGTGCGGGACGCGATTACACGCATGCAGCGGGTTCGCGACGATCTGCTGTTGGCGATGTTTCCCAAAGGCCAAAAATGAGCGCTTTCCTGTTTCGTGCTTGTCTCGTAGTTCTATTGCTGAGCGCGGCTTTGCCGGCACAGCGCCATCGCGATCCTTTGACGCAACCCGAGATTGACCAGGTTCGTGACGCCAGCTGGGAACCGAAAGAGCGACTTGCACTTTACGTGCAGTTCGCACGAGCGCGATTGGTGAAGCTGGAGCAGATGCGGAGCGACCCCAAGACGAAGAACCGTCCGGGTCAAACGCACGACTTGCTCGACGATTTTCAGCTGCTCTATGACGAACTCAACGACAACATTGACACCTACGTCGATCGGAAAGACGACATCCGCAAGCCGCTGAAGCTGATCATCGAGGCGGACAACGAGTTCCAGGCCAAGCTGCGGGCATTGAAGGACGCGGCCGACGTTCCACCTGACGAGGTGCGCGCCTACGAATTTGTGCTGACGAACATTCTGGAAACGTTGGACACGTCGGCGGAGGACCATCGCAAGCTGCTGGCTGATCAGGAAGACGCCGCCAAGCATAAGAAACTGAATTCTAATTCGAGCGCGAAGAGCGGGGGCAAGCCGGAGTAGCTGGAACAGGCCTCTTCTTTCGCCCCTCTGGGGCTGGATCATTTCCCAAAAAACAACACCCACGGCTTGCGCCGTGGGCTTTATTCTTGCGCCGCTTCGCGGCTACAGACCGTTGGCGGTTCAGCTGAGTCCGAAGTCGTGCTAAGCTGACTTCACTGTGCGTGAAGGCCTGCTGGAAATCTTTCAGGAAATCTATGGCGAGTTGCGACCAGGGACTTCCCTGCCTCCGCTGAAGATCGAGTTCTTCGCTTTTGCCAACGTGAACAATACGATCCGGCTGCGTGAGGGGCGGTTGCTTGTGCGGCTGTCGGATTTGTTGGAAGGCGCGCCTGAGAATGTTTTGCGGGCGATCGCGCACATTCTGCTGGCGAAGATGTACCGGAAGCCGATCGATCGCGGGCATGCCGCACGGTATCGAAAATATGTGGGCAGCCATGAGATCGTGCGCAAGGCGCATCTGGTGCGGCAGATGCGGGGACGCAAGCGGCTGCGCTCTGCGCGTGGGCACTTTTATGACCTGGACGCGGTCTTCGAGGAGTTAAACACTCACTTCTTTCACGGGCTGATGGCGCGGCCGCGCATGAGTTGGAGCCAGACCAAGACGCGCCGCATTCTGGGGCACTACGATCCGGCACATAACGCGATCGTCATCAGCCGCATCTTCGATCACCCTGCTATGCCGCGGTTTGTGCTGGAGTACATCGTTTATCACGAGATGCTGCATCTGAAGCATCCCGTGAAGCTGCGCGGCAGCCGGCGGTGCGTGCATTCGGCGGAGTTTCAGGAAGAGGAGAAGTTGTTTCCGCGAGTGACGGAGGCGAACGCGTTCTTGAAGCGGCTGTAGGAGCAGGATTTGGGGGGCGTTCGTTTAGCTGGCGGCAGAGACGTAGCGAGCTCCGTCCCTACGATGGAACGCCCGAACTCTACTGCGGCTTTGCGGTGGTCAGGGTGTCTACCTGGATTGCGGAAGGGTCGGTGGTCTTGCCCATGTCAACCCAAACTTCGCCAAGGCTGCCATTGGAGTCCTGAGTGAGGATCATGAGCTTCTGTTCGGTGCCGCCGCTTCCGCCCGGTCGGACGATGTCGATGACCTCCTCGGTGACGGCCAGATCCTTGGTGAGATTCCCCGGGCTGGGGCGCTCGATTTGACGAACCGATCTCTGCTCACCTGCGGCGCTGATGCGCCGAACGGTTGTCTCGCGCTGAACAAGCTGGAGGGCATCTGTGCCTGCGATACCGGGAGCGTTGGTCGAATAGGTTTCGATAGTGTCCCGCTTTTCGCCTTTACCGCCTACTGTCTGCTTGCTGATCGTGCGCTCAGCTTCTGCGAGCTTACCGTTCGGGTCGGGGCGCAGCACGCGTTCTTCCTGGGTTCGTCCCTGGCCACTTCCCTCTTTGCTGGTCCCTTCGCGGACCTCACTGAGTTGCCAGTGCCCGAAGCCGTCGGAAAGCAGGGTTGAGTTCTTGAATTCGACCGTCCCGTCGCTGTTCTGCTTCTGTCGTTCTTCGATCTGGACGGCCGCAGTGAGACTTCCGTCAGCGTCGGGTGTAAGGATAGTCGTTTTGGTCTCGCGCACGCCAGGAGCCGACTGCTTCGAATCCTGTAACTCGCGCTGCACCACGTGCAGCTTGCCGTCGGCGTCAGGATTCGAGACGGTGCGCACGACTTTCTGCTCGCCGCCGGGAAGAGTGCGCGACTCTTCCTGGCGCTCCTGAATCAGGGCCCTCTGGCCGTCGGGCCCTCGGCCGAAGACCCGCTCGATGCTGCGAGTCGCAGTGGCGTCGACGAGAACCGACTCTTTTTCCGTGTCCTGGTATGGGATGTACCGGCCGTCGGGACCAAGGGTTTCAAGCGAAGTCTTATCCACGATTCGACCACCGGATTCGGTGTGTGTTTCGCGAGTGCGGGTTGGATTTAGAGTTCCGCCTGGGTTGGCTTGCTGGCTGCTTTGGGACCAGGATTTATTCCCTGAGTCATCCTGCGCTGAACAGTTTGGGGCAAGGCTGAGAGTAACCGCCAATGAGATCAGCGAAGATGATTTCAGCAATCGGAGGGCAATCATAAGCGGTCTCCGTTCACTATATACCTGCCAGCAAGGCGAGAAAAAAGTACGCCATTGAGCTACAGCGGTTGTTCAGTTGGTGTTGCTTCGCAGGAGATCCTTTGCTCCGCCTATAAAACGTGGTGCCCCTTCCGCCCGGATTCTCAGGGCGGAGGGGCTACAGGCTGCCAATGGCGGTGAGAAGTCTCTCG
>CAVYHM010000017.1:0-110099 GCA_963768265.1 uncultured Acidobacteriaceae bacterium
ATTCGGTTCCGGCCCGGCCAGAGCGTTCTGAGCAAGACGGCGAAGGATGCGCTAGACCAGATGGCGGCTCCGCTGAAGGACCAGCGCAGCTACGTTGTCGAGGTCCGGGATACTCTTCGGGTCACGGCCAGACAGCGATCGCTGCCTCGCAGAAGATGGCGGACTCGGTCGTGCGTTACCTGGTGCTCAATCATCATATCCCGGTCTATCGAATCTACGTAATGAGCATGGGCAACGCGCCAATATCCGGCGAAGGAACGACTGCCAAACGCATTAGCGGTGGACGCGTCGAAATCAACCTCCTGAAGAACGATCTAGTCAGCTCAGCGCAACGCTGATGCCTTTTCAAAAAGAGTGGGGCTAAGAACGAAGGAATCCTTCGCAGCCAGCCTGAAACTCGGATTGTACAGATTTCATAACATCTTCGGCCCGCTCGGAACTTGACGGAATGACGACAGAAAGCGCCTGCCGCGTTGTGTCGCAAAATTCCGGGCCCAACTCGAAGGTCTCAATGAAATTGAGATTTGGGGCGTTGGCGAGCACACGCGGTCCTTCTGCTCCATTGATGATTGCGTTATCACGTTCCTGGTCCCCAAGGTGTACGCGGCCGCAATTCGGATAACACACGTCTCAAACAGGTATTGCAATAGGGGCCACAGGTACCGTTGGAAGAAGGGCTCCGAAGCGCCTAGTGGTGGATCAAGAAACAGGTCATAGAATTGGCTTCTGAATACCGTTTCGGGGTTGCGACTTTTCCGCCCTTACCCGGAACCAAGGCACGGCAGCGTCTCTCGGCCAAAAACACCTCCCAGCCGTAACCGGCTCGGCTTCAGCGAGATGAGCATCTTTCTCGCCCGGAGGAAGCACTTGTCCAACCCACTATAGTGGCCGCTGCTTCCCTTGCCGCGGACTGAGGTGTGTTAGGTCGACCGATGCGAAGGGAAACCCATTTGCCCTTGCGGAGAAGTACGCTGTAGTTGCTCGACCGCGCGAGTTGTCTTTTGAATCACCCGTTTTTCACAGCGCATTGAAGAAGTTGATTGCAACTCTGGATCGTGAGTTGCTATAGTTCTGACACTTACCACTTCGCGAAAATTCTTGAGCTGGAGAAGCTCGACTCATACCCCGGCTGTTCGCCCGGGGCGAAGGTGGTAGCGCGTTTGACGCTGCTTCTGGCTGCGGAGAGTATAGTTGACGCCGTTTTACCTGATTACTTTCGGATTGTCGCTGCTGTTCTCCTTCGTTCTTACCTGGGGCGTGCGCAATCTTGCAATGGGCCGCGGCTGGGTAGCGCCGCCGATTCAGGATCGCGACCTACATGAAAAGCCGTTGCCGCGGTTAGGCGGAGTCCCTGTATTCCTGTCCTTTCTGATTGGCGTTGCAGTTGCCTTGGTGGCCAGTCTGCATTTCCCGGTATTGGCGGCTGGCCTCCCGATTCGAACCCTTCTGACAGTTCTTGTGCCAGGTACTCTGATTTTTTTGCTCGGCCTTTACGACGACATCCACTCTGTCGGTCCGTTCACGAAGTTTGCGGTTCAAGGTGTCGCTGCCATTGTGCTGTTTGCTGGTGGTTTGAGGATCCTCGACCTGCCCGTGTTGTTTGGTGCGCGGCATTTGCCTTGGTACATTGGGCTTCCCATCACAGTGCTGTGGGTCATTGGGATTACGAATGCATTTAACTTGATCGACGGTCTGGACGGACTGGCAGCCGGTTCCGCACTATTCTCTACTTTTGTCGTTTTTGTCGCTGCAGTCTCCAGCGGTTCGTCACTGGTGTCCCTGCTCACCATTGCCCTGGCTGGAGCCATCCTCGGATTTCTGCGTTTTAACTTCAATCCGGCGACCATCTTCCTCGGTGATAGCGGGAGTTTGTTCATCGGATTCATGCTGAGTGCCTTGGCATTGAAGGGCGCACAGAAGGCGCCAACGGTCATTGCCGTCGCTATTCCGGTCGTCTCCTTCGGTCTCCCGATTCTTGAGACGTCTCTATCCATTTTGCGGCGCTTGATTAGCGGCCAGCCCGTATTCATGGCCGATCGTGAGCACATTCATCACAAGTTGCTGCAACACGGCATGTCGCCCCGGCAAGTTGTCATCGCGCTCTATGCGGTGTCGGCTTTGTTCGGCCTGCTCAGTCTGTTTCTGCTGTGGCCTGGTAGAAACACGCTGGGCTTGGTACTGGTCGTAGTAGGCGCGTGCGTCTGGTTTGGTGTTCAGCACTTGGGGTATCTGGAGTTTGGGGAAATCGGGCGGGTGGCGCACCGCACATTCGAACAGAGAGGGATATTTGTCAATAATCTTGCCATTCGCCGGGCCATGGAGGAACTGAAATCCGCTAGCGATTATCTCCAGGTATGTCGCATCCTGGAGGCTGCTTTTTCGACCAATGATTTTGACAGGTTCGAATTGAGCATAAAGGCTCGGGCCGCAGAACCCCCGAATATCGGCGACAAACGCTGGCGAATGAGACCAGAAGAGAGTTTAGATTTCGAATGGAGTAAGCCCGGTGCTTTGAAGGTTCGTGACGACTGGCCGGGTTGGAGTCTTGGGCTGGAGTTGGTTACTTCGTCAAATCGATGGCTCGGCTCGATGAAAATCTACCGGTTCTACGCGGACCGCGCTCTTCTCGTAGACTCGAATCTTTTGACCTCAATTTTCCCGGTCGTTCTTGCTGATGCGCTGGATCGTGCTCTCAACGCCAAGCAGAGTGGGGTCCCGGAAGCAACAGCTAGCGCGGATTTTATTGCAGAAGAAGCTAGTTAACGTTTTCCTCCCCACTGGTATCGCCAACCACAGCTCACAAAGGCACGAGATCTGCGGTTAAGCTGAGAGTCACGAAAATCTTCATCGGGCTCATGACACCGGGCGGAATGGTGAGGCAGGTTGCTCCACATGTATCGACGACATCCCGCCCAGATCGAGAAGGCTTCCGCATCTGTGGCGCCCTGAAATATAACGGGGCAAAGAGTTGCGTGACCTCGCTTGTTCCGTCAACCCTCCGATCGTCCTTCTTCCAAACATCAGCGTTACGACTTCTACTGCACCTTGGTCGCCGGGTCACCAAGAAGGATCCACGTTCGGCGAATGTCTAGGCTTGGACGAACCTCGTATCATACTGCTCTCGCACCGGGCAATTTGCCACCAAAGATCTGCTTTCTCAGCTTCTCCAAGCCACGGAAGGAGTGGTGTCGGACATTGCCTTTCGTCTGTCCGAGCATCTTTGCGATCTCATCGAGCGTGTACCCCTCGATGAAGTGCATCCGAAGAGTGTTCTGCTGGTCCTGGGATAAGGTTCCAAAGATCTTCTGCATGTCCAATCTCGCCATCACTTGATCGATCGACTTGTGCAACTGTCTTTTGTTTGAATCGACGACTTGCACTGCTTGTTCGTCGAAATCGACCCGGGTATAGAAATGCCGAGCGTTCAAATAGCGGCGTCGTGAAATAGCGCGGCGATAGGTCATTTGCAGAATCCAGAAGTAGCCCGAGCCCTTCGAACTATCAAAAGTTCTGCAGAAGCGGTGAATCAGCACGAAAACGTCCTGCAGCAGATCGTCCGCTTCGGATGGATCCCGGAGGATTCGTAAAGCGATTGCGCGTATGACGCGTGCGTAGCGGCGAAAGAGCAATCCAAGGGCCTCGAGATCACCCTTTGAGACAAGTGAGATCAAGGCTTCATCGGACGGCTTCACCTCGACTGCTGATTCCCGAGTTGATGTCTCGTGTTTCTTGCCCACCTCTGCGGACGCAGCGAGACCGGGAAAGCGAAATGTCGTGAAGGAATTCAAAACGACTCCGGACCAGATCCTGGTGCTATCCCGATTAGGGGGATCTGTTTTCGTTTGATAATTCCCTATTTTGGGGAATTCGTCAACACATGAATATACCTGCTGGGTGTGAATCCCAGAGACCCGGGGTATCAAGAGGCCTATAAAGCATTTCGCCGTCGGCTGCGGGAAGCACGCATCGACGCTGGCCTGACTCAACGCGAGGTGTGCGCAATGATGCGCAAATGCACCTCGTTCGTATCGAAGTGCGAATTGGGAGAACGTCGTGTCGACCACGTCGAACTCCAAAAACTCACAAGAATTTATCGCAAGCCAGTCGCATTCTTCGAAATGCCCACAGAGTAAATTAACTCGATGGCTTGATCATTCGTGAGGTTGCCAAATTCCCTATTTTGGGGAACATGCATCGTTTTGCTTATACCTCCGATACGTGAATCCCAAGGACAAGGCGTACCAGAAAGCCTACAATGCCTTCCGTGATCGACTGGTTAGAGCCCGCAAAGACGCTCGGATGACCCAGGCAGAGGTCAATAAGAGCATGGGAAAACCCCATTCTTTCATTTCAAAGTGTGAGCTGGGGGAGCGACGGGTCGACTTTGTCGAATTGCAGATGCTGGCGAAGCTTTACGGTAAGAGCCTCTCGTTTTTTCTGACTGTGGAATAACAATTAGGAGTAACAATGAGCAGACTTGTTGTTTCAGCCGGTGGCATTCTCCTATCCTGCTGCAACTGCAAGCACACGGCCACCAATTCTTTGTGAACATCGATTCCGCAACAGCGCGGATGAATAA
Source organism: uncultured Acidobacteriaceae bacterium (assembly GCA_963768265.1). Classification (GTDB taxonomy): domain Bacteria; phylum Acidobacteriota; class Terriglobia; order Terriglobales; family Acidobacteriaceae; genus Sulfotelmatobacter. The sequence continues at coordinate 4,580 of CAVYHM010000017.1, forward strand.
CTTCCATGGCATACCTCCAACCGCGAGGCGGGCCGGAGAGTGCCACAGTGTGAGAGTTTACCTGGCGTGCTCCTCTTCCCTAGAGTGAGGGCTACAGCTGGGTGCCTGAGGCACGGCTCGCGTCCATTTTGTTCCGGGCTCGATGGCGCCCCGGCACGCTCGCGCTTCGCAGCCTACCACTTTCATCCCTGTGCGGGTGGGCGGCAGACCCCCAGTCTTGAACATTCCCATACGATGGGGTACGCTTGCGGCCCTGTAGAAGAAGAGCGCGGCCAATCGTGCTCCGCGTGGCTCTTCAGGAGGGAACGATGTTTCAATCGAAAATTGCGGAGTGGTCTTACTACCTCGGTTGCATCAGTGCGGCAGTGACGATCGTTTACCGGGTATTGTTGCTGGCTAATCCACGCCTTTTCGGCACACCCCGTGTCGTTCCGCATCAGTTCCTGGAACTCAGTATTCTCCTCCTTGTAGTTTCGATCGCGAGCGCTGCGCGGGCGATGGCTCGCCTCGGAGACGGGAAAGCCGCCGCCGCGGGCAGAGCGGCGTGAGCCCTTTCCGCGAGCGTTGCTAAGTTCCGCGATCCCCATTTTGAGGCTTTCTAGCCTTGCCCGATTGCGTTATGAACTACAGAGCGGCGGGCTCCTGCGATGGATTCCCCTATAAATCCGCGCCGGATTTTCCGCCTGATGCGCCAGCGTAAGCTTGTCCAAGATCGTACCGCGCGCAGCTATCCCAATTTTCCGCCGGTAAGATTCATCGCGCAGAAGTATGGCAATGGTAAGAGTCAGTTCTTTCTCGTTGTCCGGTTTTACGAGAAAGCCATTTGGGCACTGCTGAATCGTTAACAGCTTCAGGTTTCTTTCACCCAATCGTCCTCTTGTTGTCCGGCCCACTCCGACGTTCAGCCAGATCGGCGATCAGCAGCGCAACCGAGACACTCAAGAGAGGGCCGGCTATGCTGAAAATCGGCCTTGCCACTGCGGGTCCCGCATCTCGGGCGCTATTGTGATATGCGGTGAAGGCCATCGCGACTAGAGCTGTCATGAAGGATGCCATAACCCATTCGCGTGGCAAACGTTTCAGCCGGCACAACCCGAGTGGCAGTAGCCAAGCGAAGACGTACCAGAAGTTGAGGTCTTTCAGGACTGCAACTAGAGTCGCCGGGCTAGCCAGGCTCGATTTCAATATGCCCGCATACGTCCAAGGAAAAAGCAAATATCCATTTGTGGCTGTCAATGCACCTGTTAATGAGGCGATGCCTGCGAATCCAGTTGCTACAAGCCACATCACCTGCTTCCGTAGCGGTCTGTGCTGCCTGTTTATGACCATCCAGGTTGCAGCAAATACCACCGAAAAGGGAAGGAATGTCTCCTTTGCCAGCGAACCCACGACGCCGGCGAACTGAGAGAATTGAATCGCACGCTGGGAGCGCATCTGCTCTAGGCTCATAGGCTACTGCTGCCTTGCGGTCACGCGCTGATGTTTCAAGACTGAACATTTGGGAGTGGTGCAGTCTGAAATCCACAGGGCTAGCGCGGTGAGCCGACCTGTGGGAAACTGTTGCCATGCCAGAGGGTACGCTCAGAAAGCTACTCCTCATCGCCGAACCAAGCCCATACGGTGTCTGTCGGGACTGTGGGCGAAGGTTTGATCCTGATACGTCGCAGAGTGCTGGCTGGAGAGCGCAGATCACTCAACAGTACGATGCCCACCGGAAGGTAGGAACTTGCAAGCGTGAGAATGCCAGCCAAGCCGCTCCCCGTATCGTGGGAGAAGCTACGCAGCAAAAGTGAATTCCATTTGCGGCGACGATTTCTTGAATATGGTGCGAATTTCTGCCTATTGAGGCTGCGCTGAATGCTCAATCTTTAGCGATTGTGTGCAAATTACATTTCCCTTGCAGCGCATAACGCCTCAAACGGATACAGGAAGGCTAGCGCCAAGCGAAAGCCAAAAGGTATCAGGAAAGCGGCCTCCCGAGGGCTCAGGTCCGGCGGTCCGGCGCACCTTGATAGCGCAGCACGCTACCGCTTCTGGATCGATTCACTCTGGAACAGCAAGCCGAGAATAACACACGAATTACTGGGATCGGTGACATCAAGCGGCACGCGCCAATCCTGGGCGTTGTGACGGGTCGAGATCGAAGAGAGCAGATCGATTAACCTGGCGGACCCGCTCGTCTGCACGCCGGAAGAAGCCATCGACTGCTTTCAACCACCCGCATCGATGTGCCGGCGATCGGTACATTTCTCATTGTCAAAGACCGCGATCCGAATGAGGTTTCCTAGTAGCGATCCGGAGGAACGCTGACGCACTCACAATGTTCTTTCGACTCAAATTGCAGCATAGTCTCGACGATACGATTTGCACCTCGACCATCGACCATTCGTGCGCCGTTTTCCACGACTCGTCTGCGCAGGGCTTGATCGCAAATCACGGCACGTAAAGACCCGGCCAGAGCGCGTTTGCTTAGCGAAGAGAACCAGCCGGCGTTATATGCGGCCGCGGACGAGCCTAATCTTTGAGCTAATTGCTCATGATTTTTTGCCATCACGATCAGGAACATGGGTACTTTCGTGAAAGCTAGTTCGTAGCAGGTTCCGCCGCCGGCTGTGACGGCGAGATCAGCCGCAATCATTAACTCAGGCATGTTTTTCACATTGCACAGGAGTCGGGTTCGGTGCGGAGACTCTCTCAAAGCCGCCTTCAAGCCCTCTTGGTACAAGTAGCTAGCCCCAACAACCACCGTCAGGTCGAGTTCCAGGTCGCGGATTCCATTCAAGGCGTCGATGACCTGAAGCGTCACGTCATTTTGATCGCCGCCGCCGAATGAGATCAGAATCCTTTTCGCGGTCGCACGAATGTCTGGCCGGTCAATAACAGCCTCCAGGAATTCGCGCCGCAAAGGAGCATAACGGGGTCCCAGTAGAAATTTTGTTCGTCTGCTAGCTCCTCCATATCGAGCCTGTGAAGCATCGCAATCCGGATTGACGACCAAATCACAATCACTGGGGAGGTCACTTTCCCCATTATCCATCAGCAACAAATGTCCAGCCGCATCTCGCAGGCGTTCGTGATAGTCCGAAGGGAAATGGTAGCCATCCACTACCCGCCAACAAGCTTTTGATTGACTTAGGATGACAGCAGTTTTAGCGGCATCTTCGGCAGTGCCAGGTTCGGCATCAATTTCCACAACCTCGCTGCCTTCCGCGATGATGCGGCCTTCTAATTCCATCCCCCGGGCGAGAGCGAAAATGGCCCGCCCGCCATTCTTTTGCCAGGCTTGTGCCAGCGCGATACAGCGCATGATGTGACCCGAACCTATTTCAGCGGTGGCATCGGAACGGACCAGGAGGGTATGGCGTGGCATCGCTAGGCGAAACAAGCTCCTACCAAGTCAGACAGTAAACACGTAATCGTATCTGAAATCCGAATTAACGATACTTCCTCAGGCGCACTAACTGTTTGTTTTGAGAGAAGGCGTTTTGAGAGACAGACCGCAACTCTCTGCGAAAGCAATGATCCCTTTCGACTAGCTTCATGAATACCAGAGTTCAGAACAATACCCCCGTCGCCAATCAGAGACTCCGAGACCGTTGGAGTCTTGCGTAGTGTTCCACTACCTTGCGGACTGCCAAAATTACATCTTCTACGTCCGCATCGCTCATTCCATGAAACATAGGCAGACTGATCAACCGTTCGAAGGCATCTTCTGCCACTTGGAATTCTCCGCCACGAAAACGGAACCGATCGCGGTAGTAAGGGTGCAGGTGCACGGGGATGTAATGCACGTTTACCGCGATATTTTCTGCTCGCAGCGCACGGAAGATCTGTGCGCGATCGGCAGTCAGCTTTTCGAGGGCCAGACGAATCGGGTAAAGGTGCCAGGCCGAATTTACATCCGCGCGCACCGTGGGCGGAACCACGCTGTCCAGATCGCGAAATGCGGCGCTATATCGCGCGGCGATTTCACGGCGTCGGGCTAGATTCGCATCTAGCTTCGTTAATTGCTCAAGTCCTAATGCGCAGGCGATATCAGAGAGGCGGTAGTTAAAACCGAGCTGGACCATTTCGTAACGCCACTGGCCCGCCCTCTGCCGCTGTCGGGCATCGCTCGAAATGCCATGATTGCGGAATCGTCGCAGGGTCTCGGCGAACTTCTCGTTCTCGGTGGTGACCATTCCACCTTCACCGGTGGTGATGTGTTTCACCGGATGAAAGCTGAACACGGTCATGTCGGCGATGCTGCCTACGCGCTTGCTACCGAGCTCCGCTCCGAGGGCGTGGCAGGCATCTTCGATCACAATCAGACCCCGCTTCTGGGCCAGTTCATTAATCACATTCAAATCCGCCGGATGCCCCGAATAGTCGACCGCCAGAATTGCCCGGGTCTTTGACGAGATTTTCGTTTCAACTTGATCGGGATCGATGTTGAGGGTGTCCGCGCTCACATCAGCGAAACAAGGAGTTGAACCTTGATACAAGACACTGTTCGCAGTGGCGACAAAAGTCAAAGGCGTGGTGATCGCTTCGTCTCCGGTGTTCAGGCCGGCAGCGAACGCAGCACTGTGTAGAGCGGCGGTCCCGGAACTGAAACTGACAGCGTAAGTAGCTCCCACCTGAGTGGCGAAGGCTTCTTCGAATTCTGCGACCTTTGGTCCAGTCGTGAGCCAGTCCGATCGCAGAGCGTTAACTACGGCTGCAATGTCGGCTTCGTCAATGGACTGTCGTCCGTAGGGAAGCAGGCTGGACCGCACAGGGGATCCACCGTCGATAGCAAGGGTTTGCGACCTAGTGGAGGTTGTCGCCATGCTCTTACCCTCGCGAAGGGACGGTCTGTTCCTCGGCCACCGCGGGAGAGATCAAGACTTGCAATTCGTGGTTGGTGAGCCAGTGGTTATTGTTGTCGCTGGTGTAGCGAAAACCTTCGGGCAGCGGACGTGCATTCGGCCAATTCTCACGCCGCCACCACGGATGCGAGGGTTGAATGATGTATCGATCATCCATCTCAAGCGCATTGCGCGCTTCGTCCTCTGAAATGAGTACCTCATGAAGCTTTTCTCCGGCACGAATTCCGATGATTTCGATTTCGCAACCGGATGCGATCGTCTCCGCTAGATCGACGAGCCGCATGCTCGGGGTTTTTGGCACGAAGATTTCTCCGCCGTGCATCTGCTCGATACAGCTCACCACGAACTGCACGACTTGCTTTAGAGTCAGCCAGAAGCGAGTCATTCGTCGGTCTGTTAGAGTGATGCGACCAGTGCGTCTTTGTTCAAGGAAAATCGGAATTACACTGCCGCGAGCACCCACAACGTTGCCGTAGCGTGCGCAACTGAAACGGGAATCTTGGGAACCCGAATCGGCATTCGCCTGCACGAACATTTTTTCGGCGCAAAGCTTGGTTGCACCGTAAAGGTTAATGGGATTCACAGCTTTATCAGTGCTTATGGCCAGCACTTTCCGCACACCCTGGTTGATGGCGGCATCAATCACGTTGCGCCCGCCCATAATGTTGGTCTGAATGGCTTCGAACGGGTTGGATTCGCATGCAGGTACCTGCTTCAATGCAGCGGCGTGAACGACAATTGAGACACCGGAGAATGCGCGCTCTAATCGCGCTGCGTCTCGAACATCACCAATGAAATACCGCAAGCTGGGATGATCAAGTCCGGAGGCGCGCATGTCATGCTGCTTGAGCTCGTCGCGGCTGAAGATCACCAGGCGCTTGGGCCGGTACACCTTCAGCATGATCTCAACAAATTTCTTGCCAAAAGAACCCGTTCCGCCTGTGACCAGTATGACCTGTTCCGACCAATTCATTCCTGATGCCTCGTGCACACTTCAGAATCCTGTACCGCGATCAGCGCTGATTCGTGCCATTGGCAATGTTCATTCATTGGGAATGGAACACTGTTGGGGCAACCTTGCCTGGAATATCGCGCGGTTCGCATAGTATAGCGGAGTTCGTACATCGACCGCTTTCAACGCACTCGCGCCGTGCTGGCGATTGGTCTGGCTCAAGGACCGCGATACATATTGTGACTTTGTCTCGGGAAAGGTCTTTAGCACAAAAGCTCGATATCCGATTTTGGCGGGAACGACCTCACGCAACGGACTCCCTATAAATCCGACCCAGACTTTCTGCCTGATGCTCCAGCGAGAGCCCACCCAAAATCGTATCGCGCGCCGCCGTCCCAAGTCTGCGGCGGTACGGTTCATCGCGCAGAAGCATAGCAATGGCCAGAATCAGTTCTCTCTCGTTGTCCTGTCCTACGAGAAAGCCATTCGAGCCGTGCTGGATGATCTCGGCGATGCCCTGATCACGGTAACCGATGACCGGTTTGCCCGTAGACATCGCCTCCAGAGAAACGTCGCCCAGACCTTTGCAGCGGCCGGGCAGCACGAACACCGAACATCGCCTTATGGCTTCAGCAATTTGTTGGCGAGATTGCAATCGGAGAAAGCGCACGCGTTCGTCGACGCCGAGTTGCTGCGCCAAGTTGTGCAGGCGAGAGTGTTCTAGTCCGTGGCTGATGAATTCCCAGCGCAGAGAGGGAAACTCCGAAATGAGCGAAGACGCGGTGCGCACTAGGATTTCCTGTCCGTCGATCGAAAGCAGGGTCCCAGCGCTGAGGATGAGGAGCGAATCGGAAGACGCCTCATCGCAAGGGGAAAACAACTCGGGATCCACGCCGTTATAGACCACTGAAGTCCGGCAAAGCGAGCCGATCTCTTCCAGCACATGTTCTCGGACAATTTCGCTCACACAGATCACGCGACGGGAGGAGGCGTACACACGCCGGGATATGCGGCGGCACCATGCTAAGGCGCGACCTGTGACCTGCTCCGCAGAAAGCACGTCGAAGCCGTTGACTGACACGACGTATGGGATTCCCAGTTCCTGGCTGAGCAGCATTGCCGCGTGGCCGCATGGCAATGAGTCGTGAGCGTGGATCAGGTCAATGGGCTCGGAGCTATGCAGTGCCCGTACTCTCCCCACGATGCGGGCGAAGACGAAAACACCGGCAATGGGAATCCCGAAGGCTCCAGGCAACGCGAAGTGACGAAGCCAAACAGCAGAAACCGCAGAATCGTTGGGTCGATGTCTTCTGCGATACAGCGGTTGCACGGCAAATACCGTATTGTGGACACCGACTTTGGCGAGCCATGCGAGCGGTTCGGAGACAAAACGGCCACTCGTATCGTCCCTAAGCGAAGGATAAAACGGCGTCAGCGTTAAAACGTGGAGCGGCCTACGGGGATCCGTGCTCATGCGGTTAGATCGCGGATGGAGTCCGCCAGTAGAAGGTTCTTTGGCACTGTGTTACGAATTCCGAACAGACTCTTGAACTTGTGAGCAGTGGTTTCGTCGTGTGTGTTAACTTTGATTCGCCATAGCCCCGCCTCCGCCAAAGAAGAACTGCCGCTAGACTGTGACGGTGTGCGGTGAAGCGTGGCACGAACGCTTAAAGGATTCGACATATGCAGTTCAATGGGACAAATAGCGCGAATGCTCAAGATGGTGGCCGCCCATCCAAGAAGAAACAACCGTATTTTCCGCCGAAAGCGACCCTTGTCACCCCCGATCAGGCCGAAGAAGAGGTAAAGGCCATGGCGGCACCCGGAAGTCAAGAGTTCCAGTCCTGCTCCGAGCTCATCGCAGAAGCTCGAAAGCGCCAGAAGCATGGCCGAGATGCACCTTCACTTGGCGAGGGCAAGGTCCGCCGTGCAGACGTAGCTTGATACTGAACCCGACCATTATCTCGTATCTCGATAGCGACCAAGAGTCGGCTGGGGCCTTGCCGTCAACACCGAGCTCTCGTTACCGTGTTGTCGCAAGGCTTGTCAATGCCTGCGTTACCCTCCGGATCTTACCATCCGTCATTTCCGGATAAAGGGGCAGGGATGACTTCAGCTGCGGCCTTCTCAGACTGCGGGAGAGCATCGGCGTATGTATAAGCTCCGCATAGGCCGGTTGGCGGTGCACCGAAAGGTGAAGGCCAATGTTCTGACGCGAGAGGGGAAGCTCGAACCTCGGCGCCGTGGTGCCCCCTTATTCATAACTGCTTGATTCCAAGGCGAAAAAACTTCTCTAACTTCTACCTAAATCTCCGAGTCAGCAGGTAAGATATGAGCCCCACATCAAATTGGAGAGGCTCAACATGGCTTTGACGACGCGCTTCGTCCGTGACGCTCAGAATAGGGTGGGCGGCACCGTGACCAGCGGCTATCAGGACAACGGCGAGATTGTTCGTAATTGCTGCGGAGTATGAGGTGAGCATGTCATTGACACGACGAGCGTCCTTTAATCTCATTCCAGCGCTGGTAGTGGTAGGAAACGCAATTCCCGCGTTTTCAGTCCAAGATGATTCGCTGCCATCGGCAACCTTTCCATTTGAAAGCATGCCCGTGCAAGACCTCGACCACGCGCAGATGCGGAAGATCATGAAAGGAAAACTGGCAACTGGCGAGCATATCGAAGCACATGAGACAACTCTGCCCCCGAATGGATATCCGCATCCGCCCCATCGTCACCTCCACTCGGAGATGTGGCTTATCTCTGAAGGAACTGTCGAACTAACAATCAATGGCGCCAGCCATCGTCTAGGCCCTGGAGGGCTAGGGTTCGTACATTCGAATGAAGAGCATGGCATAAAGAATGTCGGTACACGTCCGGCCACCTACTTTGTTGTCGCCATCGGTCCCGGGGCGGATACCTAATCATGATCTGCCACATCGTTCTGAGAAAATGAGATGGCAGTCGAACCCTTCGATCCATGACGTGCGCCGATTAGATCGCCAGGACGAGGCGCAATCGGCTGACTGTCGCGCTGATTCAATGGCGTGGGAGTATTCCTAATGACCCAAAGTTCATCGACCAGGCGGCTTTCGCGAGCGGTGAATATCGACGATTTGCGTGAACTGGCTCAACGCCGTGTGCCGAGAATTGTTTTCAACTACATCGATGGTGGTGCGGACGGCGAGTGGACTCTTCGCGAGAACCGTCGAGCCTTTGATACGATTACGTTCCGACCACACCAAGCCGTTGCGGTGCCAGAGTGCAATCTCCGACGTTGCGTGCTGGGAACGGAATTGTCGATGCCACTGCTTCTGGCGCCCGTGGGTTATCTGCGTGTAATGCACCCCGACGGCGAAATCGCTGCAGCTCAGGCGGCCGGCCGTGCAGGCGTCGGCTTCATTTTGTCCACAGTTTCCGGCCACCGACTCGAAGATGTGAAGGCAGCTTCTACCGCACAAGTTTGGTATCAGCTGTATCTCACGGGCGGCCGTGCTACTGCAGAGAATGCGATGCGGCGAGCTATGGACGCGGGATACACAGTCCTTGTGATTACGATTGACTCGACTGTCATCGGACACCGGGAGCGCGAGTTGCGTGACGGAATGGAGCAGCTTCTACGCGGCAATATCTGGACGAAGATCCCCTTCACACCTCAAGTTCTCACTCGTCCACGTTGGCTGATGCGCTTTCTCCTTGACGGCGGCCTTCCCGACATGCCCAATATTGTTAGCCCCAAAACGGGTGTACTGAGGGTTCGTGACGCGCACACAGCGATGAAGCGCGAGGCATTCTCTTGGGACGACATGCAGTGGATTCGTGCGCTCTGGAAAGGCCCGATTGTCATCAAGGGCGTTCTCTCGGCAGACGATGCCAAGCGGTCGCTCGATCATGGCGCGGCCGCTGTAGTTGTTTCCAATCACGGAGGCCGCCAACTTGACGGTGTTCCAGCGAGTCTGCAGGTCCTACCAGAAGTAGTTGCAGCGGTCAAAGATCAGGCTGAAGTCCTGATGGATAGCGGAATTCGGCGCGGATCAGACATTGTCAAAGCGATATGCCTGGGTGCCCGGGCTGTCCTTTGCGGACGTGCCTTCGCTTACGGACTCGCTGCCGGTGGCGAATCGGGCGTTACCCTGGCGCTCGAGATGCTTCGCTCTGACTTGGAGCGATCTCTCAAGCTATTAGGATGTCGGTCCGTTGACGCTTTGAACGAATCGTACGTGCAGATACCCTCATACTGCTAACACTGCGGCCCCGTCGAGTCTCGCCGCTGCAAGTCACCGACGACAAACCAGTAGGCGAGCGCTCCGGCAAAAAGAACGACAGAGGCGAGTTCAAAACCCAGGACGTACGAACCATGCCAGGTAATCAAGAACCCTACCGCGAGCGGAGCTATGATTCCGGCGAGGTTCCCCGCAAAGTTCTCCGCTCCAGTCCAGATTCCGACTGCTTCCGGTGGTGCGCATGACTGAAGAATCGCGAGCAGGTTGCCCGTAGCAAGACCGACCAGGGATGCTCCAATCAGTAGTCCAATCGCGACTCCAGTATGAGCACTGCGCATTGCCTCGATGAGAAAGACACCCATGGTGAAAGCTATGGCGACGATCCCCTTCCGGGTGGTGGTTTCGTGCCAACCGCGACGGATTAAACTATCAGCGATCCATCCGCCAATCGGTTCCGCAATTCCGAACGTGAAGAACGCAAGTGAAGCATAAAAACCCGCTTGCACGATGCTCAACTGGCGAACAGTTACCAGATAATCGGGCAGCCACGTGACCAGCACATACCAGTAATAATCAAAACAAAAGAATCCGAGGCATATTCCCAGCAGATTGCGATTGAGCAAGGAACGACCAGCAAAGCGCCAGGAGAGGTCAATCGGTGCCGCATTCGTGCTCAGCGCTCGCAAGCGGCGAGGGAAAACCCAGAACCATGGTGCAATCCAGAGGAGAGCCGTGAAGCCCAGAATAAGAAAAGTGCGGCGCCATCCAAAACGAACTAAGAGCCAAGGAACCAAAATGCCTTCGACCACCAGTCCGGTTCGAGTCCCGAAGTCGAAGAGTCCAGAGGGCAGACCACGTTCTTTCGGCGCAAACAACAGGCTGACGATTTTCGTTCCTCCGGGCAGGTAAATAGATTCTCCGACCCCAAGGAGAATCCGGAAGGCCATTAACGCCGAAAGGCTGCTGGCCAACCCCGTTAGGCCTTGTGCGAATGACCAAATGGTGAATGCTCCGGCATAGAGCCAGCGTAAATTGAATCGGTCCGCGCTCCATCCGATCGGGATTTGCATCAGCGCATATGACCAGAAAAAGGAAGAGAGCAGCAGGCCCTTGCCTCGTGATGTGAGTTGGAAATCTCTAGCAATGAGTGGCAGTGCGAATGAAATAGCGGCGCGATCCAGATAGTTGATCAACGATGCTGCAAAAAGCAAACCGACAATCCACCAGCGACGATTATGAGAAAAGTCCGTCTGATCCATAGCCGCGAATCCCGTCACAATCTGGAACAGAATAGACCAATCTGTAAGTTATCGGGAAACAACCGCAAAACCTCTTGGTGTAGATATCAGTCAGGTGGGACTTGCCGTTAGAAACCAGCTTTGGCCGATGTTGGCGTTCTATCCACATATGCGTCAATTCTATAAAGATTTGGAATCCGGGGGCCTTTGACACGAACTAATCTTGTCAGTAAGGAGCGCCCTTGCCTATCTGTTACCGCTCCTGAAATCAGGTTCTGCGCGGAAGAAATCGGCCGCGTCCCTGACGACCATGGCGATGAGCAAGGACAGGCACGAGCGGATCATCATCATGCGCCTGGAGATTACTCTCCACTCAGAGGCCGGATACATTTTCGCAGACTGTTCTCGTCAGAACCGATTCTTCCTGCAGTTCGGCGGCGGACCATACATATATGTTAACAATCGCCATTGTTCCCGATCAGCGGTCGCGATATTCAGAGCACTTGTGAAGGCCTGCTACCCTGACTTTGAATCACTGCCCATGTCGGCGAGCAGCAACTGCAGGTTCCCCGGATTCGTAGCATAGGCGAGTCCGGTACCGAGCTCCACGACACCAGTGCGGATGAGTTTTTCGATCTCGCCATCAAAATGCTGCATCCCGTCAGTGTCTCCGTCGGTCATCGCTTCGAGAAGAGTCTTGCCATCCTGCTCGCCCTTTTCTACATACTCACGCGTTCTAAGGGTTGATTTCAGAATTTCTACGATCGCCACGCGCCCGCTCCCGTCTTTCCTCGGTACTAGACGTTGGGAAACGATGGCCCGGAAACTCTTCGCCAACCGGTTGCGAATGGTGTGTTGTTCCGCCATTGGAAACGCTCCGATGATTCGCTCCACAGTTTTCGAGGCGTCAATCGTATGGAGGGTAGAAAGAACCAGGTGGCCTGTCTCCGCCGCCTCCAGTGCTATTTCGATGGTCTCTTTATCTCGCATTTCGCCTACGAGAATGACTTTGGGAGCCTGACGCAATGCTGCCCTCAGAGCCAGTGCGAAGCTAGGAGTGTCGCTGTGCAGTTCGCGCTGGTGAACGATCGATCGTTTGTGCCGATGCATGAACTCGATGGGATCTTCAATCGTCAAGATGTGGTAAGCGTGGCTCTCATTGATTCGATCGAGCACTGCGGCTAATGTGGAGGATTTTCCGGATCCCGTGGGCCCGGTGACGAGAACGATCCCATTCTTGAGGTCGGCAATTTCGGCGAGTTGCGGAGGAAGTTTGAGGTCGCCCAGACTGGGAATGTTTTGCGGTATCACACGCATTACGATGGCGTGGCTGCCGCGCTGTTGAAATATGTTTACCCGAAACCGGCAGTGCCCTGGCAACCGATACGAGACGTCACACGATCCCAGGTTCTGCAAAGAGTCGGTTGCCTGCTGGTTGCCGGCGATCAGTTCGTAAGCCATGCGACGGGTGTCCTCGGGAGCTAACTGCCCCATTCCAGAGATTTTGACCGGAGTCAAATTCCCGGAGAGTTCTACCGCTGGAAAGCTGCCCGGTGACAGGATGAGGTCGCTCACCTTGTCTGAGACGCCAAGCATGGCCAGCAGTAGCGCCGGAGTCGGCACCGGCTTTGATGCAGAGGTAACGGGCGTTGAGGCTTTTTTGGCCGCAGTTTCCACTCTCTACTCCTTTTGTCTTATGTCTTAAGGGGATTGGTGTCTCAAGCGCCCCCTTGGTCAGACTTAGGCAGTTGCTGTTTTCTCCGTGAAAGTTGGGGGAGGGCCAGAGCTGTGTCCAATGCATGCGCGAGGCCGTTCTCGACTTTAAAACGGGTCGAGAGTTAAGCGTTCTAACTCTTTGCAGGACGAGCCAGATCACTCCCGGCGGGTTCCGTGTTCTATTCTGCGGTCCATACGACCGTCTCTTTGTTGGATTTGCTGTCCGATTCCCAGACATTCCGCCTCTGGCTCGGCTACTCTTAAAAGCGTAATATCTCGATCCGACTTCTTGCGTTCTTCCCTCATTTTCAGCGACGTCGTGATATATGCCGTGGTAGCGCCGGCAGCTATACCCACGATCGAGCTGACGATAACTGTTCTTGGGTCCACGCAACATCAACCTTCAATGCAATCGCGGAGTATCCGGTCGTTACAGGGCACAATCTCGCTTCCATTGCGATGCGGCGAGGACGGAAGATCGCCAAGGTAGCCATGGCTCGCAGGTTGGCCGTTCAGATCTATTGGAGGATGTGCAAGGAATGGGATCACGAGCAGTTTCACGAGCAGTTGAAAAAGTTAGGTTCGCAGGGTCGAAAACTCTCCTTTCATGCAGTGTTGCCCAAGGGTTCGACTCGATAGCCTAGGTTACGGAGTTCGCGGATCATTCTATTAGTGCGGTGTCGTCTTGTCTTTGCATTCACCGAGGGACCTCGCTCTTCGTAATGCACACCGCGATGGAGAATGATCCAGATGAGGCCGCAAAGCCGATGGGCAATGGCCCCGATGGTCTGATTGTGTCCCAGGCGCGATACCAATCGGCGATAGACAATCTCGAAAATGGTTCCTTTCGACTTGGCCGCGGCGTTGGCGGCTTGATTCAGAATGCGCCGCATGTGGCGGTTGCCCTTCGGGGAGCGGTGACTCTTGGATACTTCCGCACTTTCTTCCTCCCCAGGGCATGCTCCAACCCATGACGAGAGCTGCTTGGCTGAAGGAAATGTCGCTGCCCCAGCACCTACCTCGGCAATGATCTGTTGCGCTGAATCCACGCCGAGGCCGGGTATCTCCGCCAAATGGACGACCGCATCGTGGTGCCGGCTGAGCAGACTGGCCAACTCTTGGTCGAGTTGGCTGATCTGCTGATCGATGAACTGCAACTCCTGCAGGAACATCTTCAGCAGCCGGCGGTAGATAGGCTCTAGTTCTGTGCAGGCGCCGAGCGCATCACACAACTGTGCTTGCGTGGCACGCAAATTCTTATCCGCCATCGCTGCCAGAGCTACTGGGTTCGTCTCCCCCTCAGCCAGCGCCTTCAGCATGCGGCGTGCACTGGCACCCAGAAGATCCGAAACCAAGCTGGACAGTTTAATGTGGCACTCTTCCAACAAGGCCTCCAGTTGGTTCTGCAGGCGCACGTGATTGCGTGTGAGCTGGTACTTCCGCCGTGTGACCGTTCGCCATAGCCGCTGTTCGGTATCGGGCACAAAGCTCAGAACCAGTTCATCTGCGACGAGTCGCTTCACCAGACGTTCGGCATCGGGGAAATCCTTCTTGCGTCCGCGTCGCCCGCGATTCGATTGGGCTTGCGCCAGATGTAATGTTCCCGACATCGGGCCTGCGCCTTCCCGCTTCTGGCAGATTGGTTTCCAGTACCGTTCTAGCGCCCCCCAGACCGGTTTCCAATATTGTGCGGTTGATTCCATCACGACTTCCTCAACCTGCTGCGCCATTAGCCACTCCGCAAGCAATCGCAGATGCTCTAGGCTGCTGCTGTAACGCACTCGTTCAAACTGGTACTCGCCATCAACTTCCACGTCGCTAACCACCACGGCCAACATCTTCTTATGGACGTCAATTCCCGCTATCCTGTAAGACATAAAGGTTTCCTCCTGGCGGGAGCGGAGAGCGTGCTGCGAATTCCTTAACCAGGGTCACAGGCTATCGCCGCTCCTACAGAGGGGAACAGACAACGCCCAATTATTTGCTCAACCACGCACGCTCCGGATCAGACACGCGGACAGTCTCAACTTCTCCAGTGCGAACTCAATCTCGCCGCTCCGAGCCTGTCCTATTCTGCATTTACTCGAACTAAGTTTCATGAGATTTAGCGGGCCGCAGGCCCAAACTGACACGCGGGAAAGCCCGGATATAGCTATGGCGTGAAGCAGAACATCGAGAAATTGAGTGAGCGTCCCACTCCTCTTCACGGAGGAGTTTGAAGTAGTAATCATGATCGACAGTGTGACCGAAGAGATGGCTTGGTCGGACTAAGTTCCGTACCTGCACTGATTGCGAGCGAGCCTTGGTTGGATTGGCACATCTTCAACTAGAGCGAAATGGAGCTCTCTTCGGACTGCACGGATGGGTACGCTCAAACCCTTACTTGACAGGGAGCGACATTGTCAGAGAGGCGACATTTCAAGTGGAAGCCTCAATGTTAGGCAGTCAACGCAGTTTAGTGCAGCGCGGCCAGTCTCGCGCGCACCTTTTGCTGAACAGACGGCGGCAGCGGGGGGTAGCCTTTTGCTTGCGCGATTTCCTGGCCGGACGCGTAGACCCAGCGCAAATATTCGTTGACCGCATGGCTCCGGTGCAAGTCCTGCGGATGCTCAGGCACGTAAAACCAGGTGAAACTCACAATTAGCCTAACCGGGCATCCAGTCTTGGCGGCTCAGAGCAGAGACAATCGGCGGGCGCAGTCCAGCATGATTTCTCCTTCCCAATCGGGACGCTGTAGGTTCTTCGGATGCGTCTGATTGCTGGGAATCCGTCCGATTAAGTTTAGGAACACCGCGGCAGAATGTTTGTACGCTGGAACTGGGGCTCGAAAGGCGACGTTTCCCAAGTACTGCAGGGCGTCGGAAAGAGCGTAGTACTCTGGATCTCCGGCCTCCCAGAATCGATCTCGGGCGGCGAATTTCTCAGGTGCAAAGGCGGCCAGTCCCAGCAAATAGTCGGACCCGTATTCAATCATGTTAATTCCCAGGTCGTTCCCTGTGTAGATGCGAAAGTCCGGCCGGTGCGCCTCGCGAATGGCGAGTCGTTCAAGTTCCAGCAGACGGTTGAGGGAAGAGTGTTTCATTCCCTTGATCTCCGGGATGTCCATTAAGCGCCTGACAGTCTCTGTGTCGTAGATGTCCCCGTTCGCGGCAAACATCGGTCCCAATTCGAACGCCAACACGTGTGGATAGTCTCGACAGATGTCCCGATAGACCTCAGCAATTGTTACTGGGGGTCTACCCCGGAGGCGAGCTGTCTGGAACAGGATCGGTATGCCCTCAAAGCGAATGATGGTGTCGATCTGCCGGCGATAAAGGGCAACAATGTCGTCGCCCGGATGATTTTCGATATACGCGCCGGCTACGAATGGAACGGCCTTCCCGAGAGCCTCCCGCGTCCAGCCCAGTACTTCTTGCCTCTCCGTATCGCTCAAGTAATTCACATAGCCGGTGTCCATGTTGACGGCATTCATCAACCCGGCTCGATGAGTGGAGATCAGCTGTTTGGCAAACGCGTCGACAGCGACCCGGCCGCATTGCTCATATGGCAACAAGGCGGCGGCCATACCCTGTACTTTGCGCCGTGGTTTTTGGCGCTCGATCAATTCGTCCACTGTCATTCTTCGATCATCATGGCCCAGGGCGCTGCTTGCAAGAAAATCGATCAGCGTTTCTTGGCTTCTTTCAGCTTTTCCGCCAAATCAGAGTCTTTGTAGTATTCGTCCAGCGGATAGCAACCGGAGGGCAGCCCGTTGCGTGGCGCCGTGGTGCAATCGCTGAAGGTCCGGCACACATGCTTCCGTCGGATCCCCGTTCCCTCGGTCGCTTCCCACAGGAGCTCGGGATAGGTCAGTACCATCCGGCCGAGCCCCACGAAGTCGACCCATCCTTCACGTACTGCGGCCTGAGCTACGTGAGGGAGGAAATCCTGCAGGTAGGTATACCCTGATCCAACCATGAGCAAGTTTGGGAAACGCCGCTTGAGCTTGCGGGTCACTTCCAGCTGCCGAGCCACTCCAACCAATGGGTCTTCTGGTGGCAGATATCCGTCGGATGGAGGGTACAGGGCCGGGCGTTGGATATGTGGATTGTAGTAGGGGCTACCTGCGGTGATGTTCACCAGCTGAATTCCAAGCTCCTCTAATAATGATAAAAATCGCTCCGGCTCACTCAAGTCAATCTCTGTAGGGTCGGCCGGATTCAGGCCAAAACCCCAACGGTAGGGAAGCAAGTCCGCGTGCGTTTCCGCAACTCCGATGGAGGATTTCCCGCTGCTGCTCTGAGTTGGATCACTGTGGAATGGCACGGTGTCGATCGCCGACAGGCGCACTCCAATGTGTAGTCCCGGAGAGCGGGAGCGAATCCCTTGCACAACTTCTCGAAGAAAGCGCGTGCGGCCTTCGAAGGTGCCGCCGTAACGTCCCTCACGCGTGTGAGCGCTCAGAAATTCATGACCGAGGTAGCCGTGGCAATGCTTGATGTCCACAAAGTCAAAACCTAACTGCCAAGCCATGAACGCCGCCCGATGGAAGTCTTCGATGATCGATTCGATCTCTCCGTCGGTGAGCAGAGGATAGTCGGGTGGCAACTTCAGGCGCCAGTCCAAGATTGGATGGTGATAGAGGATGCGTGGTTCCGGCCGGGTATGTTCATTCGGGCGGCAGTACCGGCCAGAGTGGGTCAATTGCAAACCGATCACTAAGCCATCATCGGAGCCGGTTGTCAGTATATGCTCGCGCCTCAGAACAGTTCGCAAGTGCGCAAGGCTTTCTTGAGTTCGCGGGGAGGCGAGCAGTTGATTTGGGTTCGCTCGCGCTTCGTGGGAAACCGCGACAGCTTCTCCACCCCAGATGAGCTTGCCGCCGGTACGGCCGAACCGCTGCCATCGCCGAACCGTATTCTTCGAGGGCGCCCCATCCGGGGCCGCGTCCCAACCCTCCATGGGCTGAACCGCTATGCGGTTGCCGATTCTGAATGGGCCGCGGTTCAGCGGCCACCGCAGCGGCGATTGCGCTTCTGTTAAGATCTGAGAATCGCAGGGGATCCGCAGGCCGAGGGTCTGTACGTGATTTTGAAACCGTCCAACGTCCTTCAAACTCCCCAGTCGGAGGATTGCTCCGGTGCTCATGCTGACTTCCTCCGCCTCGGTAAACCCAAAGCGGCAAGTCCGCCTAACAGCGCGATGCCCACCAGGACAAAGCAACTCTCGTAGTAGCTTCCCGTGGCGTCGCGTAAGCGGCCGATCAACCAGGGCGCAGTAGCTTCCGCGATACCGCCCGCGATGACGATCACACCCAGCAGTCTTCCCAGGACTTCAATTCCAAAGATTTCTGCTGTCATCAACGGAACGATCATGTAATCGCCACCAAGGCCGATACCAAAAATCGCAGCGGCGACCCAGAGGATTGGCAGGGTGGTCCCGAGGAATAACAGAGGGATGCCTGCGGCGACGAGCAGGTACGTCAGCAGCATGACATACTTCGTGGAAAAACGATCCGCGAGCCAACCCATGAGTAACCGGCCGGCGATACTGAATGTCAGCACGAGTGATAGGACACTGGCGGCATCCCTTTGCGTGAAGTGCCGGTCGAGACTCAAGAAAAGTTTCAGATTCTGCTGCGTGCCACTGACTGCGGCAATCGAGCACATACTCCCGAGGGTGAGTAGATATATCGGCGCTTCCTTGAATGCGGCCTTCGGACTCGGGAACGTAACCGATCCAGCGGTTGTCCTTGTTTTGGGAGGTTCTTTCATCAGCAGTACAAAAGGAAATGACGCGATCACGATCAAGAGGCCTAAAATCCGCAGAGAAGTCTGCCATCCGAAGTGTTGGACCAGCATGTGCGAAATCCACGGGACTGTTGCCCCTCCGATGCCGATCCCGAGGTAGGCGAACCCCATCGCCTTTCCGCGCGATCGATCGAACCACTGGGTCAACAGGACCTGGTTAGGAAGCGGGCCTCCGCAAACGTAGCCCAGCGCGTTAAAGAAGTAGAAGAAGTAGAACATGCCCAGGCTTGAGATCCAGCCCAAACCTACTAGTGCGGCTCCTGCCATCACAATGCCGACCATCATTAGGCGACGGGGCCCGAAGTGGTCCACAACCCATCCTGCGAGGAACCCGAACATGGGTCCCACGACGAGTCTGCTGAGCGCGTTGCCTGACGTTACTTGGGCTCGCGTCCAACCGAATTGTTTGACCATGAAGTCGTAATAGAAAGGCAGCCCCCAGAGGGAAACGCCGACAATCCCGAACAGCACCACAAAAGCAGTTACCGCTGCGAGGTACGCTTGGGGCTGGTTAGCAGGAGATTGAGTGGGATCCGGCCCAAGTCTTCTTGACAGCGTGCACATCGATCCCGGGGGCGCCGCGGCCATTTCGCTTCCCGGTGCTGTCATGGGTTGTCAGTTTACCGTAGAAGTGAGGGTTCGAGTCTTCAATTCCGCAGAAATGTGACATCGGGCGAACCCTCTTGGCAGCAGGGTGGCGAGTCCCAGAATCCTGGATTCGGAGCCACACTCGCGCCCACGCGGAAAGAAGCGAATACCGTGAACGTCAGACATTGAGTGGCATAGCCCATCCGCTAACAAATCGTGCGTCAGCCGAATGGAAATCACAATGATTCCGAGCATCGTTCCTTCCGTGTTCTTGCGCTGTGCCGATATATCGGCGAGATGCCGATGCCTCGGCACCTTTCCTCGCCGCGCGGAGACTCTCTTCCTTAATTGCCAACAACTTCCGGGGAATCCGTATTTGCCCTGTGCTTGCTACTAGCCCGCATTATTCGTGAAGACATCGCGAGCGCCCAGTCATTGGTGCGAAGTGGGTTGTAAATCCCGATAGTTGGGGTTGGTCGAGCAAAGGAGCAAAGGAATCGAGGAGTTCCAAGGTCGGGATGCTCAAGTTGCCGGATGGAGAGACAGGGACGCCGTGACCGTCGTCGGTGTGGAATTCGCTTGAGTTGGTAAACCGGAAAAAGATTTAGCCGGTTGCCGCGCCGAGCGCCAGAGCCACACGACGGAAGGCGGGTAGAAACGGGAAGGAAGCGGGCAGATGGACAACGACGCGTCGTACCGAGACCAAGACCCGAGCGCCTAACTTCAGCAGTCGTTCGCGCAACGTGTCAACTTGAGCGCGGGCACAACTGGTACCGGCAGCCCGCAAGCGCAACTCCTGCATCAGGACGTAGGCCGCGGCGGTGAGTAGGACGCGAAACTGGTTGGCCCAGAAGCTGGTGCAGCTGGTGCGGTCGATCTCGAGCTTGTGCAGCTCCTTGATGCGATTCTCAATGTCACCGCGCTGGCAATAGACATGTTCGTAAATCCACTGCGGACTTTGTTTCATGTTGGTGATGACAAATCGGGGATTGTCTTTGGGGTCCTTATGGGCAGCACGAACGACTTCGGCTTTGATGATGACGCGGCGCATACCAGGCCACTTCCCGGCCTTGTAGCGGACTTCACCGTAAATATGTTCGGTCTTCCCGCTGCGTCGCGAGAGCTGGCGCGCTCGCCTCATTCCGCTTTCGACGACGCGCTTTAACACTGCATTCTTGGCCATCGCGACCACATATTCCAGTTTCGGCTGGGCGTCCAAAAACTCCAGCACGGCAGGATGTGCGAACCCGCCATCCAGGCGTACCCGAATCTGTACTCCAGGAAGATGGTGACGAATCATCCTCACCAAACGCCGCAGGATGCCGACTGCTCCCGCCGCTGCGCTCACGTTGCCGGGCCGTAACACCGCGGCACAAAGATACTGTTCGGCTTCGTTGTTGAAGCTGACAAAACCCATCACCGGCAGGTAACACCAGCTGTCGTAATGTCCGTTGAAAAACGACAACTGCTGCGCGCCGTGCGTGGGATCGTCGGTCGGGTCCAGATCGATGGTGACGCGATAAGTGCGATGACGCAGCCGCTTGGCGTGACGCCGAATCACACTCTCGGCCAGGAACTCGCCCGCTCGATAGAGTTCCTTGATCCCAACTCCGTTCTCGAACCGCGACAACGTCGGCTGCGAAGCCAGATCGCGACCCTCGATCGGATCGCGCTCCAGAAGTAGTTTGTGAATCGGATCCTCGGACAGCCGGGCTGAATCGTTGGCGTCCGGGTAACCACAGGCGATCGAAAACACTCGCTGCGCCACCAACTCGCGCAAGGAATGATCGACCTTGCCCGCTTGCCGATCATCTCGAAGGCAGGAACTCAGTCCAGCCACCAAGTCATAGTGCCGATCAGCGGCCTTCAGCAGCACAGCCCCGCCGTCGGAACTACCCTCGCGCTGATCGAACTGGGCAACGACAGGCTTGCGAAAAATTCCTGGGAACAATAAACACTGTGTTGTACTATCGTCTGACATTAAGGAAGCCTCTTTTGTTGCGCAAACATTGTCTCGACAACATGTTTGTAACAGGGGAGGCTTCTTTTGTCTTCAGATCTCTTCACCTTCACGAATAATGCGGGCTAGGCACCGTGGACAAACCAATGTCTCGGGGATATGGATACGCCAAATTCTTGTTGTCGGAACGGCAACAGGCGCTGAAAGACCTAGACTTGAAATACAGAGGGATGCAGCCCCCACCAAGGGACTACCTTAGCTGCCGACGTTCGCTGCTACAGGCGATCAACCAGCTGGAGACCCTGCTGCGGACCGCGCCCAGGGCGGTGTCGGCAACCGATGGAGGCGAATCGAAGGAGTGACAAGTGACTTCCGAAATTGACGACTGTCCTGTGAATGTTGGTTGCAGCAACTCTCGCGCACTGGTGCCTTCAACAAGATTCGCGACAATATTAATCGTCATCATTGCAACCATAACCCTAATTACCTTCGAAATTTGCACGTCGGTTATCCATGACGTGCGCGAAGTATGGTTTTTCCGCATTGCCACGGTTGTATTTGAACTGTGTCTCAGCACCACCCTGGGCTTCGTTCTTCAAAGCAAAGAGAAACAACTTCGGTCGAGTTTGTTCAACGAAGTGAGCGGCCGCCAGCTTGCGGAAGAACGGATGCGCTTACAGTCAGCGGCTCTAGAAGTCGCCGCCAATGCCATTGTAATCACCGATTTCAAGGGAACAATTCTTTGGGTAAATCGAGCGTTTACTGATCTCACTGGCTACGGGTTCGAGGAGAGTATCGGGCGGAATCCCCGCATCTTGAAGTCCTGGAACCACGAGCCCTCTTTTTACAAGACTTTGTGGTCCACCATTCAATCCGGACAGGTGTGGCGAGGAGAAATTACGAATCGAAAAAAGGACGGCTTCCTTTACGCAGAAGAAATGACAATCACGCCCGTCCGTTCGCCCTCTGGCGAAACCACAAACTACATTGCAATCAAGCAGGATGCTACGGAGAAGAAAAAACTGGAGGCACAGTACCGCCAGGCCCAAAAAATGGAGGCGGTTGGACGACTCGCGGGGGGTATAGCGCACGACTTCAACAACATTCTAGCTAGGTGTCATCACTGGTTACAGCGAGATTTCGCTCGATAAGTTGGAACCTGAGCACCCGGTCGCCAAGAATCTTCGGAAAATTAAGGTGGCAGCAGACAGGGCGGTATTGCTTACCAGACAGTTACTGGCTTTCAGCAGGCAGCAGATTGTCAATCCGAGAATCATCGACCTAAACACGGTTGTGCAGGGTATGGGAGACATGTTGCAGAGACTCGTTGGTGACGATGTCTCGATCGCGGTGAAACCAACGATACCACTTGGAAGCATTAGGGCTGATGGGGGGCAGCTTGAGCAAGTGCTCATGAATCTTGCCGTCAATGCGCGAGATGCGATGCCCGAAGGGGGCCCGATCACTATTGAGACTCGCAATGTAGAACTTGACGAGAGTTACCAACGTAAACATGAACCGGTTCGGCCAGGTCCATACGTAATGCTGTCGATGTCCGATTGTGGGTGTGGCATGGATGAGATAACAAAAGCTAGCATCTTCGAACCATTCTTCACGACCAAAGAGGTAGGGAAGGGAACGGGACTTGGCCTGGCGACCGTATACGGAATTGTCAAGCAAAGTGCAGGGTACATTTGGGTGTACAGCGAGCTAGGTAAGGGAACGACCTTCAAACTCTTCTTCCCTCGCGTCAGCGAAGTAGCGGAAACGCCTATCCAACCCGCTAAGAAAGCTGAGCTAAGCGGCGGATCGGAAACGATCCTACTGGTGGAAGACGATGAAGGGCTTCGAGAGATTATGGCCACCAGTTTGGGGATCGCCGGTTATACCGTATTAGAGACTGGCAAGCCGCAGGAAGCGCTTGAGCTTGTGGCAAAACACCACGGACCTGTCCACCTGCTTTTATCCGACATTGTGCTGCCCCAAACCAGCGGCGTGCAACTATTCAAACTCCTGAAGGTATCGGCGCCCGAGCTCAAGGTGATCTTCATATCGGGATATGCTGCCGACATTTTGGGTCGCCACGATCCTCTCCCCGCTAAGGCTGGCTTCATTGAGAAGCCTTTTGGTAGAGACTCATTGCTGTCGACAGTCCGGACGGTTCTCCACGAGCGAGCGGAAAGTTGAGGGTCAATGTAAAGGGATGCGCTGATACGAATCTGAGTTTCTCGGCAAACTGCTTGTCTAGTTAGTTGGGGGATCCCGAGGTTGCGAATCGTCCCGATTGCCCGATTTTGTCGCTGGGCACAGAGGAGTTGGAAATGTTGACCGGCAAATGTCCTGGGCTTGGAATCTCCCCGAAAAGAGCTCTCGCCGCACTGACCTCCGAGACCGTCGCATTAGAGAATGTGCAGATGTAGTTCTGGATGGTGGGGAAGTCCTCCGTCAAGTACGGCGTCCCCATGGCGAGAACCGCGGTTTTTTCGGTGGCGCGATCGAGAATGGTCGCCAATAACTTCGCAGTCGAGTCTGGCAGAGATGCGGAATTCTTCTGGCCGCGCGCGACCGTCCTCATTCGCGCTGCGGAGGGGACGACATACACCGCCACCACAACCTGCTGTGCCTGATCCAGTGCCCACAACACTGCATCGGATCTGGCCGCCGCGATGCTGGGATCGACGTAGACTACCCGCGCATCTGGCGCTCGTTTCCGAATTTCCCGCTCGAAGACGCGACCGTCATCTGCGCGAACACTATCGCAGAGAATAATCACGAGCAGGGAAGGCCGGCGTTTGACCGGTTGATAGGCGACAGGCAGGCTTCTGTCGAGGCTTCCTTCTTTGAGAGGAAGGAGCTTGCCGTTGTCACGCACCAGGGTGATGGAGGCATCGGAGATGCGTTGACCGACCGCAGCATTCTCCGGACTGCCCACCTGGCGGGGGATAGCGGCTATATCGACCAGACGATTTTTCTCGAGACCTAACGAGGCTTTGGCCTGCAAGATTTTGAGGACGGATGCGTCGAGGCGCTCTTGCCCAATTTCACCCGTGCGAACCGCCTCCATCATGGCCCGGTAGCTTGCATCCAGATCGGCAGGCATGGTGAGCACATCGTTTCCTGCCTTGAAGGCATCCACAGCGGCTCGCCCGGGGTTCCTCGCATAGAGACCACCGAGTCCGGCCATATCCAGGGCATCGGTTACCACAATGCCTTTGAAGCCGAGCTGGTTCTTCAGCAAACCTGTGACGATTTTCGGTGACGTCGTAGCCACGCGGCGGACGTCGGGATCGAGCGCCAGCACTCGCACGTGCGCCGTCATGACCGCGTCGACTCCAGCCGCGATGGCCTTTTCGAACGGAGGCAGATCGACCTCCTGCAAGTGCTTCAAATCGTCGTCCACAAAGGCGACGGCCAGGTGCGAATCGGTTGCGGTATTACCGTGACCGGGAAAGTGCTTGGCCGTGGTCAGCATACCGTTGGCGCGCGCGCCCCGGATATAGGCTGCCACCAGATCGCCAACCTGCTGCGGATCGGCGCCGAAGGCGCGTGTCCCGATGATCGGGTTGGCAGGGTTGGAATTGACGTCGGCGACGGGAAACAGGTTCCAGTGTACGCCCAGAGCCCGGCTCTCCTGAGCCGTGATACGTCCGAACTCCTCGGCGTAAGCCAGTTTCCCGGCAGCGCCGAAAGCCATGGCGTGCGGAAACACGGTCGTTCCGAAAAGACGCGCGGGCAGGACCCCCCGCTCAAAATCACCAGCGATCAGCAGGGGCAGCGTCGACTCCTCCTGGAGCTGGTTGAGCAGGGTAACCGTCTCGTAGCGACGGTTCATATTGCGGGCTCGTCCCTGCGCCGGCACTGACATGGCCAGCGCGCCGACGTGATATTTGCGAATGTAATCGCGGAGCTGGAAGTAGCCGGGACTCCCTCCATTCAGGAATTCCACCCGCAGGCGGATCATGAAGAGCTGGCCGACCTTCTCCTCGAGGGAAAGGGTCTTTAGAGTTTTCTCCGCCCACCCTTCCTCCTTGCGTTCAACCTTGCGTTCAACTTGAGGCGCGGGCGCCGGTTTGGGTTGTTCCCGCGAGAGAGCAGCCACCCCCAAAAGAACGAAGAGGGCAAGAAGCACGACGGGATTGCGAAGGAGGGTCAATGCACGAGCATACTGCGTAAAGTGAAGGGCACGAGCCCGGAGTTGAGAACAATTTCTAATCGAAGGTACATGTCCTGTGAATATCTTCCCGGAACTCCCCGTTCGTCAAGTCGCGAATCGTCCAGATCCGATGAAAAGCGTATTCTTTGTCAAGACATTTGGACACTTGGCATGCCCAGTTATCACTGGCGGCAGCTTGGGTTCAAAATCAAAGTAAAAGGTTGGCGGACAGAGCCTGCCCTGAGCGAAGCCGAAGGGAGTGTCCGCCCCACATTATTGGTCTTCGGGTTCGGGGATCACTTCTAACTGCAGCGGCTTGCGGTCGCCCTCGGTTACGTGCAGCTGGGTGCCCTGGGGTTCGTAGGTCTTGAGGAAATCAGGGTTGTAATAGGCTTCGCCGTCTACGCTCTCCCAGGCGAAGACAGTATAGCTGCCGGGAGGAAGGCCGTGCAGGGTAAAGCGTCCACTCTGATCGCAGACGGTTTTGCGGTAGCGGTCGACGCGCCCGCGCAGCCGCGGCTCTGGGACGGCGACGATCACCGCATTCGGGACCGGGTCACCTTTGCGGTCGGTGGCAACGCCTTCGGCGACGGCTCCGTGGGGGCTGGCTATCAGATCGAGTCCGAGCGCGCCACCATTGACGCTGATGCCTGAGTCGTTGACATCGCGGCCGGCGATCAGTGTTGATTTCAAATACCAGTCGGCATTGGCGTCGGAGTCGGTAATGAAGTGGACGCTATAGTCTCCCGGAGGCACGCCCTTCCACGCAAAGCTGCCGTCGGGGGCGACGTGGGCGAGATTGGAGAATGCCTCGCCCAAAGTGAACGCGCTGGCATCGTCTTCGCCATCCGTGGACTGGAGGGAGAGGAACATTTGGCTGGGATCGAATCGGGTAAGTGGGCCTTGGCTTTCGACGCGGAGGCGGCCGCGAATTGAGCCTCCGGGTTGTGGATTCAAGCGCAGACCTTCCACGCTATTTCCTGCCACGATGAGTGACTGCCGGGCCATCATGGGCGGAGTTGCGTTCTCGACGGTAGCCAGGATGGTGTAGGAGCCGGGAGCTACGTCGTGGATCACGAAGCTGCCGTCCTTATGCATCTCTGCGCCGTTCAGGACGAGATTGAAATCGCGCGATTGCAGCATGATGACGGCCGACGAACGGGGCGGCAGATTCACCACTGCGCCCCGGATGCTCAGGCTTGGACTGGGGGTCAGAGAAAAGTTCACCGGAAAATCGTCGCCCGGATGGAGTTGAATGGGTTCGGCCTGGCTGCGATCGGTCGTGCCGGGATAGAAAGTGGTCTGGTAGGACGCGGCAAGGCTCTTTTCGGGTGTGCTGGAGTTGCGTGGCTCGGATGAAGGCGTGGCTGCGGCTTCGATCAGACTCTTGAAGTCTGGCGGGGGATTGACCGACACGTAGTAGTTGCCGGCGGCCAGGCTGGCAATTCGGTATTCGCCCAGATCGTTGGTGCGCTCGGAGCCGACCTGCTCCCAGCGGCCGTGGCCGGAGGCATAGGTCTGGCGCAGGACGGAGACTTGGGCATTGAGCATGGGGTCGCCGTCTTCGTCGGTGACGCGGCCGCGCACCACGGCGGCGGACTGCAGGCGAATCTGGAGGTCTTTGAGTTCCTCGCCGGCGGCTAGATTCAGAACGCGGCCCTCAGTGCGAACGCGTCGCTTGCCGAGTTCAAGGAATCCGGGACGCTCGGCGAACAGGCGATAGCGTCCGGGGACGATGCCGGCGATGTGGAACAGGCCATCGGCAGCGGTGACGGCAGTGTAGGCGGTGCCGCCGGGCTGAGTGTCGGCGATCAGCTCGATGACGGCTTTCTTAACCGGCTCGCTGCCGGGGTCTTTGATCACGATGCCCTCGATCGCGGAGGGCTCTGGCGGGCTGGACGAATTCTGGGCGAGGGCGCTGGCGGCTAGAGCGGCGATCAGCAGGCATGAGGCAAGCGGCTTCATGGGTCTGGGTCGAGGAGGCTGGAGGCACTCACGCGACCGTGGGGATATCGGCCGTGCGAGAGTCATTTTATCGTGGAAACGGCTTGGGCCCAAGAGATTCTGCGCTTGCGGACTGGGCAGTCGAACTCGCTGGCCGGACAGCCCCTTCGACTGCGCTCAGGGTAGGCGGGGGCGTTTGTCCCCACATTGGCCCTTGATCATTTTGCGTGACTTAGTCTGTGTCGCAGCGTTTCCACCATCAGACCGACCAGGGCGTATGTGGCGGCATTCGCAACCAAAGTCCAATACAAACTGATGGGGAAATGCATGCCTGCGATTGCGATGGGGCAGGTCACACTGATCAGGGTCCACACCTCCCGCATCCGTTCGTTGGTGAATGGGAATGTTGCAAAGGCGTAGAACGCCCAAGCGCCCGCAACCAGGAATCCCGCGCTCGCCCACATGGCGATTCGGTATTTCATACTGCCTCCTACCGCTCTCTGTAGTCTAATCCTCACACCAATTCCTGCAAACATCCAACAGATGTCCTGAGAAGGGACTGGCTGTCCTGTTAAACTCATAGTTAATGGATTACGCTGCGCGCCAGGCGAAGCTGCGGGAGCATCTGGCCACGACTCGATTTGAGGGGCTGCTGGTCAGCCATCTTCCCAACCTGCGTTATCTTTGCGGATTTACCGGAAGCGCCGGCTTGCTGCTGGTCGAACCGGCGGGGAGCGTGTTTTTCACCGATGTGCGCTACGACACGCAGGCTCACCAGGAAGTGAAGGCGGCGAAGGTGGTAGTCGCGCGCAAGGCGGTGCTGCCGGCGCTGGGCGACTTTTTGGGGCAGCGGCGGCGCAGGGCGCGGGGATGGACGATCGGCATCGAGGCGGAGCACTTCACCATTGCCGACAAGAAGCGGCTGACCAAGGTGCGGCCTTCCGGGGTGACGCTGAAGGATGCTCCGCCGATGGTTGAGCGGTACCGGATGGTCAAGGACGATGAAGAAGTTGGGCGCATCCGGGAGGCCGTAAATCTGGGAGCGAAGTTGTTCGAGCGAGCCCTTGAGGTACTGCGTCCGGGTGTAAAGGAAAATGAGGTGGCGGCCGAAATGGAGTTGACCGCACGGCGGGCCGGCGCCGAGGAGATGTCGTTTCCGACGATCATTGCTTCCGGAGCCAGGTCGGCACTGCCGCATGGCCGTGCGTCCGAGCAGGTCATCCGCGCTGGCGGGTTCGTGGTCTGCGATTTCGGTGTTATACTTCGAGGTTATTGTTCCGATCAGACCCGCACTGTATGGGTGGGCCCTGTGGCGGACGACGCCCGATCTGCTTACGCGGCGGTGCGCGAGGCGCAGCAAGCGGCAATCAACGCCGTGCGGCCAGGCGTGGCCTTGGGCGAGGTCGACGAGGCGGCCCGTAAGGTATTGCGCAAGGCGGGGTTAGGCAAGAATTTTACGCACTCGACCGGGCATGGAGTGGGCCTGGAGATTCATGAGGCCCCGCGGGTTGCCGCCGGTCAAGAAGAGATCCTGCAGCCCGGGATGGTCATCACCATCGAGCCGGGCGTATACTTCCCCGGCAAATGGGGCGTGAGGATCGAGGACATGGTGGTGGTCACTGCTGGCGGTCGTGACGTATTGACGCCGACGCGCAAGGATTTTCTGGCAGTTTAGTCTTCATAGATATTTGGCCGGGCAGGACCACGACGCCCGGCTTTCGCGCGCCCGTAAGGCTGGCTGGGCGGAATCGGCAAGGCAGTCCCACCGTACACAGAATGAATCAAAAAGAGCTGAAAGAACTGATCGAGTTCTTAATCGAAAAGGACATTGCCGAGTTCGAACTGGAGCGCGGCGATGTCAAGGTGCGCATCAAGCGGGCGGGGGAACACTTTGCTGTGCACGGGCACGGTGAGCCGCGCTTCTACGCGGTGCCACCGGCTCCGACTGCTCCTGCGGTGGGTGCACCGGCGGCCACCCCCGGGTTGTCTGCGGCGGCGCCTGCTCCCGTTCCTGAGGAAGCGTTCCACAAGGTGAAGTCTCCGATTGTGGGGACGTTCTACGAGTCGCCGTCCCCGGGAGCGCCTCCCTTCGTCAAAGCAGGAGATATGGTGGAAGAGGGGCAGGTGCTCTGCATCGTCGAGGCTATGAAACTGCTCAACGAGATTGAATCGGACGTGGCCGGGGAGATCGTCAAGAAGCTGGCGGTCAACGGCCAGCCCATTGAGTACGGGCAGGAATTGTTTGCTATCCGGCCAAAGAAGTGAAACGGAGTTTGCCGTTTGGAGGCGCGCAGAGCCGCGCCTTTTTGCGTTTACCGGCCTGGCTCCCCGCGCTTGCCATTCCGAGCGCAGCGAGGAATCTAGGGTTTCGCAGGTGCCGGCAATAACCCCAGATCCCTCGCTTTGCTCAGGATGACAAAGGGTTGTCGGGGGCTGACAGCTGAAAGCTGATTTGATGTTCAAGAAGATTCTCATTGCCAATCGCGGAGAAATTGCACTGCGCGTGATTTGCGCGTGCAAGGAGTTGGGCATCCGCACGGTTGCCATCTACAGCGAGGCGGACCGAAATTCGCTGCCTGTCCGCTTCGCCGACGAGGCGATCTGTATCGGGCCACCGCAACTGGCGCTAAGTTACCTCAATATTCCGGCGGTGATCAGTGCGGCGGAGATCGCGAACGTCGACGCGATTCATCCCGGCTACGGGCTGCTGGCCGAAAACGCCAACTTTGCCGAAGTGTGCGAGACCAGCGGAATCAAGTTCATCGGGCCGAGGCCGGAGGTGACGCGGCTGATGGGCGAGAAGGAAAAGGCGCGGACGGCGATGAAGCAGGCGGGCGTGCCCATTCTGCCGGGGTCAGATGGAATCATCGCGTCTGACGGTGAGGCGCTCGAATGGGCGAAGCAGGTGGGATTTCCTGTCATCGTGAAGGCGTCGGCCGGGGGCGGCGGACGCGGGATGCGCATTGTCCGCAATGAAGAGGAATTGCCGGGATTGTTCAGGGCGGCGCAGGCGGAGGCGGCAGGGGCGTTCGGCAATGGCGATCTGTACATGGAGAAGTATGTCGAGCATCCGCGGCACATTGAGTTTCAGGTGCTGGCCGATGAGCATGGCAACGTGGTGAGCCTTGGCGAGCGGGAGTGCTCGATCCAGAGGCGGCATCAGAAGTTGCTGGAGGAGTCGCCGTCGACGCAGGTCACGCCGGAGTTGCGCGATCAGATCGGCGGGGTGCTGTGCAAGTCGCTGGCGGCGATCGGGTATACAAATGCAGGCACGATTGAGTTCCTCATGGATCAGGAACGGCGACTGCATTTCATCGAGATGAATACCCGCATTCAAGTGGAGCACCCGGTCACGGAGATGGTCACGGACGTTGACCTGGTGAAGAGCCAGATCATGATTGCGGCCGGGGCGAACATGCGGGACGTGTTGCTCGGTCCGGTGGTGCACCGCGGACATTCCATCGAGTGCCGCATCAACGCGGAGCATCCGGAAAAGTTCACGCCGTCGGCGGGGAAGATCACCGCGTTTCATCCTCCGGGCGGGACGGGGGTGCGCGTGGATACGGCGGCGTACGCGGAGGGAGTGATCCCGCCCTACTATGACTCGCTGATCGCGAAGCTGATCGTGCGCGCCAAGGACCGCAACGAGGCCGTGTCGCGCATGGCGCGGGCGCTGGAGATGTTTATTGTCGAGGGCGTGTATACGACCATTCCGTTGCATCGGAAGATTCTGGCGGACGAGGACTTCCGGGCGGGGAAGATTGATACGGGGTTCATTGAGCGGTTCCTGGCGAAGAATGGCAAGGCCTAGGGGCGGACGCCTCGTCCGCCCCGCGGAGCGAAGCTCCGCATTCATGGGCGGTTGACTAGCATTTTTTGGAAGGGTGCCCAGGACGAGGCGTCCGGGGCTACGTGATTGGTGGTATAGCCTCCAGTGTGCTTCCATGATCCTCGTTCCGCGCCTCTATGCCATCTTGGATTCATCGGCCGACGTCTCCACTCGGGACCTGTTGGCATGCGCGGACGAGTTAGCTGCTGGTGGATGCACTCTTCTGCAATACCGCAACAAGAGCGGGAATGCGCGACTGATGCTGGAGCAGGCGCGGGACCTGAAGAAATCTCTCGGCGATTCCGTTCGGCTGATCATGAATGACCGTGCCGACCTTTGCTTGGCGGCGGAATTCGACGGCGTACACGTCGGACAGGACGATTTGTCTCCCGAGTCGGTACGGACAATCATCGGGCCGGACCGCTGGTTGGGGGTATCCACGCATAATCCTGAGCAACTGCGCGAGGCGGATCTTACTTCCGCGGACTATCTCGCCATTGGACCAGTGTTCGCGACTTCCAGCAAAGAAAAGCCTGATCCCGTGGTCGGGCTTGATGGCGTGCGGCGGGCACGGGCGTTGACGCGGAAACCTCTAGTGGCGATTGGCGGGATTACGCGGGCGAATGCGGCAGCGGTGATTGAGGCTGGGGCCGATTCCGTGGCGGTGATATCTGATCTGTTACGGGAGCCGCGCAAATCAGCAGAGGAATTTTTCCGCATCTTGAGGTAAAGTTCTCAGGCATTGCGAGTATTCGCTTTTCGCTTGTCATCCTGAGCGAAGCGAAGGACCTATGCAGTTTGCCGGCGGTGGTAATGGTGCCAGCGAACTGCACAGGTCCTTCGTCAGGCAAAAGGCGCCCTCCTCAGGATGACAAAGCGAGTAGCTGACGACCGAAGGCTAACGACCAACGACCGACGACAAGGAGTGAGCCCTGAGCACACCGACAACGACTGCGGCACGCAGCGACTGGGACATTCATAGTCATCAGGATCAGGAACTGGTCAAGGGGCTGGGGCTGACCAGCGCCACCATGCTGGTCATGGGGTCGATGATCGGCTCCGGCATCTTTATTGTGTCCGCCGAAATTGCCCGCGAGGGGGATTCGCCGGCAATCCTGATCGGCGCCTGGGCCGTGGCCGGGTTCATGACCATTGTGGCTGCGCTGAGTTACGGCGAGTTGGCAGCCATGATGCCGCGGGCGGGGGGGCAGTATGTTTATCTGCGCGAGGCGCTGGGGCCGGTCTGGGGATTTCTTTACGGCTGGACGCTGTTTCTGGTCATTCAGACTGGGACTATCGCCGCGGTGGGCGTTGCCTTCGGCAAGTTTCTCGGAGTTTTCTTTCCCGCGATCTCCTCGACCCACTGGATTCTCCACCTGTGGAGGGTCCCGCCAATTCCCATCGGGCCCATGATACTGGGGAACATGGACGTGGGCATCAATACCCAGAACCTGATGGCGATCCTGCTGGTGATTTTTCTCTCGGTGGTGAATATCTTTGGCGTGAAGACGGGGGCAGCGATTCAGAACGTCTTTACCGCAGCCAAAGTCTCGGCGCTGCTGGGGTTGGCTTTGGTTGGTCTGGCGATCGGACGCAATGCGCAGGCGCTGGCGGCGAACTTCGGCGCGAACTTCTGGCATAACGCTGGGCTTAGCGTGCAGCACGCGGTACAGGTGGGCGTAGGCGGGCCTGTTGTAATGGTGGGAACGCTGACGATTCTGGCTGTGGCGCAAGTGGGAACATTGTTCTCGGCCGATGCCTGGAACAACGTGACCTTCACAGCCGGGGAAGTGAAGAATCCGAGCCGCAACCTGCCACTGTCGCTGGCGATGGGGACCGGCGTGGTGATCGCGCTGTACATCGCATGCAACTTTATCTATTTGAGTGCGCTGCCGCTGGACGGCGCCGAGAATGGGGCGACTATTCTGGCGCGCGGGATCAATCACGCTGCCGAAGATCGCGTTGGCACCGCGGTCATGACGCAGATGCTCGGGCCCGTCGGTGGCCTCCTGATGGCGGCGGCGATTATGGTTTCCGGCTTCGGCTGCGCGAACGGATTGATTCTTTCCGGAGCCCGCGTTTACTACGCGATGGCCAAAGACGGTCTGTTCTTTCGCAACGTGGCGAAACTGCATCCTACTTACAAGACCCCGGCGGTTTCGCTGATGGTGCAGATGGTGTGGACGTGCGTGCTGTGCATCTCGGGCAGCTACGGGCAACTCCTCGACTACATCATTTTTGCCGTGCTCGTGTTCTACATTCTGACGATTGTTGGTTTGTTTGTGCTGCGGCGGACGCATCCCGACGCCGAAAGGCCCTACCGGGCGGTGGGGTATCCGGTGCTGCCGGCGATTTATATTGTGATGGCTTTATTCATTGATGTCGTATTATTGCGCTACAAGCCGCAGTACACGTGGCCGGGGCTAATCGTGGTGCTGCTGGGGATTCCGGTTTACTATGCGTGGTCGCGGAGTGCCAGCCTGAGCGCGAGTGGGAGGCCTGATGCCTAGCGTAACCGTAGAGGAACAAACCAAACGCATGCCAAATCTGCTGGCAACCAAGCCGTTGAATCTGCTGATGGAAGAGGCCCGCGAGACGGGCGAGCACAGCCTCAAACGGACCTTGGGAGTATTTCAGCTCACGGCGCTGGGCGTGGGTGCAATCATCGGCGCCGGCATTTTCGTGATGGTCGGGCTGGGCGCGCAGTACGCCGGTCCGGGACTCACGATGTCCTTCGTATTGTCGGGGCTGGGATGCGCGTTTGCCGGTTTGTGTTATGCCGAGTTCGCGGCCATGATTCCGCTGGCGGGCAGCGCCTACACCTACGCCTATGCCACTCTCGGCGAACTGCTGGCCTGGATCATCGGCTGGGACCTTACGCTGGAATACGCCATGGGAGCGAGCACGGTGTCTTCCGGCTGGTCGAACCACTTCATCGAACTACTGAATATCTTCCATATCAAGATGCCGCTGTGGCTGGCCTACGATCACTGGACAGCACTGAAGACCGCGGAGAATATTGTCGCGCGGCAGATCGCGCAGGCGTCGGATTCCACCCTAGTGCCCGGGTCGCAGGCGTTTCTCGACAAGGTGACCGCACTCGTGGCGGCTCAGTCGCCGGACTTGTTACAACAGTCGCACGCTTTGCTGGGCGCACCACACCTGTTCGGGATGGAGATCGGCTTCAACCTACCGGCCTTCATCATTGCGCTTGTAATCACAACGATTCTCGTGATCGGCATCAAAGAAAGCGCGAGATTCAACACCGCGATCGTCGCGATTAAGGTGTCGGTGGTGCTGTTCGTCATCGCGTTGGGCGCACGCTACATCAACACCGCGAACTGGGGCACGGACTGGCACTCATACGCGCCCAATGGCTTCGCCGGAATCGGAGCAGGGGCCGCGTACATATTCTTTGCCTACATTGGATTCGACGCGGTTTCGACGACCGCGCAGGAAGCCAAGAATCCGCAACGGGACCTGCCCATCGGCATGATCGCTTCGCTGGCCATCTGCACCGTTTTGTATATCGCGGTGGCGGGAGTGCTGACGGGGATGGTGCATTGGCAGCAGATCAATATCGAAGCGCCCGTCGCGCGCGCGTTTCTGGACCGCGGGCTCAACACGGCTTCGCACATCATTACGTTGGGTGCCTTGGCCGGGCTGACCAGCGTGATGCTGGTGATGCTGCTGGGACAAACGCGTGTTCTCTATTCGATGGCGAATGATGGGCTGCTGCCGAAAAAATTCTTTGCCGCCGTCCATCCCAAGTTTCGCACCCCGTGGAAGAACACGATCCTCGTTGGTTTGCTTGCGGCGATCGTCGGTAGCGTGACTCCGATCGACGACATCGGCAAGATGGTGAACATCGGAACTCTGCTGGCATTTGTGATCGTGTCGGTTTCGGTGCTGGTGTTGCGGCGTACGAATCCCGGCCAGCCGCGGCCCTTCCGCACGCCATGGGTGCCGCTGATCCCGATACTCGGCGTCATCTCCAATGGTTACATGATGTACAAGCTCGGTTGGGTGAACTGGGCCCGGCTGATTATTTGGCTGGTTATTGGGCTGGTGGTGTATTTCACTTACGGGCAGAAGCACAGCCGCGTGCAGGCGCTGGCTGCCGGCAAACCGCCGAAGGCATGACCGGATTAAGAGTGCAAGGCCCTCCGCACTGCGCGGAGGGCCATTTTGTTTTATAGTCGGGGGTCGGCGGAGCGGTCGCCTCAGGGGCTAAAGCCCGAGTTTTTGGGGGAGCACTATCGGCACGACTGAAGTCATGCCCTTCCCAAGACGGCAGACGAGACCAGCCATTTTCGATGAAAGCCTTCCGCAATCTCCGCACGATTGGCGCGCTCTTGCTGCTGGTCACGATAGTGGGTACCGCCGGCTATCACTACATCGAGGGCTGGCCATGGTTTGACGGCTTCTACATGGTGGTGACGACGCTGACCACCATCGGCTACCAGGAAGTGCATCCGCTGTCGCACGCCGGGCGCGTCTTCAATGTGTTTGTCATTCTGGCGGGCGTGTCACTGCTGGCGTTGTTAGTCGGGGTGCTCAGCGAGGCTTTGCTAGAATTCGAGCTGCAAAGCTTCTTCGGAAGGCGACGCATGGATCGCGAAATTGGACGTCTCGACGGCCACTACATCATCTGCGGCATGGGGCGGGTGGGACGGAGCGTGGCGCGGGAGTTGGCGCGAAGGCCGGTGCCGTTTGTGATTATCGAGAGTGCTGACGCCAAGCGCCAGCGCTATGCTGACGAGAGCTGGCTGGTGGTGGCCGGGGACGCGACGTTGGAGGCAACGCTCCGCCAGGCGCAGATCGAGCGGGCGCGTGGGTTGATTGCAGCGACCACCACCGACGCTACCAATCTTTACATCGTACTCACGGCGCGCGGGTTGAATCCGCATCTGAAGATCATCGCCCGAGCCAGCGAAGACACCGCGGAGAAACATCTGCTCACGGCGGGCGCCGACTCGGTGGTGTCTCCGTATTCCTTTGCCGGGCAGCGGATCGCGCAATCGCTGTTGCGGCCGAATGTGGTCAGCTTTCTCGATACCGCGACCACCCATCTCGGGATCGACCTGGAGATCGGCGAAATTCAGATCACCGGGAGTTCTGTGTTCGCGGGCAAGACGATCGAGAGTTCGCGCATCCGGCAAGAACGCGGAGTGATTGTGCTGGCCATCAAGCGGCGCGAGGGGATGCGCTTCAATCCCGCGCCCGATGAGCGAATTGAGCCCGACGATTGCCTGATCGCCATGGGCGAACCCGCGCAACTGCGGCGGCTCGAGCAGACGGCTGCGTCTTCATGAAAACCGCCTTCCTGAAAATTGGTGTCGCATGAAAATCGTGACTGCCGCCGAAATGCGCGCCATCGACCGCGCCACCAGCGAGCGCTTTGGAGTGCCCTCTCTCACCTTGATGGAAAATGCGGGCGCGGCCGTGGCCGAGCATGTGCTGGCGCATCATGGCGCGGCGCGGAAAGTTGTCGTTTTCTGCGGCAAGGGCAACAACGGCGGCGACGGCTTTGTGGCGGCTCGGCGCCTGCATCAGAAAGGGAAGACGGTTCAGGTCATCCTGCTGGCGGACCCGGCGGAACTAAAGGGCGATGCGGCCGTGATGTATGGCAAGCTGCCGGTGGCGGCGATCATCGTTCACTCCAGTGAAGAGCTGAAGAGTGATCGCGTCCGGTTGTCCTTACCTGCGGATGTGTATTTGGATGCGATTCTCGGCACTGGCTTCAAGCCTCCAGTGTCCGGCCTTTACGCCGAAGCGATCGCGACGCTAAATGCGGCGCAGGGGCCAGTAATCGCGGTCGACATTCCTTCCGGCGCCGACGCGGATGCGATGGAGCCGCAGAAGGGAATCATTGCACGGGCGGATTCCATCATTACGTTTACGGCTGCGCGTCCGGCGCATGTTTTCAGTTTGCTGACGGACGGGCCAACTTATGTGGCAGGGATCGGGTCGCCTGACGAGGCGGTTGTTTCGTCGCTGCAACTTAACGTGATCACGGCGCGCGACTTCGCGCCTCTGATCGATCAACGCCCGGCGGATTCGAATAAAGGGAATTACGGACATGTGCTGGTGGTGGGAGGATCGGTCGGGAAAGCGGGCGCGGCGGCGATGGCAGGGATGTCGGCGCTGCGTACGGGCGCGGGCCTGGCGACTGTGGCTACGCCGAAGTCCGTGCTCGCCACGGTCGCGGGATTTCATCCTGAACTGATGACCGAACCTTTGTTCGAAACCACTGTAGGGACGATCTCCTCCGATGCGGATGAGCGGTTGGCTGACCTGGCGAAGGGAAAGAGCGTGCTGGCGATCGGTCCGGGAGTTTCACGGGACGCGGACACTGCAAGCTTGGTGCGCCGGTTGGTGACCGGGAGCCAAATACCAACTGTCCTGGATGCCGACGGGCTGAACGCCTTCGAAGGCCACGTCGATGAGTTGAATGGCAAAGGCAGGCTGCTGGTGATCACGCCGCATCCGGGCGAAATGGCGCGGCTAGCGGGGTGTTCCACGGCTGATGTCCAGAAAGACCGGTTAGGCGTGGCACGGCAGTTCGCTCGTGACCATGAACTGATTGTCGTGCTCAAGGGACACCGGACGCTGGTCGTTCCGCTGGATGGTGAGGCGTGGGTAAACACGACGGGTAATCCGGGAATGTCAACGGGAGGCACGGGCGACATTCTCACGGGCATCGTGGCGGCGATGTTGGCGCAGAATCCGCACGACCCGCTGCTGGCGGTTTGTGCCTCGGTGCATCTGCACGGGCTGGCCGGCGACGTGATGCGCGAAAGCGTGGGCGAGCATTCGATGGTCGCGACCGACTTGCTGCGGGGACTGCCCGAGGCTTTCTGGCGCGCCCAGCGCACAGCGCGGGAGAAGTTTGTGCGTTGGGATGGGTAGGCGCTTCCAAAATCACAAACTGTCATCCTGAGCAGGTGATAAAACTTTTATATCTGATTGTTTTCATTGCAGATAATATGGCAATTTTTAGCTGTGTAGGAACTGTGCAGGCAAACTGTGCGAATTTCAGCCAATTTCGCTGCTACAAATCCCTTGGGCACGAGGAACTGGCTCGGCCAAGCTTCGAGCTCGTCCGCGCCGAATTCTTTCGACCTTTTGCCGGACATCTGAACGGAGAACACCGACTGCTCCCACATCGCGTACGCGCGTTCGCCGGATTCGTCCAAAACGAACGTCACGTAGAAACTTAAACCTCTTCCGCGGTCAATCAACTACACGACTAGGGGTTGTGCCCTCACCCTCAACCCCGGACAGCGACGGATTAACTCCGAACGGGCCCTGCCCAAGTCTACTTCTCAGCAGGCCCAAATACCTCAAGGAGGAACTGCCGCACGACTGATGCCTTCACAATCTGCTCGACGGTTCCATGTTTGTAGCAAGAGGTACAGATCCCCGCGAACTCGAATCTTGGAGCCCACACAACCCGCTCTTCTCGGGATACGACGAAGACAGCAGCTCCGCTGATTCCGTCCGGGCTTTTACCTCTAGTAGCAGGTTCGTAAGGAATCAGAAAATGTCGGTCTGGATCAAAGGCCGTAATTGTGAATCGTAGTTCGTCCGCGGTCGGACATGGCAGCACCACGCCGCTGATTGGGGTGACAGTTAAGACCACGGCATGTTGGAGGACTGTGCCAACCTGCCTGTTAAACATCACACTGTTGGAAACAGGATAGCCCACACCGAATACTGCCTCGCCTTCCGATGGGTCAGCCCACGAACTCGCGAGGTCGAAAAACTCCAGATTGGGTCCCAATCCCGTTCGGCTTCATCGTCAGAAGAGCGATGTCCTCACCTTCGCAACGATGAATCTCGGCATCAGGATCGGTGAGCGGCACCGCTACCACCGCGTCCTGCATCGTGA
The DNA here is from genome assembly GCA_963768265.1 of uncultured Acidobacteriaceae bacterium. GTDB lineage: Bacteria > Acidobacteriota > Terriglobia > Terriglobales > Acidobacteriaceae > Sulfotelmatobacter. The sequence continues at coordinate 43,714 of CAVYHM010000017.1, forward strand.
CCTCGGACACTTGTTGACCCCTGAGCTGGCCCGTCTGTCGAACGAAGAATCTGAGGTGCTTCGGCTGAGCTTCTTCAAGCACATGTTTCGCGGTCAAGATGAAGTGATGCCTACCCCAAACCCCTGCGAAGCCAGTCCCCGGAGCTCCTTCTTCAGTTGCCGGTAGACCTGTCAGGGGGTCACGCCCATGTGTGGCAAGCGCCCTGTTGGCAATACCGACTGTGTGCGACCACAATCTCTCCCGCGCGGCGATACCCACCGATTCTTTGATGCCAACGACATCAATACCCATATTTCCGCCCTCTCGGGACACCCACTCTACAAGAGCCCTTTTCCGAAATGTAGCACAAGACGATAGCGAATTAAAGGCGAAAGTTGTAGTATGCTACTGATGGACGAAGGTCGCAAACGCATCATCGGAATTATGGTAGCGATTGTCGTCGCACGGAGGCTGGTACAGCGGGAAGCGGGTCAGGGCACCTGATTCCTTGGGAGATTTTCGCTGCGAGGGCTGTTTATGAGAGCGAGACCTGTTTTCCACAGAACTCTTTCGTTTTCAAAAAACTCAGTCTAATCTGAAAGCTGCTTCTGGTGATATCATCCGCTTCAATATGCGAGGCGGTTCCGAAATAGCTGTCCGATGCTCTTCGCCGTGCAAGGCAGGTGTTTGAGCCTCGCTCGCAAGAATCTTGAGCAGCCAGGACCTCCCCAGCACCGTCAAGGCTCTGTCACATGTTCCCGATTAGCCTCATCCGTCACCAAAACCCAGAGCTTTTTTTTGCCATCGTGGCCCCAGTTGGGGCGAACGTGAGTGGAGTTTGTGACGGACTAGTCGAGGTACTCAAGGTTTTTGACTACAGGGTCGAGCCGATTCGAGTGATTGAGCAATTGAAACAGTTCGATACTTATCTCAGAAAAGAACCTGTGTCTGAGTATGAGAAGAGCAAGATGCGGATGGATGCGGGCGATAACTTCCGTGAAGAGATGGGGCGCGACGATGCTTTAGCCCTTCTTTCGCTGTCTGCTGTCGTGAGATTTCGAAATAGAAACCCACCGCCAGAGCATGGCAAAACAGTGCCCCGTCAAGCGTATGTGTTTCGCTCTTTGAAACGACCAGAGGAAGTTACAGCACTCCGAAGGATATATGGTTCCAATCTAATCGTCATCGGCGTTCATTCAGCCCGCGAGCGGAGAGTCGAAGACCTCGCTAAGCGAATTGCAAAGTCTCATTTCTCTGCCCAGCACGATCAATTTCGCGACAAGGCGGAAGAACTGGTCTTAAGGGATGAATCCGACGAAAGGAAGAGCCACGGACAGAGATTGAGATCCGCGTTTGGGATGGCCGATTTTTTTCTTGACTCTTCCGACCCTCAGGCGATCACACGCGATCTGGAACGCTTTCTGAACTTGCTTTTCGGAAAGCCAGTTGTCACTCCAACTCCAGATGAGATGGCCATGGCGCATGCTCACATGGCTGCAGTGCGTTCAGCCGAAATGGGCAGGCAAGTCGGAGCCGCCATTGCGGATCAATGGCACAACATCATCGCCGTGGGGACCAACGAAGTACCCAAGGCAAGAGGAGGCTACTACTGGGACGGTGATCAGAATGACGGTAGAGATTGGAGTCGAGGTTTTGACAGTTCCGATTACTCCAAGGATACAAATTTAGGCGAGCTACTGCAGGTACTTTCAGATAAGGGATTTTTGTCGAAGGACTTTAAGCGTCTTTCCACGCCTGAGAAAAGTGCCACGATTGCTCCGCTGACGAAGCACACGAGATACATGCAGCTCATCGAATTCATTAGAGCAGTACACGCTGAGATGGGCGCTCTCATGGATGCGGCATCGAGGGGAGTGCCTGTGCGGGGTTGCACTATGTATATCACTACCTTTCCTTGTCATGAGTGTGCTCGAAACATTATCGCAGCAGGGATCGCGCGAGTGGTCTATATCGAACCCTATGCGAAGAGCTTAGCGTTGGAACTTCATTCAAATGCAATCCAGCTCGACACGGACGCCGACGCGGATAAAATTCCCTTTGTCCCATTTTTGGGAGTTGCTCCTAGGAATTTCTCTGATATTTTTGCGATGCCAATCCGAAAGGCGAAGAACGGGGAGGTCATCGGGTGGGTTGCGGAGACCGCGAATCCTAGAGTATCGGGTTCGTTCTGGTCGTATTTGGAATACGAAAAGGAAGACCTGAGCCTTTTGAGGGACAAACTCAAGAAAAAGAACTTGAATCTAAAATCTAAGCAGAAGAAAAAGGGGAAATCATGAAGGTATCGAAGGAACTGGATGACGTTCTTAGACAAGCAAGCGCAGAAGTCGATGCATGGCCCAAATGGAAGAGGAGCCTTGACCCGCTTGGCGATGAATCGCGGGATCGTGATCGCAGTGGATCCGAATCTAACAACTCGGATGCGATAGAGGACACGAACGCTGCTTAAACCGGGCCACGTGCGTGGCCCGAAGTTGATGTCGGAGGCGCGAAAGGCTTCAAAACACCGTGAGTAAGAGCTACGTTCTCGGTTGCTGTGCGTTGAGAATTATCGCGACTGAGGCTGCGCGCTTGTGTCATTCGTATAGATCCGAGCATCGTATTGACCGCGTGAGAAAGACACATACGCGAACCGGTTGTCCTTGGCAGACCGCTTGCCGGTTACACTCTTCGTTCTAAACGTGTATGAGAGCTGCTGCACGGTGAAAACACCGCGCTCTCGAAATGCATCGATCTCACCAACCGATAAGCTCCGAAGTAGACTGATGTCATCGGCTGCTCGAGCGTCGGCGTTGCAGCGATCTTTGAATTCACAGGTCGTGCAATGGCTGTTGAGCGTGAGCGCTGGAGGCTTCGTTTCAATTTGTTTTCTGATCTCGCCCGCGGCTCGGCGAGCATCCCTGAGAACCGCGGTCATTCCCGACTGAGTCTTAAATTTGACCTTTGTTGTCTTTGCGCTTTGGCCATGGATGATTGTTCCAAAAGTCGGCAGGTCGCCAAGCACGTCCGACAGAGCCAAAGCGTGAAACGAAATAAGCAGTTTATCCCACCGGTTTATCTTTTCTCGGTGGACGAACAGCGTCGGTGCATATTCCGGCTTTCCGAGGCAGCCATCATTCGAAATCTTTGTCAGCACGAGAGAGTCAACCGAGAAACCGTTGCTGACCAGGGCAATCTCCAGCATCAGCTCAGGGCCAGCGATTTGCGCATCGACAATCGAAGCTGGATTGCTAATGATCCGGTCAGCACCGAATCGTCGTTGGAGTCTTAAGATCGCTTCGTCACGGTACTTTCGGTCGAGGTCTTCAAGCAGCTCTCCGTATTGCTGTGCGACGCCTTCTTGGTCCGTCGCCAAAAGATGCAGCTTGAACCTGCATCGAATGAAAGCGTCGAACAATTGCCTCGTAATTTTCATTGCAAAGGCGACTCGGGCGGCGACCGTCCGTATTGACTTTTCTCAACTAACGCTTAGCCTAAATCAACGAAAGTGGGGGGCCGCCCATGCTGCTCACCTCATGGACATGCTCATGTCTATTGTCCGCTTGTTCTGAAAATCCGACTGAATCCCAAGTTGCAGGTCTCCCGAATCGACTCTGGAGTCAAGATCCTGCCCTGGACGATCCGGGACGCGGCGCGAATCGGATCAGTAACCGCTCCGAAGAGCGTGTTGGCTGCGCTCTGCACCGTCCGCACATTGTTTGCGTGTAGCTCGGGACGGATGTTCGTCACCCATTCTGCGCGCAACTCATCGATCCTCGCCGCGAAAGTCTCGATCGTGTCATGCATGTAGAGAGTGTCTTTCGCGCGCTCATCGCGAGTGCGCCTCCGATGGATAAGGATTTTTTGTGCGAGGAAGCTGACGGGATTTGCAATCTGCACTGGTGTTTCGTTTGCGAGCGGGAAACCAGTGGCCGCTGAAAGGGCAAGGCTCCAAGGTGCGGCTAAAAGGACTTCGATGTAGCGCAGATTTTGCGAAGAGACGCCGCCTACCCTCTGTGTCGCATTCTGTCTTCCTCGCCTGCCCACGGCACCACCTACAAGAGGTGTAAGAAATTCCGCGTAGAAATGGATGCCGGGATCGGCCAAGCGATAGTGGGCAGCCGGAGGTCGGTGATGTCCTAGAAACTCGGCCTCAAATCCGTTTGCAGCGAGCCGTTGGTAAATCTCATCCCCCGCGACTCTGATTCGCCTCGGAAGAGCTACATCCGCATCAAGTGTTGCCAGCGGTTCCCTCAGTGATCACCTGAAAAGCGGCCATACATGATCAGTTCAAAACCGGCCATACTTTGGAAGCCGTCCACGACATAGGTTGTTCTATCCTGCCGCCTGCTGTGGAGGCAAGCCTGTTTTTGTGCGCCAACTGCGTGGGCCACATTTCAGAACGTGGCCATGATGCAGCAGGCGATCGAGCATGGCGGTCACCGCTGCGCTGTCGCCCAGCAGTTTCCCCCAGTCATCCACCGGTCGGTTCGAAGTGATCATTGTGCTAGCGCGCTCATAGCGTCGCATGATGATCTCCAGGAGTTCCTCGGCGGCGGTGAGGGATAACTTGCGCATGCCCAAGTCATCGATGATCAGCAAAGGAACAGTGACCAGAGACTCGATGTGCTGTTTGCGCGTCCCGTCGATGGAGGCTTCGGCGAGTTCATCGAGCAAGGTATGGGTCTCACGGTAGAGCACACGATAGCCCTGTTGAATGGCGGCTTGTCCAATGGCCTGGGCGAGATGACTCTTCCCGCTGCCGGGTGGACCGACCAACAAGGAGTCTTCGTGGCGGGCGATGAAGGCAGAGGTCGCGAGATCGAAAACCAGACTGCGATTCATCTTGGGATTGAAGGTGAAGTCGAAGTTATCGATGTTTTTTTGTGGATCGCGAAACTGAGCTTGCTTGCGCCGACGTTCCAGCAAGCGGTCGCCACGACGGGTGAGTTCGTCGGAGACCAGGCCGGAGATCAGGTCGATGGGCGCCATGGATTCGACCTGGGCCTGGTGCAGACGCATCTCGAGCACCGCCGCGATTCCACCCAGCCGCAGTTGTCGTAAAGCACGATTCAACTCGATGAGATTCATTCCCTTTGCTCCTTGGTTTTGATTTGGATCAGATCACGGTAATGCACCAGTTCGCGGATCAAGGGATCGACCTGGCGCAAACTGAGGGGGGCTTGCGGACAACGCTCCAGATAGCGACGCACGAAACGATATTCGTGCACTCCCATCTCGAGGGCGGCCGCGCAAGCTTCATCGACGGCAGCGGTACCGTACTTTTTGGCAAGAGAGAGAACGCCCAGAATGCGCCGCACGCCCACTTCGCCTTGCTGGCTATGGATAAGGTTGCAGAGTGTACCGACATGGGTGCCCACTCGGCCGGCGCGGCCGAGTAACTGCACCACACGGAAGGGAGTTTGCTGCGGATGATCCTCGGGCTCAATGCGGTACCAGCCGCGCTTCTGACGTATATGTTCTCGCAGAAGTAGACCGGTTTTGGGATCGAGGATACGAACGCAAAGTTCATCCCATTGGACTTTCACCCCGCGTCCAATCCAGCCTGGCGGTAGACCATAATAGGCGGCTTCGACTTCGACACAGCCATCCAGATGCACCACCCGTTCTCCGTACTGGTAATAGCGGAACGGTTCCACCGGCAGCGGGAGCAAGGTTGGTTTTTCTTCTGCGAACATGGCCGCGACCTGCCGTTTGGTGGTGCCGTGAATGCGCGTATCCGCCCAGCTCGTTTCCCAGCGATCCAGATAGGCTTGCGCTTGTTCCAGACTTTCGAAGCGTTGTCCTTTGAGAGGAGTTTTCTTGGCGTGTCCCACGGCCGACTCCACCTTGCCTTTTCGATCTGGATCCTGGATCCGGCAGGGCAGAGCGACCGCACCGTAATGAGCGAGCACGTCGCGATAGAGGGGATTGAGCGTGGCGTCGTAGACGTCGGGAACGAGTACGCCTTCGCGGAGATTGTCCAGCACCAGTATGCGTGGAGTTCCGCCTAATCGACGAAAAGCTTTCTCGTGCAGTTCGGCCCAGACACGTGTACTGGATCGGAACGTCAGCAGCCGTACTGCCTTGCGGCTATAGCCCAGCGTAAGCACGAACAAACGGGTGCGTCGATACTTGCCGCTCTTCGCTTCGCGCACCATCGGCCCGCTGCCGTAATCAACTTGACCCTCCTCTCCTGCAGCAGTGAGGATCACCGCCCGCGCTTGTGGTACTTGGGCTCCGCGCAATTTGTAAGCGAAGCGTCGAACGCTTTGATAGCCACCCTGGAATCCGTGATCGGAAACCAGATCCTGCCAGATGGCCCTGGCATTGCGATCCCGACTCAGGCCCAGCTCGATGATTTCCCGGTAGGGTGCACAGGTACTGGCCGAGCCCACGCCTTTCGAGTTGACTGGCTCCTGGCCGCTCAAACCCACGCCAAAGCCGGTGATCACCGCTATGGCCGGTTTTGAAATTGCTTTTGCTTTTCCCTTCGTAGAAAGGTTTTCGGGGTTGGGGTTGGGCTGACCGCCGGACTCCGGAATGGCCGATTTTGCGGCCTCCGAGCCGGTGATCACTTGTATGGCCGGTTTTGCCTTACCTTCGCGTTTCCATCTTCCCGGCGGCCATATCTCCACACCCGCGCCACGCAGATAGGCGCTGATGGTCTCGCGACGAACTCGCGTGGTCTCCTGGATCTTTCGCAGAGACCATCCCAGTCGCCCCAACGCTATGATTTGCTGTTTCTTTTCGTCCTTCAAGACATTCGCCATGTTGCGAGAGGTTACTTACCATCCCGCTGCTGTCAATGTCCTGGACGTTTCTTCTGAAAGTATGGCCGCTTTTCAGGTGTTCATGTATGGCCGCTTTTGGGTGTTCACTGAGGGCGGTTCGTATAGCAGTGGTTGGGCTAAAGGATGCAATCGGTGTAGGCGATGCGCCCAACCCCCGATGATGACCACCTGGTCTAGCCAGGGCGTCAAAGATTCCACGAGCCTCGCGAAGGACGCAAACTCGGGATTCGCATTCATGCATTTGCCTTATTAAGAATTTGGGAAAATACTCGCTTGCGGAGAAGATCGGCTTGATCTTTCCCGCGTGCCGGATGGTTTGAGACATCAAGCCACACCTGCAAAATATCGGTGGCCGGCACACCATGGCGTTCTACTGCCGCGCGGAACACTGCCTCAGGATTTTTCGGCACCCTCACGAATACATCTGCTTGATGGTCTGCACCTTCAAGTGACAAGCCGAGTTCTCGTAGTACCTTCCTATCTAGCCGCTCTATATAGAGATGCGGCTGGGTTCCATGCACGAACTTGAAGCCCAAAGCTTCTGCAGCGGCAAATAGTGCAAGGCAGAGCCGGGGCCTCCCTCTGCGCAGCTGGTCAGTCTTAGAGTGTGGAGCACTGGATCGCATTCTACTTGCATAAGATCGAAGAGCGGCATAAAACGTATCCTTTTCGCCGCTCAAGATCCAACGGGCCGGAGTTTCATGCATACGAGAATGACTCGCTCTCAGCCATCGTTCCAGCAGTTCCTCGGTTCGGACTAGTCTCATCCCGCCTAGTTCGTCGAGGAACCCTTCCTCGGAAAGCTGACGCACAAACCGGAACGCACTCATCGTGGAAACGCCCGCTGCATCGGCGAGCTGAGAGACATTTTCATAATGGCCACGCGGAGCAGAGAGCAAGGAATCCGGGATGCTTTTGGATAAGAGAATTTTCAGCATCCACTGATTTAGGTCAGAGAATAGGTTGCCCCGCGAAACCTCTTTGAGAGGTCCTTCGATGACGCGCGACCTCTCTGCGTTGAGGACTTCCAAGCCATGTCCCGCAAAACGGCGGAAGCCTCCGGCGTCAATGATTCCGACACCGACATCGGGAGCATTGCGCAAGGCGAAGTCTTTGACGTGTTCCGACAGAGAATCCGAAACATGGTCGGATGCCAGCACAGCGACGGGGATTGCGCTGCCGGTAATCCGGGCGGCTGCCCTTTGGGCTTCCAGAATGGCCTGTGAAATCAAGGGAATAGCTCTGTCTTTCCTTGATTCCGATAACGCCTTGAGCTGGAAGACATAGATATTCTTGCGGTTGCGAGCCACGATGTCGGCGCCGTTGTCTGCGGATCGCGGGGACTGCTTTATGTGCCATCCCGCCTTCTGAAGCGTCTTGGTCAGGAGATTGTCAAATTCTGATATGCGATTTTGCTGATGCGATGGCATAACGAAGGCCTGGTAACATGGCCGCGATATATATCATGGCCACGGTAATTAACATGGCCATGATACTTGTGTTAAGCTAGCATTGTCAAGCAGGGTCCACTCGTTGACACCCCTGTGGGCGGGAAAGCTTCTAGCATTGAACAATTGTGTCGTACTGCGGATGTCAGAGGCAGGAAAGGGATGGGCGGGATGCCTACAAAGTTGCGTAGAGAGAACATCTTCGTTGAGAGATTCTTGTCGGCATACGAGGATTTCTCGTGGTCCAAGGCTGCAATCCGATGGCTGGATGAGGAAAAAGACGGTGCCGTCGAGGCGTTGGCAGTCCGCCCGGATGGCAAGACGATTGCCTTGGAACACACCATTATCGAGCCGTTCACTGCGGAGAAAGAGGATTTTGCATTCTTCAGTAAGGCGTTTCTCGATATCGAAAAGGATTCGAGTCTTGTTGTGCCGGAGCGATGGATTGAGATGCTCATTCCGGTCGGAATCTTGCGCGGGCTACGCAACCAGGTCGATCGAACAGCGATGGTTCAGGGCGTCCATGACTGGCTGCGGGCAAATGGGCTGGGGCTACCGGGAGGATTCTCAGAGCACAAAGTGCGGATTCAAGTCTCCCGAGGCCAACCGAACGAGATGCCGATTTATGTATCCGACGCCGCGCTTTCCGCGCACTTCAATCTCCAGGATCGTCTTACCCAAATCCTCGTCATCAACGAATCGTGATATCCCTGAACTCAAGGCTCCATGCTTCGTCGGGCCTCAATCCGGTGTTGACGGCGAATAGCACAAAGTTGTGGAGCTGTTCCGCTTCCCAGTTGAAGCCCTTCCTCTTCGTCTCCTGCGCGCGCTTTTCATTCCGATTCGTCTGTGAATTTCTCCAATTTTTTCTTCGGGTTAGCTCAAGCATGACCCAAGATGTGTAAGAAAATGTGTAGCTCCGAACCCAAAAACGAGTGAATTCTCTCGCCCCAAGGGGAAGATACGGGCAGCATCGAGCTGATACACCGATGACTACCGGTTCCGCTCGCGCGCGGCTTGCACACGGCTTTGAAACTGGATGACTTGGAGGGAGCGTCAGCATAGCGTTTCCTTACCAGATCCCTTCCCCGATACTAAGAGGTTGGAGCTGCACGAAGGTACAACCGCCAGCGGCGGCACGTGCAAGGGAGATTTGCCGCTAAAAACGCCCCAGCGGGGCAGCGGCAAATCAGAACAATCTCAGTGAGGAGAATCCGGGCCGGACATTGGGACGATTACCTCCCTGCGCCAGCCTCCGCCAGCGGCTCCGGCAAAAGACGGCTTGGGGAGGTTCAGGTCAGCGCGGCTTGTTGCGCTGACCTCTTTTGGACTGATCGCGGGTCGCTGCCGCTTTTGACGCCTTGGCCTTGGTATCGTCCGGTTCCGGTTGCGGCAGTTCCCATCCCGCCATGCCCTGCAACACGCGGTCGGCGTGCTTGATGGTGTTCACGTGTCCATAGTGGCTTTCAATCATGTGGACGGAAGTTCCCATCTGCTCGGCGAGGAAATACACGTCCACTCCTTCCTGCAATCGGAGCGTGGCATAGGTATGCCGGAAGCAGTACGTCGAACGCGGAACGCCCTGCGTGCCTTCGCGCAAATTCGCCTCGTTCAGAAGGTCGGCAATCAGGGAGCTGTAAAGGGTTTTTGCAGGCTTGCCCGTGACGTTGGTAAATACTCTGTCGTTCGGTTCCGTGGCTTTGGAAATAACGCGGATGCGCTCCAGATAATCTCCAACGCTCCTGGGAGCCACCAGCTTGCGCGACTTGCCCTTGCCTTGCACGAACAGCACAACGATCTCTCGCGCCTCGCGGTCTTTTGCGGGCATGATATCGCGCCAGCGCAGATTCTTCATCTCCGCTGGCCTCATGCCTGTATTACACGCAATCAGGATCATGTTGTAGGTGATGGTGCGATACCAGACGCTGGAAGGTTTATCCGACTCAGCAATCCACTTCCTTCCGACAGTGTGGAGTTTGCGGTATTCCTCTAGCGTGAACTCGTCGCGCCGCATGGACTTGAGCTTCGGACGCTCGTCAAAACGCTGGCTGGCGGGAACGTAGCGTTTCTTGATGGCGTAATTCATCACCGCACCGAAGATGGACATCTCAAAGCGGATGGTGGAATCACTGATAAAAGGAACCAACCGTTCTTCGGAAGGTTTGACTTCAATCGGTCTCAAAACCCTGATGCCGAGGGTCTGCTGAACCTTGGTGCGGCGCTCGGCTTCCTTGTCCGCGAAGGCTTGCGCCATGTCGTCGGTGACTTCCCGAACGCCGTTGCGCTTGTGACGACCCGCGCCGTTCTCCCGCCGCCATGCCGGGTAGCCGCCCCAAAGCTCGTCACCGATAAGGTGGACCTGCGTTGATCCTACATATCTGTCTAAAGCGCCTTCGATGACGGCGCGGACCTTCTTGGGCCGCGCGGCGCTGATTTCTCCGCGCTTCGCCCGCGCCTCCTGGGTCAGCAGATACTCTCTCCCCACCTCGCGGAAGGGATGGTTGAACACAGGAACGTCATGTTTTAAGCGGAATCGGATGTCTGCGTCTTGATCGAAGGCGCGATCCCGCGCCACATCGATGTCGGTTGTCTTGAGCGAAACCGTCTTGTAACGGTCGGCCTTAGGCATCTTCATGCGGCAATACCACATCCGATGCTCCACGTCGCCGCGCCGGAAGAGAATCAGGCCCGGCTTGAGTTCCGATTTGTCGGTGACGAATGCCATATTCGCCTCCCGCTTGACTCGTCCTGTGCAGATTCCGTGCAGATCTTTCTGGCAAGTCATTGACTCTGCGTTCTGTGCAGGACTCGTACAGATAATATCAAGACTGTATATCTATTATTTACATATTGTTATGATATATCTGTCATCCTAAGCGGAGTGCGGTCTGCGCGAAGCGCAGGCCGCACGGAGCGAAGGATCCCTAACCGCCCTAACAGGTCCGACCTTCACAGGGCGTTCTCACCTTGCAGCATGATTCGTGTGAGAACTCCTCGCGAGGCCGCTGGTAGCGACAAAGAATGCCCGAGGTCCTTCGACTCCGCCAACACTTCGCCTTCGCCAAGTGTTGGCTGCGCTCAGCATGACAAGGCGTCAGGGTCATCGGGAAGAGGGCAGATGCACTGTTTTTCCCGATTGCGCCGAACGGCGCGCCGCGTCGAGGATTTCCGTCACAGTCACATTCGTTTCGAGCGACGACAGGCCATCTTCCTTCGCTCCATCGAGGATCACCGCCCGCAAGTACGAGAGCGAATTGTCATAGGGGGCGGGCACGGGCTTCGCTGCGATCTGCTCCTCCCGGTCTTCTCCCTTACGTCGAACCCGGACGTCGTCGCGCTTCACCGTAATCGCGTAGCCTGTCTGGCCATACACTTCCATGTCTTTGCGGTCGAAGGGCCAATTCCATGAGGCTTGTACGATGGCCTGAGCACGCGGGTAAATCAGAATGATCGTGGCCTCGTCGTCGACCCGCGAATAGATTTGGGGCTTGATCTGTTGGGTTACGGCGGTGACGCTTTCAGGGCGTTGGCCGTCCATGAGCCAGGTCATCAGGTCCGCGCCGTAGCATCCGAAGTCGAACAGGGCGCCGGCGCCGTTCAGTTTGGGGTCGGTCAGCCAAGCGAGAAACTCCGGTTCGACGCCGATCTCCTTGGGTCCGCTGTGGCCATCGTGCACGACGACTTTGCGGATATCGCCGAGGGCTCCTTCGTGCACCAGGTCGTACGCAGCGTGATTACTGCGATACCACGAAGTCTCGTAGTTGACCAGAACACGTATCTTCGCTGCGTGCGCGGCTTTTTCGATGGCCAGTGCGTCATCCAGGCTGACCGCCAGCGGCTTTTCCATCATGACGTGAATGCCGTGGCGGGCGGCGATCTCGACGATTCGGCGGTGGTCATACGTGTTGGTGTATGCCAGCACCGCTTGCGGGTGGGCTTTGGCGATCATGTCCTCAAGGTCGGTGAACAGGGTGGATTGGTCGAAGCCGTAGCGGGCCGCTGCCTGGGAAAGGAGTTGGCGGTCGGGCTCGGCGATGCCGACGATCTCGATCTCAGGGCTATGCCGCGATTGATCGAGGAATCCGTGCACGTGTCCGTGAACCAGGCCCACGATACCGACTCGCAGTGGAGGCCGTGGGGGCGAGGTTTGCGCGGAGGAGAGGATGGCGGCGAACAGGACCGGGAGAATGGGGAGGGTCGTAAGGCGAATCATGAGGTTCCTCGGAAATTCAGTCGAAAGTGAAGTTTTGTCCCACCAGATTTCAGCCATGCCAGTTTAGTCATCCATGGTAAATCGCGCGACGTTGGCGACCAGATCTATCGTTCGGATTCGATACGGCAGGCTGTCCCATGGGACATTATCTAATCAGTAAACACCCGCTAAGCGGTTCAGATGGCAGGGGATCAGTATCGTCAGTTCAGCCTCGCAGAGCGGTTTTCGGACGAGGGGCTTCAGTAATCTATTACTCGACAGGAGCTAGTGCGATAGTGCAGCAGACCTATGACACACTTCCCCCAACCGCACCCTTCGCGGCGCGCGGCTCGTGTCCAGCTAGGCGAATCTGTCCTGGCTGCGATTCGGCTTGAAGATGGCCGGCGCGCAAAAGCTAAACTCCAAACCATTTCCGCAACCGGTGGCCTGCTGAATCTGCCCCAATCACTGAGTCAGGGCGACTTCGTCGAGGTGGCGTTTCAGACGCAGGCTGGCCCGGTGCACGGGATGGCCGAAGTCCTGAGCCCGATGCGGAAGACGCTCGACGGAGTGCTCCAGCCGTTCCGTTTTGTGGCGCTCGAGGACGAAGACCATCGCCGGCTGCGCACCACGCTCGAGCATGTGGCCGAACGCAGCGTGCTCGGCATCAAGACCAGCGCATTTTCCTGAGCAAGCGCCAGTACGCCTGCCCCGAGTCGGAAAATTCTCTCGCTATACTGGTTCTGTGCGGGACCAGACCAAGCGCGAGCAGCCCAGAGACATTCTGCGGGAGGCACTGACTCATTCAGCCGAGGAGACGATCGCCTTCGGGCGCACTCTGACCGGATTGCTCACCTCGCCGATGCTGGTGTTGCTGCGCGGAGATCTGGGCGCAGGCAAGACTACCCTGGTCAAGGGAATCGCTGCGGGGTTCGAAGCGAGTGCGGAGGAAGACGTCACCAGTCCCACGTTTACGCTGGTGCATGAATATCGCGGGCCACGCGCCAACCTCTATCACATCGATCTCTACCGCATCGACACGCCGCGCGAACTGGAGACGCTCGGACTGGATGACCTGCGGTCCGACGACAGCATTCTGCTGATTGAGTGGGGAGAGAAATTTCCGCGGCTGTTGCTCGAGCGGGACGTAGAGATTTCTCTGGAGCGGGAAGGGGAGAGCCAGCGCAGGGTTCGGGTAACAACGTAGTCTCTCTGGGAATCTTCGGAGACGCAGATCAGGAACCTCAAACTTCTGAGGGGATTGTGGCGCCGGCTTGAACCGGATTGACGCATACAACGAAAAGCAGTCAAACTCATTCCAATAGATCGCACAGGGGCGGGGGCCCGATTACCGCAAGGAGTAGTGTCGAGGGTGATCTTTTTTCGAAAAGTCAACGCGAGACCGTGCCGGCGCTCCCGCTGCCAAGCCCCTGTTCGTTCAGCAATTTGGGCGAAGGCTCTTTTTCTCGCCGGTCTTGTTGTGGTTGGATGGATTGCGGGAGGGCAAGCTTCCGGGCAAGACCTTCAGACTAACGAACAACCAAAGAGCGTTCGCGGCACAGTAATCAACGCTGTCACCCACGCACCCATTGCTCGTGCACTCGTCTATTCGCTCGACAATCGGTTCGCCATGATGACCGATAGCGAGGGGCGCTTTGAGTTTTCTCTGCCGAAAGAAGACAGCCAGGGAGAGAGCGGCGCCCTTGTACCCGGGTCCTATATTGTGTCGTCCTTTGGGCCTGGGAATAACCGGCTTGGGCTGATGGCGCGGAAACCGGGATTCCTCGACGATCGGAAAGAGAGTGGCGACATTGAAGCCACGCCGGGGAATGAGATCACGATCTCTCTGATGCCCGAAGCCTTGATCAAGGGCCGAGTCGCTCTCTCGACGAATGATCCGGCAACAGGGGTTAGCGTTCAGCTTTTCTTGAAGGAGTTGCACGACGGCCTGCCGCGATGGGTGCCCGGGCCGTTGGCACGAGCGAATTCGGCCGGAGAATTTCGTTTTGCCGAGTTGCCGGCTGGTTCGTACAAATTGCTGACGCACGAACTAATGGACAACGATCCGGTTGGAACCGTCCCCGGAGGACAACTCTATGGTTTTCCGCCCGTCTATTATCCGGGCGCGGCAGACTTTGCCGCCGCCGCTCCGATCGAACTCTTGGCCGGACAGACGGTTGAAGCAGACTTGTCTCTGACCCGCCAGCCATATTATGACGTGAGGATTCCGGTCGCGAATGGGGAAGTGAACGGGCTGAGTGTCCAGGTATATCCGCAGGGACACAGGGCGCCCGGGTATTCGCTGGGCTACAACGGGGCAGAACACAGAGTCGAAGGTTTGTTGCCCAATGGCAACTATGTTGTAGAAGGCGAAGTCGTTGGTGCAGACTCGGCGGCGGGTACGGTCAACATCAAAGTAGCCGGGGGGCCGTCGGCTGGGCCAACCATGACGCTCATTCCAAACAGTTCGATCAGCCTGGATGTAAAGGAAGAATTCAGTGACACAAAGTGGAACGGCTCAACGAGTTGGAGCGATGGGCGGCACACCTTCTCGTCCCATGGCGCCCGCGCATACTTGCAAGTGACAGCTGAAACTGCGGAAGATTCTGTGCAACCCAGAATGGGATCCCTTCGTCCTCCGACGAGGCCGAACGATAATTCGCTGGTCCTCGAGAATCTGCCGCCCGGGCGGTATTGGCTGCGGCTCACTACGAGTCGTGGGTACGTAGCGGCGGCAACGATGGGAACAACCGATCTGCTGCGTGAGCCGATGGTGGTGGCGCCGGGCTCGAATACGACAATTGAAATCAAGATGCGCGACGACGGGGCGGAACTGGAAGGTACTCTGGGGAACCTGGGTGCCGAGTCGTCAATGACTGGAGGGGCCCTATCTACAGGTTTGTATTTGCCGAAAGCCTGGGTGTATTGCGTTCCTTTGCCGGACAGCGCGGGACAGTTTCAGCAACTGGGGGTATCGGCTGACGGAACATTTACGTCTCCGATGATGACGCCGGGAGATTACCGTGTGCTAGCGTTCGCCACGCAACAACCGAACCTTCCCTATCGTGATCCGGAGGCGATGCGGGCTTACGAGAGCAAGGGACCGGTGATTCATCTCGCTGCCGGGCAGAAAGCGAACGTTCAGTTGCAGGTGATCGCAAACAGCGAGTAGACCAGGATCAACGATGATTTGTCCCATTCCGAGAATCGCGGCCCTGCTAGTGACGATTGTTCTTTCGATCGCCGTACCACACTCAACCGTCGCGCAAGAGGCAAAAACTTCGCGAACCGCAGGTGCCGGGGACACCTATCGGATTGCCGGAACCGTCGTGAGCAAAACAGATGGGCATCTGCTGGCTAACGTACGCGTGACTGTAACCGACACGAAGAATCCCAAGAAGGTCGAATCTGTGGTTACGTCGGAGGACGGCAAGTATGAGTTCAACGGTCTGCCCGCGGGTAAGTATTCGTTGTCAGGCAGAAAGCGAGGATTCATCTCCGCCGCGTACGACCAGCATGAGCAGTTTTCGACCGCGATCGTTACCGGCGGCGGACTGGACACCGAAACCCTGGTGCTGAGGCTTGCACCTGATGCGGTGCTCACGGGCAAAGTCCTGGACGAAGCGGGAGAGCCAGTTCGGCACGCCACGGTAACCGTGTATTTCGACGATCATGGGCAAGGCGTAAGTCAGATTCACCCGTTTCGAAACGCCCAGACCGACGACTTAGGAGTTTACGAGATCACGCCGGTCAGGCCCGGCACATACTTCTTGTCGGCGCGCGCGAAGCCATGGTACGCCATTCATCGTTTCTCCGACGCCACGAATTCCTCTGGCCAAGCGATCGATCGATCTTTTGACGTGGCCTATCCTCTGACTTACTACCCGGATGTCACGGATGCTGACAGTGCGCAGCCGATTGCCATTCAGGGCGGTGAGCGGCTGCAGGTGGATATTCACCTGAACCCGGTCGCGGCTCTACGCCTGACCTTCCATGTGCCGGGTGAGGGGAACGGCGGGTTCACGGTTCCGCAACTGGAACAATCTGCCTTTGATGGCGCCACCGCTGCCGAGATCGATGGTGTGCGCATGGTTTCGCCTGGAATCTGGGAGCTGACGGGTATTCCTGCCGGCCGCTACAACATCCGAACCCAGGGCCCCGAGGGAGGTCGGCTGACGAATGGACTGGACCTCACCAAGGACGGAGAAGAGGTTGACACATCCAAGGCTGACGCCTTCAGCAGCGTCAAAGTGCGGGTGGAGGTGTCGGGTGAGAGCTCGGTTCCCAAGGAACTCGCAGTCGGGCTGCGCTCAGGAAGCCGGTCAGTCGCGGGCTGGCAAATGGCAGATTCCAAAGGCGAGGCGGAACTCCAGAACATTCCGCCCGGCAGCTACGAGTTTGTCGTGTGGAGTAACAGAAAACGCTACTCGATCGCGCATGTTGCTGCCGAGGGGGCCGAAGTTTCGGGTCGCGTACTGATCCTGACTCCAGGCGCTGCGTCTTCCGTTTCGCTGAGACTCGTGGCTGGCAACGTCGAGGTACAAGGGATTGCGAAAAAATCCGGTAAAGGTTTTGCTGGAGCCATGGTGGTGCTGGTTCCGGACGAACCGAAAGGAAACCACGATCTGTTTCGGCGTGATCAAAGCGATCTGGATGGCACTTTCAGCTTGCCCGGTGTTATCCCAGGCTCCTATACAGTTCTGGCGATTGAGAATGGTTGGGACCTTGACTGGTCGCAGCCCGAGGTTATCGTAGCTTATATGAAGCATGGCAAAAAGATTGAGGTAGGCACTCACGGAACTCAGACTCTGAAGCTTCCCGAGCCCGTTGAAGTTCAATCGAAGTAGAGTAAAAACCCCTATCCGGCGGCGTGAATTGCACACGGGCAAACTTCATTGCACCGTTATTGATCGATACGCGGGACCCTGCCATTTAGTCAACCAATGCTATTCATGATGGCGAAAGCCGTAGCTGCCATCAGAGCGGCTGCGGGGATGGTGACGATCCAGGCCCACACGATGCGGCCAGCAACTCCCCAACGCACGGCGGACAGGCGGTGAACGGCGCCTACTCCTACGATGGCCCCAGTGATGGTGTGAGTGGTGCTGACGGGAATGCCGGCGAGCGCGGTGGCGAACAGGGTGATGGCGCCGGCGGTTTCCGCGCAAAACCCGCCAACGGGTTTGAGCTTGGTGATTCTCTGCCCCATGGTTTTTACGATGCGCCAACCGCCGAGGTAGGTTCCGGCGGCGATGGCGGCATGAGCGGCAAGAATGATGGGCCAGCGCAGACGACCCCAGCTTCCCAGCATGTCGGATTTGCTCATAAATCCGCCGGTGTAGAGCGCACCGGCGATGATCCCCATGGTCTTTTGGGCGTCGTTGGCGCCATGACCCAGACTGTAGGCGGCGGCGGAGAGCAACTGTAGCCTGCGGAATAATCGGTCGACAGGCTGTGGCGCCGAGCGGCGAAAGATCCAGTAGACCGATAACATGAAGATGAATCCGAGAACCAGGCCGATTATGGGCGCGACGACGATGAAAATGAGCGTCTTGTACCAGCCCTGAGGAATGATGACCGAAAAAATCGAGGAGATGCCGTGATGCAACGCGGCATTCGCCATGGCCGCTCCGGCATAGCCACCGATCAGCGCATGAGAAGACGACGTGGGCAAACCCCACCACCAGGTGAAGAGATCCCAGACGATGGCGCCAAACAGACCGGCGAGGACTACGTATTGGTCGACGAACTCCAGGTGGATCATGCCGCTGCCGATTGTCTTGGCGACGGCCGTGCCAAGGAAGAAGGCGGCGAGAAAGTTAAAAGCCGCCGCCCATAAGACCGCGAGCCTGGGAGACAGAACGCGAGTGGAGACAACAGTGGCGATGCTGTTCGCCGAATCGTGGAACCCATTCACGAAATCGAAGATCAATGCTACGAGGATCGTAATCAGGACAAGCAGGACGTCGGTACGCACCGGAAACGCTGGGCCTCCAGACTTTTTCTTAACGGCAGTTGCACAACTAGGCGCTTTTCAGAACGATGGCCTCGAGCACGTTGGCGGCGTCCTCGGCCTTGTCCGTGGCCATCTCCAAGACCTCGTAAAGTTCCTTGAGCTTGATGAGCATGATGGGATTCTTTTCGCGCTCAAACAAGTCAGCGATCGCCCTCCGACTGATGTGGTCGGCTTCGTCTTCCAGGCGGTTGACTTCCTCGCAGTGCTTCATGACCGCGCCATTTTTTTCGAGTAACGATACGCCGCGCGCCAGTTCCTCGCTCTGGAGCACGATCAGGCCTGCGAGTTCAGCCGCAGCGGGAGGAGGTTCGGCGATCTTATACATGACCAGCCGGTTGGCTGCGGCATTGGTGAAGTCGAGGACATCATCGAGCGAGGAAGCGAGCTTGTGAATGTCTTCGCGGTCGAACGGCGTGATGAAGCTCTGATTGAGTTTGGTAATGATCGCGTGAGTGGCCCGGTCGCCCTTATGCTCGATGGCCTGTACCTGCTCGACGCGCATGTCGAGGTCGCGGGGATCTTCGAGAATGCTGCGGAGAAGTTTGGCTCCGTCGGTGAGGTAGCCGGAGAGTTCGGCGAAGAGCTCGAAAAACTTGGAATCATGTGGAATCAGACGCACACTAATTCCCCTTGTTCGGAATTCGGATGCCAGCAGGGACGACAGCGGACGAACGGTCTCTTGCTCTGCCAATCGATCGAGGCATGGGGCATGTGAAGGAACCAGCGAGTATACCGCATGGTCGCACGTTCGTTTTCGTGAACAATGACTTTGGCAAGGCCCGCGACGCCTGTCAGGATCCCGGTGCGCTTTTCAGAAGCCCATGATTCAGAATCCCATGATGTTGTAGCCGCAATCGACATAGATGACCTCACCGGTGATGCCGCTTGAGGCATCGGAGGCGAGGAAGACCCCGGTACTGCCGACTTCTTCGATCTCCACGCGGCGGCCCAGGGGAGCGCGCTCCTCGTGTTCGCGGAGCATCTCTCCGAAGCCGGCAATGCCGCGGGCAGCAAGGGTTTTGATGGGGCCGGCGGAGATCGCATTGACTCGAATCCGTGACTTGCCCAGTTCGTAAGCCAAGTATCGCACGGTGCACTCGAGACCGGCCTTGGCTACTGCCATCACGTTGTAGCGGGGCACGACTTTTTCCGCGGCATAGTACGTCATGGTGACGATGGAGCCTCCATCGGTCATGAGCGGCGCGGCAGCGCGGGTGACCGCGATGAGGGAATAGACGCTGACATCGAGCGCGACGCGGAAGCCTTCGCGCGTGGTGTTGACGAAGTCGCCTTTGAGTTCGTCCGCGGGGGCGTAGGCGACCGAGTGCACCAGCGCGTGTAGTTTGCCATGGCGCTCTTGGAGCGTGGCGAAGAGACGGGCGATTTCGTCGTCCTTGGAAACGTCGCACATGTAGGCTTCGGCGCCGGGCAGGGACAGGATAAGATCCTTCGCTTCCTGTTCCAGACGCTCGTTCTGGTAGGTGATGGCGAGTTTCATGCCGGCGGCGTGCAGTCCCTGGGCGATGGACCACGCGATCGAGCGCTTGTTGGCGACTCCAAAGACGACTGCGTTACGGCCCTGCAGGTCTGAAGACATGGATGCTCCTGTGGATTGGAAAGAATAACAGCGGAGGGGGATTCTGGAAAATCCCCGGTGTAGCTTCACTTAAGTGGACAGCCGCTAATTCACTTTCCGGCGGCTTTGAGAGAATCCTGCGCAGCCTTGAAATTCGGAGCGAGCTTCAACGCTTCCTGCCACTCCGCTAACGCGAGATCCTTCTTTCCTTCTTTCTCGTAGACTTGGCCGAGGCGCCAGTGGGCGTTGGACAGGCCGGGATCCCCGTCTTCCGGCCAACGGCTGAGATATTTCTTGACGAACCGCTCGGCCTCGTCGAGATTCTGTCCGCTGAGCAAGTCCGAGCGGGCGACACCGAAGTAGCCTGGGAGAAAGTCGGCATCCACTTCGACCGCCTGCCGGAAAAGCGGTGGGGCCTCGGAATCCTTCTTCTCCTGAATGTAAAGGAAAGCCAGCTGCGTGTACGATTTGGCGCGCTTAGGGCTGGCGGCGATCGCGGCCTTGTACTCTTGCTCCGCGTCGCCGAATTTTTTCTGATTGAGATCGATCGAAGCCATGGCGTAGTGGCCTTCTACCGGATCGAGGGCGGAGATCTGTTTAGCCTGATCGACCGCCTTGTCGGCACCGCCGCCGACAATCGAGGGGGCTCCTGCGTAGAACTCGGCCAGATCCGCGCGCGCGGATATGCTCTTGGGGTCTTCGGCAACGGCTCGCTCGAATTCCGTTTTCATCTGGCGCGCTAGAGACATCTTTTTGAACATTCCCGCCGAGTCAACGATGCCGCTCAAGGCATTTCCCAGCAACTGGTGATACTCCGACTTGTGCTCATCGAGCGCGATCGCCTTCTGGGCTTCCTCGGAAGCTTTTGCGAAGTCGCCGAAGGCATAGAGAATCTGGCCAAGCAGAAAATGGGGCTCAGCGTTCTTTGGGTCGGCGGCGACGGACTGTTGCAGTAGCGACTTGGCTTGATCTGCCGACGTTCTCGAGTGGACGAGGTTTCTGGCTTGGTCGAGGGGGCTCAATTGTGCGGCTGCGCGCGGAACTGTGACGCCAGCAATCAGTAGACCGGCGACCAGAATGAGCCGAATGCAGATGCAGTTCGCGCCTCTGTGATCCATTCGCATGAGTTCCCCTTGAGACGATGAAGCTGGCCCGAACGTTGGACGTACGACCGCGGCGCTAGTCCGCAGCGGAAACCTCGTTCACCGCCTCTGTGGTCGGCACCGGCCAGCTTGCCGCTACGAACGACAGGGCATAGACGCAGGCCAGGATCGCGAAGGCGAGCACCAGGCTCACCTTTTGCGCGACCGCGCCCACGCAGATAGCAAGCACAAGTTGCAGAAAGGTTCCGAAAAAATAGAAGGTATTCTGCACTCGTCCCATCAGATGCTTGGGAACCATTTCCATGAGATTGGTGTTCATGGCGATGCCCCCTACGCCGCGCGCCGAACCCATAAGGAAGTAAGTCGAAATGGCGAGCGCAAGGAATCCTGAAATCGGGGCGAATGCGACGCACACCGAGAGCAAAGCCATGGAGAAGGCAACCGCACGTCGCCCGCCGAGTGCGGCGATCACCTGCGGCGCGTACAAGGCGCTGACGAACGCCCCGGTGCCCCATCCAGCGTTGAGCCAGCCGTATCCCTTGGCGCCAGCGTGGAAGACGCGGTCGCTGAGTGACGGAGTGACCACCACGCCGGTGATCATCGCACCCAGAAACAGCGCCCAACTGATGCCGAGAAGAATTACAGGGCGGTGATCGCGGAGAAAATGCAAACCTTCTCGCATCTCGCGCCAGAAGCGCTCGAATTGATTTTCCGCCGCGATGATGTCGGCCCGCAATTCTTCCGGCCGCAACACAACGTGGCGTCCCTTGCGCACCGCGAAGTAACACAAGAACGAGACTACATAGGTCGAGACGTCAATCAGCAGCACGCCGCCCAAGCCGACGTGGTCATAAATGAATCCGACGACGGCTCCGGCAATAAGGAATCCGCCTTGCACGCCAGCGAGCAGAAGGGTATTGGAGTGCACAAACTCGCTTCCGGGCGTGAGTTCCTGGATCAGGGCGGTAATCGTCGGCCAGAACATCCAGAAGCCGGCGGCGACCAGCGTATTCATCAGGTAAAGCTGCCAGAGCTGCACGCGGTGTTGAAACGCGAGGATGGCTACCGCCACGATGATCACGGCGCGCACCGCGTCAAGCCACATGACCAGGCGGCGGCGATCTTCGCGGTCGATGATCACCCCGGTGAACGGGAGCATGAGCATGGCCGGCAGGGTCTGGAGAACTGCGAACGTTCCCAGCGCCATTTCGGAATGCGTGGCCTTCAGGATGTACCAGGCCACCGCGGCCGAATTCATCCCGCTGCCCACCATCGAAATTACATTGGCGGCGAATACAAAACGCAACGGGCGATGGCCGAGGATGGCACGCATCTTTCTACTCTAGCCGAGGACCCAAGAATTCACCACGGCCCGAAGACACGATGGAGACATTTCCGCGGGGGTTGTGTGGAGCGGGCACTCCTGCCCGCTTCATCTCCACCGCCGGTAGAAGCGGGCAGGAGTGCCCGCTCCTCACTTGCGTGGAGGCGCGTTCGGAGCTACGATTCGCCTGCTATCGAAAAATGAAGTGCTGGTCTCGCGTACGACGGAGGTCGGATATGGGACAGTGTGGTCTGCTACGAGTTGCCCTCTTCTTGTCTCTTTCACTCTGTTTCTTCACAGCTTCAGTTCTTCGCCTCAATGCACAGGTGGACCGCATTGTGATCGCCGCCGGCACCGACGAAGATCACGCCCTGCAAGCCATCAACAACGAGCAGGACCCGCAGAAGAAGTTGGCGATGTATGAGGAGTTCGTGAAGAATTTCTCATCGAACCCGGCGGCGGTTGCTTTCGGGAACTGGCAGATCTCACAGGCATACCAAGCCACGGGCGATCTGGCAAAGGCACTCGACTACGGCGACAAAGCGCTGGCCGGCTCTCCGCATAATCTGGACATTCTGGTGTCGCAGGCCAACGCGGCGCTGCAGGCTAAGAATAATGCGAAGCTGATCGACTACGCGGTAAAGGGCGGCGAGGTTTGCAGTTCCGTCGCGAAGCAGACCAAGCCTGAGGGCATGAGCGACGAAGAATTTGCCCGGAAGGTCAACGACGACAAGAGCAATATACAGAGCAGCTGCGATTTTCTGGAGAGCTCGGGCTTCAATGTAATCGCCAGCGAGAATGATCCGAAGAGCCGCATGGCGGCAATCGAGAGATTTACTGCGGCGTTTCCGAATTCGAAGTTTTCAGACCAGGTTTCGAGCTACGCGATGTACACGCTCGGTCCGGGCCAGTTGAACGATCCGGCGCGGTTGGTGGCCTTCGGGGAAAAGACGCTGGCGGCGAATCCGAATTCGTTGCCGGCTTTGCTGCTGCTGGGTAGCTACTACGTTGAGGACCCGAAGGCGGGGAGCATCGCGAAGGCGATCACCTATTCGCAAAAGGCGATTGAGGTGGCGAAGCCGGACGCCCCGGATGCCGACAAATCGCACAGAATGACGGCGGGGGTGGCGCATTCCACCATCGGCTATGCCTACCTGAAGCAGGAAAAGACACAAGCAGCGATTCCGGAGCTTAAGACGGCGGCGGGGTTGCTGAAAGGACAAGATGAATCGTCGTACGCCGTGGCGTTATATCGCCTGGGCTTTGCCTATGCCAAGCTGAACCGAACCACCGAGGCGCGCGACGTGCTGACCGAGGCAGTGAAAATTCAGGGTCCGCTGCAGAACATGTCGCAGGAGTTACTCACGAAGGTAAATGCCGCACGGGCGAAGGGAAAGTAGACGGCGATTACTTCGGCGGGGCGATCAATTCTTCTGAGAGTGTCTTCGCCTTCCAGGCCAGCGTGTGAGCCTGCTCGGTGTCCCCGGCCGCCGTGGCTTTCTTCGATTGATCCATGAACTGGCGAATTTGCGCGACGATGTCCTGCTGGCTCGAACTGAGCTGAGTTCCGTCGATTTTCTTGAGATTCGCATCGGTGTCGGCCAGCATCTGGTTGGCCGCGTCGCGTTGGTGCGAAGTGGCGTCGCCGCCGACCAACTGGATCGTCGGCTCTGTTGTACTCCCCTGCTGAACAATGATCTTTGGAGGCGGACAATTGGTGGCAGGAGTAGCAGGAGGTTTAGCCGCAGTGGTCGCGCTTCCGCTGGCGGACGAATCCGCGGGCGTCTTGGTCGGTGGGTCGGAGCTGGCTGGGGCCGACGTCGCGGCGGGCGCGGGGTCGCAGTCCGCTGGCCGCGCCCTCTTCCTGTAGTTTGGCTGCGCACCTTTGGGCTGCTTGGGTGTGCTGGATGATTTAGGGGTAGGTTTCGGCGCTGCCGGCGCTGGCTGCGACGCAGGCGGATTCTGCTGCTGAGGGTTCCCTTGATCTTGGGTCGGGGCGGTGTCAGCCGGTTTGCTGGACTGCGCGGTTTGCGGCGGTGCCTGGGCTTGTGTCGCAAGCGACAGGGTGAACCAAACGTTGAAAAGGATTACGGCCAGAGTCATACAGGGGGTCTCAAATGGCCAAGGCAAATACCCAATGATTTTACGCTCTTTGAGGGCGGATCGCGTACGGAATGCTCCGATTTTGTGGGCTTGCCGACGATGACCTGCATCTCTTAGAGCGCGACATCTTTGAGCAGCAGGCTAACGATCCGTTAACTCGCGCGCGGTGAAATGGCGGCGTTGGCCACGTATTCCGGACTGGCTTCCTCGGCCGGTGCGGCCGCGGGGATGTGGAAGCGGAATGTGGTTCCGGTTCCCTCGACCGACTCAAATCCGACCGAGCCGTAGTGCCACTCCAGAATCTGGTATGTCTGGGCCAGTCCGATGCCGCTTCCTTCTTTCCTGGTCGTGAAGTAGAGTTCGAAAACTTTATCGTGCAACTCTCGCGGGATTCCGCCGCCCTGGTCGCGTACCTCCGCGACAATCACGGCGTCTTCGCGTCGCGCCGAGATGGTGAGGAGCCCGCCTTGGGGCATCGACTGAATTCCGTTGATGACGACGTTGAGCATGGCCTGTTTCATCAGGTCGGTGTCGACTTTGACGGGCAAGCGCTGTCCGGACAAATGGCGTTCAATGGTCACCCCGTGTTGTTCAGCGTCGGGGGCGGCCAATTGCGCCACGTCTTCGAGCAAGCGGCGCAGGTCGATCTCCTCCAGGTGCAGATCACGGGGACGGGTGAAATCGACGAGCGTCTGCACCACCCGATCCAGGCGGCGGATTTCGCTGTCGATGATGTTCATGTGGCGGCGGGTATCAGGGTCCTGGCTCGAAAGTTTGTCGCGCAGAAGCTGCAAATGAAGCACGATGGCGTTGATTGGATTTTTCACTTCGTGAGCAACGCCCCGGGTAAGGCGGCCGCTGGCTGAGAGCCGACGAGACATTTCGATTTCGTCGCCGATGCGCCGGGCTGACTCGGTGTCTCGCATAATCAACAGCGCGCCGATCTGCGAATTTTTTTCCTGCACGAAGTCGAGGGAAACCTGAAGTCGTTTTCCTCCGGCAGCATCGAACTCGCGCTGCGTCAGCGGTCGGCGACGCTCGAAAGCATCGAGCAGAGTCGCGCCTAAGTGGGATTTTCGGTCGAAAACTTCCTCTACTGGGCGACCAAGCATTTCCCCTCGCGGGCGCCCCAGAAACGCCTCTACCGGCGCGCTCACCAGAACGACGCGGGAATCGCGTGAGAAAAGCATCAGGCCATCCTGAAGCTTCGACATCAATTGGTCGACGTTGTCCTTGAGCGCGGAAAAAATCTCTTTGCTGTCGCGAATCTGGCGGCCCAGGTTGGCGATCTTCAACGAGACCAGACCGTATTCGTCATGCGCCGAAGGATCGCCGGCGAGTTGATCGGCATCGCCGGCGGTCATGCTGTCGAGGTTCCGGCTTAATTCCCGCAGCGGGCCAAGGGCCAGATTGGAGATGCCCGCCGAAAGCAGGAACGACAGGAAAACGGCTGCAACTGAAAAATAGAGCGCGTGCATCATCTTCAGATTGATCTCGCCCTTTAAGAACACTGGCGATACGCCGATGCGAATGGTGCCGAAGGGCTCGCCGTAAAGGCGCAAGGCATAGCTCACGTCGTAAACCGCGGGGGGACCGTAGACCAGGCGAAGCTGCTCGCGAAATCGAGCTTTGAGGACTTGCTGGAAATCGGGCCGCGGAGTGACGACTTTTCCCACCATGTCGGCGTTGGTGTGGAGCAGAGCCTTGCCGTCGGGGCCGAGGATGGCGGCGTCCATGACGAAGACCCAACTGCCGCGAGCAGATTGCAGCATGTTGTTGAGGTCAATGTCGGTCTGCAGATACTCGATCAAGGCCCGCCTTACCGCGACCGGATCATTCGTATCGATGGCGGTGCTGCTGAAATCCGGCGGGTCGTTTTCCGCCGCGTAGGCAAGTTGCCGTGTAAGCTGCTTGGCAGTCTCGTCCGCGTTGTCGAGGCGAAGCCTCAGAACCTGCGAGATATAGAGGTAGGAGAATGCGGACACCATCACTGTCACCATAAAGGTGATCGTCAGGACAATGATGGTTTTTCTGCGCAGCATAAGAATGGCAGAGCGTTAGAGACGAATAGGCTCCGTAGGCTAGCCGACCGGAGCCTCTTCTTTTCCCGCCGCTCCATCCATGGCGGCGGCACTGCCGTATTCCTTTAATTTGTTGTGCAGGGTCTTGAGGCTAATCCCGAGAATTTCAGCGGCCCGCGTCTTGTTGTTGTTGGTCGCTTCGAGAGTCTTCAGGATCAGCATTTTCTCTGCCTCTTCCACGGTCGTCCCCACCCCCAGCCGAACCGCGTCGGGATCGTTGGCAGCGGCGCGCAGCGGCGCCTGGCCGAATCCCGGTGGCAGATGTTTGGTCTCGATTACCCCTGCATCACATACGATGACAGCGCGTTCGATCGTGTTGCGCAACTCACGGACATTTCCCGGCCACGAATAAGCGGTGAATTGGTTGAGCACGGCCTCGCTCACCGCCGTTACTTTGCGAGAGTGCTTGGTGCTCATTTCCACCAACAGCAGTTGCACCAGGCTCGGGATGTCTTCCTTGTGCTCGCGCAGCGGCGGCATGTGGATATTAAAAACATTAAGGCGGTAGTACAGATCGCTGCGAAGTTCGCCCCGTGAGACGGCTTCGTCGGGAACCTTGTTGGTAGCGGCAAGCACCCGCACGTCCACTGGAGTCTCGACTTTGCTCCCCAGACGGCGCAGTTTGCGGTCTTCCAGAACGCGGAGCAGTTTGGCTTGAGTTCCGACCGGCATCTCGCCGATTTCGTCGAGCAGAAGAGTGCCTCCCTCGGCTAACTCAAAGCATCCGGTACGACGCTCCAGGGCACCAGTGAATGCGCCCTTTTCGTGACCGAAGATTTCGCTTTCCATCAGAGTTTCAGGAATGGCGGCGCAGTTGATGGCGACGAAAGGCCTGTCCTTCCGCGGACTCAATTCGTGAATGGTGCGAGCGACCAGCTCTTTCCCAGTACCACTGGCTCCGGTGATCAGTACCGAGGCGGTGCTGGGAGCAACCATCTCGATGAGGCGGAAAATCTCTTGCATCTTGCGCGAGCCGCCGCTGAGCCGGCCGAGCGAGCCCGCGTCGCGTAGACGCCGTCGCGTGGCCTCCAGTTCGTTGCGTGTGCCAAGCAGCGTTGAAGCGTTGGCGAGAATCGTGCGAAGGCGGCTGGTGTCAATGGGCTTGGTGATGTAGTCGTAGGCCCCCATGCGCATAGCTTGGACCGCGCTGTCGATAGTGCCCTGAGCCGTAACCACGATGACGGCAATCGTTTGGGCCTGTTCATTGAGCCGCCCGAGTAGCTCCATGCCGTTCATACGGGGCATCTTGAGATCGGTTAGGACGATGGAGGGGGACCACTCCGTGGCTTTGTCGAGGCCCTCGGCGCCGTCGCGGGCCGTCTCCACGCGATACCCCCAGGCTGAAACGATCTCGGACAGCCCGGATCTCTCGTTCTCCTCGTCTTCAACAATCAGCACTTTTTCGTGATTCATCTGCTTGGTTCGAGTCCCACTCCGTTAGCCTTCGGATGCCGAAAATGCCGCCCAGAGGCAGCCGGGGCATCCGAAGCGCAATCCCCACGATACGCGGCCAACTTCCCAACCGGCAAGTCCTGATGCGACGCGCGCGGCTTTCGAGTTGAGATTTCACTTTGAGACGCAATGCTTATCGGCTGGCTGAGGATTATTCGCGTCGACACTTTTGCTTTGGGTTGTAGTGCGCTAAAATTCGTGGTTCCCTTACGCAACCGTTACCGCAACACCTTCCCGATTTCGGTGTCCGTTAGCTTGGACACCCGGTGAACCGGGAACTTTCTTGGAGGACCTCAATGTCTCTTAGTCGCTATGCTCGCAAAGGCGACCCTGTCAGGGTCGGAGTTTTGGCAACGATCGCAATTTTAGCCACATTCGGCTCTGCCTTCGCGCAGAGCGATTCGACCCCGAAGTGGGATTGGTTTCTGGGCTATCAATGGATGCATCCGGGCATTACGGTACCGTTTGGCGATCCGAACAATCCAACCCCATTCAAAGTACCGGACATGGACAAGGGAGTCGGTACCGCGGTAACGTACAACTTTGACCCGCACTGGGGCGGTGAACTTGACTTTGGATACAACTGGGGCAGTTCCAATAAGGAAACCACGGTCTCGGGCGGCCCGCGCTTCATGTGGCGAACGGAAGACGCCAATTACTTTCTGCATGCCCTGCTAAGTTACAACCGTTTGGACGTAAGCAGTTTGAGTAACGGCGCCAATGGGATTGGCGCGATTCTTGGCGGTGGCATGGACCTTCCCATCACTAAGAAGGTTGCCTGGCGACTGTTCGAAGTGGACTATGTTTGGTCACACCACAACTACGCCAGTTATGCCGCTCCGGAGTTCCCTAACTTGAGGCGCCCTAACATGGAGGGGGTCCGACTGCGCACTGGCATCGTCATCAATTTCGGTGGCGAGGAAGCAGCGGCTCCGGCGGCATCGTGCTCAGTGCAACCAAGCGAAGTTCTGGTAGGCGAGCCCATCACCGCTACGGTCGCGGCGAGCAATTTCAATCCCAAGCACACCGTGACCTATAGCTGGAGCGGCAACAACGGTGGGCAGCTCACCGGCAAAGATACGACTGCCAGCATTGACACGAACAACGCCACTCCGGGCAGCTATACGATCACGGCTCACGTGACTGACCCGAAACTCAAGAAGAACAACGAGGCAACTTGCTCGGCGAACTACACGATCAAGCCGTTGCCGCCGAAGAATCCGCCGACGATGTCGCTGTCCGCAAGCCCGACGAGTCTGGTCACGGGTGGAGCGGCAAATCTGTCCGCTAACTGCACCAGTCCCGACGGCGTTCCCGTTTCCGTGGCCAACTGGACTTC
This sequence comes from uncultured Acidobacteriaceae bacterium, assembly GCA_963768265.1. Classification (GTDB taxonomy): domain Bacteria; phylum Acidobacteriota; class Terriglobia; order Terriglobales; family Acidobacteriaceae; genus Sulfotelmatobacter. Next base: position 73,119 of record CAVYHM010000017.1, read on the forward strand.
CAGCGCTGGAACGGTTTCCGGCAGCGGCAACTCTGCAACTTTGAACACGACTGGAGTTCCGTCTGGTCCGGTGACGGTGAACGCGACGTGCACCGACTCCCGCGGTCTGACCGGGCAGGCTTCTACCCAAGTCACACTGGAGAACCCGCCGCCACCGCCAGTCGACAAGGCTCTGGAGGCCAGACTTGCCCTGCACAGTGTTTACTTCCCGACGGCCAGCCGCCAGGCTAAAGGATCCTCAGTAAAGGCTTGATCGCCAGCCAGCAGAAGACTCTGATCTGACCTGGCGGTGGACTTCCAGAAGTACATTCAGGCCAAACCGGATGCGCACCTGATTCTGGGAGGCCACGCGGACCCGCGTGGCTCGGCGGAATACAACCAGGCGCTGTCGGAGCGCCGCGTAAACCGCGTGAAGAACTTCCTGATCGAACATGGAGTCCGAAGGCAAACGCGATCGACACAAAGGCGTTGGGCGCGGAGCACAACTTGACTGCCGCGGAAGTGAAGTGATGCGATCGAGGCCGATAACCCGCAGTTGACCAAGGAAGAGCGGGCGAGAAGTATCTCAAGAACATGAACGACGATCAGGATGGCGAGCAATCGCCGGGTGGACATTCGACTTTGAGCACGACCGGGGAATCCTCGGCCCGTCAGTTCCCGTTCAACGCCGAAGATGCGTTGAGCTTGATTGGTGGCAGAACGCCCGCCAAGACAGCGGCGCCAGCGAAGAAGAAGGTTGCTCCGAAGAAGAAGTAACAGGCAGGAATCGAAGTTAGCAACACCCTTTCGCGGAGAGCGGGACTCGCTCTCCGCGTTTTTCTCGCGCCCAGCTTGGGTTTTTGCGCACTAGCTCCGTGTAACCACCTGGCTATCTGTGGAAAAAACTACCTAATCCCCCGAAAGTGCCATCGCCAAAGCATTGATTCGATGAGACCGTGACTGGTATCCGGGTTGCGATTACTAGCCGAAGAACTTCGAAAAAGGACAAGTGCGATGATCAGGCTTCGCAGGCCCCGAGGTGGAACGGTTTTGCTCTTGCTACTTGCCCTTTCCTGGATGGGCTGCTCTCGTCCTGGGAGTCAGGGTGCCGCGGACGCTGGGCAGCATCAGGTTCCGTTCCGTGAGGGGGGCCAGAGCGAGGCTGCAGGCCTCGGTTCCACTGTCTCGGCAGCGGAAAAGGGCCCAGAGGCGGAAACTGGCATTCCTTTCCGCGATGCCCAGAGTCTCCCGGCTGGGACTTTGCTTACAGTCCGTCTGAAAGCCCCAATCTCCTCAACTAGTTCGGGCGCCACCAGCACTTTCGCTGCGGTCGTCGACGAACCGATTGTGATCGACGGAGAGACGCTGGTCCCGCGCGGCGCCAGCGTTGCTGGCCGGGTGGAATCGGCGCACTCATCCACATTTGACGGAAATCAGGGCTACCTCCGCCTGAGCCTCGCTGCGGTCGACATTGCAGGTCGGGACCTGCCCATCCGGACCTCCAGCCTCTTCGCGCGCGGAAAGATGGGTGAGTCCCGCGCCCGAGATGCATCCCCGGTCGTAGGCCTGGAGGCGGGGCACCGCCTTACCTTCCGACTCGCCGAACCTGTCTATATGGCCAGCAAAGCCGCAAGTCCAGGTCGCTAGCACCCCTCCGCACCTCCCGCCGGAAGATTTCCACAGAAAGATTTCCCGTTTTAGTGACGCATGTCGCTAATCAGGCACAGGTCTCGTTCTCTATAGTGAGCCGAAATAGGAGCCGGACGCTCCCGCGATGGGGCGCTCACTTTCTCTTGGCGATCTGATAGATCCCGCCGACCAGCCATCCGGCGAGCGATTGATGCGCGAAATGTTTGAGGGGAAACGCGATAGCTTTCAACTCGACTCCAAGAGCCTTGCCGCCAAAGGCCAAGCGATGAGGTGGACCGCATGGCGGGTATCCGGCGTGGACGGCAAGCAAGACTATGCGCTTGCCCTGGCCCAACAAGTTCAGGAAGACCCGGAGGCCCAGCGTCGCTTGCGCCAGGCCCAGAGACTGGAAACCGTTGGCCGCTTGGCCAGTGGCGTGGCTCACGACTTCAACAATCTTCTTACAGGGGTGCTGCTGTACTGCGACCTCCTGCTCGCCGGTTTGGAGCCGGGACATCGCGCTCGCAAATATGCGGAAGAAATCCGTAGCGCAGGCTTGCAGGCGACCGGCCTGGTGCGGCAGCTGCTGGCGGTGTCTCGCCCTTCGAATTGCGAGCCGCGACTGCTCTCGCTCAATGAGATCGCCGAGGGCATGCGGAGCCTGCTGGTTCGGCTGATTGGGGAAAACATCGAGCTGAAGTTTCGTCTCGATCCCAACCTGGGCTTGATCAGGATGGATCACACCCAGGCCCAGCAGATTCTGCTGAACCTGGTACTGGAACGCTCGTGACGCCATGCCCGGTGGTGGCCAGATCACGGTCGACACCAGCAACTGCCAGGTGCAGGTTCTGACCGACCCCGGGTCCGGCGCCTGTAGCCCTGCGTCCCTTCCCTGCGCCCTTTTTTTTCGTGGGGGACAACGGCTGCGGTATGGATGCCGCCACGCAGGGTCACCTGTTCGAGGCGTTCTTTACCACCAAGAGCGGCAGGGGTACAGGACTGGGACTGGCCAAGCGCGAAACGAAACAGTTCCCGAAAGGAAAGAGGGGGTACTTCTTTCCACTTAAAAAGGAATAAATCACTATGACTTCAGCCGCTTTCAGTCCGATCGCCACCGCCACTCCGCAAAAACCCGCGAATTTTCCTAACCTTCTGATCGTGGACGACGAAAGATCGATCCGCGAGGCCTGTCGCGAAGTCGCGCAGTCGCTGGGGTTTACCACCTTTGTGGCTGACTCCGCCGAGCATGCCTACCGGCTTCTCCATACCCAAACCTTCGACGCAGTTCTTCTCGATCTGCGCCTGCCCGGTGCGGGAGGCATGGATGCCATGCGCCGCATCAAGGAGCGACGGCCCGAAGCCGTCGTCGTTGTGGTGACCGGATACGGCACCGTACAGTCGGCCGTGCAAGCCATGAAGAATGGTGCCTATGACCTATGTGACCAAGCCCTTCAGCGTTGATGAACTGAAGCTTCTCTTGGAGCGCGTCGCCAACCACTTGAAGCTCAAGTCGGAGAATCGAATGCTGCGCGAGAAAGTGAAATCCAAGCAGGGATTCGGTGGCATCGTGGGCCGTGCGCCAGAAATGGAGAAGCTGTACCGTATCATCGCCAAGGCAGCGAATAGTGTGCATCCGGTCCTGATCCTGGGAGAAAGCGGCACCGGCAAGGAGGTGGTGGCCCGATCCATTCACTATTCCGGCCCCTTCCGCGACAAGCCGTTCATTCCCGTCGACTGCGGGTCACTGGTGCCGACGCTGATCGAGAGCGAACTTTTCGGATACGTTAAAGGAGCATTCACGGGCGCCAATCAATCCAAAGACGGGCTAATGGCTATGGCCGAGGGCGGAACCATTTTTCTCGACGAAGTCGGCGAGCTTCCCGTCGATCTACAGGCGAAAATGCTGCGGGCGATCCAGGAAAAAGAGATTCGCCCGGTGGGCAGCACGCGGCGGGTGCCGATCAACGTGCGTATTCTGGCCGCAACCAACCGCGACTTGGACCAGTCCGTGATGAAGGGCGAGTTCCGCCGCGACCTCTATTTCCGGCTTAACGTGCTCAGCCTGCGCATTCCGGCACTGCGCGAGCGGCGGCAGGATATTCCACTGTTGATTGCGCACTTCATCGAGCGCATGGTGCGGACCTCGGGGCAGGAAAAAGTGCTCAGTGACGACGCCCTCAAAGCGCTGTTGGCCTATGACTGGCCGGGCAACGTTCGCGAACTGGAAAACTGCCTGGAGCGCACCTACGCCTTTACCAGCGGTCCGCTGATTCACACCACGGATCTGCCGCGCGAGATCGCCAACGTACCGGGCACTGAACCGAACAACGGCAATGGGCATAGCGATGGTAAGCCCAAGATCATTCCCATGGCCGAACTGGAAAAGCAGACAATCCTGAGCACCATCGCCGAGTTGAACGGAGATAAGTTGCAAGCGGCACGACTGTTAGGCATAGGGAAAACAACTCTCTACCGCAAATCAAGGACTATGCCGCGACCGAGATCCAGCATTGAGGGTCCGAATCCGAAACCGGGTGCGGAACGGGGTTCCGCAACGGGAAGCTGTTGCGGCACCGGGTTCAGCTAAGTGCAGTCTTTTCATCGCACGCGGCGCGGCGCTGGACGTGCATATAGAGAGGGCATGATTCTACTCATCACAGCTTCAGCACGCGGCCAACAGTGCGCCGATTCCTTGCAAGCTGCTACCGGCGAGGAGACGCACTTGGCCCAAAACCTGCAGGAGGCCGCCACCCGCCTGCGCGAACAAACCTACACCGCCGCAGTGATCGATCAATTCCTGATCGAAACCGAACCTGAGGAAAGCGAGCAGATGATCGAACATCTGGGCACCGCCTTTCCGGTTTACATCAACTTCGCAGTCACGGGGATGGAACGGCTGGTGCGGGAAGTGCGCTCCGCCCTGCACCGGCGAAAACGCGAAGAGACGGCCGCCCGCCGCGCGGTTATAGAACAAATACGCTATGAAATGCGCGAGACACTGACGGCGTTGCTGCTGTCGTGCGAACTGGCCATGTCCGTGCCTGACGTACCGGTTCCGGCGGTGGAGCGAATCCGCTCGATCGACAACCTGGCGCGCGAACTGCGGTTGCGCCTGCAGGTGAACTGATCGGGTCAGGAGTCGAAGGGCTGCGCCGAATCGGGCTTACGTCAAGCGCGCAAATCTTTGATTCGAGTCAGGAAAGTCAACGCCCGTGACAAACCAGGCGCAGAGGCCGCAGACGGATGCGAGGATGATCGACGAAGGATGCGGAACCGGCGGCGCAGTTAGAGGAGCTTCTGAAATGGTGGTGATGACTGCGCCGCAGGCCACACTGGCGATGGCGAGCCACTGGTAAAGCCGCAGGCCGCACACCGTGGGAGTTTGTGGTTCGCCGCGATAAGCTTCTTCCACGAATCGTCCAGCGCCCGAGAGTATGAGGTACACTCCGGCGACCATGGCTGTCGTGCTCTGCAGCAGATAGAGTCGAGTCACCGCCAGCGCAACCAGGACATTCCACAGCAGCGAGTACAGCGGAGTGGGGTGAATCGGGATGCCCCGCAGCGCAGCGATCCGGCAGACCCGGGATTGAGGGTGAGCATAGCGGATACCAACCAGGTCGTTGGCCGGCGATCCGTGACAACATCCCTGCACCAGGCAGCGCAGCCGTCCAATTCCTTGAATCCAGGGAGCGGCCACCACGAGCGCGCTCAGCACCGCCCAAACGTTGGTGCCGGACAGGCGCGTGGCCACGACTCCGCCGAATATGCTCCCAAGCATTCCGCCGTAAAAGCCCAGGGGCCGCAACAAAGACGACGAACCTTCGATCCATTGCGCCCAAAGTGCGGCTCCGACGGTTCCACCGGCGAAGATAGAGATCGCAATCGCGCTTCGGCCGGGCCCGAGCAGGGTGTCGAGTACCAGAAACCCAAGAAATATACCCACCGCCGCATAGGCGCCATGGTTGATGATCCGCACCGGACCGACGCGCAATTCGCGCCATGAATTCGCAATCGTCTCGGAGGAGCTGCGCAGGAACGCCCAAACCTCACACACGTGTTCGACGATCCAGATAACGACGAATGCGGCCAGGACATCCATCAAGGCATGCATTCCAATGGTGATGCAACTGGCGGCAACCAGCAATGCCCAGACCGTGCCCATCCACCTGCGTCGTCGATTGGTGCCGAGTGCCGCCGCGGCCAGGAACGCCCAGATGACGTGGTAGGAAGGGAAGGCGGCAGCAGCACTGTCGTGGGTGCGGTCGAAATTCAGCCACCAGCCGAATGCTCCGACCGAAGCAAAGGGCCGCGGCGGCGAGATTAGCGGCACCACTAGATAGAGCGGGAACACGAGGAGCATGGAGAGCAGGGTGCGACTTGAAAACCAGCGCAGGTCGTGCCGCGTTCGCACCAGCAGCGGGACCAGAGTCACGACCAGGTAGACGCTGCCGTAAAAAATCTCCGTCCATGGCCAGACAGGCAGCCGCCACTCAAATGGAAAATAGACCACCTTTGCGTCTGCTGGTATGCCAAGCGCGACGACGGCCTCATAAAGGATGACCCACGGCAGAAGTACGGTCAGGTAACAACGAAGTCGCTCGAGAACGGTGGGTGGAGTTTCATCGTCGAGCGGGAACAGACGTTGTTTGGGAAAGGCATCCCCGAAGCGCCGCTGCATGTCCGGAAGTTCGTAACCGAGCACCAGAGCGGTACTCGCAAGGATCACCGCCGGCGACACGAGCCACAAGCCGCTGGCCGAACCCGAAGCGATCGCAACTCCCACACACACGAATGCGAACCCGACATAAATCGGATGCGACAACACAGAGTACATTCCGCCTGAGACATACCGTGGCGGAGGGAATGCGTTCATCGGCAGACCCCCGCCGAGACGCCATAGAGCGGCCATACCCATCGCCATGAGCAACAGTCCGACGACGGCAGCTGCCAGGCCCCAGGTCAGAGAGTGCACTGGAGGGAAGGCGACGACCGTAGTCGTTCTTACTGCCCAGATCAGCAGTAGAAGCGGCAGGACCACCACGAAGACAGCGGCGTAGAGCAGCTTGGCTGCGGTGAAGGTGGCTGGTTTTTTAGCTGTCTCTCGTCCCTGGGTCAGTCCTTCCATTTCACGACCTCATGGATCGCCCACCCGGAACTCTGGCTTGCTGCCGTGCGCAACGAGCCGCGACTCCGCCACTTGCACTCATTGACCGCGAGCATGCTTCGTGGAAGCAAAGCGGCCAGCCTGGAGATTCCAGGAAAGATCGTGTCCCCGAGGCGCCCTTCCCGCAGGACCAGCCCGCAATCGAGTTCGAGTCGTGCGGCAGTGCCGGCGAGCATAACTTCGGATTCTGTGATGGACTCGGCGAAGTGTTCTTCACCGTTATGAATGACCGAACGATACGGCGCTGATCCGCGCCAGTCAATCCAGACGATGGCATCCTGCTGTGAGAGATATCGGCCCCACAGCAGGCTGGTCATCGGCAGGTGCCAGGGGAGTACGGACAGGGTTAAACACTCCGCATAACCAATTCCTTGGAGCCGAGTATTTCTGGGAAGAAGCAAATCGACTTTGGACATCGGTTGCAGGCAGTGCCAGTCGACCGCACCGTCCGCAGTCTCAAACACCGTTCTGCGGATGGGATCACGCAACGCTTGCCAAGTACCCTCGACACACAGGCTTTGGTGTTGGGCCGAAATTATTCCGTTAGTGAGCGTTGGCGCTCGGCTGCCGCGCACCGAAGAGGCAGAGCCAACCTTGCCGTCGAGAACGGTGAGCAGACTTCCATAGTGAAACGAAAGAGCGTTCCAGTGCAGATCGGCGCTGTACAAGATCGCTGCGTCGCCATTGTCAGAAACGCAGTCCAGGTACCACTTTGTGAGAAGAAAGGGGTGGTTGCTCAAGTCCGCAAGAGTAGCACTCCTGAATTGAGTGAAACAGGGCGAAGATTATAGGGAGTCAGCGGGCTGTGTTGGCAAGCACTAGGCAGGAATCTGGGCCTGCCAAAAATAGGTGACCGGATCCAGTACCTGGAGTTCGTGCGTTCAGACCGTACCATCCAGGCAATCCTGTTCCCGTCGCGATCCCGCATAGTATTTTTGGCTTATTGTGCCCCGCCTCACCATCCGATAACGTTCCGCTGCTCATCCGTTCTGTGGATTGCATTCTGTGGACTGGGGGTCCCGGAAAAATCTAGAGCGCATTGCTCGCACGACCTGGGCGTGACTACCCGTGCGTGCGTTTGCAATGCCGCGTCCACGCGCAGCACTGTCGAGAAATGATTCACCTGGAGCCAAAGAACATAATGACTACTCGCAGATATCTGATCAGTGCCGTGCTGACCCTGTGCTTGAGCTTGAGCGCCGCTGCGCAGCAAATCACCGGAAGCATTCGCGGGACAGTTGTGGATCCCTCCGGCTTATCGGTGCCAGGCGCGACCGTGAGCGCCAAGCAGACAGAAACTGGACTCGCCCGTTCTGCGACGACGGATCGCTCCGGCGGTTGTGTTCTGTTGGAACTGCCCATCGGTCACTATCAACTGCAAGTTGAGGCTAAAGGTTTTCGGACCTATGTTCAGCAGGGCATCACTCTCGATGTCAACGAAACGGCGAACATTCGAGTCCGCCTCGCTGTTGGCACCGAGACCCAGAAAATCGAGGTGCTGGCTGACGCTCAACTCATCGAGGCCACGGTGACCAGTCTGGGCAAAACAGTCTCAGAACGCGAGGTGCTAGACCTGCCGTTGAACGGCCGAAACTTTAGTCAATTGGGCCTGCTTCAGCCGGGAGTCGTGCCCCTCACCCCCGGTCTGGCCGAAGCCGGAGGATCGTTGCGCAACGGGCAGGCCTATGCGGTCAATGGCCAGCGGCCTGAGTCCAACAATTTCCTGATCGATGGAGCCAACAATTTCAATGGCGTAGATGGAGGCTTCGTCCTCGAGCCGCCCGTGGATGCCATCGACGAGTTCAGAATTCTGACCCACAACGCCAACGCCGAGTTCGGCAACAGCTTGGGGTCGACGACGAACATCATCACCCGCGCCGGCACGAACCAGTTCCACGGGGCTCTCTGGGAATTCGTGCGCAACGACCGGTTCGACGCCACCAACTACTTTGCCAAAAGCACGGAGCCGCTGAAGCAAAATCAGTTCGGCGGAACCTTCGGCGGCCCTATCCGCAAAGACAAGTCTTTCTTCTTTGGGTTTTACGAGGGCTTTCGCAATCGGCAAGGGGAAACCCAGTTAAGCACGGTTCCCTCTGTCCTTGAGCGGCAAGGTAATTTCGGCCAACTATGCGATGCCACAAAGGGAGAAAAGTTCGACAGCAAGGGGATGTGCAGCAATCCGATCCCAGGGCATCAGCTTTACAACCTATTCGCCAATGGGGCGCCCATCCCCTATAACCAGTTGCCATTCATCAATCCGCTGTCGCAGGGGCTCTTAAGTCTTTTTCCAGAGCCAAACAGCGGTACCAATGCGTTTAACTCCACGCAGACTCTCCACGACGATACCGATCAGTTCGGCCTGAGGCTTGACCACTATCTTTCCTCCGCCGACACGCTGAACTTCCGTTATATGTTCAGCAATGGCACGCGTTTCGATCCTCTCTCGACCTCGGGCGCAAGCGTCCCTGGTTTTCCTGTGGGAGAGAATCATCGCGCGCAAAACTTCGTTGCTCAGGAGACGCACACATTCTCGCCGGCCACGATTGGCGTCTTTCGCTTCTCGTACCTGCGAAATAAATTCCTTTTTGATGAGCACCAGAATCACACCACGCCCGGCAACCTGGGTTTTCAATACTCGCCTAGTCTCGACGCCGCCGTGGGCCCTCCTTTTATCCAGGTAAATGGCTACACCACGGTCGGCGACCCGATCACGGGACCCCGAAACACGTATGAAAACGCTTATGACTTTTCCGGATCATTGAGCTGGGTCCGCGGACGGCACGAACTCAAATTCGGAGGCGGCTACCAGCACCTGAATGTCAACGTGCTGCAGGGCATTGCCACCAACGGTTTCTTCGTGTTCATCCCTAATTTCCCGATTCTGGGAGATGGTTTCGCGGCGTTCCTGGTCGGACAGCCGGTCTTCTTTCTTCAGGGCCGCGGTGATTTCTCGCGCGGTATCAGGGGCAACTCCCTGAACGGCTACGCTCAAGACACGTACAAAGTTTCTTCGCGACTGACCTTGAATGCCGGTCTGCGATACGAACTGCCATTCCCTTATACGGAGATTCACAACCGGCAGACGCTTTTTATTCCTGGCAGGCAGTCCAAGGTCATGCCCACTGCGCCCACGGACCTGCTGTATCCGGGCGATCCGGGTGTCCCGGCCGGGCTGATCCCAACGTTTAAGAAAGGTTTTGCGCCGCGCTTCGGCATCGCATGGGACCCGACCGGAAGCGCAAAGTGGTTGGTGACGTCTGCCTATGGGATCTTCTACGAGCCTTACTACACGGGACAAGGCGGCCCGCTGCAGTCGCCAATCAGTGCGCCTCCCTATCTGCAGACCCAGCAGATCAGCCTCGGTCCCGCGGGTCTCAACTTCTCAGATCCCTACAACGGCAACCCTCCTCCGCTGAACACGTTCGCGAAACCGCTGACCAACTTGACGCTTGCTCCCAACCTGCCCCTGCCCTACTCTCAGGATTGGGACATGAACGTCCAAAGGTCCTTCGGCTCCGATCTGCTGCTTGAGGTTGGGTATGTTGGCACCAAGGGCACCAAGCTGCCGCGCTTCATCGAAGGCAACCCGGCCATTTATGTGCCGGGAATTAATTCCGCTACGGGCCAGCCGAACTCGACCTCGGGCAATGCGGACCAGCGGCGGATCTATTCCGGCTGCACACTGGATCCTAACTCCCCACCTTGCACCTACTCCTCGACTGGTTTGATCGCCGGCATCGCTAATTCGTCTTACAACGCTTTAGAGACAAGCCTGCGCAAGCGTTTCAGCCATGGAATCTCTTTCCTGGCTTCATACACGTTCTCCAAAACGATCGATGATGCGTCATCTTTCAACATGACAGGCTCGGCCTCCAAGCCCGTCGCGGGCGAAAACGATCTGGCGCAGGACCCCTTCAATCTTGCTGCCGAGCGTGGTCGCTCATTGTTCGATTCCCGCCACCGCCTGGTGCTGAGCTACCAGTGGAGCCTCCCCTTCTGGAGACAGCCTCACGGCTGGTATCAACAGGCTTTGGGTGGATGGCAACTCAATGGCATCGCTACGATCATGAGCGGGACTCCATTTACCGTCTTCGATTCCAACGACGTTTCCGAGCAGGGAGGAGCGCCGGAAATCACGGGCTTCTCTGCCAACCGGCCGAATCTTGTTCCCGGGCAAAACCCGAACGCTGGACCACGCACCACCGCCGCATGGCTCAACCGAAACGCATTCCAGCAAATCACTCCTAATCCAAATTCTCCGGTCCAGCAGTTCGGGACGGCAGGCCGCAACATCGCCCAAGGACCAGGCTACGGAGATTGGGATTTCTCCGCGTTCAAGAACATTCCCGTAACCGAGGGGAAGGAGTTTCAATTCCGGGCTGAGTTCTTCAATATTCTGAACCACACGAATTTTCGCTTGCCCGACAGCGACATCAGTTCGCCAACCTTCAATCAGATTCTGGCGGCACAACCACCGCGTTTAATCCAACTGGCTCTGAAGTTCAACTTTTGAGCGGGGGGTTCCATCGAATGCAACATTTTGCAGCTAGTGATCTGAATTCACTTCCCGTCGAGGGTATTTTCAAACTAAAATAGAGCCGCCCGGCAGGCGGAACCCCGCGTCGCGTGCGGAATCCCGCGCTGCTCCCCCGGAGGTTCTGTGCACGTCCTGGTCACTGCTGACACGCTGTCGGGATCATGGACTTACAGCCGTGAACTCGTGACTGGCCTGGTCACGCGCGGGGTGCGGGTCACGCTCGTCAGCTTCGGTGAAATTCCGCTGCCGGAGCAGACAACGTGGATGGATCATCTCCACGGGCTCGAATACCGGCCCACAGCGTTCGGCCTGGAGTGGATGCAGCAGGCGGAAGACGATCTGCACGAATCGTCCATGTTCCTGGCGGCGCTGGTTCGCGAACTGCGCCCGGACGTGCTGCACCTCAACCAGTTTTGCTACGGCGATCTGCCGGTCGACGTGCCACGGGTAGTGATGGCGCACGGAGATCTGCTGACCTGGAAACAAGCGGGAAGCAATGGAGTCATCCCTCGGTCGGGACGTCCGACGAAATGGTATTACGACACCGTTCTGCGCGGAATTCTGGGCGCCGATGCGGTGGTCGCGCCCTCGGAGTGGATGCTAGACCAGGTTCGCACCGGTTATGTGCGTCCGCGGCGGGAACTTGTGATCTATCCCGGGCGCAACCCGATTTTCTTCAATCCCTACGTCAACAAGGAAGATTGTGTGCTGGCCGTGGGACGCCTTGTGGACGCCAGCAAGCAGGTCTCTCTTCTGACCCAGCACAAACACCCGATCCCAGTGTGCATCGTAGGAGCCGAGCAGACGGTCCCAGTGCCCCGGATTCCAATTCGCGCCGACGTGAAAATTGATACCGAGGAGACCTCGGTTGCGATTCGCGGACCACAGACGGAAGCGCAACTCCGTGCCCTCTTCAGCCGCGCGGCTATTTATGCCGCTACAGCGCGCTACGAGCCGCTGGGAATGTCTGCGCTCGAGGCCGCGTTTTCGCGCTGCGCGATCGTGGCTAACGACGTCCCCTGCTTCCGCGAGATCTGGGGCGACGCGGCTCTGTACTTCCGCACCAACGACGCCACGAGCCTCGCCCAGAAAATCCGCGACCTCAACGAGGATCGGCCCATGCGCCGCGCCTTCGCCGAACTGGCATACACTCGCGCCCGCGAGCGCTTCACGACCCGGCGCATGATCGAAGAGTATCTGCAGCTCTATCGCAGCCTGGTCGCGGTCGGTACCGCCGCAGCCTAACGGAGGGCGGAAGGAGCGGCATAAGTGAGGCCACCACTATTCATAATGCTCTTAGCGGTCAGTTGCGGAGTATCAATAGCCGCGACATGCGCCTTCTGCGCTGTACAGCCGAACAAAGTTGCCGCGTATATGAGGAGTAAGCACCTAAGCAGTCCGAGATGGCTCAGGAATTGGCCTTTTGCAGGGATGGTGATGAAGGAATGGTATCCGGTCTATCTGCGCGTGACGGGTATAGGCGGTTTCGTCTGCGCACTAGTATGGCTCACGCTGCTCATTCGGCTTTTTTCAAAGTAGCTCACTACCACCGAGCGCCCTTCGCTGCACAAGCCACGGCCGTCGTGGTATCTTCGTATGCTTACTAGAAACCCGTAAGGTTTGGAGGATGGATTTATGGCTCAAGTGAAGATCACGGTCAGGCCCAACGGGCCGCTTCGCGTGGAAGCGCCAGAGGGCTCGGTCGAATTGGTGGACATCAACGGAACACCATTCGACCTTACCGGCAAGACCGCGTTTTCTCTCTGCCGCTGCGGAGGATCGGTCAACAAGCCCTTCTGCGACGGAACTCACAGCCGCATCGGCTTCCAGGGCGCCGAACTTGCAGTGAAGAAAGCTGAGGAGGGTTCGTAGTTCACGGCGGAGGCCATGGTGCACGATTCACGGGACCGGGAACTGGGAATGTACCGCAGAATCACGCGCCGCGACTTTATCAACGGCGTGTCCGCGACGGCGGCTGGGGCGATGATGCCTTGGCATCTTCTCGGCGACGAGACTGCAGGGCGGGAGAAGTCGACCGACTACTATCCCCCAGCTCTCACGGGCATGCGCGGCAGCCATCCCGGATCATTCGATGCCGCGCATAGCTTGCGCGATGGCACGTTTTGGGACGAGGCTAGCAAGCCTGTCGACACTGGCGAGACCTACGATCTGATTATTGTCGGCGGCGGCATCAGCGGCCTGGCGGCCGCTCATTTCTACCGCAAGACTGCGGGCGCAAAAGCGCGAATCCTCATCCTCGACAATCACGACGACTTTGGAGGACACGCCAAGCGCAACGAGTTCCGCGACGGAAACAACTTTCGCCTGGGATACGGCGGCACGTACGCCATCGAGAGTCCGGCCCCTTACAGCAAGGTGGCAAAGGCACTGGTCGAAGAACTCGGCATCGACGTGCCGTCCTACCACAAGTACCTCGACACCGGTCTTTATCGCTCGCTGGGACTGCGGTCCAGCATCTTCTTCGACAAGGAAACCTTTGGCACGGACAAGCTGGTCGTCAGCTTGCCGACATTCAGCGGAGGCGAAAAACAATTCATTGCCACCGACAAGCCGGAGGTCTGGAAGCACATTCAGGCAGAAGCGCCGATCGCCGAACAGGCGAAGACGGATATTGAACGTCTGCATCACCATCAACAGGATTACTTCCCGGGTCTGAGTTCGGTGGAGAAGAAGGCCAAACTCGCCCGCATGAGTTATGCCAGCTTCCTGCGAGATGTAGTGAAGGTGCACGAGGACGTGGTCAAGATTTACTCTGCAGTTCTGCAACCCACGTTCGGCTTGGGGATCGATGCCATTGCCGCTCAGGACGCATGGGGTGATGATTTGCCAGGATTTGAGGGCATGAACCTCGATCCCGCGCCCGGCAAGGGCATGAACCGCGACGCCATTCCGAACGAGGAAGCGGAAAAATACTTCTTCCATTTCCCCGATGGCAACGCCACCATCGCGCGCCTGCTGGTGCGGAAACTGATTCCCGATGCGATCCCCGGCAACTCGCTATCCGATGTAGTTCTCGCTAAGGCGAACTACGCGAAGCTCGATGATTCCGCGTTCGCCGTGCGCATTCGCTTGAACAGCACGGCAGTGCGCGTCAAGCATCTTGGCGACGCAGCCAGCGCGAAAGAGGTTGAGGTCAGTTACGCCCGCGGTGGCAAGGTCCATACGGCCAGGGCGAAGAACTCGATCCTGGCGTGCTGGCACGTCATCATCCCTTACATCTGCGAAGATCTGCCCGACCCACAAAAGCAGGCTCTGAGCTCCGCGCAGAAGGTTCCGCTGCTTTACACCAACGTTTTGCTTCACAACTGGACGTCGTTTCAAAAGCTGGGCATGAACGCCGTCTACGCCCCGGGTTGCTATCACACCCGTGTTCAGCTCGACCACCCCGTCAGCATTGGTGGATACGAATGTGCGCGCAAGCCAGAAGAGCCCATCGTCATTCACATGATGAAGGCTCCATGCAAGCCGGGAAAGCCGGCGCGGGAACAGCACAGCCTTGGCCGGATGGAGTTGTTCAGCACGACGTTTGAAACCATGGAGCGAAAAATCCGCGAGCAGTTGGCGCGCACTCTCGGCCCGGGAGGCTTCGATCCCGCGCGCGACATCGCGGCCATTACCGTCAATCGCTGGCCGCACGGCTACGCCTACGAGTACAACTCGCTATTCGATTCATTCTGGCTGGAAGGCGGAGAAACGCCGTGTGAAGTCGCGCGCAAGCCTTATGGCAGGATCGCGATCGCCAATGCTGATGCCGGTGCCTATGCCTACACCGACGAGGCGATCAACCAGGCGTGGCGGGCAGTGGGCGAGATCACAAAAAGCTAAGGCGCCTTCCAGTCGAGCGCATAGATTTCCTGGTTGCTGGTGTCGCGAATGAGCAACAGCGAATCATCAGGCGCCAAACCTGTCCAGGAGCCAAAGTCACCCCAGAATTGCCGCAATCCCTTGAGGCTGACCAGCCGTTCCAGCTTGCCATCTGAAATCCGGAGTCGAAAGAAGTTGGGATCGTCGGTAAGTGTTGTGTCGAAGTAAATGTATTGCCCGTCGTGCGACCAACTGGGATATCCAATGGGCAAGCTCACCAGTTCACGCCATTGCTGGCTGACGCGATCAAAGAGCAGCAACTTTTCGGAATCGTCTGTAATCGCTGCTATGTACCTTCCATCTGGAGACCAACGAGGTGAATACAGCTGCTTTGCGCCCGGAATAGGAGAGATTTTCGAGGATGCTACATCGACGGTTACAATGCCCGGTCCTTCAGACGAAGCATACGACCCCGCATCGTTCAGGGTCAGCACTATGAACTTGCCATCCGGCGACCAGCCTGGATCAAATCCGACCTCCGCGCCGGGGATCAACTCGTGCAGCCCCGTGCCATCGCTGGAGATCAGATACGCATGCCATCCCGTCTTCAAAGTGGCACCCATGAACACGATTTGTTTGCCGTCCGGCGACCACTTCGGCAAACCCGCTTCCATAGCCTCAAACGTAAGCTGAACTCTCTCGCTGCCATCGATTCGGCTCCGCCAAAGCTGGCGTTCCGGAACTGAGACGTAGGCTACCCATTTTCCATCCGCAGAAAAGGTCAGCTCGCTGGCCGATATACTGTGAAGAAAAGGCACGAAGCTAGACTTGCCGTCGTAACGAACCAACTCGCACCGCGGCTGCACCCCGACGGCGAAAATCCTTTTTCCGTCCTTGCTCGCAACCGGAGAACCGAAATGCAAAGGGCCGTTGGTCAACTGCACGGGCTTGATCTCTCGGCCCAGCCATGACGATTTTTCGGCCAGTGCCCACAGGCTTACTCGACCATCTCGAAAGTCCTGGAACAGGAAGTACTTTCCGTCGGGAGTCCAATTTCCGCAGCATTGACGGGGGTTTGGGTTCCAACCGGGAAGCAGAGGATGCAATCCCGTCCCGTCGCGACGCATTTCCCAGAACTCGCTCGCACCATTTCTTGGGTCGACGACGTTAAAGCGAAGCCGGCGACCATCGGGTGAAAAGGTCAGATTATAGACTTGGCTGCCCACGCTCGCCAGCTTGTGCGGTTCGCTGCCGTCGCTTTGTGCCAGGTAGATATCCGGCCCCCTGGAGAACGCCAATTGGCTCCCTTCGGGAGACCAAGTTGCCGAATAGACGACGTAGTCGCCCAGTCGGCGCGGCGCCCCGCTCGGCAAAGGCAACGACCACAGTTCCAGTCCTTTGCCCGTGCCTTGAAACGTACCAGCTAAAAGTGCCGAACCGCTGGGAGCGATTTCGGCACCCATTACATTCTGGAAAGGAGTGGGGACGACGCTGGTTTCGCCACCTGCTACCGATACCTGACTGATTGCAAAATGGTCGCCCTGCAATTCCTGAAAATAGAGCCGTTGGCCATCAGTAGCCAGTCCGCTTTTCGGGAGCCCATCGTGCGTTATTTGCGTATAGCCCAGAACCGTCGGCTGGGGGGCAGGAACCAGCCGGAGCACCACTATCGCCACAACGACGAGGAGCATGGGGATCCCCAGGTAGAAGACTACATTTCTCCTCCGAAGCGAAGGTCTGGACGCCGTAATCGGTAGCAGTGGGGCTGGCGTCCCTGATGCCGGCGCACTCTCTACCAGTAGAATCTGGCCCGGGTCAGAGTGCCCATTCACGGGCGCGATAAAGCGATAGCCTCTCCGGTAGAGTGTCTCCACAAAACGCGGATTCTCGGAGTCGTCGCTCAGCGCCTGACGCAGCTTCTTGACCGCGCTGTTCAAGCTCAGGTCAAAATCGACGAAGGTGTCGCCCGACCAAAGTTTCTTCTGCAACTCTTCCCGGGTGACGATCGCACCGGGCCGCTCCAGTAGCGTGGCCAGGATCTGAAACGGCTGCTCCTGCAGTTTGATCCGTACACCGGACTTGCGCAGCTCGCGAGCGTCCAGGTCGAGCTCGAACAGACCAAACCGCACGGTTCGAGAATTCCTCGCAGGCTGGGCCATCCCACTTCACCCCTATGATCCACAGAGTTTACACCCAAGCCGGTAAATACCCGTTAGACGGGCCGGGTCACATTTGGTTTGTTCCCTCCTGTTTTCAATGGATTAGCTGGCCACATTCGTTTCCGATGCAAACCATCGCAGGCCCATTGTTCTGCGAGCCGTCCGCGGGCGAAGGTGTGTCGCGTTCGGGACAAAAGTGGGCACGCTGGGAGGTTGGAACCCGGCGGCCGAATCAGAAAGGAGACTCCCATGAAAAACCACACTCTTCGAAGCCTCTGCTTGGCACTGGGCCTGTCCGCAGTTCCAGCTTTCGCTCAGTCCGGCGGTGTTCGAGCAAAAGTACCCTTCCCATTCGCCGTCAGCGGGAAGATCCTGCCCGCCGGTGAATATACGATGACCTCAAACGCACATCTGGTCAAAATCCAAGACGCCCATGGCAAACCGGTTGCCATCGTGTTGGCCGACTACAGCTCAGGCGGCTCGGCTGGCAAGAACGGCCAGATCATTTTCCACTGCTATCGCAACCTCTGCCTTCTCTCGGAAGTCTGGTCCCCCGTCAAGGGCGACGGACGCAAGTTAGACACATCCCGGACTGAGGCAAAGTTGGCGAAGGAGGAGAATTGGAAGTATTTCGCAGTTCTCGGAGAGGGACCGCGAAAGTAGCGGCATGCTTCGGGCAGCGCGGCCGGGAATCCGGCGACAGGAGTCTTCCGCGACTGATCGACGAAGCTCCTGTTTCGCTCCTTGGTGGATCATCGATCAATCGTGCGATCGATTCTTCAGATGTGAACCCTGGTCGCGGGCTTCTTGCGCTTGTTGCGTCATGCCTTTGGCCTGGTAAGCGTCGGCAAGAGCGGCTTCGAGATCCGGGTGGTCGCCGTTTTTCTCTTTCTCGTTCTGGTAGGCAGTGATCGCATCGTCGTACATCCCAAGCCTGGCGTAGCACTGTCCCAACTCGTAGTAGACGCCAGAAGCCTGCGGGCCCAATCGAAGCGCGGTTTTGAACTCCTCGATCGCCGCCTGATACTTCTCTTCGTCGGCCAGCGCCAGTCCAATGCCATAGTGTGCATCGGCGTCGTTCGCGTTCTGAGCCAGCATTTGCGTGAATGTTGACTTCGCGTCACCGGTGCGCTTCTCAGCCAGGTACACCATGCCAAGGTTAAAGCGGGCCGCGGTGTGCTGCGGTTGCAGCTCAGCCACGCGCTTGAACTCAGTTTCCGCTTCGGGGAAGTTATTTGCGTTGAAGTAAGCCTGTCCCAGCGCGAAGTGAGCCTGCACCGAGTTGGGCTGTTGCCGGACCACGGTTCGGAGTTGGGCAATGGCGCGATCAGGGCTCTCGGACAACGACTCCAGGGCTCGTCCAATGCGGAAAGGAGCGCCGCGCCATTGTTGCACTCCCAGAGCACCCGCGGCCACAGCCAGAGCAACCACGCCCAGCACACTCGCCCGGCGGAAGGGGGCGTCGTGCTCCGGCGCGATCCGTGCGATCAGAGCGCCCAGAATCAATCCGCTGATGAGCCCGCCGAAGTGCGCGGCATTGTCGATGCCGGGAAACATGCTTCCGAAGAGGACGTTGAAGCCGACGAAGAAGACAAGACTCCTCAGCGTCCCGCGGATTGCGATGCTCGGCAGGGAGAATTCTCCCAGATAGAATGACGCGATCAGGGCACCGGCAAGGCCGAAGATTGCCCCCGACGCTCCGACACTTAGCACCCTGGGGTTCCACCCTACGCTGGTCACGCCCGCGGCGATCCCTGTCGTCAGGTAGACGGCGGCAAAAGTCCATCGTCCGTAAAGCGACTCGCACAGCGCGCCCAGGTCCCAGAGGCACCACATGTTGAAGGCGATATGCATCAAGCCGCCATGAAGAAACATGTAGGTCGCCAGGCGCCACCAGTCGCCCGACAGCGTATAGGGGCCGAAGTTGGCGCCAAAATGCGCCATAGTTTGCCCGGGGAAGTCCATTACCGTACCGCTCGCAGCCGCCATCGCCAGAAAGACCGCGACGTTGGCGCCGAAGAGCACTTGCGTCAGCGTGATGCTGGACTCGCTTCGAACCCAGGGCACGGGCATGACGTGCTGCTTCACGTCGTCGATATCGCCACGTTGCGCAGCCTCGTGCTGTACACACCACTGGCAGATCTTCTTCCCGAACGTCAACGGAGGAAGCTTGCGCCCGCATTGAGTGCAATTCGCCATGTGCTATACAAAAGATTATCAGTAGTTGGTCAGGTTCGCGACGGTACGGTTTCAAAGGTTGTGCAGAAGTTCCGCGCTTTTGTCCCGCAGGGACATCTGAAGATAGCCCGGCGTTTTCAACGCCGGGTCTCAAGTACAGGGTGGAACCGCGTCCCGACGGGACGCCTGAACCTCCGATTTCAGTCGTGCCTCCGGCACGAAATTCGAAAAATCCATCGCCGCCACTATCGGCGTCCCTCCGGGACTTGTTCCTTAATGCTTTAACGGCTGCATGGCTTTTCCGTTTCCGGTTTTCACATAGTGCCGCTCGCGGGTGAACCAAGGGAATGCGGCCTTGTTGCCCAAGGAGGGAGCGCTTCAGTGAATGGTTTTCGTTTTGCGCGACATGTAATCCATCAGCAGGTACTGGCCCAGGGTGTAGGGAGTGGTGAAGTAGGCTTTGCCGCGACACATCTCGGTGACCTTTTGCACAAACTGGACGAGCCCATAATCGGACGCCAGCATGAACGTATTGATGAGCACTCCCGCGCGCTTGCACTTCGAAACTTCTTCGAGCGTCTGGCTCACGACCAGCGGATCGAGACCGAAAGCATTCTTGTAGATGCGCCCGTCTTCAAGCGTCAGGGCCGATGGCTTGCCGTCGGTGATCATCACAATCTGCTTCATGTCTTTCCGCTGCCGCTGCAGGATCCGCTGCGCCAGCCGCAGTCCCTCGCGCGTGTTGGTGTAGTACGGTCCGACTTTCACCCGCGCCAACTGACCGAGTGGAACTTCCTCCGCCGAGTCGTGGAACAGCACCAGCGACAGCGAATCTCCGGGATACTGCGTGCGGATGAGATGCGACAGCGCCATCGCGACTTTCTTAGCCGGAGTAAAGCGATCTTCGCCATAGAGGATCATCGAGTGCGAGCAGTCGAGCATGAGCACCGTGGCGCACGACGACTGGTACTCGCACTGATGCACCTGCAGGTCGGAGTACTCGATGTTGAGCGGCAGGGTGAGCCCTTCGCGCTGGATCGCGCTCGAGAGCGTGGCTGTGATGTCGAGGTTCAGCGTGTCGCCGAACTCATAGGTTTTCGAAGACCCGCTGGTTTCGATGCCGGTGGCAAGATCGCGCGTGTCATGGCGTCCAAAGCTCGATTTGCCCAGCGACCCGAGCAGGTTCCGCAACGACTTGAAGCCGAGGAAGTCGAGACTCTTGTCGGTGATCTCGAACCGGGCTTGCTGCGCCTCGCCGGTTTGTCCACCCCCGCCGGACGGTCGCGCCCGGTCCGGCGGCTGATCAATCGAAATGTAGTCTTCCTGCTGCATGCGCTCGATGAGTTGGTCGATCAGTTCGTCGAGCTGCCCTTCGGCCTGCATCCGCTCGATCTGCTCCCGCAGGTTCTCGTCGAACATTTCGCCGTTCATCAGCGCCTCTTCGATGGCGCGTTTCAGTTCGTCGAGCGTCTGCTCGCCCTCCGGCATTTCGTACCACATGGAATCCTGAAACCCGCTTCGCAGCAGGTAGTCGGAGAGAGCGCTGAGCAGATCCTCCAGGCTCATCTCGCCGGCGGCATCGGGCACGTATTTGGAATAGCGGATGCGTTTCATAATCAGCTACTAGCTACTAGCTTCTAGCGAAAATCGACCTGCCTAGCTAGGAGCTAGAAGCTAGCAGCTAGCAGCTTTTAGTTAAATTGTCGTCTCTGCCGGTACGGCCGCTCGTCTTGCTCGAATGATTTTTCGCGCGCGGGTTCCTGCTTCTTCTCGCCCGCCTTGAACACTCGCTCCTCGCTGCGGCCGATGCGCTTGTGCGCGTGCAGGCCTTCGAGAATGAACTCCGCCGCAGACACCTGCTGCTCCGGACTTTCTTTCTGCGATACGCCCAGCGGACCAAGCTTGTCGACCAAGCCCTGGATTTCCTTCAAATTCTCTAGCGCCTCCACCGCGGGCACCGTGTCCGACAACTGAACCTCGCCGCCCAGGTCGAACCACTGCACGATCTGCTGTGTGTTGGCCCCGGTGTAGTACTCGTCGTAGGTTTTAGCAATCGCCGCGCGGATCAGTTCGCGGCTCACGTGATCGGCGCCCTTTACCTCGCCTTCATATTCGAGTTCAAGTTTGCCGGTGATTGCGGGCAGCGCGGCGTAGACGTCGCTGATGCGGGGCACAACCATTTTTTCATCGTTGCGAATCGCGCGCCGCTCGGCGTTGGAGATCACATTCTCCATGGCGCTGATCGGCAGCCGCTGGCTCACGCCCGACCGCTTGTCGATCTTCTTGTCTTCCCGCGCAGCGAAGGCCACGCGCTCGATCACTTCCTGCACATAATTCGGCAGGTGCAACGGATGGCCGTTGCGCTTCGTCCATGCCTCCTGCGCCGTGATGGCAATGCCTTCGTCCACGGTCGCGGGGTAGTGCGTGCGAATCTCCGAGCCAATCCGGTCTTTCAGCGGCGTGATGATCTTGCCGCGGGCGGTATAGTCCTCCGGATTGGCGCTGAAGACCAGTGCCACGTCGAGCGGCAGCCGGATCGGGTATCCCTTAATCTGCACATCGCCTTCCTGCATGATGTTGAACAGGCCGACCTGAATCTTTCCCGCGAGGTCGGGCAGTTCGTTGATGGCGAAGATGCCGCGATTGGCGCGGGGCAGCAGGCCATAGTGAACCGTCAGCTCGCTCGACAGTTCGTGTCCACCGCGCGCGGCTTTGATGGGATCGATGTCGCCGATCAGGTCAGCGATCGTGACATCAGGAGTTGCCAGTTTCTCGACATAACGGTCGTCCGGCGACAGGTAGGCAATGGCAACGTCGTCGCCGAGGCGTGCAACTTCTTCACGGCAACGCCGGCAGATTGGAGCGTAGGGATTGTCGTGAATCTCACATCCCGCGAGATAAGGCATCTGTTCGTCGAGCAGCGTCGTCAACGCCCGCAGGATGCGGCTTTTCGCCTGGCCGCGCAGCCCGAGCAGGATGAAGTTGTGGCGCGAAAGAATTGCGTTGATGATCTGCGGCACGACCGTGTCATCGTAGCCCACGATTCCGGGAAACACGGGAGCGTCATGATTATTGCGCAGGCGGGAGGTGAGGTTATCGCGCAGTTCGTCTTTGACGCGGCGAGTCCGCAAACGCTCCTCAGAAAAATTGCTGCGGCGCAGTTCACCCAGTGTGCGCGGACGACTCATGATAAACCCCCAGGATCTACAATTGAACAGATTATACGCCCTGTCGCGGCCGTGAATTCTGGCCTCGCCGCGAAACGCTGGAGGCAGACCATCGAAATAATAGCGATAAAGCGGTGGAATACAGCGCGCGCGCGAATCATTGCGCTGATGTGTTTGATTTTCTTCGCGCCGTTGTCTTGTATTGGCCAAGCCGGCAAGGAAAGCGAGCCGCCTCCTATCGGTCAAATCACAAATATCGTCTGCAAGAATGATCCGGCCATGAATTATGCGTTGTATCTGCCCACGGCCTATGCTCCGGGAAAGACGTGGCCGATTATCTACTTCTTCGACCCGAGCGGGCACGGCCGGCGGCCTATCGAACTCTACAAAGACATCGCCGAGAAATACAGCTTCGTGATCGTCGGCTCGAACAACTCGCGAAATTTCTCGCCCGATCAGTCGAAGAGCGTGAACGCCATCTGGCTCGACACGCATTTGCGCTTCGCCCTGGATGAACATCGCATCTACACCAGCGGATTCTCTGGTGGTGCGCGGGTGGCCGGCGCAATGGCTCTGGGCTGTCCTCCGTGCCAAATCGCGGGAGTCATCGCGCAGGGCGCGGGATATCCCAACAATCGACCTGCGGCAGACATCAAACTGCTCTACTACTTCGCCGTTGGCGACCGCGACTTCAACTGGCCCGAGGTCGTAACCATCCGTCGGGAAAGAGAAGACGCCGGCTTGCCCTACCGGGTGCATGTGTTTCCCGGAACGCACCAGTGGGCTCCGGCTGAGGTTTTCGAGGATGCCGTGCAGTGGCTCACCTTGAGAGCGATGCAGGCTGGCAATCTGGCTCCGGACGCGACATTCATCGACCGCATGTTACGGCAGAGGCAAACCGAAGCAGACGATGCCGAAAAGAAACATGACGAGATTTCGGAGTTCCAAGCTTATCGTTCCATCACTTCTGACTTCGCCGGCCTCCGGAATGCGGCTGACTCGCAAAAGCAGCTAGCGGCGCTGAAGAACTCCAGCGCCATGAAAGCTGCATTGAAGAATGAGCGAGAGCAGATCGACGAACAGTCCGCATTGGAAGCCGAGGTATCGCCAAAAATGCATACCTATATGAATGGGTCGGCTGACGATCCGATGACGCTTGGGAACGAGATCGTGCAGGACATGCACCGGCTGGACTACCAGGCGGAGCATTCCAGGAACCAAACGGAGCGGCTGGTTTCCAAACGCGCCGCCGACGATTTGTGGGTGGCAGGAATTGAAGCCGGGCAGGAAGAACTCGAATCCCGCCATTTCGAAAAGGCGAATGCATATTTCGAACTGATCAGCAAGTTTCGGAACGAGCCCTGGCCGCTTCTTCTGCTCGCCGAGACCCACGCCCTTGCTGGCAACAAGAAGCAGGCTGTCAGAGACCTTCAGCAAGCCGTCCGTCTTGGTCTGACGGATGCCGAAGCAATCGAATCGGACTCCCGCCTGGAAGCTCTGAAGCCAGATGCGGACTTCCAGAAACTCGTCCAGGAGCTAGAACACAAGTAGCGGTAGGTCCGCGCGCCGATTGTGGAGACTCCCTAGCGCACGTGTCCATTCCCGCCGGCCTTCTCCCGCGCACGGGCGGCGCGCTGAAGCCCCGGCAAAACGTTTTCGAGATAGCTAGCGAGTTCCTGGATTCTCTCGGCTTCCGACCGCATGGCCAGCAGCTTTTGTTTGAAATCGAGATCGAGAGGCAAAGAACCCGCGAGATGGAACGAGAGGGCGTCAGGATCGGCGGCGGAAAGGTCCTGCACCGCGCCGGCCAGAGTCAAAATCTCCCGGTGGAACTGGATGGCCCGCTCCTTTTCCTTTTCTGAAGGCGCTCCGGGCTCGTCGGGAAGAAACAATGCCTCGGCCCGCAGGAAGGATCGCTCCTGATTCAGTTCGAGCACTTCGAAGCGCCGGCGGCCCTCCGCCACAAGATCAAGACGGCCGTCGGGATATTTCTTGGTAACGCTGATGATCTCCGCGCTGCAGCCGATCTCCGCGATCGCTTGGTCGAGGGCGCGGATCACGCCGAACTGCGCCTGGTTCGCCAGACATTCGCCGATCATCTCCTTGTATCGCGGCTCGAAAATATGCAGCGGCAGGGGAGTACCAGGAAGTAAGACAACCTCTAGCGGAAACAGGGGAAGAAGTGCCAACGGAGTCTCCAGTTTAGGAGCGCACGGCGGTCGAGTCCTCCGATTGTACGCCACTTCTTCCTGCCTTGACTTGCCGCGTTGCAGAGAATAAAACCCGAGCATGAAACTTGCGGGACAGGTTGTGGTCGTGACCGGAGCTTCGATGGGTATCGGCGAAGCGATTACCGTGGCGTTTGCCAGGGAGGGCGCGAGCGTGGCGATGCTCTCGCGCGATGCAGCGAGAGCGGAATCGGCACGCGCGCGAGTTGGCCTTCTCGACCACACCGTCGCCCTTTCCTGCGACGTACGTAACTCCGAAGAGATCGACCGCGTGCTTGCACTGACCCTACACCATTTCAAGCGCATCGATGTGTGGATCAATAACGCCGGCCACGGTCTGCTCGATTCGGTCGCGCAGATGGACATGGCCGCCTGCCACGAAATGTTCGAAACGAATTTCTTTGGCGCCGTATCGGCCATGCAGGCGGTGATTCCCGTCATGCGCCAGCAGGGTGGGGGAACGATCATCAATGTTTCAAGCGTTGCCGGCCACATTCCCGTTCCGTTCAACGCCGCCTACAGCGCCACCAAATTCGCGCTGAATGCGGTCGGAAAAGCTGCGGGCGTGGAGTTGAAAAAGGACGGGATCCGCGTCCTGACCGTTTGTCCCGGCTACGTGCGAACCGCGTTTGGCGAAAATGCCATTCGTGGAAGAGAACTGAAACGCGTGCGCCCGGGTTCGGTGCGCGGCATTACCGCCGAGCAAGTGGCTCGTGCCACCCTGCGTGGATACCTAAAGGGGAAGCGGGAAGTCATCGTTCCGTGGACGATGCACCTGCCGGTGAAGTTCTATCAACTACTGCCGGGCGTGGTGGAGTGGGTGATGGGGAGGATGGCGGGATGAGTATCCACAATGAATCCCGCTCGAAAATCCTCAGCCCAACTCGGTCAGCAGCACTTCCATCTCCGATTGCGCGTGCAGATTTCCCGTGCGCCTCGCCGAACTGATTCCATCCTGTAGCATTTTCTTCGCATCGTCGACTCGCTCGGCCCGCACCAGCGTCTGGGCTGCCATGAAATATCCCGCGGTGTAGTCGGCGTGGTGTTCGAGCAGAATCGAGAACTCGGCGAGTGCGCGGTCGAAGTCACCTTGCTTGGAGTATTCCATGGCGAGCCCGTAGCGCGCGAAGGCGTCTTTCGGATTCTCGGTCAAAATCTCGTTGAGCGCGACAATACGGTCCATGCCAGCAGGTTCCTTGAGAACGAGATTACTACAAACTCTGAGCGCGGAACTGGTCATGTCCACGGCAACTGATTACAATAACGAGTCCCGATAAATTCAGCCTGAGGCAGCGAATTGGCCTGTCCGTATTTCATGCCGGTGGAAAAACTGGAGGGCGCTTGGCCGCATCCCTCGCGCCTCCCCTTGGGATGTGGATGGCGCGGCCATTGCACAGCTCCTGGACATGAAAACGAGACCCCGGCCCCGGATATTCTCGAAGCGTTTTGCAATCTTGGCTACGCCAGCGGTTGTTCCTGGGCGCCACAGGATCGAGCGTGGGATGCCGTGCGTTTCGCCATCGTAGCTCCCCCCGAGATTGATGATCGGCGCGAGAGCGCGGGGATTCGAGTGATCTACGTCTGCGAACGAAATCATCGTCCAGTCGAGCGCGGAGAACTCGAATTCGACCTGCAGGGGGCCCAGTGGCTGCGGCGCCACGATGATGCTCGTCTGCAAAAGATGGCCGAATGTTTTCTGGAATCGTTTCTGCAAAAGAGGTCCTGACGAGAGAGCTAGGGACGAGGAAAAATCATGACCGACGATGCGCTTGTGCCCCGCCCGGTACGCGATTCGCAATCGGAAATGGCAGAGATCGTATTGCCCAACGACGCGAACCCGCTCGGCGCACTGCTGGGCGGCCGGATTATGCACTGGATCGATCTCGCCGGCGCCATGGCCGCACATCGCCACTCGCGCAACTACGTCGTCACGGCCTCGGTCGATCACATTGACTTCCTGGTCCCAGTGCGAGTGGGCGACCTGGTCATCCTTCGCTCATCCGTGAACCGCGTCTTCCATACTTCCATGGAAGTCGGAGTCAAAGTTTTCGTCGAAAACTATATTGCTGACACCGCGCGGCACGTGGGTTCGGCCTATTTGACCTTTGTGGCCATCGACGCGACCGGAAAACACTTGAAGGTAGCGCCGGTGGTTCCCGAGACCGACGAACAGCGTCGCCGTTACGACGACGCCGGACGCCGCCGCGATATCCGGCGTGCCGAATTGGAACGTCGCCGCAAATCCGGTCGCTGACTTGCAGCGCGGAATGTGATTCAAATCACATAAAGGCCTTCGGGAAAGCATTTAGGCTATGGTGCCTGAGGTTTTTCATGGACAGCGCCCTCTTAGTGCATCGCCTTCACTTCGCCTTTACCGTTACCTTTCATTATTTGTTCCCGCAACTCACCATGGGACTGGCGCCGCTCATCGTGGTGCTCAAGACCCTTGCCCTTCGCCGCAACGACGAGACGTATCACCGCGCGGCGCGCTTCTGGGCGCGGATCTTCGGCATCAATTTCGTGCTGGGTGTGGTGACTGGCATTCCGATGGAATTTCAGTTCGGCACCAACTGGTCTCACTTCTCGCGTTTCGCCGGCGGCGTGATCGGGCAGACGCTGGCCATGGAAGGAATGTTCGCTTTCTTTCTGGAGTCGGCATTTCTGGGCCTGTTCCTCTACGGAGAGAAACGGCTTGGCCCGCGCGGGCATTGGTGGTCAGCAGTCGCGGTATTCCTGGGATCGTGGCTCTCGGGATTCTTCATCGTTGCGACCGACGCTTGGATGCAACATCCGGTTGGCTACACCAAGGCTGCCGACGGATCGGTGCAGCTCGCGAGTTTTTGGGCGCTGGTGTTGAATCCTTGGGCATGGTGGCAATACGCCCACAATATGAGTGGGGCCGTCATCACGGGTGCGTTCGTCATGGCATCGGTGGGCGCATTCTATCTGCTGTGGGGCAAGTTTGTGGAGTACGGGCGCATCTTTGTGCGCGTAGGAGTTGTGGCCGGTCTGATCTTCAGCGTCCTGCAGTTGTTTCCCACCGGTGATGGTCAAGGCCGCCTGATTGCCGAAAATCAGCCGGTAACGCTCGCGGCGATGGAGGCCTTGTTTGAAAGCCAACCGGGAGCCCCGCTGGTGCTGGTCGGCCAGCCCAATGTCGCTGAACGGAAAATCGACAATCCGCTGGTCCTTCCAAATGCGCTCAGTTTTCTGACTTACCGCGCCTGGAAGGCCGAAGTGCAGGGCCTGAACGCTTTCCCCGAAGATCAGTGGCCGTCGAATATAGCCTTGCTCTACTTCAGCTACCACATCATGGTGGGACTTGGGACACTCTTCATTGCGATCTCGGTGGTGGCGGCGTTGCTGTTGTGGCGAGGCAAGTTGTTCTCCAGCCACTGGATGCTGTGGATTCTGCTGCTGGCCCTGCCTTTCCCCTACATTGCCAATACCGCGGGCTGGATGACTGCAGAAATTGGACGGCAGCCGTGGTTAGTCTATTCGCTCATGCGCACGGTTGACGGTTACTCCAAGACAGTCTCAGCCGGGAATGGCATGTTCACCTTGTTGGGTTTCATGGGCATGTACACGGTGTTGGGAATTCTGTTCTTGTTTCTGGTGCACCGCGAGATCGAGCAGGGCCCGGAAGCGGAGACGGCAGCAGAGCATTGATGACCGGCGCATTGCTTTGAAGGGCAGCAGCCTTCAAGCCGCGCCGTGACAGAACGACTTGTCATTTCGAGGAGCGCAGCGACGAGAAATCTGCTGTCTGCCTGCGCCATCCGACAGCGGATTTCTCGCTTCGCTCGAAATGACTAGACTTAGCCGAGAATTCATCGAGGACTTATGGAAACGCTTTGGTTCATGATCGTTGCGGTAATGGTTGCGGCGTACGTGGTGCTCGATGGTTTCGATCTCGGCGCCGGCGTGATCTATCTCGGGGCCGCCCGCACTCCTGAGGAGCGGCAGAAAATCATGCGCGCCATCGGCCCGGTGTGGGACGGCAACGAAGTCTGGCTGCTCGCCGCCGGAGGCACGCTTTACTTCGCCTTCCCGCTGCTCTACGCCTCGAGCTTCAGCGGCTTCTACCTGCCGCTGATGATCGTTCTCTGGCTGCTGATGCTGCGCGGCATCGGCATCGAACTGCGCGCGCACATGGATAATCCGGTCTGGCGCGGGTTCTTCGAATTCGTGTTTTGCGTGTCGAGTGCTCTGCTGACTATCTTCTTCGGCGCCGCCCTGGGGAACGTGGTGCGCGGCGTGCCTCTTGCCGTCGACGGCTATTTCTTCGAGCCGCTCTGGACCAACTTCCGCGTCGGCTCGAATAATGGCGTCCTCGACTGGTATACGGTTCTCACCGGCGTGATCGCGCTAGTGACACTGACCGCGCACGGGTCGCTCTACGTCGCGATCAAAACGGAAGGCGAGGTCAACCGCCGTGCCCGCGCCGTGGCGAAGGCCGTATGGCCCCTGCAACTGCTGCTGACCATCGTGGGATTGGTGGCGACCGTCTACATCCGCCCCGGCGTGCTCGACAACTACAAGCAGCACGCGATTGGATTCCTGATCCCTGTTGTTGTGATCGGCGCGCTCGCCGTCATGATCTATGGGATTCGCAAAAGCGAGGGCCCCGTGCCCGACGTAGGAAACGAGAAGCTTGCCTTCGTCGCCTCGGCGCTTTACATCGTGGGCATGCTGGTGGGCGCGGCGTTTGCGCTCTATCCCGTAGTCCTGCCGGCGAGCACCGATCCCGCGCGCAACCTGACCATCTACAACACCGCCGCCGGCCATCATGGCCTGAGCGTCGGATTCACCTGGTGGATTCTGGGCATGGTTCTCGCCCTCGGATACTTCTTCTTCCTGTTCCGCATGTTCAAAGGCAAGGTGCGGCTGGAGGGGGAGGGGTACTGACCCCTGGGGGCTGTTTTACAGAATGGCTTTGGGAAGGGCACGACTTTAGTCGTGCCGTTAAGTCTGTGAAAACGTATCCGCGCTTTAGCGCCTGCGGTTTGCTTTGCTGCCTGCGCATTCCTTGTTGCTCGAACGCAGGTGGTCAATCCAGACGGACGTGTCGGCGATAAGGCCGACCAAAACGAGCAAAGCCTCGGCGGGCTCGTAATGGGTGCGATAGAACTCGAGAAGCTGATCGCGCTGGTACGCCTCCACCTGCGCTTCGGTGGGAGAAAGAATGGAATAGGGATGCTGGCCAAAGAGCACGCGGCGCAAACGTTCGTTGCCCAAAAAGGAAGGCGTAGTGCGCTCGATGCGCAGGCCCTCGACCATTTGCCGGCGCTCGTGCTCGAATTCTTCGGAGGAAAAGAAGCGTTGCGCGCGAGGTCGGCAACCAGATCGAGCAGGTCGGGAGCAAATTCGGCTAATCCACTGAAGGCAATCGCGCTGGTATCCGCGCCGGCGCTCGCGCCCAGGTCGGCGCCCATGCGGCGGGGATCCTCCTCGATCTGGCGGCTGGAGCGTTGGTGGGTGCCGGTGCGCACGACGTTGGCGGTGATTTCGGCGAGGCCGGGCGCGGTGGCCGACGGCGGCATTCCCGCTGCGGAAATAGAGCTGGCCGGTAAATTTCGGCACGGTGTGGGCTTCGACGAGCACCAGTTCCAGGCCGTTGGGAAGCTTGCGGTAGGTTCGCGCGGGCCAGACCACGGGCCTTTCGGGGCTCAGCGACGGAACTTCAAAGGCCGCAGGCGTCTCGAGGGCCGAAGTTTTGGAAGATGCGGATTGGCGCGCGGAAACGTCAGCCATCAGGCAGCGCCTTTCTTCGACCGGGCGGCGAATCACGAGCGCGCGGCGCGCCGGGTCCAGATATTTTTGCGCGGCGGCGCGAACCTGTTCGAGCGTGACGGCGTTGAATCCGTCCAGAATTGAATTTACCAGCAGCGGGTCATCATCGAACAGCGTGAAGCAGGCGAGATAATGCATCAAGCCGTAGCGCGGAATGTAGCCGCCATGGCCGCCTTCGAGCGAGGAGAAATAGTCGGAGCGAAATTTCACTTTGACTTCGTCGAGTTCGTCGCGCTCGATTCCCTGCTGGCGGACCGCGTCGAGCACGTCGTCATAAGCGGCCAGCATCTGTTCCGGCGAATATTCCGGCTTGTAGAGCATGCGCGAAACCAGCAGCGTGGGCCCATCGTAATCGAACAGATCGCCGACCGGATAATGGATGCCGCCTCCGGTATCCACGGCGATCTGCTGCTCCTGCACGAGCCGGCGATAGACGCGGCCCGCGCGCCCACCGTGCAAGCGCCTGGTCGAGCATGGCGAGCGCGTACCAATCCGGGGTGCGGCGCTCAGGAGCGCGATAGCCGACCGCGATGCCGGGCAGCGTGCCAAATTTTTCCTCCACTTCGCCGCGGCGCTCGCCCTCGAAGGGCGCTTCGCTCGTGTCCGCCACCGGGCGCGGCAGGCCGGCGGGGATATCCGCAAAATGCCGGCGGGCCAGCGCGAAGGCTTCGGCCGGCGTGACATCGCCAAGAACCAGGAGCACGGCATTCGACGGCGCGTAGTAGGTGCGGAAGAATTGCTGCACGTCGCCGAGCGTGGCGGCATCGAGATCGGCGAAATCGCCATAAAAATTATGGGCATTGGGCCAATTGCGGAAAGCGATGGGAGGCATATCGAGCCAGGGAAAGCCGCCGTAGGGCTGATTGAGGACGTTGACGCGGACTTCCTCTTTGACCACATCGCGCTGGTTGCGAAGGTTTTCGTCGTCGACTTTAAGGGCGCGCATGCGGTCGGCTTCGAGCCACAAGACGCGTTCGAGGGCGTTCGAGGGCACCGATTCGTAGTAGTTGGTGACGTCGTAGTGCGTGGACCCATTCAAGACGCCGCCCGAGGAATTGATGAGCTTGATGTGCATCATCTTGCCGGCATGCTCGGAGCCCTGGAACATCATGTGCTCAAAAAGATGCGCGAAGCCGCTGCGTCCGCGCGGCTCGAGGCGAAATCCGATGTTGTAATAGACGCCGACGGTGGCGACGGGCGCGGTGCTGTCGGGGGAGACGACCACGCGGAGGCCGTTTTCCAGCGTCGTGCTCTCGACGGGAATGTGCAAGGGATCCAAAGGCTCTCCTTAGTGCGGGGATGGTGGCTTAGTGATGCCTGGTGATTTTATCAGCAAAACGAGTTCGGAGCGGCGAGCATATGCCAGCCTCCGATTCCGGCGTAGGTAACGCTGCATGAGTAGTTGGCTTTGATTCGCTGATCCACGTATAATACGTGCTACACGTGTTGTACGTGCAACGCGGAGGCTCGTGGTGAAAAGCAATAGAAAGCAGAATGTAACGATAAGCCTGGACCGCGAAACTATTCAAAAAGCAAAGATCGTAGCTGCGCGCCACTCAACCTCAATCAGTGGTCTCCTGGCCCGTCAGATCGAAATACTGATAGGTGAGGAAGAGGCCTACGAACGCGCGGAGCGGCAGGCACGTGCTCTGCTCGATCAAGGTTTTCACCTGGGAGGCGTGATTCGAGTTGCCGAGATGAACTCCACGAGCGATAGAACCTTTGTCGATACTAATGTTCTGATCTACGCCCATGACATAGATGCGGGTGTAAAGCATCAAATCGTAAAAGCGGCTTTACTTGAGCTTTGGAGCAGGCGAACGGGCGTTCTTAGCGTGCAAGTGCTCCAGGAATTCTATGTCAACGTTACGAATCCCGTCTCCCCTGTCAAAGAATGCGGCGCGGCTTGTGGTTGGCGGCTATGCCGGGTGGTGTATGGAAACCACCGCAGCTGAAATCTCCGCAGCGTTCCGGATTGAAGACGAATCACAAATCACCTTCTGGGACGCGCTCATAGTTTCTTGCGCCGCCAAAAGCGGCGCGACAAAACTTGTCTCAGAAGATTTAAGCGCCGGACAGCGCATCTCCGGCATTCTGATTGAGAATCCCTTCGCGTGATTGCAGTAGCGGTTCAAGCTACATCCGTCCATTGCAGCACCGGTACGCATTGCATTGCCGTAGCAACACTACACTCAAGACCGGCTCTGTGGTCACACCCTTATCGTGCCCTCGGGTAATTGGGCCGAATTGGGTGGTAGCATGATTTGCACGATGATCTTCCGCTCTGGGGCGAATCTTTCTTGCACAATTTTTGGTTAGAGCTCTTCGGCGCGATCGCCGCCATCTGGGTGGTGCAATCGATTCGGGCCATCCGGGGCATGCTGACCGTGCCGTACTTGACGCGAACCCCGCCTATTGCGGACGCGGACGCGCCCTCGATTTCACTGATTTTTGCAGCGCGCGACGAGGCGGAAAAACTGCGCGAGGCGCTGGCCACCATGCTGGCCCAGGATTACCCGCGTTACGAAGTGATTGCGGTCAATGACCGCTCGCGCGATGCCACGAGCGAAATCATGCACGAGTTCGCGCGCGCCAACTCGCGGCTGAAGGTGATCGATATCGCGGAATTGCCGGCCGGATGGCTCGGCAAGCCGCATGCCTTGACGCAGGGCGCGCAACAAGCCAATGGGGAATGGCTGGTGTTCACCGACGCCGACGTGCATTTCGCGCCCGACGTGTTGCGGCGCGCGGCGCGGATGGCGGTCGAGCACAAATGGGACCACCTGGCGCTCTTTTCGGGATTCGATCTGGCGGGATTCTGGGAGATCACGACCATTACATTTTTCTGCGTGGGCTTTATCTTTGGCAACGAGCCGTGGAACGCTGCGAATCCGCGCTCGGGACGCTACGTTGGGATTGGCGCGTTCCAGATGCTGCGGCGTCCGGTATATGACGCGATCGGGGGATATGGCGCCCTGGCGATGGAGGTGATTGAGGACATGAAGGTGGGGAAACTTGTGAAGCGCGGCGGCTTCCGGTCCGGTCTCGGAATTGCCACGGAATCGGTTCGCCTGCGCTGGTATTCGGGAGCGGGAAACATCGTGCGCGGGCTTACGAAGAATATGTTCGCGGCCATCGGATTTTCGCTGCCGCTGGCGGTGGGAAGTATTGCGCTGACGCTGATGATGAGCGTCGCGCCTTTTGCGGGCGTGATCTTCGCGAACGGCTGGGCGCGCGTTTTCGCTTGCATCGCGGCATTGACGGCGCTCGCGTTTCATGCCGGAGTCGCGTGGCGCGCCAAGGTTTCGCCGTGGTACGCGTTGACACACCCGCTGGGGGCGTCGCTGTTCGCGTACATTATTGCGCGATCGGCCGCGGTGACGCTGGCGCGCGGCGGGATTGTTTGGCGCGGGACATTTTATGGGATAGAGGAATTGCGGCGCGGCTCGGTGTGAACGTGGCGAGCGAAGGGAGGAAAAGCCTCGGGTCGCCCGGAACCGCGGCCGGGACGACCCGAGCTACAGGATGCGGGCGCGGCTTGGGTGCATGGGATCAAAGGAACAGAGGGATTCTTCACTTCGTTCAGAATGACAGCGCCGTTCTTCACTGCGTTCAGAATGACAGCGCCGTTTTATTGGGCGGATGATGGCCGCTAACCGCGGCTTTTTGATTTGGCGGCTGAGCGGCGAGGCCGGGCGGGTGGGGGATTTGGCGCGGAAGACGCATCGGAAGACGACCCGGCGGGAGTGGCGGGTGACGACGCAGAATCAACCGCGGCTGCCGCACTCGAAAAGGAGCGGCGCCGGAGGCGGGCGCGGGTGGGGCCGCGGGAGCGGCGCCGGGGGCGGGCGCGGCCGGGGCCACAGGTGCGGCGGGCGCGGTTGCCGCCGGCGCGGGCATGGCGAGCAGCGTGAATAGGCCGCCGAGTTCGCGCTGTTGCAGCGCGCGGATGCGGTCGCGCAGGCCGGCGGCGCGCTCGAATTCAAATTTTTTGGCCGCTTCGCGCATTTGCGTTTCCATCTGCGCGATCACCTGGCGCAACTGGTCTTCGCTGGTGATTTTCTCCGGCAGGGGATCATCGGCGGGAACGGTGACGTAATCGGCTTCGACCATCGCGGCGAGCTTCATGTCCACGCACTTGATGATGCTTTGCGGCGTGATGCCGTGCTCGGTGTTATAGGCCAGCTGCTTGGCGCGGCGGCGATTGGTTTCGTCGATGGCCTGGAGCATCGAACCGGTCATCACGTCGGCGTAGAGTATGGCGCGACCTTTGACGTGGCGCGCGCAGCGGCCAATGGTTTGGATCAGCGCGGTGGCGCTGCGCAGGTAGCCTTCCTTGTCGGCATCCAGGATAGCCACGAGCGAAACTTCGGGCAGATCGAGGCCTTCGCGCAGCAAGTTGATGCCGATCAGCACGTCGAATTCGCCGCGGCGGAGATCGCGCAGGATGCGCACGCGCTCGAGCGTCTCGATTTCCGAATGCAGATAGCGGCAGCGCACGCCCACCTCGGCAAAATATTCCGCCAGATCCTCGGACATGCGCTTGGTGAGCGTGGTGACCAGCACGCGCTCGTTTTTCTCCGCGCGCAGGCGGATTTCCTCGAGCAAATCGTCCACCTGGCCTTTTACGGGGCGCACTTCGACCTCGGGATCGATCAGGCCGGTGGGGCGAATGACCTGCTCGACGAACACGCCGGCGGAGCGCGTCAGTTCGTAGGGGCCCGGGCGTGGCGGAAACGTAGACGACTTGATTGGTGCGATGCTCGAACTCCTCGAAGGCCAGCGGGCGGTTGTCGAGCGCCGAGGGCATGCGGAAGCCGTAGTCGACCAGGGTCTGCTTGCGCGAGCGGTCGCCGTGGTACATGCCGTGACCTGCGGAATGGTCTGGTGGGACTCGTCGACGAACAGCAGGAAATCCTGCGGCACGTAATCGAGCAGCGTGGGCGGCGCTTCGCCGGGAAGGCGGCCGGACATATGGCGCGAGTAATTTTCGATGCCGTGGCAATAGCCGATGGTGCGAATCATCTCGACGTCAAACATGGTGCGCTGCCAGACGCGCTGGGCCTCGACGTATTTGCCCTGCTTCTCGAGCTCCGGCTTCCACCAGGCCAGCTCCTCGAGGATGCTGCGGATGGCGCGCTCTTTTTGCTCGGCGGGCATGACGTAGTGCGATTTCGGATAGATGGGCAGGCGCGGAAGCGGCTCGCCGCGAACTTCGCCGGTGAGCGAGTCGATGGTGCGCAGCGCGTCGATCTGGTCGCCCCACATTTCGATGCGGAAGGCGTCGTCTTCGTACGGCGGATGAATTTCGATGATGTCGCCGCGCACGCGGAAGGTGCCGCGCCGCAGGTCTTCGCCGCGCTCGTACTGGATGTCGACAAGGCGGCGGAGCAGGGCTTCGCGCGCGGTGCGCTGGCCCGGTTCGAGCATGACCAGCATGCCGTAATAGGCCTCGGGCGAGCCCAGGCCATAGATGCAGGAGACCGAGGCGACGATGATGACGTCGCGGCGCTCGAAGAGGGAGCGCGTGGCGCTCATGCGCAGGCGGTCGAGCTCATCGTTGATCGTGGATTCCTTTTCGATGTAGGTGTCGGAGGAGGGCAGATAGGCTTCGGGCTGGTAGTAGTCGTAGTAGCTGACGAAATACTCGACGGCGTTTTGCGGAAAGAAATTGCGAAATTCGTTGAAGAGCTGCGCGGCGAGCGTCTTATTGTGCGCCAGCACCAGCGCGGGGCGGTTCACGGCGGCGATGATCTTGGCCATGGTGAAGGTTTTGCCCGAGCCGGTGACGCCGAGCAGCACCTGATGTTTGTCGCCACCCTCGATGCCGCGCACCAGTTGGCGATGGCCTGCAGGCTGGTCGCCGCAGGGCTCATAGTCGCTGGCTAGCTTAAAGTCCATGGTGGACTTCCACGAAGCGGGCTCTGCGCCCGGGAGTTAACTGGGTGGTTACGGGGCCTACCCCCCTAGTTTTTGTGTAAGGATGTGATTCCATGGGAGTTCCTTCTGCTTTTCTCACAAGGATATGATTCTGCGGCCTTTAGCGCTGCGGCATTGATGGCCGGGATGATTATGGGTGCGGGGCCTACGCCGACAATTATTGCGCGGGCTCCAAGTAGAGCCCGCACCCGTATAGGCGCTCAGAATGCGCGATTCGAGCATGTTCTATTTTAACATCTCGATCAATTATTGCGCGGGCTCCAAGTAGAGCCGCACGTATTGCGCGGGCTGCAAGTACAGCCCGCACCCGTGGCTCGCGCTGGGGGTAGTGGTGCAGTTTCCGGGATAGCCGACTATCCAGAAGTGAATGACGACAAGCGCG
>CAVYHM010000018.1:0-320000 GCA_963768265.1 uncultured Acidobacteriaceae bacterium
CCCGCTTCCGAAACCACGGCAATCAATGGCCGCTGGTGAAGGGACAGGTGCTGACCTTTTTTCTGTCCTTCGCAAAGAGTTCGGCGATCTGCCCATCATCGCCGAGAACCTTGGTGTGATTACTCCGGAAGTCGAGGCTCTCCGCTGCGAGTTTGGTCTTCCCGGCATGGCCATCCTGCAGTTCGCCTTCGGCAAAGATCCGCAAGGGCCCACATTCAAGCCGCACAATTATGTGCGCGACCTGGTGGCCTATACCGGCACGCACGACAACGACACGGTGGTGGGCTGGTGGAACAGCAGCGGTGCCGGCGACAGCACTCGCACCCCTGAAGATGTGATCAAAGAGCACGCTCACGCACGCGCCTATCTCGGCTTCGAAAATGAACCGATCCACTGGGTCATGCTCCGCGGCATCATGTCGTCCGTCGCGAACACCGCCATCGCGCCCATGCAGGACATTCTTGGCTTGGGCAGCGAAGCACGCATGAACCTGCCCGGCGTGCCCAGCGGCTATTGGAAATGGCGCATGAAACCCGGTGCCGCCAGCGACGAAACTGCCGCCAGACTCAAGGAAATGGTTACGCTCTATGACCGTTAGATGACGACTTAGAGTACGTTAACAAGAAGATAGTTCGGCTGGAATGCAACTCCAAGTTGAGGCGGCCCACGTGGACAAGCCAACCAAATCTTTCTGGCAAATCTGGAATATGAGCTTCGGATTCTTCGGCATTCAGTTTGGCTGGGGGCTGCAAATGGCCAACATGAGCGCCATCTACGAATACCTTGGTGCCCGCGCCGACCAGATTCCAATCCTCTGGCTCGCCGCCCCACTAACCGGACTGATTGTGCAGCCCATCATCGGCCACGCCAGCGACCACACCTGGGGACGCCTCGGCCGCCGCCGCCCCTACTTCCTCACCGGCGCCATCCTCAGTTCGTTCGCCCTCATCATGATGCCGCGCTCCTCGGTGCTCTGGATGGCTGCCGGCCTGCTTTGGATTCTGGACGCATCGATCAACATCAGCATGGAGCCCTTCCGCGCATTCGTCGCCGACCTGCTCCCGGAGCAACAGCGCACCCGCGGCTTCGCCATGCAGAGTCTATTCATTGGCCTCGGCGCCGTGGTCGCCTCCGCGCTGCCCTGGATGCTGACGAACTGGCTTCACCTCGGAGCCGGTGCCCCGGGACACGCCATTCCGCTGACGGTTCGCATCTCGTTTTACAGCGGTGCCGCCGTGTTCCTGGGAGCGGTTCTCTGGACCATCGTCACCACCAAAGAATATCCGCCGGAGGACATGGACGCCTTCCGCCAAATGAAAAGCGAGAAGCGTAGCCTAACCACCAATGCCTCGGAGATTTTCGATTCGATTGCGCACATGCCCAAGACCATGCGCCAACTCGCCCCCGTGCAGATCCTCACCTGGCTCGGACTGTTTTGCATGTGGCTGTATTTCCCGGTAGCCGTTGCGCGTAACGTTTTCGCTGCCCCCGATACCACATCGCCTCTTTATTCCGCCGGCGTCGAATGGGGAGGTATCTGTTTCGGTTTGTACTCCGCCGTGTGTTTCGCCTTCTCTTTCTTTCTTCCCGTCATCGCTCGCACCATCGGACGAAAGCACACGCACAGCCTGTGCCTAGTCGCAGGAGGGCTCGGACTGATCTCCGTCGCTTTGATTCACGACAAATATGTTTTGCTGCTGACTATGGTGGGCGTCGGCGTGGCGTGGGCTAGCACCCTTTCCATGCCCTATTCAGTGCTCGCCGGATCGTTGCCGAAAGAGAAGACCGGTGTCTATATGGGCATCTTCAACTTCTTCATCGTGACCCCGGAGATTATCGCTTCACTGTTCTTCGGCTGGGTGATGAACCACCTGCTCCACAACAACCGCCTGATCGCCGTCGTGGCCGGCGGTTGCTTCATGCTCGTCGCGGCCGTGCTGATGCACGGAGTTTTCGATCCGGGAGAAGAAAACATCCGGGTCGAGCAGAAGGTCGATCCGAAGCAACTCGCCCGGAGTCTTGCACGATAAGACCAGAGGCTACCTCATAAATCGGATCCGGGAAGGGCACGGCTTCAGCCGTGCCGGCCAGAGCCAATAAAGATGCGGGCTTTAGCCCCTGAGGAATGCGCGCTCCTACTCCTTCGGTTCATTATGAGATTGCCTCAAGTCTCCGTGCTCAGTCGATGATCGCCTGATACGCGAGTTCGTTCACCTGGCGATCTAGGGTCAAACCTCCAGTGGGATGCAATTGCGCCATGAAGATGACGATCATTTGCTCTTTCGGATCGACCGTGAACCCGGTGTAGAAGAAGCCTCCCCAGTTGTACTCCCCAACCGATCCGAGTTCGGAGAGCGGCCCCTTCACACCCTCCACTCCAAAACCGAGACCGAAACCCATATCAGTGCTGATCTTCCCGAGATGATCCTGCGTCATGAGTTCGACCGTCTTGCGGCTCAGCAGATGTGTGTTACCGACCTTGCCGTTATCCAACATCATCTGGCAGAGGCGCGCGTAATCCATTGCGGTTGAGACCAGGCCCGCCCCGCCGGAGAACAACTTTTTCGGGCCCCGCGTCGGATAATCCGCGGAATAAACAAAGGATCCTTCCCGGATCGGCGTGTCCGGGAAACGATTCAATCCCTTGTCTGGGTAGTACGTGTAAGCGGTAGCCAGTCGATCGATTTTGTTCTCGGGGGGATAGAAATAAGTATCCTTCATCCCTAGCGGTTCGAAAATGCGGGTGCGGAAGAATTCGTCCAGCGGCTTGCCAGAAACTACTTCCACCAGCCGGCCAAGCACATCGACGCCCAGGCTGTATTCGAAGCGGTCTCCGGGATTGAACAGTAACGGCTGGCCCGCAAGATGGGTCACCATGTCGCCGATGGTGCCATCGTATTGCAGCAGCCCGCTCGCTACTCCGGCTTTCTCGTACATCGGGCCCAGGTCGTCATTCCAGTGGTACGTAATCCCCGATGTGTGGCGGAGCAGATCGCGAATCGTGATCTGTTTCGTCGCGGGGATTGTGTACGGCTCGCCCGACGCCGGTTTCACCAGTACCTTCGGATTCTTGAATTCCGGCAGGTACTTCGAGACCGGGTCGTCGAGCAGAAACCGGCCCTCTTCATACAGCATCATGACGGCCGCGCTTGTAATGGCCTTGGTCATGGAGCAAATGCGGAACATGGCATCCGGCGGCATAGACTTCGCGGCCTCGCGGTCCGCCATGCCCTGCGCCTTGAACCACGCCACCTTGCCGCGTCGGACCACGAGCGTGACCGCGCCTGCGATTCGTTGGTCGTCAATGCTGCGCTGCACCGCCGCGTCGATTCGCGCCAGACGCTCCGACGACAGCCCGACCGATTCCGGTTTGGCCGTAGGCAGTTCCTGAGCCGCCGCCAGAACACTCAAGACGAAAAAACCAAGAAGAACCGGAATGATCCTCCGGTTCTTCCCGGATGGAAGGAATGAGGTGTGCATGTTCTCTCCCGCTAGGACTTAATCGTCTTCGACGCCTCGTCCCACGTCACCGGCTGTTTGCGGAAATACGACTCGTTCGCCATGTGGCACGCGATAGCCGCGTGATTGCCGAAGACCGCATCTTCGGTCACCGGCTTCCGTGATTTGACCGACTGGAAGAAATTCTGCAGATGCGGCCGCACGTCGTCCCAATCGTGGCCCTTATACACAATATCCTCGTGCACAGGTTCCATCCCGAGCTTCGGATCGCGCTCCGCGTGCCAGTCCTTAACGTACTGTTCCCGCATCTTCGCCGGAAAACTGAAACTGTAGTAGCTGGGATCGGTGTCCACTCCGGCCTGCTCCGAATGCCGCAACTCGTACTCGCCAGCATCAAGAAGCCCCTTCGGCCCCATGAAGCGCGCCAGTTCCGGAGTTTCGCAGCCCAGGTCCAGGCGGACATAAACCGGAATTCCGTGATAGTCGAAGAGCACGGTGTGAAAGTCCGGCATGTCCCGGCCGTCCGGAAAGCGGAAAATGCCGCCCATCGCAGTCGCAGACCGCGGGATTTCGTTCCATCCCAGCGTGACCAGCATTCCGCTGATGAGGTGCACCATCAGATCGCCGGCGACGCCCGTTCCGTAGGCCTTCCAGCAGCGCCAGCGCGCAAAGTGATACTTGTTGAATGGAACTTTGGGTGCATCGTTGAGCCACGTGTCCCAATCCAGGTTCTGCGGAGAAAGATCGGGCGGCGGCGGATACTCCCACGCCCCGGTCGGATCGTTGCGCCCCAGTGTGAGCTCCACCATTTCCACGTCGCCAATCGCGCCGGACTTGTACAGTTCGTTCGCCTTGGCGCACAACACGGAACTGACCCGCTGCGAGCCGATCTGCACGATGCGATTGTTCTTCTGCGCCGCGTCCACCATGGCCAACCCGTCGGCCACGTTGTGCGACATGGGCTTCTCGCAATAGATGTCCTTGCCGGCATTGCAGGCGTCGACGACCACTCGCCGGTGCCAGTGATCGGGCACCGCCGCCACGATGCAATCGATGTCCTTGCGATCGAGCAGTTCCTGATAGTGGCGTGTAGTGGGCAGGCTCGGGTTGGCGGTAATTTCCCTGGCCAGAGTGTGGCGCCCGTCGTACAAGTCCGCAGCGCCCACGCACTCCACACCAGGAAGCGTGATCGCCCCGCCCAACAGTCCGGAGCCCTGCATTCCAATTCCAATCATGCCAAAGCGGACGCGATCGCTCGGCGCTACCGCGCGCGGCATCGGCTGCGCCTCGAGCAAAACGGTTTTTGAAACCAACAGCCCGCCAGCGGCGGCAGCAGCGCTGCCCTGCAGGAATGCGCGTCGCGAAACCTTACTCTTCATAAGAATCCCTCCGAATGGATTAACCCTGACTACCGCTCGAATCTCCCTACTTTTTAAGAGGCTTGATGGCCACTTCCTTGAAGAACACGATGTCGTTGTCGCTATGGTTCTGCAGGCCCATGTAGCCGAAGTTGGGCCGCGGACCGCGCTGCGGCTCAAAGTCGAACTTGCGCTCCGGCACCGGATCGCCGTCCTTGTAGTCTGTGACTTTGACCCCGTTGAGCATGACCACCGTGCGCGACCCTTCGAGTGTGATGTCCATCGTGTTCCACTCCGGACCCGGCTTCCATGCATGCTTAACCAGGGGCTTGGTCAACGAATACAACATGGCGGTCTCGTGGTACTCATCCTCTTTCGAGGTTTCCGGGTGATTATCGATCTGCACTTCGAAGCCGTAGTGCACCGGCATCCACTCTTCGCGGGGCTCAACCGGAATGCGGATAAACACTCCAGAGTTGTCGTTCTCGTCGCGCATTTTGTATACGACATGAATCATGCAATTGCCAATTTTCCCGCCGGTCCAGTAAAGCAATCCCATTCCGCCATGGGTCCGGATCAAACCGTCCTCCACTGCGTCTCCGCCCGGGCCTACGTGCTTCCAGCCGGTCAAATCTTTGCCGTTATAAAGCTGCTGCCACTTATCGGGATCGCCTTTGCACGCATTCTCCTCGGCCGCAAACGAGAGCGTTACGAGTCCAGCACACAGAAATATCCAGATCGTGAAACGTTTTAGCATGGGAATCTCCACAGTTCTCGATGATGTCTTATTTGGGGACAAACCAATCTACTCGCCTCGCCGTTGGGAATCAATGGACAGGATGGCCGCTGTGATTTTCTCACGCAGGTGCGACGGGCAGGATCCCAGCCGCCACCGAGTTTCATCACGACGTGGACGTAACAGCTCGACTAGTCCGGCTTTACAGTTGCCAGGACCCACAGCGATCTGACATCCCGAGCACAGCGAGGGATCCAGGTGTTTGTTGTCAGGGCGACAATGGTGCTGCATGCAAGGACCTGGATCCCTCGCTTTCGCTCGGGATGACAAGGTGGTTTGGTTCACGCTGTGACTGAAAATGCCCTAATCGCGCTCCCGGCCTGCCTGCGCGAAGAATCTCATCCCCGCACCGGCCCCCGATCCGCCTTCGGCCGCTCGCTTCTTCTGCCAGTCCGCCTCGGTCAGCACAGAAATTGCTTCCGCCTTCTTCTTCTTCAATCCTGTATTGACTCCAGCCAGTTCCTTCTGCGTGAGTTTCTGGAAATCCCCGATCACGTCCTCCAGTTCATGGGCCAGCGAATCAGAGCGCGCTGCCTGATAGTCCGTCGGACGGCCCTCGTAGAAATTGACAGCGCCGTAAAGCTGACCCAGCAGTTCGCGGATGCGCTCTTCTCCCGTGATCATGCCGCCTTCCTTCGTGGCCACAATCTTTGACCGGAGTGCGTCGCAACTGGCCGCAAGATCCTGCAGTTGCTTTCGCAACGGATCTTTTTCCGTCACCTTCTCCACCCTTGCGTTGGCGCCATCGCGCACACCCTCAATGGCTTCGACCGCCCAGGTCATATGTTCGATGGTGTGATAGATCTTCATCGCCATATCGAATTGCGCTCTGCGGTCATCCAGCGAGAACTTCGCCCGCGGATCGAGAGCCACGTTCAACTGCTCGGTGTAGACGCTGTCGCCCTTGGTCATCTTCACGGTATAAGCGCCTGGCAGCACACGAGGGCCTTGGGACGCTTCGAACAGCGCCGTAGCTGCCGGTGGAACCGCGGGCGCTTTCACGTGCATCGACCAACTTGCGCGGTTCAGGCCGCGGTGCTTGCTTCCCGCCACGCTGTCGACCAGCTTGCCGTTTTGATCGAGGATTTCGATCTTCAGGTCGCCGAAAATGTGTCGCCCCTTCTGGTAGTAGGTAATCTGCGCATCCCCAGGCCGGTTCCGGCCGGTGAACGCTTCGTCGCCATCGGACCAGCCGCCGAAGGTATCGAAATACTGAACCGCCTTGCCCGGAATGAGGGTGGCCTCTTTCGACATCAAATCGGGAGTCAACGCCCGCAGCGCCGAGATGTCGTCGATGATCCAGATGCCGCGCCCGTGCGTCGCCAGCACCAGGTCGCTTTCCCGCGCCTGCACAGCAATATCGTCGACCGCTACCGCCGGGAAGTTGCTTCCTTTGTACTGCGCCCAATGCTGGCCGCCATCAATGGAAATCCACAGACCAAACTCCGTGCCCAGAAAAAGCAGACTTGGGTTTACTGAATCTTCCTTGATCACGTGGGCGTATCCGCGCGCCCCGCTCTCCTGCACCGGAAGTGCGGTCCAGGTCTTGCCGTAATCGGTCGTCTTGTAGGCATAAGGCGTCATGTCGCCGAAATTGTGGCGATCAAAAGTCGCGTAAGCCGTGGCTTCGTCAAAGCGGCTGGCCTCTACAGTCGACACCCACGAATTCTTGCCCAGACCGCTGATGTTGCCCACAACGTTGGTCCAGGTCTTGGCGCCATCGCGCGTGATCTGCAGGTTGCCGTCGTCGGTTCCCACCCAGATGATCTGGCCGTTCTTCGGCGACTCCGAGATCGAATAAATCGTGGTGTGCATTTCCGCCGAAGAATTGTCGATGGTCACGCCCCCCGACTCTTCCTGCTTCTGCTTCTCGGGATCGTTGGTCGTGAGATCGGGCGAGATGCGGTCCCAGGACTGCCCGTGGTCGCGCGACCGGAACAGGAACTGTGCCCCGATATAAATCGTCCCTTTTTCGTTCGGGCTCATGTGGATCGGCGTGTTCCAGTTGAAGCGCAACTTCTTCTCCCCGTAGTTGGGCCACGGCTTGAGTCCGCGAATTTCGTGCGTGTAGCGGTTCACCCGGCCGATCTCGCCGCCTTGCGCCTCCGCATAGAGGTAGTCCGGGTCGGACGTGTCCTCGAACATCCAGAAGCCATCGCCTCCGAACATGTTCTCCCAGCGTGAGTTTGAAACCCCGCCCGGATACGACGAATCTCCCACCCACGAACTATTGTCCTGCAGCCCACCGTAGACGTGATACGGATCGGAACTGTCGGTGCTGACGTGGTAGAACTGCGAAATCGGCAAGTTCATCTGGTGCTTCCAGCGATTGCCGCCGT
This sequence comes from uncultured Acidobacteriaceae bacterium, assembly GCA_963768265.1. Classification (GTDB taxonomy): domain Bacteria; phylum Acidobacteriota; class Terriglobia; order Terriglobales; family Acidobacteriaceae; genus Sulfotelmatobacter. The sequence goes on from CAVYHM010000018.1 coordinate 7,953, forward strand.
CCTCGCTGCGCCACACGCCGCCATCGTCGGTGGCATACACGATGCTCGTATTCTTGGGATTGATCCAGACATCGTGGAAGTCGCCGTGCGCGGTGCCCGAGACCACGTTGAAGCTCTTGCCGCCGTCGGGGCTGAGAAGCAGCGGGTTGTCCGGTTTGAAGATCTTGTTCTCATCCTTGGGATCGACGATCAGGTTGCCGAAGTAAAACGGACGCCACAACATGTAGTTACTGGCATCGAGCTTGGTCCAGTTCGCTCCCGCATCGTCCGACCGGTAAAGCCCGTGTCCTTTTTCCGCTTCAATGTTGGCATACACGACTTGCGGCTTGGCCGGCGCGACCGCAACCGCCAGGCGGCCCCAGGGTTTGGCCGGAAGGCCCTTGCCGTTGCTATCGCTAATTTCACTCCAGTGGTCGCCACCGTCGGTCGACTTGAACAGGCCGCTGCCCGGCCCGCCGGAGCGGAAGGTCCAGCCCTGGCGCCGGAAATCCCACATCGACGCGTAAATCGTCTTGGCTTCCTGTCTGCTCATGGCCAGAAGCGCACATCCCGAGGATCCATTGGCCCCGGCCAGTACTTTCTTCCACGTCTTGCCTCCATCAGTCGTCTTGTAAACGCCGCGTTCGTCGTTGTCGTTCCATAGATGCCCCATCGCGCAGACCAGGACGTTATTTCCGTCGCCCGGATCGACCAGGATTTTCGCGATGTGCTCGCTGTCCTTCAGTCCAACGTTGGTCCAGTTCTCTCCACCATCCGTCGACTTGTAAACGCCATCGCCAATGGAAACGCTGTTGCGCACCCAAGCCTCGCCACTGCCCACCCAAACCGTCTTGGGGTTCGACGGATCAATCGTCACCGCCCCGATGGACTGCACGCTCTCGCGATCGAAAACCGATTTGAAGGTCGTCCCGCCATCGACCGACTTCCAAACCCCACCGCTAGCCGCGCCCACGAACACTGTGGTCCGCCCGTCCTGCTCCACGGCGTCGACCGCCGCGACACGCCCGCTCATGGCAGCAGAGCCGATGTTTCGCGCGGGTAGCCCCGACACCGTGGCAGCATCGAATTTGTAGCCACTCTGGGCGGACGCTAAGACCGCACAACCGAGCAGGGCGATACCCAGGCACCAGCTCAATTTCATCTGCAAATGGCGATAAATAGCGCATGCATTCATCATTCGAAGTCCTCTTTGTTCAGATCTTTTGGCGGCACAAGATTTCGTTCACAGCGGTTAAACCCGAACTGGTTACTTCTTCGCAGCGTCCGCTTTCGCTCCCGGCTTCAAAGACGCCGGTAAGGCGAAGTCCGACTCGGGGATCGACACATTTGCTTCAATCTTCTCTACGTTAATCGTTTGCTGCGCAGGATTCGCCTTTGACCCCTGCGTCATAGAAAAGGGATACATCACCCCCGCCACTGGCTTATAGGAACCCAGTTCCATCACACTCTCGTGAACGGAACCGCGAATGAATTCCTGTTTATCCCTGCGAATCTCGAGGAACGTATCGGGGTCGAGGTAGTAGTAAAGGATGTCGCCATTTTTCAGCGTGACCTTCAGCCGCAGAGCGTCGTCGCCGTCCACCACGTCGTGGCCCAGGTAATCGACCGTATTCCCCTTATCTTTGTAATCGACTAGAGGACCATCGAAGTCGGCATCCAGAACCAGGCCGCGAAGTTCGTCCTCGCCCAGCAGTTGCGGATCCTTGTGCCCCTCAAATGGCTGGATCTGCCAGCCCGTGGTGCCGTCGTAAGCCGTGACGGCGGTCATCCCTTGCAGCGAGAAAGTCTGGCGCACCAGATTGGGACGCAAACTCTCCTGCCCAACATTCGCGGTGAATCCCCCGCCTCCAATGAACTTGGCGGTCATGCGAAGGGACTTGATCGCCTTCATCTTGTCGATGCCGCCCTTCGCCTGAATGTTCTTGCTGACGAGTTCTTCGGCGGTCTGCGCGTGGGCGAAAAGACTCAGGCACGACACTGCCGCCAACACAATGACTGCGTGACGCATGGGAGCGCGCTCCTTGTTTGGGACTGTTGGGAACCCTGGATATAAGACGACAGTACTCTACGTCGAACCAGTCATGATTGCCAAGTGCTGGCTGAAAAAACTCATCGAGCAAGGGTCCTAACGCAACGATCTTGGAAGCCGGTGCGCTAAGCTGCAGCAGGCGGTCCGAACCAAGTGGTCAGCGCGTCGGCGAGCCCCCGCTGGGTCAGGTCTCCCACCCACGCCACGTATCCGTCGGGCCGAATCAAAACGGCGCTCGGAGCCGTGACCGTCCCGATTGCCGGAAGCTCCCACGTACCCACGTATGTCGCGTCGATCAACTGAACGCGATCTGCCCATGGACTGATGTCGAAGCCGCCGGGCTCGCCGAGGTTGAGCAGCACCGGCCGGGCATCGTGCAACAGGGTGAAGACCCGCAGCGGGCCGCTAGCGGTCACCAGATCCAGATCAGGCATGCGGCGTCCGAGCAGCGGGTGTCCCTTACCAAAGTCGTAGTGAACGTCCAGACCAGACATCATCGCGACGTATTGCTTGCGAGGCGCGTCCATCTGCAGCAGTTCGGTAAGCATCTCGCGCAAGGCCCCGATTCGATCGTCACCGCGGTCGACCGCGGTGAGCGCCATGGTGTTGCGCAACACGCGGGCACCGACTGGGTGCCGCTCGGCATGGTAGGTATCCAATAGGCTCTCCGGCGATCTCCCATGAACCACCTGGGCGAGCTTCCATCCCAGATTCACCGCGTCCTGCACTCCGACGTTGAGGCCCTGTCCACCCTTCGGGGAATGCACGTGTGCGGCGTCGCCGGCCAGAAGCACGCGTTTGTCCCGGCAGGACGCTGCCTGCCGGGCCATATCGGTAAACCTGGAGATATAGGTGGCGCTGCGAAGACCATAATCCGTCCCGTAGACGGCGATGAGCGCCTCGCGGACGTCGCGGAGGGTCGGCTCGTCGCGCTGCACGACGTGCGGTTCATTCAGCACGACGCGCACGCCCTTGCCGTCGTCGAGTTTGGCCACAGCGTTGATGCCCTTTTCACCGCGGCGGAGGCCCCACTCCGGCTCTTCGGCCATCTCGACCTCGGCAATCAAGTAGCTGGTTGACGGATCCCACCCTGGGAAGTCGATACCCGCTTTCTTGCGAATCAGGCTGCGCCCCCCGTCGCAGCCGACGAGATACTTCGCTCGCAATGATCGGCCGTCGGAAAGCTCGACGTCGACGCCGGTGTCGTCCTGGGCGAAACCCGTCACTTCATGTCCGCGATAGGTCGGCACCGTCAACTCGCCGACCCAGTCGGCCAGGATGCGCTCGATGCGGGTCTGCCAGAGCGCGAGAAAGTAGTTGTGGCGAGTCGGGAGGTCGCTGATGTCGAGAGTACTATCTGCGAACGGTGCTCTCCGAACCACCTGCCCTTGCGAAACAAAGCGATCGGCGATTCCGCGCTGGTCGAGAACCTCGATGGTGCGTGGGTGCAGACCCCCTGCGCGCAAGCCCGTGAGGTCCTGGCTGGGGCGTCGTTCGACAATGGCGACGTCGACACCCGCCAACGCGAGCTCGCCCGCCAACATCATCCCCGTCGGACCGCCGCCGGCAATCACCACCGCATGTTCGGTCACTAATGCCCTCATGTCGCTCCTCCTACTTTCCAGACAGTTGTGGTCTTGGCCAGAAGATCCGGCCGACGCCAGCGACTCTACGGCACGAGCCGGGTCTTGCCGCAAGTCCCCGGGTGCGTTATATCCTGAATATGGGAGGGGTACTTTCCCTTCGCTTGTCCGCCTGTGGATGGAGCCCCTTCTGGAGCAGAGGCGTCCACGCGACGAGGGCCAGTCGAACACGAGACGGCTGCTGCAAGCCTCCGCGAGCTGAACCATTGCTGCGAATCCCGTCGGCCCTGTCGTACAAAGCCGGTCCGCCCGCGGATTCGGTGTTATCGGCCAGAAATATGGGGCGGCCAAAGAAAAACCGGCATCTACGAAGATTTTCGTTGACACTACGAATATCTTCGTAGTATTGTCTCCCGCATGCGACAGACTCCGCAGAAACCCACCGCTTCGGAACTTGAGATTCTTCGCGTGCTCTGGCTTCGAGGCCCCTCGACCGTGCGCGAAGTCCACGAAGCGCTCAGCGAAAAGAAGTCCCTGGGATACACCACGGTCCTGAAACTGCTGCAGATCATGACCACCAAAGGCACCGTTCGCCGAAACGAAACCCAGCGCGCGCACGTCTATGAAGCATGCCTGCCCGCCGAGCAGACCAAGCGGCAGATTGCCGGGGACATGTTGCAGCGTGTCTTCGAAGGGTCGGCGAGCCAACTCATGATGCACGCGCTCGCCGGCGGCAAAGCCTCCGCGGATGAGATCCACGAACTGCGCCGTTTGCTTGACGAATACGAAAGGAGCCGCCCCAGATGATCTCAACCACTACAGCCATAATGACGTGGTTTTCGCCAGCCACGATGCACTCTCTTGGATGGGCTCTCCTCCATTTTCTGTGGCAAGGGACGGCTCTTGCGGCGCTGGCCGCAGCGGCCATGGCTCTCTGCCGTCGTGCCTCGGTTCGCTATGTGTTAGGCATCGGTGCGCTGCTTCTCATGCTGCTAGCGCCCGTGGCCACTTTCTTCTATTCTCAGGATCACCCAGGGCAGGTCCTGCCTCGGGCCGAAGCCGTGAAGGCGCCTGCGCCAGTTGCGTTCGCGGAGAACACGGCGAGGAATCAGGCTCGGTCTGCACCGGTCTCGAGTTCGCTCAGTGCGCTCCCAAGGTTGATTGAAGCCCGGGTCGTCGAAGCCTGGACAGTTGAAGTCTGGCTGCTCGGCGTGGCTTTCTTCAGCCTTCGCACCGCAGGTGGTTTTCTGCTGATCGCTCGCGAACGCCGCAGAAGTTCCAGTATCGTAGGCCCTCGCGTACTCGAGATCTGCTACACGCTTCAGGAACGGATCGGCCTGAGCCGCGCCATTACCTACTGCGAGTGCAAGTGGGTGCAAGCTCCGGCGGTGATCGGATGGTTTCGCCCCATCGTGTTCCTTCCGGCAACCGCTCTCACCGGTCTTTCGGAGGAGCAGTTGCAAGCCGTAATCGCCCACGAACTGGCGCACATCCGGCGATTCGACGCCTTTGTGAATGTATTTCAAGTTTTGGTGGAGACGTTGCTCTTCTACCATCCCGCAGTTTGGTGGCTGAACAAGAAGATTCGTGCCGAGCGCGAACATTGCTGCGATGACGTAGCCGTCTCCATGTGCGGCAACGCCGTGGAATATGCGCGCGCCCTCACGTTGATGGAAGAATGGCGCAGCGCGCCTGCTTTTGCGATGGCCGCCAACCGCGGTCCGCTCACCGAGCGCATCGTGCGCGTGCTTGGCCTCAAGACCCTCGGAGAAGGCAGGCGCGGTGTCGGACTCAGCGCCAGCATTGTCTGTCTGACGGCGGCGATCATCGCGGGCAACGCTTTGCTGGGAATGGCACGGCCCAAACCACAAATCGCCTTCGTCGCGCAAGCCGCGTCTACGCCGAGTCCGACGCCACAATCCGCACCCAGAAGTGCGCCGACGCCGAAGCCGTCTCCCGCTCACCCGCAAAGCAGCGAACCAACCGCTGGCTCTTACATTGAAGAGATGAAAGCCGCGGGGCTTGGCGATTTGACCGTCGACCAACTCATCGCCATGAAAATCCAAAATGTTACGCCCGAATATGTGCGGGATTTGCGAGAGCTAGGCTTACATCCGGACGCTGAGAAGTTGGTAGCGATGCGCGTGCAGGACGTTACGCCCGAATACGTCCACGAACTGAAGGCTTCTGGCCTCAATCCCGACGAGAATCACCTCATCTCGCTCAAGATCCAGGGTGCCGACGCCGAATACTATCGCGGGATCAAAGAAGCTGGAATTGATCCCGATGTCGACCACCTGATCTCGCTGAAAATCCAGGGTGTAACTCCGGAATATGTTCGCGCACTCCGTGCTGCTGGCCTCGCGGTGACCGTCGATCAAGTCCTCTCGCTCAAAATTCAGGACGTCACTCCAACATATTTGAAGGAGATGCACGAACTGGGTATTGATCCCAGCGCGAATGACGCCATCTCCATGCGTATCCAGGACGTCACTCCGGAATATGTGCGCGAGATTCATGCGCTTGGCCTGAAACCGGCGACCAACGAACTCATCTCCATGCGCATACAAGATGTCACGCCGGAATACGTGAAGGCGTTGCAATCGGCGGGGTTCAAGCTGGAAGTCCACGAGATCATCAGCGCCAAAATTCAGGATGTCACGCCCGAGTTCATCGAGCGGGCTCGCCAGCACGGCTTCAAGGACCTGACCCTGCAGAAACTGATTCAGCTTCGGCAGCTGGGAATTCTGGAGCCAAAGGCCGATCTATAGGGCACGGGGCTTCGCCCCAGCTTGGACGGGCGAATAGAGTGTGCGTGAGAACCAGTTTGTTCGTGAGCGAGTGGCACAAACCAATAGATAGATTAGCCCCGGAGGGGCGTCCGACAATAGCCCGGCGCTTCAGCGCCGGGGAAAGTGGGAACTCTGACCTCGTCCCGGAGGGACGACTGAAGTTCTCACGCACACTCGAATAGCCTGCCCTGAGCGAAGTCGAAGGGCGCCCGTCACCACACCAGCAGTTACTACCTCAAGTTCGATACGGAGGAGATTTATGAGAATGCGTCGCATTTTCACATATTTGGTTTTTGCTTCCTGCATTCTGGCGCTTGCGGTCGAGAATCGAGCCGCGGAAATACGCAGCGGCGATTGGACGATCAGCAAGTCCGACACTCCGGGCAAGGTCGAGTTTTCGCTGATCGAGCACCATCACGGAGGGACGTCCAGCCACCAATCTGACTGGCCGGCAGCGTCGTTTCCGGGCGTGGATTTCTCGAAGTCCGGACGCCAGGACGTTCACTTCACCATCACCCGCGACGCGGGCAAGATCGACTGCGAGGGATTCCTGAAAGATGGCGAGGGCGCGGGCATCTTTCATTTTCAGCCGGACTCGAACTACGCGCGCGAGATGAATTCCGTGGGCTTCTCCGTGGACGACGAGAAGCAGTTTGCCATGGCGGTTCAGGACGTCAGCCTCGAGTTCGCCAAACAGATGAAGAACGAAAATCTCAGCGACCTCGACTCCGACAAGCTGATTGCCTTCCGCATCTTCCGCGTGGACCAGGCGTTTATCGAAGATCTGCGGGCCGAGGGACTGAAGGTTTCCGACGGCGACAAACTGGTCGCCTTCCGCATCCATGGCGTGACTCCGCAGATGGTTCGGAGCCTCCATCAAGCGGGTTACTCGCCGGACGAAGACACGCTGATTGCCCTGCGAATTCACGGCGCAACTCCGGAATGGATGGCGGAACTCAGGCAGCGCGGCTACGACCACGTCGACCTCGAGAAGCTGATCGCATTCCGCATTCACGGCGTTTCACCGGACTTTATTTCGAAGCTGCAGGGGCTCGGGTTTTCGCATCCTGATCCGGACGAGTTGATCGCGATGCGAATTCACAACGTGACGCCGGAATATATCAGCGACCTGCGATCCCGCGGATTGCACGACTTGAGCATCGATCAACTGGTCAGCATGCGCATTCACGGCATCGATTAGAGAAGATCAAGCCACTCCGAAGAAAAAACCCCATTTCGCCCGATCGTCTTGCGGGATTAGTGCGTAAATGAGAAACTCAGACCTGTGGTGAGAATCAGGTCATTTTTCTTGGCTCCAATCGGCGGATTCGACACATAAATGTCGCCGAACTGGTTCTGCCAACCCAGCCATTTACTGATCTTGGTGACAGTGCCGAAGTTGAACACTCCCCGGTATTCGCCAGTCTGCTGCAGATCCGGATAGAAGTAGAAATTCTCTGTCACCACGGTGCTTTTCCCCAGCTTCTGATTCAGTTCCTCGCCGAGCGTCAGCGCCACAAAGCGGTTGGTCACGCCGTAGGAGGCAAAGATCGGAGGAGTCGTGACCGGCAGGACTTCAGTGCCGTTGGAATACGTTTCGTGCGTGTAGTTCACGCCGCCCAAAAGGTTGAAGGTGGTACTATCCGTTCCAATGGCGTGATAGCCGAAACCTCCGGTATACACTCCGCGCAAATCCAGAAACTGCAGGGCATTGCTCATGAAGTCTGCAGCGCCAAAGGCAAACAACTTTGGATTCAGGTTGCGATCGTAGCGCAGGCCGCCCGTTACCAGGTTCGCGACTGTGCTGGGAGTGGCCAGTTGATTGGTAGTGTAGATCGAGCTTAGGTAGAGAGTGATTTTGTCATTGAGCGTGGGATGCACCGCATTGATGGCCAAGGCCAGGTTCTCGGTTTCGCTGTTGCCACGGGCGACGGAGAACCCGACGTTGGCGCCGCCATTCCAGCCGTGCACCAGCCCGGGATGCAGCGACTTGTCGTAAGCGGCCTGCTCGGCGTCGTTGCGGATCAGAGTGACATCTTCTTTCGGCGCCTCTACCGTGCCTCCAGTTTTGGTAGCGACCTCGATCTTGTTGTCGGAGGTCGTCACGGGCCCGACGGCCGTCTTGCCGCCTTTCAAGCTCACGTGCAACGGCTGATCGGTCTTGATGTCCTGGATCGCATCAAACTTAAGCTCGACGTCGCCAGCCGCGTCGGTGTGCAGGACAAGCGTCTTGCCATCCGATTTCACAACCGTGCCAGTCAGGCGATCCCCGTTCTTGAGGGTGATCTGATCTGCGAAAAGGGTCGAAGATAGTCCTAGAAACGCAATTAGGGCAAAGACTCCAACTTTACGCAACACTGCCAGCCTCCAGATTTGAAAGATTCAATTTTTGAAAACGATTTAGGACCCGGAACTGCCGTTGTTGCAGAAACTGAAAATAGAGACAGAGAGGCGCACTCAGAAATCAGGGATTTTGAAACCCAGAAGGTAGTGCCCGCGCAACGGGAACCTTAGCTCTTGGTTTCGGTGTTCTTGCTCTGCTCGTTGGAAGCCTGGGTGGAAGCCTGCGTGGAGGAATGATCCTTCATGCCGTCTTTCAAAGCACGAATTCCCTCGCCCAGGCCTTTCCCGAGTTCAGGCAACTTCTTAGGACCGAAGACCAGCAGAGCGATGAAGAAAATCAGCAGCAGGTGCGTCGGTTGAAATAGACCTTCAAACATCGGACCCTCCAAGGGATACAGCCACAATCTCAAATCATACGCTATCGGCAGCCTGAAGGGGAAGGTGCACCCAGCCTGCTGCACCCAGCCTGCGGACCCCGACAGTCTGCCTTACTTTTACGCCACAGCCCCGTTCCATTCGGTGAACAGCGCCACGACAGGATGTGATCTCAATCACACTGGCTGCCGTGCCTCAAACCAACGCAAACCTGACGTCAATCCCTGAATAATGGCAATTGAAACCTAACCCTTGTAGAAAGGGTGATTTTCACTTATTCGCGCTATGCCGAAACTTGATAGGATCATCCCGCACAACGGACCGGAGGCCCTCCCATTATGATGAATCGCCGCAGCTTCCTCATCGCCAGTGGTCTTACCGCGCTCGCCTCAACCAGGGTATTCGGAGCCAACGACACGATTCGCATCGGAGTGATCGGAGCCGGCCACCGGGCAAAGGGCCTGCTCGATGCCGCCGACAAGGCAGGTCCTTACCAACTCGTTGCCGTCAGCGACGTCTATGGGCCCAACCGCGACGCCTTCCAACAGCGTTCGAACGGGCTTGCGACGGCCCACCTGGATTATCGTGCAGTCCTCGACAAGGACATTGATGCGGTGATCATCGGGTCTCCCGACCACTGGCACGTCCCGATGGCAGTTGACGCGCTGAAAGCGGGCAAAGACGTATACCTGGAAAAACCGGTCACCCACACCATCGAAGAAGGCACTGTATTGACGCGGGCCGTTCGGTCCAGCAAGCAGATTCTGCAGTGCGGCATGCAGCAGCGCAGTTGGACTCATTTTCGCGATGCGGTTGACCTGATCCAAGCCGGCAGCCTGGGCCGCGTTGTCCAGGTGCGCACCTACTGGTGGCAGAACTATCACCGGGACTGGGCCGCGAAACCCATCGACCAAACGGCGCTCGATTGGAAGCTTTGGCTCGGTTCCGCTCCCGAACAGCCCTTCAGCGACGAAAAATTCAGTCATTGGCGTTGGTTCTGGAATTTTGGCGGTGGCGCCATGACGGACCTGTTCACCCATTGGATCGATGTAGTGCACTGGGCCATGAAATCCGACCAGCCCAAGCAGGCACACATGCTGGGCGACAAATATATTTTCGATCAATGGGATTGTCCCGACACCATCCAGGCGGCCTTCCGCTATCCCGGCTTTGATGTGGTCTACGAGGGCATGATGAACTCCTCCATCGACGGGGGCGGCCTTGAATTCCGCGGCACGGAAGCCACCTTGAAGATCGACCGCGATGGCTTTGCCGTCTATCGCGAACGCCTCGACGAGGGCCAAAATCCCGTGCTCACGTCACACAGCTTTCGCGATGGCACCATCTCGCACATGCAGAATTTCTTCGAGTGCATCAAGACCCGCCAAGATCCGACCGCGCCGGTAGAAACCGGAGTCGCCGCCGCCCGCGCCGGCCACATCGGCAACCTGGCCCACCAGCACGGCGGCCAGTACACATGGCCAACAAAGCCCTGAAAGCAGGGCGCAGCAAACGGGCGGGCTTTTAGAGTGTGCGTGAGAACCAGTTTTGTCGTGAGCGAGTGGAACAAACCAATAGATAGATTAGCCCCGGCGGGGCGTCCGACAATAGCCCGGCGCTTCAGGGCCGGGGAAAGTGGGAAATCTGACCTCGTCCCGGAGGAGTCTGTGTCATAGCTCGATGTTGCTAAAAGGAGTGGAGCGCGCAATCGCTCCGAAGCCGCGAAGCGGCGCAAGAATAAAGCCCACAGCTTGCCCTGAGCCTGCCGAAGGGGCGCAAGCCGCGGGATAGATTGGGAAACGATCGCAGCCCCGGCGGGGCGAAAGAGGATCGCTCACGCGCACCCTAACGCCCTCACGCTGTCAACCGTCGCTAGAACTACTCCTTGTAGACCCAGGCGCCGACTTCGGTGCTGGCGACAATCATCGCGAGGTAGAGAATGGGCAACACCGGCCCCCGGGGGAAGATTCACGGAGGGCTCGTACATAGCCGCAAACCACCAAGTCATTAGCAAGCCCAGAAAAAGGAACACAAACACGAAGAAGAGCACGAGGAAAACGGTTTTGACTCTGGGTTGATGAGTGACAGGCGATGGTACGCCAACTACGATAACAGGCACGACTCAGGAACAAAGTTTGGACGAGGCGGCATGCGGTCGCTGCTCACTCCACTTCCCCAATCACTCTTATCCTGCTTACCACGTGGGTGTGCTCGAATGCGCTGTTCTCCAACGACACGGACACGTGCCGGTTGATGACGAACGCGGCACGAATCCGGAACTCGGTGCCAAGAGTGGCCGGAAACCACACTCCATCTGGCTGCCGCTGATAGACGACATTAAAGCCGATTCCCGGAACATCGATTCCCAGCAGGGCGCGGATCATAAGTGGAATGCGCCCTGCCAGCTTGGTAAACACCCGCACGGGCTCGAATTCTTCAGCATCGATGTACGCCTCGCCCGACCACGGGACCTCGTCCTTTTCCTTTGGTTGGAAACTGATGTGGTAGACGCTCCGACCCTGCTCCACCTCTTGACCGAGGAGTTTGAAGGCGTAATCGTTCTGCTCTTTGCTGGTCAGTGGAAACCAGCGTCTGGCCAAGCCGTCCTTGGCTCTGTCGTCGGACAAATCATCACGCAAGTCGTTGATCAAATCGCCGTCGAAACTGTCTTCCTCCGGCGTTGGCTCGCCCGTAAACTGCTGGTACCTTCCCTTGTGCCAATAGCGGCCGGTCAGCAGCGTGAGCTTCTTTTTGGTGCCGTCCGGCGTTGGAACCACGTTGTAATCTGCGGTCTCTTCCCGCATCAGCTTGCCGCCGGGTTTATGCGTGAGAATGTGGATATGTTGTTTATAGACATATTGCTTGCGCAGCGCCTCGATCCGATCCTGACTAGCTGCGACGCGGGCCATGATGGCCTCGGCGGTTAACCCCGCTGGATTGGGTTGCGGACTCTGTGCGAACGAAGCAGTAGCTATCAACAGGATCGCGCCACAACGAAATACCGACATCGGCACAGACACGCCCATGGGGACTCGCGACCCTAGATCCTGCCTACCGCTTATCAGTAGCAGCGCCGAAGCTAGCAGCCGCAACCCCACCGACTTCCATCCCGTTCCGGCCAAGACTATGACAGACGGATTTACTGAGATAGCCATCCGTTAATTCCACGCCCTTGGATTGACGTTTCTCGGCATTGCGATGATCGCTCGATAAGCCGGCGCCACAAGATTGTAGCTCTTAGTTGGCGAAACCAGGCGATTACGCGTTTTGACCCTGAGGCTGGGATTTTGAGCGCAATCGAGATTTATGAGCGGTTAACCCCTACCAGTCCTGCGAAAGTTGGCGACAAGCGGAATGATCAACTCTGACCTGCCTGTGCTGTTCCGGCCTCAGGTTCAGGCTCTCGATGGTCAGCTATCTTATAGCGACCGCCATATGGTCTTACCGGTTGAGACGAGCGGCAGACTGGGCATGGCGTAGTGTTGCGAACGCTGACGCTCCACTTGCCTACGAACTTGCCACCGCCCTTGCATGCAGAGGTCATTTTGGACGTCTCCAGCCTACGAAATGAATTCGAACCGTTCGAGAGTCTCTAACCTTTTTATGTCTGGCAGAGCTTACGGCGGGAGATGTTGGATGGCCCATAAACGTAGTGGAGAGGCAATTGCACATGTCCCGCTTCACCGGTTCAACAACAGACCAGCGAGCAGGATTAGGCACAGTGTTGGCAGCAACCAGGAATACCAGTCTCTGCTCGGATCAGCCCTCTGTCTTCGCCTGCTTGTTCTCATCGCTCGCTCCCCATTCACCGATCAGTCTGAGACCAAAGCCCACAGATCGACAATGGCTCCGACGTGGCGTTACTGAGGTCTAACGGACGTAAGGCGGGATCGTACTTCTTCACCGAGGTCGCGGCTAGGATCACGGGGTGCCGTGCAGTAGAAACCGGCTCGTATCGCTCGCGGCATCAGCCGGTTTTTCTCAGAACGCCAGTATGCTGCCTACCCCGAGAGCGTTCGGACCCTTCATTGAGTGAAATCGCGATGTTACGCCAATCACGCGGTAGAATGCTGTTTCGGGAGACGAAGGCATAACCGATGAAGCGCCCATTCGTGCTGTTATTGAGCCTCATAGCTGGATTCGCGATTTCCTGCAAACGCGCTCAAGCAACGCCGGAAGATTTCTGGAAATGGTTCCAAAGCAACGAAGACACGCTGTTTAACTTCGAGAAAAATCGGGAGCAAACGTTCGACAAGATAGGTGCCGAGATGCACAAGCTCAATCCGAGCCTGACGTTTGAGTTCGGCCCAATTGAGGACGGGAAACGAGAGTTCGTCATTAGCGCCGATGGGATTAAGGAAGCATTCCCGCAGGTAGAGGCACTATACGCAGCGGCTCCCTCACTACCCCGCTGGAAGTTTGTTAAATTTCGCCCTCGACGAAAGCCAATGGATGTCGAGTATGAGGGCATTTCCGTGCGAGCCACATCGGTAACAGTTCAGCTAATCCGAGATGGTCAGCTGGCCGACCTTACCGTCTTCATCCCGAACTATTCTGAAACAGACCGCAAAGCCTATATGGCAATCGCGTTTCTGCTACTCGACGGCGCTCTTGGTGAGTACGATGTTGAAACGAGGGTTGGTCAGATTAAGGTCGAGGCAGCTCCCAAAGCCCAAGCACAGATATCTTCACTTCAAGATTTGCCCAAGGCGTTTGATGCTCTCTTTGTAAACTGAGGGGTCGCCAGCAACTGTTGAGAACAGGCGATTTCACTCATTTACCGCGTCGCGGCGGCATGGCCCGGAAATAACACACGGTACGCGGAGCTACATAATAGGGCCTGAATCTTCTCAGATTGTGCGGGCGCCAAAAGGAGTCCATCGGCAGAGCAATACGGAACAGTTGGCAGACCGTGGCCACGACAACGTAGCCGGCCATAAGCGCCGCCCAGCGCATTCGCTTAAGAAACGCGAGCATTTGCTACCAATTTTACTCCGATTCATTGATTCATTGGATGGTTGACGCTATCAGGCATTCTCACAACCTTGCGCCGTTCGTTCGCCTTTGTCGGGGTCAAAAAGCGGCTATGGGGATATTTCGCCAGTTGGCAGTTCCGTGTAAGAAAATACGGGCATGACGACTCTTCCTGATCTGCACGACGGTTTCTTTGATGGTGTGTGGCTTTCGGCAGACAAACGCGCCCGTTTCTTCGTTCGCACAGTGGTGGGAGAACGTTCCACAATTATTTTGACTGACGTTGAAGCTCTAAACATCTGCGGTCTCAGGGCTGGAAATATCATCTTCGACCTTGTTCTCATCGCGCCAGACAAACTTAGCGTGAAAGACATTGAACAGGCTTACGACCTGAAAAGTGGCGAAGTTGAGAAGGCAAGTCAACTCCTCCGCAAAGCGCAGGGGCAGGGCCTTTCCGGGCTTGAAATCAACCCTTCGTATGGGGCCGAAGGCACAGCGATATTTCGAGCAGTGGCAACTGTGCCGGGGCACGTTCTGGCGTAGGCCCCGCTAACTGTCGTAAGCAGGCACTCAAAGCCCCTGCCGAGGGGAAGATGAGTAAAATGGGGATGTTGCGCCAAGCATCAAGGAACTAGGTTTGCCATGTCGCCCGAGTGGTCGTTGTCGTCGTCATGCGAACGGTGAACGTCGATTCCTTCTAACAGTATGCTCAATCCATATAGAGCAAGGCCTGCAATCACACCCAATCCAAAAATTAAACCGAAGTTGCCGAATAAGAATCCGACCGTTTGCACGAAATCGTAACCGCGTCGGATGGCAACGCCGAGAAATGAGAACGTCAGGCCGAAAAACAACACGAGCCAAACAACGTTCATCCAACGCGGTATTCGGTGCTTGCTCATCAAAATCATGATACGCCGGAATCCCCGTGGAACGCGACGATTGTCATAAGCAGGCCTTTGCGCTCACGTCGGTACTCGGAAGGTGAGTTCAATGGGGATATTGCAACAGTTAAGCGCCGTGTTGAGCGATAGCGAATCCACAGTTCGGCAGATTTCTTATTTTTTCCGCCCATTACTCGAACGATTTTTTTGTCCATTTTCCGGGTTCTACTGCTGGGCGGCTATTCCTGTGGTTAACGCTTACCCACTTGCTCCGATCGTCGAAGAAGACCGTTATCGTTCCTGTGTCGAGGGCCGTCACATTGGGTATGGGTACTCGTCTGTTTGGATCTTCAATCAACATCGTGAACTCCTCCCCAGGAGCTAGTTCGAACGGCGCGCCGTTATCTGGGTGGAAGGTGCGATCGCCAGAGTGCAATGCGTGCTCGGGTCTCCGGCCCACGCGATTTTGGGCAAAGCCAAGCACTTTGGTACTGACCGGCTGTTTGTCGCCTTGCCAGAATGGTGTTTCCGGAAAAACGGAGAAGATTATGATGCAGGTGATCTTTTTCCCTGAGACATTCTGGATGGCAAACGAGAGATGGGTGATCCAGTCGTCATTTGCTTCGAAACCTGTCTTCCAAAAGGAATCATTTGGACTTGAGCGACCGTCGCTCTTTAATTCCGTCGCTCCGTCCATGAGTTTGACCCTGATCGGATCGTTAGCGCGGGAGACATTTCGGATGAGGATTGTTCTCGCGCGAGTCGCGCTTTGAGCAAACGCCGGACACAGACAATCTGAGAGTAAAACGAAGGAGAGTAGAACCAAGGGGATACGCATTACCTGACTCTCCCCTACGTGCCCCAAGGCAATACCAATTTACAACGGTATGGCTGTAACTGGCCATCTTTGTTGTAAGCAGGGCGATTTCGCGCATTGAGGCCAGTTGCAATAGTGTTGTTGGCTTCTGCACGCTGTTAACCGGAGGCTCTCGCAACGACGGCACAGATCTTTCCCATATTGGCCGTCAGCGATCGCGGCAATCGGCTTTTACCAAAAAGCACCTGGCACGACCCCGAATTTTTCCACAGCCCCGCGCCTGTCAAGCAAAAAATAACCCCGCCCCGCTACCCCATTCTCCCCAAAGGAACTAAAGTTCCGTCCCTCGCGTTCCAATCGCCTCCTGCCTGCTAAAATAGATGTAGTCGTGTTTAGCCATAAGACATACCAATTAGCCAACCGTCAAGGCACCCGTCAAGCCACCGCGTACCACAACAGTAAGTCTTTATTCTGTAATATTTTACGAATAAGTCCTGCGGCCTCAAGATTTTACCGGGAAGACCCCATATCTCATCCTCACAACTTCAACAAAGCAGAGATTTTAGCTCCAAGGTATATATGTTTTTTTCAAGATGTATACCCTTCTCGCGGGATGAAAATCCCGGGTGCCCCATCTCTCGCGCGTCCTCTGCGCGAGAACGCCAGCCCTTTCGGCAAGCTCAGAACCTGCCCTGAGCTTGTCGAAGGGTGGGATTTTCGAGAAGGCGAGAGCAAGTCACGCCTCCTGGTTACCTCCGTGACCTTACCGGGGAGTTCGCTGGCGAGCTATTTTTCTGAAGGCAGCTTTCGGGGCGCCCGCGGTCGCAGTCGTCTCCAAAGCCGCCACCAGCAAGCCTGCCCTGAGCAACCGAGCAAAAGCGAGGTTGTCGAATGGGCCAATCCATGTGTTGGGGAATCCGGTGAGAGTAAAGGCCGCGTTGTTCGTTTCGATGCTCGTTCTGGCGGCCACCGCCGCTTCTTCTTCCGAGAACCAGCCCATCAACACCACTCAGCTGGCGGCATGGCTGACGGCAGGAGTACCCGGCACCCGGCTCGCCCGCATGGTCGACGAGCGAGGACTCGCTACCCTTCCCACCCATAACGAATTGCACCAACTCGAAGCGCTGGGGGCCGGCAAGGAATTAATGAAGGTGGTAAGTTCGGGGAACGTCCGGTCGGCAGAAATCGGAGAGGCCATCCCCCCCGCTCTCCTGAGTGCCAACGCCGAAGCCGGGCGGCAGCATTATCGCGAAGCCGAACTCCAGCTCCGCAAGGCCACGGCCTCCGACGATCAGAACTCCGCTCTGCACCTAGCGCTGGGCACTATGCTGCGCCACCAGGAGCAGTGGGATGACGCCTTCGACGAACTCACCCAAGCCACGCGGCTCATGCCCAGTCTTCCTGAGAATCACAGCGCCCTGGCATACTTGTTTTATCGCCTCGACGACGGACCAAACTCCATCGCCGAGGCCCGCACTGCTCTCAGCCTCGACCCGAAGAATGCGGAGGCCTACCAATACCTAGGCCTTGGCCACTATTCCATTGGTCAGTACGGGGCCGCTGTGCACGCTTACGCCGAGTCTTTGGTCCGCGACCCTGACAATGCCGACACTTACTACGACATGGGCATCGCCCTGCATGCCGCCGGCGACATGCCCGCCGCCGTTTCTGCCTACGAACATGCGATCCAGCTGCGCCCCGCTTTCTGGGAGGCGCACTCAAACCTGGGGCTGATCCTGCACGAAGAAGGCAGCCTCGATAAAGCCGTGGCGGAATATCGCGAGGCCAAGCGGCTGGCTCCCAGCGAGGCGTCGGTCCGCAACAATCTGGGCAACACCTATTGCGATCAGGGAAACTTCGACGCCGCCATGGACGAATTGCACGAACTCTACCGCCAGCATCCGGAGTGGCAGCAGGGGCATGCGTGCCTGGCCAGCGCTTACATGGCGAAAAAGAATTACGACGGAGCGGTCGACGAACTGAGGTTGGCGCTGCGCCAGAATCCGACCGGATCGGCCGAGCATCGCATTTTGGGCCAGGCGCTGATGCTGGACAACCAGCCGGAGGAAGCCGTGCGCGAATTACGGCTGGCGGTTTCCCTCAACCCTGATTCCGACGTCGCGCATCACCTGCTGGGTACGGTCTTGTTCGAGCAACAGGAGCTAAGGGCCGCGGAAAAAGAGTTCCGCGAGGCGGTCCGGTTGAATTCGTCGGCCGACAATCACTATTCCCTGGCGGCATGCCTGACCAGCATGGATCGTTACGATGAGGCCCTGTCGGAGTTGGAGACCGCTTCGCGGCTCGATCCGGCGCAGACGTTATATCGGGCCCGCCGCGAAGAACTGCTCAAGCTGATGAAGGAATCGAACCCGCAGTAGGCGGGGATGCGCCCGTGCAGCCGGTTTTGAGCACTGCAAGCCGATGTACCAAGGTGCTTAGCGGAAGGCGCAGTCCCTGCATAGACTGAGTGAAAGCCACGGCCGACAAGCCTGGACGGATGCCGGCAATGAAATCGAGGACTGACGATGGCCACAAACGCGACGCGAACCCAGCAAGCCGCCCCTGGCAACAAGTCCCTCGCTGCCTCGGCGCAGGATACAGGAGCGCGCCACATGGACCCATCGCATTCCTCCGGATCTGCTGGGGACTCTCCCGCTAAGCCGGCGGGCTATGGCCTGCCATGCGCCAAGTGCCGGCTATACTACCCGGCCGATCTGGATATCTGCCCTACCTGCCATCACCACGAGCGGGTTTCGCCCGTTGTGCCGAAGATGCCACCCAAGCTGACTCATGCAGTTCCCGATCCCGTTCCCGATAGCGCCGTGGTCGAGCAAGAGCGGGAGGAATTTCTACGCCAGTTCAAATCGCAGCTGATGGAAGCGCACTCCCAAGTCATGAATACGGCGGGCTCAATCTGCACCCTCGGTGAGCACCGCGCTGGAGAGGACGCCGGCGCCGTGGTTTGCAAAGCCTGTTATGAGCGCCTGCAGGAGCGCCTCGATCTGCATGAAGCGGCCTTGCACGTCGACCTGAAAGAAGCCGCGCAGATCATCTACGACGCAGTCTGGGCCGATCCTTCCGATCCCAACAAGACTTATGAGAACGCCGCAAACGCACTGCTGAACGAGATCCGCAAACGCGCCGGCGTCAGTTCGCTGATGGGCCCGTTTCAACCGCTGTCAGACTGAGAACGGACTACTCGGTCTTGATGCTGACCCACTTCTTTCCTGCGTACAACTTGTAGCCGCCCCCATCCTCCACGAGTTTCAGCGGGACCGGACGTTTCAATTCCGAATCCGTTTGCGAGGCTGTACTGAGCACATCGTTATTGGCCACGTCCATCACCACAAACTTTCCGTCCGCGGTGAATCCGAAGCCATATTCGCCCGGCGCCAGTTCCGACCCGCCAATATTGAGCTTCGCTTCGGTGACGAACATGCCCTGGTACTTTTGCTGGATCGCCGTCGAATACCCCGAGGCGTCGACGAGCGCGGCCAGCGCCATCTTACCGTCCGTCAGCTGAAATCCGACGGCATTGCGAAGTTGCACGGGAGCCTTTTGCCCACGATAGAAGAATTCTGTCGGGACCGCCTTCTTCAGTTCGTCGCTATTGAGTACATGCTTGGCAGCGTTCTGCGCCGTGCCCAGCGGCAGCACGGCCAGCAAGATACCACCGAGAATGGGAAAGCGGGAGATCGCCAAACGAGAATCCTTCATGGCAATAGGCCTCGAGGTTGAGAGTCAAAAGCGTTCACGGGAAATCTAATCGTTCTGGCAGCCCGGCGCAAATTGTACCGGGGAGGCGCACCAACGGGGACCGGTTGGTGCAGTGATTTTTCGCTTTGCCCGCAAGATTCGGATAGTCCGTTCCAGGCTGGTCGCCGTAGGCTTTTCTTGTTATGACAACCAATGCCATACTCGCAGCGGAAGGCGTAAAGCCAATGCCAACTCAGCAACCCAACGCGACGGATCCATCTCGCGCAGCCGACGAATCACGTTGGACCGCCGTGCTCGCGCGCGACGCCGCGCGCGACGGGGAATTCGTGTTCGCAGTGTCGACAACGGGCGTATATTGCCGGCCATCGTGCGCGGCCCGCCGCCCTCGCCGAGAGAATGTTCAGTTCTTTCTGCGGCCGGAACAGGCGGAACAAGCCGGCTACCGCGCCTGCTTGCGCTGCCGTCCGAAAGCGCTCAGCGGCAACGGGCAAGCCGACAGCGTGAAGGCGATTTGCCGCTTCCTGGAGCAGCACCTCGACGAACCGATCACACTCAAACGCCTGGGCAAGGAGTTTCACCAGAGCCCGTTCCACCTGCAGCGCCGTTTCAAGGCGGTCCTCGGCATAACGCCGCGGGAATACGCCGACTCCTGCCGCTTGCGCCTGCTCAAGCGCAACCTGCAGGCGGGCGACTCCGTCACTCGCGCCATGTACGACGCCGGATATGGCTCCAGCAGCAGGCTCTACGAGAGGACCGCCTCGCAGCTTGGTATGACCCCGGACAAGTACCGCCGCGGCGCGATTGCGGCTGCGATTCGCTATACGATCGCGGATTCGCCTCTCGGGCGCATGCTGATCGCGGCCACCGAACGCGGTATCTGCGCGATTCAGTTTGCCCGAACTGACAGCGAACTGCTGGAGGGGCTGAAGCGCGAATTCCCCTTTGCCGCCAGAAAACCCGACGAAAGCGGACTCCGATCCTGGGTGGTGGCACTGCTCCACCACATGCGCGGCAAGCAACTTGACTCTTCGCTCCCGCTGGATATTCGCGCTACCGCATTTCAGCGGCGGGTGTGGACGTACCTGCAGTCCATCCCGTTCGGTGCCACGCGGTCGTATAACCAGGTGGCCAAGGCTATCGGTCAGCCCACGGCTGCCCGCGCGGTGGCCCGTGCATGCGCGACCAATCCGGTTGCCGTGGCGATTCCCTGCCATCGCGTGGTCCGCGAAGACGGCAGCATGGGCGGCTATCGCTGGGGGATCGAACGGAAGCAGGCTCTGCTCGAGATGGAGCAGCAGTCGTAGAGACGCAGCTTGCTACGCCTCTGTCGGCGGCATTCACAAGGTCGACCTCCCATATGATGACGACAGAGACGTTGCAAGCAACGTCTCTACGAAAACAAGGGCACGCGCAAGCGTGCCCTTTGTCCATCCGTTGAGATTCGTCCGTCGAACTACGCGCTAGCCGTTGCAGCCAGGGCCTTGGGCGGCTCAGCCGGCTTGGCCTGGTGCTGCGATTGCGACTTCGGTTCAGCGTGCACCTGGATGCCGCCCTTGAGCGCGGCGCCGTCTTCCACGCTGATGCGCACCGTCGAAATATCTCCGCTGACCGAGCCTTCGCTGCGAATATCCACGCGATCACTGCACTCGATGTTGCCAGTCACCTTGCCCATGATCACGACCTCGCGGGCCTGAATGCTGGCATCGACCTTGCCGTTGCGCCCGATGGTGACGCGGCTGTCGGGCATGATGATTTTGCCTTCGATGCGGCCATCGATGTAGAGCGCTTCCGAGCCGCTGATTTCGCCCTTGATCACGAGCGTGCGACCGATAGTGGCCTGATCTACGGGGGCGGTAACGGTTTTGACGGGGTTGTAAGCGTTGGGGTTGGAAGCCGGTGTGTTGGACTTCAAGAAGGAATTCTCTGACGATTGAAGCATGCGACCTTCCTTGGATTTCCCGCGCGGGGCGCTCGGGCTGGCGTCCGCTCCATGCGGTTGGTCTTTAAATTTGCGGCCTTCGGCAGTTGCTGGCCACTCGGCCAAGCTGAATATCGCACAGGGGTAAGTATTTCCTTAGATTACGGAAGGCGCTGTACGCGCGCGGAACAGGGATGGCGAGAGGACTGGTGATGCCACGAGCGGTTTCCGAATTGACCTAGCTCGGGTTGTCATCCTGAGGCGAGCGCTTCTTGCCCGCCGAAGGACCTATGCCACGGGCGGGCGGTGCATAGGTCCTTCGGCGCCAAAGAACGGCGCCTCAGGATGACAAGACTTCGCCCTTCGCAGAAACTCTGAGTGTGTCCTTTCAAACCAGCTGCTCACTGCGAAACGGCTCTAAGACTCCTGCAGTGCTTCGGAGAGATCTTCCCATTCCTGGATCAAGGCTGCGTGGGCCGCTTTGTGTCGGTCGAGTTCCTGTGCCTGCCGCTGACTTTCTTCGGCGCTGATGAAATCTTGCATCGCGGTTTCGAGGTGCGCGACGGCGGCTTCGACGCGGCCGATTTCTTCTTCTAACTCATTGACTCGGTCTTCCATCTGCTTGCGCTTGATCGGATTGAGGCGCTTCTTGGGAGCGTCGGATTGCTCGCGGTCTGAATTGCCATTGGACGGCGGATTTGAGGCATCCACAGCCGGAAAATCCCCACTTCTCCCAAAAGATGGGAGAAGTGGGGCACCCGCCGTTTTTGTCGGCTTCACGTCTGGTACGTCATCCAGCGTCGGCGCGACGTGCTGTCCGCCTTCCTTGCGCCACAAATAGTCTTCGTAGTTTCCGGGGAAGATTTCGACTTTCCCGCCGCCGATTTCGAACACCCGCGTGGCCAGCTTGTCGATGAAATACCGGTCGTGCGAGACGAACACCACGGTGCCGGTGTACTCCATCAGAGCGTTGAGCAAGACATCTTTAGCACGCAGGTCGAGGTGGTTGGTCGGCTCGTCGAGTAGCAGGAAATTCGCCGGATGGAGCAACAGGCGCAGCAAAGCGTAGCGGCCGCGTTCGCCGCCTGAGAGCACGCCGATCTTCTTGAAGACGTCTTCGTCGGAGAAGAGAAAACAGCCGAGAAGGCTGCGCAATTCGGTCTCAGTCGAGCGCGGGGAACACTCCGCCAGGTCGTCGAGGATGCGCGCCTCGGGATCGAGTTCCTTGTACTGATCCTGCGCAAAGTAATCGGCCTGCACATTGTGGCCGAGGCGGTATTCCCCGCGCGTGACGGGTTCGGTGCTGGCCAGAAGTTTTATCAACGTCGACTTGCCCGCCCCGTTCACTCCTACCAGCGCGATTCGGTCACCGCGCTCGATCATGAAGTCGACGTTGCCGAAGACTTTCTTCTCGGCAGCCCCGTTTTTTCCGGGATAGCTCTTCGCCACGCCTTCGAACTCGGCCACGATGCGCCCGCTCGGCTTCGGCTGCGGGAACGTAAAATGGATCGTCTTCTCCTCGGGAGGAACCTCGATCCGCTCCATTCGCTCGAGTTCCTTGATGCGGCTCTGTACTTGCTTCGCCTTCGTGGCCTGATAGCGAAAGCGGTTGATGAACACTTCCAGTTGCTCGATGCGTTCCCGCTGATTGCGGTAAGCGGCCTGCAGTTGCTCGTTGCGCTGCGTCTTCTGCGCCAGAAACTTGTCGTAGTTGCCGGTGTAGAACCAGAAGCGCTTGTTCCAGATTTCGGCGATTTTGTTAACAGTCACGTCCAGAAAATACCGGTCATGCGAGATCAGCACGAACGCGTTCGGATAGTTCTGTAGATACTCCTCGAGCCAGTTGCGGGCTTCGAGATCCAGATGGTTCGTGGGCTCGTCGAGCAGCAGCAGGTTCGGCTTCTGCAATAGAAGCTTGGCCAGCGCGAGCCGCATTTGCCATCCGCCGGAAAATTCGTCAGTCTGCCGATGCCAGTCTTCCTTGGTAAAACCCAAACCCATCAGGACCCGGCCGACTTCCGCTTCGATCGAGTAGCCGTCGCGGGTGCGAAACTCGTGTTCGACGCGGTGGTAGCGGTCGGCCACAGCGGAGTATTCCGGGCTGGTGTGGTCCAGTTCCGCCATGCTGTGAGTCAGCGATTCCAGTTCCACTTCCATCGCGCGCAAGTCGTCGAAGACAGACATGCTCTCGGCAAAAACGCTGCGGCCGGAGAGTGTCAGCCCGTCCTGCGGCAGATATCCGGCGGATGTCCCTTTCGCCACTGTCAGAGCGCCGTAGTCAAACGTGTCCATGCCCGCGAGAATCTTCATCAGCGTGGACTTGCCGGTGCCGTTCGCGCCCACCAGGCCAATGCGGTCGTTGGACGTGATCAGCCAGTCCGCATTTTCGAAGAGAAGTTTGTGGCCGAAGCGTTTGCCGGCGCCGGAAAGCTGGATCATGGGCTGGAACTATCGTAGCAGGCCGGCAGTCATTGGTCGGGGCCAGGGCCTCGAGTGAAATGGCGATGTTTCAACAGTTACAATTCCGGGATGAGCCGACTGCCTAAAGTTCATTTTAGAGAAGCACTTTCCGCGATTGTCCTTGCACTCCTAGCTGTCCGATGCAATGCGCAAGGTCTGCCCGATCGAATGCAGCAGATTGTTCGACCTTATGCCGACGCCCAGATGTTCATGGGAAACGTACTGGTGGCGAAAGCTGGAAAGGTAGTTTTCAGCAAGAGCTACGGGATGGCCGACTACGAGTGGAACGCCCCAAATTCTCCTCCTACTCGATTCAACATCGCTTCGATGACCAAGCAATTCACCGCAGCCGCTATTTTGCTTCTTGAGGATCGCGGAAAACTAAAAACTGATGACCTTGTGAAGAAGTACCTGACTGATGCGCCTGCATCGTGGGACAAAATCACTATCTATCATTTGCTGACCCATACATCCGGCATCTCCGACGATGCCGCTAAGTATGAACCCGGCACTCCAGACAAACTTGTGTTCCGTGACGTACCGTTGAATTTCCAGCCGGGTGAACAATGGGCATACACGAACCTGGGGTACATGGTGCTCGGATACTTACTTGAAAGAATCAGTGGGCAGACCTATGAAGAGTTCGTTCGGCAGAATATTTTCAAACCACTCGGCATGAACGACTCAGGGCTTATGTCCTTTATAACTATCATACCGAGACGTGCGTCTGGGTATTGGCCGGGCAACAACGGGATCGAAAATGCAGAGCGTTTCGATCCAAGAATTGGCTTTTCGGCAGGTTCTCTTTATTCCACAACGGAAGACCTGCTTCGATGGGAAGAAGGACTGTTCGGTGGCAAGCTATTAACGCCTGCTTCGCTGCGCAAAATGACCACGCCGTTCAAGAGTGACTATGCCTGTGGTTTGCACGTCAATCGCGTTGGTGGCCACTTGATGATCGAGCATGACGGAAACAACATCGGGTTCAACGCAGACATGGCCTATTATCCCGAAGAGAAAATCGCTGTTATCGTTCTCGCAAACCTCAATGGCACGGTCACAGGCGAGATCAGGAAGGGACTTGCAGCCGTGGCGCTCGGAGAGACCCCTCCCATGCCATCTGTACACAAGGAAATCTCGTTGTCCAAGGAAGTTCTGGCGAGTTATGCCGGGAAGTACCAATTCTCGGATTACAGCCTAGAAATGTTACCCGAGGGCAATCATCTGGTGGTCAAGTTTGACAACGGCAGTGATCTTCCAGTTTTTCCTGAGTCGGAAACGAGATTCTTCTCCAAGCCGTGGCCCATCGAGTTCGAGTTCTCGAAGAACGACAGTGATGGGCTTCCAGTTCTAATACGGCGTCAAAACGGCAAGGACGAGAAGGGGACGAAGAAGTAGCCACCCGGCGCGCTTCCTAGCACTTGGGTCACGGCCCTGAGTGGAGGAAAGCAGGCGCGTTTGACACTCAAAATGGGGGTTTGGGGTCGGACTAGGGCTGCATATTACGGCCAGACGGCCTCGGCGATGGGATCTTTCGAAGATCCCGGGCGAACGTTTTTTGCTCCGGGATAGGCTCCCCAGAGTTCGTGGTGAAACTGGATGCGTTCGAGGGCGCGGTCGATCACGGTCTCGAGTTCGTGAGAATACTTGACTTCGCGGCCCTTGGCCAGGCGCCGCTTGGCTTCCGATGGGCTTACCCAGGTCGGTCGCCGGTTGGCCTCGTCCGGGCGGCGCATCTGGTGGACTTCCATCAGGAAGGCCTTGACCACAAATTCCTGGACTCCTCCAGGCTGCCAGAACACGCCCTTGGAATGCAGGTAGAGATGAAAGTGCCGTGGCTCAATGGTGCCGATGGCACCGGCTTCCTCCGCCGCTTCCTGCTCGGCGGCTTGACTATGCGACAGGCGCGCCTCGGTTGAGCCTTTGGGAAAAGTCCATTTATTGCCGCCGTTCGTGTTCACCAGCAGAAATTCGACCGCCGTGCCACGGCGGCGATAACAGATCGCTGCCACCTGTAGCGGCAAGGACTTGTCAACCCTGGCTGAACCCATAAGCGCGGCCTCCTGCAGATGATGTTACTCGGAAGATATTTCAAGAATGTTAAATGCAACAAAAAATGTGCAGTGGGGATGGTTACGAAAGAGTGACGTGCCCCTTTGGAAAATCGGCACAGACATCGCATATTTCTCCCATGTCGTTTTACGTCTTGTCATCCTGAGCCGCGTTCTTTGCGGCGAAGGATCTATGCAACGCCAGTATCGCCTCACTGCAGGCAAATTGCAGAGGTCCTTCCCTACGCTCAGGATGACAATTCTTATCGTTGCCGAGGGGGTTCCTTCGAAAGCGGCTTCTCAGGCTAGATTGCGTACCAGCGTGGCGCGGTCGAGTTCGTTCTCCCAGCGCGCCACGACCAGGGTGGCCACGCTGTTGCCGATCATGTTGACCAGCGCGCGGAACATGCTCATGAAGCGGTCGATACCGAGAATGAGCGGCTTCGCCCTGGCGGGACGGCCGAGGCGGCCGTCTCCACATGAGTCGATTTAGTTCCCAGGGG
The DNA here is from genome assembly GCA_963768265.1 of uncultured Acidobacteriaceae bacterium. Classification (GTDB taxonomy): domain Bacteria; phylum Acidobacteriota; class Terriglobia; order Terriglobales; family Acidobacteriaceae; genus Sulfotelmatobacter. Next base: position 34,399 of record CAVYHM010000018.1, read on the forward strand.
CCTCCAGAGTCTTCACGAGCCACGGAATGATCACTTCCTTGAAGATCCGTGGATCGGGCCAGACTCCGACTTGCCTTCCCAGATGGCCGCCTTGCGGGTTGATCCATGCCTCTTTCGGCAAGTCCCCCTTGTTCAGCAGCAGGTATTCGTCGTCGATGGGCACTTGCGTGTCGAGCACACCCGCGAGGATGAGCATGGGCGCCATCGGCTTGCCCAGCAGACCCTGGTGCACCAGCGACATCTTCGGGAGATACTCGCCCATTTCGTCGAGCGTGTGGACGCCTTCCAGAATGTTCATCAGCGCCGGCACCTGGTCGAAGAGGTATTCGCGATTGCCCAGAAGCGAGTTCATCAGGAAATCTTTCTGGAAGAACTTGTCCACCGGAGGCGACTGGGCGCTCGCCCCGCGCAGGCGGGCACGCTCGACGATCGCCATCTTGGTGGCCCAGTACGCTCCCCAACTCACTCCATGCATCGCGATACGGTTCTTGTCAATTTCCGGGCGCGACTGCGCGTAATCGATCACCTTCGAGAGCAAGCGCTCGGAGGTTTCGGTGACCTTAATCGGCGACTGTCCAGTGCCAGGGCCATCCACGGCGAGATATCCGATGCCGAGGGGAAGAATCGCGCTAAAGCTCTCCGTCAAATCCTCTTTGCGGCTGTCGAGACCATTGACGGCAATCACCAGCGGCACTGGCCCCTTGGCATGTTTCGGCAGCCGCAAGTACGCGATGATTTCCTTGCCCTCGAACGGAATGCGAACGACTTCGAGCGGTGGATCATAAAACTTCGCATGATCGAGAAATGCCTCCAGCGCCTTCTCGTAAGACCGCTGCTTCCCAGGCGACGCCGGGATCGGCCACCGCCCGAACGAATAGAGCCGCCAGGCGCGAATGTAGTCGGCATCTGCCTTCTTGGGATCAGATTGCTGGAGCGATTTCGCCTCGTTGAAGTAGCGGTCCGCGACGCGCATGAACCCCGCGGCCCACTCGTCTTTGTCGGCGGTGTGAATGCTCTCAAACGCCTCTTTGACGTCGCCGGGATCAAGCCCGATCAGCGGATAGCGTCCAACTTCGGCGCGATGAACCGCCTCCGTCTCGATTTCGTCGATGGTGCGCTCGCGGCGGTCCTGTTTTTGAGCCGTGGCTGGCGCGACGACAATGCCTGCCAACAACAACGCGAAGAGAATGAATTGAGTTCTGTTCTTCATGTTTCGTGGTCCCATTCTGTCTGGCTCGTTTGCGGAGCCAGGAGTCGATAAAAAAGGGCCGGACGGAAATTAGCCCGGCCCTGGAATTCGGTAGGTGTGTCTCGAACTAGAAAACGAACTTTGCTCCAAGCTGAATCGAGCGTGGTCCTCCGGAGCCCACGGCGGGATTGGCCGCCGCGATGTCTGGCGTGGCGCAGCCGCACCCGAACGGACGCACCGAAGGATCATTCAGACCAAACCCGTTTTGTCCGCCATACGGATTGGCAAAGTTCGGGTGGTTGAGAATGTTGAAGAATTCGGCGCGGAACTGGAGACGGTACCGTTCGCCGAAATGAAAGTTCTTGCCCACAGAAAAATCGAAGTTCTTGAAACCGGTGTCCTGGAACATGTTCCGGCCCATGTTTCCGAACTGGCCCAGCGGCGGCGGAATCATCACCGAGTTGCCACTGGCGTAGCATCCGAACAAATTTACCGAAGCCGTCGACGGACCCGGAGTGCCACCGTCGACTGCTAGCGCCCGCGAGAGACAGGATGCAGGAATTGGCACAGTGGCCCTCGAGAAGTACGGAATTCCCACTCCTTTCTGAGACTTGAAGTCGGAAGTCTTGCCGTAGAAACTCCAACGAATCGGCGCCGTGGCTGGCGGACTGACCGGCAAGGCCCCAGTACCTGCAGCGTCCGTTCCCAGATCAATTGGCCCCCAGTACTGCGGGCTTTCCAGGGTTGTGATGGTATTAATCTCCCAGCCATCCAGCATCTGACCGTAGCCCTTGCGGCCTGGAATGGCGTAGGTAAGCGAGAGTGTCAGCCGATGCCGAATGTCGAAATCGCTGTTGGCGTACTCGGCAGCCACGTTGTGAGCGTTCTGGGGTAAGCCGGAACCGTAACCAAAGTCCCAGTTCGCGCCTACGTCATCCGACGCGTGCGAATAGGTGTAGCCCGCCACCATGCTCAGGCCGTGGTAATTACGCGCGTTCAGCGTCACTTGCAAGCCGTTGTAGTTCGAGCGGTACACGTTCGCCATCTGAAAGACGTTGGCCAGAAAGGGGAACTTCGCGTTGAAGGGCTGATTCGTCGTCTCGCCACCGTTATTGTTGACGACGCAGTTGTTGTAGGCGGGCGCGCTTTTCAAACAAAGGGTCAACTCACCAATGACAGGGTCGGTGCCCCAACCCGATCCCACCGGCGGCTGGTTAATGTCCCGAATTCCTGTCAGATTTGTTCCGCGGTTGCCCACGTAGGCGGCTTCGAGCGTTAGGCTCCGAGTGAAGGCATGCTGCAGGTTCAAGGTCCAAGTCCAGACGTATGGCGTTGTGAGATTGCGATCCACCGACATGATCGGGCATGGGCTGCCTGGATTGCCGCTTGCCAGGACTGGAGCACAATTGACCGAAGAAGAATAGAGCGGCCCATTCACCGCGTCCCAAGTGGTTGGATAGGCCAGGAAGTTCTTCCTGGTTTGGTTTCCGGTGGTAATCGTGCCACCGGAGGTGTCGCCAGCGGCATCAATGGGCGCCCCCGTCGGCACGCTGCCCGGACCGAAAGCATTGTTGAAGGCGACGAACGACTGCCAGTTCACCGTTTCGTAGATTAACCCTCCGCCGCCGCGCAGCACGGTGCGTCCGTTACCGCCGATGTCCCAGGCAAAGCCCACGCGGGGGCCAAAGTTCTTGTGATCCGAGTTATAGAGGCTGCTGATCCCATGGCCCACCTGCACCAGGCCCTTGTTGGGGTCGAAATTCCCCAGCAGGTTGTTCGCTTCCTGAGGAACGCTGCTGAACTCATAGCGAACGCCAAAGTTGATCGTCAGATTTTTGGTAGCACGCCAGTCATCCTGGAAAAACCCCGAGTAAGCCCAGTTGTGCAGCTGCAGGGTTGGATTCCCTATCTCGACCGATGACTTGAACGGCGCGCCACCGAAGAAGTCTTCCAGCTGACTCGACAGAATCGTAGGATTCGTCGCCGGAGGCGGCCCGGGGCTTACCACGCCGCCAAGGAACGTAATGCTGCCTCGCGCATTGCCGTAAGCGGCATTCCTCACTCTGTTGTAGTGGAGTTCGCCGCCGAATTTCAGGGCGTGCTTACCCGCGGTGTACGAGACGTGATCCACAAACTGCGTGATCGAGTCGGGCCCCTGAAACTTCGGCCATTTGAAGCCGCCTAACCCGGGGAAAAAGTAGCCGCCAAAACCGATGCGCGGCAGGCCACCGGTAAAGGATCCGCTGACGCCCGTATTCAGACCGAACGCTGAGGCCGGCGTATTCAGGTCACCGGGCAGCGTCGGCTGGTACAGCCGGTTGTAGCCGACGCGGGCTTCGTTAACCCAGCGCGCGCTGGGCGTCCAAACCCAGCTTCCGCCCACCACCTGCGCACGGGTATGAATATTCGAGAGCCATTTCTGCTGCAGTTCAGGGAAGTCTTCGACCGTGCCAGAGTTGTTTCCAAAGAAGTACATGCCGTTGATGGTGTGGCGGTCGTTCAGCCGGTAGTCCACCTTGCCGACCCCGTTGTCGACGTGCACGACGTTGTTAAATCCGTTGGTGATGTTGATGTTCTGAGCGTTGTTCGTCGGGAAGCCTGTGCCATCGCAGGCCACGGTCGCTGTTGGGCCAGTTCCTGACACCTTGCATCCCGAGATGAGCAGACTCGCGGGACTTATTCCCGAGACGGCGAAAGGAGCCGCCTGGGGCTCTCCCAGGTCGTCGATCGCATCCGGAATGCTGTTGACACAGTCCCCCGCAAAGCCAAACGGACAATTGGCCCCCGTTGACGGTACTGGCATGTGCGCCATCGACGGGCTGGTCACTCCTCCATAAGAGTTGCCAACGTTGTAGCGCTGGCCCTCGTAGGCGCCAAAGAAGAATGCCTTGTCCTTGATGATGGCGCCGCCCAAGCTGCCACCGAACTGCTCCAGCGTCCGCGTCAGTTTTGCCGCCGGCGAGGCGTTGAAGTAGTTGCGGGCGTCCATTGCGCCGTCACGGCCAAAGCCAAAAGCCGAACCGTGCACCGTGTTGGTGCCGGACTTCAGGCCCACGTTGACCACCGCTCCCGGTTTCCACCCGTATTCCGCCGGCGGGTTTTGCTGGATGTTGAACTCCTGAATCGAGTCGATCGGGAGAATGGTCGCCGAGTCGCCCGCAATTCCCGCCCCGTTGATGATCGCCTGCCCGGAGTAGGGCTCGCTGTTGAAAAGACCCTCCACAAAATAGGCGTTGTCTTCGGCGCGCAGCCCGTTTGAACTGGTTGTAGAGAATCCGCCGCCCGGATATCGGAAGACGCCCGGGCGCAGTTGCAGCAGATTTTCGTAATTCCGACCGCTCAACGGAAGGTCGTTGATTTCCTGGTTGCTGAGTGTGCCTCCCAGCGTGGCTGAGGTGGTATTGAGCAGCGGAACTTCTTCTTCCACGACCACAGTCTCCGACACTGCGCCTGGTTGAAGGGCAACGTCGACGCGCACGTCGGTGGCGACCTCAATGCCTACGTTCGGCCGCTCCGTGGTCTTAAAACCCTTCATCTCGACGTGAACCTTGTAGATGCCAGGTTGCAGGTCGGGAACGACGTAGCCGCCGGAGTCGTCGGTGGGTACAGTGCGCGAGGTGCCACGTTGAACGTCCGTAATTGCCACGGTGGCGCCGGCAACCGCGGCCCCGCTCGCATCGGTGACCGTCCCCAAAATACGTCCGGCGGTGGATTGTGCTGGGACGGGAACTGGGAGCGTCAGGAGCATAAAGATGGCAAGCAAAAGGCAAAGTGCACTCATCCGACCTTTGCGAGACACGCAGGCACCGACCGTGCTGGATAGCATAAGTGAACCCCTCCTTTGAAGCTGGTCCGACAGCCATACCACCATCGGAGAAACAGTGTCAAGCAAATTCATTTTTTGGATGGATTCGTAGAAGATACCCCCTTACCGAGAAGAAAGGGAGTTCACATTCCGGAACACCCGTCCAACCAACCAAAGTTATTACAGATGGCTAAATCCGCAGCTTGCACACTCGAACGACTGTGTAGTACGATTTTGTGGTCATACCACCATACCTATATACCGACCTTGCCTATTACCGAACAAATCCGACAGCGACCCGTGGATATGCGGTATAGTAGCCAGACCATAGCCGACTCCTCGGCTAGCTCGGCTCCACTCCGTGCGGGGGGCAGCGCAGTGTACAAGCTAGTTCGTACATCTCGTCTCTACGAACAAATTGTTCAGCAAATCGAAGAATCCATCGTCAAAGGCACCCTTAAACCGGGCGATCAGTTGCCCGCCGAGCGCGAACTTGCGCAACGTTTTGGCGTGAGTCGTACCGCCGTGCGCGAAGCCGTCAAGGCCCTCCGCGAGAAGGGCTTGGTCGAGGCCTATTCCGGCCGCGGCACTTTCATCACCGATGGCACTACTCAGGCGGTACGCCAGTCGCTCGACCTGATGGTCAAGATCGGTCAGCCCGAAGGCTCGACCCACCTCGCCGAAGTACGCGCCATACTGGAGCCCGAAATCGCGGCTCTGGCAGCGACCCGGATTCAGGAGGCAGAACTAGCGACCATGCGGGAGGCCGTCGCGATCATGGACCGGGCAGGTCAGGATCCCGACGCCTACATCGAAGCGGATCTCGACTTTCACCTCGCGCTCGCCGAAGGCGCCGCGAACCCGCTCATTCTTTCTTTACTCGACTCCATCGTCGGACTTCTTCGCGAACAGCGGCTGCGAATCTTCAAAGTCCCCGGCGGTCCCGAACGCGGCCAGGTTCATCACAAGCGGATTCTCGAGGCGGTCGAGCAGCGCGATGCCGAAGCCGCGCGCGACACCATGCGCGCTCACCTCGGCCAGGTGCGCGATGACAGTCAGGCGCCAGCCGCGAAGCATCCGGCCGGCAAGCAACCCACACATTAGTTTCGTTGAAAAGTGGCATAACTTCGAAGGCAGGTGCGGATGGCAAAGTTAGGATTCATCGGTTTAGGAGTGATGGGCAGCCAAATGGTGAATCGGCTGCTAAGCAAGGGGCACAGCGTCACCGGCTACAACCGTACGCGCACCAAGGCGCAGTGGCTGGTTGAGAAAGGCATGCACTGGGCGGATTCGCCTCGCGCGGTGGCCAGCGCCTCGGATTTCACCTTCGCCATGGTCACCAACGCCGCGGCGATCCAGGCTATCACCGAAGGGCCGGAAGGCTTGCTCGCCGGCCTGAGCGCAGGCAAGACTTTCATCGACATGAGCACCGTAAGTCCAACAGTGAGCCGCGCGCTCGCCGCCAAAGTGCGCGCCCTCGGCGCTGATATGGTCGATTCTCCAGTTTCAGGCAGCGTCATTACTCTGCAGGAAGGCAAATTGTCGGTGATGGTCGGCGGCCGCAAAGAAACGTTCGAGAAGATCAAGCCGCTCCTGCTCGATATTGGGCCCAAAGTCACTCACGTCGGCGACAACGGTCTGGCGCTCTCGATGAAGATCGCGACCAATCTCAGCTTAGCCGTGCAGATGCTGGCGTTTTCCGAAGGCGTGCTGCTCGCCGAAAAAAGCGGCATCGCCCGCGAGGTTGCTGTCGATGTGCTCGTCAACAGTGCCGTCGCTTCTCCGATGATCAAATATCGCGGCCCGTTCGTTTTGCAACAACCCGAGGAGGCCTGGTTCGACGTCAACATGATGCAGAAAGACATGGTGCTGGCGATGGACCTGGGCCGCCAGCTTGATGTGCCTTTACCCACCACGGCCGTGAGCAACGAGTTTCTAACTGCTGCTCGCGGCATGGGCTGGACCAAGTACGACTTCGCCTGCATGTTCGACGTGCTGGCCGCCATGTCGGGCGTGACCACGCCCGTGACCACTGGAGGCCGGAAGTGACAACTGCCGCCTCCAAGCCCGAAGCCGGTAGTGAATTCACCACCGACCAGGAAAAGTGGCTCCACGCTTATCGCCAGATGGTGAGGATCCGCCTGTTCGAAGAGCAGGTCAACGAACTCTACACTCGTGCTCTGATGCCCGGCCTCGCGCATCTGTACAGCGGGGAAGAGGCCGTTGCGGTGGGTATCTGCGAAGCGCTCCGCATCGACGACTACATCACCAGCACGCACCGCGGCCATGGACACTGCCTGGCCAAGGGCGCGTCACCCGACCGCATGTTCGCAGAGTTGCTCGGCAAAGAAGCTGGCTACTGTCGCGGCAAAGGCGGATCGATGCACATCGCCGACCCCGCCACCGGCAACCTGGGTGCCAATGCAATCGTAGGAGGCAGCGTTGGCATCGCCACCGGCGCTGCTTTCGCCGCGAAGAGGTTGGGCAACGGCCGCGTTGCCATCTGCTTTTTCGGTGAAGGCGCTCTCGGCCAGGGATCTCTTTACGAAGTCATGAACCTGGCGCAACTTTGGAAGCTTCCCGTCATCTACGTCTGCGAAAACAATCTCTACAACGAGTACACACACTTTAGCGAGACCACCTCGGGCACCATTCTCGGGCGCGCAGGCGCCTTCGGACTTGAAGCAGCCTCCGTCGACGGGCAAGACGTGCGCGCGGTGAACGAAGTCGCGTCACGTCTGATTAAGCGTGCCCGCGCCGGTGGAGGCCCCGGGTTCCTGCAGGCCGACACGTACCGTTACAGCGGCCACCATGTTGGCGACATCAATCGCGAATACTACCGCTCCAAACAGGAAGAGCAGCACTGGAAGACGGAACGCGATCCGATTCAACTGCATGGGAAGTGGCTGATCGCGCAGGGCTATGCCACCCAGGTGTCGCTCGATCAAATCACCGCTGAAGCCCGCACCGAGATGGAAGCCGCCGTCAAGTTCGCCGTCGACGCCCCGTATCCCAGCGTCGACCAGGTCACTCAGGACGTCTATGCCTGATCGTGAACTCACATTCGCGCAAGCAGTTCGCGAGGCGCTGGCTGAGGAAATGCGCCGCGACTCCCGCGTGTGCATCTTCGGCGAAGACGTAGCCGAGGCGGGCACTCCGTTCAAAGTACTCTCGGGACTGGTCGAGGAATTCGGTTCGGAGCGGATCGTCGATACGCCCATCTCCGAAGCCGGTTTTACAGGCATCGGCGTCGGCGCCGCCATGACCGGACTGCGCCCCGTCGTCGACATCATGTTCGGCGACTTCATCACATTGACCATGGATCAAATGGTCAACCAGGCCGCCAAAGCACATTACATGTCCGGCGGCCACTGGCGAGTTCCTATGGTGATGCGCACTACGCTGGGCGCGACCCGGCGCTCGGCCGCGCAACACTCGCAGTCGCTGCACGCCTGGTTCAGCCATGTGCCCGGCCTGAAAGTCGTCCTGCCTTCGACTCCCTATGACGCCAAAGGCCTGCTGAAGACGGCGATCCGCGACGAGAACCCGGTCGTCTTCTTCGAAGACAAGATGATGTACAAGATGAAAGGCCCCGTGCCCGCCGAAGACTACACGATTCCGCTGGGCGTGGCCGACGTGAAGCGCGCCGGGGACGACATCACGCTCGTCGCCACAAGCAGCATGGTGCAGATCGCGCTGGGAGCTGCGACTCTGTTGGAAAAGGAAGGGATCAGCGCGGAGGTCGTCGACCCACGCACCACTTGGCCGCTCGACGAAAAGACTATTATTGACTCCGCGAAGAAGACGTCCCGCGCCATCGTCCTCGACGAAGGCTACGGCCGTTACGGAGTCACCGCCGAACTCGCAGCCGTCATCGCCGAAGGCGCGTTCTACGATCTGGACGCACCCGTAAAGCGCATGGGCGCGATGCACGTACCGATCCCGTTTTCACCGCCGCTCGAGGACCTAACCGTCCCGACGGAAGAAACCGTATTCGAAGCCGCACGCCAGATGTGCGGCAAGTCGTGACAACGTAGCGCCGGCATCCTGCCGGCTGGCCCGAGGGCGTCTCGCCCTCGGCCTCAGCTAGCAGCCAGAAGCTAGCAGCTAGGAGCTGATTTATAGGAGCTGATTTATGGGACTGAAAACTCACGGAACGATGGCAGTGGACTGGGAGAACCGGATCGATTTCGACCGCCTCCGCCGCGAGCGTCTGCAGAAAGCAAAAGACCTGCTAAAGAAATCGTCGATGGGCTCGTTGCTCTGCTTCGACATGAACAACGTCCGCTATCTCACGGCGACGCACATCGGCACCTGGGCGCAGGACAAAGCCAACCGCTTCACCCTGCTGCCGCAAAATGACGAGCCGATTCTGTGGGATTTCGGATCGGCGGCGAAGCATCACGCGCTGAACTGCCCATGGCTCGGTCCTGAGCGCTCCCGTCCAGGAATTTCTATGTTGCGTGGCGCGATGACGCCCGAGATGGGCCGCGCCGAAGACGTCGCCAAAAAAATTCGCGTTGAACTTGAAATGCGCGGCCTGCACAAAGAGCCGGTCGGCATCGACATCATCGAACTGCCCGTGCTGTTTGCGCTGCAGCGCGAAGGCATCGAAGTAGTCGATGGACAGCAACTCATGTCCGAGGCCCGAGTCATAAAGACCCAAGATGAAATCTCGCTGCTCAACACTTCAGCCATGATGGTCGACGCCGCCTACGACGAACTCTACCGCGCCATGAAGCCCGGCCTGCGCGAAAACGAAGCCGTGGGCTTGGTCAGCAAGGTGCTCTACGATCTTGGCTCCGAATACGTCGAGGCCGTGAACGCCATCTCAGGCGAGCGCTGCAATCCGCACCCGCACGTTTTTTCCGATCGCGTGCTGCGCCCCGGTGATCCCGTCTACTACGACATCCTTCACTCCTACATGGGATACCGCACCTGCTACTACCGCTGTTTCACCGTAGGGTACGCGTCGCACGCCATGGTCGACGCCTACAAGCGTTGCCGCGATTATCTCGACGCCGCCATTGAACTGGTGCGCCCCGGCCGCACCACGGCCGAGATTGCCGCTGTGTGGCCAAAGGCTACGGATTTTGGTTTCCCCAACGAAGAAGCCGCATTCGCCCTGCAGTACGGCCACGGCATCGGCCTTGCGATCTGGGAAAAGCCGGTCATCAGCCGCTTGGTCTCGTTCGAGCATCAGGTCGAGATCAAGCCGGGCATGGTTTTTGCCCTTGAAACATTCTGGCCCTCGACCGACGGCTGGAGCGCAGCTCGCATCGAAGAAGAAATCGTGGTCACCTCGACCGGACACGAAGTCATCACCAAATTCCCGGCAGAAGAACTCCTGGTCGCCGGAGCCCATTACCATACGGTGAATGGTCCGCTGCCCACGACGCGAGAAAGCGAAGCTCGTCCCAGCGAACACGTCCTCGAGATGATCGAAACCAGTGCCAAAACCGAGCGGATCGAAGTCTCCCGCTGAGCGAACAACCCAGTAGCCGCGAAGCGGCGCAAGAATAAAGCCCGCGGCGCAAGCCGCGGGTAGCTGCGAGGAAATGAATAAGCCCTGAAGGGGCGAAAGAAAAGCTGCGACATAACCTCCGGGGGGCGCCGACTATTTTCCGTCCGGACCATCGATCACAACTATGGCCTTCAGCGTCGTAATGCCCGCACTCGAGATGGCACAGGAAACCGGCAAGCTCATCGCTTGGCGGAAGAAGGAGGGCGACCGCGTCAGCAAGGGCGAGCCTCTCCTCGAAATCGAAACCGACAAGGCGGTCGTCGAAGTGGAAGCCCCAGCCGACGGCGTTCTGGCCGGAATCAAAGCCTCGGAAGGTGCCGAGATCCCTGTTGGGCAGACGATCGCGTGGATCGTCGCTCCGGGAGAACAGCCTCCGTCCGACGACGCGTCATCAACGGCCGCACCCGCCGCCAGGGCCGTATCCCACACCAGGTCGGAACAGCCTCATGTCGCGCCACCCGCGCCCGGCACTTCTGCGCCCGCATCAAACGCGAAAATTTCCCCGAAAGCTCGCCGCCTCGCGAAGGAGCTTGGAGTCGACATCGCCGTGGTTCGCGGCTCCGGTCCCGGCGGAGAAATTCTCGCCTCGGATGTGAAAGCCGCCGCGTCAGCCCCAACCGCCAACATCGCAGCCGAAAAACAGCCTGCCAAGATCGAGGTCCCGACGTCGCTCGGCCGCATCATGGCCGAACGTACGACACAGAGCTGGACCACCGTCCCGCACTTCTTCGTCAGCCGCGAGATCGACGCTACCGCCCTCAACGAATATCGCGAACACGCCGTTGGCGAAATCGAGCGCACGCATCAAGTCCGCGTCACTCATACCGATCTGCTGGTAGCGCTGGTCGCCCGCGTCCTGCTCAAACATCCGCGCTTGAACGCCAGTTGGACCGCAGAAGGTATCCGCCTGCACGACCATGTCCACATGGGCGTAGCTATCGCCGTGAATGACGGCGTCGTCGCCGCCGTCATTCCGAGCGCTCACACCGCAGGCCTGGCCGAGATTGCGCTTCATCTCCGCGAAGTCGCCGAACGCGCCCGCGCCGGCAAGTTGCGCCCCGCCGACATCGCTGATGCCACCTTCACCATCAGCAATCTCGGCATGTATCACGTCGATCAATTCAGCGCGATCATCACCCCGCCGCAGGCCGCAATTCTCGCCGTAGGCAGTATCGCCGAGCGGGTCGTAGCCGTGGAAGGCAAGGCCGCGGTCCGCCCCATGATGACGCTTACCATCTCGTGCGACCACCGCGTCGCCGACGGCGCCCGCGCGGCGATGTTTCTGGACGACCTGGCCGAATCCGCCCGCGAACCCGCGAAGCGCTTGGGGTAAAACGGCGGCCCATCATGGATTCTTGGATCGATGCCGCCGGCTGCCAACGGCAGCCTTAAGAACGGCAGAGCCGCTGCTAAAATGCAGCGCATGGCGGCCAATGCTTCGCAGAACGCAACGGCAGAGTCAACCCCGCGCTTTCGCCTGGCAAGCCAACAAGATCTAATGACCATCGCTGCCATCGCAATTGCCTCTACAGTGATCACGAACTTTATCCACGAAGGGCTTGGTCACGGAGGCATGTGCGTGGCCACGGGTGGGCAGCCCTTAGCGATCTCGACGGTCCATTTCGAGTGCAGCGCAGAAACGCGTCTGGTGGCGGCGGGCGGGACGCTCGCCAATCTGATATTTGGAGCGCTGTTCTGGGCGGCTGCCCGCGCGGTCAAGCGGGCTGCACCTTGGCGCTACTTCTTCTGGCTCCTGATGACTTTTAATCTGTTTCAGACTGGCGGATATTTTCTGTTCTCCGGCATCGGCAACATCGGCGACTGGGCGTCGGTGGTGTCAGGGTGGCAGCCCGCGTGGGCGTGGCGTGTGGGCCTGGTCGTACTGGGAACAGTTACCTACTTCTTTTTGTTTGTGCCTCTGTGCGTGAGTGAGCTACGTCCCTTCTTGGGTATCGACCCACAGATGCGTTTGCGGCGCGGGCGACGGCTCACGGTCGTGCCTTATCTCGCTGGCGGAATCCTTAACTGCGTTGCTGGCGCGCTGAATCCGGTGAGTCCGCTGTTAATTCTGATCTCCGCCGCGGCTGCGTCGTTTGGAGGGCTCTCTGGGCTGGCATGGATGTGGACCCTGCTTTATGGCCCGCGCATACCCAGCAGCGAACTCCAGATGCCCGAGGTCGAACGCTCCCCGGGATGGGTGATCGCAGCCGTTATCCTAGCGATTGTGTTCATCGCGGGACTGGGACCCGGCGTGAGATTTCATTTTGGCGTAGTTGGTCCGACCAGTCACGGCACTTAGCAGGTCGGGCCGGCAGATTCGAACTCTGCTCCTTCATCGATTTTTCACGAAAAATTAAACTCCCCGCAACATTCTGGTCCTACCACTTTTCTTACTATCGTCCCTCGAGGATACAAATGAAAAAGACACTTGCGCTACTCTCCCTCGCAGCCCTCTGTTCGGTTGGGATCGCAACCGCTCAGGACAACCACCACATTAAACGCGTTCTGCTGGTCAGCGTCGACGGTATGCACGCTGTAGATTTCACTAACTGCGCCAACGGCGTGAGCACCGTTAACGGTGGCGCCCCCTACTGCCCGGCGATTGCCGCTCTGGGCAAGACCGGCATCAACTATGTCGCCGCCAGCACCTCAAAACCCTCGGATTCCTTCCCGGGTCTGACCGCGATCATCACGGGGGGAAGCCCGGCCCTAACCGGCGTCTACTACGACGTCGCTTATTCCCGGAACTATGACGGCCCCGCCGTGATGACTGGTAATGGCAATGGCCCCGGCACATGCACCGCAGGTATGCCTCCAACCGGTTTCACCACAGAATATGAAGAGGGCATCGACATCGACCAGTCGAAAGTGAACGGCGGCGCACCCGGCGCAGCCCTGACCGACGGCGGCATCGCCTCCATCGATCCCCAGAGACTGCCCCGCGATCCGGCGCATGGCTGCAAGCCCGTCTATCCCTGGGAGTTCGTCCGCGCTAACAGCATCTTCAGCGTCATTCACCAGGCTGGCGGATACGCGGCATGGTCCGACAAGCACCCCGCGTACTCTTCTGTCGCCTCCGGCATCGGACCGAGCGCGCTGGACGACTTCTACGCGCCTGAAATCAACTCCACCGTGATCGGCCTTCCCGGTGTCACCACTCCCACCGGCATCTCGTGCTCCACCATTCGCGACCCTGGCTCTGACCTGACGGCATGGACCAACAGTTTCCAGAACATTCAGTGCTACGACACGCTGAAGGTCGACGCGATCCTCAACTGGATCGATGGCAAGAACCACCTCGGCAGCAAGACCACTAAGGTTCCCACCATCTTCGGCATGAACTTCCAGGCCCTTAGCGTAGGTCAGAAGCTCATTGAGGCGAGCAACAGCACCACGGGCGGATATTTGGATGCCGCTGGCACGCCCAGCGCGGCGTTGCTCGACGAGTTCAAGTTCGTCGACGCCTCGATTGGGGCTTGGGTCAGCGAGCTGAAGGCCAAGGGTCTGTATGATTCGACCCTGATCATCATCACGGCCAAGCACGGCCAGTCGCCCATCGATCCCAGTCGCTACGTCGCCCAGACCCGCAACTACACTTCACCCGCCACCCTGCTCTCCAATGCAGGCTATATTCCGAACTCGGAATCTACTAACAACCCCACTGGCATTGGACCGACGGAAGACGACGTTTCGCTGCTCTGGCTGAACAGTTCTTCGAACACAGACGCCGCCGTGGCGATCCTCGAGGCCAATGGGTCGGCCACCGGAATCGGTCTCGGGCAGATCTACTACGGCCCTTCGCTTACCCTTAACTTCAACGACCCAACCAAAGACCCGCGCACGCCGGACATCATCGTGACCCCGAACGTCGGTGTCACCTACTCCGGCAGCCACGCCAAACAGGAAGAGCACGGCGGGTTCTCTCATGACGACACCAATGTCGTTCTCTTGTTGTCAAATCCGAGGTTTGACGCGAAGACCGTCAAAGCCGCAGTAGGCACCGCGCAGGTGGCGCCTACTATCCTCCAAACCTTGGGCATTGATCCTCGGGCCCTCGATGCGGTTCGCAAGGAGGGAACGGGCGTCCTTCCCGCAGTTCAACTCCAGTAACCTACCCGCAAAGCCGGTCAACTGACAGCGGACGCTCCTTCGAGAGCGTCCGCTGTTTATTGCGGCTAAAGAACTTTCAATCAATGCTTCTGCGGCAGACACCACGGCTTACACAGCATCGCGGTTTGCGGGCAATCAAGAGCTGGTCACTGTAGAAAAAAGGTGTTCGGTTTTCTTGACATCCCTCGACCAACTTAGTACCTTTGTGTTCCTAAAGGTCCTCCCCCGCCACTTCGTGACCGCTAGGGGATTTTCGCATGTGGGAAGACAACCGTTATTTTTGGGTAGTCCTCTGCAAGTACAAGTGGTTTCACGTTCGGGATAGTCTGAGCCTATTCTTCAGGTATAGGATCCCACTTGGCGAAACGGACGCGGTCAGTCCTTGCCCTGTTGTGGCTGGCTCCTTCATGGCGCGATGCGATAAGTGTGGCAAAGAGGCTAGCTATAAAGCTTCGGATTTGCTGAGGTTCGAAGTAGACGATCCTCCTGAATCCTTCACGCCACATCCGTTGTTTCGGGATTTGACCACCGATTCGGTTGTCACGGAGCGCAGCCAACACGCTAGCTAGCAGCGGTCTGATTGCGCCGGGCGCTCGAACGCATAAGGCCTTCTGGGCTGGGCGACCTTGGCTGGTCTGCCCGCTCAACTCTTCCAGCGTTTCCGCGATTCATTTCCCCAGCTTGGCCCACGCGATCAGGATCGTAGGGCAATGCCGATGCCAGGGCGAGTGCTGCTCCGGCGTAGAGCAATGTGTCCGCGACGTAGTTTAATGCTTCATTGATCTCCGATACGCCGTGGGCGAGGATCAAAATAACAAGATAAAGGAATAGAGTGAGGACGGTCATTAATCCGCCAATCGAGGCTGCGGCGATACGAGGATTGTTTGTTCAGGGCCAAGCCGATTCCAGCGGCCAGCAGGATCGCTCCTGCGAGGTATTCCCATACGCCGGGGAATGGAACCCAGGATGGCATCTTCAAATCTAAAGGAACGCCGGGCGCAAACTGTGGATGAAGAAAGTGTTGTACGCCATAAAAGATCGCGGCAATCGCCAGGACGATGCGCCCAAATAAAATCATCCATTTCGCTGCTTGCGGCGACGAGGCGCGATTGTGCAGTCCGGCCAGAGCCCATGCGCCCCCGGCAAAAGAGAGATCTCTCAGCGCGAAGATCCACGCGAATCGACTTTTGGGATGCGCTAGCGCACTCGGCGCATAAATCATGCAGACAAATAGAAAGAACATCAATCCGAGCAGGGTGGACGACCAGCGTACGAACTTTCCCACCGTAAGACTGGTCGCCGCTGCGAGCAGTGCGCTTCCGACAAAATACGGCCAGAACCAGCGCGCCGGCATCCAGGGTGGGGCCATACTCTGGATATACTCTGGGCCGCCATGGAAATGCTCGGGCGCAAATACAGCGAGTGAAACGGCGATGAAGACACAACCCAGGGTGATGAGCTTGTCCCAGCCGCGAGCCGCGCTGATCTGTTTTCGAAGTATAAAAACGCCGACGACAAGATAGATAAGCCCGGCAAAAGACATCCAGAAGTTAGTAGCTGAAAGCATCAGAACCTCTTTCGCGAAGGTGACTGCCTGGTCCTAATGCTCAGACCCGCGCGGCGATGAAGGCAAAGGCCGTCAAGTAAGCCCATCCGGCTGCCAGAAATGATCTTTGCCCGATGCTCAATTCCGCAATAGCCACTTAGTCGATTTTCGACATGGCCACGTGCGAATGAATTCACTTCGAATCGAGCAGAGTGCCGAGTCTGCGAACTGCGAGGGGAACCCCGCTCGCTGTACTGATTCACGAATGAACGACTGGAACTTGGGCAACAGGGTTTCCTCCAAGACAAGGGTCAAAGGCCCCTGGATTATAGGAAATTGCTCGTATCTTGTTGATTGGTCGGGACGGGCAGATCTGAGCTGCGGACCCCTCGCACCCCAAGCGAGTGATCTACCAGGCTGAGCCACGTCCCGTTTGATTCTGTAGTTTACGCGGTTTCCCTCCAAATCTGAGTACTCGCCTTGGAGGGCACATGGAACCGCGTTTTGAGCGGTTCATGAAGCCTTCGACAAGCACGACTGCGCTAAGTTCCCCGTCATCCCTCACCAGATAAGCACGCGCCGAGCGGCTATGGACTCTGATTTTTTCGGCGTGAGCAATAGTGCTCAGATTCCAATCCGACGCTAGGGTTAAATTTAGGACCGTCTCGCCCAGGAGGCATCATGTCCTACTTTGGTTGGGTTCCACGCTGTGCGGTCTGCAGAAATTCCGTGAATTTGACAGTAAGCAAGACCGATGAATATGGGCGGGCGGTCCATGAAAACTGCTACGTCCAGAGGCTTCTGTCACAGAAGCCAACTACGACCTTGTCTGCAAAGGCATCATCCTCCAGTATGTAAGCCGCCTAAGCCGGTCCTGTTGTCAGCTCGCTGGTCAGAACTCCGCAGGCGAAATCCCGAGAGTAGTTTGCGAGGGACCTCAGGAAAGATTGGTCGGGATGGGCAGATTTGAACTGCCGACCCCTCGCACCCCAAGTTGAGCCGGTTTGCGGGCGTGAGCGAAGCGGGAGCGCGCAGGCGAAATCCCGAGCGTAGTTTGCGAGGGACCTCAGGAAAGATTGGTCGGGACGGGCAGATTTGAACTGCCGACCCCTCGCACCCCAAGCGAGTGCTCTACCAGGCTGAGCCACGTCCCGACGAGGAATAATTCCGCCGATTCGACGAGCCCTCAAGCGGCCCGTCCTCCTCCAGCGGAGGGGTTCGCAACAATTCTACACTAGAGCTGCGGCCTTTTCGTTCCTACTCCAGGTCACGCCAGTTCGCTCCCACCCCGATCTCCACCACTAGCGGCACGGCCAATTCATAAGCCTTCTCCATATGCTCCCGCACGAGCGACCGCATGACGTCAACTTCGTTCTCGGGAACTTCGAACACCAGTTCGTCGTGAACCTGCAACGTCATTCTCGACTTCAAACCGCGTTCCCGCACCGCTGCGTCGATGCGAATCATCGCAATCTTGATCAGGTCCGCCGCCGTCCCTTGCAGCGGTGTGTTCACCGCGGTGCGCTCGGCAAATCCGCGCTGGTTGGCGTTCTTGCTGTTGATATCCGGAATCGGCCGCACCCGCCCAAACAACGTCTTCACCCTCAATTCGCGGCGCGCCTCGTCCAGCGTCTTGTCGATAAAAGCCCGCACCCCCGCATACTTCTCAAAATAATTCGAAATGAATTGCTTGGCCTCGCTCGGTTCAATGCCAAGTTGCTGCGACAGCCCAAAGGCCGAGAGCCCATAGACGATGCCGAAGTTTACGACTTTCGCCTGTCGACGGTGGTCCGGCGTCACCATCAGCGGCGGAACCCCGAAGACCTGTGAAGCAGTCAGCGTGTGGATATCATCGCCGCGCCGGTAGGCCTCGACCAGCAGCGGATCGCGTGAGAAATGTGCCAACAGCCGCAACTCAATCTGCGAATAGTCCGCGGTCAGCAGCACGTGTCCGGGCTCCGCGATAAACGCCGCCCGAATTCCACGCCCGAGTTCGGTGCGGATGGGGATGTTCTGCAGATTCGGATTCGCCGACGAAAGCCGCCCCGTCGCCGTTCCTGTCTGGCCAAACGTGGTGTGCACGCGTCCGGTCGCGGGATTGATCAGCGCCGGCAGCGTGTCGACGTAAGTCGACTTGAGCTTGGTGAGCTGACGATAATCCAGCACCATCCGCGCAATCGGATGATTCTCCGCCAGCTCTTCGAGTACATCGACCGCCGTCGATATTGTTCGCCCCTTGCCGTATTTCACCGGCTTGGGCAAGTTCATGCGATTGAATAGCACGTCGCCCAGTTGCTTGGGCGATCCGACGTTGAACTCCATCCCCGCCGCTGCGTAGATTTCCTTTTCCTTCGCCGCAACCTCGCGCTCAAGTTCCGTGGACATCTGCGAGAGCGCGTCAGTATCGATTTTCACCCCCGCCTGTTCCATGCGGGCCAGCACCGGAACCAGCGGCAGGTCCATTTCTTCGTACAGCCTGGTCAGGCCGGCCTGTTCAACCTCTCCGTGGAGTGCCGTGGCCAACCTGCCCGTAATGTCCGCCGACTCGGCGAGTTCACCGGATAGTTTCAGGTTGAAGCGTCTGAGCCCGACGTCCCCCAGCCGATGGGACGAATAAGTCGGGTCGAGCAGGTACGAGTAGAGCATCGAATCATGCTGCACCCCGGCCAGCGTGATGCCAAGCGGCATCAGCGCATGAATCGCCGCCTTGTAATCGTGGACCGCTTTCGGCAACTCCGCATTTGCAAGAGCCGCCCGCATTCGTTCAGCAGCGCCGCCGGAGTCAAGGTTCACAATGGTGGCGGATCCCGTCGCAGCAGAAATGGCAGCGCGACGAACTGGGGTTGCCGGAGCTGATCCGGCCGTCGTTGACCCCATCACTAAGGAAAGTTGCGCATCCGCCGGCTCGGCGTCGCTCTCTTCTTCCTGTACCGCCGCTGGCTCCGCCGCATCCACCGATTCTTCCAGTTCGACCGCAACCGCGAGCGCCCCTGTGGCTCCGATTTCGCTGAGCACGCTCTCAACATCTTCCGCAGACTTCGCCTCGTCGTACCGCGCCTCGGTCACCTCCACCACCGGCAGCAGTTCCTTGAGCAGGGAAGTAAACTCAAGCTCGGTAAACAGCGCCCGTAGTGCGTTAACGTCGGGTTCGCCCGCGTGCATCGCCTCGACGTCTAAATCAACGGGAACGTTCGTGTCGATCGTCGCCATACTCTTGCTGAACAGAATCGTCTCGCGATTGTTCAGCAACGACTCGCGGTAGGTCTTTCTTTCCACTTCCGCGGCGCGCTCCAGCGCCTGCTCGACCGTGCCGAACCGCTTGATGATCTCAACCGAGCCCTTGTCGCCGATCCCCGGGGCGCCGGGAATGTTGTCGATCGAGTCCCCACGCAGCGCCATCACATCGATCACGCGTTCCGGAGGCACGCCTAGAATTTCCTCCACCTTGGCCGCGTCGCAGATCAAGTTATCCTTCGGCGGATTCAGAATCTGTACTTTGTCGTTCACCAGCTGCATCATGTCCTTGTCGCTGGAGACGACATACACCGGATGCGAAGCCTCCGCCGCCTTGCGTGCCAGAGTGCCGATCACGTCGTCCGCCTCGAATCGCGCCACTTCCAGGATTGGAATCCGGTACGCCTCAAGGGCGCTGCGAATGTAAGGCACCTGCTGCGCCAAATCCTCAGGCATGGCGGCGCGATTCGCCTTGTAACCCTTGTACTCGACTTCGGTGAAAGTCTGCGTCTTGATATCCCACTTGCGGATGCTGGTCACGGCGTCGGCCTGCTCGTCGCGAAACGTGGGCCCCGCGACGTCGAACACTGCGGCCAGATATTGCGGCGAAAAATCGTCGCGCAGCTTGCGCAGCATGTTCACAAATACATAAATTGCGGCTGTAGGCAGCCCCGTCTTGGTCGACATCGGCCGCTGTCGCGCCATCGCGTGGTAAGCCCGAAAAATGAACGACATGGTGTCGATCAGAAAGATGCGCCCATGCGAGCCGTCGTCTGTTTCGCCGCGAGAGGACGATGGCCGAGGCGCCCTGCTGGCAACCACGTCAGCCATGGCCGCAGGGGTCGGAGAGTCCGCCTTTTTTTTTCGCGGAGGCACCGCGGTTAGTGTAGCAGCCTGAGAAGTCGCTAGAAATCGACCCGAAAGTTAGCTTCCACGACTTTGCTGCCTTTACTCCCCTCCGCGTTGCGAAAAACCAGGTAGTACTTCACAGGCTGGTTCGTCGAGCCCGGGAGGTCGAAGTTCACAGCTTGGTTGTGGGAATCGTCCGCAGTGAACAGAGCCTCGCTGGGGCGGTTCCCCAGAAAATCGGCGTGCTGGGCCTCGTTCAGCACCAGGAAGTCGATATTGGCGCTGGCATCGGACGCGCCATGTACCTGTCCCACAAACGACTCGAAGAGCCCGTGGAGATGGGGCTGCACCGCGTGGGCCGGGATATCAAAAGGGAATTCGGCCGATGTTTTGAGCGTGAATGTTTTCTGCAGAATGTTCTTACTCGTGCCTACCGGCGAAGGCGCCACCCGGTCCGATGGCAAGATGGTGCTCGCTGGCTTGGGCTGTTCTTTCGTGCACGCCGCTCCACCCGCCAAAAGCGCCCCGAGCAGCACGGCCAGATGTCTGTGCTGAGGCATGGCTGGAATCAGCGCTCCACCGTCTTCCCAAACCTGGTGTTGAAGTGCAACTGAATTTCCCCGCATGTGCCTTGTTCCGGAGAATAGACGACGCAGGTGTCGAACGGACGCGAATACAAGTGCAAGCTTACCGCGCGCTGGTTGAATTCCCGCGGATTCACCACACGATGCACCGGATCGGCGGGATCCACCGCGCAAGGATGAAAGATGTTCATCTCAACCGTGTTGAGCGGCTCCAGCAGGCAGCGCCCTTGTTGCAGATCCTGATGCACGAGATGAAAATTCTCCACCAGCAACCGTCCCATCGGCACCGCCATCCAGCAATTCTGATCGCGATGGTTGTGCACCGAACTCGCCTGCCCGACCTCCCAACAGATGGCCATCAGTTCGTACCGCGGAGTCCGGTCGATGAGATTGCGCGTGTAGTGCTGCCGGTCCCAGTTCAGATAAGGCGCGAGAGAATCGACGTCGACCGGCGTGTCCTGCAGAAAGCGGCGCAACGGTTCCGTCGGGCTGAAAGCGGACTCGGGGAACTGGCGAAGCCCTTCGACGAGAGTTTGGATGGACACAGGTTTTACCGCGGTACTCATGCAGCACTCCGGGGATCGAGTATAGCGCAGCGTTGATACTCTAAAACCCGTACTTTCAAGTAGGGGTTTGACAGAGGCTGACTTCCTGAAATTCAGATCCTGAATACGGCAATTCCGGCAGACTTAGCGGCCCGTTGTAGTCGGACATCGAGACTCGCGAGCGGCAAACCCTGACGCATCGCAAGTTCCAGATAGGCGGCGTCATACTCACTCAGTTGCGTTTGGCGGGCCAGCGGCAGAACTTGCTGGAATATATGATCAATCTGCGCGGGGTCTATTGAAATCGGCAGATCGGCAATGCGTCGCAGTATCGAGGTCACTTGCGCCACGGTCACGCGGTGGCGCTTTTCCCCGGCGAGCAGTGCGTTCGCTACTTCGAACGGCCAAATGGCGGGAGCGACCCCTTCCGCGCCATTTGCCAACAGATCGAGTACAGATTCCGCGTAGGCCGTCTTCTCGTCCGGAAAACACCAAGCCAGCGTTACGGATGCATCGAGCACCAACCGTCTAGTAGCGGCGGCCTTCATCAATTAACTCCCGAATCGTAGACCCTTTCAAGCCAGCCCCTTTGCGGATCTCGCGAATTTCCTTAACCGTTCGTTTCAGATCCTTCGGTGTGCTTTCTCCTGAGGGAATTAACTTGGCTACGGGAATTCCGCGCAGCGTAATCCGTATGGTCTCCCCTTTGGAAACCTGCTTGAGTAATTTATTCAAGTGCGTCTTGGCTTCGAATGCTCCCACGGTCTTCATAGAACTAGTCTATCAACTAGTCGGTTACAAGACAACAAAACGCAGACCTCTGCGTTTACGGTTGCGTCCCCGCCCCCAATATCTCCTTGCTCCCTCCCTGCGCCACCGCCGGATACACCGCTCCCTTGCGCCGCCGTAAGTCCCCTGGCAACTCGGAGCGCATCAGCCACAATCCTGCCGCCACCGCCGCCGCCCACGTCACCGTCACCAAGGCCAGTTGAGCCAGATCAGCCCCGCGGCTCGCACGCCCGGAAGCCGCCAGGGGCACGATCTTCGCCACCTCGAAGCTGACTCCGCCCGCCACCACCGCCACCACCGCCGCCTTCCCCAATTCGCCCCAGCGCAACTTCCCGAGCCGAACAAGTTTCTTGCGATGCAGCAGCCAGGCCAACGCCAGCAAGTTCGCGCCGATCCCAATGTCCGACGCCCACGCCAGTCCCACCACTCCGAACGAGTGAAACAGTAAGGAATACACCGGCAGTGACGCTGCCGTGATGACGCTAACCGCCGCCATCGGCGTCAGCGTGTCGCCCGCCGCATAAAAGGCACGCGCGTACAGCCCCTGCGCCGACCACAGCGCCAGCGACAACGAAAACCAGAAGAAATAGATTCCCGTCGTCTGCGTATCCCCAAAGAGGAACTTGCCCCGCCGGTACACCAGATCAATGAGCGGAACCGCGGCCGCCATCATCCATCCCGTCGCCAGAAACGATGCCGACGCCACCCGGTACACCGAATCATTCACCGTAGTGGCAAACTCCTTCAGCTTCTTCTCATTGAACAACCGCGCAAAGAATGGCAGCGATGCCTGCCCCGTTGCCTGCCCCAACACGGCAATCGGCACCGCGAACAACCGCTTCGCATAGTTGAGTCGCGCAATGTCCCCGACGCCACCCGCCGCGTAGTGCCGCAGAATCCAGTCATCGGCCGTCACCAGTGATACGCCCAGCATCAGCGGTACCGACAGCCGCACCCACTCGCGAAACGCCGGATTCATTACGTCAAACGAAGGCCGGTATCCAGTCCCAATCCGCACTGCGCCGATCAAGCTGGCTAAAAAGGGCCCGGCAAAGCTCCCGATCAGCGCCCCGTATGCCAACGACCCAATGCCGAAATGACGTCCTCCCACGACGCCACCAAAAATGATGAATACGTTGTAGATCAGCGGCCCGAACGCGGGAAACAGAAACAGCCGGTGCGACAGCAACACCGCCGAGACCACTCCGCCCACGTAAAAGAAAATCTGCGCCGGCAGGAGAATCCGGGTCAGGTGAACGCACAGCGCAATCTGATCTGGCGTAAAGCCCTTGACGAACCAGCTCACAAACTGCGGTGCAAAAATCTCGGTCAGAATCGTCCCCACGATCAGCACCGCGGTCATTACCGTAATGATGATCGAGAAGGTCTTCTGCGCGTCGGCATCGCGCTTCTCCGCCAGAAACCTGGTGTAGATCGAGATAAACGTGATCGACGCCGCGCCCCCAGCCACGATGTAGTTGAGAAAATCCGGCAGCGTAAACGCCGCCACGTACGCGTCGGTCTGCGACCCCGCGCCAAACGCGAATGCGATGTAGGCCTCGCGCGCGTATCCGATCACGCGCGACAGCATTACCGTCCCCATCAGCAGCAGAGTCGCCGAAAACGCCGTGTGCTGGTGCGACGGACGGAAGAAGCGCAGCAGTTTCGTCATTGAGACCCGATTGGAACTCCCAATCTTATCGGAATCTCAAGTCATGAGCGGATGGCCGGTTTGATCCGTCCTGATATTCGACTTTGATCAGGACGAGCAGGGTCTCCTCTACGGCGCGGCCGAGACGTAAACCCTGCCCGCAGAGATCAGGTCCACATGCGCCACCTCGCTCGCGAGCCGCACCTTCTGCCATCCCGCTTTCTTAGGCGGCTTAGCCAGAAACGTCAGCCAGTACTGATGCATCAGCCGATGCCCCAGATCATCCAGGTAAGGCGCAAACGATACCGGCGAGCCCGTGAATCCAATGTAATAAGCCTCTCCTCCGGTCTTGTCCGCTACCTGCGACAGATAATTCTGTCCCCAATACGTCTGCCAGTAGCTGTGTCCGAAATGGCCAACCCCAGGGATATAGATCGCTGACACCACGATGCCGGCACGCACCGCGTTATCCACGGCCTCGGTCACATACGGATCGTCCAGATCCCCGCTGCCGTAATAACGATCAATCCCGTCGCTGACCATCAGCACCTCGCGCCTGGCCTCGCTCGCTGGCCAGCGTTTGACCAGATCGCTCAGCGAGAAATAAGGGCTGCCATTGATGCCTCCAATTCCCTTTGGAAGCCGCAGCGCCTTGGCCACCTGCGCATGATCGCTGGTCAGATCCTGTTCGACGTGTGCGCTGCCGTCCTGCATATACGCCACACCAATTTTCGTCGAAGCCGGCTGCGCGTTGATGAACTGCCGAATATCCTCCAACTGCGAACCCAGACTGGTGCTCGACCCATCGTCCAGCAATATGAAAAGCTCCAGCGCAGCCCGATCTCCCTGTGCCGGAACCCACTCCGTCACCGCGTCGCGGTCATGCCCCTCATACACCATCACATCCTCACGATTGATGACCGGAACGTTCGAACCGTGACGTGGTTCAACCGTGACCAACAAATGCGCGGGAACTCCTCCCGCCGCCAGCTCCTGCGCCGACACTGTTCCAAACCCATAGACCAACACCATCCACCCAATGACTGTCATAGCCACTAAACGAATCTTAGCCACGACGCCTCCTTTCAGAAACGGTCGAAAACCGACCCCAACGGGCCGCAATTTAACGCGTTCTACTCTGTTAGATGTGCGAACGTTACAAAAAGGAATGTGCGCCCGTACGCCCGCGCTCAAGGGCTGCTGATTCCAGCCCCCATCCCCCT
Source organism: uncultured Acidobacteriaceae bacterium (assembly GCA_963768265.1). GTDB lineage: Bacteria > Acidobacteriota > Terriglobia > Terriglobales > Acidobacteriaceae > Sulfotelmatobacter. Next base: position 59,448 of record CAVYHM010000018.1, read on the forward strand.
CATTTTCAATCCTTTGCCACCTGATCTTTACTTGAGGTCTGGTTGAGCCACGGTGCATTGCCCTCGCCCGCCATCTCGGCGAAATTGGCTACCGAGAAGCCGTCCCATAGCCTAGGTCGTTGAGGCTTCTAGCGACAACTTCAGATCGCCAGACGTGAGGCGAGAGATGAGCGGAGGCAACGTGTCAATCCCGGGTGCGCAAACGATGACCGAATTCTGCGAGCAAGTAAACCCGCGCCTCCTGTTGGAGATGCGCCGCAAGCGCCCGTTTCCGGATATGCAGCGTATCCAGGAAAGCTGGGTCGCGGCGGGTGAAAAGCGCGCTCTTCTCTGGCTGGCCGTACGCACTCCGGACCGGATCAATCCCGATCACCTGACCATCCTGGGTCTGGCCGCGCAAATCGGCGCTGGCGCTTGTTACGCCCTCGCATCTCGGAATCGGTGCGCGCTCCTCGGGGTCATCGTCTGCCTGGGGCTGAACTGGCTCGGCGATTCACTCGATGGCACCCTCGCCCGCGTCCGCCAGCGCCTGCGCCCGCGCTACGGATTCTACATCGACCACATGGTCGACAGCTTTGGCGGCCTCGCTCTCATGGGCGGCTTGGCCCTCTCCGGATACATGCATCCCGCGATCGCGATCGGCCTGCTCGTCGCCTTCCTGATGCTCTCCATTCAGTCCTACCTAGCCACCCACGCTCTCGGCGAATTCCGCATCTCGTTCTGGCGCTTTGGACCCACCGAGTTGCGCCTCTTGCTGGCAGTCGGAAACCTGGCCCTGTTCTGGAAACCAGTCATTCATCTTTTCGGCGGACAATATCGCCTGTTCGATGTCGGCGGCGCGATCGGAGTCGCGGGGATGGCGTTGATGGTCGTCGTCTTCACTTTGCAGAACACCCTCCGCCTCTACCGTGAGGAAAGGATTCCGCAATGACAATGTCTGCGAACTCCAGTTTTCGCGAACTTGAGGCGCCGCTGCGCAACCAGCCCTCTGCGCCAGAATCCGGTTCTTCGCGCGCAACCTCCATCCCTGTTCGGTGGTTAAAGTTCAACGTCGTTGGCGGAACTGGGATCGTCGTACAATTCGCTGCCTTGTTTCTGCTGAAGGGCGTTCTGCACTTCAACTACCTCGCTGCCACCGCCATCTCCGTCGAAGCCGCAGTCGTACACAACTTCGTCTGGCACGAACAGTTCACTTGGGCGGATCGAATCAAATCATCCTGGCGCCGTAGGCTGTCCCGGTTCCTGCGCTTCCACCTCGCCAACGGCGCTGTCTCCATCCTGGGCAACCTGGCTCTGATGAAAGTGATGGTCGGCCGAGGCCACATGAACTATCTCCTGGCCAATGCGATCGCCATCGCTCTGTGCTCGTTGCTGAATTTTCTCGTCAGTGAGGAGTGGGTATTCGAGGAAGGAGGTGGGGCGGACACTCCTGTCCGCCGCCGTTGACCCCTGATCTATTTTTTCTGGAGTGGGGAGCCTGAAGTGAAGCTCAAATCTTCACCACAACCTTCCCATAATTCTTCCCCTCTTCCAGCAGCTTGTAAGCTTCAACCGCTCGCTCTATGGGAAAGACATGTCCAATCTGCGGCGTCAGCTTCCCCTCCGCGATCCACGCCGAAAGTCGCTGCCACGCCGGTTCCATGATCTCGCGCTTCTGTGACAGATAAGTCAGCCAAAGCCCTTGTACCATCGCCGACTTCGCGTATAGCGCGCGCACGTCGAGTTGCGGAGCTCGGCCTGTGGCCGTCCCGTACTGGATGACCCGCCCAAAGTCGCGCAGACAGCGGAGACTCTTGGCGGTGTGCTCTCCGCCGAGCATTTCGAAGACCGCATCGACGCCTTCGCCGTGCGTAAGGTTCTTTACCACCTCTTCATAGTCATGCCGCTTGTAATTGATCCCGTGCTGCAGGCCGAGTTCTTTCACGCGAGCCAGCTTTTCGTCCGACGACGAAGTGCCGTACATCTCGATGCCCAGCAGTCGCCCGATCTGCACCGCCGCCGTCCCCACGCCTCCAGCGACAGCGTGAATCAACGCGCGATGGTTCTTCCCAGCGACTGCAGCCTGCGTCATTCCGGCTTGCCAATATCCGAGATACGCCGTGAAGTAATTCACCGGGAAGGCAGCGGCCTGTTCGTCACTCCAGCGATCAGGAATGGCCCAGACCATGTTGGAATAAGCCGCAGCCTTTTCCGCAAAAGCGCCCCACTGCGTGTACCCCATGACCCGCCGTCCGCTGCTCTCTTCCACACCGGCAAACTCCCGGCCTGCCACCAGCGGCGGCGCCGGCGTACCGGGATAGCCGCCTTTGGTGGTCATGAAGTCGGCAAAATTCAGTCCCCCGGCAGCCACGCGGATCACAGTTTGCCCGGCTTTCGGAGTGGGATCAGGAAAGTCCTGTACGGCGAGTGCGTCAGGACCGGTGAGGCTGGTAATCACGAGCGCTTTCATTTCAGCAAGTTTAAATCACTCAAATGGTCAACTGCAGGGCGATTTCCGCGTCGAAGCCTCGAGGGCCCGTGGGCGCCATCAGGCTTCTCGCGGGGCTCTCGCCCGTCCTTTGCCCACGGGTATATACTTTTGGCGTGGATTCCTGATCGCCCGGCCGAGCCCCAGCAGACCGGGACGGGACGCACCTTATTACCCCTTATTCACGCGTCCCGCATACGCAAGGCCAATCCCGCCGGGGCGGCGCGGAGAAGGCACGGGTGCATTGCCTACGGAACTCGGTAAGAGTGCATCCGCGGGAGGTTTACCGTGGACATCATCCTGGTTCGTCTTCTTTTTGTCATCGTTGTTGCAATTACCTGCTTCGTAATTGAGCCCTTTGGGCTAACCCGCACGGTTGACGCAGGCGTGGGCGCGCTGATCGGAGCCGCCATCGTCCTGTTCGAATGGAAGCTGCGCACCGTCAGCCTGAAACGGCTCATCGGCGCTGCGATCGGAAGCACCACCGGTATCGCGGGTGCGTATCTATTTGCTCTCGTCATCCGCAACAGTATTCCCGAGAGCCATACCCAGAGCTTCCTGCAGATACTGGTCATGCTCTTGATGGCCTACGTCGGCCTGATCGTGGGCGCCAACAAGGGTGATCTGCTGAATCTTGCCGCGCTGGGGGGGATTTTCGGCGGCGAGAAGCAATCCAGGAAGAGTTATAAGATTCTCGACACCAGCGTGATCATCGACGGACGTATCGCCGACATCGCCGAGACCGGCTTCCTCGATGGCGTGATCGTGACCCCGCAGTTCGTCCTGCGCGAGTTGCAACTCGTCGCCGACTCCGCCGACTCCCTCAAGCGCAACCGCGGACGCCGCGGCCTCGATATACTGCAACGCCTGCAGAAAGTCGCCACCCTGCAGATTCAAATCGTCGAAGACGATTTTCCCGCCGTCCGCGAAGTCGATCTCAAGCTCATCGAACTGGCCAAGGTGTACGAGGGCAAGATCATCACCAACGATTTCAATCTGAACAAAGTCGCGCAGTTGCAGGGCGTCGAAGTCCTGAACATCAACGAACTGGCCAATTCCCTGAAGCCGATCGTGCTTCCCGGCGAGACCATGCGCGTCTTCATCCTGAAGGAAGGTAAGGAATACAACCAGGGCGTGGCATACCTCGATGACGGCACTATGGTGGTCGTCGACAACGCGCGCAAGATGATCGGTAAAACCATCGACGTCTCAGTCACGTCCGTGTTGCAGACCACCGCCGGAAAAATGATCTTCGGCAAGTGGGACGAGCGTGCCGCCTACTCGCGTCAGGCGACGCCGGTCACCGTCGCCCCCACCGTGCCGGTCTCCGTTCCGACACCGACCGCACCAGTTCCCAGTGCAACCGTTGAAACCAAGCCCGTGTCCTGACATCGGGTGCAATCAGAAGCGCGTGCGGGCGACGAAAGGGAAGTGTCGCTAACCGCGAAGCGGCGCAAGAGTAAAGCTCAGGGCGGGTAAGCCCTGGGTAAGCTCAAGGGAAATCAACCAGCCGTGGAGGGCGCAAGAAATGCTCGACACAGACTTAGGTAGGGACGGCACAATTTCCCACGTGTTCGTCAGTTCTCATCCGCAATCGATGATACGGTGATAGCGTCTCCGCGCATCACGCCGACTACCCGAGCTCGTTGACCAGCAAGTCGCTTCAGAATATTCAGGTCGCCCTCGAGTTGATACAACTTGTCCCCGTCGACCAGGGCAAATTTAGATCCCCCATGCACACAGGTCAGGGTGCAGTTGCTGGCCGTTCTCGCCAGCTTGGCGGAGTGTTTCGCGCCGCAGCGCGCGCAGGTCACCATGCCTTCGTAGGTGCGCGGCTGGACCGAATCCGATTCGTTCGTCTGGACCGGACCAGATTCGTTCGCCTGGCCCGACCCACTGCGTCCCGTGACCGCTGCCGTTCCCGACGCCAAAACTGCGATGAGCAGCGCCAGCGCGCACGCCGTCGCCGTTCCGAGCGCGACGCTCTCGATCCAAATCCGATTGGTTTTCATGCTGGACTACCTTGTTGATCTAGGCTGCAACTGGCGTGCCATCAGAGCAGCCCAGGAGTTCAAGGCCAAGTCCTTGAAGGAAAGGGAGATAGCTTTGTCCCATCGATTGCACTTCTGGGTCCAGAGATACCCGCCACGGAAGAAATTTCCCGGAACGTCAGATCTCTGGCTGCGGAAGGTCTACAAATGGCAGCAGATTGATGTCTGATCGGCTACGTGGCAGAAGATCCCGCGCCGCCCGAACGGCGCCCGCCACGCCGACGCCGCGTGTACCGGCCATCTCGCACAGGCAGAGCCCGCCGTGTGTCCCCGTTGTAGACGTAAACCCAGCAACGTAAGCGCGTACCGTCGTCCATGACCACCGAGGAAGTCCGACGCACAAACAAGCTCGAACTCGGCTTCCCGGGCTCAAAGCCTTCGTAATTATCCAGAGAGCTCAGCGTCTGGGCATCGCTGGGAAGCTCAAACACTTCCCCGCGAATCACCGACCGCGAACTCTTGCTCAGGATGGCGCCCGGGTACTCGCCCAAATCATAGAGCCGTCCCCGCACCGACGCTCCACCCACCGGCCGCAAACGCCGCACCGTGGCGGCAATCTCCGGCGGCGCATGCTGCGGCGACAGCGTGCCGTATACAAAAAGATGGTGCGTCACTGGCATCATGCGGCCCTCATAAATGAAATTGCGGTAACAAACCCTTCAGATAGCCGTATCCGTTCTTGTCGTCCAATACATATTTTCGCACGTCTTCGTGCTTGTTGAGAACGCGCAGGTAATAGTCAAACAAAGCCGCCACATCTTTCCTGGAAAGCTGTCCGCACGCTCGCAGATAAGCCACGAACTCGAAGAAGTTGAGGTAATCGGTAAACCGTGCATCCTCATCCTCCACCAACTTCCGCACCTCGGCCGCATTGGGCGCGCTACAGTCCAAAGTCTCTCGAATCATCCTAAGATCGAGAGCCTCATAGAACTTGGAATAAAGATTCGCCAGCCACCGCGCCCGCTCCAGCTTGGAATTTCGAGAATACGCCAGCGCCCCAATCGCCACCGACATCGCCGCCAGCAACTGAAAGATCGGTTGAGTGTTGCTCCAGAGCCAGTGGAAAGCGCGGGCTGCCATGTCCATGGGACCGCTCCTGAACACAAAATTTTTAAAGAAGCTATGCCGATCATACTGAAGGAAGCCCGCCCCGGGGCGCCAGCCCATTTGAACTCCCCACTCTCCCGCTCGTATACTGACAGCCCGCCATGAAGGTGATCGTCATTATTCCGGCTGCAGGCCTTGGGACGCGCATGGCGCCCATGCCCACCGCCAAAGACGTAAAAGAGAAGAAGCTCCATTCCTCGAAGCAGTTCACCGATCTGGCCGGCACGCCCATCCTCATTCACACCCTGCGCAAGTTCGCCGCCGTTGAGGCGGTCAACGAAATCTGGATCGCGCTCCGCGAAAACGAAATTGACGGTTTTCGCCAACGCTTAAACGCAGAAGCGAAAGACGCGCTGCAAAAGAAGGTGGAATTCGTGGTCGGCGGCGAGCACCGCCAGCAATCGGTCGCACACGCGCTCAATGCCATCGCAGCCGCGCCCGACGATATCGTCCTCGTCCACGATGCCGTCCGCCCGCTAGTCACGCCGGAAGTCATTCACGAAGTGATCGAGGCCGCCAAGAAATACGGCGCCGCCATCGCCGGTCTCCCCGCGGTCGACACGGTTAAGCAGGTGGAACGCACGTCGGAAGGGGCGATCATCAAAGCGACGATCCCCCGCGCCGCCGTGGTATTGGCGCAAACGCCGCAGGGATTCCGCTACAGCGTGATCAAGAAAGCCTTCGACGAAGCTGCAGCCGACGGATTCTTGGGCACCGACGAAGCCTCGCTCGCCGAGCGCTCCGGCCACGAGGTCGCCGTCGTCATGGGCTCCCCCAAAAACCTCAAGATCACCACTCCAGGCGACATGGATCTGGCCGAGTTCTATTTACGGAAATGAGCCACGGATTTGCACGGATTTTCACGGATCAACCCTGTTTCAGCGGCGCAAACTCGCTGGAGATGGCTCCTCCGCCAAGCCTGAAACACTCCGAGGTGACCGAAAAGATCATCGGCGTGTTTTACGACGTTTATAACGAACTTGGACACGGATTTCTCGAATCCACGTACGCGGAGGCAATGCTCATAGCGCTGGCACAGTCGGGACTTGCCGCTGTGCGGGAAGTTCCGGTGCCTGTATGGTTCCGGGGCCAGAAGGTCGGTCAGTATTTTGCAGACCTGCTGGTCGACGACGCGGTTCTACTCGAACTGAAAGCCGCGCGAAACCTGGAATCGGCGCACGAAGCTCAACTCCTGCACTACCGGCGGGCCACCGAAATAGAAGTGGGCCTGCTCCTGAACTTCGGCCTGCGCCCCCAATTCCGCCGCCTCCTGTTCGACAATACGAGAAAAAAAATCCGTGAAAATCCGTGCGAATCCGTAGCCAGGGTTCTTGTATGAGAATCGGCTACGGTTTCGACTCCCACGAATTCCACACCGGCATTCCGCTGAAGATCGGCGGCGTCATGCTGCCCCACAACAAGGGCCTCGGCGGCCACTCCGACGGAGACGTCCTGCTGCACGCCATCACCGACGCTCTGCTGGGCGCGATGGCCGCGCCCGACATTGGCGCGCTCTTCCCTCCGTCAGACCCGAAATGGAAGGGCGCTGAGTCGGTCATCTTCCTGCGCGAAGCCCTGAAACGCGTGCACGATGCCGGTTACGCCGTCGCCAACCTCGACGCCAGTCTCATCTTGGCAGCACCGAAAATCGGACCTCACGCCGCGGCAATCCGCACCCGCGTCGCTGAACTGCTCAGCGTTGCCTCCGATTGCGTTGGCCTGAAAGCCAAAACGCCGGAGGGCCTGAATCTGGACAACGTCGCAATCGCCCACGCGGTTGTGCTGCTGGAAAAAGCAGGACGGCCGAAGAAGAAGTCTCGACGAAAGCCGAAGGCTGGGAAGCGATAGTTGGAACTCGATATCTCCTCGATCCATCCTCATCGGGGAATGGAATTGGACGCCAGCGCTCCGCGCCGCTGCCTCGCGGCTTCCACCAGCGCCCGGAAAATCGACCGTGAAGCCGCATCCTCCTCGACCGAGCGCTCGGGATGCCACTGCACCGCAAGCACAAAGTGATCCGCCTCCGTGCCCTCAAGCGCTTCAATAATGCCATCCTCATGGCAACGGGCTACGATGCGCAGCCCATCTCCGACCACGTCCGCCGATTGATGATGCGAAGAATTCACCGGCATGATGACCTGGCGACCCGCGTGGGCTAAAGCCCGGTCTGGTGCGGGCACACTTGTGGCACGGCTGAAGCCGTGCCCTTCCCGATTCTCTCCTGTGATCGGAGTCGAAAGCTTACCAGCCACGATTTCCGCCAGCAGTGATCCTGGCTCAATCTCCACGGTGTGCGCGACCGCAACTTTCTTTCCCGCCTCGTGGTTCACCTTCGCCCGCGACTCTTCCGGAAGAAATTCCGGAATATGCTGGACCAGCGATCCCGACCGATACACATTCAGACTCTGCAATCCATAACAGATCCCCAGCACCGGCTTGCGCAGCCGGTAAGCGTCGTCCAGCAGAAGATCATCGACGGCGTCACGCCGAGGATCGGCGGCCGCCGTGTGCGGCGAGCGCGAGGCCTCGAACCGCTCCGGATCGACATCCGCCTTGCTGCCCGGGAGCAATACACCGTCGCAGCCGTCAATGAGTTGGATCACTTCGGAAGCCGTCTGGCGGAGGGGAATGCGCACCGGCTCACCACCCGCAAGTTCGACCGCGCGTTCGTACTGCGGCATCGCCCGCTCGGCATACTCCGGGTCTAACGAGTGTGGCATCGGGATCGCGATCCGGGGTCTATGGCTCATCCCGTCTTCCTCATCCTAACTTCTCGATCGCCGACAAAGTCTTGGCCTGCCGGTAGTGCCGAATCTCCATCACCAGCGCCAGCACCAGAATAATGCTACCCGCCACCAGCGCCGCCGGCAGCGCGATCTGCCGGTAGGCTACGCGCATGTCGGGATGCACGCCCCGCAGCGCACCAACGATCACCGTCCCGAGGATGGCGAGCAGCAAGCTAACCGCAAAGCAAGTCAGAGTCCCAATGAACGTCAGTACCAACACCCGCACCGGTATGCCATACCAGCGCGGCGATCGAGTTGCAGTTGGAGACGCCATAGCCTAATTCTACCGAGGCTAGGCGCGGGCTGCATTCTTGCGCTGCTTCGGAGGTTCCGGGGCGCTGACTGGGGGCTTGCGCTGGGCGGGATCTACGCGATCCCCTGATCCTACCTGATCTGCTGGGGACGTTTCGATCGCGGCTACCGCGACCGTTGCTTCTGGCACGGCGCGGGCCGGCTTTTGTGGGGCGGGGTAGTCGGGGGACTTCGTGGACCATGCGGCTTGGCAGGGTGTCGAAGCGGACGCGCTGGGCGTTTTTGACGGCGATGTGGAGGGCTTTGAGCATGAGGTCGGCGCGGCGGAGGTCGATGGTGTTGCGGGCGTTGGCGTTGATCACTTCCATGAGCGAGGCCTGGATGGCCTCCTCGTTCTCGATGAGGGCGACGGGTGGAGGCGAGCGTTGGGTGGCACCTGGACGCCGCGTATCATGCGCTGGTGGAAGTAGCAGAACTGCTCTCCGCGGAGAGCCGGGGAGCCGCAGCGGACTCCGGTGACCTTGATGTGAGTGCAAACCTTGACATTGGGATGAATCGGCATATTGATACCTCGAAAAATTTGATACCTTTTAGCTAAATACTTTGCGGCTGCGAGTTAGGCTCGCTGGATATGACGACATTCGCGCAAAATATTGCAAACGCAGGGTTTGCATGGAAAATATTGCGGATAAAGGACTTAATGTAGAATGGCTGGGTTGTAGTTTTTCCCGTTTTGGGAATTGAGGCGGTTCTCTCCTGGTTAACCGACATGGGTACCCGATTGAACCGCTGGTCGGTGTTCTTGGTAGAACGCTCGTGCATAGTCCCAAAATGGCGCATTGAAATTTCTCAGTAAAGGTCGTTCGTCACAGGAAGTGAAATTTTTTCTGTGGAAGGCTGTGGAAAACGGAGGGATTTAGGGAAGCTCTGATCAAGTGCGGACGAAAGCATGAACCAAAGAGGACACAGGGGTTCGCGGAGCAAGGCGGAGACTTTAATCAGAGGTTTCTTAGAGTGGTTTCCGAGATGCTGTGGCCAGCCCAGCCTCGGTTGTCATCCTGAGGCGGGCGCTTTTTGCCCGCCGAAGGACCTGTGCAACTGGCGGGTAGTGCATGGGTCCTTCGGCGCCAAAGAGCGCGCCTCAGGATGACAAGACTTTGCCACGGCAGACTCCGGGCATGCCCTTTCAAACCAGATACACCGACTTGCGAAACCACTTTAGGGTTTCTCGTCTTTTTGCGATGTTTTAGACAAGAAGTTGCGACTGCTCGGCGAATCGTTGAGTATTCAGTTCGAGAAGTCGGGCCGGTCTGGCCGCCGTTTGAACAGGGTAATGCCGCTGATGCGTTTTTCAACACAATTTGTGCGGAAAGTGGCATTTTGATCAGAACTGAAGTCCCAGTAGCACAGAAGTTAATGGCCCGATGGGAATCAGTTCCGACCCAGAGAGTCGCTAAAGTCCACAGATTGTGATACTTACTCGGCGGTCTTTCGGGTGCGGGACTTCAGGGGATGACTGCTCGCGGACCTTCGAAGATTTTACCGTCGCGTTCTGAGGATCGTAGTATAGTCGCAGCCGTATTTGAGTCTGCCGGTCAGGGGGTCATTGCTGTCAAGCAATGAGAGATCGGCCGGGCGCGAATATGCCTAGCGGAGCCACCGCTAGGGAGGACCCTACCGAGAAGCAGGTGGGGAGCCGTACAGGAGTAAGAAGTCCATGTCGTCGTCAGTACCCCCTTCTGATTTCCTAAATCCTTCGCGTTCACAAAAAACCCAACTCCTCTACGCCGGCGGCGGCTTGCTGGTCGCATTGGCGTTCCTGCTTGTGTTCCGGCGGACAGCGTTCTCCGACGCCTACATGCCGCATGCCTACTGCTATCTGCAAAAGCCAGGGCTGGTGTGGACACACGTCATCACCGACCTGCTCATTGGCCTGTCCTACACCAGCATCTCGATATGCCTGGCGTACCTGGTATTCAAGGGGCGGAGCGACATCCCATTTCGCTTGCTGTTCGTGGCGTTCGGAGTGTTTATCGTAGCGTGTGGGGGGACGCATTTCGTGGAAGCCACCACGGTGTGGATTCCAGTGTACGTCTTCTCCGCCGCAGTGAAGACGCTAACGGCAATCGCGTCGGTTTCGACGGCGGTTGCCCTCCCCTTTGCAGTGCCCCAAGCTCTGACCCTGATCCGAGAAGCCAGACTGTCAGAAGAGCGGCAGCGCGCGCTGGAAACGGCGATCGAGGCGCGAGATAGGGCGCAGGCGGCGCTGCGCAAGAGTCACGAGCGTTTGCAGCAGGAGGTAAAAGTACGCACGTCGGAACTGACGGTTGCCAATGCCGGTCTGCAGGCGGAGATCGTAGAACGCAAACGGATGCAGTCGTCAGTGGAGAGGCTCGCGTCAATCGTAGAATCGTGTGACGATGCCATTATCGGCAAGGACTTGAGCGGTACGATTACCAGTTGGAACCGGGGAGCGGAAAAGATGTACGGCTACACGGGCGGAGAAATAATCGGCAAGTCGATCGGGGTGCTTGCCCCGGGCAGCCGCGCGGGAGAGGCGGCTGAAATCTTGCGCCGTTTATCGCGGGGCGAGCACGTGGATCATTTCGAAACGGTCAGGGTGAGCAAGGCCGGTGCCCTGCTGGACGTTTCGCTGACGATTTCTCCCGTTTACGACTCTGAGGGTGCGGTGGTGGGAGCATCGACGATCGCCCGTGACATCACAGCTTCGAAGCGGGCGGAGTTGGCGTTGCGGGAATCGGAAGCTCAATATCGGCTTCTGTTCGATCGCAGCCCGCTCCCCATGTGGGTCTTCGATCGCAAGACCCTGCGATTCCTGGCGGTGAATGAGGCGGCCGTGCGGCACTACGGGTACGCACGGCACGAGTTCTTCAATATGACGATTCTCGACATTTGTCCTAGCGAGGACGTTCCACCTCTGCTCCGCGATGCTCTGCAGAGTACGCGCGGGCTGCGGGAAATGCATGTTTGGAAACACCGAAAGAAGGACGGGACGATGATCGATGTGGAAATCACGGCCCATGACTTGAACTTTCAGGGTGCCGATGGGGAGCTGATTCTGGCCCATGACGTCACCGAACGGCTGAGGAGCGAAGAGCATCTGCGCCAGTCGCAGGAGCGATTCGCGAAAGCGTTCCGCTCCAGTCCCTTCGGAATCACCATCAGCAGCGAGGGGGAGGGTCGTTACCTCGATGCTAACCCGGCATTTCTGACAATCATGGGATACGAGCGTGAGGAAATGATCGGTCGAACGGTGGACGAGCTCGACATCTGGGCCGAGCGGCGGGACCGCGAACTGATGATTGGGCAACTAAACGGTCCGCAGCCGGCGAAGCCGATCGAGGTTCGTTTCAAGACGCGGTTGGGAAAGATCCGTCTGGTCGAACTGGCAGCCGAGCTCATCCAGTTGAACGACGACCACTGTGTCCTAGCGATCACCCGGGATGTGACGGAAGCCCGACTGTTGGAGCAGCAGTTTCGGCAGGCCCAGAAGATGGAAGCCGTAGGAAGGCTGGCTGGCGGGATCGCGCATGATTTCAATAACGTGCTGGGAGTGATCATCGGCTACTCGGATATCGGAACCGAACGCTTGGAAGCGGGGCACGAGGGACAACGGTATCTGCAAGAAATCAGGAAAGCGGCCCACCGGGCAGCTGCTCTCACACGGCAGTTGCTCGCCTTCAGCCGGCAGCAGGTGCTGAAGCCACGCGTGTTGAACCTCAACGCGGTCATCAGGAACCTAAGCAAGATGCTGTCGCACATGATCGGGGAGGACGTGGCACTCGCCTTTCATCCCGCAGCGGAGTTAGGTAGTGTGCGAGCCGATCCCGGACAGATCGAGCAAGTACTGATGAATTTGGCGGTTAACGCGCGCGACGCGATGCCCGAGGGAGGCACGCTGACGGTGGAGACGAGCAACGCGTATCTGGACGAAAACTACGTTGGGCAGCACACGTCCGTTGAGCCGGGCGCTTATGTGATGGTGTCGGTCTCCGATACGGGTGTGGGCATGGATGCAGATACGATGGCGCGGCTGTTCGAACCATTCTTCACCACTAAAGAGATCGGGAAGGGGACCGGTCTGGGACTGTCGACGGTTTATGGAATTGTGAAACAGAGCGGCGGACATGTCTGGGTCTACAGCGAACCTGGACAAGGTACGACGTTCAAGATCTACTTTCCGCGGGTCGATCAACCCGCCGAAAACCTTTTTTATATGGAGCACGAAGCCACGGCTCCAGGCGGTGGGGAAACCGTGCTGGTGGTCGAAGACGACGACGCGTTGCGGGGCATGACGGTCAGTGTTCTGCAGAGCAGGGGGTATACAGTCTTGTCGGCGGGGAGTGCCGCGGCTGCCCTGGCGATGGCCCAGGATCATGCGCAGGACATCGACCTGTTACTGACAGATGTGGTATTGCCAGGGATTGCGGGGCCATATCTGGTAAAGGAGTTCTTGAGGCATCGACCGAAGGTGAAAGTGCTTTACATGTCGGGGTACGCGGGAAGCTCGATGACGCAGCAAGGGATGCTTGAACCTGACTCGGCATTGCTGTCGAAGCCTTTTTCGACACATGCGCTGTTGACCAAAGTGCGCGCGGCTCTGGAGAGATGAAGGCCCGATATCCCTACTGCGGCTGACCTGCGCCGCGGTTCGGAAGTCGTGCCCTTCCCGGTTGGATGACCTACACGTGTCCCTCTGTCGGCGGGTTGCCCGGGCCGACGGACAGCTCTTCGGCTTCGCTCATGGCAGGCTTGGGGGCTGTTTCCACATGGCCATCGTGCACGAGCTAACAACAGATTCCTCGCTGCGCTCGGAATGACAATTGAGAATGGTCCAAACGAGTATGCCGCAACCCCAATTCCGTAGTAAAATTTTTCTCCTTCGTAGGCTCACAACCAGTCTTCAACAACCCACCACTTCGTCAGCAGGAAACGAAAAGGGGACGTCATGTCTGGAAGTGTCTCGGCAGTGACGAGGGTTGCATTGGGTATCTGCTGTGGCGTCGCGGCCGCGACCGCATCCGCTCCCCGAAATTCTGAATTCATCGCCCTTCGTCGGAGAGAGGAAAAATCATGATTCGAGATGTCTCGCGTAAGATCATCATTGCGTTGGGAATCGTATGTAGCCTCGCAACTGCAGGGGCGTACGGTCAAACCTTCACCATTCTTCACACCTTCACGGGCAATCCCGATGCTGGCTACCCCGTTGCCGGCGTGGTGCTCGACAGGGGAAATATCTTTGGCGCCACGATGTTTGACGGGGCGAACCAGGCAGGAGCCGTCTTTCGGATTGACGACGATGGAAATGAAACAGTTTTGCACTCCTTCGGCAGTTCTCCCAGCGATGGTGTCTTTCCGGAAGGAGGGTTGGTAGCAGACGCAGAGGGAAATATTTACGGTACCACTGGCGGCGGCGGCACGCATCGTGCGGGCACCATGTTCAAGATCAACAGCAAAGGCGAATATTCTGTGGTCTACAGTTTCAAGACCACAGGGGGCGATGCCAATAGTCCTGCCGCCGGGTTAGTCCTGGATAAAGCGGGCAATCTCTACGGCACAAGTCCATCGGGCGGCGCGGCCGCTGCGGGCGCTATTTTTCAGATAAGTAGCACAGGCCGAGAGAAGGTCATATACAGCTTCAAGGGGTCGCCGGGTGGGGCCACCTCGGACGCCGATCTGGTGCGAGACTCATCGGGCAACCTGTACGGAACCACCATGGCCGGCGGGGCCGCGAATCTGGGAACGGCATTCAGGCTGAACCCGGGGCATCAGGACAAGGTGCTGTTCAGCTTTCCGGGAGGAAGGCGTGGAGAAAATCCGACGACGGCCCTGGTTCGCGACGGTATCGGCAATCTCTATGGCACGATCGGCGCTTATTACCTTCCACCCGCGTACACCACTCTTTTCCAGGGGCTGATTTTCAAGCTTGCTCCCAGCGGAGCGGAGACGGTACTGCATGTCTTTACCGGTGGGGACGATGGTGGGAGCCCGCACCCGACACTAGTCCGGGATGCAGCTGGCAACTTCTACGGGGGTACTGGAACGGGCGGACGGTTCGGCTGTGGAACGGTTTTCAAACTTGAACCGAACCGCCACTTGACGGTCCTCTATAGCTTCACGGGGGGCGCCGACGGGTGCGGAGCGACGAACCTGACCCTCGATTCTCACGGAAATCTCTACGGCATGTCGGGTGTAAACGGTTTCACTGCGCCCAATCACGGGACGGTTTTCAAGATCACCATGCCCTAGCCGACTCGGCGATCTTGAAACGTTGAACAAGGCTCGTACGCGTGGTTGAGGGGAAACGTGCGTTGAGCGGGAATCAGTTCTTCCACGCGCACAAGCTAACAGCAGATTCCTCCCCTTCACGCCGCTCAGGGTCGGAATGACAAGCATGTTGGGAAGAGCGGGTGGCGGGCAAAAAAACGCCGGTCAACGCGCGAGGTCCGCGTGACCGGCGCTTGAGGAGGGCCTAATTCCAGAACGGATTCTTGAGACCCGCGGGCCTGAGGGCGCTGTCGGAGTTGGTCTCCGTTCCCGACTCGTCAGAGATTTTCTCGTCGATGAACCGGGACGGTGGGGGAGCGCTCAATTCGTGTTCTTTCTCGCTCTTGTTCGGAGCAAAGGGATAATCGGATTTCATGAGGGAGTCCTCCATCTTCGATGATCTAGATCCATTGGAACACCTCGGGCCTCGCGGTGGGAGCTAAAAATTGAATGACTCCTATCGAAAAACCAGCACACTCGAGATCCCCACTTCTCGCGCAAAGAACGCGCGAGAAATGGGGCACCCTCGATCAATAATCGGCGCCAACGCTCCCACAGAGACTCAGATCTGAACTTCGATATATCCTGATGGTTCCGCTTTGGAATCGCTTCCCAAACGCGGACACTCACTCCTTAAAGGACGCCCCCATGCGATACCGCAAGCTTGGCCGTACCGGTTTCGAAGTCAGCGAGATGGCCCATGGACTCTGGGGCATGAGCGGATGGAGCGGCTCCGAGGACAATGAGTCCCTGGCCTCGATGCAACTGGCCGTCGACCTGGGCTGCAATTTCTTCGACACGGCCTGGGCGTATGGCGAGGGCAAGAGCGACGGCCTGCTGGGCGAGATCATGTCTCGCAACCCGGGCAAGCGGCTCTACGTGGCGTCCAAGATTCCTCCCGCAAACGATCGCTGGCCAGCCCTGCCGGAGTACAAGTATCGCGATGTCTTCTCGGCGAAACACGTCTTCAAGTACGCCGACCGCATCCGCAAACAGTTACGTGTCGACAGCATCGATCTGTTGCAATTTCACGTCTGGGATGACGGTTGGACCGATGAGCCCGAGTTCCGCTCGACGGTGGAAAAGCTCAAACACGAGAAATGGATCCGCCATTTCGGCCTGAGCCTCAATCGCTGGCAACCGGAAAACGGCCTAAAAGCGATGCGTACCGGACTCGTGGACGTGGTGCAGGTGATCTACAACATTTTTGACCAGGCGCCGGAAGACGAGCTGTTCCCGGCCTGCCAGGAACTCAACATCGGCGTGATCGCGCGGGTGCCGCTCGACGAGGGCAGCCTGGGCGGCAAGATGACCAGGGAGACTCGCTTCCCCAAAGGCGACTGGAGGGCCGGATACTTCGGACCAGAGAATTTAGAGAAGACTCTCAAACGAGTAGACAAACTCAAGGCCATTGTGCCCGCTGGAATGACGTTGCCGGAGATCGCGATGCGGTTCATTCTGTCCCATCCAGCGGTCAGCACCACCATCGCGGGGATGCGCAAGGCCGAGCACGTCCGCGAAAATATCACGGCCAGCGACGCTGGCCCGCTCGACAAGGAGCTGCTGGCGGAACTGAAGCAGCACCGCTGGGACCGGACACCGCAGAGGTGGTCGGACTAGCCAGTAGAACGCTAGCGTTCGCATAGACGATTGCTACGAGCGCTGGTAGTAGCCCGATGCCTCAAGCTAACCTTCCTGACTGCCCATCGGGGAATTCCCCGTTTTTCGATAAAGGACAGCGTGTTTAAGAGAATCTTCGCTATCAGCGCAGTCCTCGTCTCAATCGCCCTCGCCGTGCAGGCGCAGAATCCGCGCGGATCTCTGCGCGGCACTGTGCAGGACGCTACCGGGGCGCGCATTCCTTCCGCGAGGATTCTCGTGCGTTCTCTCGACTCGGCGGTCGAGCGCGAGGCGACCAGCGAAGACCGCGGTGAATTTCGGATCGATGATCTGCTGGCCGGAGCCTACCGCGTTACTGTGAATGCGGCCGGCTTTGTGGAGGCGCAGGCTGAGGTTTCCATCGCGGTAAGCTCGGTGAGAGAAGTTACGGTTGCGCTGAAGGCTGCTGCACCGTCAGAAACGATCAGCGTTGTTGGCCAAACGTCTTCCATCACGACCCAGCCCATCGATCTGGTCAGCATGGTGCATCAGGGAATCGTCAGCAGCCATGATTTGCAGACTTTGCCACTGGCCGCGCGCAGCTTCGCCAACATCGCGTACCTTGCGCCCGGCACCGAGCCCGTTGAACCGTCGGACCCGACCAAGGCTCGCATCACGGCGGTTTCCACGGGGGGAAGTTCGGGGCTGAACAACGATCTCTCCGTGGATGGCGGGGACAACTCCGACGACTGGATTGGCGGGTTTTTGCAGAATTTCTCGCCGGACGCGATTCAGGAATTTGCGGTGCGCACGGCGAATGAGGACGCCGACACGGGCGGAACCACCGCGGGGTCGGTTGTCATCACGACTAAGCGTGGCACCAACGACTGGCACGGCAGCGGGGCATTTTACGAGCGGGCGGCCTCCCTGAACGCGAGATTCCCGATCGAGAATCCCGCGCCCAATCCGAAACAGCCGTTCTCGCGCCAGAACTATGTGGGAACGCTGGGCGGTCCGCTGGCGCGGAACAAAGTCTGGTTCTTCACTTCGCTCGAGTATGCGCATGAAAACGCCAGCATCGCCTATAGCCCCGCGAGCACCGCGCAGTTCAATGCGCTCGCGCAATTGGCCTCGGACGGACTGATTCCGGGCATACCATCGATCACGGTGCCGCAGACCGTGCCGATCCCATTTCGCGATTACATCGGCTCACTGCGATTCGACTGGGCGCAGTCGGCCAAATCGCAATGGTTCCTGCGCACCTCGGAAGACAACTACCTGACGCACAATGCGCTGGTGCAACAAGGGACCCTGCCCTCAACCGGACTGACCACGCACAACAACTACTGGAACACCGTCATCAGCAACACCTATTCTTTCAGCCCGACGTGGCTGGGCACGTTCGTGTTCGACGCGAGTTTGTTGCATCTGACGCAGACGCGCAACTCGACGCTCGGCTTCGCGCTTGCCTTCCCGTTCAGTTCGACGACCCTGACGGTTTCCGGCTTCGAGACCTATGGCGACAACCAGTTCGCCACGCCCATCACGCTGTTCCCTTCGCTGCGCAACCAGGAGAAGTATCAGTTCCGCTATGACGTTGGACACGCCACCGGGGATCATTCGTTCAAGGTCGGTGTGAATCTCATTCACGAGCCCGTACTGGGCGGGGCATTCCCGGGAAATCAGGAGACGTTGTACTCGTTTCCCAACGATCCGACTTACTACGTGACTCAGCCCACCTCGGTGTTTCTTGCCGACTACGCCAACGGAGCTTCAACTACTCCGGCCAGCGATGGAAGTTTTTCCCAAAGCGTGCAGCGTCTTGGGCTCTACGCGCAGGATTCGTGGCGGCTCTCGCGGCATCTTACGGTCAACTACGGTCTGCGCTGGCAAACGACGTTCGGCCTATTCATAGCGTCCGGACACGACCAGACCGTCAATCCGTCATTCACCTTGCTGCCGTTGTTTGGACTTCCGGAGGGCGCGCCTCAGGACTATCGCAAGCAGTTTGGGCCGCGCCTTGGAATCGCCTATTCCCCGGGCGATCGGGGCCGCACTGTGTTCCGCGCCGGATTCGGACTTTTCTACAACGACCTCGCACAAAACGGCTGGGCCACCGCGTTCCAGGCCGTGAATGGAGGCCCGAACCCGCCAGCCGCACTCATTGATCCCAACTACAAAACTCCTTATGCGCTGCATGCGACCGGTGGCGTACAGCACGCGTTCAACATAAACTGGACCTCGAGCGCGGACTATACGCACGAAGAAGGAAATCATGCCTACCGCGCTTATCCGTTTGCAGCCACGGTGTTCAGATCCGACAACCGCTCCAGCTACAACGCGTTGATGCTTCACCTGCAAGGCAATGTGTCGAGGCGTTTCAATCTGGTCGCGAACTACACGTTCTCCAAGGCACAGACCTGGGGATGTGTGCTGGGCGAACTGTTCGACTATGTAAACGGAGTTTGCAATCCCCTGAACGCGTTCGCTCCGGGCGACTACGGCCCATCAGGCGAAGATGTTCGGCACAGGTTTGTGCTGGCGGGCACGGTCTACATCCCCGGCGGCTTTGAACTGACCACCATGACCCAAGCCGAGTCTGCCAGGCCTTTTACCATCACGACGGCCGACAACAGCCAGCGCATCGAGGTGAACGGCAAGCCGACCGCTCTCGATGTCTTCCGGGGATCTCCTTACATCCAGGTGGATCTGCGCGTGACTCGACCGTTCAAATTCGGGGACCGGTGGGAAGTTCGTCCCTTCGCGGAGTTCTTCAATGTGTTCAATCGCAACAATCCCGGAGCAAACTACGTGGGGAACATCAGCGCACTGCCGCTGACTCCCAGCGACATCGCATCGGGCAACGCCACTACCGTTTGCTTGGATTTCCCAGCCTGCGCGGCGAGCCAGCAAGTTCCTGTCACCAGTCTCAAACAACTGGAGATCCCCGCCGGCGGCCTGGGAGACTTCTTTGGTCCGGGCACAACGGTGGGAATTCCGTTCGCGGCACAGTTGGGGGTTCGCGTAAATTTCTGAATCGTGGGGCGGGAATTCTCGACGAGACAGCAAAGGCGACCACGGGGGCTAAAGCCCGCATCCATCTTTGACTACTGACGCGGCCCTGAAAGGGCCGCTCTTCCACGGCGGTAGCGACGGTCGGTTAGACGCCTGGTCACTTCTTGTCGAAAACTGTAGGGATGGGGGCCGCGCCGCCGCGTGCAGTGACGTGGAAGAGCGGCGCTTCAGCGCCACGACGAGGCCTTCTCAAAGATGGGCTTCAGCCCTCGTGGAACGGTTTCGCCTGCGGCACCACGGCGGCGGCCGATCGGAGGATCGTTGCACTTCTTGTCGGAAACTTGAGGACGGGGAGCAGACAATCTGCTAGCGCACCAGCCACTCGGTGGCGGTGTGCACTTGAACCAGCAACTGACTGTAGGTGACGGCGAACACCGCGACGGTGGCCAGGGCCGCAGTCGTTCCATACCAGGGAGAATATTTCCGGGGCGGAGCCAGACGTGCATCGCTCCAGGCGACGAGGCGCTCCACGCGGGCATTCATAGTGGATGCGGAGCTGTGCAGCAGAGCAGCCGTGAGGTCGACCGGAGGCCCCGCCGGGCTCAGTTTGGAGAGTTTGATGAGTGCGGCGGCGAGATCAAGCGCTTCGCCAGCACTCGAGACTGCAGCATCGTCGGCAGCCATTTCCGTGGCCTCAAGCCACGTCACTTCGAGAGCCGACATTCCGGGGAAGGCCACGAAGCGCAGCAGAAGCTTTTTGAAATTGTCGCGGCGGCGCACGTGCGCCACTTCATGGTTCAGCGCAGCTTGCAGTTCATTCGCGTTGAGCGCCAATTCGGCAGCACGCGACAGCAGGACTCTGGGTCGGGCAATGCCGGCGGCGATCAGTGCGGGAACCGGGCGCACGATCCGCAAAACCGGCACGGGAGCGGCGGTCACGATAGGCTGAGCACCGCGGGTCCACCCACTGATGGCCCGAGAAGCACGGCGCATCGCAAGGGCCGCGTTCAAGAAGCCGAAGATTCCCAAGGCAGCGCCGCAGAGGCCGAGGGCGAGGGGAATCCCGCCGATGGGTTCCTCGATGGCCCGCGGCTCGAGCAGCAGAAACGACGGCACAGTGAAGGCGGTTGTGATGACAGCTGCCGTGGTCAGCGGGAAGATTCGCAGGGCAAACAGCAGGTCGGCGATGCGCCGGATGGGATAGTGCTGGGCGTGCAGCAGGAACGAGCGCCAGACGAAGCAAACCGCCAGCGACAGGGCGCAGTACACCATCACGAACACCGAGAAAGAGACGGCGATGCCGCGCACGGCGAACATTATTCCTTGTCCTTGCCTTTCAGAGAATTGTTGTGCGCGTCGGAGGAGCGCAATTCGCGACGCTTGTTTTCGACCAGTTGCCGCAGTTCGTCGAGCAACTGCGCATCCCGCTCGCTCAGAATTTCGATTAAATACGACAGGGGGAGCGACGAAGCGGGGCTGGCATCGAGCATCTGGCGCACGGCTTCGCCGGCCGCTTCGCGGTGCAGTTCTTCGCGGGTGAAACGCGGAGCGTAGCGGAAGGCGCGGCCTTCGGCCTCGCGGGTCAGTACACCCTTCTTGAAGAGGCGGTCGAGCGTCGTCATCACCGTCGTGTAAGCAAGGTCGCGATGACCACCTTCCAGCAACTCGCGGACGGTGGCAGGTCCGCGCTGCCACAGCGCTTCGAGGACACGCTCTTCGAGCGGTCCGAGCTGGGATGAAGAGGCGCGAAGATGGAAAATGCGTTTCACGGCCAAGGTCGAATGGGCATTCTACCGCAGGCGAAAGCCGCGCGCCACAAGGGATTTCGGCGGCACCGGAGCCGGAAAATGAGCGCTATGAAAATATTTTGCCACTGGCAAAGAGAGATTGCTTTGCCGAGAACTGCGGGAACCAGCCACATTGCAACCCACTGCTCACTGCTCACTGCTCACTGCTCTGCAGGTTCTCTTGAATGAAGCGGGAACTGAGGTGAACGTCGAGTTGTACCAGTGGTGAATCACCAACCGCCTTAAAGCTCGTGGATCTCACCCGCCTTGATGACAAAGATGTCTCCAGCGCCGCCCTCGAAAGTCTTGCCGCCTACTGTCCACACTCCTCGGCCTTCACGGATGAACTGGATCTCGTCATAAGGATGCCGGTGGGGACCCGGTCCCGAACCGGGCTTGCCATGGAACAGGAACACCGAAACACTGGTGTTGCCCTGCTCAGCTCCGACAAACTCATGCGAACTACCAACAAACGGCAGGTTCTCTTCGCGCACGTGATGCATCTTTCGTCACCCTCCTGCCAGGATTTGATGACTGTGGCTACGGTTAGGCTCCGCGAATACGAATGAGTGAAGTGGGGGATGTTTCACCAATTGACCGAGCGTACCTATCTCAGTCTCGAAAGTTGTGCCTCGATCTCCTCACGAAATTGGGCGTAGGGGGGCGAAATGGCAGCTTGCTTCAGGTGTTCTGTGGCGATCTGAGTCTTGCCCAGACCTAGCGCTATGTAGCCTGTATATAAATTTCTGGCAGGGCTGGATTTGGCTCCGAAGCCCCAGGTGCCGTCATTCGTCTCAGCTTCTTCCAAGAGAGTACGTAGTACCTCGTGCATCTCACTGAACCGTTGAAACCAGGCAAAACCTTCGGTTGCGATTCCTTGTCGTGTCGCCTCGATGACGATCGGGAGGTAGTCGCCCTTAGGATCGACGTAGAACACATCTGCTCTCGCACATTCAGGCTGGGAGAACTTCCTGCGGATCGTGCAACGCAGGGGGCAGTGATACTCCTCGGGCATCAGCAAACCATCTTTGATCTTGATGCCCGAGTGCGGTATAGCGGTGAAAAAACAACCGAGCCGGATGGAGAAAGAGTAGGTCGTGCTGCCAATCGCGGACGCTAAGTAGCTGTTGAACGATTGAAAATTGACTATGTCAATGCGAGACTGACTGAACCTTCTAGCTGTGCGGCTCGAAAATGAGGTCCAGCCTGAGTCCCTCAGAAGAGGGCGAACCGCTTTCCAAAGCTGTCGGCTGACGATCTTGCTGTCCATTCGCAACCCGTACTCTACCCCGTTAGCGGACAGAACACCAACGGCTGTTATCGCATTATAAAAGGGCGCCCCTCTTGGTGTAGGTTGTCATCGTTGCGTATGACCACCTACGAAAGGAGCACCCTCAATGACCGTTGAAAAGTATATTGGGCTCGACGTTCATCAAGCAACCATCTCGGTGGCGGCGATGGATTCCAAGGGCAAGGTTGTCATGGAATCCATCCTGTAGACCAAAGCTACAACCATTCTGGAGTTCTTGGCGGGACTGCGTGGAACTTTGTCCGTGACCTTCGAAGAAGGCACCTGGGCGGCCTGGCTTTATGACCTGCTCAAGCCGCATGTTGCCAACTTAGTAGTGTGCAACCCGCGCAAGAACGCTCTGCTCAAACATGGCAACAAAGGCGACAAGATCGATGCTCGCAAACTTGCCAATCTGTTGCGGCTCAATGATCTCGAGCCGGTCTACCACGGCGAGACCGGGGTGCGCATGCTGCGGGAGCTCGCCCGCAGTTATCTGACTATCGTCAAAGATGTTTCTCGGGTGATGACTCGGTTGAAAGCAATCTATCGTAGCTGGGCGATTCCCTGTGCCGGACGGGACGTCTACTATACCCGCCATCGCAGCGAGTGGCTGGGGAAAATCCCCGAGGCCGGCTCCCGCCACCGCGCCGAGCAACTCTATCAGCAACTGGCCCTGCTGCAGCCCTTGCGGCAGCAAGCCCGGCGCGAACTGCTGGCGGAGAGTCGCAAGCATACTATCACTGCCAAACTGCGGCAGATTCCCTCCCTGGGGCCGATTCGCTCTGCTTTGGCGGTGGCTCTGATCCAGACCCCGCATCGGTTTCGCACCAAGCGACAACTCTGGGCCTACAGCGGACTGGGTTTGGAAACCCGCGACAGCGGGGAATACCACTACGTCAAGGCCAAGTGCGGCGCCGCAAAAAGCAGGTGTTCATTCGCGGTTTGAACAAAGATCACAACCATGATCTGAAAGGTCTGTTCAAAGCTGCCGCCACCCGGGCGAGTGTGAAGCCCGGACCGTTCCAGGATTTCTACCAGCGATCGCTGGCCAAAGGCATCCAGCCGACCATGGCGCGTCTCACCTTGGCGCGCAAGATTGCAGCCATTACGTTGACTCTGTGGAAGAAAGGAGAAAACTTCGACGCTGAGAAACTAAAAGTACAAGCCGCTTGAGCGTCTCGGGTGAAGAACCCTTTCCATCACTGCCCGCTTCTTTCTCTGGTGGTGGTCGGTTGGTTCTTGAGACGCTCGGGTTCGAGGGAGAGCATCCTAATGGCCTGTAGGCGCACAAGTGTCAGTGACACTTAGCCTCCGTGTTATCCCTATGCCCCTTCGGACAACCCGAAAAAGCACTAGGCCACGAGCCTCAGATAGATCCATGGTTGCCACCATACAACCGTACGGCTTGAAGGCGTTTCGAAACTGACCGGCGTTGTCGCTACTAATGAAACATGCAGCTGCTGAGATAGAGCAAAGCAAAACCCGAAACCACAGGGCAAGATACAAGACTCGAGCGTCACTCTTATCTAACGAGGGACTGCCATGCCGCGAACCACACCCGCGCTTCCGGCGGAGGAAGAAGAATGTTCTTGACATCCCCTCTTATAGAGCAGGCCATAGCGCGAACTGACTCGGCCACGACGGTATGGCGACCCCGGAGGGAGTCGAACCCCCAACCCTCAGATCCGAAGTCTGATGCTCTATCCAGTTGAGCTACGGGGCCGCGAGAACAAAATCATGTTGGATTGACTGACTTGCACATGGCGCCGGGCTTCGCCCTGGCTTGGACGGCCGAGGCGGCCGTCCCCACATGAAGTTTGCAGAACTTGGGGTGGGAAACGGGAATCGAACCCGCAACCGTCGGAGCCACAGTCCGGTGCTCTGCCAGTTGAGCTATTCCCACCACCGGCCTTGATTATAGCAACTGCAGTTCGCGCTGTCAGACTAGTGAATCCATCCTTGGCGGCGCGCAATCTGCAATACGAGCACAATCGCTGACACAACCAGCAGAGCAAGGGTTACCTTCCGCGCTACACGCAGGCGGCCGAGCTTCTCGGCCGGGATCGAGGGCGCCATCGCATCTAACACGATCAAACCGATGTACAGATCAGCAGCGGTGAAGATGGTCCACCACATTGAACAATGTTAGCGCATGGGATTGGCGGTTTGGGAGGGAAGGCGAGTGAGGAATGTGTAGGTTCTGGGCCCTTGCGCCGGGCTTCGCCCCTTCGACTCGCTCCGCTCGCTCAGGGCAGGCCCTGGCTTGGATAGCCGAAGGCGGCTGTCACCAAGTGGGTTGTAACCTTAGCCGCGGCCCACGCCGACATACTCAAATCCCAGAGCCCGCATGCGAGTTGAATCCAGCAGGTTCTTGGTGTCGAAGATGACAGGCTTTTTCAGCAGGTGCTTAATACGGTCGAAATCGAGGGCGCGGAATTCGGGCCAGCCCGTGCCAACAACCAGAGCGTCGGAGCCTTCGGCGACCGCATAGGCAGAGTCGCAATAACGCACGGAGCCGTTAAGCCGCGTCTTGGCCTCAGGAATGGCAACGGGATCGTACGCCCGCACATGAGCACCTTTCGAGACCAGGTTTTCGGCCAGGCGCAAGGACGACGATCCGGCGACGGAGTTCGTGTTCGGCTTGAAGGAAAGGCCGAGGATGCCGACTTCCTTGTTCTCGACGGAATTCAGTGCGACGGCGATCTTTTCCACCAGGCGGTCGGCCAGGGTGTGATTCACGTCTCGGGCCGCGCCCAACACTTTCAGTGAGACGCCGTGCGACTGGGCTAACTGGGCCAGGGAATCCATGTCGGACTCAGCGAACACGCCGCCCATGCCCGCGCCGGGTTGCAGACAGCGGGGAGCGATCTTTTTGTCCAAGCCCAGGGCCAGCGCCAGGTTCACCGCATCGGCATTGACCCGTTCGCAGAGAGTGGCGACTTCGTTGATAAAGGAAATTTTAGTCGCCACGAAAGCGGTGGCCGCTTCGCGAACCAGTTCGGCGGTCGACTGGTTGGTCACAATGACCGGCACTCCGCGCATGACCAGGGGATGGAAAATCTGCTTCAGAATCTGCACCGCTTCGTTCGAACCCGAGCCCAGAATGAGGCGGTCGGGCCAGTTGAAATCCTCGACCGCGCAGCCATCGGTAAAGAACATGGGCTGGGACACGATCGAAGCGTGCAGGCCCGCGTCGCTGATGGTCTTTTCGAGCGACTTCGCCGTCCCCACGGGAACGGGCGTGACGATGGTGAGAATCGGAGGCTTCGCCGCAAGTCGCGCAATTCGCAATGCTATGTCGGCGAGACCCTCCGCTTTGTCTTCGGCCAGGAAAATTACCTGCGTCTTACGGGCAAATGATTCGATGTCGGTGGAGTAAGCGAGCCGGCCGGCGCGAACGTTGCGGCGGATGATCTCTTTCAGATTCTTTTCGAAGAAGGGAATATTGCCCTGCGCCATTTCGACCATGCGCGAGCGGTCCGGATGGCAGCAGGAGACGGGAGTACCAAAATCCGCCAAGCAGGCCGAAATCACTGTCCCAAGGTATCCCGAACCGTAAACTCCGATCTGCATGTCATCTCCCGTCATTCTCGGAAACCCGCGCCAGAATGGACATTTGGCGGATCTTCCGGATACGTTCCCTGCTCTTTATCTACAGGCCGGAAAGGGTCTTTTCAACGCACGGGAGTGAGATGTACCTAGGGCCATGGGCGCTCGGCCCGAGTAACTGGAAGTTGATTACAGAAGG
Organism: uncultured Acidobacteriaceae bacterium; assembly: GCA_963768265.1. GTDB lineage: Bacteria > Acidobacteriota > Terriglobia > Terriglobales > Acidobacteriaceae > Sulfotelmatobacter. The sequence goes on from CAVYHM010000018.1 coordinate 85,839, forward strand.
TTTAGCGCGAGACCAGGGTACGGCCGAGGGGAACCGGCGCCAGGTCGACCCAGCAGTTTTGGTCTTCCTCGCGGACGAAGGTCAGCTTTTCCAGCAGGATGCGGCGGTTCCCGACATAACGATCCCAGCGCTCCCGGGCGAATTCGAAGGCCTCCTTGGCGGGCTGCTCGGCGCTCATCTTTACCAGAGTAATGTGGGGAATGTAGGGCCATTCTTCGCGGAAGGCGAGGACGCCGGTATTTAAGCGGCTGTGCAGATCGCACAAGCGGGAGGCCTCCTCAACGCGGATGTAAACGGTAGGAGTCACCGGGATAAAGGTCTCCATGCTAGCCAGGCTGACGTCGAAGGGCTCTTCCTGGCCGCAAAGGCGATCGAGCAGCTGCAACGCGGCGCTTTCTGTGCCTTGCAACAGACGCGGGGGGAGGATGGTGAGATGGGCGGGCATGTGAGGGAGATCGGGATGCAGCTCGCGGCGAAGGTTCTCGACGAACTCTCCCGCCGGACTTTTCACATACGCCACCAACGCATAGCGCGGCTTGAGCATACCCGGTGAGTGATTATACCTTGCCGCCAATGAGCAGGCACTGGCCGATCCTTGCGCGAATCGCGCGCTGCCATGGGCGCAGAGGAAAATTTTGCGTAAATCCTTTACAGTCGAGGCGTAGCGCAGCCTGGTAGCGCACCTGCCTTGGGCGCAGAAAAAGTCCTTCCAAAGTGCCCATCTCGCATCTAGGTTTTTATGGTATTCAACAACTTGGGGAATCTGCTCTACGCTCAAAGTTAACCCAAGGCAGTCTGAATCAAGTGCATCAGTGCTCGGTTCAGGCACGGTTGTCGGATGCGCTCAAGCGATCAAGGCTCTGAGGAGAAGAGCGGACACGGTTATCTCTTCCGCCCTTAGTAGATTTAGCGCATCCGCTCAGGGGAAGTCCCTCACCTTCGGCGACACGCGAGGCCGTATCGCGGTCTGCTCGCCCATGTCGTCGATCACATGAGTGATCCCGCCGTGATCGCCCAGGGCCACGGTGATCATGTCGTGAAACCGTACCTCTGGAGTCTTCGGCGTCTCGATTGCGCGGGTCAGCCCGACATCTGGATTGGTGAAGACGCTGTAGACGCCCAGCCCCCACGCCTCATGCGTCGTCACTCCATCCGCCACTTTGTACGATGCCCAGCCGTTCACCCCCGGCGCGCTCGTATAGCTCGCCTGGTTCGGAGGATCGTAAGGAATCTCGGACTGATAAAAATACGTCCTTCCGCCATTGCCCTTCCACAGAACCTGGAATTGCTGGTGATGCTCCACAAACAGGCCATAGATCGTGACCTCGCTTCCATTCACCACCAGCCCGTTCTCGCTGGTATTCAGCTCCCACCCCACCCCCGCGCCGTGGTCCGCTCTCCAGATCCACGTATGATCCACCAGTGCGTCATTGCTATTGATCCTCAAATTCACTTTGGTCCGGCCAACTCCCGCGCCACCCACACGAAAGAAAACATCGTGCAGAGAGATGGGGTCCTTCGCATGCCGCGTCCGGCTTCCCTCCGGCCCCACCTCCAGCAGCACCGAAGACTCGATCGGCCCCGCGTCGAAGAGCAGCCCCGCAATCTCGATCCCGTCGGCATCGGCCGTCGTCATCGCTGCCGTGCCTTTCATCGGACGCAGCGTCGCAAACCCCAGCCCCAGCACCACCGCATGCGGCCGCGTCACGCGAATGGGAGCGGTCAGTTGATAGATTCCCGGCGTCAGAATCAAGTTCTTGCCTTGGGCAAGCTGTGCGTTGATCGTCTCCGCCGTATCGGCATCCGGGCGCGCAATATAAAACCGCGCAATCGGAATTGTCTCTCCCGCTGTTTCCCCGCCGCGGAACGTAATCCCGGCACTGTCGCGGTGCAACTCCGGAACCCGCACGCTGAACTCACCTGCAGCATTCACCTGAAGGAACGGCTTCTCGCGCACCACCGGAGTGAGCGCCACCTTGGTGTATGGCGGCTCAGGCCATGCACCCTCCGGCGGATGCACCACGCCGACAAATACCATGTTCCAGTTCGAGCCCGTCCAACTCTTCCAATCGCAGTTACGCGAGATCCACTGCTGCTGACTGCCGGAGTCAACATTTCCGTCCACGAGCGAATCCGACATCCAGCCGCCACTTGCCCAGCCGTGATTCTGGTGCAGCACCAGGTCACCGTGCACATGCATGCGCCGCAGCGACACCGCCTGCGAGACCGCCCATTGCATCGTGCCCCCCGCCGGCTTTATCGAGAGGCCCTCCGCGGCTCGCCAGAAGGTCGTCGTCGCATTGTTGTGCTCAAGATTCGCATCCGCATGCATGTTGCCCGCAATCCGCGTTGCATCGGGCGAGGCGCCAAGCCCTATCACCTCTGTATAAAAGCCTACCGGCACATCCACCGAATAGTCTCCCGGCATGAATAGCAGCGCATTCCGCTGCTGTCCAAACTCGTTGTGCTGTTGGTTCGCATACACCGCATCGATCTGCTTCTGGATCTCCTTTGATGGCATTGACGGATCGAAGATCAGCACATTGGCTCCGAACTCAGGCTTCGCATCCTTCGCCGCAAGCGCCGGCCGAGCCGTCGTCACCCACAGCCTCGACTCCCGCTCCCGCTGCGAGTTCAACGACAAGGACGACCAGGAACAGAACAACAGAGTAGAAGATAAAAACAGGACCAATCTCGGTTTCATGAGGACTCCGGCTAACGTTGGATACGACCTTTTTCGGAAAGACAAACGATTGCGCTTATGAGAAACAACAGCCGCACTACAATTCGCTAACGATAAACGATAAGAGCAGGGCAGAATTGCGCCTGTCAACCCCGGGACCTGCGGCGCTTCCACCAGAAAAAAGCGGAACATGTCGAACTTCCTGATTTGGCGATATGCCCCAAGCTCCGCCGGTTCCCGCTGGACTCTTCCACCGGCACCAGTTCCAGACAGCTAGCCACCCTTTTGCCCGAGCCAGCAGCCGGCTCCGCCGAGGATCAGCACGAAGATCAGTTGCGCATCGTTAGTCCCTGTGCGTGCAAAGGTCCTCAGACACGAAAACTTCGATTCGTTTGAAAAAAGATCACAATTCTAAAAATGGAATTGTAAACTCGTCGGTAAACGCTGGCTCCAAACCTCGCCGATCGCGGAGAGTGCAAATGACACAGATCCTAAGAATGCTCAGGCCCAGCAGAATCTGCCGAAAGGCCGTTTACGTCATGGCCCTGCTCTCATCAACCTGCGCGCACGCGCAATTGTTTACATTCTCCAAGCAAGAATTGATTGACTATACCGCCAACTCCCCATTCGACAGGCTTGGCGACGGCCGTCCGAAAGTGTCCGATGCCATGATCGAGCGGGCCCGCGAACTATCTTCCGAAGAAGTCTGGGCAGGTCTCCACGAGGAGGGTTTCAAGAACCAGTATGCGGATGGTTTTCAGGTGTTGCATCCCGGGAAGACCATGGTTGGGCGGGCGTTCACAGTGCAATTCATGCCGCTGCGCGCCGACGTCGACCAAGTTTCCAAGAACAAAGCCAAGGAACACGGCTTGCCGGGACTGACCAATCAAACTGCGATCGATATGCTCCAGCCCGGCGATGTGCTGGTTGTGGATCTCTTTGGAAAGAAAGTCGATGGCACCATCGTGGGCGACAATCTCTTCTATTACGTCATGAAAGCGACGAATGGCGGTGGGTTGGTGGTGGACGGCAGCATTCGCGACCTGGATGGCATCGCCCAGATCGGTATGCCGGCGTATTTCCGTTCCGCCGACCCAACGCCCATCGGGAACGTGATGCTGACGGGCATCAACGTGCCTATCCGAATCGGCGACGTGACCGTTATGCCGGGAGATCTCGTGGTGGGAGACCGCGAAGGCGTATATTTCATTCCGCCGCAATTCGTCAAAGAAGTCCTCGACCATGCCGATGAGACCCATATCCATGATGAATGGACGAAAAAGAAGTTCGACGAAGGGAAATACAAATCTTCCGAGATCTACAGTTCACCAAAAGATCCCCAGTTGCAGCAGGAATATCGAGAGTACCTGAAGAAGCGGTTAGACGAAATCCATAAGCAACAGAGTCCGCAATAGTTGAAGTCTCTCTCTTTGACGAGAAGTACTCCGAGGGACTATCGCTAACGTAGAGCACACCTGCAAATGATGATGCCCCTAAAACTTGTCTCGAGTTTCTTGCTCTTATCGCTGCTTCCGGCAACCGCTCAGGTGCGGGTATGGCAAGGCACTTTGACCTTGCCCACCTACGAGGAAGGTGCGCCCGATCCCAACCCGCCGTTCGATCAATATGCAAACAGCCGCTTCAACTACCCGTATACCCTCCGCCGCAATTTGACGGATCGCCGTGCCGACCACGCTTGGCGCACTGTATTTCTGGAAAACGAATATTTGAAGTGTTCGGTGCTGCCCGATCTTGGAGGCCATGTCTATACCTGCACAGACAAAATCAGCGGGCAGCCTATGTTTTACGAGAACCCGTCCATTAAGAAGGCCGACATATCCTATCGTGGCGCGTGGGCTGCGTTCGGTATCGAGTTTAATTTCCCGGTTTCCCACAATTGGGTCAGTCTTTCCCCGGTTGATTTTGCGTCCGGCCAAAAGGATGACGGCAGCGCTTCCGTTCAGGTGAGCAACATCGACCGGGTGTACGGAATGCAATGGTCGGTGGAATTAGTGCTCCGCCCGCATTCCACCATTCTCGAACAGAGAGTCACACTCAACAATCGCAGCGACGTTCGCCACCGATTCTACTGGTGGAACAATGCCGGTATTCAAGTGTGGGATGATTCGCGAATTCAGTATCCAATGCGTTTCATAGCCAGCCACGGCTTTCGAGACGTTCAGCCTTGGCCGATCGAAGCCGACGGAAACGATCTCAGTATCGTGAAGAATCAAACCAAGGGGCCAGTTTCGTCCTTTGTGCACGGCAGCCGCGAACCCTTTATGGGCGTTTGGCACCCTCACACCAATACTGGGACCGTGCACTACTCGGATTACGCGCAACTCCCCGCGAAGAAGATCTGGTCATGGGGCACTGATCCGGACGGCCTGGACTGGCGCAAGACGTTATCCGATAACGACAGCGCCTACGTCGAAGTTCAGGCGGGGTTGTTCCGCAATCAGGAGACCTATGCCTTTCTCGAACCTCGGCAGACCATCAGCTTCTCTGAGTTTTGGATGCCGGTGCGCGACATCGGCGGAATCTCCAGGGCCAACCTGGCCGGCGTGGTTCATCTGAGCCGGCGAGGCAACGCGCTCATGGCCGGACTCAATGTCAACCAGGCAGTTGCTGGAGCAACTCTGGCTATCTCGGCGGGAGATCAAATCATCTTTCATGAGAAAGCCGATCTCACCCCGGAACAGATCTGGAAGCACGAACTCGCGAACGCAGACGCGCAACAGAAATACACATTCGAACTTCGCAACGCCAGTGATGCGGTACTTCTGCGGCAGACCGAGGGCCAATACGACTGGACGCCGGTTGAACAAATTCACCTCGGGCCACAGCCGTCGTATCGCATTCCGGATCCGGAGCATCGCACGGAAGATGACTGGCTGCAACTGGGGAACGAAGATGAACTCGACGGCAATGTGCTCGTCGCACTGCAAACATATCAGGATGCGTTAGCCAGATTCCCCGAGAGCGTCCAAGGACGCAAGGCTGCAGGACGCTTGTGTGCCAGCTTGTTGCGTTACAAGGAAGCGAAGGGCTTTCTGGAGCCGGTATTTGCTCGCGACACTTCCGACGCGGAAGTTGCTTACTATCTCGGCATCGCGTATGACGGCCTGGGTCAGAACGGAGACGCCCGCGAATCCTATGAAGCCGCCGCGCGGCTGCCCGCCTTCCGTGCCGCGGCGGGGTTGCGATTGGCGGAGCTTTCTGCCCGTGAAGGAAATTTGAAACAGGCCGAGTCTTACCTGCAAGCAGTCAGTCGCGCCGCGCCGGAGGATCTTCGCACGGCTGAAGAGTTGGCTGCCATTCTGCGAGCGGAGGGGGAGTCCGAAAAGTCTCAGAAGGTTGCGCAGGAGTGGCTGGCGCGATTCCCGCAAAGTTACTTCCTGCTTGAGCAGGTTGGCAGAGCTGATCTGCATCATCTTGCCGACGACCCGGAGCGTGTGTCGAATATCGCCTCTGAGTACATGCGTCTCGGACTGTACGCGCAAGCGCTCGATGTCCTATCGCGCAATTATCCTTCAGCGGTCGCGGATGAAAGCGAACCCGGAGTGGTCTCTCCAGATAAACATCCAATGGTGGCCTACTTCCGCGGCTATTGCCGGCAGAAGTTAGGACAGTCAGGCTCGGGCGACTTCAGCATGGCTGCGAAGCTTCCCACCAATTATGTTTTCCCCAGCCGCGCAGAAGATATCGAGGTCTTGGGTGCCGCGCTCAACACGAATCCGCAGGACGCGAGCGCACACTACCTGCTTGGAACGCTTTACTTTTCACGAGGTCTAACCGATCAGGCTATCGGCGAATGGGGGCAGGCCCGCAGGTTCAATGCGCAGATTCCTGTCCTGCATGCCAGCCTTGGCCGTGCTCTGCTTCACGCGAAAGACAATCCTGAGCAGGCGTTGACTGTGTTTCAGGAGGGTCTGCGCACGGACTCAAAGAACGTCGAACTTTACACAGGAATGGATCAAGCCCTGAGTATCTTGCAGCGCCCAGCGCAGGAACGTGTAGCGGCGCTGGAGCGCTATCCCGATCACGCCAGCATGCCTTCCGAACTCGTCTATGAGCTCATCCTGAATTTGGCCGAGTCCGGAGAGTTCGAGAAAGCGGCCGCCCTGTTCCACAATCGCTTCTTCCCACGGGAGGAAGGTGGCACCAATGTGCGGCAAGTCTGGCTGGAAGTGCAAATGCAGCGCGCCATAACATTGGCACAACTTGGACGATGTGCCGAGGGAGTTAAGATCGTCGATCATTTGGCAGAACCGGTCGCAGATCTGCCGTTTACTCATGATGGATTGGAGCCGTTTTTGCGCTCTGCCAGATTCAATTACTTAATTGGGACGGTAAATCAGACTTGCAACCTGCCCGACAAAGCTCGAAGAAGTTTCCAGCACGCCGCTGAGCAATCGAGCCTGGAAGATGCCGTTTGGTCCTGGAAGGCATCTCAACAGCTGCCCAATTTCGATCGGGTCTCAGCCAAGCAAAAACTGGAAAGCCTCCTCGATCGCACTAAGAGCAATGGGAACACCAGTTCGCGCAGTGGATGGTGGCTCTACAATGTCGCCATGCTCGATCGCGCCCTGGACAATATTCAACAGTCGGAAAAGGAGCTTCGAGAAGCGCTTCTGAGCCCCGACCAATTATTGACCTATCACCTTACACGGCTTGCTGTTTCCAGCAGGAATCCCTAGTCCGCTAAGAATCTGGGGATGCAGGATTATCTCGATGAAAAGCTTTCATAGATTCCTGGTGCTGTTCATCACTTGCTGCGGTTGCAGCTTCGCTAGCGATCAGATTATCCAGAGCACTTGGGCCGAATCGGATTCACGCTTTGACGCGAACCCGGCCTCCTCGTTTTGGCGAGGTTCGCCGGCGATCTATATGGATGCAGATACTCACGGCAACCGTGACCCTAAATATCGGACGGAAATCCGAACCCGGTGGACCAGCCGGAATCTTTACATCTTGTTTGTGTGCCCATACGAAGAACTCAATCTGAAACCCAATCCGGATACCTCCGCCGAAACCAACGAGCTTTGGAACTGGGATGTGGCAGAGGCCTTCATCGGGGACGACTTCAGCGACATTCGGCGTTACAAGGAATTCGAGATCTCCCCCCAGGGAGAATGGATCGATCTCGCTATCGATCTCCATAACCCGCACCACGAGGGAGGGTGGAAGTGGAATTCGGGTTTCACGGTTTCAGCGCGAATCGATCAGGCGGCGCACGTCTGGTATGGAGCAATGAGAATTCCATATTCGGCAATTGACAGTCATCCAGCCGCACCGGGCAACATTCTTCGTATCAATCTATTTCGCAGCCAAGGGCCCTCTTCCGCTCGGCATCAGATTGCGTGGCAAGCACCCATGAGCGAAAGCTTCCATGTGCCAGAGCGATTTGGCTTACTGAAGCTCGTCAAGTAGGAAGAGAGCAGAGACGAGCGCATTCCCGCACGAGTCGAGGGCAATTACCTGCTGCTTAGATTGTCGAGTGAAAAGGAAGCCAAAGCCAAGATCATACGTCACGAGAGCCTTCGTCCTAATCAGCCTTAGCCCCGCCTAACGACCCGGTGCGCTGTTAACGAGGTTTGGAACGCCCTTGGGCTGTGTCCGATAGGGGCCCACCGATTACGTCTGTGACTTCACGCCGTTCACTGAGCGTGCCATCAGGAATTACCACCGCCACCCAAGGTGTCTTTGGCGAGACCACCTGCGCATGCCAGACGACTTCGTGCGTACTTGCAGTCGTCAGGTTGATCTGCTGCCGGCCTGGTTCCTTCAGAGTCAGATTGTCACTGCGTATTGTGAAAGTGTGATAACCAGCGCCTTCGGCCGAAACTCGCAGTACGAGTTCGTTGTTCCCGAGATTCTGAGAGGTAACTTTGAAGTCAAGGACGCGGTCAGGACGCAGGTCGACATCATAAGACCGGCCCGGGAGGATGGTGACACTGGTGTGTATGGAACCCTGGCGAACATCGTAGTGACCTTCCGGCAAACGAATATTGAATTCGCCGTCGGGCGAACCCACAGGCGCTGTTGTGACCTGACTGGTCTTCTGTTCCCGGAATTCAACCGGATTGTGGTTCGCAGGGTTCGCCGTACCCCGTACCGCGGCAGGCACGCTGATATCTTCCATCAGCCATATCCACTGCCCTACCGGTTGGGTCCACACTTCTTTATAAGTCCAGCAAATCTGGGTGGGCCAGTAAGGAGCGTCGTCAAAGCCTTTGGTTTCGATTCCGACGGGAAGCGCGCCAACCATTGGGCCGGAACGGACGCTGTACAGCGGCGTCCAGTCGTAGCCCTCGCCATACATCACACTGGCGGTGAAGGGATTCCGTCCGACGAACCACTGCGCCTGCTTCTGGGCCAGGTCTTCGGCATCGAAATCCCCTCGCAACTGTCCCGCCGCCGAGAGTGCCTTGGCTTGCGAAAGCAGAACGCTTGAGTTGCCGCGAAAATCAAACCAGACTGGGAATCTTCGCAGATAATTCTCGCCACCTAGCGGAATTCCGCGCCGCACTTCTTGCACGTAGGCATCGCGGTCGGCGGCCCGAAGCGGCGTCCAATTCTTGGATTCGGGAATCAGGCGCGCTTCACTCTCGCGGTATACGGCGGCTGGCAAAACCGAATAAGGCTCATCGGCGACTGCCGCTGCCTTCAAATAGTATTGTGAGTGCAACACCACGGCCGAGTACCACTTCATCCACTTCTCATGTTCCGGGAAGGCTTCGCACAGACGGATGAGCGCGATGATCGGCTCCTGCTCCTGCCCGATGTGAAAACGATGAAAAAGATTCTCACGCTTGGGGCTGGTGTAGAAATACCCGGTTAATGGAATGGTCCAAGGTTGCAAGGTACGCTCCTGGGAGCTGAGCACCTGATCACCCAAGACAATGGCTTCCTGCGCGTAGCGATCGTCGCCCGTTGCCAGATAAAGCTCGACTGATGCAACGACGCCGAAGGATATTCGCTCCAACTCGTCCTGCGCCCCGTAGACTTCAGCGAGTGGAGGCCCTGTTTTCAGGCCTTCGACCGCATACTTCCAGTCTTCCTCCGCGATCACCAGGCTGCGATTAGCGAGTTCATGGTCGCTGTCCTTCAATACGCGCGCCGCCAACGCTTCGACTCCGCTTACCCGGAAATTCCATTCCGGGTTATTGACGGCTTGCCCGAATCGATCGTCGGACGTGCCCATAATCCCGTCGGTCCAGTAACTCACTAATTGGCCGGTGCTGCGATACCCGTCGCCAAATCGCGTCTTGAGCACCCAATTCAAGCCCCAGCGTGCCTCTTCCAGCAGACGATTGGAGAGAATTACATTTCCACCCTGCCGCCTCAGACTGTCCCCCAGTGACAACAAGGCATACACCATTCCAGGCGTATTTCCGGTCGCAGAAAGGTCGCCTGCATCGTGATATCCACCATTGACCACAATGCGCTTATCATCATGAACGGTGTAGATATCCTGATGACACCGGCCATGAATTCCGGGAATTTCGGTTCCGCAGCGCTCGCTGTACATGAAGTTGATCGACTTCCAAATGCTGTCAAGCCAGGCGTCGTCTCCAATGCGGAAGGAACGAGTCAGCGTGTCCCCAGCTCGAATCGCGTATGTGCCCGTCTCCCGGATTGCAGAAAAATCGAGTACTTGATAGTTTCCCAACGGAGTGACGGTTTGCTCGACCGGTTTGGTCAGAACGATGCGGCCTGTCTGTTGGTCGACGACAGAAAACTCGCGGGCTGCAAGGTCGCTTGCAATTGCGGACTTCGAGGATCCTGGCGTGTAGCCGCTGTGGCTGAACGCAATCTTTCCGGGTGCCACGTCCCATCCTTCCACGTGATCGGCTATCACGCTCTCTAGTTCCAGTTGATCGATGTCCAGGATCGTCTGGTCACCCGGTTCGGGAAGTTTCTTGGGGAGCATGTATGCAAAATCAAGAGCGGTGACACGTTCGCGATCCAATGGAGCGATTTCCCACACGACATGATTCCACACGTGGTTCTTGAGGATGATCGATTCGTGACGCCCTTCGTTGTATTGGTCCGGGAGTTTGTGGGAGCCGTCGTTATGCAGCGTCAGGGAGCAGGAAATGGCAGGCGCACCAATGATGTCGGGATAGATCCAGAGCGAGATGCGGTTGTATCGGCTCCAGTCCTCACCAGGAAACTTTCTGGTGGCCAAAAGATCTTCCCACTCCCCGCTACCGTCAACCTGGGCGACGTTGGTGGTAGAACGGATTCGCAGCGAATGATGGCCATCTTTGGCGCGGATATCCGTCAACGTCATCTCTCCCGCGCCGGTGAACGACCAATTTGAAAGATCTTCCATGCTGTCCAGCACGCGCGAATCGAGCACTTTCTTGTTCAGCCATCGGGATTCAGCACCGTCTTCATATCTCGCCTGCATCGGCATCCCGGGAACCGTTTGCTGTGCCATAGGAAATGCAGCCAAACAAAAGATAATAAGAACCGTGGTAATACAAAATCGACCTGCTTTGCTCACTCTGCGCTCCTGAAGTTGTTTGCGTGCTGTCCCCGCCGAAGCGGGAACGGAATAATCTACCCAAAACTATTTAGAATGCTGCAACAGAAACCAGCCGAGACCGCCAACTAACCATGTCCGCGCATTCGAGTAGAGCTGTAAGCCTCTGCTGTGGCCGATTACCGCCAATTTCGTCCCCGCAAAACACAACGGATTCACTGAGTTCGTGATTCCGGAATTACGGATTGCGGGACGTGAGCATCCGGAAGCTAACCAGGCGAATGATTCCGAGCCATGTGGACTGAGTCCCCGCTAGCGGAATCTTCGGATCAACAGGGTGTGGCGGTCCGATCGATAAAGACCCAGCACGTACAAGGCGACCATGCCTTTTGTGGAATAAATCTCCTGGCGAATGCGAAGTACGGGCGAGCCATGAGGAATGTCCAGAAGCCGGGCGCTGTGAGGGTCGGCGGTTGTACAATCGACTTCCTCGTCGGCGTGGGCTATTTCGAGCCCATAATCGCTCTCCAGGATGGAAAAAAGTGAGATACGGTCCAGCCGGGCTCGCGTGAGGCCACCGAACTCGTCCGCGGACAGGTAGCAGGTTTCGATTGCAAATGGTGCATCCCCACCGAGCCTTAGTCTTTCTAGCTTAATCAGGCGGCTGCTGGCGGGCAGAGCCAGACGCGCGGCAACTTCCTGTTCCGTATCAATCACATTCAGAGAGAGCAATTTTGAAGAAACGGCGAGGCCGCGGCCCGACATCTGCTCGGTATAGCTCATCAGCTTGTTGAAATGGATCTTAGGCGGGGCGACGAACGTCCCCGCGCCGCGACGGCGTACAACCATGCCTTCGCGTTCCAGCCCGGCGAGCGCGTGGCGGGCGGTCATCAAGCTAACCCCGTGAATCCTCGCCAGTTCCCGTTCCGAGTCGACCATGTCACCGGGTTTCAATTGCCCCGACTCGAGGCGCCTGACAATGGTGCCCTGAATCCGTTTGTACGCGGGCAATCCGTTTTTCCGAACCTGTTGCATGAACGTTCCTACAAAGACTGCACCATACTACAAGTGCTCTAGCGCTCCAAACACAAAATTGCGTCGGATAGCAGTTGCGAGTTCACGCCCCACGAGGCATGTTGCCTTCAGGGGCATGCCGGCGAGTCGACGACAAAGCAGGAAGTGTGCGCGAATTGGTTTTTCATAACCAACTCATTTTATTGGATTTATATAGACCTTTGTGAGTGCGGATTGCGGCCTCGTTCCCGAAATGGAATCAGGCTCGAGATCTTCGACGGTTTTGTTCGCCTAATCCAATTCCATTAAAAATCTTGATGTCGGCTGCATTTTTTTCTTGACGACCATCGACATTCCGCTATATAGCATAACCCCATCGTTCGTTGTCCGCGTTCGAGGAGGGCTGTGATGAGACGACCGTCAAGTGCGTTTTGCTGCTTCCTGCTCGTATTACTCACCATGTATGTAGCCACGACCGGAATGCTCCCCTGCGCCTGGAGCCAGGAAGTTACCGCTTCAATTACCGGCACGGTGACAGACCCTAGTGGTGCCGCTGTCCCCGGTGCAACGGTGACGGCGAAGTCACTGGAGCGAGGTATTCCTTACGTGGCTGTGACCACCGAGTCAGGCCTGTATCGGATCCTTCAACTTCCGGTCGGTACATACGAGCTCAAGGTCGAGAAGGCAGGGTTCGCGGTGGCGTCCCACCCTAGTTTCATCCTTACGCTGAATCAAGTCGCGCGTATCGACGTAACGATGAAGGTAGGACAGGCGACTGAAACGGTGGAAGTGACCGGAGCCGCTCCTGTCCTGGAGACGGATACCACTCAGGTCGACACGGTCATCAACGCGGCCACCAACGATAATCTTCCTCTGGCCTCGCGCAACTACGTCCAGTTGACTCTGCTTTCGCCAGGGGCTGTATCGACGGATCCGAGCAGCTTCAATAACGGCAATAACACCGGCGGATACGGCGGCCGTCCTCTGATTAACGGCAACCGCGAGCAGGCCAATAATTTCCTGCTCGACGGCATGGATAACAACCAGGTGTCCGATAACTTGCTGGGTTACACGCCGGCTCCGGACGCGATCCAGGAATTCAACCTGATCACCAACAACGCGCCCGCCGAATTCGGCAATTTTGAAGGCGGAATTGTTAACGCGACGATCAAGTCGGGAACAAACCAGTTTCACGGCGACGTCTGGGAATTTCTCCGTAATGATAAGTTGAACGCGAACAACTGGGGGAATAAGGTGGTTTCCCCAAACCTTCCCACTCCGAAAATGCGCTGGAACATGTTTGGCGCCACCTTTGGTGGACCGATCATCAAGAATAGACTCTTCGTCTTTGCGGACTATCAGGCGCAGCGTTTCGATATCCCGAGCTCAGCTAGCGCAAATACCATGTTTAGTACCGGCGAGCGCACTGGGGATTTCGGAGCCCTTTGTTCAAAGGGCTTTGATAGTTCCGGAGTCTGCCTGGACAGAGCCACGGTGAACAACGTACCGGTCGTGACGCATCAGTTATATAACCCATGCGCTTCCTTCCTCGTGCCGTGTACTCCTACATCGGCGCCGGCAACAACGCGGCAGCCATTCCAGAATAACCGGATTCCGGCCGCGATGATCAGTCCGGTAGCGAGCGCGCTTTTCGCTTCCTCGCTTTATCCTTCGCCGATCAACAACAACCTTCAAAACAATGCAGTAAATACGCTGGTTTCCGCCCAGAACGTAGACCAGGGCGACCTCAAGATTGATTTCAAGGCCACGCAAAAAGACAATATTTCGTACCGCTTTACCCGCGCCTATCAGAACAATCCGTCGACCAATTCTCAGGAGCTGTTGTCTAACGGCTATTCGACGACCCCCATCTATAACACTGTCGGCGACTGGACCCGCACCATCGGCAGCAATCTGGTCAACGATGCGCGATTTGGTTGGAGCCATGTCACGCTGAATAGCGGCAACAGCTGGGCATCAAACGTCGGGCAAATCGGCAATACGCTGGGCATCGGGAACGGGAACCCCGCGAATGTTCCGGGATTGCTCGATCTCAAGTTCAATAATTCCGTGCTCACCGAGCTCGGCACCCCGGAGCAAACACAAAGTTTCGACGACCACGTCTGGCAAGCCGAAGATGCCCTCAGTTGGACCCACGGCCGCCATAATTTCAAATTTGGTGGTCAATGGTGGCGTCAGATTATCAAAACCTTCTATGCCGGCAACAACGGTCAGTTGGGATTGATGGACTTCGATGGAAGATTCACGGCCTCGAATTCCTCCTCAAGCGGCATTACCGGCGATGGTGGGGCAGATTTTTTCCTTGGTCTCGACTATCAATACGGTCGTGGCGTAAGTACTGGCAAGACGTGGCAGCAGTCCAGCAACATCATCGGCGTCTATGCTCAAGACACATGGCGCGCCACCAACCGCTTAACGTTGAATCTGGGCTTGCGTTACGATGCCCACACCCCATGGGTTGAAGCCAACAATCAACAGGCCAACTACAACTTCGCCACTGGCAACGTTGATCTCGCCGGAAAGAACGGGGCCAGCCAGGCTCTGTACAAAGGCTTCTACGGCGGAAGAGACTTCCAGCCGCGCGTCGGATTCGCGTGGACTCCGGCCGTGCTGGGTGATAAAACGGTGATTCGCGGCGCCTTCACCATCTCATCCTATCTTGAAGGAACTGGTACAAACTTGCGCTTGACGCTGAATCCGCCATTTACTCCCGCGGAAATCAATGCGACCACCAGCAGCGGCGCTTCACTCCCTCTAACGGACACAACCGATGGAATCGCGGGCAGCGCGTCCGCGGCCTCGTGTGCTGCGCCCGCTTATGCTTGCTATGCCCAATCCTTGATGCGGATATGGGATCCGAACGTACAGCCTGCGATCGCCGATGAGTGGAACCTGACCGTCCAACATCAATTGCCGGGCAATACCACCGTCCAGATCGGATATGTAGGCCAGAAGGGCACACACCTGATGGTGCCATTCGACTACGGCCAGAGAGTGCTGCTTCCTGGCGGAACCACGGCTCCCAGCCCCTATTTCGCAGCTAATCCAACGCTTTATAACGTGCTTGGCGACCCCACTAAGGGAGGTCTTGGAGCACAGATTTCGGGCACCAAGTCCAACGGCAACATGAAGTACAACTCACTGCAAGCTGTATTACAAAAGCAGATGACTCACGGTTTGCAGGGCCAGGTTGCGTATACGTTCTCCAAGTGCATGTCCGACAGCACTGGTTATTATGGTGCGTGGAACAATGCTCTCAGCGCCTCGGCTTACTGGCAGAATGTCTACGATCAACGAGCGGAGTGGGCGCCGTGTTACTACGATGCGACGCACGTTGTCTCAGCCTACGCTGTTTACGATCTTCCATTTGGGCGCGGCAGAATGCTCGGCCAGAACGCGAACAAGGTGGTGAATGAAGTGATTGGCGGATGGCAAGTCAGCCCGATCGTATCCTTCCGCACGGGTTGGCCAATGACGATTTTGGGAGCCAGCGATAACTCCAACACCTTCGGGCGCGGCCCACGACCAGATTGCAATGGCCTCCCATCGGTTACGAATACCGCGATTCCGGGAGTAGGCGTTCAATGGTTTACTAACACTGGACAGTTCACCAACCCGGCCGCCGGTACATTCGGGAATTGCTCACCGCAACTCTCGGGGTTACGCACGCCGCACTTCAGCGATGTGGATCTCAGTTTGCATAAGGACTTCCCGATCACGGAGCGATTCCGACTGCAGTTCCGCACCGACTTCATCAACGCCTTCAACCACGTTCAGTACAATGCGCCTAGCCCGAATTTGGGAAGCAGTTTGGGGCAAATCACCAACGCCCAACCGCCCAGAAACATACAGCTGGCGCTGAAACTCTACTACTGAAAACCAAACCCCGTATAATGATGCAGGCGGAAACGCCGCCTGCATCATTGTTGTTTTGTACGCTTGATTTCTACAGAGAGGGCCCTCGCAAGCTCATTCCAGATGCGTAGGTTTTTTTGCAAGGCCGCTGTACTTCTAGCCTGCGCGGGGTACCTCTGGTCGGGGACGATCATCCTGGCGCAGGCACCTAAAGCAGTTTCCACTCCTCGAACTCCCCTATCTTCTGAAAAAGCAGTCAGCCTTGCGGAGCAAGGACGCTGTCGCGAGAGCATCTCTGGTCTCAAGAACGCGATGGGTAGCACGGTTCCTCCGGAGACGCGAAAACAGGCCGGCGTGCTCGGCGTTCGCTGTTCTCTGGCTGTCGATGACCGCGACTCAGCCACCGAATTCACCCGCTTGCTGAGCAAGCAGTTTCCCAGGGACCCGGATGTGCTGTTCGTCATTGTTCATGCCTATTCCGATCTATCGACCCGAATCGCAGAAGACCTTGGGCGGACCGCTCCAGACTCATTTGCTGCTCACAAATTGAACGCGGAAGCTCTCGAAATGCAGGGGAAGTGGGACCCGGCTCAATTGGAATATGAGGGCATGATCCAGAAGGATCCCAACGCTCGCGACATTCACTTCCTTTTGGGCAGACTGCTTCTTTCACGACCGGATGCCGGCCCCGATGCCCCGCAACGCGCGAAACAGGAATTTCAGAAGGAACTCCAGATCGACCCAAACAATGCCGGTGCGCATTACATTTTGGGAGAGCTTGCTCGCCGCGATGATAAATGCGACGAGGCAATCCCGCATTTCTCCGACGCAACCAAAGTCGATTCCAATTTCGCTGATGCCTATCTTGGGTTGGGGCTTTGCCTGGTTGCCGTCAAAAAATATGAAGAGGCTATTCCGCCCTTGCGTACCGCGGAGCGCCTCACTCCGGGAAATCCGGAGGTCCACCACACGCTGGCTACCGCGCTGGAAAGATCCGGGCACAAGGAAGAAGCAGAAAAGGAATTTGCCATTCACCGCCGCCTCAGTGCCGCGCAGGGACCCGAGAGGCCGGAATAGTTTGTCCTCCGTTTGGTCTGGAACGAATGCTCAGAAAATCATAAATTTGTTTGCCGTAGACTGAATGAAAATGCCACGTCGGACTCCAGCCCAATTGACACGGCGCGACTTTGTCTCGACGATGATCGGGGGATCGTTGCTTGTGCCACGATGGCCGGCATTTGCTTTGCCCGACGCTCGGCAATTCCCTTTCGAGGAGGTTCCTCCGGAAAAGAGCGGAATCAGGTGGGTTCACACGAGCGGGAAGTCTCCCGAGAAATATCTCCCGGAAAGCACAGGTGCAGGCTGCGCTTTTGTGGACTACGACAACGATGGCTGGATGGACATTTACCTGGTAAACAGCGGGAAGTGCGATTTCTTCACTCCCAACCCGCCACTGCGCAACGCTCTCTATAAGAACAATCGCGACGGAACGTTCACCGATGTAACCGAAAAGGCCGGGGTGTCGGCGGGCGGCTACGGACAGGGTGTTGCCGTCGGTGATTACGACGGCGACGGTTTCCCGGACATGTATGTGACGCAATACGGACGAAGCATCCTGTATCACAACAACGGCGACGGTACGTTCACCGATGTCACCGAAAGGGCGGGCGTAGCTGCGCCGGGATGGGCTTCGAGTGCGGTTTGGTTCGACTATAACAATGATGGCCGTCTCGATCTGTTCGTGGGGCGGTTTGCGGATTTCAGCAAGGACCTGAACAAACCGTGCGGAATTCACGAGGATGGCCGGCATCACTATTGCATTCCTAAGATCTATTCGCCGATGCCCAGTTGGCTCTTCCACAACAACGGCGATGGCACATTCACCGATGTCAGTCGGGAATCGGGGATCGCCAACCACCTCGGCAAGGTATGGGGCGTGGTCGCGACTGACATCAACAACGACGGACTCATGGATCTATGGGTGAGCAATGACACGGTGCCCAATTTTCTTTTCGTCAATCGCGGCAAGGGAAAATTCGACGAGATCGCCACGACTGCCGGCGTGGCCTATAGCGACACCGGCCGGGCACGATCTGGCATGGGCGTGGACTCTGCCGATTTTGAGAACGATGGATGGATGGCCCTGTTCGTGGCAAACCTCGACCGCGAAATGTATGCCATCTATAAGAACAATCATGATGAGACGTTCGATGACCTGGCACTTTCCACCGGTATTGGCAAAGCTAGCAAATTCATGAGCGGGTGGGGCTTGAAGTTTTTTGACTATGACAACGATGGCAACCTCGATCTGCTCCTCGCCAACGGGAATCCGGATGATCTCATCGCGACACTGCATGGCGAAGTCACCTACGAAGAGCCGCTGCTCTTGTTTCACAACACGGGAAAATCATTGGAGAACGTCAGCACGCAAAGCGGCCCCGTATTCGCCAAGCGGTTATCAGCTCGAGGCATGGCAATCGGGGACTTCGACAACGACGGCGGGATCGATGTCCTCGTGGCAGTCAATGACGGTGCCCCGGTTCTGTTGCGCAACACGATTGGAAATCAAAACCATTGGCTCGGGATCAATCTTGTGGGGACGAAGTCCAATCCCGATGCCATTGGCGCAAAGATTACATACCAATCGGGAGATTTGAAGCAACAACGGATGAAGGTCGGCGGAGGCAGTTTTCTATCTTCGCATGATCCGCGCGTGGTGCTAGGGCTCGGCAAACGAACGAAAATCGACTGGTTGGAGATTCAGTGGCCGCAACCCGGCGGCAAGATCGAGCGCTTTGGCGAACTCCCTGTCGACCGCTACGTGACCATTGTCGAGGGCGCAGGCAAATGGAAGTGACCGGGAGGTGGACGTCGTCCGGAACCGAAGACCAACCACAACTACCATGGACCGCCAAGCAGGAGCAGAGCCTGCTAAAAGTCTCTGCTTGACGTCGCCGCCGATGGGCCAAGTCCTCCCCAGACTCGCAAAATGCGAAACACTGATCTCATTGCCATCGGAGCATCGTTTTGCACAACCTTTGCGGTGCTCCCCTTCATTTTGAGCTTTGCCTGGAAATATAAGCTCTATGATCCTTCTGGTCCACTCAAGATCCACACAGTGCCTACTCCGCGGTTAGGAGGCGTGGCTATCACCGCTGGGATCGTAGCGGGAACCGTTGTTTCGGCAGTTCCAGCAGCGGGATCAGGAAAGGTGTACATCTCGCTGGCGCTGGTGTGGGGCGCCGGTCTCATCGATGACCTGTTCGGCCTCTCACCCTGGATTCGCCTTATCATTCAGTCGGGAGCAGGAGTCCTGGTGTGGCTGGCGGGCTGGTCTGTGCCAATTGGCCATCCCGGCTTGAGCCTACTGGCTACAATTCTGTTCATTGTCTGTTTTGTCAATGCATTGAACATGTTGGACGGTGCTGACGGCCTTGCTGCGGGAGTGTCCAGTATCATCGCGATTGGGTTCATCTTCCTCACTTTACCGAATCTCGATCCCTGGGGTAGAGCCGTCGGGTTCAGCTTTCTCGGTAGTTGCATTAGTTTCTTGCTACTTAACTTTCCCCCCGCCAGGATTTTCATGGGCGATTCGGGGAGTAATGTGCTGGGGTTGGTTCTCTCGCTGCTGGCGCTAAATTTCTACCGTAGGGTATCCGCGAATCACGCCTCCATGGTCGTCCCCCTTGTGTTTGCAGGGGTTCCTCTTCTGGACGCTGCTTTCGCGGTTGTGCGACGGCTGAGTCGTGGTGTCTCGCCCTTCGCCGGGGATCGCGAACACTTCTACGATCTTCTGTTGAGATGCGGCTGGTCGGCGCGCAAGGTGGCGTTTGCTTCATATGCCTTGACGGCTATGCTGGTAGCCGTTGGGCTGTTCTGGGAGACGCTATGAGAATCCACTTCGCTTAAACGGTAGGGCACTTCTGGAGCGCGCCCCAGACAATCAAAAGCTCTGCAGTTTCCTGTAGTAGACGACCGCTACAGTCCGAACCGGAACCTCAGTCTCAGTTCTCGTTGGAGGACAATGCTGGCTAGCGCGGTCCGATGAATGATACCCCGATCGATTTCGATTCGGCGGCGCCGTTAAGTTTGGGCAGAGACCTGGATAAATCGCGTGCCGCCGCACTCGCCTGACTAATCTGTTCTTTGGTCATCACTACCGATAGGATTCTAAGTCTGCCGGGAGCCCGTTCCTCTCCCCCGGATGCTGCGGCGGTGTACCAAGCATAAGCTGTGACGTAGTTGAGCGAAACTCCCTTTCCTTGCTCGTAAAGGTAACCCAAGTCCAATTGTGCACGCGCATACCCTCTCTCAGCGGCCATTTGTACCCAGTGTGCTGCTCTGGAATAGTCCAAAGGTACACCGTTTCCCGTGAAGTACATCCAGGCAAGATTTTCCTGAGCGGGCGCATAGCCACTCTCGGCCGCCTTCCGAAACCATTGGGCCGCCTGAGTATAGTTTGGCGCGATGCCTTTTCCGCGAAAATACAACGAGGCCAAGTTGCATTGTGCTGTAATGTCTCCGTTCTCAGCGGCCGTCCGATACCATTTTTCGGCTTGACGAAGATTCTTGCGTACTCCGCGGCCGTACTCGTACATGGAGCCGAGATTGTTTTCCGCCGTCGGGTGTCCGTGCCTCGCTGCGGCTGCATAGTAGGCAACTGCCTGTTGATAGTCTCGCGGCACGCCTTTGCCTTCTTCATACAGATACCCGAGTGTAAATTCGGCATCGGGTAAAGCCTGTCCAGCAGCTTGACGAAAGTACTTCGCGGCCTCCGCGTAGCTCTGTGACACTCCCGTTCCGGTCATGTAGGACCTGCCAAGCTGGTATTCGGCCTTCGCATCTCCCTGGCTAGCCTTCTGGTGAAGAGAATTAATGTCCAGTTGGAGGTTCTTTGTGTCGCCACTGGGCTGTGCATTTTGTGGTTCGGCTCCAGGCGCAAAAGCGCAGAACCAAATGACGGGCAGACACGTAACCAGAAGGAATGCTCGCGAGTTCATCCAGATCTCCCTTGACTCGGCCAACTTTCACCCCGATTGACTTGTGGGGCAATGCAACGCGGAACACCGTTTCCACACGCGTGTGTAACGGGCCAAGCTGGTGAGCTAGATAGGGTTGCTCGGCAGGTCACGCGGTGAATCGGGCGAGCAAGAAGGGGATCACTAACTTTCCCGATAACGTCACGTCCAATCAACGGTGGAAAAATGTCAGAGACTCGGTTCGCTGAAGCAACGGTCTGCTTTGATGTGTTTCAGGTTGATCTTCGGGCAGGGGAGCTGCACTGGGAAGGACGGCGGGTCAAATTACAAGAACAACCTTTCCGTGTTTTGTCTTTGTTGATGGAGCGAGCCGGTGAGATCGTGACGCGGGACGAGCTGCGTGAAAAACTATGGCCTGCCGACACATTTGTTGACTTCGATCACAGCCTGAACAGCGCGGTCGCCCGGCTGCGGGAAGCTTTGCGCGATTCTGCTGAGAAGCCGCGATTCATTGAGACAATCGCCAAGCGTGGCTACCGCTTTATAGCTCCGCTCCAAGCCGCGACGCCAGCGGTAGCGGTTTCCAGCATTAGCCCCGCGGCGCTAAACAGTCCGCCTTTCAGAAAGAGTATTCCAGAAAAGATCTGGATGGGCAGCTCTTTTTGTTTAGCTTTGTTCTGTGTCCTCGCTGTGTGGGCATTGTACCGGCCCAGTCCCAACGCACAATTGGAACGCATCGAAGTGGTGCCCTTGGTCGGTTTGCGCGGCTTCCAGGCCACGCCCGCTTTCTCGCCCGACGGCACACTAGTGGCATTTCGTCAAAGTGACGGCGCGCGTAACACAGGAATCTTTGCCGCGGTGGTAGGAGGCGACAAGTCCCTGCAGCTTACCGCTGATCCTGGCGACTGCTGCCCAACCTGGTCTCCCGATGGCCGCCAGCTCGCATTTATTCGCTACGCGGAGAAAGAGGCATCCATTTTCACAATTTCAGCTCTGGGCGGAACGGAACGTCGCGTGTATCGTGGACCGCCCGCGATGAGGGCGGGGCTCTCCTGGTCACCAAATAGAGACGTCCTGGTTTTTCCTGAAACCAATCCGACAGATCCTACTCGTTCCGTCATATCGTTGCTGTCTCTGACCGATTCCAGCACACGACCGCTTACGTCCCCGCCGGCGGGTTGGCTCGATCACGAGGCGGCATTTTCACCCGACGGAACTCAGGTGGCTTTTATTCGTTCTTCGATAGCGGGCGTAAGTAACGACGTCTACGTTATGCCTACCGCGGGTGGGAGATCGCCGAAGCGCCTGACTTTTGACAATCGCCCAATCATGGGCCCTCCCACCTGGACCTCCGACAGCCGTGAAATTATTTTCTCTTCTGATCGAGGTGTCGCGACAGGTCTGTGGAGAGTCTCGGCAACAGGTTGCATCCCTCAACCGGTCGCCGGCCCAGTGGGGGACGCAAAGTGGCCATCTATCCCCGCCAAGGGCAACACACTGGTTTACGAGCAGGGAGAATCCAAATTCGATATCTGGCGACTCGATCTGAAGGATTCCAAACATCACGCCCAGCAGCCATCAGCTTTGGTCTCGGAAAAGGGAGACAAAATGCGCCCCGACTTGTCCCCCGACGGAAAGAAGATTGCCTTCGAATCCAACCGGCTGGGCTTTTGGGACATATGGACCTGCGACGTCGGGAGCAACAATTGCGACCAGATCACCTCTTTGCACGGAACGGCTGGACGTGCTCGGTGGTCTCCCGATGGCCGCCATATCGCGTTCGAATTTCATCCTCAGGAGCAAAGCGAAATTTACGTTGCCGAAGTCCCGGGCGGATACCCTCACCTTGTGCAAACCATTCCTGGCGCTGACAATCTCTCCCCCAGCTGGTCCCGTGATGGAAAGTGGCTCTATTTTGCCTCGAAGAGAGGCACGGAACCCTTCGAGGTTTGGAAAATGCCCGTTCAGGGCGGTTCGCCAACCAGAATTACAAAGAACGGAGGCATCTCCCCGGTCGAATCGCCAGACGCCAAATTCCTTTATTACAGCAAGTACGAACAAGGAGGAGTTTGGCGAATGCCGTTGCAGGGCGCCCAGGAAACTGAAATCTTGAAAGATGTCGAAGGCGGCGGCTGGCCCAATTGGGGAGTCACCTCAGACGGAATCTACTACCTGAGATTCGGAAAATTTCCTGTCGTAACGATCGACTTCTTCGAATTTGCAACTGGTAAAACAATTCCCATTTGGAGTTTGGAAAAAGAACCCGGTTGGGGACTGAGCCTGTCGGGAGACGGCAAGTCTATTGTCTATGTTCAGAGCGAGTTTTCGGAATCCAACCTGATGCTGGTAAAGAATTTTCGGTGAGGTTGTGAGGGATCGTAGATTGAATTTCGCAAGCTGCGGACAGACATCTCGTGTCCGGATCGGACACTCTGAAAATTGGTCGGGGCGATAGGATTTGAACCTACGACCCCCTGCGCCCAAGGCAGGTGCGCTACCAGGCTGCGCTACGCCCCAGTGTTTATGCGGTTTTCCTCCTAATTTGACCCCATGTCTGGAGGAATCGCATATGCCCGGTTTTCAGCAGTTCATCCGTGAACGTCAATACCTCTCCAACGTCTCCCCGGCCACAGTTGAGTGGTACAAAAACAGCCTCCGATGGCTGCCCTCCGAATCGCCATCACAAGAACAATTGAAAGATGCGGTCATGCGGATGCGCGAAAAGGGACTCAAAGCAACCGGC
This sequence comes from uncultured Acidobacteriaceae bacterium, assembly GCA_963768265.1. GTDB lineage: Bacteria > Acidobacteriota > Terriglobia > Terriglobales > Acidobacteriaceae > Sulfotelmatobacter. Next base: position 109,628 of record CAVYHM010000018.1, read on the forward strand.
TGCAATTGCGCCATCCGAGCGATTAACGCCTACCTTCACTGGAGCAGCGCGGGCACCGAGCGAAAATGCGGACCCGGCTGCCCTCATCTGCGTGTGTCTAAAGTGAAAGAGCCTCGGATGGTGCTGCCCACGTTCACCACCACGCAAGTAAAGCGGCTTGTGACATGGAAACCAAAAAGGAAGTGCCAGCGTCGGCTCCATCTGCTCACTCTGTTTCTGCTGGACACAGGATGCCGCATCAGCGAAGCACTCACGCTGAGAGTCCGCGAGATTGACATGGAAAACATGCTCGTCACGCTGGACGGCAAGGGACGCAAGCAGCGTGTGGTCCCGTTTTCGTTTGAGCTGAGGAAATGTCTCTTCCGGTACCTCCGAGACTACGAGCGCAAGCCACACGCGCTGCTCTTGGTGAGCCGGAATGAGACGCTGTTAGGCAGGCGCGTCATGCTCAGAGATGTGAAACTGCTTTGCAAGCGGCTCGGGTTTGAACCACCGGCACGCACCTTGCACGCATCGGCATACCTTCGCGATTAACTATCTCCGCCGCGGTGGGTCCGTGTTCCATTTGCAAAAAGTGCTCGGGCATTCCACGCTGGAGATGACACGGCGATACGCAAATCTGATGACGGAGGACTTGCAGGCCGTGCATGAGCGCGTGAGCCTGCTATCATCAGCCAAATAGAATGTGGAGGCGGAACATGAGAATCCGGCTTGCCACTGTGGTTTTCCTCCTGCTGAGTGCTATTGGCGCGCGTGCTCAAAAGCTCTACGCCCCGCTGCCTGACCGGGTTGTCGCAGCCAAGACGGTGTTCTTTATGAATGAAAGCGGAACAGCGCGGTTTGGCGATGACCTATATCGGGAACTCAAAGCTTGGAACCGTTGGGAAGTGGTTACTGACCGTGACAAAGCCGACTTGATCCTTGTGCTCAGTGCCTCTGACACCGTCCCTGTAACCGTCACGGTTAAGTCAGGGACGAACTCTGGACAGTCCACGTCTGAAATGAAAATGAGCGGCTCGGGCAAAATGGAAACTCAGCATTGGCATTTGTACGTCATTGATGCAAAGACCGGCGATAACCTCTGGAGATCGGACGCCTCGATGGGCGGAAAACTCTGGAGAAGTTGGGGTTCCATTGCGAAATCCCTCTTGTCTGACATTCAGAAACGAACGAAGTAACACTTTTCGGCACACGTTCGCCGATAACTATTTGCGCTGTGGCGGGAGCGTGTTTCACTTGCAGAAAGTGCTCGGGCATTCCACGCTGGAAATGACTCGGCGATACGCAAACCTGATGACGGAGGACTTGCAGTCCGTTCATGAGCGGGTCTCATTGCTGTCGAGTTTTTGGTAAACGGTCGAAGCCGCCGAAAAACACAGCGAACGTGGAAGCGGCTCTTAATTCTCCGGGGACTATTCAACCGATGAGCTGAGAGTGTGTGAGTACACACGCCCGAGGTTGCTAACGGCGCTAACCATTGTTCCATCGGCACTCCACGACATGTCGTGGATAATCTCGTCTGCATCCAGTGCTTGATCGCCAAGGATCGTTCCGTGCGACAGGTCGCCGATCGTTATTCTCTCGCGGTTTGCAAATGCAGCGATGCTCTTGTTCGGATGACAGCATGTGAACTCGGAGGAATCGAAGGGCAAGATCACAAGCTGTTCTGTGTCAAGGTCGAATGATCCCGTGGCACCAGAACCAAGCGACCCGGCAAGAACCAACGTTTTCTTGTCGGACTGCCAATTAACGGACGTGGGATTAAAGGATAACTCGATACGCTTGATGAGCTTTAGACTCGGAACTTGGAGGATGAGTAGTACCGAACGAGAATTCTCCGCCGTTGCGAGGGCGGCCAGGCGGCGCTCATCGGGGGAGAAAGCTGCGCACCAAACTATGCTCTCGCAGAGGCTTTGATCAGCAACCCAGCAATCGACTGCTCTGTTGTTGTCAAAAGACCAAAGGATTATCGGCTCGCCTGAGTCGAAACATCGCCCCACGGCAACATATCTTCCCGACCCTGACCATTGCGGACTATATGACCACCGATACTGACTCGCTGGTCGTAGAATGTGGATGTCTCGCGTGCGAACGTTAAACAGAACGACTTGGTGCCGCGATATCTCTGTTGCGCCTTCGGCGTAAGAGTTCTCAGCCATCACGAGCATGCTCCCATCCGGCGACCATGCGAGCACGGAGATTGACACGACGACGTCTGTACGCGGCGTAAGGCGATTATCTTCCAATGTAAACTTGAGCGAATCGCGAGATCCAGGATCGAAGATCAGGACTCTTCCGAACACGTCCGAGGACCAGACTGCTACCTGACCAAAGCGTGAGACGCTCGCTCTGCCTCCGCCGCTCCACACTTGGCGGACGCTCCATTTGGACAGATTTGCAAGGTCCCGCAGACCACGAGATATTAGTGCGGAAGATGCCTTAACAAGACCACCGCGCTCAGTGCGCAGCAGAGAAATAGATTTGTCTTCTTGCGGCGACATTGGGAATACTCTGTGTGATAGTTTATCTCGCTCTATCCCTGAACGGAACATCAGACGGGAGGGCGAGTTCGGTTCCCAGCAAACCGGAAGAGGTGCTTTGATGGAACGACTGACTCCAATGACGTCGCCAGAAGAAATGGAACTCCACGCGAAAAGGACCGAACTCTCCTCGCTGCAAAACCAATTGGTCGATAAAGAGCTTGAACTGGCGATGTTCGAGTCCAGTCTCAATGAGTGCAGGCAACGCTACCTGAAAATGGTTGGCGTCAAGTATTCAGAGTTGGATCGCATCGAGGCAGAGATCGCGGAGAGAATCGCAGCTAAATCTCCGAGTGATGGTGGCGCCGCCCACAAGGCGCGGGAGGCTCGTGACAAAGCGGTGGCCACGGAAGCGGTTCTTCAGGATTGTGCGGCGGTTCCAGCGCAGCAAACTAATTCGGACGAACTCAAGAGGCTCTACCGCGAGGCGGCCAAGAAAATGCATCCAGATTTGGCGGACGACCCAGAGGAACGCAAGCGTAGAGACGGCTATATGGCGCGGGTGAACGAAGCCTATCGTCGAGGAGATGAAACAGCATTGCGCACTCTGCTAGAGGAATGGCAGCACAGTCCCGAATCCGTAAAGGGCGAAGGGGTCCCGGCGGACCTCATCAGAACTATCCGACGAATTGCGCAGGTCAAAAAGCGTCTTCGAGACATCGAATCACAACTGACTGAGCTTAGGTCTTCTGAACTTGCGGAACTGCACGCCAAAGTGCTCGCGGCTGAGAGTGAAGGAAGGAATTTGTTAAGCGAGATGGCCGTGTCCGTCGAGACCCAAATCGCTCAGTCCCTGAATCGACTGCAACGACTGACGGAAGAAGCCTGATGCCACGCCTGGGGGGTGGGTCAAAAGTTGAGAGGTAGTGTCCCACCAGGCGCACTGTCTCAAAACTTTACATGAACGTCGCAGATTTGAATTTGAGAGATTGATTAAAAACACAACACTTAGTGTGTCTTTTCTGCCACAGTGCCGGGAACACAAGGACTTGGCTGATTAAAAAAACAACACTTCTTTGCGAAAGAGCAACGACAGCCATATGTCGGGGGCGCACGTTGCTGAAATCACCGGGGGGCGACGGTGAACCTTCTCTCAGCGGCACACCAGTTGGCGTGGACACAACATCCAACGATCTGGCTGTGCGAATCCTGCGCAATCCTGTGGCTCGTGGTCCGTGTCGTACGGTCGCCTTGGGCTCGGGCCGGCGTTCTGATAATGCTCTGTGGACTGATGCTGAATGCCCTAGTGACCGAGGCCAACGCTGGAACGATGCCAGTTGTTGGTTTGCGCTCCGCACTGGATCCCGTGAGCCCGATGTGGCGGGCAGCAACATGCCACACGCGGTTGCCGTTTCTAGCAGACCAAGCGCGCCTCGGTCTGTTTAGCGTCGGCGATCTCGGATTGATCCTCGGCGGCATCCCCATTATTGTTACGATTTGCATACAACGAGCCCGCAGCTACGGTAGCAAACTTTGTGCTAGTTTGTGCTAGGCCCCCGCACATCCTTGGGGCGGTTTTAGGCCGCCCGGCCTCTACCTTATTGTGATCCCCGTCACAAGGCTTTTGGGCCTTTCGAGTACGGAGGATGCACAAATCCTGATTGCCCGGGAAATGTTGTCGAGCCGGGAAACTGATTTCAAACTTGCCCATCAGAAATTTCCTCACCCACAAACCCCCGCAATTGCGCTAGGAAGCTCGTACGCGAATAATTTTCTTTTCAGGCTATGCCCCTAGCGGCACTTTTTGCGAGCTGGTGTCATCCAGGTCCGCGAACATCTGCGGCCTGCGCTGTTGCTCCGTTTTCTTCTTCTTCTCCGGCCACAATTCGGCGTAATGCTCTTTCGCAAACTCGCTCCAAGAGCGGCCATCCACGATCAAATCATGAGCAGCGGATTGCATGACGTCTAGATAGCGTGTGAATACGATTCACCTCAAAATTACCCTACTGAGGTGAATTGAGGTGAATCGTGCTCGGGGGCGAGGATCAACGAGGGTGACGGCGATCTTCAATAGGACGATTGAGTTCCGTACATTTGTGGCACGAACAACGATAATCTGGACAATCCGGCACGGATTTGTGCCCACACTTGATGCAGAGCAAGTGATCATCACGGGGGCACATTACCTTGAATCCGTCGCCTTCGACACAGTAGGGGCAGCGAACTTTATCATCCATGGTTCTGATTTACTGACCGCCGTTGTTCGTTCCGTTCCGTGTAGCTTGGGGCGGGAGGAACGGTATCGAACCGTCTGGGGATGGAGCCCCGGCGCATTGCCGTGTTTATGCTACTCCCGCGCATAAAGTATCACTAATGCACAACGGTATTGGACGGCCCCTGCTACGTCAATCGTGTGGCCGGATTCGGTGCAATGGGGATCAGTTTTTTTGTCTCCAACGGCATCATCCTCCAGAATGTCAGCCGCCCACGCCGATCTTGTTGCAACTCGCCGGTCAGAACTACCTGTGGCGGTCCCCGCCCTGTGTGCGCGAATATGATCCGCCTTACAAATATTCGACTGAGGTGAATTGAGGTTGGATTGTGTGCAAAGGCGGCATTTGTCCCTCGCGGACTATTGGCCACCTTTCACCAATCACCCCTCCGACATTCTCCACACAGCCAGCCCCTTCGCAGAGGCCATGTTGCAACGTCGGTTGCCGGACAGTTCGCAAGCGGACAAACACGGATTTGTTGTTGCGTTGCCTCCCAAGAATGGCCTAAGATGCCTGCGCTCGATACCGAGTTCTTGAGGTTCTCCGGGAAAGAAATGGAGGCTATTTCAGCTATGGACTTTTCTGACGCCACCCAGAAGCAGTTTCCCTTGTGCACAAAATTCGCCAGTATGGAATTGCAGCCTGCTCCATTGAAGAGACAAAAGCCAAAGGTCTGGGATGCCTTTGTTAGAGCGTGCGAGAAGGAACGGTTTGCAAAGATTGCGATTGAGTGGTTCAGCGCCGCTGGACCAACGATACTGCCTGTTGCAAACTTGGTTTCCAATAAGAAAATGTGCGGAAGTACTCGTGCTCCCCGCTTTCAGGCCAACATCGAGGTCGACTCAGTGATCTTTTTTGCGTGCGAACTCGCCTCTGCAGCTGATCGAGACTTCTGTCGGCAGCACTTCGAGGCAACAGTTCTTCATGAACTGGTTCACTGGGCACGTTTTGCGGGTGGTGCTAACGATATGCTTTGGACTGAGCCGCCTATTGCCGGGGCTGAAGCGGGTTCCGTCTTCGAGACTTGGGCCTATGGGAGGCTGTTCTGCACGTCTGATGACTATAACAGGCTCGCGTCCTCATACTTATAAGCAATGTTGCGGAGCACTGTTATACTCCAAAACGTCAGCTGCCCACGCCGGTCCTTGTTGCAACTAGCCGGTTAACGATCTATTCGCGCCACGGCTTGCCAAGTCTCGGAAAGGGAAGATGATTCAAGGTGGGGCAATTCCCACCGCGCTGCGGGGGGCAATCGTAGGTGGCCGCCTGGCGGAATCAAAAGCCAATTCCATTACGTTCGTCCCTACCACACCCCCGAAGGGGTGGTAGGGCGACGGATGGAGACGGAAAGACTGTCTGTCTGATTCCTTTCTTAAAGGCGACGACGCCAGTCTGGTTTTGGAAAGGGTGTGACGCAAATCACACTTGATCTGCTGTGACCCGCTCGCCAGTTGCTTGATGATTGTCGACTCGTGCTCTCAGTGCTTTGGTATGCTCAAGTGGTTAGCATTATTTCGGCGTCGATTGAGCGCCGACGTGAGCTTTGTCTTTCTTCCTCACGAGCCACTTCCGGGTGAGCCTTGCGGCTGAGGTCATCTTGTCTGTTAACCACTTCCAGAACGTTCGGATTTTGGCTCGATTCGTATAGATACTAACAACCGCGAGAAAGAAGGTAATTGGGGCCCCAAGCGCGCCAAAGAGGTGCTCAACCCAGGTGAGGAAGCGGTCAAATCTCGCTTGGCCTTTAGTTGGGACTGGAGTGAACGTGAACGCCTGCACAGGAAGTTGAATGGCATTCGTCTCTGCAGGTTTGTCGCCCCTTGTGTAAGATTCGTTATCGGCATAGCGCAGCAGTTCCCCATGGAATACCAATTGAGCCTCGCCGAATCTCTTGTCGGCCTGGACATCGACTTCCCAGGTAGCTGTGCCAAGTCTACCGTCCTGAGCAATTACCTGGACTTCGGGCGTCTTTGGGTTCATTTGCGAATGAAATCCATTCGGGGTGGGCGAGTCAACGCTCAGCCGAATGGCGTAAAGTGACTGATCATCAACGATATAGGTCGTCAGCGGTTTGAACGTGGTGAAGAGTGTCTGATTCCCCGGAACCGCGATTGCGAGGGACTCATCCGAGGGTCTGGCGAGGACGGAGCCGAGTTGAACTCCTTTGTGGATTAAAGGACGAGTGCCGCTACTGGCTTTGCCGAGTGAACCATGTGCGTCTATCAATGAGTTTCTTAGATTTTGATTTTCATCCAAAAGTTGAGCCGCAGAGACCTTCTTGTCATCCAACAGCGCTTGCACGTGAGTTGATTCGTTAATCAAGTCCCATCGCTCAGCGAACACTAGCAGTTTCTTTGCCTGTTCTGGTCCAAAGATGCCTCTCGAAACCATGAGATTTACGAGACTTCGGATCCTCTCCAAGCGAGCGAGATTTTGTTCATAGACCTTTATTGAGTTTTCGAGGCGCGAATGCAGCGTTTGAGTGGGAATATTTTTGCTATCTCCCGATGAAAGAGGAGAGGAGATCTCTCCATGTTTGTCTGAGAATTGATCGAGGCGCTTGTCCTCTCGCTCAGAAATGGCGTGTCTAGATTCCAGTTCGTACTTTACGTCCTGCAACTCACGATACGCCCCTTCGATGCTTTCGTATTCCTTCAACTCGGTGTCAAAGTTATTTTTGACCTCTTCGTCGCCAAGATTCGATAGGGATTGAGGTGGCGAATACTTGAACGTATAACTAATGCCGGGAATTAGTTCGACTCCGCAGATCGTGGCGGATCGAGCGGGGACGGGGAAACATCTCAGACCACTTGCGTTGATCTCTCCTCCGCTATTCCCCGTGCTCGTGCTTGCTGAAGCGCAAGAAAACGCAAGGAGAACTGCACACACGCTGAAGAGAATGGAGAGTCTTAGGGAGGCCATGAGGTTGACTCCAAAAAGCAAGGCCCCTGGAACAGGCGCATTATATCACCGCATTAGGCGATAGCTGATGAAATCAGGACCCTTATTTAAGATCCATCAGGTGACTGGTTCGGGGAGGGTGAAAAAGTTGGAAGACGTTTGCCAAAAGAGCGCCGCAATTCCTTTCTCTATACAGACGATGATAATGCGTTTCTGGTTCATTTCGATCGGTTCCGCAGTAACTTTGTAGGTCGGGTCAAGAGTTGAACGACTACACGCGACTAGGCGCGCTCCCCGAGCGAGTATTATCAGGCACCGAACTTCAGCCCAAACAGAATCTCCAAAATCGCTTGCACGGCTTCTTGATAATTTTCTATATCGCTGTCGGCAACATCCACGGTCGCTCTCTCATGTATGAATTTGTTACGCAATCCGTAATAATGGAGGGCCCTGTCAATCAGAGTCTGGGGGATTTTGATCTGAGAGACCACCGTCGATACTACATCCGACCTATTCTTGAACAGTTGTTGAATACGTGCGTCCGAAAATTGAGCCTTAGGAAAGAGATCTGTCCTGTGTACGATGAACTCTTTCAAAGCGATCTCAAAATTGCTGTCGAGCAGGATCAAAGAGATGCGATTCTTGGTTTCAAACGGATGGCGCGAGATCACATCAGCTGCGGCGATTGCTTCCAACAAACCAAGCGTCCAAGGCTGCTCCCGTAGTTGTCTCTTATTGCGACTTTTGAGTTTTTCCACTCTGGGCTTGTTGACGCGTGGTAAAGGCGGAAGGTGCAGTCGTTTACCGGACGCGAGTTGTTCTGCGTCGATCTCCTCGATGTGTCCAGACTGATATGGGAATACGCTCTGGTCCCATTCATGCTTCAATCTGCGCGAAAGGGAGCTGAAATAACTAATTAATCGAGTAAGAGTGGGGCGGAGTTGCTGGAAAGCGGGCTTTCCGACATTGATTGCACTCTTACTGCTGTTCCATGGCATTAACTTGGCAGGCCCTTGTAATTCCACGATCGCCCGGCAGAGAGATGCGTCAGGATGTGGTACTCCCGCTTCGGAAGTTGCGTAGTATCCAACATCCCTTGTTTTGACCTCTTTTGCGACGAGCCGATGATTGCAGTAGAAATATGCGCCGTAATTTTCCTTCTCGGGGTCTCTATCGTTGATCAACCCTGCTGTAATTGTTACTTGGAACTTCTCGTTCGGTTCGAGTTCTATCGTTAGACGTGCTCTCTGGGGCTCAAATCCTCTCGGATATGCCCAGCGGTTGAATTGCACAGGGCGTATGGCGTTGCCGTTTAGACGGATCTCACAACCGTGTTGGAGGAACCAGGAGTACGTGTCGCCAAGATGACTGAGCAACTCGCTCACCTCTTCTGCTGTGAATGGCTTTCGAAGGTGCGAGATCTCTACGTTTGTTGTGGCTGGCGTGATTTCGGGTGCTCGATAGAAGGCAAGCTCCCAATCAGATGACTTTAGCCATTCTGGGTCTAGGTCAAGTTCAAATGTCGCTCCTCTACGGTAGCGAGTCCTTATCCGAACAAATTCTCCTAGTGCGATTGCAGCTCTTTTCCCCCCTACCCCGAAGATTCCGATTACCTCAGCGTTCGGGTCATTTCTGCTACCTCCCGGTGCGACCAACAAACGCAAATCACTTTCAGGGACACCGCCAGCATTATCCAGGACTGCAATAGTTTGGCGGTCCAGATCGAGATCTACGTCGATGAGGAGCGGTGACTTCTTTTTCTGGACGGACCAGAAATCAATTGCATTGTCGATCAGTTCACAAACGCCGGTCTGGAGATCGTAGTCACTGATAATCGACCAGAACATCCGTTTGTCTGGCGTACCATCGAGTGAGCCCGCTTCGACTTTACGTTGTGGTTGCATCGGCTGCCCTCGATCAATAAAAGGTATCGTGTTAGGGCCAGACGCTGCATAATAAACGCCATCTGCCTAACTGCCTCTTCCAAACCCAGGTCTTTTTGACCGCATTTTTAAGTGCTCGCGGTGACGAGACACCGCGACAATACTTTTGCTTCAGTCTTGGGACTTCGCTTCAATACTTTCCAGACTCGACTCTAGATTCTGCACAGGGCCGTCCAGATCGCCAGCAGCAGACTGCACATCATCACAGTCATCACAATCGGCGGCTTTCGTTTGCACGTCGTCAACGTCGGATTTGAGGGTCTCTAGCTCGCTCTGGGCATCCTCCGCCTCGCTGTGAATCTCAGCCAGTTGGCTATGCAGTTCTTCGTTTTCGTTTTTTAGTTGTTGGTACGAATGTCCCGACGAGATCTGTCCGTACAGGGCAAGCGTCAGAATCGCGACACCAATAAGTACCCATAATTGTTTCATTCTGATGACCTTCCCCTCTCTATGGGTTTCAGAGCCATTTGCCGACACCACCATGATGCGAGCACGTGCCTCGTCGGCTGGTGCTGAAGCTGTAGCTTCCATCTCGACACAGCGCGGTGGCCCCCTTCGGTGGCCCAGAGCAGTTCTCGGGCCTCTGAACAGTCTGCCCTTTGCTGTTCACATAGGTGCCATTGCTTGTGCAATTCACCTTGCCTGTGCTCGGCTTGGCAGTGCTGGCGGTGGCTGAATCTGAATTCGGTGGAGGCGGGGGATGCGTCTGTGAAACGATCTGCTGAGAAAACAAGATCGCGACTAATGTAAGGGCGTAGACAAAGTTACGCGAAGGGCGCATGGGTCGCATAGTCCTCTCCTTGGGTCGGAGTGCCTCGCTCCCCCTCAAAAGCAAGTCTCGGCAATCGTGTGGATGGCCTTTTCGGAATAATCATACGTTAAAGCAGCGGTGCTCGCGCAATGTCCGCACAGTGTGGACGAACAACAGGCGAACCTGATAAACCGCGTCCTCAATTGCCGCCACTGTCGCCGAGACCTTCCGCCCGCCAATGGGCGGAAGAAATTATGAAGGCGATTGATGAACGCTGGCCGGCTGGAATATGAGGACGGTTTCCGAGTCCACGCGACGAGTCCAATAACGGCTGAAGGTTGGCGTCTTTGTGCCAGTTGTCCGCCTTGCAGTAGTTCCATCAGTCCATGCGCCCGCTTGTCATTGCGCCGGTGTCGCAGCGAACGACAGAAGTAACCATTTGCATTGACACATAAGTGACCTTTGAAGTAGGTTTTGCTAACAGAAGGGCTGCATGTGCTTACTAAGTTTGAAAGCGCTTTGAACGATGGCAACCAGAAGGTTGTCGTGGAAGAGGTGGCGGTCGACCGGCCACCAGAAGCAGCCGTAGCTGCTGCTGCCCCTGTGCCTGCTGCTGCTTCTGTGCCTGCCGCTGCCCCGGTCGCCGCTCCTCCGCCCGCTGCCGCCCCTGCTAAGACGGCCCCGCCGCATTGGGCAGCGTTCGTCAGAACGGCGAATGTTCAAGAAATCAAAGACCGGCTAGCTGCCGAAATTGCAGATATTCTCAAGGCACACGGATTAGACGCTTACTGTTGCCTAGCCCTAATCGAGCCGCAGGAGAGTATAGACAGTTATGATTTAGACCAAATCTTCCGCGCTCTCAATGAACTCAATCCAGATGGTCAGAAAGACGTAATTCTTTTCATTTTGAGCAGAGGCGGTGAGGGTGAGCCTGCCTACCAGATAAGCAAGTTATGCAAGTCTTTCGCGCGCCAAAAGTTCATCGCGGTCGTCCCTCGCCACGCAAAGTCGGCGGCTACCCTGCTGGCAATTGGGGCCGATGAAATTCATATGGGACCACTTGGCCAGCTTGGGCCAATCGACCCTCAAATCGGTGGATTACCCGCGCTTGGAGTTAGCCAAGCATTGAAAACCATCGCTTCCGTTTCGGAGCTCTACCCGAAAAGTGCTGAAATGTTTGCTCGCTATCTACGGATGGCCCTAACCGTAGAGCAGATTGGGTATTGTGACCGAATAAGTGAATCCGCGATACAATACGCAGAGCGGCTGTTGTCCACAAAGCCACAGTTGGCTAAGCGTGCGCCAGCGATTGCGAAGGAACTTGTTCACGAGTATAAGGACCACAACTTTGTGATTGATTTTGCAGAGGCACAACTTCACTTGGGGCCGGAGTGGATTAAAACCGGCACGCCCGAATTGCAAGCTGGAGAAGAAATCTATTCGTTAGTCGAGATGGTGAACTTCTTTCTTGGCATGGCCCAATCAAAGCGTATCTTCATCACCGGCGGCGCGAGCCTTGCATACAGCATAATGATGCCTGACACCAAGCGATAGTTTGGAGAGTGGCAGGTAAGACTGGAACTAGACTTCCCACCAAAACGACGAGCCGTAAATGGTAATACCCATCTCTGCCCACATCAGCTTATCCCACATCAATCGGCGCGGGTTGCCACCATACTTAGACCCATCGTTTAACAGTTTGAAAACGTCCTCGGTGATAAAACTGGCATAGCTCCCTTGTCTGACGCCACACAGTTTGGCTGCGTAATTCGCGGCACGTCCGACCCACACTAAGTCGTTGGCACCCCGTATTCCAGTCTTTGCGACTAATAGCGGGCTTGTATCGATTCCAACCGCCTGTTTAAGTTCGAATGAAGTATCTGGATATTGACCCTTAATGGCGGGATTGATGACCTTGTCTACGGCCCAATGGATATTCAGGGCTGAATGAGCGGCACTGCTGTTCTTGCTCTTGCCAAGGTAAACGGCCATCACCCGATCGCCATCAAACGCTGTAATCTCCCCTCCGTGGTTACGGATAATGCGGCACGCAGTAATTAAGTAGCTCTTATAAATCTCAGCGGCAAAAAGGTTCTTGTAATTGTTGACCAGGTCTGTCGAGTCTGCCAAATCAGCGTATAACACCGTGCCTTCTATCGTCACGGCATCATTTCCAAGCTTGACGCCGTCGGAATCGGGCACGACTTCCCCATCTCGCCTCTTCCACCTGGTTGCGAAGATTTCTGCAACCTCTGCACGGATTTCCTTAGCTGTTGTCATGTTTTACGTACCTCTTATCTTGGGCCGATAGTTCGAATGATTTGCGACATTTTTGCGCAAGTGAACCGAAGTCTGTCGCGGGTCGGCCCAGCCCGAAGATACTCCAGCCAAGTAACTCCAAGAAGGTCCGATGGAATGCGTACATCGACCCCTTTCGGCTTGAGAATGAATACACGGTCTCGTCCAAGTGTGCCCATAAACAAGCCGAGTTCAAAAATAACATTGTCACGCGGCGACTGCTTGGCCTTTCCCCGGGAAATTGTCGTGTCGTCAGCAGTAAGCACAAGTGCTGCGAAATCCGCTTCTTGCGCGGAACTGACCAGGTTTTCTATGGAGGTGCGGGATGCTTGAAAGACGCCCTCTGTCCACGGCTTTGGCACTAAAGGCTCCTGAGCGAGGAGCTTGTAAATCTCATTTGCGATTCCCAGCCCTTCCGAGGAAGAACCAATGAACAAAACAGGTTCGTTGTGCGGTTGGCGGAGGAGCTTGTTGCGCTCTTTGAGCCGCTTTGCGATTTCGACCGCCACACGACGCCATAGCTCAGGTTGCTGCGTGGCGATTCTGGAAAAACGATGCTCAGGCACCCTGAGCGTTATAGTTGGTTCCACGGCGACTACTGTCGCGCTTCGTTTTGCCAGCGGGTCGACCAAGGCCATTTCCCCCACGTGGGTACCTGCGCTTCGCGTAGCAACGTGACGGCCATTCACTCGGATTGATACCTCCCCGGTGATAATCAGGAAGATGTCGTTCTCTGGCTCTCCCTGTCTCATGAGAGCAGTGTCAACCTTGTGCTTTCGTAAGATGCCAGAGTTAATGACCGCGCGCGCCAACTCCGCACTTCCCGAAATAAGAGTTTGCGACTTGACGGCTTCGACAAGGCGTCTCTTACCAGTGCGGCCCGAAAAGTGCGTCGAACCATCATTTGCCGCGCGCTTCGCCATATTTGAGACTAGAGGATGTACGCTAGTGTCCCGCCCAAACCGTGGAGCCAACTATCTAACATAAGTTTCTGCCGACCCCTATGGCCGGTGTGACATGTTACTTTTTGAGACCGCCGTGTTGGAAATACTGTGACATATTGATGATCTTCACTTTGAGTTCCGCCACTAGAGAGAGTCAGGCACCTTGCAACTCGACTGCGTGAGCATCAAACAGGCTTCGAGGTTTTCTACCGCGTTCGCACGTACCATTCCTTCCCAACGCTCTACTATGTCCTGAGCGATCGCTGCCAGAAAGTTGTCAGCCATTTCCTCTGGTGTCGCTGCCTCGTAGATTCCACCACCCATAAATGTCTTCGTGGTGCCTCCGGCAAACTGCGAGGTGTAAAAGCAGGCGAAAGGGTCGGTCTTCTGTTTCTGGGTTATGCAGTCGGCTGTCACGATCAGACTTAATTCCGAGTCCTTGGTGTCCACCAGCGTGAACTGCTTCGGGTGGCTGCCGGTTTTGGAACGCAACGCAAGCATCACGGCCTTTGAGGATGGCGTGGTCTCATCGGTGATCGTGGCGACCCTGATCTGTCCCCACAGCGAAGTTGCCAGCAGGAGAACGATGCAAAGCAAGGTTTTCATGATGTCGTTTAATCCCAAGGCTCATCAGCGCACTTGTGCCCTTTTTGGAAACTACCCCGAAGGATCATCGCGGCACTGATGTAATAGTCTTGATCCCCTTTTTCGGGTACGCCCTTGAGCATGATCTCTAGCTGATCTTGAAGGCCGGCCCTCTCCGCTTTGGTGATCAGCAAATGACTGACATGACCTTGGGAATCTGGTTTCATGTCGATCAGACTCATGAACACCAACGCTGCCGCGTCGAACACCGCTTTTCGAGCGTCATCCAGTTCGGCGCGGATCTCCGGCATCTTAGCCGCCAACTCTTGATAGTCCACACCTTCCCTCGGTCCGGCTATAAACTTGCTGGTGATGTCGATCAACTTCTGATGCAAGTCGATCTGTTGCCGGTAAGAGCCGATCAGACTCGGGATCAACGTGTCAAGCGGGTCCTTTAGGCGCATGCCCTTGAGTATAGCGATCTGAGAGCGTAGCTCTAGCTGTGTGGACTTGCTGAAATAGATGCCCGCCGAGAACTGTTCGTTTGGCGTCTTGGCCTGGCTCAATTCCTTCTCGCCATTTGTCTTTCGATCCTCGTCCTCGATGAGCTCGCGGACGAATTCCTGCACGAAACGGATGTGAGGTGTCTCTGGCTTCGGTGTCGCGTGGGCAGGTTTGCTCTGCCCCGCCGCAATACCCGCCAAGAGCAGCAGGGTTGCTAACACTCTCTTGTTCACGGGGTCTCCTTTGTGGGGGGAAGGAGTCCGAAGGGAACACCATACCTCGTCGTTACAAGGAAGTAAATGAAAATGGAGGTGAATGCAGCTTGTCAGGCACACGTCATCGCCGCGAGAAGTATGTTTATAGTCGTTCCATCGGTCGCAGAATCGGAACCGCGGGAACGTCGCTATTCCTATTCGGTTCGCTGCGAGATGGAATTTAACCAGTCTCAAGACCTGACACGCCGGGTCTCAAATCTGTTTAAGAACGACAACGCGCTCTCTTGTGGCTTTGAACCACTTTTAGTCTGGGCAACTGATCGCTTGGTGGCGGAGTTGGAGCGATGCCGATTACATAATCGACAGACTGGACGAATGTCGGTTCTGTTGGATCTTCGAAAGTGAAGCGTATGACACGAGTTGAGATGTATCATTTGATCGAACGCAATAACCGCGCGCTGGATCAGAGTCGGAGGATGTCTAAGGTGCGAATGGCGAAGGAACTGTTCACGCTCCCTCTTCACAGTCCCGATTTTTGGTGGATCTTTTTTGTCGCTCTGCTCGTTATGTTGGTGAAGGCGGTGTTTAAGTGCATAACGAAGCTCCCGGTCTTTGTGAAAGAGCCGCCTGACCTTGCGGCAATTAAGGCAGCAAAATTCGATTGCATGCGGATGGGACTAGATATGACGTTCATAGGTCTGGTGAGCATCTTTGCGGTCTTCAGGCTTGCCTTCAAGGGGGTGGAACAATCCCACACGGTTGAATTGGATACGCTCCAAGCTCTTTTCATTTGGATCCAGATTGGGCTAGTAGCCGGTGCTACCTTCTTCACGACGATTTTCCACTCTCCCGAAAAGAGCTATCTAAAGGGAATAGCGGTGCCTTTCTTGGTTGGCTGGCTTTCGATCTACACTAGCGCTTTGGTATTTCGATGGCTGCTGACAAGGACCGGTTGAATAATGACAGAGGTGTTCTTCTCCCTTCTGCTAGCTCTGGCGACTGGACTCGTGGCACTTGCCATGGTCTATTTCCTCGTGAATCACGTTTTCTTTCTGCCCGAGCTTGTTAGGCTAGCGAAGACCTTCAAGGTACCGAAATTGAGCACTCTTCTCTTGCTTGCAATAGCAATAATTGGAGCTGTCCCTTCGATTTACTTCGCTGCCCCTCGACCCCTTGCCGGGGCCGAGTACACAATACCTACAGACCCGCTTAATCTATGGAAGCAGATGGGCTGGGCCGCCCGCACGACCGTAGTAATCCTTTTCATCATGTCGGGTTGGTCCCTCGGCGTGGTGATCGACCGCTGGATGGCCTACAGCGTTGCCCGCAAGCAGTCTCGTGCATTTGCCTCTGCCGTGTCAGGAGCCCTGCGCGATGGCCGCATCGACGAAGCCATCAAGGTTGCCAAGCGCAATAAGAAGAGCCACCTCGCCAAGGTTGTTACGGCTGGGCTGATGGAGTTCAAGGCCCATCAGGACAGCCCGGGCGCGATTCCCGGCGAGACCATTGAAGCCTCCAAGCGCGCCCTGGAGCGCACCGAAGCCATCGTCCACGCTGAATTGAAGCGCGGATTAGGCGGCCTCGCCACCATTGGATCGACCGCCCCCTTCGTGGGACTGTTCGGAACGGTGATGGGCATTCTGAACGCGTTCACAGGTATCGCCAACACCAAGGCTACCGGTCTGGCGGCAGTCGCAGGCGGTATTGCGGAGGCGCTGGTGACCACAGCCATCGGGCTGCTGGTTGCCATCCCGGCCGTCATGATGTTCAACTACCTGACCGGCCGCGTCAAAGCCTTCGACGCCGAGATGGATAACTCGTCTAGCGAACTGATTAATTATTTCCTTAATATGCGCGATAACATACGGCAAAGCCCACGGTGAGATTCTTTCAGTCGCGACGCAGGTTGAGCATTCGGTATGTTTAGGATCGTAGTCCGAGCTAGGAGCATACTTGGCCTGTCGCCTGGATTCAGCAAATCACGAACCTAGGAACCGAAGGACCTCGTGCGCGGAAAAGTGTCGGCGTCGCCTTTAAGAGAGTATTCGGACGACACCGCCAACTGATCTTGTCTCCGTCCAGTGGAGCCACCACCCCCTTCGGGGGTGTGGTGGACTCACACGTGACCGGAATATAGTAAGCGACAAAGACGCTAGGGCATTCGACCTCCATTTTTCTGCACCAGTTCGTAGCGCTTGGTCTGCACCCAGTCTTTCCCGCGCTTGATGCCGTTTTCTTTCAGCAGCTCCACCGCTTTGCGGACAGACAGCTTGGGATTCGCCTGGATGAGCGCAATCGCAAATTCGTCCTTGCCGTCCTTGTTTGCCACGTTGCCGCGACGTCTCGGCGCGAGCGTTGCGAGTCCAAGGGCCGGGTCACCCACGATGTGCATCCGGCAGTCCGGCCCGCACGTAACCTCAAAGTCCTTGGACTCAAAGTCCCTCATCTTGAGATTGGACAGGAACGATGGGGACTCATAGGGGTGCGCCGGATCTTGCAGCCGGGTGCCCCAACAGCAAGCCAAGAACGCGCCCATGTCACCGCTGCCTCTCATTGCGCTTTCCAAGGTCATTGAGTCCCCGGCGTCCTTCGGGCTGTGGTGCAACATGACCACAGATTCCACGCCACCCTTGAGCAGCGCGAAGATGCTGTCGGCAAACGCTCGCACGTCCGACGAACTGTTCTCATCACCCTTCAGAAAGCGGATAGCGGTATCCAGGATAACCACGGAGCCAGGCAGGGCAGGTTGTAGCTCGGGCGCGTTTAGCTCCAGGTGTCCGTCCGCGCTCAGCGTGCGACAAAAGAGCTTGTCCCCAACGTAATCCATCAGTCCGATTTTCTTGATGCGGTCAGTAAACGGCCCGAGACTGACCTCGGGGCAGAGGTACAGCACGCGGCTCGGCTTCTGCACCACTTCAAAATGGTCAAATAGTTTTTCCCCAGTTAGAAGTGCGTGAACGATGTTGAGTGCGATGAGACTCTTTCGCTCGCGCACCGGTGCAGCAATCGCTGTGACCCCTTCCTTCATTAAGTAATCTTTGATGAGGAACGTTATCGGCGGCGCGTTGAGCATTGCCTCCCTGCTGTGAAACAAGGTCCGCCAATCGGCCAGCGGCTCGGGCGGTTCAGCGGCATCGGATGTGGTACTCGCGGCTGTTCCCCCAACAACCACCTCCAGCAGGTCCTCTCTGACGAAAGAAAACTTCCTATCCGGGAAGCGGCGTTCCATCTCGGCTCTAAACTCCTTCCAGTCCTTCTCGGAGCAGCGGTGCTTGCAATCAAAGCCGTAACCGCCGCCCTCCGTATATACAATGCAAGTGGATGTGCCCTCGTTTGTGTTTTCGTGGGCATCTTTCCAGGGGCACTCAATCGGTCTGTACCATTGCTTCCCCTTACTAAACCAGTCGCCGGTAGTGGCAACCTCATAGGTGACCAGGAAGCGGTCCAACAGCTCCGTCTGCCGCTTAGTTTCTTCACTCATGGCGCGCGATTCGGTCGCTTTCGGTTTGCCGTATAGCTCACACAGACGGTTGAGCAGCACGTCCGGCATGGCCGGGATTCGCCGCCACTCGACCGCGTAGGGCGCTTTTGTCTTCGGGTGAATACTGCCGGGCCCGGTCACATAGACGCGGTGAATCTTCAGCTCGAACAAGTTTTCTTTGCCCTCTCGCGTCTTGGTCATGTTGCCTACCCTTCGCGTACGTGCCGTCTGTCGGTAGATGTAATAGCACCGGTTGTCCCGCGCACTGACCCTCGATGTCTCCCAAACTGCGGGCGGAATGTCGGAGCACGCCTCGTGCAGTGCGGCTTCGTCATCCGTCTCCAGGAAACAGAAGATCTCATCCGGTGCGAGGCCAACGTTTGCCATGGGCTCTTGCAAGGCCCACGATTGGATTTGCTCCGGCTCAGTTGTGCTCACGTCGAAGTGATCGGCGTCTCCGTTGATGGATATAGGCCGCTTTGATTTCGGTACGAGAGGGAAGCAGTTAAACCCCCTCTCAGCGAGAGGCAATGCGATCCCTGCGAAGAAGTTCATTGCCCCTCCTTTGCCTTCATCAGACGGCAATACGGCTCCCCGTTGACCGGCTCCGAGGAGAGGGTGCAACCGAGAAGTCTGTTACTCCGTCCGGACTTGCCGTCGTGCTTAAAGTGGCAGAAGCCATTAAATTGCGGGTTTAGCATGATGAGCGCACGACAATATAGGCCGTTGAATCGACTCGGCAGTGCGAACCGCTTATGACTCGCCGCCGCTCGCCGGATCGACCATCGGCAATATTCCAAAATGCCGCGAGGTGAAAACAGAGCGGCCTCACGCTGTTGCAGCTTCGTCTGCATGAAGGCGAACATTTCTGGTTGCGCATCGGCGTGTCTGAGCCAGGCCAGCAATATTGGGTGCTTTGGGTTAGGCGAGTTTTCGACGATGCCACCCAACAGACCCGCCACGGCTGCGGCCTCGTCTTCGGTGATCAGAGCGTGAATTGTTGCTGGGCGATCGAAGACTGGAACTAGCGGCGGCATCACAGGAACGGAACAGTCAGCCAATCGGATTGGCCGTACCAATCCCATTCCTGTCGCGTCCGGTTCGGGAGGAAGGAAAGAACAGCTCGCATCCAACGTGCCCTTGCTTGGATATAGGAAGGTTCCGTAACGCTTGCCCCGACGCATAATGCGCGTCCCCAAGATATCGTCGGCTTCACAATGATGAAATTTCATCATTCCGTTGATGTCGGGCCAGAGGAGAGCGCAAACGCGAGCTGCAAGAGCCGTCAGCTGATCATTTATTTCGAACTCACCGTCTCCATGCCAATGCTGTTCCCAACGGAGAAAATGGATGAGTGATTCGATTGAGCCAGCTTTGCGACCCAGACGTTTGAGCAGCCGAAATTCCGCAACGATCCGAGGCAGAAATTCGGGATTCGCACGGTGGAACATGAGCAGCTTTGCAACATTGAAGTGATTCTTGTCTTGAAGTGAAAGATCAATTGCGTTCATGATATTAGACTCCTTTTCCTAGTTTTTTCTTCTTAGTAATTGGAGGCGCAGAATTGCCTTCCCCTCGTTGCCGACTTGGATCAATCTCGTTGTCAAGCCTTTTCGGCTTCAGCAACTCAAGTAGCTCCATGCGACGCACAACGGTGCGCGACGCCGACTTGAATTTGGTCAGACGCCCCTTCTGCAGCCAGCTCCGCAAAGTCCAATGGGAAAGGCCTACAAGTCGGGCAGCCTCGTCCACCGTCAAGAACTCAGCCGCGTCCGTCTGCTTGCTTCTCATACTTAG
This sequence comes from uncultured Acidobacteriaceae bacterium, assembly GCA_963768265.1. Classification (GTDB taxonomy): domain Bacteria; phylum Acidobacteriota; class Terriglobia; order Terriglobales; family Acidobacteriaceae; genus Sulfotelmatobacter. The sequence goes on from CAVYHM010000018.1 coordinate 129,800, forward strand.
AATTGCTAGGCTCTCACTGGTGCTATGTAAATGGCACAAATCATGGCACATTTCCTGCACATCCCGGTTCGGTTCCGATTCCCAAGAATTCCAACTACGTGGGAGATTCGCAGCGTGTGGGATCAGATTGACCAAACGTGGCGAGAACTCGCGTTCGCAAGAGTTCAAGACGATGGCTCGCTGGATGCGTTTAGAGTCCGCCAGCTACACGGTTGGAATTGCCGCGATGAATTCCTGGGTATCCCGGAGGGTGACAACGAAAAGCTCTTAAAGTTTCTTCTTACGGTGGGGGTGTGGGATCACATGAAGGGGATGAGGCTAGAGAGCCATTGGTCCGAAGAAGTGATGGAGCATTACCGCCTTGGTCACCCCGTTCCTATTGCTGTCTCCGATTTGTGGAGATTCAGAGAAGCAATTAAACGCGCTCTGCTCAACAAGCAAGACTTCAAAGAAACCTATGCTCCCCCGCTGCCTCGGCCTGAGACAGGACTTGAGCTAAAGATGCAACCGGACATCGTGTTTCCCTTGCGTTTCGAACTGACCAGAGTCGCGTCGGGTGTGGTGACAATCTCCGAAGCGCGCTACATGCTTCTCGCAACCGTGTTCACTGACATCAGCAGGGGCATCCGTTTCAAAGTATGCAAGCGAAAAGACTGTGATCGGCAGCAAGTATTCCCCATTCAAAGCAAGCACAAGCGCGACTTCTGCTGTATGTATTGTGGACACCTCGTGTCGTTGCGAAGAAAACGTGCGAAGGAAGGAGCTAGAAAGCAAGCGGAGAAGAGAAGGTTGGCACGGCAAAGATCCTTGCACTGATTGACCCCCTGCCTTACAATTTTGCGCTGGAGTGAATCCCGCGTAACCCACTGAGTTTTAAATTGGTCGGGGCGATAGGATTTGAACCTACGACCCCCTGCGCCCAAGGCAGGTGCGCTACCAGGCTGCGCTACGCCCCGACATGACTAGCAGAATTGATTCTAAAGTACTTTCCAACTTTATGACCACTCCGAACTATGATTTCTGGCCCCGACCGTGTCAAAAACCGTGTTCCCGGATCGTTCATTTGACATCGAGTTTTGGCAGGAGCAGGGAGATGAGGCCATCTTTGCGGCTGCATGGGAAATGGTCGAATTAGCTGAGGAAATCAACCATGGCAGAAAACCCACCCTACAAAGAACTACTCCGCTGCGAGGAACGGTCATCCAACCTTTCGCTTCTCCGCTTCTACCGTCTGCTGATGTTCGGTTAGTTCCTTAATGGTCGATTCTGCTATTTCGCGAATTTCGGCTATATGTTTTCTGGACTCGGCGCTCTGTCTTGTCCTTTGCTTGAGCAGATCACAACGGCCAACAATCGCCGCCAGTTTGCTTTTCAGATTGTGCGCAACCATGCACGCAGGCTCATGCGGTTCTCTATCGGAAGCCATCCGTGTGGCATCCCTTCTCCCCCTCGAAAACAAATAGCACTATGTCGCTGGATTATCATCTTGTGCCCATGCGCCAGGGCCACTTTCACCGGAGGCACGGTCCCGGAGTCGAGGGCGGTGGGAAGAGTACTTCCATAATATCTCTGGCTCCTTGGTGACCGACATAAGCGTAGCCCACGAGGAACAATGTACCTTGCTCGAACGTCAATCTCCTGAGGATTGGCTGGTCGTAACGTCCGCGATTGCCAGATTCTGGTGCCGACTGCATGAGCACCTCACTCTCCAAAGATTCTGGTGTGAATATGAGCAGTCCTAGTAACCACTTTGACTTCGTTACGAAATCCGGACAAATTGCGCGGCATGGTTGGTTTGGCACTTGATGGCCTATGCTTGGGCCGAAAGCGCATAGGGCTTGAAGCCCTCCCCACGGCGACGGGTTTTATGAGAGGGCCTGTCGCCGTTCGCTCCCCATTCTAAAGGTGCGGGGCGTCTTAGTGGATGTGGTTTCCGTAGCGCGCGCCCGTGAGTACGGTGCAGAATTCCGTTCATGTACATCAGAATGTCACGGATCATCGCAACGATGGCGCCGCAGAGCTTGATCGAAGCGGTCCCGCAATAGGTTAGAAAGTGGCATTGCAAATCGGGAGTCGTTAATCTGCCTCTTATGACTCTGCTTCCGGCGGGATTTTGCTTTCTATTCCGGGGCTGTCGGGTCCTAGCAGCAACGAGCCGGCGCGTCAGTTTGGCGCGCCGGCTCGACTAGCGATCAATCGCATCCCTGAGTAAACTCTCTTGCGTTACTCTGGACGTAGAGTGGTCTCCTCGATTGATCTAGACACCTCCCTACCGAGACGCAGGCCCGCTAAGTGATCAAAGCGGAAGTGCTGTCCGGCATAGATTCGGCTCAAACCTGCTTCGCGCTTCGCAGCAGAAAAGCTGGTAAAGTGCCGCGTCACTCCCGGCAGGACCTCAGATGTGACATTGAAGGTGAATTTGTCTCCCAAATAAAACGCCAACACTGTGGCGGCTGCGCTGCTGGTGGCACTATGAGCGCCGGGATAGGAAGGATCCGGTGCGGTTTTGGTCGACAACGGAAGCCAATCGGAATCAGTAAGCTCCGCCGGCGTCACCGGGCGCCAGAAGTGATAAACGTACTTGGCTTCGAAGAACGAGATCGTAGCGTCGGCCATTCCAAAATTCACCAGTGCGAAAAGGCGCGCGCTCTGCTCAAGGTTCAGATTGTGCGCAATCGCCGCCGTTTGGGTGATCTCGTTCCAGTAATTCTGGATCTTGCCACCCCAGAACTTTCCAATCACGGTTTGGTCGGGAGTGCGTGCTGCGCTGTCGATCTCGCCTATGCTTCGCACTTCAGCGAGATCTTCAATGTATTCCTTGTCAGTCAGAGCTGGCGGTGAATCAGGAAGGAATTCGCGCGCATTGACGATCGCAAAGGGAGTTACGTCGCCCCACTGGGTGAAGTCGGCCGGCGTAAAGTCCGGTGGCGTCGGCCGATAAAATCCTGGAGCATTCTTGGATTTGAACGGCGGAGGCGCGACGCCCGAGCCATCGTTCGCACGAAATGCCAAAATCTCGGCAGCCACCGTCTGTCCTACGGCGATGCCATCACTCTTCGGTTTCCCGTCAGGGATCTGAGCCAAGTCTTGCTGAAGTTCCCCGTCGAGGCTTGTCTGAAAGGTGGGATACAGAGTCACCAATACGTCGTGCGCCGCCTGGTCGGCTGCAGCCACTTGAGAGGTCTGCGGCAAGACGTCTGGGAGACGCACGAGATAAGGAGTGAAGCGGCCGACAATATTGTTGACTGAGTCAAAGATCGCGGCGTGGAGAATTGCGAAGCTCCGCGTCGAATGAATAGTGGCCGGCTGGGCACCGGGAATCCGCACAATGACCAGAAGGGTTCTATTCCACTCGATAACAGGATTGACAGACTGATTTGCATTTGTGGGGGACTGTTCATGCCTTGTCACCGAGCCAGTTGGGACCTGGGCTCGAAGACTCGCGCACATGAACGCAGCGACAACCAACATCTTTCGCATAGGTTTGCCTTTGCTCCGTTCTCGTTCGAAATTGGGGTGCTGACGGTGAGGGAACGGATTCTGCCAGCTCCACCCCTGCTGTCTGTAACTGGACTCGTCGGAGGCTTATTCCAGGAAGTGTGAAAATCTCGTGGAATGATCAGCGCCGCCCTGCCCGTAGGCATGTATCTCAGAGGCGAGTAAAAGCGGAATGTTATGTCTTGAAAATTAGGCGTTGGCAACCGTTGTGTGAGGTATTGCGTGGTAGGTGCTTGCCCGGACTGGCTTCGTTCTTCGCAAGATTATCCGTAATGTTCGGGAATAAACCTGCTGGCAGGCAGTTCACATGTTTGTGCACATGTCTGCCTCGGAGTTTCAACCTGTCTCGGTCGAAGAATTGGCTGTCCCACTCTTCGACCAGCTTTACAATTTCGCACATTGGCTGACGAGGGATCGCAGCGAGGCAGAGGATCTGGCGCGGGAGACCTACACCAAGGCTTTGCGAGGGTTTTCGTCGTTCCAGCCGGCACGAAAAGCGATCTGGGAAGGTGCGGCGCATTTCCGTTGAGACGAGGAGCGGAGCCGCCCGACCGCGAAGACCCTATCAATCAAGACAAGCGCGTGTTGTCGAGCCTAATCCACAATCGGACCCTTTACTTCCGAATCCAAGGTTACCCATTTTCACCCGATTCCCGCGGGGCGGGCGCACATCCATTTATATCCATTTCGACCCGATCATTAGCCAAAAGGAAGTTTAGTGTTGCCACTCTTCAGCTATTGAGAGGCTCCAAAAAGGACCGGATTCACCATGGTTTCAATCCTGGCTGCCATCTCCTCGGCGGGGATACGGTTGGGGGTCTGAAACCAGCGGCGCGCGGCTCCAAAAACGGCCCACGCCGCGGTGGTCGCCAGCAGTGCCGCATCGACACCGGGTGGAATGCCATGAAGGGCAAGACCTTCCTTGAACATGTCCTCGACAACAGGGACGATGGAGCCTTCGAGCGGTATCCGAGCCAACTGCGTCGGACAGCCTGTCGTCTCAGCGAGATAGTCGCAGACGCCGAGTGCAATAGCGCGCAGTGCCCCGTTGCAGTCGGTAAAGGTGATGCCGCGGCGCTCTATCAGGGCGCGAAAGCGAACGCCTGTCATGGCCTGCAGCAATGCATTCTTGTCCGGATAGTGCAGGTAAAAGGTGGCCCGGTTCAACGTGGCCTCGTCCGCGATCTCCTGCACGGAAATGTCCTCGAACTCCTTTTTCATCAATAACCTGGCTAGTGCGTCCATGAGCATGCGGCGGCTGCGCAGGATGCGCGGATCCGTCGTTTCGCTCTCGGGTTGGTGAAGCTGGGCCATTCCTAACTCTAAGAAGGATACCTCCTTCCAGACTAAAACGACACTTGTTTATTTTCTTTGAATCGACATATGTTTATTACTCATCAATTGTCGCGTAGGAGGATTCCCTGAATGTCGACTCTTCTTCATATCGATTCCAGCCCACTCTACGGCCGGTCAGTCTCTCGCGAGCTAACTGCTGCCTTCGTCACCCAATGGAAGTCTTCGCACCCGGATGGAAGGGTCATTTACCGCGACCTCAACGCAACAGCAATGCCGCCTCTCAATGCGGAATGGGTCGGTGCCGTCTACACGCCGGAAGATGCCCGCACTCCGCAGCAGAAAAAATTGCTTTCCCTCTCCGACTCCCTGCTCGCCGAATTGGAGCAGGCCGATGAGTACGTCATCGGAGTGCCGATGCATAACTTTGGAGTGCCCTCCGTGCTCAAACTATGGATTGACCAGATTGCGCGTGTGGGCAGGACCTTTTCCTACGGGAACGGAAAGCCGAAGGGCCTGATTATCGGCAAGAAGGCGACCTTCATCATCGCAACGGGCGGCATCTACGATGCCCAGACGCAGATGGCCTCGTTCAATTTCGTGGAGCCGTATCTGCGGTCCGTATTTGGTTTTCTTGGCGTGACGGACGCGACCTTCCTCACCGCAGGGGGGACCAGCGTGCTGAACCAGGGGCATGACCGGAACGCGTTTCTTGCACCGCACCTTCTGTCCGTGCAGACGCACGCGCAGATCTCCCAAGGAGATCACGCATGAAGATTGCATCGATCTTTGCGCGCTATCTGCTGGGACTGATCTTTGCGGTCTTTGGGCTGAACGGGTTTCTTCACTTTATTCACCAGCCGCCACCAGCGAATCCACTGGCAATCCAGTTCCTTGTTGCCGTAAGTGCATCGCACTTTGCCGCGTTCTTCTTCGCGCTGCAGGTGCTTGGCGGAGTGCTGCTACTCTTCGGCTTTTTCGTGCCACTTGCGCTGACACTGGTTGCTGCGGAGCTTTACAACATCCTTGCGTTTCACCTGACGATGGCACCGGGCAGCATCGCGCCCGCCCTGGTCGCTTGCGTGTTGTGGATTCTGGTCTTCCTGCAGTACCGCGAAAGTTTCAAGGGCATCTTCAGTGCGAAGCCTGCGACGCAGGCATAAATTGCTTCGCAGTATGAGAGGCACGGTGTCTCCTTGCTGCGGAGTGCGTGATCCGCGGCGCTGCGGCACTACTCGAATGGCACAAAGCGCCCGTTCAGCCAACCGTTACCAAGTGAACCGGAGTTGATTCAAAAGGAGAAAAGATGTCGCAACAACGCGGTATTAGTCGCGTGGTTAACGTTCCTCCAGCGGCACCTGGATTCGTCGGTCCGGGGCATCTAGCAGCACCTGTCGTGTCTCCGGAGAACTTCGAGATGAACGATCCCTTCATCTTATTGATGGACGATCATCTTGATATCGGTGACCGGCCAGTCGGTGCTCCTCACCCGCATGCAGGTTTTGAAACCGTGACGCTCATTCTCGACGGCGCGATTTTTGACCGCGATGAAGGCGGCACACTCAACGCTGGCGAAGCGCAGTGGATGACCGCGGGCAGCGGCATCATTCACAGCGAAGACGTCAGGACCAAAGGAAAGGTGCGCCTGCTTCAGCTATGGCTTACCTTACCAAAGAACAAACGCTGGATAGCCCCGGGTTTTCAAGCTATTAATGTCGATGCGGTTCCTGTGCGCCACGAACTCGGCGCTGAGATCCAAGTCTATAGCGGTTCCTCCGGCAGCCTTCACTCAGGCACGCGAAACCATGTGCCGGTGACTATGGTCGAGATCAATCTAGAGCCACACGCCTCCGCCGAGCAGGACATACCTGCTTCATACAACGGCTTTGCATTTGTCATTGATGGTTCGGTTCAGATTGGCGACACGGTGCTGAACACTGGGCAGGTCGGATGGCTCGATCGCCCGACCGACAACGATACGAGCGTGTTGCGTGTGGCCGCCGACGAATCTGGAGCGCGGCTGATTTTATACGCGGGACAACCCCAAGGAGACCCAATCGTGTCCTATGGTCCATTTATAGGAGACTCCAAGCAGGACATTGCCAGACTCTTTGCTGAGTATCAGGCAGGAAGGTTTCCTCGCCTTAGCGAGTTGAGAAAGCAGCAGCTCTAACTGTTGCGCCGCTGCGTCAATGTTGTCAAGTAAGAGGCACCAAGCGCGCACGCTCGAGAAAATGATCGAAACGGAAAGTTGGCGGGAGCGACGGGACTCGAACCCGCGGCCTCCTGCGTGACAGGCAGACCGTTCTCAGTGAAAGAAAACCTCCGGAGCGTCCTTGGGAGAAGTGAATGGGGTCGCGGACTTTGCGTCCGGGTTGAACTTTCCAAACACCGCCGAGTTCTTGTGAAAATGCTCCTTTAACGTTCGAACTCGATTTTGGTCATCGGGGTGATCCGATAAAAGCTGTGGTATCTGGCCAATCTGCGCGTTCCTAAAGTCCTGGAACAGCCATACGAGTCCCCACGGATTGTAGCTCGTAGCGGCGCACACGTCGGAGCCCGTAAGGTCAGCGCGCGATTCGACGTCTCGCGAGTAGCTCAGTGAATGAAGCTTGCCGAGAATAAGGATGGCGAGCACGTGCGCACGAGTCGGGCCCAGAAGAACGGCAGCTCCGACTTCCCGCCTCTCCAGTTGTTGTTGTTTCTCCATCAACGTGACGGTGTCGTGATGGATGGTGTGCGAGACCTCGTGGCACAGAGTTCCGGCGAGTTCCTCTGTGTTCTTCACGAAGTAAAGGAGCGAATCGACAACGTACACGTTGCCGCCGGGAGTTGCAAAAGCGTTCGGTTGCGTTTCGTGAACCAGGTAAAACTTGAAAGGGTGGTTGTAGCGCGGTTGCGCAGCCTTCGTAACGGCGTCGGCAATCGGCTTCAGCTGCTCGTACAGTGGAGACGATTCGATGATTTCGCCCTTCGCCTTCAGTTCGTTGAAGACCTCCTGGCCCATCTGCGCTTCCTCGTCCTGGTCCGGGCTCGGCCGTTTATCCGAAGCCTCTGGTCTTCCGCTTCCGCCTCCGCAGGACGCCAGCCCTGTCAAGACCACGAGGGAAAGCACCGATACGCGAAGTGGTTTGAACACATTCATGGTCGCTCTCCATCACTTACGTATTTTGGACTCGAGCTCAACTCCATCGCAGAGAAACGGAGAGGGTCGAGGCCCAACGTCTTCACCCTACGTGCCTTGCAAAGCCAGCGTGCGTGCCGGCCCGAGCAGATTACGGCTTAGGCTGCTCGAGAAAGTCGTTCCATGGTGGCGGCGCCACTCCGTACCTTGGTTGCGATCATGATCCTGAAAATTCCGCTCATCAGCACTGACACGCCAACCAGCGTCCCAATTGTCCAAATCGCGCTGGAGGGCCACTTGGCGAAAATCAGAACGCTCAGCAGCAAGCTGGTTGCGGCATCCGCCAGAAACCAACCCCAACCTTCCACTGGTTTCAGTTGGAACGCAATAGCAGTAAGCATTCCTGCTTGAATCAGCAATAGCGTTCCGAGCATCAAGGTCAAGGCCGCGACCCCGGCGACCGGAAAGAACGCCAACGCGATACCGCAGATTCCATAAAGTAGGCTCAAAAGAATCTTCAGGAAAAAGTTCCCGACCGTTTGCGAGTGAAGCGCGAAAACAAACAGGGCGATACCCACGAAGATCAAGACCCAACCCAGCAGAACAGTCGTGATCGTCGCAGTTGCCAACGGGTAAGCGATGAGGAACACCCCAAGGGCTGCAGTCAAAACGCCCATGAAAATGCTCCAGGCGGAACGCTTCTTCAATTCCTGAGTTAAGTTCTGTGTAGACATTCGATCCTCCTTAGGTCGCATAATTTTGTTTTCAAGAGGGAGGTCTTGTCGACCTCCCCTTTCCAAAAGGTCTTCAATCAACCGGATTGATGTGTCTCGCGTTACGACGCTTTGGCCTTCGCAGCCTCTGCTTTTGCCTTGAGCACTTGGACCTTCGCCTGTGCCTGACGCTCCAGGGCCTCCCGTCTGTCTTTCGCGTTTTGCAACTGCCCTTGTATCCTGGAGTCAAGCTGGTTGATCTTTTCCTGGAGCTTGGCTTTGCGGTCGGCGTGTGCCTTGGCGTGCTCTGCCTTCATCTGGGCGAGGTCAGCCTTCATGGCGGCCACGTTCTCCTCGTGGATCGTCTGTTTCACGTCCGACAGAGTCCGCCGGAAGACAGATCCGCCGATTGCTTCCATGCGAGTGTCCACGGGCGTAGTCCAGTCCTCTTCAATTTCGGCCACGACGGCGACTCTGTTCGGCACCAACGTCTTGGTGACGTCGTCGATGAAATCCTCGCCGATACGAGCATTGTTCAGGTCGGCGGCAGCACCGACTGCAAGACCCGCTGAAGCGCCGATAGCCAAACCTACCGGCCCGCCCAACAAACCAATGAGACTACCGAAGGATGTGCCGAGCAGAGTGCCGATCGGCCCGGAGTCATCCCCTTGCTTTACGGTTGCCGTGCCATCTGCGTGCTTGGCAAGCACGGCGTAGGCGTAAACGCTGATGCTGCCTTCGCCGTCCAGTTGTAGAAGGGCCTTTTTCCCTTCGTACGCTTTGGTTTCGTTGTCAAAAACTACCACTAGCATGCGATCCATAGTTATCTCCTGTTTTGAGTTTGAATTACTGTCCGCGCCGACCCTCATTCGAGCTCACGAATGCGCGGCTTTTCGGAAACAATCCAATGCCGCACATACTGCGGACAATGCCGGAGCTTGATTCCCTTCGTTTCACAAACTGCGAGGAAGTGCACCGCATCGAGATCCACGAGTCGCACCTGCTCGAGGTCCAGCACGAGCCCGCGTGTTCTTCCGTCAATCTGTGTTTTCAAGTCCTGCACATCTTCCGATTCAATTCGCCCGCTGAGCCTGAGAACCATGTCCGACCCATCCGACACGCTCTCGACCTTTAGAACCATTTGCAGATCTCAGTGGCAAGGAGTGCAACTGCTGGGCCACACGTAAGCTGATGACATCAAGGGGCTTCGTTGGCACATTCCGTGGTTAATTTCGGCAATTGGCGAGATAGAGCAACGACAGGAGCGCAACGCATGCACGAGGGAGCGCTGGGGCGTCCCTTTACCACAAGAAATGGTCAACAGAATACGGTCGAGTCGCCAGCCGACGAACTCTAGTTAGATTTGAAGTGGTGCTTGTTGATTCGCAGGATTCTGATCCTGGATTCCAGCGTTGAACGCGGAATGCCGAGCTTTGCCGCTGCCCCCACCGGACCGGATACGCGTCCCTGACACTCTCTTAGCGCGCACTCGATGATTTCCTTTTCCTGATTTTCGTTCGGTCTGCCTAATCCTCGCGTGGCAACTGCTCCCTTGGGGGTCTCGCGCTGCAGCCACGCTTCATCGACTTCCAGCGTTTCTCCGTCGCACAGGATCACCGCTCTCTCCACCACGTTTTGCAGTTCGCGAATGTTTCCGGGCCAATCGTAGGCTTGGAATAAGTCCATCGTCTTTTTCTTGACGCTCCCGATCCGCCTCCCGACCTTGCTGGCATACCTTTCAGTCAGGTACTCGAGCAGCAGTGGGATATCATCAACACGTTCGCGTAGCGGAGGTACATGGATGGGAAAGACGTTGAGCCTGTAGAACAAGTCTTCCCGAAACTTTCCAGCCTCGACTGCGGCGCGCAAGTCGCGGTTCGTCGCAGCGACGACTCTCACGTCCACCTTAATCGGATGGGTGCCCCCCACCCGCTCGAACGTTCGCTCCTGGAGCACTCGCAGCAACGTGATTTGTGTTTCGAGCGGGAGTTCACCGACTTCATCCAGAAAAAGCGTTCCGCCGTCTGCCAACTCGAAGCGGCCCAATCGCCGATGGGTCGCCCCCGTGAACGCGCCCTTCTCGTAACCAAACAGCTCGGCGGCAACCAGCGACAGCGGAATCGCGGCGCAATTCAAGGACACAAATGCGCGTGCCGCTCGCGGAGATCGCTTGTGAATGGCACGGGCGACCAGTTCTTTGCCTGTTCCAGTCTCGCCCGTAATCAATACCGTCGAATCCGTCGGCGCCACTTTGGCCACCAACACCAACACCCGGCGCAACTTCTCCGACGACCCGACGATCTCCTCGAACATCGAGGTCTGGTCGATCTCCTGCTTCAGCGCAAGATTCTCTTTATAAAGCTGATCCTTTAACGCTTTGATTTCCTCGTAGCTCTTCCGCAGGGCGTCGTCCGCGCGCTTTCGGTCGTCGATGTCTATGCTCGAGCCAAACCACTTCACGATGTTTCCAGCCTGGTCGCGCAGTGGCACCTTCCGATGGAGTTGCCAGCAGAACTTTCCATCCGCCCGCCGCACCCGTGCTTCACTCTCAAAAGGCTCCCCGGTATCCAGAGACCACTGCCACTTGCTCACGATTTGTTCAACATCGTCACGATGAATGAAGTTAGTCCAGCGCCAGCCGCAAAGTTCTTCCATCGGAGCACCGAGATAATCCAGCATTCTCTGGTTGAAGAAATCGATGTCGCCGTTGGGAAGAGCGCTGTGGAGCAGGGCGGGCGTTGTGTCGATCACCAGCCGAAGCCGATCTTCGGCTCTCTTGAGTTCATCGATGTCGTGGCCCGTTCCATACCACTGCACGATCCTGCCTCGCTCATCCCGCAGGGGCACGTTCCGAAGCAGAAACCAGCGATACTCCCCGTCCACGCGTCGCACGCGCGCCTCGTTCTCAAACGGCTCCCCGGCGGCCAACCCCGCATGCCAAATGCTCAGGGCTTTTTCGACATCCTCAGGATGAAGAGTGCTGTGCCAGCCCTGGCCCTTCACCTCTTCCATCTTGAGTCCGGTGAATTCCAGCCACTGCTGATTGATGAAATCGAAAGCGCCGTCGGGCGTAGCGCGCAGGATCAGACACGGAATCGTATTGATGACCAACCGGAGGCGGTCTTCGACCGATCTCGCCGGCGGGACAAACTCATCGTTGGGAAGCGCGCCCATAAATGACCCGCCCGGGCGGTCATGCGCTGACGGGCGGTTAGGCAATTGTACTCGTGACGATGCGCGGCCTGAAGGCTCCGAACCAAGTGCAACTGCACAATAAGCTAAATCACTTTTTTATTCGCGCCTAGAAATCGTGCCGTCGCCAGAAGATAGTCAGCAGTCATTCTAACCCCAACGGCGGAGCGGCTGGGGCCGCCGCTTCGATTATCCTCGTCTGCCTAACACTTGTGGCCATCATTTATTCCTAGGGGAGTGGGCGCCCAGGAAATAAGGGACTTCCCCGGCTCGTATGCTCCCTCTCCGATTACAGACTGGCTTCGTGACGTCCGATGCGGGACATCACGGTTCGATAGTCGCCATCCGAGTGCACGATTGACACCTTCCCCGCCTAGCTTCTCCAAGCCCGTTGGTACTAACCTCCTGGTCCTACCGACCCTTCAGACTCTCCCGGAGCTCAAGAGAGAGCCCAGGGTGAGGCCCACCGAAAGAACGGCGAGTAATATTCATAAATGAATCCCGACGGACTCCTTTCGGGATCGTTCTACATCGGTAACATATAAACCGCAGTCGCAACAGATCAGACACTGTTGCTATTGTGTCGTTTCTAATTCTGCTGGCTCCGTTGCCTCGACAAGCTTATAGCGGTTCCGTTCGGCCTCTTTCTTCGTTGAAGCTTCACGCAGCTCCGCGAGCCGTTTCACGAGCATTGGGAGGTCGGCTTTGTGTCCGGTACGCCTGAGGCCAAGAATCAGGTGATACAGAGCAACCTGATCGTTGCGATCGTAGTGCAAAGCTCGTCGACATTCGTCTACAGCTTGTTGGTTTTGCCCCGCCTGCAAATAAAGCTTGGCAAGAGTGTCATGCCCATAAACAAGGCTGGGTTGAAGGCTTATAGCCTTACGCGCTGAGGCAATGGCCCTCTGAAAGTCAGGACTTCCGGCGCTGGGGCTCTTCTGCACCAGGATGTCCGCCTGCATATTCAGCAGCATCGCATCGTTTGGATGCCTTGCAACTTTCGCCCGAACAACGAAGAGTGCCTTGTCGAGGTCATTCTTTTCCTGGGCGATCATTCCCTGAGCTGTCCCTGTGAGCTCAAGGTGCGGATCTAGGTCATTTGCCTCTTCGAAGTCAGCTTCGGCACGGTCGAAGTCGGCAAGCTGCACATAGAGAACGCCGCGAGCCAAATACAATGCAGCTGCTTTAGGTTGCACCGCCAGACCAGCGTTAATCATGTCAACGCCAACCTGGAAGGATTGGTGCACGAATGAGAGATTCGCGAACTGCACGTAGAGATCGACGTCCTGCGGTTCTTGGATAATCGCCTGCTGCAAGAGCTTGACTGCCTGCGGAGTATCTCCGTCATCCTCGTAGGCGTTAGCAGCCAGTGAGAGTACCGCGACGGAAGGCTGGCTCGCCAGAAGACCTTGAATCGTTGTGAGGGCCTCTTTTGGGTGGCCTGCCATCAACTGGATCGCCGCGAGGCGTTGGCGGGCCCGGGAATCGTTCGATTGTAGACTGAGCAACTCTCGAGCAGCGTCGACTGCTTTCTCGTACCGCTTCAATCGCACCAGACACTCGCAGTATTGCGCGCCTGTCGCAGGTTGGGATTTCAGCAAAGGCCTGCTTTGTTCGAATTGGGAAATCGCTATGGTGCAGTCACTGCGCCGGTACGCAAGAACTGCCAGCATGCCATGAGTCGTCTGATCCTGAGGTCGCTGTTTCAGGATGCGGCGCAAGTACTCGACAGCCTCCTGGCTACCTTTCGCGTATTGAATTTGAGCCGCGCCTTGGAGGGCCGGCAAATAGTCAGGCGAGAACGAGAGTGCCTGGCAAAATGAAGCCAGTGCATCCTGCATGCGCTGCTGGCCCTCAAACGCCATGCCCTGCAGAGTCCAAAGCCTTGGATCATGAGGGGAGTTCTTCAGGGGAGCTTGCAGTGATTGAATAGCTTTCCCATATTCCTTTGAGCGGAGAGCTGCGGTGATCTCGTCGACTGATTGCCGCCCCGTCTGACCTGAAACCAGCGGATGAGAAATGCACAAAATGACAATGACAAGGAGGACGATCGTCCGCCATCCGATTGATCTTCGCAACTGTTTCCATCTCGGACCATTTGAGCTTTGTAGATGGAGCGGTTGGCCCTTTCCGAGTTCTCTGAAGGTCCATTGCAACAACGGTGAAGGAGTCGTCCAGTATGCATTCTCAACCATGCGAGTTGGTTTTCCCGCTGCGGCCACTATGTCAGACAATGGCATTTAGTCCCGGAGGCTCGACTTCGTAACTGATGCTTTATGCTGCCATTTTTTCGCGATCTCCGGATCCGCGAACGCTTTGATATAGATCCCCCCAACCACAGAACGCGCCTGAAATCCCACCTGCCTGCCATCGATTGTGTCGTACCAATCCGTGAGAGGAACTCGAGTCGGTGTCTCATTCAGCCACTTTGAGATGGGAGTGATGAATCGCTGAAACTGCTCGGTTGAGTCGGAGAGAGTTGCAGTCCACACTTCCCAGTCGAGTTTGGTGTAGGTTTTGCGCTCGTCGAGCGGGAGGCCGAACTGGTTGAAATGCTTTTCATAATAAGCGAGCTCGGTTTGCCGAACAGCGGTTGGGAATAAGTGCAGATCGAGCACCCGATCCCAGACTAAGTTATATTTCTGACTCCAGGTTCCGGGCTTGTCGAAGGCCAGCTTGTAGTGGTCACCTTCGTCGTCCAGGGAGTCCCACTTGGCCGCCATCTCCTTGGCTCTGGACCCGTAGTAATCGGCGATCTCCCGTTTGCCTAGCTCGCGCGCCATCATGGCGTAAGCCCCAAGGCCTTCGATTGCCTTGATCGACAGATTTGCGTTGTGCGCCAGATGGCCAGCAAAGTCGTCTGTGGATAGTTGATTCTCTGGATCCAGCCCTTTCTGCAGAACATAGTCGGCCCACTTTGCGAGCAGCGGCCAGTAGCGTTCGGCCACGTGCCACTCCCCCTCAGCCCTCCCAAGCGCTGCGGCCAGAATGAGCAGGTTCCCGCTCTCTTCGATTGGCATTTGATCTTCTTCGGTGCGTTCGCCACCGCCGTACACCTGACCATTGGCCAGTGGATATTGGCCCAGGTCATGCGGAGCGAAGAGCCACTTCCAGCGCGGCAGCAGGGCATAATCGAAAATCGGCTTCAGCTGTGCTTCCAGCAGGCGCGGATTCAGCAGTAAGAAGAAGGGTGCAGATGGATAGAGTACGTCGACTGTGGCGATGCAGCCATTGCTGAAGTTTTCCTTTGGAAACATCAGTGGCGCGCCATCCACCTCTGCGACCAATTCATGTGCTGCGAGGGTTTGCCGGTAGGCCAGAGTGGCCAGATCGGCGTAAGACTTTCCTCCAACTCGCTCGAGGTCGGCAGTAAGTTCAGCGTCGAATTGTTTGCCGCGCGCCTCTAACTTTTGATACTCACGGTCCGCATTTTCGAGGAGTTGCTCGATCGGTAAACCGTCGCGTTGCCAATATTCGCGTAACCTACGGCCCAAATACTCAACAGCCAGCCCTTGACTGTAGGCGACGAGCACGTGACGGCTGACCGCTTCCTGACCGACTTTGTCCAGCGAAAACATGACAGTCAAATGCGCCGCTCCGTTATGCGGTGAACGCGGCATATCCATCTGATCGGCATCGGGAAGCTTGCCGTTCTTAAGAAAGTCGTCGGCAGCGTTGGCGGATTCTGCCATTTCGGCCGATTGTCCAGTGGGTACTGCGAGGTGGAAGTAGCCCCAGTCGATGCGCAGGTCATCACCGGAGCGATTTAGCGGCTGCTGATCGCGCGAGCCCACACTCAACACCGTCATCCCTTTGGCCCGGCTACGGCCCCACACAACCTGCTGATCGCCTTTGTCAACGGCAACGCGCCCGTCGACGTCAAAATAGATCTCCACATCGTGGGTCTTGCCATCGGTGGCATAGGTGTTCCACGTAACATATGTGACCGGCCTCGACAAAACGTCCAGATCTTCAGGGAATGCCGGAGTGAAAAACGTCAACTCTAGCCCAATGCCATTTCCAGTGAACGTATATCGGGTGTGGACTGGCGTGATCTGCAGTTGGTCCTGATGCAGAGCCGGAATGCGGTCGGGCCGATTCCCCATGAAACGGTAGGGCTTGCCATCGATCCGCACCAAGCCTGTCAACGGCTGCTGGGCGCCCGTCCAGTGCTTCGTGCTTTCGTCCGTCAGGTGGTCTGCCATCGACCAGATGCTGAAGTATGGGTTGTGTGTGATAAGAGGTACAGCTGGCGCCCTGGTTTGCGCGACAGCAACTAGGCACATTGACGTTGTCAGCGTTGCCAGAAACCCGCATCGCAGCAGGACCATTTTCTTCCGCACCTCAGAACACTTCGCCTTCGCGATTTCTCCATCACCGTTCACGAAACCAGTTAGCCAGAAAGCACAAAACTCAGCAGTAGTTGTTTTCATACGCATGATGGGCGGCGCGATTCAAGGCCTCAACGCGAGGCTCGTCTGCTCAGAGCGGCGCAGGTGAAATGCATCCTGCTCCTAACCTTTCAGTTCCGGGAATGCAGTAATCCGCAGCTTGGCCGCCGCGTACGGAACCAGAGTAATAGTCTCCTCGGCCTGATCGCTTGTGACGGGACTCTGCGGAACAGGATCGGCCACTCCGTCGACAGCACGCCAGTCCGGGAGCTTCCGCCCTTTTACGTGGAGTCTCACCGGTGCATTCTTTTCGTCGAAAGGATTGTTGCTGACTTCGCCTTCCGTCACACGAATTGCCTGAGACGGCACTTCGTCCTTCAGAGTCAAGGCATAATTCCACTGCGTGGTTGGATACACCTGCCAGTCGGCTGTCATGCCGCGGTCACGCAACTTCAACCAGTCTTCGCCAATTCCATAAGAGAACACGAGAGCGCCGCGTTCTATCGCACCTGAATCATGAAACCATCGTGACACTCGTGGCTCTAGCGGGAACTCGATATCCAGATGGTCTCCCGCATGCCAAGTACGTTCAATGCGAGCGAGGGTGCCTGGCATGGGCATTGGCTGTTGTTGACCGTTAACCCTAATGCTAGTGGCGGTTGCCCACTCCGGAATTCGCAACAACAACGGAAACGCCAACGGAGATGCTGGGTGAATTGCCATATGTACGGCACCACGGAAGGGGTAATCGGTGCTTTCGGTCAAATTGACAAATGTGTCGCGCACCATCGTGCGCACTTCGCAAGGCGCATATGCCACGGCCGCCAGGCCATCATCCTGCGAAAGCATGAACAAACTAGCTGTGAACTTCGGCCACCCTTGGCTGAAATTCGCCGTACAGCAGCCAAAATTCGGCTCTAGTCCGAACAGGTTCGATTCGGGGCCATCTGTGGTCCATGGCTTCAGATGTAAGCTGCACTCTACCTGATTGGGCTGCTGATTATACTGGTGCGCCCACATATCCGTGGTGAAAGCTCCTGGCAGTGCATTGAATGCAAGTCGTTCGAGGCGATCGCCGAACATGGGGTCACCGAGAATTGCTATTGACTGTTCCAACGAGAACATGTACTCGACAACTGTGCACAGTTCCGAGCCCTGAGACGGATTCAGCCCCGCGAGGTGTTCGTCGCATGAGAACATACCATTCGGAAGGCCATGATACTTGTCGAGCATCTTGATCATATGCGACGCTGCGCCACGATCCTTTTCCCATCCAGAGATCTGCGACCACACCGGTCCAGCCTTGATGCCTTGGGCGTTGTTGACGCCGTGTGTTGATAAACTGAGCTCGCTCAGGACGCCTTCCGACGCTGAACGCAAATATTCCGACGAGATGCGCTCAGTATGTTGGAAGTTGGCGTACTCAGCCTGCCAATCGTAACCCTGCGCGTGAAGCAGCCGCGCAAGGTCGAGCAGTTTCCAATCCCCGTTCCGGTTGTACAGCCAAACTACACTCAAGAGATTGTCCTGCCACCGAAACCTGCCCCAGTCGCGCAAGTTCCGCTTCGATAACTCGCTGGCCTGGAATCTGAAATAGCGTTCCATCGCGGGAATTACACGTGCATCGCCCGTCGCCTCTTGATATTGCGTCAGAGCCTTGAGCAGGATCATGCGCGGCCACCAGTCATTATTCGAGGCGGGTCCGAGCATGCCGTCGACCGATTGGTTGTTGAGCGTCCAGTCGAGGTATTTCTTGGCCTTGGCCTGGAGCCGGCTATCGTCGAGAATGTAGGCCAGTGGCACAAGACCATCGAGAAAGTACGGCCCACGCTCCCACGATTCTCCCGTTCCACCCAGCCATCCGCTATTCGGACCGACATCGGCCCATGTTTCGTCCAAGTGTCCGCTGAGCCCGTTGGCCTGAATCTCGAGTTGGGCTCGCAGCCAGCCGGCGGGCCGGATTGCACCCAGAGGCAGCGGATATAGCGCATTTTGATGGAGCGGGGCGCGATTCTTCACAGCGGCAACCGCCGCAGGCGTATCGTCCAATGCCCTCCCAACAATTGAGCCCACCGATTTGCCCGAGGGCAGGCATGATGCCACCACACTTAGGCCAAGTTGTTTGAGAAACCGGCGACGGTTCGGTTGAGTTGGCGAATACAGAACCAGAATCAACTCCTTCAAACGATATAGTGGTCATGGTAGTAGAACTGCACTGGATCGCGCATGGTCCATATAGACTACGTTTCATAAGCGAGGAAAAGCCAAGTGGTCCGAGAAAACAGCTCGATTGTGAACAGCGGTCCTAAGGTCTTGTGAAAACTATTCGTCCACATCAATGATGCCCCGCTGAATGGCGGTTTTTGTAGCCTCGGTTCGATCCGACACCTCGAGCTTCTCGATGATGCTGTTGATATGGTTGCGGACTGTGTTGTCGCTAATACCGAGGGCATGGCCGATTTGCTTATTGGTGAGGCCCTTGGCGAGTATCTTCAGAATCTCCAGTTCACGTGGTGTGAGATTCGACCGCGTCATGCGTTCTGCGAGGCGAGAGGCGATAGAGTGTGGAATATAGCGATTCCCGGCGCAAACCGCGCGAATAGCATCCGACATTTCCCGTTGCGAAGTGTTCTTGAGCAGGTAACCTTCTGCACCGGCCTGAATCGCGCGATAGATGTCTTCGTCTGTCTCGTAACTTGTCAGCACAATGACATGCACGCGTATCGCTTTGCGCTTGATGGCAAGCAGGGTATCAATGCCATTCAGACCGGGCATGCGGAGGTCGAGCATAACGAGATCTACAGGTTTCTTTTCAAGGATTCCAAGTGCCTCTTCGCCCGATGAGACTGAGCCGGTAACTTCGATTCCAGGTTGCGTAGCCAACATGCTCGTAAGTCCTACCCGGACCACCGGGTGGTCGTCCACGATCAGAATCCGCACGTTAGCGCCCGTAACCTTGGACATGAGTCAACTCCATCAAGTATTTCCTAAGAAGTCCAGGCCACGAGAGGATTGTGATTCGCGGTGGCAGTGGCACTGTGATCTGAACGCGAGTGCCTTGACCAAGGGTACTCTCAATTCTCAGAACCGCAAATATGGAAGCTGCGCGCTTCCGCATGCCGCGTAGACCAAAGCCGCGCAAGTTCTCAGATTCAGCAAAGCCCTTACCATCATCCGCGAGAATCAGGTGGACGAGGTTCTTTTGGTATTCCAGCGAGATCGTAATCGTCGTCGGATCCGCATGACTGACAGCATTGGCAATTGCTTCTTGTCCGATGCGGTAGAGAGTATCGGTAATTCGCAATGGTGCCGGTTGCAGCTCGCCGGAAGACCTGGCGACAACCTGAACGGCTCCACCTTCCACCATTTGGCGGGCGCAAGATTCCAGTGCTGTGAGCAAATTGCCAGTCTGAAGTGGTTCTGGGCGGAGCATTGCGATGCTCCGCCGCGCTTCTTCATGACTGTGCTTGACCAGATCGCTGGCCAGATCGAGTTGATGGTGTGCAACCGGCAGGTCCGATGGGATTCCATTCCGAACTGCTTCTAACTGAAAGCCGATACCGGCGAAGCTCTGCGCCAGTGTGTCATGCATTTCATGGGCTAGCCGCTCTCTTTCTCCCATCACGGCGCGCAGACGCCAGTTCTCGATACGGCCATAGAGGACGATGCCCACAAAAGCAAGGGCGATCACGGCAACAAATGTGGCAATCAGGTTGCCGGTATTCCACCACGGAGGACCCGCCAATACCTTCAAATCGTCGGCAGAGCGCAACAGGAGCACAAAGGGAGTCAGGTTGCGAGTGTAAGCTCGGTCGACGACACAGATCCCGCTTAGCCGCAGCAAGCTGTTCGGCCTAATGTTGTTGAAGACAACATCTCCGCGCCCCCGATTCGTTATTGCCCGAAACGTCTGCGGTCCGGAATCCAAATCGAATACAAGAGTGTTATTGGAACCGTAACTCTTCGCGCGCAGTGTGCCTTCCAATTCGACAAAGTTGGCGTCGAATGTCCCGCTGGCAGCCTGTGAAGCGGTGACCGAGACCGCAGGCACAGGGTTGTGTGCCCATAAGACGCGCACCGCTGCGTGCTCCAAGGAAGAACTAAAGTCACCTGGATGCACCTCCCCCGATACTTCCACCTCATCACCAATCTTCAGTGGAGGTGCTGTGGGATGAGGAACTGAGATCCCACCGCTTGAGTCCTGAACAAAAAGCGTCGGGGATGTGAGGATCACGGCTCCCCGAATCGTTGCCATCGCCAGCTTCGAAACCGGGAACAGGCGGAGGCTATCGATCGATTGAGCGTTTGTTGCTGGCCGCAAAGACTGTGGCGTACTCTGGTCCGACGGTGTTCCAACGCGATACCTTTCCCGGCTTGCAGGAGGTGAAGGACCCGGAGTCCTTTCCGTATTGACAGTCGTCGCCAGCATGGCCGCTAGATCTTCGCGGGCGGCTGGGCGAACAGTGACATTTCTCCAGACGCCGCCAGCAGCATACGAACGCAAGCCTACCCGTCCCGAAACCACGCAATCTTTTTCGAAGATCGCCGAAGACGCGAGAGGGCCTTGCGCCGCAGAACTTGCCTCTGCCACGATCTCGCATCCATACGCCAACAGCTTGAGGTGATACCACTGGAAGGGTTGAATCACTGCCCGACTCGAGTCTAGATAAACGACCCTCTCCATCCACCCATGTTCAGCGTGGCCTAGCACCAGGGAGTTGTCGAGGCTGCGCAGGCCAGCGTAGTACCCGGTATAAGAATCGACGCCCTCTTCCTCGTCGCTTGAACGCAGAATGAGCCCTGCATCACTGTCTTGGCCAAGGAGCATAATGTCAGCTTCAATCGAATAATCGCGCCAGTCGACGGATCCGGTAAGCAGTTTCGCGCCTCGCTCATCCGAGTCATTGCGCATGGCTCCGTTGACCACCTCCCATGTACCTCCCAGTGCCCTCCACTCAGCCGTACTGCTGCTCGAAAACGAGTCATGGTATGGGAGGCCGCGGGCCGGATCGTGCACGCACGCAGGAACGCATAGTAGCGTAAGCAGCGCTACTAAACCGGGTATCTGAGCACGAAACAGAAGGCTTCGCGAGGTCGATGACGTCGTCAACGCGGCGTACTCCATACCCACGGCGTCGGTCTCCACTCCATTGACAAAAGATGCCGGATCTCTGGCGTGTTGACGTTTTGGCGTGTAATCACGATTGGCTGAAGCTTGATCAAAGGCGGCATGGCTCTGCCGTGGCGCTCGCCATCAATCAATTGCACGGCCAGGCGCCCCATCGAGCGCATGTCCGGCGCAATTGCGGAATCCATTGCCGGGTCGTCAAATGGCAGGCCTCCATCAGGGTCAAAGGCGACCACTTTCGCGCGACACCCAGATGTTTCCCCAATGGCTGATATCGCTGCCCTCCCAGATGCCCACATCATAGCGACAATGACTCTGATCTCCGGGTAATCCTTCAGCATTTCTTCGGCAACTTGATGTTCGTGGAGGAAATTGAAGGATCCCATCCTCTTAATCAGATGGATGTCTGGGTAATTCTCGCCAAGAAACACCTCCAAACTGCGCGCGCGGATCATGACGGCGGAGATGTCTGGATTAATTCCAAGTACTGCAACGAATCCGTGCCCCTGAAGGAGTTCGGCTACACGCTCCGCAGCGATGCGACCTGCAGCTTCGTCGTCGTTGAGAATGTAAGAGAGCTTCTCTCCCGCTGGAAGCGGTAGCGGTGATCCGACGATGACGGTTGGAACACCGTGAGCCAGAGCCTTACGAACTGGAGCGATTAAGGACAATGCCTGATCTGGAGCAAGGACAAGTCCCTGGTATCCCCGGCTCGCAACCTGGCTCACCAATGCAATCTGCCCTTCCACATCATCTTCGCGGGTTGGAGCGTTCCAATAAATATGCGTATTGGCCCGAACGGCCGCTTCCTCAGCGCCTGCATGTTCAGGTTCCCAGAGCCCCGTACCCGAGGTTCGGGGAATGACAGCGATTGTGAAAGGAATGCCGGAGTGACAGCCCTCACAAAACAACGCTAGGGCAGTGATCCAGAGCCCACACCTCGCGCGAAACGTTCGCGTTTTTCCATCTTTCATTGCGGTCTGAGGCACGAGAAGGGCGAGTTTACTCCGCGCCACCCACCTCATCAAGGCACATGCGGTAGTACAAATAGACTATATGGCCGGAGTACACGTAGCTCATGCGCCGATTGCCGAAAAGAAGTATCCTCACTGCCGTCTTCACAGCATTCGTCAAGACTCGCAATGTTTCCGACTTTTGAAGTAGCGTCACAAATTTCGAAGACATCCACGTCGACACCGTCGAATTCGAAATTCTCTCCGTCGAGAACATCTACCCCAGCTGGAGGA
Organism: uncultured Acidobacteriaceae bacterium; assembly: GCA_963768265.1. Taxonomy (GTDB): domain Bacteria; phylum Acidobacteriota; class Terriglobia; order Terriglobales; family Acidobacteriaceae; genus Sulfotelmatobacter. Next base: position 152,386 of record CAVYHM010000018.1, read on the forward strand.
TGCAATGAGCCACGTCGCACAGCAGGTTGTCCGGTTCTTAACGATTCTGGCCCTCATTAGCGGGGCCATATGTTTCGGTCAATTCTCAGGGAGCGTTCAGGGGACCGTGCAGGATGGCACGGGATCAGCGATCACAAATGCGTCGGTCACGCTCTCGAATACCGATACCGGCGTCTCACAGCACGCAACGAGTGACAATTCTGGCCTCTATCGGTTTGTGAGCTTGGCTCCCGGGCCTTACAACATTTCTGCGGTGGCACCTGGTTTCGAAACGATGAAAGTATCTTTTTCATTGACATCCAATGAGACCAGGGACGTCAGGATGGCATTGCCAATCGCCAAAGAAGCCACTAAGGTTGAGGTTACCGCTGAGGCCCCGCTGCTTGACACTGCAGACAGCCGCAATGAACAGACTTTAGAAACTCAGGCATTACAGGATCTGCCCTTGGCCTCCCGAAACCCAACTGCACTGGTCACGCTTACCCCGGGCGTGACGGGGCTGGGGACCGGCACGAGCACGAACTTCAACCCAGAAAACTACATTGACGCCAGTGCGAATGGCCGTGGCCAGAATGGGAATCAATACATTGTGGATGGTCTGGATGTGACCAGTAACATTCGTCCCGGAGTGTTGAATTTGACACCAAACGTAGACACGGTTTCTGAACTCACCGTACAGACAAACACTTATGCCGTCGATTCTGGCCGAGCCAGCTCCATTCAGACGGTTATAACCACGAAATCCGGCACCGAACGTTTTCACGGATTCGCGAGCGAGTACTACAACTATCAGGGTTTTAACGCCAACGGTGAGTTTGTCCCCCCGGGCACCAAGATCAATCCTTATCACACCAACAACATGTCGTTCGGAGTGGGTGGGCCGGTGATTCCGCACCACCAATTTTTCTTTTTCTTCTCAATCGAGCCATACCGGGCACTAACCTCCAACGGTCAATCGGTACAGACGTACGAGGATCCTGCCTTCCTGACGTTTGCCCAGACGGCTCAACCGAATTCGCCTGAGGTGCAGTTGATGGCGAAGTACAAGCCGAGTGGCGCGACCACTACCGCCGTATCGGCTACAGCTCAGGATGCGTTTGGCCCCCAAAATCTAGGCGCCAATACTGGATGCGATACTCCGAGTACAGATAACATTCCGTGCAGTACGCCTGTGTTTGACCACGGTATCTTCAACTCGTCGAGCTACAATCACTCTTATCAGTGGAACACGCGTATCGACAAATACTTCAGTAAGGACAGGCTGTACGGCAACTTTATTCGCAACCAGATTAGCTCAGGTGGACCAGCAGTCCGACCCGGGTTCGCGACGACTTCGTACGACTATGGATCTTCGCTACAAGTCAACGAAATGCATCTATTCACCGCTCACACCTTGAATGAGGCATGGTTTGGGTTCAACCGCATTGAGGGATTTGCGAACAAAACCGGCACCTTCACAGTACCCATCGTCAGTGTGGCTGGGCTGGGTGTGGGTTTCGGAGATGGGTTCGCACAAGGTGACTTCATCCAGCACAACTATCACTGGCGCGATGTCCTTTCTCACATTCGCGGGGCACACAGCTTCAAGTTTGGCTATGAGGGCTGGCACGGTGACGATCTCGCGTTATTTGCGGGCGCATACGGTATTCCGAACCTCTCCTACAACAATATGATCGACCTCATCAATGACAAGCCTTACAGCGAGAGCGGCCTCTCCTACAACAGTGTCACCGGCAAACCCCAGCCTGGCCAATATAAGTTTGCGATGAGTATATTCGGGCTGTTCGCTGCGGATACGTGGAAACTGGGCAAGAGGCTTACTCTCAACTACGGGATACGTTACGACAACTTTGGAAACCCCGTCCCGACTGGTGGCACGACCCTGGCTAACTTCCATCTTGCATCTGGCGGAAGCTTCCAGGACCAAGTGACGAATGGCTTTATGAAACAGCAGAGTCACGTGTACAACCAGTCTCTGAACTGGGTGTTCAGTCCGCGCGCCGGCTTTGCTTGGGATCCGCGGGGGGACGGTAAGTGGGTCGTTCGAGGCGGAGTCGGCCTCTATCATGACTTTGTAACGCTGGGGAACGCAGAGAATGGCCTGAAGGGAAATCCACCGGGATTCGTCGTTCCCACCTTCAAGAATGATGGTTCAACTGCTCCCCCCATTTTCAGCTACGGCACGCAGAATACTTATCCGTATGGGTTTCAATATCCCGCGTATGTCGGCACTCCACTCGATTCGAAGGGAGGAGTAGTAGGTGGGAACTTCAGTGTGGGGGGCATCGACGAAAACATCTCCGCTCCTTACACCATCAATTGGAATGGGACTGTAGAACGACAGCTCGCCTCCGGTCTGGTTGCGAGTTTTGGCTACATGGGATCTCATTCTGCTAATCAGGTGTTCAACGGGGGCTGCACTGGTTGCACTTCGTACGGAGTGGACATCAATGTCTTTTCCGGCGATTTGCCCCAGCACCTTTCCTGCACGGGAGGTTCCTGTGGTGGAACGCAGACCCGCCTGAACAGCAGTTTTGGAAGCATCACCTATGCCACGACTGGCGCCTATGGAAACTACCAAGGCTTCTACGCTGCCCTGAAGGGACGGTTTGCAAGGCGGGGCTTTGTAACGGCCTCGTATACGCGCTCCGACGCCAAGGATGACTGGAACAGTTACGCTGGAGTCTATCCATTCAATCAGTTCTATGGCCCGGCATCATGGAATCGCCCCAATGTGATTTCACTTGGCTGGAGCTACGAACTACCTGGGAGCAACAGCGGTCGGGGTCTCATAGGCCGAGTCAGCTCTGGCTGGACATTGGCCGGACTCACTTCGTTGCAATCGGGAACACCTTTTACGGTGTATACGAACGCAGCGTTCCACGGCTTACTGATAGATCCTTCCGGACCGGTCACTGCATCGAATCTGCAATTTGCACCGGATAGCGGCGATTTCAATGCGGATGGTGACAACAATGATTTTCCGAACGTTTCCAGTTATCACCAGCCGAAAGACCGCACAGCGTTCAGGAACGGCATTTTTTCGCATTGTAGCGGCACTAACCTCGACAATTGCGGCCCTTTTTCTCTGCCTTCGTTAGGACAAGAAGGCAACGAAAGGATGAATCAGTTTCAGAACCCTGGCTTCGCGCAGACGGACCTTACAATAAAGAAGGCAACGCTGATAACCGAGGGTATTGCACTTGAACTGCGGCTGGATATGATCAACGCATTTAATCGCGTTAATCTCCAAGGCGTTGATTCGAACGCGAATGACGGCACCAACTTCGGTACCGTGACCAGCGCCTATATCCCGAGGAATATGATCGTGAGCGCCAGGATCACGTTCTAGTACAAGCGCACCGGTCGAGCGGACGCGTAATCACCCTCTGCTCGACCGTCCCCCTGTGGTGAGGTGTACGGATTCCAATTGTAAACGCTGACGCACAGACCGACCATCTTCTCAAACCTTTGCATTCGAGCTTCTCACTTGCTCTGCCCGAGGACATTCATGTCGAACGCGTCGAGAGTTCTTCTCAGTCTCCTCCACGTGCTCATCTTCTCTCCGTTCTTGTTTTCGGCAGATTTGCAGACAAGTTTGACTTTGAGTAACCACACGACAACTGCGACCTTTGGCCCGAGCGGCCTGCTTTTTCTAAGGGACGCACAGTCCAAAGCTGGGATTGCATTTGCCAAGGACGATTGGTCGCTCGCGATCGATTCCGTTACTCTGCGAAGCTCAGGGGCCCAGTCCGAAGTGAGGCGAACTGGCCGTGACGAGATTCAATACGATTATCGATTCTCTGGATATCAAGTTCGCGTCCTTTACCGATTGCGGCCAGGGTGGACGTTTGTCACAAAGCAACTCAGGGTGCTGCACGCGCCCGGCGCGGAATTCATGATTCATCGTGTCGTGGCCTGGGACTTGAGACTGCGAAACGAGGTCGTCTCCGCTTACGTGCCCTCGACGTATGTGCCGCAATTCGGGGCCACTATTGAGCAGAGCAGAAGATCCTTGCCAGGCAAGGATCTCGGGGAATTCTTGCGACTTGGCGGGCGGCAGGGTCTCTTATTGACCATCCAAAATCCTTTTCTCGAAGCAGGACACGATGGCCAAACGGCGAGTCTGGGCTACGCCCCAGAAATGTCTTGGCGAAAATCTTGGGGCCCGTTTTCGAGCGACACTGCCTGCCTCGGTGCTTACTCTCTCAGCGGCAGGAGGCTGCCTCGTCAGATGATTCCGGAATGGCAACTCGCCTCGCCAGAGACTTCCGACGATGGCATGGATCAGTCGGAGATCTCCGCGTTCACCGCCTGCGTTCGGGCATTTCTAATCAGTCCAGCACCTCAGCCGATTACTGTGGAAGTTGGCTGGACGCTCAACGATTACCAGATTGATGTCGGCACGCCAGAGGGGCAAGCCGAGTACCAGCGCCTTATCGATACGACGGCGGAATTGGGCATAAAAAACCTTCTCTATGCCCCAGCAAACTCCATGTTATCCGTTCGCACGGATAGCGCAGATTCCTGGGGCTGGGAATATGTTCTGTGGCTCAACCTGGGGCAGGAGATTCGTAAAGGTGACTGGGACCCTCAGACAGATCCGATCCCGCCCAGCGTGGCCCAGATGCTCGCGTATGCAAGGCGCAAGCAGGTCGGGTTGCTTGCCTACGTGTATCCTTCCGTTCCTTATTCGAGAAATCGTAGCTGGATCGTAAAAGGGAAACAGCGCGACGATCCGCACAAATACGCGACTCTCGCGTCGCGTGAACTTCAGGATTACCTGATTCGCAATCTTATCGCATTTCAGAGGCGTACGGGAATTTCGGGCTATTCGTTTGATTACGCATTTCTAGATCTGCCAGATAGCAGCAGCTATTCGCAATGGTACGGCCTCAGACGGGTCATCGAGTCGGTACGCAGAGCCGTACCTTCGATCATCATTGATGGCCGTCAAACATATCAGTGCTACGGACCTTGGAGCTGGCTGGCCGGCAGCTATCCTCACCCGACCGGAAACGACGAGCAGGCCGAGAGCTTCAAACCATACCCAGACCTGCATTTTGACCGTGTGTCGGCCGACCGGACCCGTTTTGTGAACTACTGGTATCGCAACTATGAGTTCGCGCCGACAGAAATTATTCCTGGTTACGCAACCCACCAGGTCGAGCGCCTGGTCAACATCCCCGCGGACGGTGAGACCAGAGACGATCCGCCGAAGGAAGAAATGATTTATACCCGATATCGCCCACGTGACTGGGATTATCTTGGCTACCGCTATTCGTTCCTTTCCTCGATTGCTACAGGCGGATGGAACAACGTAGTCAATATGATTCCAGCCCGCGATCTGGAAGAGTGGAAGCACTTCTCCGCTGCGGATAAGGCATGGATTCGTGAATGGTTGAGTTGGGCAGTGAGCCATAAAGAATACCTGCTCAACACGCGCACCATCCTCGGTCAGCCTGCGCTCGGACATGTCGACGGCACTTCGGCGATTGTCGGCGACCGGGGCTATTTATTTCTCTTTAACCCAAACTACAAACAACTCTGCGCCGATTTTATTCTGGATGAGACCGTAGGCTTGTCGCTTGAGGCTGACCTTTTGCTGCGCGAAGTGTATCCGAATCACGGACGGATCATTGGCAAGCCTGGGGTAGGTGTCTGGAACAAAGGGGATAAGGTTCATCTCGATCTGCCCGGAACGAGTGCAACGGTCTTGGAGTTAGTGCCCGCAACCTTCACGTCTCCCATTATATTTAATGCAGGGGTGGCGGGGTCGGACGGAATGGCTGACCCGCATGTGGTACTCATAAACAATACACTTTCGTTGGATCACATTCGCGGTGAGTATGGCAGCTCGCAAGAGATTGCAGTTCTGCTGCCCACGGAGACAGAGATTACGAACATGACCGTGAATGGTCGCGATGTGCGTCCTCTCCAAAAAGGTCGTTACATCAGCGCACAAGTGGGTTTTGCCGGGGAACGTTTCCGTGAAGATGAAGAGGTCCCGCTTGCCTCGACGCAGGACGGAGATCTTGTTGGAACGTTCGCCTTGCCGCATCGCATCTTTGAGCAGTTGGCTGCCCGGAAGAAGGCATGGTCCATTCCATGGACGCCCGACGACTACAAAACAACGTGGCTCGCTCCAGAACGATTATTGCTTTTTCTGCAATTCGCAGACGGATCTGACGCAACCCCCGTGTCGGCCGCGCTTGACGACAGTCCCCTCAATTTCGAACCCGCCTATAGCTCCATCCGACCTCACGCCGGATCCTTTGTTGGCTTCTATGCCGATCTGTCAACCATCGTGCCAGACAAACCGCACAACCTTGTGCTCAGGTTTCCAGTGGCGCCCCGGGCAAAGTTACAAGGCGTCTTTTTTGACAACGTAGAACCCCAATTCACCGAGGAGATTGCCCCGTGACACGGGAAACTGTTGTGCATCTGAACGCGCGTCGACATCTTGACAGCTTTCCAGGTTGTCTCCAAACCCATGTCAGCCGAGCCGGCAGCAGAAATCGTTCGAGCATAACAATGGCTGATACCTCGAGCGACTCGTCGCAAAGTACGAAGGCTCAGAACACGCGTCGCCGAGTCACTATTCGAGACGTAGCAGAGCTGGCAGGTGTGTCGACCGCGACGGTTTCAAATGTGATCAATAACACCGGCAAGGTGAGTGAGGCGACGAAGCGAAGGGTGAGAGCTGTGATCCAAAGAACAAAATGGACGCCAAATGTCGATGCACGTAATCTGGCTAGAGTAACGACCGAGAAATCGTGCCTCGATGAGATGGACTAGTGTCGCCTTGCTTGAGGTGCATCGAGGCTTGTTTTTTGCGATATAGACCAAAATCTCCGTCAAAACTCCTGGTTGATGAGGTCGAGAGAGTTGGGACTCCCCTTGGCGGTAGCGCTGTTTGCAACAGACATTCATAGCGGACCACGGCCAGCTGAGGAAAGGGAAAATTCCAGTTGCTAAACAGACGGAGATTGCTGAAGGCATTGCTGGCTGCTTCTATTACAGTGGGCACTTCAAAGTTTGCGAAGAGTCGCCCGCTGCAAGGGCTTTCATCTCGACGGCCGCCCCTAAGCGAGCGCAAATTCACCTCGCACTCGGTCGAGGAATTCATTCAGCGCGTGAAAACTACAATCGGCGATCCGCATCTGGCCTGGATGTTCGAGAACTGCTATCCGAATACGTTAGACACTACTGTCCAGGTGAGTGTCGTGAACGGAAAACCAGATACATTCATCATCACGGGCGACATTGACGCCATGTGGCTGCGAGATTCGTCGTGCCAGGTGTGGCCCTATCTACCACTCGCCAAAGACGACAGCGATCTTCGGCGTATGTTCTACGGCCTGATTGGGCGGCAGAGTCGTTGCATCCTGATTGACCCGTATGCGAATGCATTCTTGCCTGATCCGCAAGCAACCAAGCCCCTGCCTTGGGCCGTCAATGACCTCACTGACATGCGACCAGGCGTTGCTGAGCGCAAATGGGAGATTGATTCGCTCTGTTTCTGCATTCGTCTTGCGCATGGCTATTGGCGCGCGACTGGTGACGTGTCTCCTTTCACCGCGGAGTGGGCACGAGCGATGCGACTGGTACTGGAGACGTGTCGTGAACAGCAAAGAAAAGGAGGCCCGGGAAGCTATCATTTCCAGCGCCGAACCGAAGTGCCAACCGACACGCAAATGCTGGGCGGTTATGGCAATCCCGCCCAGCCCGTGGGTTTGATCTATTCGATGTTTCGTCCCTCCGACGATGCATGTCTGTATTCGTTGTCCGTTCCCGGCAATCTGTTCGCCGTGGTGTCGTTACGTCAGTTGTCGAACATGGCAGGAAGTGTGTTGCACGATGCTGCCTTTGCGGCTGGGTGCGACGCCTTGGCTCAGGAAATCGATTCGGCACTTCTTACGTACGGACGATCTCGTGACGCGAAGGCTGGAGAAACGTGGGCTTACGAAGTGGACGGCTTTGGTAATCAGTTACTGATGGATGACGCGAATCTTCCAAGCCTGCTAGGGCTTCCCTATTTAGGCTGTTGTACTTCAGATGATGCGATCTATCGCAGAACGCGTTCCCGAGTTCTAAGCCCGGCAAATCCCTATTTCTTCAAGGGAACTGCGGCAGAGGGCGTCGGCGGTCCGCACATTGGTCTAGACATGATCTGGCCAATGTCCATCATCATCCGTACTTTAACCAGTTCTGAAGAAAGCGAGATACGGCAGTGCCTGCGGTGGCTCAAGAACACCGATGCCCAGACGGGCTTTGTTCACGAGGCTTTTCACAAGAACAATCCAGCACAGTTCACCCGACCGTGGTTCGCCTGGGCGAATTCGCTATTTGGCGAACTCATTGTGAGATTGAGGCAAGAACATCCGCAGTTGCTCGCATGGGAAGTTTAAAGACACGCGAAACTCCACAGATGACAACCGGGGCTTAAAGCCCGCAGTGATTCGATGTGCTTTACGCAGCCCTGAAGGGCTGCTCTCCAAGGGAAACGTGGGGCGTTCCGAGTTTCCGAGGAGGCGTGCTAGACGTCTTGAAGTCGAAAACTTGATGTAAATGAGTCAAGTTTTAGGCGGCTAATTTTGCGTGTTGGATCCAAGATGTGACCTCCTGATCAAGTTTGTCGAAGCTGCGCCGGAGCGAGGAGTTGGGTGGCGAGAGCTCCGGCAGTACGGATCCGAGTCCAGGGCGGAGAATGCGGCTGTAGGTTCGAGTGCAGAACCACGCCGTTCGTAAGCCGAAGTCGGTAATGCGATAGCGGTGAGTTTGAGGAATGGGTTCGACGATGCCGTGGAGGCGCAGGCGGCGTAGGTGATAGGTCATTTGACCTTGGGTGAGGCTGTCGGGTGGTTGCCCCAGTAAAGATGCGAAGTGCTGGCGGAGATGGCGGTTGGAAAAGCCTGTGGGCAGGAGTTGAAACAGCAAGAGGGCACGCCAGAGAGCTTGCACCTTGGGATCGGCGAAGCGCAGTGCGGAAGCGCGTTGGGATGTCACCTGTACGGGACGATTGATTTTTTGGAAGGCTTCTTCGGCGAGGATGCAATCGTGGCTGATGCGCTGTACTTGAAGTAATCGTCGATTGGCTTGAAAGCCGATGCGCCGTAGCGCGGGCAAGTTGCGCAGGTTCTTGCCGATATAAAAGTCATAGGTATTGTTGATAGTCGTTTCCGTACGTAGGGCCCGACCTTCCTTGTGGTACTGCTTGATGCGCGTTCCTTTATAGTCGATGTGCAGCGAGGGTATGACTCCATCGGTGATGACTCGGGTACGAAAGGGGCCGGGCGTAGCCTTGGTGACCCAGCGATCAAAGATGAGTTGTACTTGTTTGGGACGGCCGATATCGAGGTTTTCTCGGATCACATCTTCAAAGAAGATGCGGCCGCTGACGGGCTGATCTAGGACCTGAGTGAGGGACAGTTCGAGTTGGAGAATAGAGAGTTGATAACGGTATCCGGCCTGACGGTCTCGGGGGGCGAAAGGGTGGGGTAGTCGTCGCAACCACTTGCGAAGCAGTGCGTCGATCTTCTCCTCCGATAGCCGGTCACAGAGGGCTTGCAGGGCTTGGGGATCCTCGCACGACAGGATGCCGTTCTCCAAGGCTTGGTAGGTGATCCCCTTTTGTTCCAGTTGCTGCTTGAGGTATTCGTGTCCATTCAAGCAGAGCTTGGCGTTATAGGGAAAATAGGAACAGAACTTTAGGAAGAATGGCCCGAAGTCCTCATCGATGCAGTAGAAGTAGTAATGGTTCACCAGGGTCGTGGACTTCACGATCCAGGGATAAGTGCGCTTCGTCTTAGGATTGCGACGTTTCTCGGTGCGATAGACCGTGCATTTTTCCTGGGCCTTGCCGATGAATACCACGCCTTCCCGCTTGTGGAAGTTTTTGCGCTGCTGTTTGGCAAAGTCGTCTTTGCGTTGTCCCTTCTCAAAGGTGATCAGGGGAATCTGGTTGTCCTTAGCGAAGCGCTCAATCGAGCCGACGAACTCGCGAGTGATCGGCTCCACCATACGGGTGGAGGCCACCTTGTGCCCGCGATGGATGCGAATGAACTTCAAGGTGCCTTCGACGGCCTGAAGCTGAGGCACATAAACGTTGAGATACATTCGGTCGATGCTCTCCACTTCCAACACCACGTGCTTGCTTAAGACCTCGGCAACAGTCTGTGGTACGCTCATCGCGGCTCCGGTTGCGGGGTGCCTTTACGGCCAGGCGATTCGCCTTTCGGCGGTCCCATTCAACGGAGTGGTTTACCATTCCTAACTCAATGCACGCAACCGGAGCCATCCGTCGACATCTGCACTTAACGACACGCTCGTCGGTCTGAGGCGAAGCCTCGCTGGTGTTGTGTCCCGGACATTCTTCGACTTGTCATCCTGAGCAAAGCGAAGGACCCATCATTTTGTTTGCAGCGCCAATGCTCCGGCAACGCTGCTTCGAAGTGTGCCTCAGATTTTGTCACGTATTTACGGGACGCGACACTAGCTAGGGATGGGACCCCGCGGAAGAAAATTGTGAGAACTTCGAGTCTGCTAACATTAGTCGATCTCGGCAGCGTAACATTACTTTGATAACTGCCTTTCGGGGCCATACCCAAACTACGCCAAACGTGTTCCACTGGAATGGCCTGAAACCCTTCCGACGGCCCGACCGACGAAAGGTACAGAAGCTACAGTAAAACCACCATGCCTAAAACGCGCCTGTACGTTGAATGCCCGAAATGCCACATGCAATACCTCGTGAAGGATTTCGGGTTGACTTACAGCAACGGGGCCTACATTGAGAACGTCGCTGGTTCGCCCGAATGGCAACGCTTGATTTGCCCTTGCCGACCTCACGAACCCCACAAGTTCAAATTGAAGGAAAGAGCACGACTCTACGTTTTTCAAGAGAACGAGAGCGAAAAAACCCACTTCTTCCTGAAGGTCACAAAGCCGATGACGTGTTCCCTGGCCTCAGCAAAGTCGTAACAGCCTTCCATCGGTGCTTGAGGGATAATTCCCACTGACAAAGCGCAAACTGTGGTGGGCTTTTCCTCGCCTCTCTTCCCGATAACGCGGAGCATACACCTGGGTACATGGACAAGGGATGCACCAGCCGCGATACAGAGCTTTGATCTAAGCCCCCAGGTTCCTTCTTCCCAGGTCACATGCAACTCACCCTGCAAACCATGGATAAAACTGCAGAGTGCTGCTGGCTTTCGTTTCGATAATCGACTTCATTACCAGTTGGATGGATTGCAGGGATTGCGACGAACCCTGCGGCCTGAAATTTGAGTCGAACAAAATCATTTCAGCGCGACTAACGGCCGCCGAGCAGTTGACGGCTACTCGAGTTCGCCGCGGCGTGGTCACTCAAGCGCGTGAGCCGACAGTGTCACGCCAGCACTGTTACAATGCAGGCGTTGCGGGTGTGGGCGCAGTTGGTTGGTGTTTTGAACGAGATTCGCAGATCGCACAAGAGCGATTGCTTAGATCTCAGCGTTACCGACAAAAGGAGAGCCCGTAAGCTTCCTTTATCGCACTGTCGCCAAGTCGATCTTGCCGGCACTCGAGGCGTCGCAATCAGCCACCCTGCACCGGGCATTCTCTCTACTTGTTTTGGGCTAATGCGTCCTGTAGAGCTTCAGCGGATATTCCTTGTCGTCGGGTAAACGGCCATCAATGCGTAGGGCCTTCACCGACGAATCCAATTCGGTATTGCGTACATAACCGATTGCTCCCGGGACATTAAAAACAAACTTGCGAACCTCAGCCGTGCTCGCCAACGTCTTGGGTGAGGCTAAAACACTGCCGGTGAAGACGCCCTGGATGAAGTGGTTGTTAAGGTCCTTTTCAGTCATCCCGTAGATTTCACGCAAAACCAGTTTCCGTTCTGGCTGTTGCGGGTCCAACATAACTATGGTGATGCGTCGGCCATTGGGCCAGTGACTTTTTTCCCCGAGGAAAATTTTCCGAAGCTCCTCGAAGGAACAATTATCCACGGGGTTAGATTGATTGACGATAATGGCCAGCGCTTGGTCTCCGCCTCCCGCCGCATGAGCAGTGAAGGACGCGTGTCGAACCGCCAGAAATCCGGCCGATAAAGCTGCCGCCGCGACGAGAATCAGGACCATCCGTATGCGCTGCATTCGCTCGCCTCTAAAATGTAAACGCGAACTGGAGAGTAAGGCCATTGACCGATGGCTGATTACGGAAGGCCGTGTGATCGTATTGTAGCTTCAGCGCCACGGATTCGCTTGCATCCATTCGGATGCCCGCGCTGGGCCCATACTGCAGACCAACCTGGGGAAAGACCGGTTCCGCATCAGATTCGTTGACATATTGATATCGGAAGTATGGTCGATAGATACCAAAAGCCTTCGAGATCTGCGTGTAAAAACCAGGTGTGTCGAAGACATGGGATTGGCCCTGCGGGGCATGGCGGATGATCATGCCCTCATTCAGCCACTCAAAGTTTGGCCGCTGCATTACCGCGTGAGCTGCAAAGATCTCCTCCCCGATATGAGGCTGGCCAATCGGCTGTAATCCATCGTGATAGAAAGAAAACCCGAGTTGCAGTCCACGAACTGCATCGGGACGGGCGAACAGCGCCAGATTTACAGCCTTGCCGTTGTTTTCGTCAAACACATTCTGTACGGCCTCAGCGCCGGGAGAACTAGAGGCGCGGCCATTTCCTACTTCCGCAACATAGTGCAATCCCAACCGGCCCGAGGGAATCAAGCCCGATGCAGACACACCGACATTGTGGATCGGCAACATGCCTCCATTGTCTTCAAACTGGAATAGAAACGGCCGGCCGACGGCTGTCTGCAGCCACGCACTGTGGTGATAGGCGGTGTTATAGAAACCGATCGCGGTGTGATAGCGGCCCACCGCGAGATTGAAATAGTCGTTGTGGGAATACTGCAGAAGTAGACGCTCGACGTCGACGCCGAAAGTGTTGGTCGGATCCGCTTCGAAAACAATTTCGCTTAGCAAGCGGAACTTTTCGGAAATATCGGAGGTAACGAACAGATTGAGCTGACCAAGACTGAAGGAGGTATGCGTTCCTCTTTCATCACTGCCGTGAAAAGTCGTATCGCCAAAGCCCCGGATTTGCATCAGTGTCTTTGTGTCCATCCGCTGCTCCATGGTGCTCGCCGGCTCCTGCGCCGGGGGATCCTGCTGGGTAGCAGCGACCGCAGCGGGAGCGGGCGCTGCACTTAACAGCGGCCGACACTAGAACTGGACTGACTTGCCGACTTGCTTCGAGCTGGGTCACGCGAGCCTCAAGCTGTTCGACGCGTCGCAGAAGAGCACGAATCGTTTCCTTGTCCGAATCGCTCGTGGTCTGTCCGCAGACGAGGGTGGAGCAAAGAGCAATCCCAACGAGGAAGGTGGCGGCTCGGATGTTTCCAAGGAGCCTTAGCCCGATCGGCCGACGGGCATTTCGAATCGTGGTGTCTGACACGACGGAAATCGGCATTGTTGCCCTCCAACTGCGCAGATTGACAGAAACTACGAGTTTTCAAATCGAGGCCCAAAATACATGTCGCGAAGGACGCGCCGGAACCTGCGGTCATGCAGGCCCCAATCAACGAGGGTAGCCATAACAGAAAAAGAGTTTATTGAGCCCTGGGAAGAAAACCACCCGCGCCTAGAACCGAGCGAGAGTCTGGGAAAACGACATCAAGTGCACCCCAAGCCAAAACCTTACTGCGCCGATTCGCGAATCAAGACAACATCGGAGTCGACGTGCCCGCGCAAAAAGCCGATGCTACGTGCATCAGGAGACCAATGAAACCCAAATATTTGCTCTGCGGGGAACGATGTGATCTGGCGGCCTGCCGAGCCATCAATCGGCTGAATCCAGAGATTATCAACCCCGCTTTCACGAATCGGATAAGTAACGGCCTTTCCATCCGGTGTAAAGCTCAGGCCGCCGCTGGAAATCCGTTCGTCGGCATCAAGCAGGCGCGGTGCAGCGGCTGCCGACACATCGATGACTGCGATCTTATATTGAGGGTAGGGATCGTCGGCGGTCGGTATCGTCGATACGATAAAGGCGAGACTCTTACCGTCCGCGGAAAAACTCAGAGCCGTTTCTGCCAGCAATGTGCGCGCGATATTACCCCCCGCCAGCAGCCCCGCAGTTCCACCTGCAAGTGGAACCCGCCACAATTGTTGCTGCTCCATATTCCAGTAGTAGACCCACTTTTCGTCTGGGGAGCAGATGGGATTCCGATCATTTTTCCCGTCCGTGAGTTTCACTGGGTTGGAGCCATCCAGGTTTGTGCGCCAGATGTTGGTCGAACTCGTTCCGCCGTGAAAGGCCCACGAGAACACAAGGTAGTGGGTACCGCAACCTGACACTTCCACTAAAGCCGCGTTCGGGTCTGCAACGAGTCGTGTAGGAACACCCTGACCAAGGCTAGTTCGCAGTAGACGGCTGAAATCGGTGAATACCAAATTGCCGTCTGCGGTCAAATCGAACCAACTCACCGACTCTCCTTGAGGAAGCACCGGAGTTCCTTCTCCGAACTTGCCGTCGGTAGAGTGAGCGATGTACAAGTTTTCCGACGTCTTGGTCTGCACAGTGGCGATCGTCTTACCGTCGCCAGACAAGGTAAGGGTGGCATAACTGTTGGTGTCCCGAGTGATTGGAACAAGGCGCCCACCTCCGTCGGAGATTAATCCGATCTGGGCGCGCTGAAAGTAATCGGGGCCCTTTTGCGAATAGAGCGCCAAGAGTTCATGCCCTTCAGGCAGCCACTTGAAATCTCCAGTCACGAGGTCGTCAAAAGTCGCAAAGCGGGTTGGCTTGTCGCCACCTAGGCCCAACAGACCGATGCCACCCAAAGCTTTGTCGGGTTTGAACAGCCTGAAGGCGATTTGCTTCCCCTCTGGCAGCCAGGCCACCGCAGTCGGCACATCGGACGCAGGCGCGGCTGCCCATAAACTCTGCGGGTCACTGCCGTCCAGATTCACCGTCACGAGGCTGTACTTACCCGGTTCGGGCGCGTTGGCGCGCGCGAATGCCAGGCGGCGCCCGTCGGGAGAGAAAGTAATGTCGCTATCGATTCCACGCACCACGGTCTGTGGTGTCCCTCCCAGTACAGGCGCACGAGAGAGATCGAAATTTGTGTTGGTGGCGTCCACTGCCTTGATGAAATACAAGTAATTCCCGTCGGGCGAGAAGGCCAATGACTTGTACGCGGATGGCGTGGGCTGAATCACTTGCGTATCGCTGCCGGTAGGAACGTTGCGCAGCCACAAACTTTGCAATCCCTTGTCGTTGACGACCGAGAGAATATAGCGTGCGTCCGGTGAGATTGCCGTTAGTGCGGCCTTTCCAGAAGTCGTGACTTGGGTGATGGTGAAGGACTGGAAATGCGCTGCCCCCTTCGAATGCAGCAGCGAATAAATCCCGACTGCCCCTATAACAAGTACCGCCAACGCCACCAATGCCACCCCGGCCGTCGCCCACTTGTGTTGCTTGAGCACCGCTACTACAGAAGAGCTCCCGCTCTGCTCGAAAGCTGAGGGCGGCGGCGTCTCAACAGGATCCCCTGAAAAACCCGATGCCGACTTTTTGCTCTGGCTGGAATCGATCTCCCGCTTCAGCCGCTTCAGGTCCGATCGCATCTCGGAGGCGGTCTGATAGCGCAAGTCCCGGTCCTTCTCAAGAGCCTTGCCAATCACCTCTTCCAGCCTCGGAGGAAGATCGGGGTTGAGCCGCAGTGGACGGAGCGGGGGGCGGTTCAAGATGCCGTCAAATATCGTCGCCGACGTATCGCCACGAAATGGGATGGTGCCCGTCGCCATCTCGTATAGCACCGCCCCGAACGAGAAAAGATCGGTTCGAGAATCCAGATCTTTCCCCGTGGCCTGCTCCGGCGACATATAGGCAACGGTTCCAACGGTCGCTCCCGGACTGGTCAGGTAAGCGACATTCATTTTATCCGCCGACTCGACTGTCACCCCGGTTTGTTCCCCCGGTTTGCTCGTGATCGGGACAAGTTTCGCCAAACCAAAGTCGAGCACCTTCGCATGATTTCTCTTGGTAACGAAGATGTTGGCAGGCTTGATGTCACGGTGAACGATTCCCTCGCTGTGGGCCGCATCGAGCGCATCGGCGATCTCGATGGCCAACGCCAGCAGCCTTTCATTGTCGAAACGAGGCCCCCGGCACACGTGCTTGAGCGTCGAGCCTTCCAGGAATTCCATGGCGATAAACGCCTGGCTCTCCTGTTCTCCGATGTCATAAATGGTGCAGATATTCGGATGATTCAAGGCTGACGCGGCGCGCGCCTCGCGCTGGAAACGCGCTAATGCCTGTGCGTCGAGGCAAAGTTCGGGAGGAAGAAACTTGAGGGCGACAGGCCTTTGCAAGCGCAGGTCCATCGCTTTGTACACAACACCCATTCCGCCGTCGCCGATCTTCTCGATGATCTTGTAGTGCGAAATGGTCTGGTTGATCATTCGTCGCGCGCCGCATCCTCGCGCGGGTAATGCAACCGGGGTGGAGGGAATAGTAGGAGCAAAACGCATAGAAGTCAATGGAATCTGTTGAATTCCGGCGGGAACGGGTCTACAGTACTGCTGCCCGGGCAGGCCAACCGGCAGGAGGCCCCGCCATGATTCCCGCCAAACCTGAGAATGAGCAGAAGCGCCTCGAAACCCTCTGGGGGTACGAAATTCTTGACACTAAGCCGGAAGGAGCTTTCGACGACCTTACCTTCCTGGCTTCCTATGTGTGCGAGACTCCCGTGGCCCTGATCAGCCTGGTCGACGCGGATCGGCAATGGTTCAAATCCAAGATCGGTGTTTCCGTTTTCGAGACGTCGCGCGATATTGCGTTCTGCGCTTCAGCTATTCTTCAGTCGGATGTCTTTATCGTCCCCGATGCAAGCCAGGACGAGCGCTTTGCAGACAATCCCCTGGTCGTTGCCGATCCCAAGATCCGTTTCTACGCCGGTGCGCCTCTCATGGCTCAGGGTCAACCGCTGGGCACATTGTGCGTGGTGGACCGGGTGCCGCGGCAACTCCGCCCAGAACAATTGGAAGCATTGAGGGCGTTGAGTCGTCAGGTTGTCGCACAACTCGATCTCCGCCACAACCTCAAGCGGCTGAAGCAATCCCTTAAGATACGCGATCGCGTCGAGGCCGAAAAAGAACGGGCTCTACGCGAACTTCAGCAAGCGCTCGCGAACGTCCGAACCTTGGAAGGGCTGTTGCCGATTTGTCTCTCCTGCAAAAAGATCCAGGATCAGGCTGGCGACTGGGAGCCGTTCGAGTACTACGTCAGGAAACACTCGGAAGCGAAGATTGCGCACCGAATCTGTCCCGAGTGTTCGAGGGCGATTTCCGCCTGAGCGCGCTGAAGTCTTGCCGTAGGTCACCACTAACCCCTTAACGAGGAGTCACGATTGCATCCGCCGTTGGTCTCCGCCGTAAGCAACGATGGCAAAGTGGAAGCGACCTTCCGCAATTTGCTGGAGGCAGCTCCTGACGCCATGATTCTAGTAAGCGGCGAAGGCAATATGATCTTCGTAAATGCGCGCACCAAGTTTCTCTTCGGCTACGACCGGCATGAGATCCTTGGCCAAAAGATCGAGATGTTAGTCCCGGAGCGCTTCCGCGGCTTGCACCTGGGGCATCGAAAGCAATTTTCCGCGGAGAACCGGGCAAGACCAATGGGCACCGGCGTACAACTCTATGGCCTGCGCAAGGACGGTTCGGAGTTTCCCGTCGAAATCAGCCTGAGCCCGCTGCAGACGGATGACGGTTTTTTGGTGTTGAGCGCCATCCGCGATGTGACTGCCCGCAAGGAAATGGAGGCACAATTGGAAGCGAGCAGGACGCAGATGGCCGCTTCGGCACGCCTCTCGGCTCTCGGAGTTATGGCTGGAGGAATCGCCCACGAGATTAACAATCCTCTTGGAATTATCCAGGCATACGCCAGCAATCTCGTCGAAATGGCCCAGTCCGGAAACGTGTCGCTCACCACCTTGGCAACCGCCAGTTCACGGATCGTTGAAACCTCGGAACGTATCAGCGGCATCGTGAAAAGCCTCCGGCACATTGCGCGCGACGGTACTGAAGACCCCAGTCACTTCACGAGCGTGCACGAGTTGATCAATGAAGCCCTCGAGTTATGGCGCGAACGATTCCGAATGCACTCCATCCGCCTGATCACCCCAAACGTTGATCCGTGTTTGCGCGTCCGCTGTCGCGAGGTTCAAATCACCCAGGTCATTTTGAATCTGCTGCAGAATGCGTTCGATGCCGTGCTCGAAACCGAGGGAGACGGGTGGATTAGGATTGCCGTCCATGTCGCCGACCAATGGCTAACCATTTCCGTCGTAGACAGCGGGCCGGGCGTACCGGCGGTTCTGAGGCAGCGCATCATGGAGCCGTTTTTCACCACCAAACCAGTCGGAAAAGGCACAGGTCTCGGCCTAAGTATTTCCCGCCGCATCGCAGAAGGCCACGGCGGCGACCTCAAACTCGAGGATCGCGAAGGCCACACGTGTTTCTCGCTGATTCTTCCTGCAGAAAAGGAGGAGCAACATGGAACTTAAAGATGCCACCCTCCTTGTCGTGGATGATGAACCGTACTACAGCGATATCGCCAGGGAATGGTTCGAACGCGAAGGATGTCGTGTTCTGACCGCGCAGAATGGCGTTGAAGCACTGCCGCTAATCGAGAATAACCAAGTGCACGCGATTATCACTGACATCCGCATGCCGCGCATGGACGGAGTCGCCCTTGTAAAAAAGTTGAAGGCAGGCGGCTCATACATGCCCACGGCCGTGGCCCTTACCGGCTTCTCCGATTTGTCGATTCGCGACGCATATGACTTGGGAATCGAGTCTCAACTGTCGAAGCCGGTGTCTCGGAAAGTTCTGATAGCGGCGGTCACCAAGGCGCTGGCGGATCGGGAGGAATTGTGGGCTCTTCCCTTTCGCGACGGCACGTACCCGACTTTAAGCACCTCATTTGAGAGCCTGCACTCCGCCCTGGAAACGGATTCCATCGCATTTGGGCGCGGCGGGCTCTGCCTTAAGTCCGAGCAGACATTTCCGGAGGATTCGGGAATCGAGTTTCAATTGGTCTTTAATTCCGATCAACAATCGCTCGTCGGGCAAGGCATAGTCCGATGGGTTTCGGAAAAGGAACAGGCTCTCGGAATCGAGATCGAACGCGTACAGGAGAAGGGGCGTTCGTGGCTGGCACAACTGACGCGAGAGAATCAGACTCTATCGTTCATCCCTCGCGCTCCTGGAGCGGTCCGCATCGCAACTTAACTTGCGGTTTCTCCCGAACTACAGGCTGGAAAGGGAAGTCGCGCAACTAGCGGATTCCAGGGCAGGTGCCTGCAAACCCCGGCCAAAGGCCCACTCTGCCGTATAATTCGGCGCGGATTTTAATCTGGGAATGGGCCTCCACTCTCTGCGGATGTTAGGTGCAAGAATCAGCGGCTAAAGGATGGGATTTCTGCACGGAATTTACAGCCCGACCACAGCCCTTTTAGTGGTCGACACGAGTCTTTCACACGAAAGCTATCCAGAACATTGATTGGCACCATCGAAACATTGGCTTTGACTCTCCGCAGGAAATCATTGAGCATCGCTCATCATCGGGTCAGGCTGCACGTCCCTGCGCCCCCAGCTGAATTCTGATCAAGCAGTAGTCAGCGGCCGAAGTGTTTGCGGGCCGCGCGCGCTGGAGTGTGCTTACGACACGGAATCTCTATTTCTCAAGATCAAACGGAGAATGCCATGGGACTAACCGCAAAGCCTTTGGGAGTAGTGTTGTTCGTTGCATGGTTCGGAACGATGATAGCGTTCCCGCAAGCGACTACGTCGCTCAGGGGGACCATTTCGGACCCCTCCGGTGCGGTGATTCCCGGTGCCGCAATCACCATCAAGAGCGCTGACAACGGAACTGCCCGCAGAAGCACTACAGATGCGCAAGGGGAATATAGCTTTCTGCAGGTTGCTCCCGGAATCTACAAGCTCGCTGCCGAGAAGCCGGGCTTTGCAACCATGACGAAGGATGAGATCGCATTGCTGGTGAACACGCCCGCTACGCTCGATTTAAGAATGTCGCTCAGCACGACGGGAGAGGTGGTCAATGTCGCTTCCGAAGCTTCGCAGGTGAACACGACCGATGCCAGCGTCGGCAACCCCTTTAGTGAAACCCAGGTTCGCCAATTGCCGCTGCAGACGCGAAACGTCGTCGAACTGTTGAGCTTGCAGCCAGGAGTGACCACCGATGGCGCAGTTCTGGGAGCGCATCGGGATCAGAACAACATCACCCTCGACGGCGCTGACGTCAACAACAACCAGAACTCAGGCTTGGTTCCCCAGTCGACCGGAACTGGCACGGGTGGATATCAGGGATCCAACGCCAACGGCGTCATGACGAATGCGGGCTTTAACGGAGTACTCCCAATTCCGCTGGACTCTGTGCAGGAGTTCCGCGTGACGGTCGCCGGCGAGGGCCCGAATCTG
Organism: uncultured Acidobacteriaceae bacterium; assembly: GCA_963768265.1. GTDB lineage: Bacteria > Acidobacteriota > Terriglobia > Terriglobales > Acidobacteriaceae > Sulfotelmatobacter. Next base: position 172,900 of record CAVYHM010000018.1, read on the forward strand.
GGTCGCTCGTCCGGCGGCCAAGTCGCGCTCGTCACCAAAGGCGGCACAAACCAGCTCCATGGATCGCTCTACGAGTACAACCGCAATACCTGGTTCGCCGCCAATACATGGTTCAACAACCACGCCGGAGTGCCTCGGCAACCGCTGGTCCGAAATCAATTCGGCGCGTCGATCGGCGGGAAGATCATTCCCAACCGCGTTTTCTACTTCTTTAACTATGAGCAGCGGGAAGATGCCAGCGGCGTGTCCCAGGTTCGCGCCGTTCCTTCGGACACGCTTCGTGCGGGCAAGTTCCTGTTCAACTCCGGAGGAATGACGCAGACTCTTCAGCCAGCTGACGTGCAAAACGTCGACCCGCTGCATTTGGGCCCGGACGCCAGCATCCTTGCTGTTCTTCAGTCATATCCCAGAGGTAACGATCCTTCCTTCGGCGAAGACGGCGGCCTGAATTTCAGCGGCTTCCGGTTCAATGCCCCGATCCATCGCAGCGATCATGCGCTGGTGGGAAAGATCGATCTGCACATCGACAGCGCGGGAAAGCACACAGTCAGTGCCCGCAGCACGTTTGCGCGCAACACCGACGATCAGATCCCGGCGCAATTCCCCGGCCAGTCGCCGGCATCGACGCTGCGCGACAACAGCAAGGGCTTGGCCGCGCAGTACACTGCAATTCTCACCCCCAGTGTTATCAACCTGTTTAACATCGGCTACACACGTTTTGGGCAATCCTTCACAGGACAAACGGGACCGCTTCTGTTCCAGACGAGTCTTGATCCGTTGTTGAATCCGTATGCGCGCCCTTCCTCGCAGGTTCTGCCGACCACCAATCTCAACGACGGAATCACGTGGGTAAAGGGCAAACACACGATCACGGCGGGTGGCGGCGTTAGCATCATCCACAATAACACCAGTTCGTACGCCACTTCGTTCGCTCGCTACGGGTACGGGGCGACTGAACTGATCGGGCTTGGCGCAGACATCGACAACGCGATCAGCCAATACACAGGCTTGCCGCTTGACGACCCAACTTCAACTGCCAACGGCATGGGCGTAGTTCTCGGCTTGGTGAACGACGACTTCCACACCGATCTGTTCAACCGGCAGGGCAGTTACTTGACTGCAGGAACGCCGCAGGTGCGGTCGTTCATCGAGCATGATTACTCGCTGTACGTGGGCGATACCTACCGGATCACGCGAGACCTGACGTTGAATGTTGGTCTGCGCTGGGAGAATTTCCGGCCGCCCTACGAAGCTCACGGACTGCAAGTCACCTCTACGGTTCCTTTGACGCAGTACTTCGCCGAGCGCAACGCGCTGCAGAGGGAGGGCGTGCCGCAAAATGCAATGCCCAATGCCACGCTCCAGTGGGCGCTCAATGGTCCCGCGAACGGCAAACCAACCTGGTGGAGTCCCGACAACCGCAACTTTGCTCCGCGCATCGGCATCGCTTACGCACCCTCATCGCACGAAGGCCTGATGGGGAAAATCTTTGGGACTCAAGGTGCGCTCCGGATAGGAGCAGCAATGGTCTATGACCGCTTTGGCAGCGACCTGGTCACGCAATATGACCAATACGGGTCAATTGGCCTCGCCAGCTCCGAAAACTTTCCGACCTCTTATAGTTTCAGCACAAGTCCGCGTTACAACGGCGGAGCGCCGGTGCTGACTCCGCCTGCGGCCGAAACCTTTCCAGTTACGCCGCCCAACATCGCTGCCATTGCAGGCGAGTTCATGGGAATTGCTCCGAACCTCAAGCCTCCGTATTCATATGTGCTCAACGCCAGCTTCGCTCGCGAACTTCCCGGCAAGCTCACTTTTGAAGTCGGATATGCGGGACGTCTCTCCCATCGACTGCTGCTGGAAGGCGACGTTTACACTCCGCTCGAGTACTTCAAAGATCCGAAATCGGGAGTCACGTGGGAACAGAATGCAATGCAGTTGCGGAGGCTGCATGATTCCGGTTTGACCGAGGCGCAGGTTGCGGCGAATCCGAACATGGTTCCGACATTGCCGTTCGTAGAAGATTTGTGGCCGGGCTTGGCGAACCTTGACTTCCCCGGAAGCGCGTCGGCGAACTACTTCAGTTGCGTCTACAACGATTACGGCGGCAGTTATCTAGATTGCCTCCACGCTGTGGATCGCAATCCCAGCACCGCGTGGGCGGGAATGTCGAATCCGGTGGGATGCGCGCAGATCTCCAGGTATGGCTGCTATACATTCTTCCCCTTGCAGGGCAGTTCGATGCCGACGTGGATGAACGCCGGAAACGCCGCCTTCCACGCTCTCACCTTCTCGCTGCGTCGCGGATTGAGCAGCGGGCTAACATTCGACTTCAACTATACGTGGTCGCACTCGATTGACTACGGGTCGGCCGCAGAATCCGGTGCTGGACAGCAAGGCGCGGCCATCCAGAATATCTTCAACACCAAGGAATTCCGGGGCTCGTCCGACTTCGACGTGCGGCACAACATCACGGCGAACATCCTTTATCCTCTGCCGATCGGCCGAGGACGGGCGTTACTCGCCGGCGCGCACGGCTGGCTCAACGAAATCGTTGGCGGATGGCAGATTAGCAGCCTGATCCGCTATCACTCGGGCGTGCCCACAACCGTTGGAGGCGAACTCGCCTACAACGCGAACTATTGGCTCAGTTCTCTGGCGATTGCTACAGGTCCGGTCTCATCGGGAGTCCACACCGACCAGAACGGATATCCGAGCCTGTTCGGCAACACCTCGGTCTCCGGATCGTTTGCGGATGAATTGCCGGGTCACACCGGGCAGCGTGCGGTGCTGCGACTACCTGGAATGTTCCTCACGGACATGTCGGTGGTGAAGTCTTTCCCAATGCCGTGGGAAGGCCAGCGGCTCCAGTTCCGGGCCGAGGCGTTCAACGTGTTCAACAACGTCAACTTCTCGAATCCAAGCTTGAGCCTGCAAGCTCCCGGGACGTTCGGAGAATTTCAGGCAGTCGGAGACCCGCGCGTAATGCAGTTCGCGTTGAGGTACGAGTTCTAGAGGCTTCGGCAGAGGCTGAATCGACAGCAAACAGTTGCCACGACCATGAGGTCGTGCCAACTTTTTTGTGCTCGAAACATCGGTGTGGAACACATCAAAAAATATTACTGGAAGGGGTCGCAAAACTACGGTCTCGAGGCAAGACCAATTCGGGAAACGGTGGCCTTGCTAGGGTACCCCTCCCCCCTGATCCACTGGCATCATGGACTTAGTGGGAAATCCCGAAATAATCTATGGGGCTCAGTCACTTGCGGACAAAATCTTGGTTTCAAAGAACTTAGCGGATACCACGCGAGTTCGGCGCGTACCGCTTTCGCCTTCATAAGGATCTGCTTCTTAACGATCCAACGCAAGGTCAGATGTCACACTGATTGCCGGAACCTGTTGACATCGAGTTTCGTCGTGCATTCCTCTGATCGCATCACGAGGGGCGAACGACACTTTTCTGGCCGTCTACGCCGTGGCTAGCACGGCTTCTTCTGGTTCACGCGCGCTACCGGAGGCGTGTTCGAGGTGGTGTACCAGCGTAGGTATCTGATGTTCATGGCAAGGCTCCGGCACGGAGAGATCCATGGCGATGTGTGCGCCACTGTCCGGGGTTTCTTTGGCCAGCACGATCACCCGGCTTCCCAGGTAGAGGGCTTCCTGGGTGTTGTGGGTGACGAACAGGACGGTAATTCCAGTGTCGCGCCACAATTGGCGGATCAGGCGCTGCATGTCTTTGCGCGTGCCGGGATCGAGGGCGCTGAACGCTTCGTCCATGAGCAGGATGCGCGGATTGGTGGCGAGCGCCTGCGCGATGGCGACGCGCTGCTGCATCCCTCCAGAAAGTTGGTGAGGGTATTTGCGAGCGTCGCGCTCGTGCAATCCAATGCGGCGAATGTAACCGAGCGCTTCCTTGCGGAACTGCCGGCGGAGGCGAAGATAGCGCGGCGTCAAGCGGGTGAGCAGGTTGAACTCGCTGACTTCCGGACCGAAAGTAATGTTGCCGAGTACGGTCTTATCGGGAAACAGCGAATATTTTTGCGGGACGTAGCCGCGGGTGCGATCGGGCTGCGTGTGCTCGACCCCGTCGATAAGGATACGTCCACTGGCAGGCATTTCTGCGCCGAGAATCAGCTTCAGCAGCGTGGACTTGCCGCATCCCGTCTGGCCCAACAGGCAGACGAATTCCCCTTCCTCAATACTTAAATTGATGCTCGTCAATACGGGTCGTGCGGGCGTCCCGTAAGCGACCGAAAGGTTCTTGGTTTCAATCAGGGCCATGGATGTCATGCCTCCTGAAACCAGGGATGAAGTTTGCGGTTAACGAGGCGCATGGCGAGATCGACGAGGAATAGCAGCAGCGCGACCCAGAGGACGTAGGGAATGATGACGTCCATGCCCATATGGCGGCGCAGCAGCGCGATGCGGTAGGCCAGGCCGTCGGTGGAGGCGATCATTTCTCCGGCGAAGAGGAAGAGCATGACCGCTTTCAGGTTAAGGCGAATGCTATTGAGCACGCGGGGAGCGATCTGGCGCATGACCACGCGGTAAGCTACATCGAAATCGTTGGCGCCGAGCGTGAAGGCTTTCACCACCTGCTCGTCTGGAACGCCTTTGGTCAGATTGAAGGTGTCGAGAATGATCGTTGGGGTAACGCCCACAACGATGAGCATGATCTTCGAGAGTTCATCGATGCCGAACGCTATAAAGAGGATGGGCAGTAGCGAAAGCGCGACGATCTTATCGAAGAACAGCACGAAGCGCAGGAAGACGACTCCGACATAAGGAAACAGCCCCATGTGCAAACCGAGAAGCACGGCAGGAATCAGCAACAGGACACTGAGGATAAAGCGGCGCGAGGTTGCCAAGGTGTCCTTCCACAACATGCTGGCGAAGAACTTCTGGCGAAGCGAGGCGTTGTCGGGAAGGATAACGTCATCGTCTTCGGCAGGCTTCACAGAGGCGTCGCTCATGCCGTGGAACATCTGAGAGACAGTGGGCATGACGCGGTCTTCAGTATTCTCCTGGTGGCGCTTCTGCGAGGCATAGAAATAAAGACCAACTCCCAGCGCGAACAACAGCCACGACAGCAGCAGAGTCGAAGCGCGGCCGGGTTTGGCATGCACCAATTGAAAACCGAAGGACATCGGATTCCCCTATAGGTTGTTTTGCGCGGCCATCTCCATGTAGTCGGTGGCGAAGCGCAGTCGCACACGGTCGGGCTTGCCCTGCACGGAACCGTCGGGATATCGGATGGCGACGTCATCCACTGCGCCGACGTTTGTCCCAAGCAATCCGTGATCGAAGCAGAATTGCCGGACCATCCCCATCTTGATTTTGAGATCGGGCGACTTGGCGAACTGCGTGGCCGATTGCGCCTGATAGAACATTTTGGTTGTGCTTAACTGCTCCTTGTAGGAAGCGAGCGAATCGCCGGATCCTTCTGCGATCGACGCCAACACTTTGTCGGTGGCAGCGCCCTGGCCCGACATGAGACTCATCATTTCGTACCAGGCTCCAGCCAGCGCTTTGGCGAATTTCTGGCCCGATCCATCCGGGCGATCGAGAATTTCGGTCCGCACCACGGTGAGGTCGAGAATCTCACCCGGGATTTGCGAGGAATTGAATAGCGATGTGACGCCTTTTTGCTGCGCTAACTGCGAAAGCATGGGCTTCCAAGTGACCACGGCCGAGACGCTGGAGTCGCTGATGAAAGCAGATTGAATGTCGGAGTCCGAGGTATTGATCATGCGCACTTGCTTGATCTGGTCGCGCATGGAGTTGAGGGACAGGGCGCGGTCGAAGAGATATTCGGAAACCGTCTTTTCGACCAGCAGCATCTTGCGCCCGGAGAGATCCTTCATCTGCAAGCCGCCGCGAACGAGCAGAGCGTCGTTGCCGTTGGAATAGTCGCCGACGAGGATGACGGTTGTGGGGACTCCGGAGGCCGCCGGCATGTCGAGCGCCTCCATGTTGGTCATGGTGCAGGCGTCGATGTTGCGTCCGACGAAAGCATCGAGAGAAGGCGCGTAGTCGAAGCGCTGAACTTTGATAGTGATGCCGTACTTGTCGGCCCACTTCTTGAGCAGGCCGGATTTCTGCATGTAGTGATACGGGGTCCATCCGGCGTAAATCGACCAGCCGACGGTGAAAGTCGGCTTCTGGGCCATCGCCGGCAAGGCAGCAAGAATGCACAAAACCAGGAAGACTCGCAGAGTCGTGGCTATCCGACACATCGTGGATTGGATTCTAGACGGCGCGGTTGAGGACTTGACCCGCAAAGTTTTCATGATGGCTATTCAAGATTTGAATGATGCGAGGTAGGCTCGCCATCCGCCGAATTGAGTGATTTCAGACCCTGCAGCGATTGCGTAAGACTCGCACAAGAAGGAATTTACGGATTCGCCGCCGTCGAGTTCGACGGTACCGATGACGAGGGGCGGCGGCACGGCGGCGACGAAGCCGCCAAACTGATTTTCCGGAATGGCCCAGATTTCCACCTCGATCCCTGGGCCCTGGAAAGTCTCGTCGCGAACGAGGCCGGGCTTGGCGGGAGTCGTGGCCGTCAGCGCGTAAAGGCGATAGCCCCGCGCGGTGCGGCAAGTTTTCTGGAGGCGCGCGCGGCGTTGGGTCAGGTGCCCGTTCAGTGGCTGACCGCTGAGATGCGCGCCGACAACCGCCAGCGAAATGCAACCTGGCGGTTTCGCGAGGAGCGGGACGAATGAGTCCCCTGCTGGGCTGAGATATTGGTCGGCCAGCGCGAGCAAGGCTTCGTCGGTGAATGTGGGGCCGATCAACGAGATCCCGAATGGCAGTCCGTTGGCACGAAATCCGGCCGGAACTGCAACGGCGGCCAAATCCATCAGGTTCACAAAATTGGTGTAGTAGCCGAGATTGGTGTTGAGCTTTACTGGATCAGAAGCGATTTGCTCGTGAGTGTAGATGGTTCCTGTTGTGGGGAGCAGGAGCACGTCCATGCGCACCCACTCCTTCGCGGCTTCCTGGCGCAACTCGCGGAGACGATAATCGGCTTCGAAGGTGTCGACGGCCGTGTATTTCTGGGCGCCGCCGATGATGCCGCGGACGACCGGCTCGACCTCGGTGGCATGATTTTGGAAGAAGGTCTTGATCGCCGCGAGACGCTCGGCCACCCACGGGCCTCCATAGAGCAGGTCGGCGGTTCGGCGAAAGACTGAGAAGTCGATCTCGATTTTCTCCCCGCCGATCTGCTGCATCTTCTTTATTGCAGCCTGGTACAGCTGGGCGGCCGCTTCATCTCCGAAGAATTCGAGTTGATCCGGCGTAGGGACTCCGAAGCGGAATTTGCCGTTGATCCAGGGAGCCGCATCGTCGCCCGGCCCGGGCTCGCGCGAAAACGGATCCGCGGGATCCAGGCCGCGCGCCACGCGCCAGACTTCGTGGGCTTCACGGCAGGTGCGCGCGAAGATCGAAACACAGTCGAGGGTTCGGCAGGCAGGGACGACGCCATGCGTGCTGAGCAGGCCGCGGGTAGGCTTTAATCCGATCAGGCCGTTAAATGCTGCTGGCACTCGACCGGAGCCCGCCGTGTCGGTGCCGAGAGAGAACGTAACGAGATTCTTCGCGACCGCGACGGCTGAACCGGAGCTTGAACCACCGGAGATGTAGCGCTCGTTGAATACGCTGGAGCAGGAGCCGAAGGGCGAGCGGGTACCGACCAATCCGGTGGCGAACTGATCCATGTTGGTTTTGCCGATCAGAAGCGCTCCGGCCTCTTGCAGGTGGCGAACTACGGTAGCCGTTGACGCAGGCGTGAAAGCATAGGCTGGACATCCCGCTGTGGTTGGAATGCCCTCGACGTCGAAGTTGTCTTTCACGGCGAAGGTCTTGCCGGCAAGGGGCAAGTCTGGACGGCTCTCGATCTCGCGGGCGCGGGCGAGCACGGCCTCGCGAGGCTGAAGTGAAATCCAGACGGGATGAAGGGGCTCTCGTTGCAGCCGGTCGTAGAGCTCCGCGATGGTGGCCGAGAAACTCATGCGGCGGCCTCAGGGCGAAGTAACAAAAGAGTCTGGCCGGCTCCGACCAGGGCTCCTACTGCGCAATTCAACTTTTCGACGATGCCCGAATTCGGCGCCGCCACCGCGATTTCCGTCTTCATGGCTTCGAGAATCATGAGTTTTTGTCCCGCCTCCACTCGCTGCCCTGTGGCGACGGCAATGTTCCATACACTGGCCGCAATCGGCGAGCGAACCGGACTACAGCCTTCCGGAGTTTCGCCGTCAGATTCCGGGGCTGGAGGTTCTGGCGAATCCATATACTCTGCCTGGCCCGCGGCTGCCCAGCGCTCGCGCTCGGCCTCGAATGCGGCCTGCTGTCGATTCTTGAACAAGTCTGCGTCGGCTTTGATCGACTTCAGAAAGGCGTGATAGTCGCGCAGGCGGAACTGCTTTGGTTCGATCCGCAGCGAGTATCGCCCCCGCGGGAAAGCATCGCGAATCTCCAGCAGTTCCTGGGCGCTCACGGGATGAAAGCGAAGCTCATCGAAAAAGCGCAGCAACCATGGGGTTCCCGGAGGAAACTCCGCGGTGGAGTGGAAGGTGTTCCACATTTGCAGCGTCCGGCCAACGAACTGATATCCGCCGGGACCTTCCATGCCGTAAACGCAGAGGTAGGCGCCACCTATTCCGACGGCGTTTTCCGGTGTCCAGGTGCGGGCGGGATTGTACTTCGTCGTCACCAGGCGATGACGCGGGTCTACCGGGGTGGCGACCGGAGCGCCGAGATAGACGTCGCCCAGGCCCAGAACGAGATAACTCGCGCCGAAAACAATCCGATGGACTTCGTCAACCGACGCCAGGCCATTGATGCGCCGGATGAACTCGATGTTGCTGGGGCACCAGGGGGCGTCGGGCCGGACGCCCTGCATGTATTTGCGGATGGCTAACTGCGTGGCGGGATCATCCCAGGAGAGCGGCAAGTGGACGACGCGAGATTCGACCGTGATGTCGTCCAAGTCGGGGATGCGGCGCTCGCAGGCATCGAGCGCCTCGATCAGTTCCTCGCGGTGAAGCCGCGAGTCGTAGTGAATGTGAAGGGAGCGTACACCCGGGGTGATATCGATGATCCCGCGGAGATTCGCAGCACGCACCTGCTGCTCGAGCGCGTGGACGCGGAACCGCAGGTTGAGATCGAGCACGTTGTGGCCGTACTCGACGAGCAAGTAACGGTCGCCATCAGCACGGCAAACAACCGCTGGGGCGCCGTTGGATGAGAGACGACTCGAGACTACTGGATTCTCGGGCGTCGCGGCCGGCAATGTTGGAAAGTTACCACCGAGTGTTTCCAGACACGTCTTAACCTCGGCTTGCAGTCTTTCTGCCTGCTTGAGCGAGAGCGGGCGGAAGCGCACCACGTCGCCGGCTTTCAGTTGCCCCATCTTCCAGCGCTCTGCCTCGACGATGGTTGCCGGACACACGAAGCCGCCCAGACTGGGTCCATCTGGGCCGAGAATTACCGGCATGTCCCCGGTAAAGTCGATGGTGCCGACCGCATACGCGTTGTCGTGAATATTGGACGGATGAAGCCCAGCCTCGCCGCCGTCTTTGCGCGCCCAGCGCGGCTTTGGACCGATCAAACGCACGCCCGTGCGATCCGAGTTGTAGTGGACCTTCCACGGCGTCGTGAAGATCATGTCGATGTCTTCCGGCGCGAAAAAGTCAGGGGCACCATGCGGGCCGTAGAGTACCCCGATCTCCCACTTGCGGCTGTATTGTGGAACGGCGGTGGGAACAAGCGTGCGCATCTCGCTTGGACTGCAATCGGTCTCGCTCAAGTGCACGACGTCGCCGGGACGGAGCACGCGCCCCGACTGTCCTCCGAACTTGCCGAGGATGAAAGTGGCGCGGCTTCCCAGATAAAGCGGGGCCTTGAGGCCGCCTGCAACGGCGAGATAGGCTCGCGCCGAGTCGTTGGCAGTTCCAAGTTCGAGGAGGGAGTTCTCGGTTACCCGTACTGCCTGCCATTGTGGCATTGGCCGGCCATCCAACTTCGCTCGGAAATCCGCACCCGTCAACGCGATCGTCGTGTCGCAGGCAAATCGCAGCGTAGGACCTGTGAGGGTGATCTCAAGGCCGGCTGCATTTTCCTCGTTGCCAACGAGGCGATTCGCGAAGCGAAATGCAAGGTCATCCATGGGACCCGAGGGTGGAACGCCAACATGCCAGTAACCCAGCCGGCCGGGATAATCCTGAATCGTGGTCTGCGTGCCGGATTCCAGCACATCGATGGCACGCCGGCGATATGGAAAGTCTCGCAAGAACGAAGTTGTGACGCCGCCCGATTGAAAGGCAGGGTGGCCGACGACCTGCCTGAGATAAGGAAGGTTGGTCTCGATGCCGGAGAGCTCGCAAAGCTGCAATGCGGTGCGCAGACGTTCAGTCGCTTGAGCCCGGTCCGAGCCGCAGACGATGATTTTCGCCAGCATGGGATCGTAGAACGGCGTAACTTCAGTTCCCGCATCCACCCAGGTCTCGACGCGCGCATCGGTTGGCCACTGGACGTGCGTGAGCAGGCCAGCGCTCGGCTGAAAATTCTTGGCAGCATCTTCGGCGTAGATTCGGACCTGGATCGAAGATCCCGAGGGGCGGATATCGATCGTGTCCAGCGCGGGCATTTCGCCGGCAGCTTGTTTCACCATCCACTCCACCAGATCGACGCCAGTGACTTCCTCGGTCACACCGTGCTCGACCTGGAGGCGGGTATTCACTTCGAGGAAGTAAAACTTTCCGGTGGAGTTGTCGTAGATGAACTCCACCGTGCCTGCAGACTGATAGTGAACCGCCTTCCCCAGCCGTACGGCGGACTGCAAGAGATTTTCGCGGACGCTGCCGGGTAAGCCAGGGGCGGGCGTTTCTTCGATGACCTTCTGGTTGCGGCGCTGCACCGAGCAATCGCGTTCGCCTAAGGCTATTACCGACCCATTGCCGCCGCCGAAGATCTGCACTTCTATGTGCCGCGCTTCGGAGACAAAGCGCTCGAGATAGAGACTGCTGCTGCCAAAGCTCGCCTGGCTCTGTCTAGAAACTGCTTCGAAGGCATCCCGCAGTTCGTTGGGAGAAGCGCACAAGCGCATCCCGATTCCGCCACCACCGGCGGTACTCTTCAACATCGTCGGATATCCGACCTCGTCGGCGGCTCTGAGCGCGGCGTCAACGTCACGGAGCAAGCCGCTGCCAGGCAGCATGGGTACACCATTCTCGGCGGCAATTTGGCGCGCTGTATGCTTCAAGCCGAAATCGCGCATCTGTTGCGGAGTCGGGCCGATGAATACTACGCCGTGCGCAGCGCAGGCTTCAGCGAAACCTGCATTCTCACTCAGAAATCCATAGCCGGGGTGGATCGCCTGAGCCGCTGTCCGTTGTGCAGCGTCGAGCAGAGCCGCAATGGAAAGATAACTCTGTGCGGCCGGCGCAGGCCCTATGCAGACCGCTTCGTCCGCCTGCTCGACGTGCAAGGAGTGACGATCAGGTTCCGAATAGACTGCAACTGAGGCAACGCCCATTTTTCGCAGAGTGCGGATGATGCGGCAGGCGATTGCGCCACGATTGGCGATCAGAACCTTACGGAACATTCGCGCTCCGCATCATATTTCCGGGGTCCAGATCAAGACTTCGACTGGCGTGGGGTTGTAGGCGTTGCAAGGGTTGTTCAGCTGGGGGCAATTGCTGATTAGAGCCAGCACATCCATTTCCGCACGCATCTCGACGTACTTGCCGGGCTCGGAAATGCCGTCCTCAAAGGTCAGTTTGCCCTCCGGGGTCACTGGAACGTTCATGAAGAAGTTAATGTTGCTCGTAATGTCGCGCTTCGACATGCCGTGGTCCCAGTCGATGATCGCCTTGAGAAAGCTGCTGCGGCACGCGTGCATGTGGCGTTTTTCGATTGCGTAGCGAACCATGTTGCTTTCGTTGGCACATGCGCCGCCGAGCGTGTCGTGGCGGCCGCAGGTGTCGGCCACAATCGTGAGGAGTGGCCTGCCACAACTGGAGATCAGTCTCGTCCCGGTTGTTAGGTAGATGTTGCGCTGTTGCTGGATGGTGTCTTGCGCGCTGTAGCGTTCGGAGTAGTCGTGCGCGTTGTAAAAGAGGGTGTCCACAGCCTGGTTGCCGTGAAGATCGACAATCCGAAAGTACTGTCCCTGCTGGATCTCGTAGATCCACGGTTCGCCCGCGGGAATCACGTGGCGGTAGAGCGCCTCAGCTGGGTTGAGCTTGCTTTCGATCAGAGTGTTAGTGGTCGTCATGCTCATGAGTCTGTCCTCAGAGGAAATACCGCTCAGTCAGCGTGAACCCCCGTCCGTTCTCCGTCCGCGAAAGCCGGCATGGATCGTCTGCCGCGGGTGCTGCCACCTTGCGGATCGCCACCCGCACGGGTTTGGGTTGATAGGCCGGGCTGGGATCAAGCGGGTGCTGGCATGTATTAAGAATGGCGAGCACGTTCATCTCTGCCCGCAACTCAACGTAGTCGCCCGCCTTGGAGTTGCCGGAGGAAAAGCTCATGGCTCCGTTTTCGCCAACTCCCACGCGGCTGAACAGATTCACGTTGGCGATCAAATCGCGCGGCCCCAATCCCCACTTGCCTAGTTCGATCAGGAAACTGTCACGGCCGTTCTTGTGATAATCGTTGCGAACTTCCTGGTAAGTGGCACGGCCGTATTTGCTGTCGACCAGTTGGCTGTTTGACGTTCCCCCAATCGGGTCGTGCCAGCCGACGGTGTCGCCGATGACCGAGAGAAGAATCCGGCCCATATCGGAATACAGGACTGAGCCGGTGGTGAGCCGCGCGATGTGTTGCGCCTTGAGCGTGTCGGGCATGTTGTATCGTTCCACTGGGCATTCGAAGTTGTAGAAGATTCCGCCAACGTTTGCCCCTCCCTCCACGTCTGTAATGCGCAGAGCAGTGCCGAGCTTCAGCACGTGGGACCAACTGGCCCCGGGCTGAATCGTTTCCTCCCACAGAATGGGTGTTTCGTTCATATACACGTACTCCTCCGATGTAAGGGCCGATCGTAGGCGCTGGAATGGGTGTGAAACTAAAAAGAGGCTGGAGGACCGCAGCAAACGCACATCTTTGTCAGACGAAGGTATACGTCGAGAGTTATGTTCGCTCGCACGCTCCGTCCGACACAACCAAGCATGAGCGGTAGTCTCGCACGAATGACGTGCGGCCACCAATCGGAATTTCAATTGCTCGCAATCAACTTCTTCGATTCAAAGCGAACCTACTTGACCGCGGCGACCGACTCAACGTCGATGGTGTCGCCGTTGGCGACGCCTTTCACTTTCACTGGGTGATCGGCCAGCTTGTCGAGAGCGTCAAGAATGGATTGATCTTTGATCTCCAGAACATATACCTTGTCGCCGACGACGAGGTCATACTTTGAGCCTCTCTGGATGCAGACACGGAGACAGTGGCGGTCGTCACCCTCCATGTCGTGCTTGGCGCCGCACACGGCGTCGCCCACGGTGCCGGTGAACGTCTGGAGCTTCGCTGCAGGCGCGGACGAAACGCTGAGGACGAAAGTCAGAAGGACGATACCTGTATACAAAATGAGCCAGCGAGACTTGATCAAGCGTTCTCTCTCCTATTGAGAATGTACGGCGATTGGTTTTGACTAGTGAGCTCTCTAAGTGATGATGTCGTGAATCACGTTGCCTGCAACGTCGGTCAACCGGAAGTCGCGGCCGCTGTAGCGGTACGTAAGTTTCAGGTGATCGATTCCCAACAAATAAAGGATGGTCGCGTGAATGTCGTGGACATGCACCGGCTTGTCCACCACCTTCCAGCCGAAATCATCCGTCGCGCCGTAGGTCATACCGCCTTTGATTCCGCCGCCTGCCAGCCACATAGTGAACCCGTGGGGATTGTGGTCGCGGCCATTGTGCGTTTGACCGCCCATAAAACCACTGCCCATCTCGACGACCGGGGTTCGTCCGAATTCCGATCCGCAAACGATGAGCGTTTCGTCGAATAGTCCGCGCGATTTCAGATCCTTGATCAGCGCTGCGAATGGCTGATCTGAATCATGGGCGGTCTTGCGGTGGAGTTGGATGTCGAAGTGATGATCCCACGGGTCGCCCTTCGCGTAATAGAGCTGCACCATGCGGACGCCGCGCTCGATCAAACGGGCGGCGGTCAGGCAGCCGCGCGCCGTGCTTCCCTCGCCGTACAACTTCTGCACCGCATCGCTTTCTTTCCGCACGTCGAAGACGTCGGGGGCCTCGGTTTGCATGCGGAAAGCCGTCTCCAAGGCGGAGATCGTGGCCTCGAGTTGAGGATCGTGGGCCTTTGTCGATGCCATGTTCAACTGGTCCAGTTCCGTGACCAGGTCGAGTTCCTTCTTCTGTTGCGTCAGATCGAACATCTCGTTGTGGATGTTCGGAATTAATTTCTGAGGGTCGAATTCCTTGGATCGGACGTCGTCGGTGACATAGGTTCCCTGATACATGGGTGGCAAGAATGCCGAGTTCCAAAGCGGAGGACCAACCGTGGTGGGCACGTCGGGACAGAGCACTACGAAACTTGGCAGATTCTTGTTCTGAGTGCCCAAGCCGTATGTAATCCAGGATCCCATCGAAGGACGCCCAGCTACGTTCGCGCCCGAGTTCATCATGATGAGGGCTGGTTCATGATTCGGGATCTCCGTGAAGACGGAGCGCACTACGCAGATGTCGTCGATGCATTCCCCAATATTCGGGAACAGTTCACTGACTTCAATGCCGCTCTTGCCATACTTCTTGAACGTGAAAGGCGACTTCATGAGTCCGCCGGTCTTGCGCTCGTGTTGCGGCGTCTCTCCCGGCAAAGGCTTCCCATCGTATTTTTCGAGCATGGGTTTCGGATCGAAGCTGTCGACCTGCGAGAGCCCGCCATTCATGAAGAGGAAGATCACGTGCTTGGCTTTGGGCTTGAAGTTGGGATCTTTGATCATCCACGGGCTTGCGGCAGGATTGTCTGCCCCAAAGGCGAACGTGTCGGCGATCAGGCTGGCGAAGCTCAGCATGCCGAATCCCGCACCCATCTTGCAGAGCGCTTCGCGGCGGTTCATCGGCCTTGGACTCGGAATGTGAATCATGCAACCTCCATCGACATCCATAGAGCTCTCAAAGTTCGCACTTCAGTCATTACGCTTCACGTTTCAATCAATGAACTCAAATTCGTTGGCACTTAAGAGAACGCGCGCGTATTCGCGCCACGCGGTCACCGGCTCGCCGTTTACGGTGTTCCCGGGTTTTTCTGGAGTGGTCTGCAAGAAACGCAAACCCGCGGCCACTTCCTGCGGGGTCGGCGATCTCCCGAAAAGCAACCGATACGCCTCTTCAATACGGGCGGTCTCGCTTGGCTGGGGAAAGACGCGCTCGGCCAGCTTTCCCGCTTGCATGTAAACGAAATCGTTGTTCATGAAGTACAGACGCTGCAACGGCACGTTAGTGGAAAAGCGCTGCTCAGCGGTGAAGCTAGGGTTGGGAAAGTCGAATACCTGCAAGTAGTTATTCAGACGGAAGCGGCTTACCTTGCAGTAGACGGTGCGGCGAGTATTCTCGGGACTGAAGTCTTTCGAGGGGCCGCCAATTTCTGTGAGATCAAGATCGCCGGCGACGTACAGGATAGAGTCGCGAATCGACTCGGCGTCGAGCCGCTGCCGGTTGAAGTGCGAGTACAGACGGTTGCTGCCGTCTTTCTCCTGGGCTTCCTTGGACTCCTGTGCGCTTGTCTGGTAAACGGCCGACAACATGATTTCGCGCTGCAGCTTTTTCAGCGACATTCCGTTCGCCCGAAAACTGGCGGCAAGGTATTCCAGCAGCTCCGGATTCGACGGACGCTCGCCTGCAAAACCGAAATTATCCGGAGTACCCACAACCCCACTTCCAAAATGCCACTTCCATACCCGGTTGACGAATACCCTGGTGGCGAGAGGACTCTCGACGATGTCATTGGCGAGTTGCAGGCGACCGCTGCCATCAGTGAATGGTTGTGCTGGCTCCGGGCTCAACACGGCAAGAAACCGGCGGGGCACTTCTTCACCCAGGTTGTGCGGATTGCCACGCAGGTTCACCGCGATGTTGATCAGCTTGGGCTTGTCACTCAGTCCATGAACGAAAGGATATTGCGGCTCCAAGGACTTCTTGAGAGCCTCGATCTGGTGCTCGAGGCTGCTGATGTGGTCTCTCCAATCGGCATTGAGTCTTCGTTTCAGGCCCCAATCGACAAATACGAAGAGACCCGGCATTGGCTTTTCGTCGTCCGAATTCAGCGACTGCATGAAGAGGTCCACCCACAAGCTCGCTTGTTCGGTGGGCAAAGTTTTCAACTCAAGGCTGCATCCGGGACAGAACTGATCGTCGGTCTCAAATTCGTTCGGGAGCGCATCGCGGTGGGAACGCTTCTTGACGTCATTCTTCGCTTTGATGACATCGTTCTGCTCTTTGATTGCACGCTGGGCGGTTTCCACCCGAAGGACGAGATCCTGGAACGCGTCGGCAAGGGCCTTGGCCTCGTCTTCTTCTTTCCCGCCGGTTGCGATCATGGCCTGCCAGTCTTTCAGGAAGGGATAGAACTTGGGCGGCTGAGCGAGAAATTTTACCCAGCGCTGCAGCATCTCCGGATCGAGATGATCTTTATCCGCGGCCTCGTCGACGGTCACTTTCGGTTTTCCCGTCACTCGCCAGGCGGCCACCATGTACGGCGATGTCTGCGCAGCGAGAATGCTCGAGAGCTGTTGGGTCTCGGCTTTGGTGAAATTCTCCAAGTCTTCTTGAAGGTCGAGGAATCGCTGCTCCTTTTCGCGCCACGACGCCACCTGGACGTCGGATACGAGCGGATACTCCCTGTATGTGGAGCTCGCGAAGACTCCAGCCAGCGCGTAATAATCTTTCTGGGAAATCGGATCGTATTTGTGATTGTGGCAGCGGGCGCAGGCTACGGTGAGTCCAATCAAGCCGCGAGAGACGGCGTCGATGCGTTCGTTGCGCTCATCCGCACGGCCCTGAACTGGCTCGGCCTGATCCCACAGCCACGGACCGCCGCCGAGGAAAGCGGTCCCCGGGAGCGCTTCACGAATATTCTTTTGAGCGCTAAGATCGCCGGCCAGTTGCCAGCGGACGAACTTATCGTATGGAAGATCGTCGTTGACCGCTTTGATGACCCAGTCGCGGTATACATAAGCGCCGCGGAACGGCATGTATCCGCGCCCTTTTGGATCGAGACCGCGCACATCGTCTTCTGCGTATCGGGCGACGTCAAGCCAATGCCGGCCCCAGCGCTCTCCGTAACGGGGCGAGGCCAGCAAACGGTCCACGACCTTGGCAAAAGCATTCGGGGATTTGTCCTTCTGGAATGCATCGATCTCCTCCGGCGTCGGGGGCAGCCCCGTCAGGTCGAATGTCGCGCGCCGAATCAGTGTGCGACGATCCGCAGGTGGGGCGGGCGCAATGCCCTTGGCTTCCAGCTTGGCCAGCACCAAGCGGTCAATATTTGTTTTCGGCCAACGTACCTCCTTCACCTGCGGGATCGTGGGCATTTTGATCGGCTGGAATGACCAAAACGAACGCTCTTCGGGAGTGATCTTGAACGGCGTCCCCACCGACGCCGTGAGAAGGGGTCTTGATTTTGGCCAGGGAGCGCCCATTCTCACCCACTCAGTCAGGTTCTGCACTTCCTGGGGACTCAGTTTCCCGCCCTTAGGCATCTTCAGGTCGCCGGTTTGCCGGACCGCCTGAATCATCAGGCTCTTCTCCGGATCATTGGGAACGATCGCGGGTCCTCGCTTCCCGCCTTGCAGAAGAGTCTCGCGAGAAAAGACACGAAAGCCCGACGTGGCGGTGTCGCCATGACAGTTCGAACAGACGTTCGCGAAGATCGGCCGCACTTTGTTTTCGAAGAATTCTTCACCGACCGAAGAAGCGGCGGCGGCAGAGCTTACGGTGAGGGCCAAGGGCTCGGTAGCCTCATTTGGGTCCCAAGGTGCTCCCATCTTCACCCACGCCACTAAATCTGCGATCTGTTGTTCGTCGAGCCTGCCGTTCTTGGGCATCTTGAGGTCGCCGGTTTGCCGCACGGCCTCGATGAGCAGGCTTTGCTCAGGATCGCCGGACACGATGGCCGGACCTCTTTTGCCGCCCTGCAGAATTGCGGCCCGCGAGTCCACGCGGAAGTGGCTGTTGGGGTCGTCGGTATGGCACTTGTAGCAGTTCTGGACGAGAATCGGACGGATTTTGTCTTTGTAGAATTGCTGACCTTCGGTCAGCGGCGCTTTATCGTTGGGGGATAGCTGCGCTCCGTTCAGCCTTGGCAGCAAAGCACACGCCAGCAACAGCGTCCCGACTTTCAGAAAGACTGATTTGATCATGTCAGCCTGAGGCTCGAAGACCGGCAGCAGCGACTTACGCCAGATTCCCGCATGACGAGGTGCCGCACACCAATCCCTGCCTCCGTCATAAAGGCATAGTGATATATATCGGAGGAACGTTGCCGGAGGCAACGGATTTTCTTTTATCGTTCCGATTCAAGAAGTAAATGCTGTTTCCTCTCTGCGCACCATCGTGATAATGAGTCGCAATCGCCAACGCATGTGATATGAATTTGCATGCGTATCTTGGGTTTTGCCATTCCTAGCGCTCAAGTAATGAGGCTAATCAGACTCATGCCATCCAGCTATGCTTCGTGCAGTCGGCACTTCATTGTGTTAATGGCAATGTTGCTGTCGACTGCCTTCGCACAATGCCAGGTGGAACATTCCGAACCTCCGCGGCCCGGTGTGAGTACGCCCGGTGTGAGGCGGTCGATGGCGGATGTGCACTCGCTAGCGACTTTCGCGGTTGAGGGAGAGCCCGATTGGATGGTCGTTACCGACGATGCGGTATGGGTCACAAGTTCAAACCTGAATCATGTTGTGCGGCTGGACGTTGCCACCAACCGAGCGGGAACCGCTGTCACGATCAACAAGCCGTGTTCGGGACTGGCGGCGGGGTTCGGCAGCCTGTGGGTTCCGAGTTGCGGAGCGCATAGCCTGGTCCGCGTGGATTTGCCAACCGGGAAGATTCAGACGGAGATTCCAGTCGGTCCCGCGGATTCCGAGGGCGGCATCACTGTGGGTGCGGGGAGCGTCTGGATGGCGACGGATAAGAAGGGCGTCCTCGCGCGTGTCGATCCGCAAACGAACAAGCTGCAAGCCGAAATTACAATACCCTCCGGCTCGTATGCGCCAGCCTTCGCCGATGGCGGCGTCTGGATCACCTCCACAGAGCACAACCTGCTGATTCGGGTTGACCCACAGACAAACAAGGTCGCAGCAACAATTCCCATCGGACCAAAGCCCCGTTTTCTCACGGTCGGAGCCGGCTCGGTGTGGACTCTCAACCAGGGAGACGGCACGATCTCTCGGGTCGATACGAAGGCCAACAAACTGGTGGCAACGATCGCGGCCGGGATTCCGGGAACTGGTGGGGAGATTGCGTTTGGGGAGGGATCGGTCTGGGCGACCGTTTTTCAGATTCCGATGACGAGAATTGATCCGGCTACCAACGCAGTGGCTCAGCAGTGGAGTGGCGCGGGAGGGGACAGCATCCGAGTCGGGCACGGATCAATCTGGCTCACGGACTATGCGCACAGCGTTGTGTGGCGGCTGAGCCCGAAACAACCTTAGCCTGGAGGTCTAGCGAGCCTCGTCCTCACTGCGCTCGCTTGCGTCTTTCTTTTTATCGTCGCCATGGTCCTTCTGAGCCGGTGGCTTGAAGGTGCCAGCAAGAACGTCTTCGAGGGTCACCTGAAGTTCGGGGGAATTAGGAGCCACATGCGGCTCGAAGCGGGCCACTACTTTGCCGTTCCGATCCACTAGGAATTTTGTATAGCTCCAGTGAACCTCGCCGCCCGTCGATCCTTTCTTGTCACCGGTGAGAAAGCTGTAGAGGGCGGCTTGATCTTTGCCGCGGACAGATGTGCGCGCAAACACTGGGAAGCTCAAGTGCATGTCGCCGGTGTACATCTTTTGAATCTCTGCGTCGGTGCCTGGTTCTTGCGCGCCGAAATCGTTCGATGGCACTCCAATGACCACCAATCCTTTGTCTTTGTAAGTTTTCTGGAGCTCGTCCAGCAAGGCAATCTGATCGTGGAAAATGGATTGGCTGGCAAGGTTGACGATGAGCAATACTTTGCCCTTGAAAGTAGAAAGCGACAGCTCTTTGCTGTCGAGCCCGACGAGCGAGTAATCGTAAACAGTTTTCGCCGGATTCTGGGCCGGCTTTTGTACCGGCGAGGGGCGGGCGACTACTACGGCGAGAAGCAGCCAGCAGCTCACCGTGAGACTCTTGCGAATCAGTTTGCGAATCTCCATCGGCATCTTTGAGTTCACTCGAAAAACCATTCTACTGCTGCGAGTGATCCCACATCTTCTGTTTCTCCTCGGCTTGACGCTTCTCGAATTGCTTCATCGCCTCCGGAGGCATGAACTCGGCAGCTACCGGCCACACGGTAAAGTCGCGGAGCGCCATCCGCTGCGCGGTGCCGTGCATGGACAGCAAAGCATCCTCAAGCTCCAGAAGCGAGCCGCGTGGCAGCGCCAACTCATGCTCGTTCGGCTGGTACATCGTTCCTACTGGATAGTCCAGAAAAGGCGTACTCGACTGCTCGATGTGATTTCCTAGGATGTGGGCTACTGGCTTGCCATCGGTGAACTTCACCAGCCGCTCGGTGCTGGCCTGAAACGCAGCAAAGTCGTGCACGTAGAGCCGTCCCGGATAGAGACTGTCGCCAGGGAGCAAGATCGCGGTGTTTCGGTCATACAATGCCACGCTCACGTCGCTGTGTCCTGGAATCGGCACCATGTCGATCACACGCCCACCCAAATCCACGTGTCCAATGTCGGATGGCCATTGTTCGATCCCCCAGAAGCGCTTGGTCGCCTCTAATTCCGCCGGTACAAATTCCACCGGCATTGCCGGATCGTGCATCGCCTGCACCTCTGCGTCTCCTGCCATGTGATCGTCATGCGGGTGCGAGTGCACGACGATCAACGGAATGCTGGTCCGCTGGTTGCGCATCAACCAATTCTTGACGGTTCGCCGAAGAGTGGGGGCCAGGTTCCCATTTCGCGATCCTGTGTCCATCAGCAGGGCCTTGTCCTTACCGAAGAACAGGTAAATGAAGGGCTTTTCGAAGTCGGTGCAGGGCGACTGCCTCAGGATGTAAAGATTCGGGTTGTACTCATGCACCTGCCACTCGGGAATTTCCATACACTTCGGCGCTTGCGAAAACCAACGTGCCGGCAGCACTCCCCGCTCAATCGTGCCTCCATCCGGCTGAGCGAGCTGCGCCAACGCGTAGCAAGAGCACAGACATAACGCAGCCAGACCGGCGGCGAAGGGCGAGAGTCTCTGCATGGTGACCTCAATCGTGGATTGGAATAAGCGGCTGACATCAGGTAAGGTACAACACTTCAGCAAAACTGGCTCGCCCCTGGTTTGGGCACGAGCCAGTTGCCCGGCGGAAAAAATCAGAAGCTGTACCGTAGAGAAACCTGCATTCTTCGGGCATCGACGAGTTGTTTGCCATAGACGCCGAAGCTGCTCGCGCTGAACGGGTTGCCCTGGACACTGTGGGGATCGAATCGGACTGAATTGGTTGTGTTGAAGACGTCCCATTGAAACTTCAAGGTCTGCCCCTCAACCACTCGAAACTCTTTCGTGACACTGCCGTCGACGGAGAAGTAGCCATCGCCCCGGAATAGGTTTCTTTGTCCTGAAATCCCGGCGAAAGGTGCACCGATGTTGGCCAATGCGGCCGTGGGGTTCGGAAACGCGTTCGGCTGGCCATTGACAATGTGGTGGCCTCCGGAAGAGACCGGACCCGAGACTAACGCAAAGCTCTGCGTAGCCCAGTCGGTGCCCCATCCTGCACCATCGACTCCGGAAAAGGGGAGCCCGCTCGTCCAGTGCACCAAGCCGGCGACATCCCATCCACCAACTACGGCGTTCAACACTCGATTGGAGGACGCGAGGAAGCTTGCTCCTCTTCCAAAGGGGAGTATGTAGTTGAAGTTGCCAGTAATCGCGTGCCGGGTGTCGAAGTCGGAGGGTCCGCGATTTCCTTTGATGTTCCAGGCGTTGACGATGCTGCTGAAAGTTTGATTGTGGTTATAGTCGGTGCGCTCGGAGTCTGACCCGAGATCGATTGATTTGGCATACACATAGTTGAGCTGAAACTGGAGGCCATGCGTCATGGCGTGTCGCAAAGAGAGTTGCATCGAATGGTAGCTGCTGGTTCCTACCGAGGCCCAAGCATAGAGCGAAGAATATTGAGGGTCGAAGTACCGGTTCAGTGGTCCGGGCGTGAATCCTGAACCGGGATAGAACGATCCGGTGTCCAGGCTATAGAGAGGGAACGTTTCATTCCCGACCACGCTGGAGCCCCACAGTTTCTGATAGATGTTTTGCGTCGCGGTGAAACCGTTGCCGACAAGGTTCGGGAACATGTCCTCCCAATAAGGAATGGTCGGCATCGAGGCCGCGGGCACGCCTTTTAGGCTCGCCGCAGACATCAACTGCGAGGCTTTGAAATAATCCATGCCGCTCTTCGGATCGACCAGATCGAGCGCCGTAGCCAGGTCGAGATTCTGCAGCAGTCGCTTTCCGAGCCGTCCCACGTAGGCCGCTTCCACGGTCCAGGCATTGTTCACCTGCCGCTGGATCGAAAAGTCCATGACCTCCGCATATGGTGTCTTCACGCGGTTGTCCACGCCCCATGACAAAGCCTCGATGTTACCGGGAGTGACCGGGAACGAGGTCTCAGGCGAAACCGCCGGGATGATCTGGGTTGGAACAGAGGTGACGGAGGCAAAACGAGGAGCCTGGTCTGTGGTCAAATCGATGGGGCTGTTGACCCGCGATGACAGGCCATAAGCGCCGTTCGCATCGAACGTGTTGACGATACCTTCCCCAAAATGATCGTAATAAATACCGAAGCCGGCGCGGACCGAGGTCATCCCCTCCCCGAACAGCGATCCGAGAAACCCTGGCAGATGTGATGGTGAGTATGCGATGGCAAATCGTGGAGCGATGTCCCCCTTGTCTTTCGCCCACATGCCTGGCGCGTTGTTGGCGTGCCCGGCGCCGGCAAATGAAATTTCCGGCTGATTGGTAATGCCCTGTGCCATGCCCGTGGCGCGGGCATGGAACCACTGATCCAAACCGAATGAGGGTGCGACTTCCTGTCCGTTGACCTCATACGGCGTCTGCAAACTCGTATAGCGCAGTCCGTATGTCAGCGTGACACTGCGAGTCGCCTTCCAACTGTCTTGCAGATAGAATTCAAGCTCATTCGATTTGTAGCTCCGGGCCAGCGGCAGACCGTGCCCCACCGAGGTAAGGCTGTTGCCCGATGCTTTGTAGTTGAAGTACTCGGTTGCAACCGGGATGATCCCCGCCACGGCTGCGATGGCGTTGCTGTAAGCCGTATCGAAACTGCCGTCAATCGCGGGGATCCCCAACTGTGGAAAGGCCGATGCATCGAGGTCCTGCCCCGTATTGGCGATCGAACCCATGCCCAGACTGTAGTATTGGACTTGCGCGTTGTTGAAGGCGGTTGCATCGGTCTGGAAGTTGTTATGGATCAAGCGGTAGTTGAAGCCGCCTTGCACCGTGTGGTTCCGCTTAGTCCAGCTCAGATCGTCCACAAAGTTGTGCAGCGGAATATTGACGACCAGATCGGTTGTGGCGGCCGTCAAAGGCGCGATGTTGGCGAAGTTGACGAAGTCGCCATGCAGTGAACCGCGATTCGAGAATCCTTGACGGATGTATCCGTAACGCAGGTTGTTCACCAGGTTATTCGTAAGCATCCATGTGTGCCCGATGGCGAATCCCCTGTTGTTGCTGTAGGTCTTGGTGCTGGGACTAGCGCCCGGATAAGTCACGGCGCCGGTCAGATTGTCACTCTCCAGGTTGACACGCCCGAAAAGCCTTTGCTTGGCGGTGGCGTTGTAGTCGAGCTTCACGATGTTTGTGATGTTCGACTGCGGAGCGGGCGACGAGAACGTATACGAGCCAAAGTTGTAGCCATCGCCAAGGAGACTTCCGTTTGCCGCCGGAAGCGTCGCGAAATACTGCAGCGCCGCCGAGTCAACGCCGGGACCGAGCGGACAGGTTCCTTCTCCGGAACAATGCGGGTCCATTTGCGCAATCGTGGAAGGATTTAGCGTGGTCGTCCCTCCCTGGGCATTCACATAGGTGAGGTATCCTTGCCGCAACCCCGGGCTGGCAGCCGTTCCCAGGGGAACCTCGTCGATGACTTGCTGGTTCTGTGCAATCTTGTCGGCTTCGTAACTGGCGAAATAGAAGAGCTTATCTTTCACCACAGGTCCGCCGATCGAGCCTCCAAACGTGTTGCGGAGATATTTGCCGGGCACGTTGGGCTCGCCGTTCTGTACCTGTGCCTGCTTGTTGAACCAGTCGTTGGCCACGGTATTGGTGGGCCGGTAGTACTCATAAGCGCTCCCGTGGATGTGGTTAGTACCGCTGCGCGTAACCACCGAGACTTGCGCCCCGGATGAGCGGCCGGAGTCGGCGTTCGCACTGCTGGTGACTACACGAAACTCATCGACCGAATCGCGCGTCGGACGCAGAACTCCGGAGAACGCATAGCCCCGAGTCTGCGTGTTGTTGTCGATGCCGTCGAGCGTCAAGTTGCTCTGGTCCGAGCGCGCTCCGTTGACGGCGCCAGCGCGACTGTCCGAATCCATGTCTGTCGTCGATTGATCTCCCAGCGACAACACTCCCGCCTGTAGCGACAGCAGAGAAAAGACGTTGTTTCCCTGGAATGGGAGGCTCTGGATCTGGGTCTGGTTAAATGGCGTTCCAATGGTCGCGTCGACCGCATTCAACGCGGACGTGTCGGACACTACATCGACCGTGGTGGTACTGCTGCCCACCTTCAGAGTCATGTTGAGGGTCGCCGGTTGATTCACGAGCAGCACAACTTTTTCTGTCTGTTCATTGAAACCCGGAGCAAGAATCTTGATCAGATAGGCTCCGGGAGGAATCTGCTGAAAACTGTACGCGCCTTTCTCGTCTGTCTTGTGTGTTTGCGAAAAACCGATTGAGGTCTCGGTGATTGAGACATCCACGTTCGACACCACCGCACCCGTGGGGTCCGTCACATCGCCGCGAACCGAGGTGGTTGCTGTTTGCGCATGGGCCGTGATTGCCAGCGACACACAGAGAATCAGGACAAGTGAGAAACGCTCCACCCCAACGGAGGTCCCCGAAAACTCCAAGCTAGTGTTCTTCACTCCACGCAGGTAACTCATATCAGCCTCCTTGAACCCTGAGGCTCAGATTGGTTTGCGAGCCCCTTGCCCCGGACACACGCGTGCCTCGGCGCCTTTAAGCAGCGCTACTTGGCCTGCGGGTTTTGAGGGGCAACTAACGCGCCGGAACATCAAAGTCCGGGCTAGCGTCGACGGGGACGCACACAACTCTTAACTAGTGTTGTGCATCCTCAATGATTGGTTACTAACTGTCAAAGCCAATGTTTCAATGGGACCGATGAAAGTCATGGATGGCAGGTCGCACGGCAGAGAGAACTAGCCTTGACGAGGGATCGCTGGCATTGGCACGCATTGTCTTGCTGCCTACCTTATACTCGTTGAGTTGCACGTGGAAAGCCTTCTGGACGTTGGCAACTGTCCCTTGCGCCCTAACATAGAAGTTGTTGGGTCCAACACGCAGCACTTTCAGGTTATTTGCTTCGAAAAACACTTGAACCGTTTTTGCTTCCGTCGCAGTCGGTGCAAATATAGCTGCAATCTCGGGCCTGCGGATGGTTTGCGGAGTTCGCCCGAAGGTTAAACCGTCACGATCAATTTGCAGCTGACATCTGGACATCCGAACCGCAGATTTTATTGAGCTCTGGTGCCGTTGCAAAACTTACCCTCTGTGAGACGCGCTCGCTCACATTGGTCGCTCTTCGTCATTGTCTTCACAATTGCGCTCACCTGAGTTCTTGGGCGAGTCCGATGAGAAGCCCTTCAGGCCCGCGGATGTAGGCAGAGCCGATACGCGTCTTTATACTGGACTACTTCGCCTACGAGCCGGGCGCCGCGCTTGCGGAGCCTTGCAAGCGTCTCGTCGATGTCGTCCACGGCGAACATAACGCGGAGGTAGCCTAGAGCGTTCACGGGGGCGTTGCGGTGATTCGCGGTGGCAGGCGGCGTGAGAAAGCGGGAGAGTTCGAGCCGGCCGTGGCCGTCCGGCGTGCGCATCATGGCAATCTCGACGCGCTGATCGCCCAGTCCAGTGACACGTCCTGCCCATTCTCCGTCGATCGTGGCCCGCCCTTCGAGCTCGAGGCCGAGCTCGCGAAAGAAATCAATCGTCCCTCCGAGGTCATCGACGACGATTCCTACGTTGTCCATCCGTTTGAGCGCCATTTTTCCAGTCTACAAAGTGTCGTCTAATCTAACAACGGACCCTTTTTGCAACGCCGAAGCACGAGCGCGACGTGGAGCCTGAGAGGTCGCTCCCGAATAGCGCTTACTCGGGGCGGATCACGAGCAAACCGGAAGCCAAGAACGCTTTGTCAGTTTGTTATTAGCCGACAATCCATCCTGAACCGTCGGATCCGTTGGAGCGCCACTTGTTTGAGGCTATAATCGCGCGCACATAAGTGGCCGACTTCCAACGTTGATTAAACTGACTCGAGAACTCGAGAAACGGAATGGAGACAACCAGGACAAAATAACTAGTACGGGTTGCTTCTGAGAAGGAGGTTTCATGAAGAGCGCTATGCGACTGACGGGCGGTTTAGTGGCCTGCCTGGTGGGGGGAATCTTCGTGGCTGGTTGGCGCACGGGAGCGGGGGCTTCCCCTAACAGTTCAGAAGGCGTGGCGGCTCACTCCGATAAGCCGGAAACAAAAACCGCGAACTCTTGGGATCCGAACGCTGCGGCCGCTTACTTAGACCGGCGGCAATCGTGGTGGATGGAATGGCCCAGAGCCCAGCGGGACCACGAAACTGTCTGCGTGTCGTGCCACACCGCTGTTCCTTATGCTCTTTCGCGTTCGGCTCTTCGAACGGCCCTTGCCGAACAAGCCCCATCTCCGAACGAGCGACGGCTGCTGGACAGCGTCACGAAGCGTGTACGCCTCTGGAAGGAGGTTGAACCGTTCTACAAGGATGCGGACCGCGGGCCCTACAAGTCGGTCGAGTCGCGCGGAACGGAATCCGTTCTCAACGCACTGATTCTTTCGAGCCGTGATGTGCAAAACGGCCAACTCAGCAACGACGCGCGAAAGGCGTTTGAGAATATGTGGGCTGAACAGCAAATTGCCGGCAAGCAGAAAGGCGCGTGGCTCTGGCTACGCTTTAAGAACGAGCCGTGGGAAGCGGACGATTCGGACTACGTCGGAGCCACGCTGGCCGCCGTCGCCGTGGGTATCGCACCAGGAAACTATCGGGCTACGCCCGAAGTCCAAACCGGCCTCAGGCCGTTGCGGGAGTACCTCAACCGCGAATTTGCCGCGCAGATCTCTATTAATCGAGTCCTTCTCTTGTGGGCCGCCGCGGAGCTGCCGGAACTGCTCGAACCAGATCGGCAGAAGGCCATCATTGGCGAGCTTCTGGAAAAGCAGCGGGCTGACGGTGGCTGGAGCCTGTCTTCTCTGTCTGGCGCCTGGAAGCGCGCGGATGGAACGTCTCAAGAAACGACGAGCGACGGATATGCGACGGGGCTGATCACCTTTGTTCTTCAGCGGGCCGGGATTTCGCCGGAAAATGCCCAACTGAAGCGGGGGCTCGCGTGGCTCACTGCGAACCAGGACAAGAAGGAAGGTTCCTGGACGTCCTACTCTCTGAACAAGAACAAAGAGAACCACATCAGTCCGGAGACCGCGCTCTTTATGAATGACGCAGCCACTTCGTTCGCTGTGCTCTCTCTGACTGCCGCCAATCGTCGCTAAAGAACAGTCGCCTTGACTTTACTGACTGTCGACCGATGACGGGCAAACCTTACCTTACCGATTAGGGAAGGTTTGCCGTTCCATTCTCCCAGAACGATTATGGTACGAAGAGGTCTACGAGCGCTTTCCCGTTACGGCAAAATGGGGAGAACCAGAGCCGAAGGCCGAGATTTGTCGTGGTAAATGACGTTGGTTGCTTTCACCATGTGCGTCCCCCGCGCCTGATCCTCGCCCGTATTCAAGTTTCGATCAAATCGCGGGAAGTTGCTGCTGGAAACCTCGAGCCGTAGTTTGTGTCCGGGCAGGAAGACATTGCTCGTCGCCCACAGATCCACGCTGATGTGATAAATCTCACCGGGATTTGCGAGTTCCGGTTTCTCCTGCGAATTGCGGTAGCGCAAGCGCAGAATGCCTTCCGTCAAGTTCTGGGCAAATCCGTTCGGCCAGACGTCAACCAATTTCCCGGTAAAGTCTGTATCCACAGCAGAACTGCTGACATAAAGGTCGAGCGCAATCGGACCTGTCACTTCCGTGCTCTGGGTAAATGCTGGCGAGGAGAATACGAGCGCGTCGCCGCGCGCTTCCGCCGGCCGCTGGTCCTGCGGCCCGACACCCGTCGGCAGCGCCTGGCAACAAAGGGGTCCGCCAATCGTGGGGATCGCGTCGTTGGGATCGTACACATACTGGTCGGGTTTCTCCTCGGCAGGAGCAGCCGTAGTCAGCGCGCCGCCTCCTTCCAGGCCGTTCGCCGGTTTGGTCGAGTGAAGGTAATAGCGCGTTGCCTTGGCGCGCTGCAGTGGCCAGTCATCTTCGTCGCGCCATTCGTTCTTGCCCATGACGAAGATTCTTACCGGCTTCTCCTGATGCGGTCCATTCCCGATCCCTTTCAGCAGGCCGTCATACCAGCGGAGCACGGCTTCATCGAGATCGAACGGCAACTTGTCCCCAAAATCAACCGCGCCAACCTTTCGAGCGTCCGATCCACCCGCGTGTCCGCCCACGTAGACCTGCAGGCGCTGGCCACGACGCGCTGCCTCCGTCCCTGCCTCTTTCCTCAGCCCTGCATAGTTCTTCAGCGTCCCGCCCAGAAAAATGTCGTACCACGCGCCCAGGCTGAATACGGGAACTTGAATCTTCGCGTAGTGATCTTCGATAGACCAGCGCTTCCAAAAGTCGTCATAGTTCGGGTGCGCCAGCCAGTCGGTGAAATAGGGAGCCAGTCCCGCCGCCGAAGGTGCTTCCCGCACGGGATAAGACCATAATGGCAGCTTTTGTGTCCAGCCGAGCGCGTCGCCGCCCGAAAGTGCGCGGCGTTCCAGGGTGTTTTCCGCCAGTCCCGTCGTCCACGATTCGTCGAACCATTGCTCGAACGCGCCGCCCTGATAGGTCCAGCCGTCGTGATAGTTGGAGGCCGTCACGTCGGGGGAAATTCCCGACAGATGAGGCGGACTGGCAATCGCGGCGAGATACTGGGTCGCGCCGACGTAGGAGCCACCGAACATCCCGACCTTTCCGTTGGAATACGGAAGCGCAGCCGCCCACTCCACCGTGTCGTAGCCGTCCTGCGATTCGTTTTTGAACGGATACCATTCGCCCTCCGATGCGTATCTCCCCCGAACGTCCTGCGCGACTACCACGTAGCCGCGTGCCGCCCATTTCAGGCAAATATCAGCGTCCCTTTTCTTGTCATAGGGCGTGCGCGTCAACAGCACCGGAAACTTGCCCTCCGTCTTTGGCCTGCAAACATCTGAGCGCAGCGTGATGCCGTCACGCATCTTCGCCTGTACGTCGCGCTCGATGATCACCTCGTAACGGTCGGCCGCGCGGACTCCGGCCGGCGCCAAGACCGTAAGGGCCACGATGCAACAGGCTCGCAGCACCCGGGAATGCAGCCTTGCTCGATTTGCTCGCTCGTCCAATGCCGCTCTTGTCATTCATTCCACCTGAGTTGGGTCGCTGGGATCGCTGCCGGTTCGCAGCCTAGGCCACGGAAACCGCTCCTGTCAAGGCAAGGCCGCGCTTCGCAACGTAGTCAGACAGTGCAAGTGTGGAAGGAGAATTGCCGGCAATGTCTTTTACAGCTCTTGATGCGTTGTCAGCCGAGCGCGCGGAAAGAAGCGTGGCCAGAGCGGCTTAGGTTAATCGGCGATTGAGAAATTCTGGCAGTCTCTCATCAAAATCGCTTGTAGCGACAAGATTAGGCAATCAAAAGACAGGCTTGTGTTATCCGCTTGGCATGTGCCAGGTCTCTAACTCTCGAATTGGGTAGAAGGTAACTTACGAACAACAGGGTCAGCCGGATGGCTGCCCCCAAAATGTTTGTGATCATGCGGCTGATGCCATTCGCACTCGCCGCCAGTGGCGTCGTGTCGAGTTGAGAAGGTCTCTGGGGGATAGCCTGGTGCAAAGACGAAGGTGCGCGCAGGGTTGCGGCTTCCGCAACGCGGATAGGTCTGCGTGTAAACCGGGAAGTTCTCGGTGAGTGGCTCCCGTGTGGTCTCATGGAGTGTCGCTTTCGATTCGCGGGGCGGAGACGATGATGCAGTCGATGCCGGGAGCATAGCCGTTGGGATCGGGGTTGGAGAACACGATGGTATTCGCACCGCGGCGCAGTTGTACGGGTAAAACGTAGGGCACGGGATCGTACCAGTTGTTGCCATTAAAGGTGAGTTGCAGCGGAGGCGCGCCATTGATGGATACGTAGACGGTGCGCGGTCCGGTGGTAACGTAGTCGATCTCCAGCTGATAGGTACCAGTGGCTGTAGCGGTGACGTTGTTGAAGGTGATCGTATTGGCAGGACCGGCGCCGAAGCTGCCAACATAAGCGCCACCGGAGGCGCGGGTGCTGTAGTTGAAGCTAGCTGTACCGGCGAGTTGCGCGCCTTCGGCCTCGTAGGTGGTGAAGGTAGGCGCGGGTTCGTTGCCGTCGCCGGAAATGACAATGCGGTCTAGGTCGGCACCGTAGCCGGAGGGGTTCAGAAACGTGATCGTGTTGTTGCCGGCGTTGAGCGCGACGGGGACGGTAGAGCTCTGGGGCAACAGGAAGCTTCCGCCGCCCATGTTGAGTGATTGGGCCGCCGCACCGTTCACGGAGTATTCAAGCGTGCGCGGTCCCTGGGTCATGGCATCGATCTCCATGCGGTAGATCCCGCTCTTGCGGACGGAAATGTTGCTGAAGAGGACCTGGCTGGCGCCGCCGATATTGCCGACCTTGACGCCTCCGGAGCAAGCGCGGCAGGGAGCGGGAGCGGCAGAGCCGGTGAGTGTAGCAGCTTCGGCCTCATAGGAGACACCAGCGGGTGGATGTTCGATTTCTCCTTGGGGAGTGACCTTGAGCAGGCGCGCGCCATGGCCGAGAACCATCGTGCTGAACCCGCCTGGAAACGCGCCCAGGTCCGTATGGTTCCAGAGGTCGCGCACGGCGAGGGCGTTTTTGAAACCCAGATCGCTCCAGCGTACATCCACGCGGTCGGGGAAGGCGGTGAAATTGTACAGTGCGACATAGCAGTCGCCGTCGCCTGCATCGGCAATCCAGGCGGGGCGGAAGCCGCCGGTCTTCTGGATGGCGGGATGTCCGGACTGATCGACAGCAAGCAGCTCATCGTTAGTGAAGGCGGATTTGGCGAGGGCATCGAGCTGGGTAAGATCGCCGCCAAGGTAGAGGGGTGCATTGGCCATAGCCCATATGGTGATGGCGGTCTGCTTTTCGGTATCGGAAAGGCCGTCGGCGCTGCCGTTGCCTACATCGAGAGTATCCAGGTCGTTCCAGCCGAGGGTGGGTCCGGCGGCGTTCTCCCATCCCACATCGTCGTATTCCCGCAGGATGATGCGCGGCCAGTTAGTGAGATATCCTCCGCATCCGCCTTCGCACTCGACGTCGTCGTCGATGCGGCGAGCGTTGGAGTATTGCTGCCAAACGTCCAGGTAGTCCTGATCAAGTTGCCAGGAGATGGTGAGCCAGATGGGCCGGCCGCTTTGGGCGATGGCCTGTGACCAGGCTTGTACATCGGGGCGATTGTCGATGGAGAGGTCGTTGACGTAAGAGCCGGGCGTAACCCCGTCGAGCTTGATGAAGTCTATTCCCCAGGAGGCGAACAGATCGACCACGGAGTTGATGTACTCTTGCGCTCCGGCCTTGGTGAAGTCGATTTTGTCATGGTAGGGATTGGGCAGTGGTCCTGCAAACGCGTTGCCCTTGGCGAGCGGCATGACAACGATGTCCTGGGTGTGGTAACTCGTGCCGAGGATGGGGTAGTTTCCGTCAACGGCGGGCTGCTCGATGCCGGGAATCCAGTAGATGCCCGCCTTCTGGCCGTTGGCGTGGATGTGGTCGACGAGGGCCTTCATATCAGGAAAGGTCGTGGGGTTGGGGATCGGCCGGCCGTTAGCGTCAAAGCTCCCCTGCCATCCTGAGTCGATGTTGATGTAGCGGAACCCATGTGCCTCGAGCCCGGAGGCCATGAGGGCGTCCGACTGGGCCTGGTTATTGGCCTGGGTGAGAAAGCTGCCGTTGACCGTCTGCTCACTGAAGGTGCTCCAGCCAAGGTAGGGTTTCTCGCCGGCGCCATTGACCCGGGTGGCGGCGGGCGCGGGAAGCAAGCTGAGAAGGAGACCGGCGGTTACGATAGAAAGAAAGGTTCGCATGGTGTGACCTCGCGAGCCCTGGTGTCCGCAGAGGGAGGGGCTCGAAATTAAAGACCGTCGACGATACCGCGCCAAGCCGGCGCTGGTTCGAGGTGAAAACAGCGGCGAAAGGGCAACCGTTTTCAGCGCCGGAGGGGAGAGCAATATCCGACGCTCCAACATATAAACGTGTACGAACACGATTTGTCAAGTAGAGGTGTTACGGATCAGGAAATCACAATTTAAGTGTACGTACACACTCAATATTAAGGCCAGCCACGTTGACTGACGGCGCGTCTTCAGGCCTGCGTGACCCCGGCGCCGATCTGCTCCAGTGTGCGCCCCTTGGTCTCAGGAACCGAGGCAGCGACCAGAACAAAGCCGAGCAGGCAGACGATCCCGTAGGTGAGGAAAGTGCCGGCTGTGCCTTCAAGCTTGTTGAGCAGAGGAAAGGTGTAGGTGAGAAGGAAGGAGGCGATCCACAGAGCGCTGACGGCCGTGGAGATGCCGTGGGAGCGGATACGGCGGGGAAAGATCTCGGCGATCAGGACCCAGGTGACGGGCGCCAGTGTCAGGGCATAGCAGGCGATCGCGCTCAGTGTGAGGACAAGGATCGCAGCACCGCGCCATTTGGCGTGGTAGGCCCAGGCACAGAGCAGATGGGAGACACCGATGCCGATGCAGCCCGCGAGCATCATGAGGCGGCGGCCGAGACGGTCGACGAGGACCATGGCCAACACGGTAAAAACGAGATTGATAGCGCCGGTGATGACGATGTTGAGAAATAAATCGTTGGCTCCGTAGCCGGCGCTGCGATAGACCTCTGCGGCGTAGTTGAAGAGGATGTTGATGCCGGTCCATTGCTGGAGCGCAGCAAGAGCGATGCCGACGAGGAGGATCTTGCGGAATGCGGGGAGAAGAAGATCGCTCCATGAGGACTGGGTGAGGGCAGCGTCGGGGCGCTGCGCGGATTCGATGCCGGCCATTTCGGCTCCGGCGTAGGCGGAGCCGCCAATGCGTTCGAGGATCGCACGGGCTTCGCGAGCGCGGCCAACGCCGCAGAGCCAGCGGGGACTCTCGGTGATGAAGAGGGAAGCGAGGGCGAAGACGAGGGCAGGCGCGGCGACCGCAGTAAACATCCAGCGCCATCCATACTGTACGTTCCATGTCTGGAGAAGCAAATCGTGCGGCAGCGCGGAGGGCATAGGACGGGCGAGGCGCCAGTTGACGATCTGAGCGAGCAGGATGCCGACGACGATGGCGAACTGATTGAGGCTGACGAGGCGGCCGCGATCGGCCGCAGGGCTAATCTCTGCAATGTAAAGCGGCGAGACATTGGAACTGAGGCCAATCGCCGTTCCACCGATGATGCGCCAGAAGATGAAGGCGGAAAAGGACCAGGCCCAGCCGGTAAGTACAGAGGAGACGGCGAACAGCACGGCCGCGGCGAGAAGAATGAGGCGGCGGCCGTAGCGGTCGGCGAGGGTTCCTGCGGCGAGAGAACCGAACAGGCATCCGACGAGGGCGCAACTGTTGGCCCAGCCTACGAGGGTGGAGGAGGTGAGATGGAAGTAGACCTCGTAGAACTGCCGGGCGCCGCCGATGACGACCCAGTCATAACCGAACAGAAGACCGCCCAGAGCAGCGACGAAGGCGATGCCCCAGAGGTAGAGGCTGCGCTGCGGCGTGACCGAAGAGGACTCGGAAGCGGCGGGGAGTGGGGGGGCGTCCATCGCTACCTCTTGTTGAACCGGAGCAGATCGATTGCCCCTGCATGGCTGTTGTCCTTAGCGAGGACTTCTTCGAGCAGGCGGAGTCCCTCGGCCTCTTCCCCCAGACCGAGCCGCGCTTGCGCTTCAAGGAAGCGGGCGGTGATGGTCTGGCGATTGGGAAGGTCTTCGTCGAAGAGCAGCATAGCGGGCAGCGAGGTGGCGAAGTAGTCGATCTTCGGTGTCTGTTTTTGCAGGCGGCCGGAGTAGTCGAGGATTGACCGAACGGCCTTGAGGGCATCCTGCTCGCAGCCGAGGCGGCGCAGGGCCAATGCGCTCCAATAGGTATTTTCGGAGACACTCTGTACCTGCATCTGCTGGAAGTCGCCTTTGTGGTGGGCGGCGCGGGTCCAGTGACGCTCGGCTTCGAGAGGATTCCCGGCCTGGTGGTGCGCCACGCCGAGCCAGTAGTCAATCACGCTGAGGTTCATCAGCAGGTGTCTGGCCTCGCTGAGATTCTCGGGTGGATTGGATGCGGCAAGGAGGCTGGCGATGGCCGGCGCGGGCTCTCCGCCTTGCAGCGAGCGATGGGCGATCAGGACATTGGCGCGAACGTATTGAGACAACACAAGGCCCTCGCCGCCTTCCCACGGTTGGAATTCGCGGCCGAGGAGCAGGTCAAGAGCACGCCGGGGCTGATCGAGGTTGTTGTAGAGCGAGGCGAGTTCGACGGACAAGTCATCGCGCTTTTCAACCAGTGCGACATTGGCTTCGAGCTCCGCCAGCCGCTCGGGGAGGGCATGGCCCGTACGTTTCAGGAGTTGGTCGTACTCGTACAGGATGCGGGCGTCGCCGGGCGTCGCGGCGCGCGCTTTGCGGAAGGCTTCGAGGGCACGGACGGGGTCGTGGCACACGTTAAAGTAGCCAATGCCTAGATTGCGCCAAGGCGTGGCGAAAGAAGGCTCAAGTGCAACGGCGCGCTCCCACATCATGATGGCTTCAGAGTGGCGGCGGCGGTCATACAGCAGGTTGCCGAGATAGTAGGGTGCATGTGGGTCACCTGGATCCGACTGGACCGCCTTGGTGAGCAGAACAAGTTCTTCAAGGCGACTGGGAAAGACGTAGACGGGATCAGCCTGGTGAGCGCGCTTGCGGATCGCAGCGCCTTCGCGGGGACGGCCAAGGTGATCGAGGATGTCGGCCTGCAGATAGAGCAGCACGGGTTCGGCACCGGGGGTTGTGCCTGTGTTTGCGACGGTGAGCATAGACAACGCCTCGTCCAGGAAGCCCGCACGTACGAGGTCGAAGGCCAGATCGAGCAGAAGCTGCCCGTCCTTGGGAGGCGTACCCGTTGCCAGCCAACGACCGAAGATGTCGAGAGGATCAAGGGCACGAGTTTCTTCGAGGAAGGCTGCGGCCTCCGCAGTACGGCCGAGACGGCGTAACACGAGAGTGCGGAGATTGCGGACGTTAAGGTTGTCGGTCTCGGCGTGGAGCGATCGGTCGAGGTGATCTAGGGCGGTGGTCCAGTCGTCGCGAGTGCAGTCGATCTCGGCGAGGCGATGATAGGCGGGTACGCGCCAGGCCGCGTTCCACGCGCTCTTGTAGAAGGCGTCGTAAGCTTCGTCTGAACGCTGCTGGTACGAGAGCGCAAGGCCAAGGGTGTAGTGCGGTTCCCCATCAGGCGGATTAGGGTTGCGGACGGTGAAGCGGGCGATCGAAGCAAGGAGATGCTTCTCCGCCTCGGCGAATTCGCCGCGGTTCAGGTGCCAACGCCCTAAGGCAAGATTGCAACGGCTGTCGCCGGCATCGCGCTTGATGGCCTCGCGCCAGTAGATCTCTGGCGCGCGAGTGGGATGGCGATATTGCTCGAGATGCAGGCCGTTCAGAAAGAGCTCGTCGTTGCTGGCGACCTCTTCGGGTAAAGGCGGCTCGGTGGCGACTGTGGGAGGCGGCACGGGCGCGATTTCGTCTGGCGCATAGCGAAGGACCCGGCGATCGCCGTCTGTGAGCATGACCTCGAGAGGACCCGAAGCCCCGCTTGTGGGGAATTGCAGATGCAGTGGTTCTGCGGTGGTGAGATTGCCCGACCAGCGCGCGACTTCGGATTCACCCACGCGGACGTTGAGACGCGCTTCAGAAAAGTCTTCGGTCACCTGAAGGTGCAGGGTGACCACCTCGTCAGCGTTCTCGACGCGGAGAGCGGCGTGCAGATTGGCGATGTCCGGGACACCGATGTCGCCAATGGGATACCAGTATTGGCTGAATGTCTTCGTCTCGCCGGGTGCGAGGAACGAAAAGTCCGGCTGATTGTCGGTGTATACGCCGGACATGAGCTCTACATAGGGGCCGTCGTTGTCGGTGAGGCTCCGATCCCAGGCGTAGCCGAAGTCGTGGTTGCCCCATGTCCATTGTTTTTTCCCGGGAGCAATGTGGCGGTTTGCGTAGGCGACGGTGCCGGCGTGGTGACGATGGTCATAGCCGCCGAAGAAGTCTCCGCGGGAGCCGACAATCATATAGCTGGTGGGGACCGGGATGTTGGCGTAATACCCGAGGTCATTTGGAGGATACGAGCCATCGGGGACGAAGCGGCTGGGTATTTCTTCGGGGGGGATGCCCATGCGTGCGCGCTCGCCGTAGTCGATGCCGTAATAGACGCCCTGGCTGCAAGGGTATTCGGTAATGGCGCGCTTCGCGTGATCGGCAACGTAGCGCACATCTTTCGGGAAGAAAGACTGGTAGTGTTCGTGAACCTGGGTGGCCACGTTGGCCCACCATAGGAAAGTCTGCGTTTGGCAAGTGCGGTTATAGAGCCGGACTTTGAGCTCAACGTAAGCCTTGCCCGGATGCAGGCAGACACCGTGCGTGCCTCTCATGCGGGCCATGGGATCATGGTCGCTGCACCAGATTGTGACCGAGCCGTCAGGATCGCGCTCGATGGTGGTTTCCACAGGCATGAACGTGGCGGGGCGATGATGCTGAGGCCAGTTGAATTCAACGCCCCCCGAGATCCAGGGGCCGGCGAGGCCGACTAGTGCCGGCTTGATCACATTCTGGCGATAGAAGAAGTCATAGCCGGTGCGCTTATCCACGCCAACATGGATGCGGCCGCCGATGGCGGGCAAGATCATGAGACGCAGGAACTCGTTCTCGATGTGGACCGCGTCCCAGGAGTGTGGATGGGGTGTTCGTGCAACATAGTCGATGACGGGCAGGGGATAGACACGGCCGCTGCTGCCCTGATAGACGCGTTTCTCGAGGAACAGCGGATTGGGGTCGGGGACAGCCGGCATATAGGTGAGCATGGAGACCGGGGCGCGCCAGGCCTTGACAGGTCCCCTTTCCTCCGCAAGCGGAGGCGGCAATTCGAGTTTGAGTGAATCTGCCGCCGGGTGACTTGCTGGGCTCTTTGTGTCGACTGCTTCCTGCCGCATGGGGTTCCTCTTCACGGCCGGGTCGAGTGCGCTCGACCCCGGGCCGGTGGGGCGCGATTTTTCATTGGTCGTGTACGTTACCGTACGGTCACTGTAGAAGTTGTTCTTTGCCATTGTCAAATACCGAGGGACAAAATCCGCCATGCAGAACTCGATCGAGCAGAAAGTTCGGGGAGAGCACTCGGTGGCGGGGCGGCGCTGAGAGAGCGTATGTCTCTCTGACGGTTTCCACGATCTCGTTCCCTTCTTCTCTTGCGCTCGATGGAGGCAAAGTCCCCTATGCGAGCGTTCATCGAGTTCCTGTCAGCCGGCAGTTCTCAACCACCTTGGGCATGGGTCGCGCCCGGGAGAGCTGGTCCAACAGCGGGCGTCTCCTTTACGCCAAACCGGATCTCCCAGTCGTACGTCTCGCCTGCCTTGAGTGAGATGGCCGCGTTGGCTTGTTGCGCTTTGGCGAGCGTATTACAAGGCGAAGTCGTAGGCTCGAGCGCCACCGCATATTGTAGAGGCGCTTCGCCATCGCCGGGCCAGCCGCCGTAGCAAAGCCACAAGCCAAGATAAGGAAGATGCTGGCTATCGAACGAGACCTCGAGGATCCGCCCCGATGCCTTCCGATAGATGCCGCAGACTGCTTCCCTCAGTCGAGGACTATAGAGCATCTCCGCCGTCCCGGCCTCCGGCCCATCTGCGACATCCAGGCGGAGGCCGGCATGCGTCACCGGCCAGGGAATGATGGAACCTGATATTCCGAGGCGACCTCCTTTCGAATAGTCAAGCCTCATTTCTCGAATCTCGCTCGGCAACAGAACACGATCTCCTCTCGAGATAGCGAATAGAGGATGACACGCATAGAGGAACGATTGCGCGGTCGGGCCTATGTTTTCAATTCTGTAGGCGACACGAAGTGTCTGGTCCTCTAGGGTGACTCGCTTGGAGAATCGAAGCGTCCGGCTGAATCCAACCGCGAACAGGCTGACCTCCCTATCAGAGGCGGCGAACACCTGCCACGGCAGTTGCCAAAAGTCTCCGTGATCCGGCGCCGGGCCGCCTTGCGTCTCCGGGCAAGATGGACCAACCGTTGGGAGGCATTCTTCAATCCCGGCGCAGTATCCGTCCTGAAAACGGGTCTCGAATCCAGCTTGGGGAAACCGTCTGCTGCGTCGTGACTGCGTCAAGAACTCCAGACCAGTGTGCAGACTCATGAGTGAGGAGATGCGACCACCTTCCTCTGGGATGATTTCAACAGACAATTCGGAATTCCTGAGAGAATACGTTTTCGGTTCGTCCATGTTCATTCGGTTGAGCCTCACAACCTATGGAAACATCAATCGTCCGGTTGTTTAACGGGGCACTCGGGCATTTCCCCAGCCGCTCAGATCGGACGTCACGCTCCGAGGTGCATCACTTGGTTTCGCTCCATAGCGCCGGCCGCAGCCTCGCAGATGTAGGAGGCGGCGTCGATCTTGAACGCGTCATTGTAGCCGCGCCTCACGGCGGCAACAAACGCCTCCGAATGATCAGCGGACACAAGATTCACCGTGCATCCGCCGAACCCCCCACCGGTCAGCCGCGCCCCAAAGCAGCCCGGTTGCTTGAGAGCTAACTCGACGAGAAAATCGATTTCGTCACAAGAGCAGGCAAAGTCGTCGCGCTGGCTTGCATGGGAACGCGTCATCAAGTCGCCAAGCCATTCCGGGTCGTCAGCAAGGATCGCTGCTTTTGCGAGCCGAACTCGATCGTTTTCAGAAATAATATGGTGGCAGCGGCGATGGCTCTCCGGGGACATCGACACCCTGCATGCTTCCAACTGATCCAAGCTCGCGTGACCCAGGTCGGCAGATTGCGGAAAGTGCTCTTTCAGAATTGCCTGTCCCGCCTCAACTTCGCGCCTCCGCACACCATAGTCGCCGGCAGCGATGGAATGTTTCACCATCGAATTCACGACGATGATCGCGGTCTCGGCAAGGTGTTTGCTAGCCAACGACAGATGCTCATAGCGGAGATTGCCCGTCTGCAATAAGAGCGCATGGGCCTCGTGGGCTGCAAGAATGACAAACTGATCCATGATCCCGCATGGAGAGCCGACAAACTCGTTTTCGGCCCGCCGGCAAAGGATGGCCATTTCTTCAATCGACATCGTCGCCCTGGCAAAGGCCAGTAGCGCCATCATGGTGGCCACCTCGATCGAGGCGGATGAACTCAGGCCGGCCCCAATGGGTATGTTTCCCGCGATGTGAAGGCGGCACGGCGCAACGTCGACGTCAGCATTCCTCAGTTGTTGAAATACGCCAACACAATAATCGCTCCAATCGCCGATCCGGTTGACCTCGTCTTTGCGATCGATGCAGCGTCTTGTCGGGAACTGATCACTCGTAAACTCATACACCGACTGGCAGCTCGGAGCAATGGAAGCTGCGCTCAAGAACGGGATCGCCATGGGCAGAACCAGGCCACCCGTGTAGTCGGTGTGCTCACCGATCAAATTGACTCGACCGGGTGCAACATATTTTTGATCGAAAACACGTTCACCCGGCATCGACCGAGGGCGAGACCCTTCTGACCCGATCTCAATTTGCATCTTCCTCTCCTCCGGACTCACAGCAGGAGTGCCCCTGTACCCGTCCAAGAACAGGTGCGGGCACCGAGACGCAACCATCACTCTACGGTAACGTACACACCATTGCAAATACTTGTGGCCATTTTTCCAGGAGTGTCAATCTCATTCCTAGTTCCAAGCTGAATTACCTTGAATGGCTTCAAAGTGCCACGGTAGCGAATAAACACGCCAAAAACACGCTTATCGTGAAATCTCCAAGCACGCGGTCTGGCAAAAAAGTTGCTTGACAAGTCTCTCGTCGTGAGATTAACGTTTTGACGTTAACGTACACATGCACGCAATTTCTGAGAATGTCAACGTAAACGAAACGGCGAAGTAATTGAAGCAGGACTAGGCGCAGTTGCGCCGGCGCCCCTGGAGAGAGTCCGATGATCAAACGATTATTGAGGCCGAATTCTTCGAAGAGACTAAGTCTGACCTTCCTGGCGTCAACCGTGGCGGGGATGTCGCTGATGTTGTTCACGTCTCCTTACTTATCTGCCCAAACCGACCAGGGCGCGATTACAGGCGTAGTACAAGATTCCACCGGTGCGGTCATCCCGAACGCAGATGTCAAGGCAACGAATGTCGACACAGGTTTGGCTCTCCAGACCAAGTCAAACAGCAGTGGCGTTTTTGTTTTTTCCCCACTCAAGATCGGAAACTATACGATGTCCGCGTCTTCGAAGGGATTTAAGACACTAAGCCATGAAAACCTGCATCTCGACATCCAGCAGCGGCTTGACGTGAACTTCACGCTGCAGGCAGGGGATGTGACCGAGACTGTGACGGTTGATTCCGAGGCTCCGGTCCTGCAAACCCAGGAATCCGCGGTCGGTCAGGTTATCAGTACTAAGGAGATCAATGACACTCCACTCAACGGACGGAACTGGGTGTACATTGCACAACTGACAAGCGGCGTTGCCCCACCTTTTGGAAACACCCGTGGATCTGGAACTGGAGACTTTGTCGCGAACGGTCAACGCGCCGAACAGAACAACTTTATCCTTGACGGCGTTGACAACAATACAAACCTCGTCGATTTTTTGAACGGCTCCAGCTACATTATCCGGCCGCCTCCGGATGCGCTCTCCGAGTTCAGCCTGCAAACAAGCAATTTCAGCGCAGAGTTTGGTCACTCCGCTGGCGCTGTCCTGCAGGCCAACGTCAAGTCCGGATCGAATCAGATCCACGGCGATCTTTGGGAGTATTTCCGCAATACCAATCTCGATGCGATCAACTGGAATGCCGGCCCTCATCCTGTGGTTCCCCCGTATCACCAGAATCAATTCGGAGCCACGCTTGGATTTCCGATCTGGAAGAACAAGCTGTTCTACTTCGGCGATCTAGAAGTCAACCGCATCTCGATCAGCAATCCAACTCCGATCAACGTTCCCTCTGCCCTTGAGCGGCAGGGAAACTTCTCAGAGTTGCTGAACGGGGATCTGACTGGTGTGGGAGCGCCCACCAAGCTGTATGAGCCGAACAGTGCCGATCCCAATCGGCCCCTGGTCTGTAACGGCCAGCAGAATGTCTTCTGCGCGAATCAGATCAACGCGGTCGCCAAGAATATTCTGAACCTCTACCCTGCCCCCAATGCCAACAATGGCAAGCTCTACAACAACTACATTGTCAACGTGGGCAATAGCGACAATACGATCCAGTGGGATCAGCGTTTGGACTGGAATATTAGCGCCAAGGACCAGAGCTATGCCCGGTATAGCTACCTGCATGAGATAAAGACAAACGGACTGCCCCTTGGCCCGGTGCTTGACGGCAGCGGTTACGGCGGACAGTACGACACCAACTTGGCGATGAATTTCATGGGCAGCGAAACTCATATCTTCACGCCAACTCTGACCAATGAATTGAGATTCGGCTACAACTGGGGCGTCTTCAACTTCCAGCAGCCAAACGCCTATAATCCCGGGCTGAACACGTCGCTGGGACTCGGGCCGCAACCATCGAACTTGAAGCCTGGACACTTCGGGCTACCGTTGGGCTACGTCAATGGGACCATCCAGCAGTGGGGCTCGGTCGGTATCAGCCGCGAGTCGCAGAATGTCTACCAGATTCTCGACAACGTCACGAAGATCTGGCGGAATCACTCTGTGAAGTTTGGAGCTTCGTTCCAGGCCATCCGCTTCTATTACATTTATGCGCCGGCCGATCTCGGGCAATATCACTGGAGCGGCCAATACACCGGATTGGTCGGCGTGGCCAATACAGGATCCGCGGTGGCAGACATGCTGGCGGATCAAGAAAACTATGCGACCATTTCAGTCTCCCCCAACGTGAACGATGCGCAATGGTACGACGCGGGCTATGTGCAGGATGACTGGAGGGTCACTCGGAAGCTCACACTGAATCTCGGCGTGCGCTATGACTACTTTCAGCCCTACAAGGAGAATGGCGGACAGCAGTCGAACTTTGTTGTGACCGGCCCCCTGGGAATCGGAACGGGTTCCGGTATTCTTGAGTTCCCCAAGAGCCAGCAGAATATTGTCCTCGGGGCCCCCTTCCTCAATGCGTTGGCGAAAGATAACGTGACGGTACAGTTCGTCGATAACGACCGTCTCGTGACCTCGCAGAAAACAGATTTCGCGCCGCGTGTCGGCTTCGCTTACTCGCCACGAGGTAGCACCGTCGTCCGCGCAGGTTTTGGCATTTTTTACGGAGGACTGCAATCGGAAGGCAATGGCAATTTGGGAGCTAACTTCCCGTGGTCGAATCAGGCGAGCTTCTTTACACCAACCTGCGTTACGGGCAATTGCCCTTCCCTTGCCGCACAGGGCATTACACTGCAGGCAGGCTTGCTCCCGGCTACAAATGGCGGCCAACTACAGACATTTATCTCGCAGCCGGGCTTCCACTCCATCGATCCGAAGGTTAAGCCGCCTTACACGATGACATTTAGTCTCGGCATACAACAGCAGATCACGCCCAACACGGCCTTTACCCTTAGCTACGTGGGTAACCTGTCCAGGCACCTGCAGCTCTATGGCGCTCCCAATACTGCGCCGGGCCTTTGGCGGCCTGGCACCAACACCAATCCGTTTAACCCCTTCCCGGATCTGGGGGGAATCGGCGAAGTGCATTACGCAGGTGTCAGCACTTACAACTCGCTTCAGGCGAAGGTGGAAAAGCGCTATTCGCATGGGCTGTCCTTTCTGGCGACCTACACGTGGTCTCATGCCCTCGATGATGCCAGCGACGCAGGCGGTCTCTTCACCGCGATCGGAAACCGTCAACCGGCTTTGATTCCGTATATCTATGAACTGACCAACTCTGTCTTCGATATCCGCAATCGGTTTACGATCAACGGCAACTATGAACTTCCCATTGGCAGAGGCCGCGCGTTCCTCGGCAATTCATCTCGCTGGGTCGATAAGATTGTTGGAGGCTGGTCCTCGAGTCTGACCTTTGCGGCCCAGACCGGAACGCCGTTCACGGTCTCTCCAAATATCAGCACGGCCTCGGGCGGCAGCGCCCGTGCGTTTCCTGTACGCGACCCGTTTGCGGGAGGAGGAACGCCTGACCCGACAAATCCAAGCCTGACGTCGTGCCCGGCACAGGTCAAGACGAAATTGAACTACTTCAACCCATGTGCGTTCCGAAATCCTCTGCCCGGTGAGATGATCTCCGACGCCACACATCCGGTAGGATCAGTCAATCCCGATGGCGTTCCGGTCACGTTCCAGGCGCCGGTTACGGACAGGGCGACGGCCATCGCGTTGCTCGGAACCCCGCAAAACAACATCTATGGTCCCGGCTACTACCAGGTCAACATGTCATTGTTCAAGAGCTTTTCAACGTGGCGCGAACAGAGCCTGCAGTTCAGAGCGGATGCTTTCAACGTGTTGAATCATCCAACGCTCGGAACCCCGAATGATTCCA
Source organism: uncultured Acidobacteriaceae bacterium (assembly GCA_963768265.1). Lineage (GTDB taxonomy): Bacteria > Acidobacteriota > Terriglobia > Terriglobales > Acidobacteriaceae > Sulfotelmatobacter. The sequence continues at coordinate 217,142 of CAVYHM010000018.1, forward strand.
TGAATGCGAACGGGGGCCTGATCTCGGGTCCAAAATTCTTCCAGAACAACACACCGGATGCGCGCTTCTTCCAGCTGGCATTGAAGTATTTGTTCTAGCGATCAAGAAAACGGAACCGAACGGCTTCTCCTTAAAGGAAGCCGTTATTCGTCTCACCGTTGTTTGCGTCGGTCACGTTCACTCCTTGCCCATCACGATCGGAGAACCATGTCGAAGTGTTTCATCTGTTGTCTTCTTTCGCTCTTCGCAGTCTCGCATCCTCTGGCGGTTCACGCCCAGGCGAACCCTATCGAAGTGAGTTCGCCGAATCATCAAATCGCCCTGGATTTCAACGTGCAGCCAGGAACGGACCAGCAAGGCTCTGAGCCAGACGGCCAACTCGTCTACGCGGTCACGTTTCACCAGAAGAAGATCTTTGAGGATTCGGCACTGCGCCTTGAACTGGCAAATCAAGCCCCTCTCGGCGCGGCCGTTCACATCGCCAGCGCAGCCCACGGTTCCGGGGCAGACCACTACAGTCTGTTCGCCGGAAAGACATCCGCGGTTCATGACCCGTACAACAGCCTGATCATGGAGGCTCGGGAAAGCAGCGGCCCGGGCCGCGTCTTTGAAATCGAGGCCCGGGTCTACAACAGCGGGCTGGCGTTTCGATATCGCATCCCGGCACAATCTACGCTCGCGCGCTACCAACTGACACAGGAGGACACCGAATTTCGGCCGGTAATGGACGCAGATGCCTGGGCACTGCGGCTGCCCAGCTATCAGAGCGCTTACGAGAGCGAATATGTGCCGCAGGTTCTGAGCGCTCTCAGCAATCAGGGCGGCGTTTCGAGCCACATTCTGAATGGCGCGCCGATGTTGCTGCACATGCCCGGCCTTGCTTGGGCTGCGGTCGGTGAAGCCGACCTTGAAGGCAATGCCGCGATGTACCTCGAAAACCCAACCGGCAATTGGACCGGCCACTACGTCGTTAGCAAGATCTCTCCTGCTCTGGACGGAAAAGGGCCTGCAGTCGATTCCAGCCTCCCCCATGACAGTGCATGGCGCGTGATCTTGCTTGGCGACACTCCAGGCCAGCTCGTCGAGTCCAATCTCATCACCGACCTCAATCCCCCGAACCGGGTAGAGGACACAAGTTGGATACACCCCGGAAAGGCTGCCTGGAACTGGTGGAACGGGGATCTGGGGCCGGATGGCCGATCGGCTTACACCACCGGGAACATGGAGTACTATGTCGATTTCGCCGCCGCATCCGGGTTTCGGTACATGATGCTTGACGCCGGCTGGTCAGAGCCCGACATCACGAAGATGCGCGGCAATGTCGATGTGCCTGAGCTGGTGCATTACGCCGCGAAGAAAAACGTGAAGGTCTGGATATGGCTATATTCCAAGGCCGTCGCAGAGCAGATGCAGCAGGGATTCCCCCTCTACGAGAAATGGGGGGTGGCGGGCGTAAAGATTGACTTCGTTCTCCGCAACGATCAGGAAGGGATTCAGTGGTATTACGACGTCGCAAAGCTCGCAGCCGAACACCATCTCATGGTGGATTTTCATGGCGCAACACAGCCGTGGGGTATACAGAGGACCTATCCGAATGTTCTTGAGTATGAAGCGGTGCTTGGTCTTGAGAACAACAAGGCCGGTCGCCGCGATGGTCCCGTCAATCGTGCAACGTTTCCTTTTACACGCATGTTGAGCGGTCCGATGGATTACACTCCCGGTGGATTTGACAATGTAACGCGGGAAGAATTCGTCGCGCGGGACAAGAGTCCCATGGTGATGGGAACGCGGGCGCAGCAGCTTGCCCTCTACGTAGTTTTTGACGAACCTCTTGCCATGGTGTCCGACGCGCCATCGGTTTACGCGAGTGAGCCCGCATTCCGATTCATCGAGGATGTACCCACGACATGGGATGCTCTCCAGGTCCTCAATGGTGAACCGGGAGAATTCGTCACTCTCGCCCGGCGTCACGGGGATGAATGGTACCTGGGAAGTCTGACCAACTGGACGCCACGTGACCTGCCTATCGCTCTAAGCTTTCTTGGGCACGGGACGTACAAAGCGAAGATCTATGAAGACGCCTCCGATGCTGGCCGGAATCCAAAGCATGTTTCCATACGGCAGCAAAATGTGCGCAGCAGCAATACCCTCGTCCTGCATTTGGCGAGTGGCGGCGGCTGCGTTATTCGATTCGTGCCGGCCGAAGGATCAGCGACTCGAGCGAAACCAGAGTCGATGCATCAGGACTCCACAACGGCGAAGTCGACGCGACAAACAGGGAGCCTCGATCCTGAATGACTCGAATCATGCCTCTGTAACACTGGTTTCGCACTAGCCGCCCGAAATCCGCGCTGCGTTGGCGAGCCTGTGGACGAAGAGCGGGAGATTGCTGCGCAGAATGATGTGCGGAGCGAAACGGTGAAGCTTGGCGGGCTTGTCCTTATGGGTCAAGTGGGCGATGAGCGTTTCCAGCGCAGTCTTGCCCTGTGCCTCTGGGCGTTGATAGAGCGTGGCCAGCACTTTGCCGGACTCGAGTAGTGGCACCAGCTCCGGAAAGAGATCTGTCGCAATCACCTGCACACGGCCAAGCAGTTTCAGTTCTTCAAGCGCACGAAACACCGGGAGGCTATTTGCCGTGCTGATGTAAATCGCATCGGGGCGCGCTTTGGCCTTCAACAGAGTGATGGATTGGCGGTAGGCATCCTCCGCGCTTTCGTGGGATTCGACGACAGGAAGCAGGGTAAGGTGCGGAGCAAGCATCGCGAGGGTCGCGGCAAAGCCACGAAGTTTCTCGGCATGGTCGAAGGTAGCTAAATCGCCGGTAATGGTTGCCACTCGGGACGGAGTTTGCAACTTGTGTGACAACAGTTCCGCTGCGAGTGCGCCGCTGATGTAGGCGTCCACGGTGACAGACGAGATGCGGCCGCTGTCCGGCGCATCGCTGGCGACGCAAAGCATGGGGACCCCTTGCCCCACGATGCGTTGAATAATTCCACCCAATTCGCGGGGGCGTCCGGGCGTGAAGAGAATCCCGTCGTACTTCTTCGCCGCAGCGCTCTCAAGGGCCGCGGCATCGCCCGAACCAAGTCGCGGAAAATTGATGAAATCGAGCGTGAGCTGCATGCCCACTGCTTCGTCCGCGGCAGCTTGAATACCCGCGCGCAGAGGATCGAAAAAAGCTGCGATCTCGCGGGGAAGCACGGCCGCAACTCGAATGTTGCGGTTAAGCTTAAGCGACCTGGCAGCAATGTTGGGCTTGTAGCCGAGTTGTTCGGCCATGCGCAGTACCCGCGCCTTGGTGCGGGCGCTTACTCCGCTGCGGCCATGCAGAGCACGATCGACTGTGCCAATCGAGGTTCCCAGAGCTTCTGCAATGTCACGGATACCGGCCGCTTTGAGGTCTTTGTTTGCCGATCGCATTTCGAGAGTCGTTCTCAATTCTCACATCGCCTAAATCCGGAAAGCGATGTCATGTCAATTTTGACAGATTCGGTAAAGGGTGTGTAATTTTTTGGTATCGTGAACGTACACGCCATCTGATGGCATATGGGCTCAGTGCCCTTTAACCTGTCGAAAGGCTATTCGCGTGAAACCGAATCGGCGCGATTTCATGCTCGCCGCTATGGCCACCGCCATACTTCCCAGGGGCTTGGTCATGCCAGAAATCAAAAAGACGCCGATTTGGTTCGCGTACCCAGCTGACCGGTGGCTGCAGGCCTTGCCGGTGGGAAACGGCAGGCTCGGGGCCATGGTCTTCGGAGGCCCTGCCCGCGAGCGGTTGCACCTGACCGAGAGTACGTTGTGGTCGGGCGCACCTGCGGTCCGCGAGCTGAATCCTGCCGCGAGGGAGTCCATACCGGCCATCCGCAACCTTTTCTTTGCAGGACGCTACACCGAAGCAGAGGAACTCTGCCGGAAAAATCTGTTGGGCCGGGGAAGTCAATTCGGTACTGCTTTGCCGATGGCATTCCTGGAGATCGAAACGATCCTGCAAGCAAAGATCTCCGGATATCGGCGCTCCCTCGATTTTGATGACGCCATTGCCCGGGTCGAGTTCGCTGCTGGCGACGTGATGCTTCATCGCGAAGTATTTGCCTCACACCCGGCGGGAGTCATCGTCGTTCGAATGGAGTCGAGTAAGCCGGGCGGATTTTCCTGCAACATTGCATTTGGAGAACCGCGGTTGCCGGGAAAGATTACCGCTGAAGCCGGAAGTCTGGCGCTCAACGGACATGCCTGGGAGAGTCTCCATAGCGATGGGAGAGACGGAACTCGGTTCGAATGTCAGGTTCAGGTCATTCCTGAATACGGGCCTGAATCCGGGGAGATGCACAGCGCCAATGGAAGAATTACGGTTCAGGCTGCCAATTCCGTCACGCTGTTGATCGCTATCGCGAGCGACTTCCGAGGGGGAATGCCCGAGGAAGCCTGCTCTGCGTTCCTGCGCACTGCTCGCACGCAATCGTACCAATCTCTGCGCGAAGCTCACATCGCGGACTATGGCGCTTTGTACCGTCGCGTCTCCATTGATCTGGGGCAAGGGGGTGACCTCGCGAAGTTGCCCATCGACGAGCGGAGAAAGCGGCTCGTGGCTGGTGGTGATGATCCTGAGCTATGTGCGCTGTTCTTTCAATATGGGCGCTATCTGACGATTGCAGGATCGCGCGAAGATTCGCCGTTGCCACTCGCCTTGCAGGGGATTTGGAACGATGGTCTCGCCGCCGGCATGGGGTGGACTGATGATTTTCACCTGGACATCAACACACAACAGAATTACTGGCTGTGTGAGGTTGGCAATCTCAGTGAATGCCAAGCTCCGCTTGCCGCACTGGTGGAGACGCTGCACCTCAGCGGCGCGCGAACGGCACGGGAGATGTACGGCGCGGAGGGCTGGGTAGCACACGTCGTGACAAATGCCTGGGGGTACTCCGCACCGGGGTGGGGTCTCGGCTGGGGCATATTTGTGACCGGCGGTGTATGGATCGCTCTCGAACTCTGGGAACATTACCGCTTCAGCGGCGATCCGATCTTCCTTCGCGAGAAAGCCTATCCCGTGCTGCGCGACGCAGCCCGATTCTTCCTTTCGTACATGGTCGAGCACCCAACGAAAAAATGGCTAGTCACCGGTCCGTCCAACTCTCCGGAAAACTGGTTTATCGCGCCCGATAATGGGAAACCATGTTCGGACTCAATGGGGCCAACCTGTGACCGCGTCCTTGTTTATTCGCTGTTCTCGGCTTGCATGCAGGCATCCGAAATGCTTGGCCTCGATGAGAAGTGGCGTGCCCAGGTCGCCGGCGCCCGGGATCGTCTGGCACCGTTACAGGTCGGCAAACATGGCCAGTTGCAGGAGTGGCTTGAAGACTTCGACGAGGCCGAACTCAACCACCGGCATACCTCCCACCTCATCGCCCTCTATCCTGAAGACCAGATCTCGCCAGACAAGACGCCCGTTCTGGCCGCCGCGGCGCGCGTGACCATCGAGCGGCGCATTCAACAGCCAAACTGGGAGGACACGGAGTGGAGCCGTGCAAACCTGGTGAATTACTATGCTCGGCTCTTGGATGCAGAGGCGGCGCATCGTCACCTGCTTGGCCTTATTGCTCATGCCGCGGATGATTCACTATTGACCTATTCCCGAGGCGGAGTAGCGGGTGCAGAAAGCAATATCTTCGCGATTGACGGCAATACGGCAGGGGCCGCAGGCATCGCCGAGATGCTGCTCCAATCGCACGGCGATGTGCTCCATTTGCTCCCCGGTTTACCGCCAGCGTGGCCGAGTGGCTCCGTACGCGGTTTGCGTGGGCGCGGCGGCATCACGGTCTCGATCTACTGGCGAGACGGCCGCTTATCTTCTGCGACCGTGAAAGCGGACCGTGAGACCGACCTAACTATCCGATATCGATCCCGGACGGCGAACGTGCATCTGCGCCAGGGAACGGAACACGCAATTCCCGTCGCGATGTTTCGAGAGCTCGAGGCGGGATGACCTGTACGGACCACTCTCGGAGGGATCAAATGCGCAAAAGAGATTTCATGCGATCTGGACGGATCTTTGAGCCATCACTCTGTCGCCGCTTCGGGACCTTGCTGGCGGTTGCCTGCTGTGTTTGTCTGAGCGGGCTTGTATCTTCAGCGCTGGGCCAATCCGCTGGAGTCGCACCGGCGCGGATTCTCTATGAGGAGACAGCACACACCTTCCGCATAGATGGAGCCGATGTCTCGTACGTGTTCGGTGTGAATCAGAATGGTGAAGTACAGACCCTCTATTGGGGGCAGCGCCTGCAACTTGCAGATCCCACACCGCCGGCGCGTGCCGATGGAGGGACTTCAGCCTTTGATCTGCCGGTGAACGCCACTCCACAGGAGTTCACCGGATGGGGCGGTGGTTTGGTAGTCGTGCCCAATTTGAAAATCACGTTTCCGGATGGCAATCGCGATCTGGTCTTGCACTACGTATCACACACGATTCAGCACAACACCTTGACCGTCTCGCTCAAAGACATCAGCCGCGATGTGTTCGTAGATCTGATCTACCGGATGGACGAGGAAACCGGCGTGCTCGCGCGCTCGGCTCGTATTGAGAATCGAACCAAGCTGCCGTTCACCATCGAACAGGTTTTTGCAGCGACCTGGAACCTGGGCCCAGGCAATAACTACCAGCTGCGCTACCTCACCGGTCGATGGGCGGGAGAATGGAATCTGCAGCAGGAGCCGCTGCATCCCGGAAAGATCGTCCTCGAGAGTCGGCGTGGCTCTACCGGTGACGAGGTAAACCCATGGTTCGCGATCGAACGGTCCAGTCAACCCGATCAGGATGTCGGGGATGTTTGGTTTGGCGCACTTGGGTGGAGCGGCTCCTGGCAGATCAACGTCGAAACGGACTGGCAAAACCGCGTGCGCATAACAGGCGGATATACACCGTTTGATTTCTCCTATGTCCTTGCCCCTGGTGAATCCCTGGAGACGCCTGAGTTTTACGGTGGATATTCCCATGAGGGTGTCGGCGGCGCGTCGCGGCTCTTGCACCGACTCGAGCTCGATTCCACAGTCCCCCAGGCTCCGCATCGTCGACTTCGGCCGATCCTCTATAACTCTTGGGAGGCAACGGGCTTCGATGTCAACGAAGTTGGACAAGAAGCCTTGGCGGAGAAGGCTGCGAGCATTGGAGTCGAGCGATTCGTAATGGATGATGGCTGGTTTGGTCACAGAAAAGACGACCATGCCGGGCTGGGCGATTGGTATGTGAATCTACAAAAGTTCCCGCGCGGTTTGAAGCCCTTGATCGACAAAGTGCATGCGCTGGGCATGGACTTCGGGTTGTGGGTCGAGCCGGAGATGGTAAATCCGGACAGCGATCTGTATCGGAAGCATCCGGACTGGGTCTTGAAATTTACCGATCGCCCACAGACTGAGGGCCGTAATCAGCTTGTCTTGAACCTCGCGCGCAAAGATGTCAAAGCCTACGTGTATGCCTTCCTCGATCAGTTACTCAGCGAGAATGACATTGCATTTCTGAAGTGGGACTACAACCGCAATTGGTCGGAACCGGGATGGCCGGCCGCGGCGCCTGAAAAGCAGAAGGAAGTTTACGTCAAATATGTGCAGAACCTCTACAACATTTTTGCTGAGCTGCGCAGAAGGCACCCGCACGTGGAAATTGAGTCCTGCTCCGGCGGTGGAGCGCGCGTCGATCTCGGCATCCTGCGACTGACCGATGAGGTGTGGCCATCCGACAACACAGACCCTTTCGACCGCCTCAGCATTCAGGACGGCTTCACTTACGCCTACGCCCCTGGGGTGATGATGTCATGGGTGACCGATTCTCCAAACTGGATGAATGGCCGCTCCACCTCGCTTGAATATCGATTTCTTTCCTCGATGCAGGGCAGCCTTGGCGTCGGTGCCGACTTGAACAGATGGACCCCCGAAGATTTCGTGGCCGCGAAAAGGCTCATTGCCGAATACAAGGCTGTGCGTGCAACTGTGCAGGAGGGCGCTCTTTACCGCCTGATCTCGCCGGGTGGAGGCAGCGAATATTCTGCGACCGAATCGGTGGCGCGCGATGGTCATGAGGCGGCCGTCTTCGCGTTCCTGCATTCCAGTCAGGAAGGACAGCCCTATCCGCGGCTCTATATGCGCGGGCTTGATCGGGAGGTTGTGTACGGTCTTCGTGTCGAGGAAGGCACGCTCGCTGATGGTACGGTACAGAGAGCGAGCGGGGACTACTGGATGCACCATGGCGTCAGCGTCTCTCTACGTGGTGACTTCCAGGCGATATTCTTCACGCTCGAACGGCAAGGAGCGCAATGAAGGGGGAGCTAGGGTGGCATGACCGCTTTGAATAACAGAGTCGGGCGAGCTGTTGTGTGCTGACTGAGAACCGTCGACAGAATAATCGGCAGAATGGAGTCTCTCGCGTCGAGTGCAAATTCGGCCTCCGGCGCTCGAACTTGATTCAGACCGCTTCGGCTCTAGAACAACTGACTCGCATGAGACCTATACTACAGGGGGATCACGTATCGATGATGCCGACAAGAAGGGAATTCTTCCAACGGGCCGCGCAAACGGCGACTGCAGTGATACTAGCCCCTCATCACGGTGCTGCAGTAGAACAGAACTATGCGCATCGGGCAACTGCGCGTCGCTCGCAACCGCTTCTCGATCTGCAACAGCGATTTGTTGACTTGCGTTTCGGCATGTTTGTGCACTTCAATATGGCCACATTTCAGGACCGCGAATGGGGCGATCCCACCTCGCAGGCCGATCTGTTTCATCCCACCGCCCTCGATACGGATCAATGGGCCAGGGCGGCGCGGTCGGCCAACATGACATGGGGATGCTTGACGACCCGGCATCACGATGGTTTCTGCCTATGGCCAACAACGACACCAGCGGCAAGCGTGAGGCAGACATCGCATTCGACCGACGTCGTACGCGCTTATGTGAATTCATTTCGCAAAGCGGGCCTGCGAGTGGGCCTCTATTATTCAATTCTGTCGCTGCGCGACGATATCCGACACTTCAACATCACTCCGGCCAAGGTAAAGCTCATCAGAGATCAACTGACGGAACTGCTAACCGGCTATGGAGAGGTCGACATCCTCATCACCGATGGATGGGATGCGCCATGGAGCCGCATCACGTATGAAGAGGTGCCGTTCCACGAGATCTATCAGCACATCAAGAACCTGCAGCCCAAGTGCCTGATCTGCGACCTCAATGCCAGTCAATATCCTCCCGGCGGACTTTACTATTCCGATGTGAAGGCGTTTGAGCAGAACGCCGGGCAGAAGGTTCCGGAAGACAGCGACGTGCCGGCCCTTTCTTGTGTGACCCTTACGGATGGATGGTTCTGGAAACAGCGTGACGCGAATGGACATCTCAAGGCGGTAACGACTGTGGTGGACGAATGGCTTGAGCCGCTGAATCGCAGACACTGCAACTTGATTCTGAATGCTCCCCCAACCCGTGAAGGGCTCCTGGCGCCGAACGTTCTGAGCCGACTGGAAGAGATTGGCAAGGCATGGAAGCACCCCGGACCCATGGCAAAACTCAGCGAGCACGTTGTGATCACGACGCGGAACCTGGCAAAGGGCACGCCCATTCATGCCAACTCCTACCCGGATACCGTAGGACCGGATGAGGCGAACGATGGTGACTTCAGATCGAGCTGGTACCTGGATGAAGGCCAAACTTCTGGCTGGTTAGAGTTGGATCTGAAAAAGCCGGAGAGCTTCAACGTTGTTTCGCTGGTGGAGCCGGTCGGTCGATGGGATGACTACCCGCAGAGCCGCATCCGGAGCTATTGTTTTCAGCGTTGGGACGGCGCGAGATGGATCACTCTGATAGGCGGCGAAACACCTGCACCAACGACAATTCTTCGCATTCCGCGCGTCTCGTCGCAGAAAGTCCGGCTCCTGCTTGAGGCCAGCAAAAAGATGCCCCACGTGGCTGAGATTGGCGTGTATGACGAGCCCGACTAGGCGAGGACCAATGCCCGAATACAATCGCGCTGGCGCACAACGAGCGCACTTAAACTGACTGGAGAATCAAACTGAACCCTGAGAATTTGATGGGCTCGAACAGCGATTTTGGAAGTGTGCACATCCTCCGGCACGATCTTCTTCTGGCCCCGTTCGATTGCAACCGTCGCAACGATCTTGCTTATCGATAGATTCGGCAAATGGATCGTAACGGCCCGCGGCTCGCCGCCAAGATCGATGAATCGCAGAATGGTCCCGTTGCCGTCTTCGGCTGGCTTCGAGCTATCGAGGCCCCACCCCGCTGACGATCTGATTTTCCCGTTACCAAAGATGCGCTGATCTGCGAGCCGGATTCGAAGAAGACTACCGACCTCGAACGGCTGATCGTGGGGCTAGATGGAGGCGTGGCGACTACGATCGTCTAATTAAAGAACATTACCAGCGGCAAAGGCGCTAGAACTGCCGGAGCAGCGCCGTCACCTCGACCAGAAGTTAAGCACTGCTGCGGCTGCCAACATTCGGACCCCCAAGGCTGCCCGTTTTCTTGCGTTCCCCAGGTCTCTACACAGCTAGCCAGTGGGACTCTATCTTCATGTTTGGTGCGCAAAGCTGCATGAGGTCTGATCGAAAACGCCTCGGATCGAGTTTTCTGCATTCTGAAAGGGTCCTGCCCGAGACATTTCCGATTAAACCTAGGGACCAACCATCCGTAATCAAATCGGTTAGCGCTCTCACGTTCCACCACAAGATTTTTTTCCGCGCGCCTGCGGGAGTTGACCCCAAAACGTCGCGTTTGTCAGTAGGGCGGCCAGAACAGCGGTTCACTGGCCTAAGACCCCTAAACTCTAAGGAGAATGTCATGACAAAGCGACACTTCGCAATGCTGATTGCTGTTCTGGCCTTGGCCATACTGCCGGCGCAAAGCTGGGCCGTCTCCAACGCAGTCGTGGGCAAATGCAGGACGGGCACGCAATTCACTACGATTCAAGCTTCTATCAACGCCGGAGATGTAGGCAGCACGATACAGATCTGTCCCGGAACCTATCCCGAAATTCTGACCATCACGAAGAATCTGACGCTAAAGGGCGTGCCTTCCGGCAAATCAGACGCGGTCGTGATCACCGTGCCCACCACCGGTGTGCCGAAAAATGGCAAGAGCGGACTCCTCGGAGATCTCGCTGTGCAGGTCTTCGTCTTAAATGCGAGTGTCGCTGTCACCAATATCTCCATCGACGGCGGCGGAGGCACCGCTTGCACGTTCGGCGTGCACCCGGTCGGGATCCTGTTCCAGGCCGCCAGCGGGAGCATGACCAACTCGTCAGTCGTGGATATGCCGCAGTGCTCCTTATCTATCCCGGCCTTCCTCGACCTGACCAGCAATTTCACGTTCTCAAGCAACTACCTAAGCGGTTGCGACGGCGCCTGTCTGGAGATCGACTATGGCTCCAGCACGATGGTGACCGGCAACATCATCGAACCGCTTATACCGACGGGCGACGGCATAGAAATTCAACAGCTCGGTGGGCGCGCGACAGTCGCGAACAACTTCATCGCCGGCAATGTTAATTTTGGGATTGCGGCGTATAACAGTTCGTTGCTGACCATCACGGGCAACACTATCGCGGCGATTCCGTCCGGAGGCGGCATCGCTCTCTTCGCGCAGACACAGGCCGTTGTTTCGAACAACCGGATCAGCGGCGCCAGTGGAATTCTAGTAAACGACAACAGCGTGCCGGGCGGAAACACCATCACCAAGAATACTATTATCGCCGGCTTTTGCGGTCTTGGGCTGAAGATCAACAACAGCGGGGACACGATCTCGCAGAACACTTACTTCAATGTCACGCGGACGACCTGCACGGTGCTTTAGCTCCTCGCGTCCCAAAAGCGGGTTGACTGCGCGCGTAGTTCACGTGCGCAGTCGATCCTCGATCAGGCACGCAGGCGCAATAAGCGTAAACGCGATTTATCGGCAATGACTTCACGTGCCAAAGGAATGAATCAGGAAAACAGGACTTCATCTGACGCACAAAACTGTACCCATAGACATGAGCCTGTGTCCCACGCCTTAAGGAGCCGATTCCCATGCTCGCTGTTCGTCAAGATCTCAATGGAAGTTCTGGATCAGTATCGCGCTACGGGTCGTGTTGCCGCGGGTGCACAGCAATCGGCCTTCGGGCGACCAGGAGAAGTGAATCAGATCGTCCCGGTCGAAATGGGTGACCTGAGTGGGCGATCCACCCGTAAGTCGCTGACGCCAGATATTGCCCACCCCGTTGGCGTTCACGACGAAGTCGAGCGCCTTTCCATCCGGGCTCCAGGAGAGCGTTGTTCCCGCCGCCGGCGAACGCTGGAACAGCGTAAACCGTCCGCTGCCATCGGTATCGGTCACGGCTAGCAAAGCACTGGAAATGCGTGGGTCTTTCCCGGGGAAATGAAGGTAAGCGATCTGCTTGCCGTCGGGCGATACGCCGGGAACGGACGCGGGTTCCTGCGAAATCTGCGTGGCTTCTCCTCCGTCGATGGAGATACGCCATAGAGTTGGCTCACCACCAATGCCGGGAACCCAATCGGCGAAGGAGGCATAGACAACGCTTTTTCCGTCCGGACTCACGTCTGGATGTACATCGAGACGGCCATGAGTCAACTGTGTTGGCTCAGTACCGTCGCTTCTTACCCGCCAGATGTGCGGGTCCTGTTGATAGACGATGTAGCGCCCGTCACGAGTGAGAACGAGCTCATCCTTGTTGAAGAGCGACGAGGTAAGGCGCTTCGCATTCGCACCGTTCGCATCCATGTGCCAAATGTCGCGAAAGCCATCGGCAGCGTCGTTGTAGATGATTCCGCCGTCCGGAGTCCATCCGACCGCGGTGCGAGGCGACGGAATAGACGCGCTGATCCGTGAGAAACGCGAGTTGTCGCTGCTGGTTGCAGCCCAAATGGAGACGGAACTCTCACTCCGTACGGCAACAATCGACTTGCCATCGTCAGTGATCGAGACTCGACCGTAGTTGCTCAAGTCATTCGTTAGCCTCGTAACCTCGCCAGTGGGGTGTCGCACCATCCACACTTGTTGCAAATCTCCCGGCGTTGTCGCTGTCACGATCAGGACATCTCCCTTCGCGGCCCAAGCCAGCCCAAGCGGCCTCCACAATTGTGGTGTGATGATGCGCTGGCCAGGATGGCGCAGGCTGACTTCAACCAGATGGAATGCAGCATCTGGTTCGGGTGCCGATTCTCCGCCGAAGCACGCAATCGCCTGACCATCGGGCGACCACGCCACGGCACGCTCATCAAGAAACTGCGGCCGGCGCGCGGTCTGGACGGGGAATTCACCGCTTCCATCGGCGTTACTCACCATCAGAGAAGCCTCCCAAGTGACAGGCTTGAGCCGAATGAAAGCGACACGTTTCCCGTCAGGCGACAAGGCCGCGCCGCCGCTAACGTCGCCGATAAGGAACTTGGGGGGCCCACCGTTCACCTGAACTCGAAACAGGTTACCGATCCCATCACTTCCCCTTCGCCGGTAATAGAGGTAGGAGTCGTCGGGGGAGAACGTGATCCCGGAGAGCTCCCCATCGTCTGCCGGCACTGCCACTCGTTCGTTGGACCCAGAGATTTCTCGGATCCGGATGCTATGCTTCTCACCCTCGCCCATGATGTACGCCAGGAGTTTTCCATCCCCGGCGATGCTCACATCCGAAACTTCGCCCCTCATGGCCAGCCGCGTAATCTTCATCAAGCCGAATTGCGGAAGTGGCTCCCGCTGGGAACTCAGAGCGAGCCCAACAGCGATCGCGACCGCCGCTAGGACTGCAATGGCTCCGTAGATCCATGGGCTCAGTGGTGAAGCAGTTCGTCTCGCCTTTGCCGCCACGCTCGTCAGATCCTCATGCAGAGCGGCAGCGGACGCATGGCGCGCGGCAGGGTCTTTGGCAAGGCAGCGACGAACAATTCGCTCGGACTCAGCAGGCACGTGGCTTGCGTTTTGCGAGAGCGGGGGTGGCTCGTATGTGAGAATGGCGGCCAGCACATCGGAAGGAGTTGTTCCAGCAAACGGCGCACTCCCGGTAAACATCTCGTACAGCACCACACCGAAGCTGAAGATGTCGCTACGACCGTCTACCGGCAGACCGCGCGCCTGCTCGGGAGACATATAACGCGCGGTGCCAAGAATGAATCCTGGACGCGTCAATTCGGTTGCAGATTTATGGTCGATCGAACCTCCTTCCTCCAGGAAACGAGCGATGCCGAAGTCGAGAATCTTCACCACTCCGTCCGGCCGAATCATGATGTTCTCTGGCTTGATGTCGCGATGAACGACCCCTGCCGCGTGCGCCGCCCGCAGGCCCGCCGCAATTTGCGTGGCAATGTCAACAACTGTTTCTGCTGTGAGTGGACCCGTCGAAAGCATTTTCCGCAAGGTCTTACCGGGAACGTATTCCTGGGCAATGAACTGCCGCCCCTCGAATTCCCCGATGTCGAAGATCGTTATCAGGTTCGGATGGTTCAAGGCCGAGGCCGCTCGCGCTTCCTGCTGGAACCGGCGAGCCTGATCGGAACCGCCTGCGAGTTCCGGCGATAGGAATTTGAGAGCTACCTCGCGCGACAGTTCTTTGTCTTTCGCAAGCCACACCTCGCCGATACCGCCGACCCCAAGTTTCTTTAGCACCAGAAATCGACCCAGATCGCGGCCGGCGAGTGACATACCGAGCGGGGAAATGGCAAGAACTCCGAGCGCTCTTGACCGGCCGGGACCGCCCTCGGCTGCGTCGCGAGCCCAGCTCTCCAGCGCGGATCGCTCCAGAAAATCATCCGAAGCCTCGTACCCCTCCACCAGGGCCGCAACGCGCTGGAACAAATCCTGGTCACTGCCGCATGCGCGCTGCAAGAAGTCCTGGCGGTGGGAACCCTCTAATTTCAGTGCGGCTTCAGCCAGCGCCTCGATCTGGCGATAACGTTCCTGGTTCATCCACGAGGTCCCGCCGTCTCGCGGCCTGTGTTATTGAGGGTTGTATAGAGCCAGGCTTTGGCAGCCTTCCAGTCACGGGTCACAGTGACCACGGAAACGTTCAGAGCAGCAGCCGTTTCGTCCTCGGTCATGCCACCGAAGTATCGCATTTCAACCACAGTGCAGCGCCTGGGGTCGAGCTTCGCGAGTTCCTGCAGTGCGTCGTCCAGAGCGACAAACTCGGCCGCCCGCGAGAGCGAAAGCGTCGGCGCGTCGTCGAGCGAAACAACAGGTGCATCGGAACCACGCTTCTGGCGCATTCGTGCTCGCGCCGCGTCCACTAGAATGCGGCGCATCTGCTGGCTTGAGACGGCAAAGAAATGGGCGCGGTTCTGCCATTTGGCGTTCTGCTGGGGGACCATCTTCAAGAACGCTTCGTGGACGAGCGCGGTAGTCTGCAGCACATGGCCTTCGGGTTCTCCATACATGTGCCGCCGAGCTATCCGTTTTAGTTCCGCGTAGACCAGCGGAACCAACTGTTCGAAGGCAGCTTGATCGCCCGCGCCCCAAGCCGCGAGCAACTGGGTGACATCTTGGGCCCCATCAACGCTCAAGGAAGTTCTCCGTTCGACTAAACTGAACGACCTTCCCCCTCACGGTACTCTGCCGCGAGGCCGTTGCACAAGTGAGCTGGGCGTTGGCGGGGCCACACGCGACGAAAGAGTACGCTGGTTCCTCCTCTGCTACCATTTCCCGCATTGCGAGAGTGATTCAAATGGATGACCTTCGTGGCAGACGCAGTACAAATTCGAGCACGTCATTTTGCAGTGTTGTTTTTGCTTTCTCTAGCAACCTTGCAACTGGAGCTTGCATTGAACCCGAATATAGTCTGTGTCGGTGTCGTATCACTTTGGCTTTCTGCTTATATCGACGGCGCTACGTGGCTTAGGAGTCTCGGAAGTAACTTTTGCACTCTGGGGGGACCTCGAGGGAAGGATCTAGATCTCTGGCTGGGAATTTGCGGGCTCGCCCACTTGGTCTGTACGGTGGATCGCCTTTTGCTCTTGGCGAAGGGATCCACGCTGGTCCGTTGCAAAATAGAGGAACTCGCTGCAGGGATCGACGCGCGCTTCACAACGCAACGTAGCCTCCATCCACCGGCATGATAGCTCCCGTCACCCAGGATGATTCGTCGCTCGCCAGATACACGGCCAGTCCTGCAATGTCCTCCGGACGGCCGAGTCGGCCGATGGGATGCGCAGCGGTCCGTTCGCGAAGGAATGACTTCGCATCGGCGGCTTGTCCGACAAGATGCGCAGTCAATTCGGTTTCGACGAATGACGGACAAATGGCATTCACTCGAATATTTTCATGCCCATGATCGATCGCCATGCACTTCGTCAATTGGACGATCGCACCTTTGGAGGAAGCATAGGCAGCGCGATTGCGTACGCCGACAATCCCGAGTACGGAAGCCATGTTGATGATCGAGCCACCGCTCGCTTTTCTCATGTGTGGCAATGCGGCTCGAGACATCAACCACACGGAACGAACGTTGAGATTGAAGGTGTGGTCCCACTGTTCTTCGGTGATCCGCTCGGCATCCCCGACGTGGAGAACCCCTGCATTGTTTACGAGAAAATTCAGTCCGGCGAATCGACCTACGGTTTCGTCCAGCAAGCGGGTGATTTCGCTCGTCTTGGAAACATCGGCTGGTAAAGCTACGGCAAGATCGCCAATTTCCCGCGAAACTTTCTCAACGTGATCTTTTCTTCTCCCGACGAGGGCGACTCGTGCCCCTTCCTTCGCTAGAGCGATTGCGCATGCGCGTCCAATTCCACTTCCGGCGCCCGTAACAATGCCCACTTTGCCTTTCAGTCGTTCTGTCATGGCGAACAGTTTATCCGAACTGTGCAGCCATGCACGACTCGCGACAGACCTCGGTCGGCGGTCAAAACGAAACGTCAGTCATTGACACCGATCCCAGCGATGCGCTAGTTAACCAAGGACTCGTGGCTCACTCGGTCGGGTTCGAGTGCAGTGCGAGCGAAACGAATTCTGCAATTCTGGGGACCACAATTCAATGAAGCGGAAAATGTCGATCGCAGCAGTCGTGACAGTTGTTCTCGTCGGGATCATCAGCGGGCTTGTAGTACAGGCGAATGATGCCAAAGTTTCGATTCCTCTAACATCAGTGCCAACGTTTTCAACTGAAAACATCGGACGTCAAGGCCATTTCTATGTCGGCGGCAAGTGGGTCGGTGAGCCGGGCAAGGAGCGGATGCACGGCACGATGTATGTCGATGTGTGGGTACCGAAGAAGATCCGGCATCCGTACCCGGTTCTGTTCGTAGGGGCCGGAGGCGGTCAAACGGACATCGCGCTGTTGCAGACACCAGACGGTCGCCCTGGTTGGGCATATGACTTCGTAAATCAGGGTTACACCGTCTACATGATGGACTTTCCCGGCCGAGGACGTGCGGCATACGTTCCGGGACTGGATGGAGATCTCATTCCGCCCCGTACCGGCGCACTGATGGAAGAAGTCTGGACGGGTGGCCACCCACCGACAAACCCGCAGCGCTATTGGCCTCAATCGAAGAATTACACACAGTGGCCGAGCGATGGGGCGAACAAAGGCAAGATCGGCGACCCAGTGTTCGACTATTTCGCCAAGACCGAGCTTGGATTTCCTTCAGCCGATGACATGGAACAGCTTTCGGCTGATGATCTGGTGCAATTGGTCGATCTGATCGGCCAGCCGGTTGTTTTGCTGTTGCACTCACGGTTGGCGACGTCTGGATGGCTGCTGGCCGATGCCCGACCGAAACTGGTGAAGGGCATCATCGCGGCTGAACCATGGGGCCCTCCCATCGAGAACATGGAATTGGACGCGCGTGGTCCGGGCCACGTATGGGGACTAACAAATTTCCCGATTCACTACGATCCGCCGATCAAAGAAGCCTCGGAGTTGCAGACCGTTCGGCAAGATAAGCCGGACGGCCCGGACCTTGATCCCTGCTGGATCCAGAAGGAACCTGCGCACAAATTGATCAACCTCGAGGGGATTCCGGTCCTCAACGTCTCAGGACAGGCAAGCTACCATCGGCCATATGCCCACTGCGTGGCGAAGTGGCTCAACCAGGCCGGGGTGAAAACCGAGTACGTCAACCTCGAAGATGTGGGACTACCTGGCAACGGTCACCAGATGATGTCAGAAAAGAACAGCGCGGAGATCGCCAAGTTCTTCATGAGTTGGCTCGACAAGAACGTGCACTAGCCTGCCGACTAGAAGTTCACACGCCGGGAGAGTTGATCGAAACGTGGATCGGAATGGAGGCCGGTGAGTTCGGGATCCAGCTTGAGAAAGGCGATCGAGGTGGATCGGTCATCGAACGCCTTTTGCAGCCAGGTGAGGGCACGGTCTTTGTCGCCGAGCCCTGCATAGACCAGTGCGATTGCGTACGAGGGGACATATGCCTGGTTAGTTCGACCTTCCAAATCATGCAAGACCATGCGTGCCTGTTCTGTTTTGCCGGAAACCGCGTAGGCATGTCCGAGCGAGCCGTTGTAGCAGGCATCCCCTCCAGACAGGGAAACCGCCTGCTCCAACTCAGAAATCGCAAGATCGTACAACTTTTTTTGCTCGTACGCTCTGCCTAACCGAAAATGCGTGCGGGGAAAAGTGGGGTCAATTTCAATGGCTTTCTTGAGGATTTCAATCGCCTGATCGGTTTTGCCAGCCAGCGACAAGGTCCATCCCGCGTTGCTTCCAATGATCAGTGAGAGGGGATCATCTTCCAAGGCGCTCTGTGCTTCCGCGACGGCTTCCGGGAATCTTCCCATGGCCGCGAGGTTCTCACCGTACCAGGAATGTGCCATCGCATAATTGGGGTTGTCTGCCAGGGCACGGCGGAATTCATTTTCGGCGTCGGTTTTGTTCCAGTCGTAGTAGAAATTAATAAAACCCATGGTCGCATGGGCTTCGGCTAGTCCATCATCCATTTCCAATGCCCGCTTCGCAGCTTCTTTAGCCGCGGGAAATGCCTCTCTGGGGGGAATGATCGCGTAAAGGCCGAGAGTGGCGTACGAATCCGCAACGCCGACATAGGCTTCGGCGAACGTGGGGTCGAGAGTCATTGCCTGGCGAAAATATTCCAGGCCTTTCTTCATCCCTTTCTCAGTCCGCTTGTTCCAGAAGTAACGGCCCTTGACGTACGCCTCATAGGCGTCCGGTCTTTCGGTAGAGCGTTTTGTGAAGCGCCTGGTTTCCTCTCCAGTCAGCTTTAAGCGTATGGATTGGGCCACACGTTCCGAGAGTGCATCCTCCAAAGCGAAGATATTCGTGAACTCTTTGTCGAAAGTCTCAGCCCAAAGTTGCTCTCCGTCACGCACGCGAATGAGTTGTACAGTCAGACGGACGCGATCTGCCTCTCGCTGAATGCGGCCGTCAAGGACGGCGTCGACGGCTTGCTCCTTGCCTGCGGCTTGCGGATTTAGCTCTTCGCCCGCGTACTTCTGAATGGCGTTGGTCGGACGTACGATGATTTTCCCGGTATTACCCAGCCTGGTGATTAAGGCATCGGCCATTCCCAGGCCCAAATATTCGTCGTCACGCTTCGCGCCCAACGTCTGAAAGGGAAGAACGGCAAGCGACCGAATCTCCACTCCCGATGGGCTCTGACTGCGGTTGTTTTCGTGACGCGGAACGACTCTGATCAAAATCAACAACATGCCCAGGCACACCGCTGCCAAGAGACTCCAGCGCAGAATTCCTTTAGGGGACCGGCGGACTGCTTTGGGCGAGATTGCCGTGGGCAGTTCCGGAGTGAGCCTCCCCTCGGCGTTGACCCGAAACGCGTCCAATTTGGTGGAACCCGATATGTTTTCGGGTTCACCGACCTGCCTGACGTCGGCTACAAACCGGTAGCCCCTTTTGGAGACCGTCTCGATGTACTTGTGCTGTCCGCGATCGTCGTTGAGGGCTTTCCTCAGAACCGATACGGCAACCGAAAGATTGCCTTCTTCCACGAAGGAGCCGCGCCACACGCATTTAAGAAGCTCTTCTTTTTCAACGAGATGCCCCTGCCTCTCCACGAGGAAAACCAGCAGGTCAAAGGCCCTGGGGGGCATAGGCACAGCCTGGCCTTCGCAGAGGAGGAGTCGCTCTGGGGGATCCAGTTGGAAGGGCCCGAACTCGTACAGATGCTTGACAGGAGTTCCCATTACCGTCGGAAAAAGAAATTCTTAAGATTTCTTTTAGCGATTCCACAAGACTTTCCGGATGCTAAACCGCTAGGGTCCTCAGCGCAGCCTTGGATCGACCGAAAGTCCTCTGGGGATGGGATTATAGCTCACCTTGAGTGAGGTTAAAACCGGCAACCCTGAGGACATGCTCAGGGGGACGTCGTGTTTCCTCCCCTGGCACCGTGCAGTATCCTAAATGTTCTAGTCGGAAGTCGCCTTGGCATGAAGCACAGGGATTCCTTGGCCCGTAACGGCCAGAGAACTCTTTCATCTCGTGTCCCAGTTGACCGAAATTGAGGGGGTACTGTCGTGCACGATCGAAGTTGGGAAGAATTTTTCTCCAGCACGGTTCTTGTGCTGGTTGCAGTCGCCCTTGGTGTCTTCCTACCCGTCTGTGCTCGCGCCCAAGTTTCGGGCGCAACCCTGTCGGGAACGGTCAGCGACGCAAGCGGGGCGGTCATAGCGAGCGTGCAGGTGTCGATTAGCAATGGGGCTACGGGTGAGGTCCGGACTGTTCGCGTCGATTCGGCGGGTTTCTACTCTGCACCGAATCTCCTGCCCGGTACGTACGACGTTAGTGTCTCTGCTCCGGGATTCGCCACAACAGTCCAGAGGGGCGTCACATTAACGGTCGGCGGGCAGCAAACGCTCAATATCAAGCTGAAAGTCGGGCAGATCAACGAAAAGATTGTCGTGACTGATTTGCCACCCTCGATCGAGCTAGCGACCTCAACCATCAGCGGCGTGGTCAGCGAGAAGACGGTCGAACAGCTTCCGCTGAACGGGCGCGATTGGACCTCTCTCGCGACTTTGCAGCCCGGCGTCGATTCGGTAGGGTCCGTTCAAGCAAATACCGGTGGCCCGGACCGGGCTCGCCGCGGATATGGCGTACAGATGACCATCTCGGGCACGCGCCCAACGCAAAATAACTACCGAATCGACGGCATCAGCGTGAACGACTACACCAACGGCGGCCCGGGAAGCGTCGTGGGTTCCACGTTGGGTGTGGATGCGGTTCAGGAGTTTTCTGTACTCACCAGCAATTATTCAGCCGAATACGGACGCACTGCCGGCGGCATTATCAACGCGCTCACCAAGCCCGGGGCGAATGGCTTCCACGGCGATGTCTATGAGTTTCTTCGCAACAGCGGGTTGGACGCCAAGAATTATTTTGACCAGGCCGGTTCGATCCCCCTATTTCACCGAAATCAGTTCGGAGCGGCGTTTGGCGGACCGATTGTAAAGGATAAGACTTTTTTCTTCGTTGACTACGAGGGGTTTCGCGAACACAACAACCTCACAACCCAGGTTAATGTTCCGTCCGTCGCAGCTCGGAAGGGGATCCTGTGCTCGAAGGCCGACCCCGGGTCGACCTGCACGCCACATCAGGTGACTGGCGCCTTTAACCCCGACCCCGCGACAGGAATCGATAAATCGGTCTTGCCCTTCTTGGGATTGTGGGGCCCGGAAAATCCGAGTCTCCCGTATTTTAACAACGGGGACATGGGCACTTACTCCTTCGTTGGCGGCCACATCACCACCGAGAATTTTGGAGTAGGACGTCTGGATCACCACTTTTCAGACAGGGATAGCTTCTTCGGAAGTTATCAATATGACTCCGCGACGCTTACTCAGCCTGATCCCAATAACGACGTGCTGGTGGGAAATACAACAGGACGAGGCTACGTTGCACTGGAAGAGACCCACGTCGTCAGTTCGCAGATCGTCAATGCAGCTCGTTTCGGCCTGAATCGGTCTCTCCATACCGCAATCGGCGTGAGCGCCATCAACCCCTCAGCGGCCAACTTGTCTTTGGGCGAGAATCCTGGTGCCGATAACCCGCAGATCGACATTTCAGGGTTTAACTCGGCGCAGCCTGGCTTGAACCAGATTGAGAAACTCGACTTCTTCGAGAATTCGTACCAAGGCTACGACGACCTGTTCTGGACGCACGGGATTCACGGCTTGAAAATGGGCTTTACCGTGGAACGCGTGCAATTGAACGCCTTTGATCCCGCTCCGGCTGGAGAAGTCCAATTTGGCACGCTGGCCGACCCCAACAACAACGGCTTCCTGACCAATGATCCCATCGATCTCGCTGCTCCGCTGCCCAGCGCTCCGTTCATTCACTTCAATTTCCGCTCCAGCATTTTCGGCGGCTACATCCAGGATGACATACGCCTTCGCCCCACACTCACCGTGAACCTTGGACTGCGTTACGAGATGTCCACCGTTCCTTCAGAAATCCACGGACACTTGTCGGCTCTGCACAGTCCGTTTGGACAAAGTTTTCAAAATACGATCGTTGCTTCGTCCGTCTTCAGCAATCCCACCTATCACAACTTCGAGCCCCGGGTCGGCTTCGCGTGGGATCCGTTTGGGAATGGCAAGACCTCCATTCGCGGTGGCTTCGGAATTTTCGACGTGCTTCCCCTCCCTTATCTGTTAGGCCAGTTCGCAACCAACACCGCTCCATTCACGGAGAATGGTAGCGCTGTTAATCTGCCGCCTGGGTCGTTTCCGACTCAGGCGTTCAACATCCTCGCATCCGCTGCGCAAAATAATCTCGGTCTGCGGATCGCATACATTCAACCTAATCCAAAGCGCGATTACCTGATGCAATGGAACTTCAACATCCAGCACGAGATTCTCCCCAACCTGACCGCTATGGCGGCTTACGTGGGATCACGCGGTGTACACCAGCTTTTCAGAGCTGATGACATCAACTCGACACAACCGATCAACGGCTCCAACCCGCCCTATTTGTGGCCCGTGTCAGGAACGGCAACGCCGATCAGCCCTAACATCGGTCGGATGGACACTCTCGCGTGGAATAACGACTCTTACTTCGACGGCCTCGAAACGCAGGTTCAGAAGCACATGAGTCACGGACTCGAGGTGGGCGGCAGCTATACCTGGAGCCGAGCGATCGATGGAGGAGATGGCTCCATTGCCAGCGATTCATTCCTTAATTCGATCCCTGCGCTTCTGTACTTTCTGCCCAGGTACAGGCGTACTGCCGCCGATTTCAACATTACCCACAATCTAACCATCAATTATTTGTGGAACATTCCGACTGGCTCGTTGACGGGACCACGGGCATGGTTGGTGAAAGGATGGCAGCTAGGCGGCATAGCCCAGATCCGAAGCGGCCTCCCATTTACCACTTTGATCGGAGGCGATCCGCTTGGGCTATCCGACTCGGCCCCATTCGCTTATCCCGATCGGCTCACGGGATCGGGCTGCGGAGCTCCGGTAAATCCGCGAAATCCTCTCAACTACATCAAGATAAATTGCTTTGCTCTGCCGACGATGCCGGTGGCGCAGCAGGCATTGTGTGATCCGGGTTCTTTCGCGAATGCAGCAAGCCCGGCTCCGTCGGGCCAGGTCTACTGCCAGAATCTGCTCGGAAATGGCAGCAAGAATGACGTCTATGGACCGGGCCTGGTTGACTTCGACTTCTCGGTGGTAAAGGACACGCAAATCGGAGAAAGAGTGAAGGTGGAATTCCGCGCAGAGATGTTCAACGTGTTTAATCGAGCTAATTTCAATCCTCCGCTCGTCAACAATGCCGTGTTTAATCAGGACGGAAGCTCGAATGGTTCTCCTCTTGATTCAACATCCACTACGAGCCGGCAAGTTCAATTTGCGTTGAAGGTTATTTTCTGAGTGCGCCACGAGCAAAACGAGTCGGCGACAGACGACTCGTTTTGCGATAACTATGTAGTCGATGAGGGAAGGTCCCTGGGAGTCGTCTTACAGGAGAAGGCTCCAAACCACCTTCCGCTGCTGCAGCCAAAAGCTGTGGTAGTGAGCAGGAAGGCTAAAAAGGCCCGGAAGTATATCGGGTCAGGTAACTCCCAGGAAGAGGAACGATCGTGAACCACCGCTTCTCATGTCGAAAAGAGCGAGACGATATCGAAACCGCGGTTTGTCAGAAGACTGCGGGATAAGCTCCGACGGAACCTGTTTACGGGCGGAGCGGTATCCGGCATATAGGTGGCCTGATCCTGGGCGAGGCGATTACATGGAACGTGGGAACCTTCGGTGTCGATGCGAACGGAGAAGCCGCAAGTGGATTGAACCACAAGGGCGAGAGTACGGATGCGACACCAAGGGACGGAGCACCCCGTATGAGCGATGAAGTCCGCGAAAGCGGACCGAGCAAAGGGGGTGCGTGTAGTGGGGCCAAGTCAGTCAGGCCAACCAGCGATGGGAGGAGCCTGAAGGAGAAGGCAAAACCGTTCTGTATTACGCGAATAGAAGTCCTGGAAGCCTACTTCAAGGTGAAGAGCAACAAGGGGGCAGCAGGCATCGACGAGCAAACGATCGAAGACTTCGAGAGGGACCTCAAACGGAACCTTTATAAGGTCTGGAATCGAATGTCGTCGGGCAGCTATTTTCCGCCACCGGTGCGGACGGTAATGATCCCGAAAGCAAAAGGTGGAGAGAGAGCATTGGGTATCCCAACTGTCGCAGATCGGGTCGCACAAATGGTCGTGAAGAATCGATTAGAACCACTGATGGATCCATTGTTCCATCCCAACTCCTTCGGGTATCGGCCGGGGAAGTCGGCGCTGGATGCAGTGGGTTGGGCCCGGCAGCGATGCTGGTCCTTTGACTGGGTCTGCGACCTAGACATCAAGGGCTTCTTCGACAACATCGACCATGACTTGCTGATGAAGGCAGTTAGGAAACACGCGCCAGATAAATGGATCGTCCTCTACATCGAGCGCTGGCTGAAAGCGCCGGCGCAGGATCAAGAGGGCAATCAGACGGCGCGTGAACGTGGCACTCCGCAAGGCGGTGTCATCAGCCCACTGTTGGCAAACCTGTTTCTGCATTACACGTTCGATCTGTGGATGCTGAAGAAGTGGAAGCATCTCCCGTTCGAAAGGTATGCGGACGATATCATCGTCCACTGCAGGGGCAGGTGGGAAGCGAACCTAGTACGGGCAGGAGTCGAAAACCGGCTTCGCGAGTGTGGCCTAGAGTTGCACTCGGAGAAGACAAAGCTCGTCTACTGCAAGGACTCGAATCGGCAGGAAAGCCACCCGCATGAGAAGTTCGACTTTCTGGGCTTTAGTGTGCTGCAGAAGCACACGGATAAGGAGTTCATCATGAACTAATCAACCGTGTGAATAAGCTGCGCGATAGATGAGGGAAGGTCCCTCGAGATCGGCTTTCAGGAGCAGGTCTCAAACTGCCTCCAAGCTGCTGCGGTAAAGAGCCGTGGTGGTGAGCGTTGGAGGAAAAAGCGCGGGAACAAACTCGTGCAAGTGAGCATTCGAGAGACGAACGAAAGTGAACCCTTCGAAGACGCGTCGTTAAGAAATCAAGTGTCGTCGAAACCAGGAGCGTGTAGCCCACCTGGGACAAGTCCGCAGGGTGCCTGATGACCGAGCGGACGGCGACCGGCGTAGAGGGGGCGTGAAGCGGATGCAGGCTATCGCGTGGAACTGCAGGAACCAGTCGCTCTGATGCGAAGGGAGAAGTCCAAGCGGCGAAAACCGCGAGGCGAGCGTACCGATGCGGAGCACTGGGACGGACCGACTCGTAGGAGCGAAGAAGGCTCGTAATGGGGCTGGAGCAAAGGGGTCGGGTCAAGTGGTCGCATGACCGAAGCAACTGGAAACAGGAGGACCTCGATGCGTGCGACAGACAAGCCGTTCAACATCGATAAGAAGCTGGTGTATGAAGCGTACAAGGCGGTCAAATCCAATGGAGGAGCGGCCGGGGTGGACGGACAGACGATCGAGCAGTTCGAGACCGACTTGAAGAGTAATCTCTACAAGATCTGGAACCGGATGAGCTCGGGAACCTACTTTCCTGCGCCGGTGCGCGCCGTCTCCATTCCCAAAAAGTCTGGAGGACAAAGGATTTTAGGTGTGCCGACAGTAGCCGATCGCGTGGCACAGATGGTGGTTAAACAAGTCATTGAGCCGATTCTGGACCCCGTATTTCTAGCAGACTCCTATGGCTACAGACCGAGCAAATCGGCACTTGACGCTGTAGGGGTTACGCGAGAGCGGTGCTGGAAGTACGACTGGGTGCTAGAGTTTGACATCAAAGGCCTGTTCGACAACATTGACCACAAGCTCTTGCTACGAGCCATACAAAAACACGTAACGTGTAAATGGGCGCTGCTGTACATCGAAAGATGGCTGAAAGCGCCAATGGTGCAGGAAGATGGAACCACAATTGAGCGAGATCGCGGCACACCTCAGGGTGGTGTGGTTAGCCCAATTTTGGCGAACGTTTTTCTCCACTACGCGTTCGATCTCTGGATGGTGCGGACACACCCGGACCTCCCGTGGTGTCGGTATGCGGACGACGGACTGGTGCACTGCCGTAACGAGCAAGAAGCACAGGCGCTGAAGTCTGAGCTCCAAGCTCGCCTGGCGGAGTGCCACCTGGAGATGCATCCGACGAAAACCAAAATCGTCTACTGCAAAGACAAGAAGCGCAAAGGCAAGTATCCGAACGTCAAATTTGACTTCCTTGGGTACTGCTTTCGGCCTCGTCTGGTGAGACGTTTCCGGGATAACTCGCTATTCTGCGGATTTAATCCCGCAGTTAGCTCCTCGGCAATGAAAGCCATGCGGTCGACGATTCGGGAATTGAAACTTCGCCATCAAACACAGCTGTCGTTGCAGGCCATTGCCCGGCAGCTCAATCCACTCCTGCGGGGTTGGATCGAGTACTACGGGCGATACGCCCCATCGGCGCTGTACCCCCTCCTGCGGCACGTCAATCAGACGCTCGTAGCCTGGGTGATGCGAAAGTTCAAGCGCTTTAAAGACCATAAGGTCCGGGCGAGCCAGTTTCTACAACGGCTTGCCGCGGAACGAAGGGCTCTCTTCGTACACTGGGATATCGGAATGACCGGAGTGTTTGCTTGATGGGAGCCGGATGCGCCGAGAGGTTCATGTCCGGTTCTGCGAGAGGCTCGAGGTGCGACTCCCCGGGCCTACTCTCCCGTTCCGGCCTCGGAAAGCGACCACTCGTCGAGGAGGATTGTTCTGCAGCTTCAGTCCGGCTATCTCGAACGACGCGGCTGAGAAAATCCGTGACGAGATCCGCAGCTGGAAACTGCACCTGCGTACGGCGCAGTCCATCGCAGAACTCGCGCAGGAGATCAACCCGAAGCTTCGCGGGTGGTTCAACTACTACGGTCGTTTCAATCCCTCGGAGCTCCGGCCCATCGAGAGGCATGTCGGCCAATCGCTGGTTCGCTGGGCCTGTCGCAAATACAAGACGCTGTTTCACCATCGCACGCGTGCGTGGGCATGGCTGCTTCGGGTCGTCAACCGCCAGCCTGACCTGCTGGCGCTGTGGGAGCAACAGCGTTGGGCGGTTTCCACCATAGGAGCTGTATGAGTCGAGAGGCTCACGTACAGTTCTGGGAGGGCCTCTGGGTGAGACTCCCGGGGGCTACTTAACTCGGCGTAGTTGATAGCGGGTTCATCGCTGAATTTCGCCGGTCAGGGCAACACGACCGTGGATTGGAACGGCCAAGACGATCTGCCACCGCCGAATCGTTTCATACCCAGCAATAGGAGTTCTGGAATGTCGACTGTCGCGGGAGTGAAACCGGTGCCCTTCCTCATCGGAGGGCAATGGATTCAGGACACGCCTTCCTACATAACGCACGTGAACCCAGCCACCGGTGAGGTCAACTACCAGGTTTGCGCTGGCACTGAAGCCCATATCGACGCTGCCGTCAAAACCGCTCACGCGGCGGCCAGCAAGGGCGAGTGGCGCAACATGTTACCGCACAACCGCGCCCAGATCCTGCACAAGATTGCCGACTTGATGATAGAACGTTCTGACCTGCTGGCCCGTTCTCAAATGCTCGAGAACGGCAAAGTGTGGAAGGAATGCAAGAACCAGGTGATCAACGGAGCAGCAACTTTTCGGTATTGCGCAGCAGCGATTGAAACGCTTGGCTCTGAGATCACCCCTCCTCGCGGGAATTACTTGAGCATGACCGTTTACGAACCGTGGGGCGTGGTTGCGGCAATCACCCCGTGGAACTCGCCGATCACTTTGACCTGTAACAAAATCGCCGCGGCGCTAGCTGCCGGGAACGGGGTGGTCCTGAAGCCATCATCGTACACACCGACCTCGGGTATTGAACTGGGACGGATTGCCCTTGATGCAGGCTTACCCGCGGGATTACTGAACGTTGTTCCGGGCGCTGGGAGCAAGATTGGCGACGCACTGGTCACCCATCCACTCGCCCGTATGGTCTCATTCACCGGTGGCACCGAGGTTGGACGACGAATCTCTGAACTCGCGGGCAAGAAGATCATTCCCGCAGTATTGGAACTGGGCGGCAAGTCTCCTCACATCATTTTTGCGGATGCGAATCTGAACGCGGCGGCGGATGCTGCCACGGTCGCCATTTTTGAAGGAACAGGTCAATCCTGCACTGCTGGATCGCGGCTGTTCGTTGAACGTAAGATCTACGACGAAGTGATCTCTATGATCATGGAACGGGCCCGTGCATTACGCGTCGATCTACCCGACGCTCCCGGAGCACAGCTCGGACCAAGCGCCAGTTTTTCACAGCGCGATTTCGTCGAGAAGATGGTGGAAGGTGCGCGCAACGACGGCGCTGAAATTCTGATTGGTGGCTCCAGGCCATCGGATCCTCGGCTGGCGAAGGGTGCATTCTATCTGCCGACCATCGTTACCGGCATCACCAACAAATCCGCCATCGCACAGCAGGAGATTTTTGGTCCGGTGCTGTGTGCCCTGCCGTTCGACAACGAGGATGACCTGATCCATCAAGCCAACGACACAACCTATGGGTTGGCTTCGGGCATATGGACCGCCGACTACAAGCGCGCGTGGAGAGTGGCGCGAGCGCTGGAAGCAGGCATGGTCTGGATCAACACCTACAAACAATTCTCCACCGCTGCGCCGTTTGGTGGCTTCAAAGACAGCGGGCTTGGCCGTGAGAAAGGATTGCAGGGGATCAGAACGTATCAGCAGGTAAAGACGATGTTTTGGAGCATGTCCGACACATTCGATGGCGGCTTCAGCATAGCGAAATAATTCCACAGGGGACGGGTTATGGCGAACAGCGAAGTGCAGACGGCTCGCGTGAAGCCTGCATCGAAGGGGGCCGCGTATATCGCGGACTTCCTGGTTCAACAAAGGGTGCCGTATGTATTTGGAGTGTGCGGTCATGGCATCCTCGGCTTGCTCGACGGACTGTTCGACCGGCAGGGTGAGATCAAAACAATCTCGGTGCACCACGAATCCGCAGCCGGATTCATGGCCGAGGCTTACTACCGAATCACCCAAAAACCTGTTGCGACCTACACCTCGTGCGGCCCCGGCTCGGCGAATCTCATTCTGGCGATCGCAGCTGCCTTCGCCGATTCGTCGGCGATGCTCAACATCACAGGCAACGTGCCAACCGGGCAATGGAACCGCGGTCCGTTTCAGGAGACAGGGAAGTACTTTCAGGGCGATTTCGTGAACGTCTTGCGACCCTACGTCAAGCGCAGCTTTCAACCGACGCGGGCCGATATGCTTCCTCTCGCTCTCCGTCAAGCCTTCGCATTGATGACAAATGGCCGGCCGGGACCGGTGAATATCGATGTACCGCTGAATGTGTTCGTGGAACTCGTTGATGACCATGCGGCAGAACCGGACAATCACTGGCCCACGACAGAGTGGTCGCGACCAGCGCCGGATCCTGCGTCAGTAGAGGACGCGGTTCGCCTCCTGACGCGCGCGGCCCGTCCGGTGATTGTTGCCGGACACGGAGTGGAACTCAGCGGGGCCGAACCGGAACTCCTGATGCTAGCGGAGGCGATGCAGATCCCTGTGGCCACAACGCCATTTGGAAAAGGAGTGTTCGATCCGCGTCATTCTCTCAGCCTGGGTCCGACGGGTCGCAATGGCTCCTACATGGCAAATGCGGCGTGCAGAAACGCCGACGTGATCCTGGCCCTTGGAACGCGCTTTGACGATCGGGCGACCAGCGCGTGGCTCCCCGGCTTTACCTACAACATCCCGCCGACGAAGCTGATTCACGTCGACATCGACGTAACCGAGATTGGCCGGAACTTCAGGCCGGAGATTGGCATCATCAGCGACGCGAAGTTATTCCTCCAGCAGATACTCGCGGCGAATCGAGCCGAAGCCGACGATGGAAGGAGCAAATGGCTCGAACGCATCGCGGGATGGCGAAGACGCTGGGACGATGCGACCGTACCACCTCGTACTTCGGACGCAATTCCGATCCGCCCTGAGCGCGCCGTTGCCGATTTGCGCAGAGTGGTGCCGGCCCATGGCATTGTGCTCGCCGACGTGGGCATCCACCACAACTGGCTCGTTTCTGAGTACGAAGCCTGGACGACGCGAACGTTCCTCCAAACCTGGGGATTCGCCTCGATGGGATTTGCTGTCGCGGGCGCAGTCGGTGCCAAACTCGCAGCCCCCGAACAACCCGTCGTCTCGCTGTGCGGGGACGGCGCATTCATGATGAATGCCAGCGCCGTGCTGACCGCGGTCGAGTATGGAATCCCTGTTGTCTGGATGGTGTGGAACAACTTCGGCTATTGCGCGATCCGCGATCAGCAGCGCGGCTACTTCGGCAGCAATCGCGAATTGGCAACCAGCTTTAACGATGTGAACGGGAATCTTTTTTCTGCGGACTATGCCATGATGGCCCGCTCGATGGGCGCCGTCGGCGAGACCGTAGAGAAGCCCGCCGAACTCGCCCCACGTCTTGAAGCTGCGATTGCATCTGGCCGTCCCACTGTTCTCGACGTTCGTATCGACCGCGAGATACGCCCCCTGGCAACCGGCAGTTGGGATCTTCCACCGATTGCTCATCCGATGCCGAATTTTGGCTGGGGCGAAGACGAGTGATCACCCCGTCAATAAAACGGCTCCGCGCTACCTCCTGCACTCCCTTCCCGCGTGGGGAATGACCAGAACAATATGTCCAACGGACCCAGCATTGACCTTGGCATGTCATCCGTGAATCCCACCGCGAGCGTAAAGGTCGGGTCACTGTGGTCCGGCAAACGCTTTTACATTGCGGTCCTGCTCTTCCTGAATCTGTTCATCAACTTCATGCACCGCATCAATCTATCGGTCGCTGCCCCTGCGATCGCCAGAGACTTTCGCTGGGACACCGGGAAGATGGGCCTGCTGTTTTCTTCCTACCAGTGGACCTACTGCGTGTTTCTTTTGTTTTGGGGCTCGATGTCCGATCGAATCGGAACGCGCTGGATCAACGTTATGTCGGTGACGATCTGGTCTTTCGCAGGCATGCTCACCGGTGCCGCTGTAACTTTCGGGAGCATGTTGGCGACTCGATTGGCGCTAGGCGCCGGGGAGGCAGCCTCGTTTCCAACCTCCGGCAAGGTCGTCCGGCAATGGTTTCCCGCCAGTGAACGTGGCCTTGCAACCGCGATATTTAATGCCGGAACCTTCGCCGGACCAGCATTTTCAGCTCCTCTAGCAGCGTGGCTCTTGACGAAGCAAGGCTGGCGCATGTCGTTCATGATCACAGGCTCTTTGGGTTTTGTTTGGGTAGTTCTGTGGCTCATAGCTTTCCGAGTTCCCGCTGAATGTTCCTGGTTGCCGGAAGAAGAGCGCAATTACATCACGGCTCAAACGGACTCGCACGCGACTCCACCGCCAGAAGGCACACTGCTTCGGCTTGTAGGCCGGAGGACCATGTGGGGATTGTTCCTTACCCAGGGATGCTGTGCCTACACAATGCTTCTGTTTCTTTTTTGGTTGCCTTCCTATCTCGTTCAATCCCGTCACATGTCTATGGTGAGGGCGAGTTGGTTTACCTCGTTTCCGTATGTGGTTGCCGCGGTGTCAGGACTGCTTGTCGGGAAACTCAGCGACAATCTGTTAACCCGCGAGGCGATTCGCCAAGGAAAGCGCCGCACGCTGCTGATCGTCTTCATCCTTCTGTCTGGAACAGTTCTGTTAACCAACTTGGTGTCGAATGAATATGTCCTTCTAGCGCTCATCTCAATTTCGCTGGCCTGCATCTCCAGCGCATTGTCCTTAAACATCGCCCTGACCAGCGATCTGGTCTGGAATCCAGCGATGGTCGGCACCGCAATTGGTTTCTTGATTCTCGGTGGCAATATTTTCGGTTCGTTAGTGCCGATAGCGACGGGATACATCGTCAAATGGACCGGCAGCTTCGATCTCGCCTTCTATCTAGCCGGATTTCTATTGTTCGTGGCAGCGCTGATTTGCTTCACCATGACGCGCACGCCGCTCAATTTCGGAGAGGGAGCAGCCTGACTCGACGAAGAAACGCAACTCATGAAGACTGAACCCAAAGAGTCCTGGTCACTGAAAATGGTTTCGCCGTTGGAGCCGGGAATTGTCTGCATCGACATGGATCGAATGCTCGCTTTCTATACGGATGTGTTGGGACTCGCGTTTGTGTCGGAGGCCGAAGCAACAGCAGAGATGAGCACCGAGTTTGGGACATCTCCGAACGGCTTCAGGATTATTCGTTTGCAAACGCCTTACGGAGAAAGAGTCAAGCTGGTTCAACCGAAAAAAACCGTGCTCGAACCGAGCCCGGTTCCTGACTGGGTGTTCGAGGGACAGGGCATTGCTTACATCACCTTTATCATCGCAGACGTCCGCGAAGTTGCGGCGCGATTAGAGCAGTACCATGTGCCCGTAATGAGCAAAGGGCCGATTGAGATTCGCAAAGGGATCACTGCAATCTTTGCCAAGGATCCAGAAGGCAATTTTGTTGAATTCGTGCAGTATGCCGATCTCGCGGCCTACCGGCCCGACCTGTTGGAGTAGCGTTCAATTTTCTTGCAGGAGTAAGGAAAAAGAAAGCCTTGACCACCGAAAGTTCCACGATCGTGTCTCTTCCGACTTCGCCGGAGGCGGTACCTGGACCCGCGGGGAAGCCACTCTATGCCAGCCTGTGGTTTCAGGTGCTGGTGGCAATGGCGCTGGCGGTGGTGTTGGGTTATGTCAGTCCCGCCAAAGCGGTGGCCATGAAGCCACTGGGAGACGCCTTCATCCGCCTCATCTCGATGATCATCACGTTGATCATTTTCTGCACGGTCGTCTCCGGCATCGCCGGCATGCAAGACATGCGGAAGGTGGGACGAGTCGGCGGCAAAGCTCTGCTGTATTTCGAAATTATCTCGACCCTGGCGCTGGTGTTTGGGCTGGTGGTGGGAAACGCAGTGCCAACCGGTCGGGGTTTCAACGCGAATCCAGCCACGCTCGATGCCCATGAAGTATCTGCCTATGCCGGTCAGGCCAAGGCCCAGAGCCTCTCCGACTTCTTGATGCACATCATCCCGAACACAATCGTGGACGCATTCGCCAAGGGCGACATTTTGGAAGTTCTGTTTATTGCACTGCTCTTCGGATTCGCGCTATCTGCCTTGGGCCGACGCGGCAAGCCCCTGGTGGATCTGATTGAAACGTTGGCTCAGGCTGTTTTCAAAATCGTCGGCATCCTGATGAGATTTGCCCCCCTGGGCGCATTCGGTGCGATGGCCTTTACGGTGGGAAAATACGGCATAGCCTCGCTCGGCCCGTTGGCAAAGCTGGTCCTGGCCTTCTATCTGACCTGCATCGTGTTTGTACTTGTCGTGATGGGAGGAGTGGCGCGAGTAGCCGGATTCGGCATTGTCAGATTCCTCATATATATAAAGGAGGAGATCCTCCTGGTGCTGGCCACCAGTTCGTCGGAGACTGCGCTGCCAACATTGATGGAGAAGATGGAGCGGCTCGGCTGTTCCAAGTCGCTGGTCGGGCTGGTAGTCCCCACAGGTTATACCTTCAATACCGATGGCACGAGCATCTATATGACCCTCGCGGCGCTGTTTGTTGCTCAAGCCACGAATACCCATCTTGGTTTATTGCAGCAAGTCACGCTTCTCGGTGTAGCCATTTTGACTTCGAAGGGCGCGAGCGGAGTGCAGGGTGCGGCCTTCATCGCACTCGTTGGTACGCTCATGGTAATTCCCGGCATCCCTGTCGCAGGCATGGCGTTGATTCTTGGCGTTGACCGTTTCATGAGCATGTTTCGCGCACTCATTAATATGATCGGTAACGGAGTTGCCACGTTAGTCGTGGCTCGCTGGGAGAATGAACTCGATCGCGAGACTCTACAGCAGAACCTGGCGCGAGCTTCCGGATAGTCCTGAGCGGCCGAGCTCTACAATTCGAAGGTGAGGTATTCATGGATCTGTCGAAGACGTTTTCCCGCCGCGCTCTTTTGACGCGAGTTGTCCCGGCGCTTGGAGGAGGTCTTGCAGCATTCCCTACGTCCGGGTTTGGGCTTGCAAAAGACAAAACTCAGGGAGCGAGTCATGATGCCGCCGCGCATGAAACGGTGTGGAGCAGTGAATATTGGGCTAAGAAGGACGGCATCTCGCTCTACATCTATAGAAAGAGGTTGGGCGTGCCGCGCGCGGGAGAGCCGGCAAAGCAGGTGCTCTTCCTCGCACACGGTTCTTCGGTCTCAGCGAGGCCGAGTTTCGACCTGACCGTCCCGGGCCATCATGACTACTCGCTCATGGATAAGTTCGCAGAGTATGGCTTCGACGTGTGGACGATGGACTTCGAAGGGTACGGTCGATCTGGGACGGGTGCTGGCAATTCGGACATTGCCACTGGCGCAAACGACATCAAGGCTGCGGCTGAAGTGATTGCGCGCGAGACCGGCCAGCCTCGCTTTCACCTCATGGGTGAATCCAGCGGCGCTCTGCGTGCCGGATCGTTTGCCATGGCGCATCCCGAACTTGTCGAGAGACTGGTACTGGTTTCGTTTACCTATACCGGGCAAGGTTCTTCGACGCTTTCAAAACGCTCGGAATCGGTTGACTTCTATCGCACACACAACCGTCGGCCGCGCGACAGAGACATGATCCGCAGCATTTTTACCCGAGACAAACCAGGAACCTCGGACCCTGCGGTTGCCGAGGCGATGGCTGACGCGGAGTTGAAATTCGGTGATACCGTTCCGACCGGGTCCTATCTGGATATGACGACGCGGTTGCCAATCGTCGATCCTCTGAAATTGCCTGTACCAGTACTAATCGCGCGTGGAGAATACGACGGCATCGCCACCGAAGACGATCTGCTCAACTTCTTTCGAAAGCTTCCCGTTCCCGATCGCGAGCTTGCGATCCTCCCGGGAGCCTCGCATTCCATAGCTCTCGGCCTGAATCGCCATCAGTTCTGGCATGTTATGCACTCGTTTCTTGCGATGCCGAAGCGCATGGACGTTCAGAGTCTACCAACTACTTAAGCTGCCGACTGGAGGTTTTTAAGCGTTTCACTACAGGCATAAGGAAGCCGCGAGAAGGTTGAGCTTTACTACCGCCCAAGCTGTTGGAAACCCTCGTATTTCGGCTCGAAATAGAGGTCATGCACGCTGCGGGCAAGGTGCTTTGGAGCTTCGAGTTTGCCCTCCACAAAGGCTTCGTAGATGACCACCCTGGCGGTGACGTCCGTCAATTTGCTTTTCTGCCAGGCTTCCACTTGCTTTGGCATTGGTTCGAAGTTTCGCTGCATTCGATCAACACCTACCGAGATGCAGTCGATGAGCGAGAAAGACTTCGAGTGTTTTGCGAGGACGGGAGTAAACACGCCAGGGACAATCTCTCCGAATTCTGGATTCTGCTGAGTTCAAGTTCCTCGAAGCCGACTTGAACGAAGCCGCGTTGCGGCAGACGCTTTCGCGTGCTTGGTGTCAGCAGTGTGGGTGAAGGGATAAGGTTGGGTCATAAGGAGCAAACCTATGACCCACCTTCGCAAAATGATGCTCGAGGAACTCGAGCGTCGTAATTACGCTCAGACTACCATAGACTGTTACCTACGTGCAGTTGCCGAGTTTTCCCTTCACTTTCACCGCCCTCCGAACCAGTTAGGACCTGAGCACATCCGCCAGTATCAAGCCCATCTGTTCGGCCGGCAAAAGCTAGCACCGAGCACGGTGACGCAACACCTCGCCGCTTTGCGATTCTTCTACATCAAGACGCTGAGGAAGCCATGGAGCATCGCCGACACTCCGTATCCCAAGAAAGTGCAACGTCTGCCGATCATCCTGAGCTCGGAAGAAGTCGCCCAGTTGATTGACTCCGCTCTGACTCCCTTTCATCACATTGTGTTGATGACGCTGTATGCCACCGGAGTGCGGCGCGCGGAGCTGACTCGACTGAAGATCACCGATATTGACAGTCGGCGAATGATCATCCACATCCAAGGCGGGAAGGGCCGCAAAGATCGTGACGTTATGCTCAGCCCGACGTTGTTGAAAGCCTTGCGAGAGTACTGGCGGGGGCTGAGGCGCAAACCCACAGACTGGTTATTCCCAGGCGGGCGCTGGCACACCGCCAATCATCCCATCACTCCCAAGGTAGTGTGGAATGCCTGCGAAAAGGCTGCCCAGCGGGCAGGGATCCACAAGAAAATCCATCCGCATACCCTGCGCCACTGCTTCGCAACTCATCTGCTGGAGGCGGGTGCCGATTTGCGCACTATCCAGGTACTGTTAGGCCACCGTGACTTGGAAGAGACGACCATTTATCTCCATCTCTCCCAACGGCACCTCAACGCCACCGCGAGTCCTCTGGACTCGCTCCGGCTGAAAGACAAGGTACCGCAGAGCGAATAGATGAACCGGCCACCACTCGAGGTGGCCGATCTGGTTCGCGCCGCGGGACGCGCCTTCATCGAACGCAACCGTAAATGGATCACCTGGCAACACCTCAAGGTGTTGCGAGCTATTGCGCGCTGTCGCACCGCCGCCTTGGGCGGGCATCTCGATGAGTGCACCGACTGCGGGTACCGTCCGGCCATCTCCTACAACAGTTGCCGTGATCGGCACTGCGCAAAGTGTCAAGCCAACGCTCGCGACCGTTGGCTCGAAGCGCGTCGTAAGGAACTTCTCCCCACGCGCTACGTCCATGTTGTCTTCACCCTACCTCATGAACTGGCGCCGCTCGCCTTGCAGAACAAGAAAATCCTGTACGATCTGTTGCTGCAGACTGCTGCCGAAACCCTCCTCGAAGTCGCTCGCGATCCCCAACATCTTGGCGCCGAAATCGGCTTCTTCAGTGTGCTCCACACCTGGAATCAGAAACTCGAACATCACCCGCACGCCCATTGTGTGGTCCCCGCTGGCGGATTGTCGCTCGATCACTCTTGTTGGGTTCCATCGCATTCTCGCTTCTTTCTCCCCATCCCCGTGCTCCGAAAGGTTTTTCGCCGCAAGTTTGTCATCGCTCTGAAACGCAACTTCCGTCGGGGCAAGCTTGGCTTCCATGGCACTCTAAAGCCCCTCGCTCACCCCAAAGCCTTCTCCGCTTGGTTGCGAACCCTATACCGACACCACTGGCACGCCTACTCCAAACGCCCCTTCGGAGGAGCCGAACAAGCACTGCGCTATTTAGGCCGCTACACCCATCGCGTCGCCATCTCCAATCATCGACTCGTTTCTTTTGTCGATGACCAAGTTACCTTTCGCTGGCGCGACCGCGCTCATAACAATCAAGAAAAACTGCTGCCTCTATCCCTCGATGAGTTCCTGCGCCGCTTCCTCCTGCATGTCCTTCCCAAAGGCTTTGTCCGCATTCGCCACTTTGGCTTCCTCGCCAACCGGCGGCGCGCCACCGTCCTGCCGCTTTGCCTTCAACTACTCGGAGTTCTACAGCCATCGCAGACTGAACCAGAAACCTCTCCTGCCCGGGAACCAAGTCCACTTTGGCTCTGTCCCAAATGTGGCGGCCGCATGGTGGTCATCGAGAGACTTACCGCTGCCCAGATCCAACTCCGTTCTCCGCCCTCTCTCGCCGGAGCCGCCGCATGAAACCAATTTCCCAAAACCGCAAACCTCGATCCGTCTTTCGGCTCGATCCCCCTTCGTGCGCCTTGCGCCGAAAAAAGTTCTTGTCCTTGACCCAGAATCTGTTCCAACCGCGATCATCTTCTACTTCAATCACCCGCTGCCAGCCAGACCGCTCCTCTCCTCCCACCAAGCACACCGCTCCATCGCCTACCTCATGCCGCCCAGCGACCTTATTGAAAACCCATAGCCATCGGCACCCGACCCCACCGTAGGGCGGCTTCCTTCAAGTCGTTGTATCAAAAGCGACCGCCGCAGATTCTGATGAGGGTACCAATCTCTCCTCTGCGGTCGCTTCTGATACAACACTAGGACTTCTGGATACCAATCCTGCCAGCCTCCTCGTAGCACTGGCGCTTGTGGATAACTGAGAACTACCCTTCAATCCCAACCATTATCGGAGTTGATGTGGGCGCGGCAGAGCCTGACTCGGGCTCGACCGTGATGGCGAAGGTCTTGGCCTCAACACCCATCGGAAGTGGTGGTTTGATAACCGTTGCGCTGCCGTGGGTATCAGGCCTGAAAAGACCAGCCGGGATTGGTGCGCCGCTTGTCGGAATCAGCCATAACTCATAGGTCTTTTGCGGCGGGAGCTCTGGCAGGTTGCTGGCAAGGAATACGAGAGTACCAGTGCTGCGCAGGTAAATCGCCTTGCCTTGTGGTTGCGGAGGAGTCTTAGCTGCGACCAGAGTGAAATGCACGGCGTCCGCCGACGTCAACGTTGCGATGAGTTCCTTGGCCTGAAGCAACTGCTCCCGTTGTCCTCTGGAATTAGCGTCGAGGGAAGCAATGTTTTGTCGCAGATCCGTGTTTTGTCGCAGCAGCAGTAATATCACTGTGACCGTTGCAGCCGCTGCGGCCCATTGCAATGCGATCCACCACCTTTTGCGCTCCATCAGTCGGACCGCGGTCCGCCGAGGTTCCCTTGCGATTGCAGCTGTCAGGCGCTCTCGGGAGCGCGCTGGTGGCCTTGGGCCGCCGGCCGAAAAAGCTAGCAGCGCCAGGTCTCCCTGCAGCCGCACAAGTTCCTGCCGGCAGTCGGGACAGTCTTTCAGATGCTTCTCTACAGATAGGCGTTCCTCACCTTGTAGTGCCCCCATCGCGTACAGCGAGAGATCATCTGCGAATTGTTCGTGCACGCTCATGGGTTGAAAGCTTTGCGCAAAGTCAGTAGACCAGCGCGAATGCGCGTCTTTATGGTTCCAAGAGGCTCGCCGGTTTTTTCCGCAATCTCGGTATGAGTAAGCCCATCGAAGAAAGCCATTTCCAACGCGGCCCTCTGTGGTGGGGGCATGCTTCCCAGAGTACCTCGAATTTTTTCAAGCGCGCGGCTCGATTCGGCAGCGCCGACAAAGTCCGGTTCGATGGATACGATCACATCGGTAATGTCTGCTTCTGGCCTGCGCTTGCGGAGGGAGTCGATTGCCCGGTTACGCGTAATCACGGCAAGCCAACCGGGCAGGCTGCCCCGAGTCGCATCGAATCCGTCTGCACTACGCCAGAGCTGCATAAAAACTTCCTGCAGAATATCCTCCGCCGCCCCGGTTTCACCCAGAACTCGCAGCGCCACAGAATAAACAATCGAAGAATAGCGCTCATAGAGCTGCACCATGGCTTGCTCATCGCCAGAGCGAATCGCCGACACCAGCATGGCATCAGGCGAGACCACGTTGGAGGCAGCGCGAGGCAAGTCAGTTATCTCTTCCTTCCTAAGT
Organism: uncultured Acidobacteriaceae bacterium; assembly: GCA_963768265.1. Taxonomy (GTDB): domain Bacteria; phylum Acidobacteriota; class Terriglobia; order Terriglobales; family Acidobacteriaceae; genus Sulfotelmatobacter. The sequence continues at coordinate 256,934 of CAVYHM010000018.1, forward strand.
ACGTAAGGCAGTCATGACTGGATTGCGCTTCCCGAGCCCCTGAAGACACTGTTCGCTGGACTGAATCTCATTGCTTGCCCGAGGCCGGCTTGTGCGCGAAACAGAGAAAATACCTTAGAGAGCAGACCACAAACGCTCGTCCCCGGACCAGTCGACAACGGGATGCGTGGCCGCGCACACCATGCTATCAGAACATGCGAATGATGACAGAGCGTTGGATCTGCGCAACCCAGAAAAAATGGTTTCGGCCAAGCTGGTGTTGGTAAGAAAACAGGTGCTCTTTCCGGAGCGCCGGTAGGCATTATCTGTGGAACCGGCTAATTCGGCAAAACCACCGTATCAACGACGTGAATCACCCCGTTCGACTGAAAAACATTGGGGATGGTTACGGTCGAGACATCGCCCTTTTCGTCCTTCAAGACAATACTCTTGCCCTGCATCATTGCGACAAGCGTGCCGCCACTCACCGTCTTGAGTGTTGCCTGCCCATTGCCAGCCCTAATTTGCTTCTTCAGGTCCGAAGCACTCAGCCTTCCCGCGACGACGTGATAGGTAAGGACTCTCGTCAACGCATCCTTATTCTCTGGCCTCAACAGGTTCTCGACCGCGCCCGCCGGCAGTTTCGCGAACGCCTCATTGGTTGGAGCAAAGACGGTAAACGGGCCGGGGCCCTTTAACGTGTCCACCAAGTCTGCCGCCTTCACCGCAGCTACGAGCGTGGTGTGGTCAGCAGAGTTAATGGCGTTATCAATAATGTCCTTGGTTGGATACATTTCTTGCCCACCAACTACGGGATTCTTGGAACCCGCCATCGCCGAACTACCGGCGAGGGCCAGGATGCCCAACAACAAAACTGCAATTTTATTCTTCATGATCTCTCCTTGGATTTAAACAGCTTCGATGAGAGATACGCGGCATCGCCCTTGTTGGATTGGCAGAACCATTGAAAATTCTAAAGAGTTGCTCACACTCATTTTCAGATGCTCATCGAGAAGGAACGAACTGATTTTGCTCATATACGACGGACCCCGACAAACAGATTGCTGAAGCGAAAAAAATACTGAAACGATGAATGTCTCGTGAAAATTTGCCACCCCACAAATCCGACTCCAACGCGGCCGCGTACTTGAGTTCGTAGACGGATCCAATCGTAACCGCTGAGGCGCGGCGCCGCGCAGCAGGGCGAATCTCGCGATGGGCAACGTCCAACAAACTCAAATCCCGAAAGGAAATTTCAATGAAGCGACGGAAAGCAATGATGGCCTTAGCCATGGCGCTGACGGTGCTGGTTCCGGCCAGCCTGTTTGCGTCCAGCCATCGCGAAGCCCCAATCTCAGCGCTCGACCACAGTGCGGACGTGACTGACTGGTACGCCTTTGTCAGTTACGATCACCCCGACCGCGTCACTATGATTCTCAACGTCGACGGGTTCCTCGAGCCCTCCAACGGGCCCAACTACTTTCCTTTTGATCCCAACGTTCGTTATGTCATGAACGTGGACAACGACCAGGACGGAAAAACCGACATTAGTTTCGAATTCCGCTTCAACACTCAGATTCGTCAGCCCGGAGTCTTTACAGGCTTCGTGGGCGGGATCGGAGGCTTTCCCCAGATTACGTCGTTGGACGGTCCAGGCTCAGAAGGCTTGAGCTTACGACAGACCTATACCGTAACCATGATCAAGAACGGTGTTGCTACAGATCTGACCGACGGGAAAACACTGTTTGCCGTGCCGTCCAATGTCGGACCACTCACCATGCCGGAGTATCGAGACCTCTTCAACCAGGGCATCTATGACCTCGGCAATGGCGTCCGCGTATTTGCTGGAACGGTGGATGATCCTTTCTATATCGATCTTGGTGCCGCTTTTGATTCTTTCAACTTCCGCATGGGAGTCGGCGGAATTCTGACGCCTGCCGTGGACGCGGACGATACTCACAACTACGCGCCAGACGCGGTAGCTGGCTTCAACGTCAACTCGATCGTGCTGGAGGTTCCTATCACCATGCTGACGGTAGACGGCAAGTTGCATACCGCCGGCGAGAAGCAAGCAGTGATCGGCACTTACGGAGAAACCGACCGCCAGCGGATCACCATTCGCCGCCTCAATGGGCAAGTGGACAGCAAAGGCGCGTGGCGTCAGGTAAACCGTGAAGGCAATTCACTGATCAATGAGTTGATCATCGGAACTGGCTCGAAAGACCTGTTTAGTGTCTCCGATCCGGAAAAAGATGGACAGTTCGCCAACTTCTTCCTCGATCCGTTGCTGGCGCATCTGTACTCTTCGATTCTCAACATTCCTATTCCGCCGGCGCCTCGTACCGACCTGCTTCCGCTGGTCCAGTACATGGCACCGATTTGTCCGGGGTGCGGTCCGAACGACGCCGGCCCGGTTGCTGACCTGCTGCGCTTAAATACTGGTATCCCTCCGACTCCAGTAGGCAGTCAGAAGCGTCTTGGTTTCTTGGCAGGGGACCTTGCTGGATTCCCGCAGGGACGGCGGCCAATCGACGACGTCGTTGACATCGCCTCACGCGCCGTCGTCGGCATCCTCGTCGATCCGGTCAAGTACGGTGCTCGCGTGGGTGATGGTGTTAATACCAATGAAGTCGGCTATGGAACGACGTTCCCGTACGTGCTTCCTGCCCATAGCGGTCGCGACAGCCACCACGTAGGCCCTGGACAGAAGGGCTGTAGTGGTCAATCCAATGGTATCTGTCCTGTGAAGTAAACCTCAATCGTGGCCGCTGCCCGACAAGGCGGCGGCCGCGAATTCTTATCCAGACAAGCGAGGAATGATATGAAGAAACTGGCTGTTCTCCTGCTGATGCTCGTGGCCACTCTGGCGGCGGTCGCACAAACCACAAATCTCTTGGCCGACTCAGCACTCTCTCCCGCCGAGCGCGGCATGGCGCAAGCCAATCGGCTGATCGAAAAGAACCCGAAGAACGTCGAAGCCTATAACGCTCTGGCGCTGGCGCTCTCGCGACGCGCGAGAGAAACCTCCAATGTCATCTTTTATGCGCAGGCCGAAGAGACTTTGAAGAAGGCCTTCGAAATCTCCCCCGGCAACTTCGATGGGGAAAAAATCCATGTTTGGCTGCTGCTGGGAAAGCACGAATTCGCAACCGCTCGCGAAGAGGCGCGCAAGCTCAACCAGAAAATGCCCGATGACGTCATGGTTTACGGATTTCTTACGGACGCCAACATTGAACTGGGGAACTACAAGGAGGCGGAAGACTCGGCCCGGTTGATGCTGGATCTGCGCCCCGGGAACCTTCCCGCACTTACGCGGGCCGCTTATCTCCGCGAGCTCTTTGGCGACCTTGATGGATCGGTTGAACTGATGAACATGGCCTATCAGTCCACGCCACCGAGCGAAGCTGAAGACCGCGCTTGGATTCTAAGCCAGATCGGTCACTTGCAGCTCATGTCGGGGAAGATCACCGACGCGGATACCACGTTGCAGCAAGCGTTGTCACTCTTCCCCGGATACCACTATGCGCTGGGCAATCTTGCCAAAGTCCGCGTCGAACAGAAGCGACATGAAGAGGCGGTCAGACTTCTCCAGCAGCGCTACGATGCGGCCAATCACGCAGAGAATCTCTACGACTTGGCCGAAGCTTTGGAACTCGCTGGCCACCGCGACCAAGCCAAGAATGCCTTTGGAGAATTTGAAACTAAGTCACGACTCGAGAGTGTCCGCGCGGATAACTCCAATCGCGAGCTGATTTTTTACTACGCCGACCATGCCCACCTGCCGGCAAAAGCCCTGGAGGTTGCCCAAACGGAATACGCTCGGAGGCACGACGTGTTCACGCTCGACGCCTATGCCTGGGCTCTTCATGTGAATAGACGAGATATTGAAGCTCGGAGGCAAATCACTGCGGCACTCGCTGTTGGCATTCGCGATGCCAAAATCCTTCGTCACGCCGGAGAGATTGCTTTGAGTACCGGCGACCGTGCCGACGCCAAGCGGTATTTGCTCGATTCCACGAAAATGAATGCTCCAGGGTCGAGTCAGGCGCGCGAACTGCTAGCCAGCCTTTCCGCACCGAAGAAGAACTGACCATGCGAAACGCGCTCTTCATTATGATTGTAATGGCCGTGAGCGTCTTTACAGGCTGCTTGCTGGGGGAAGACGCTGTGGCCGGATCAAATCCGGCCATAGCACATCAACCCGCCGTTACCCCAGACGCTCGTGAAACATTTGTTGTAAGTGGCCAAGTGGTCGCTGCAGACGGAGAGCCCATCCCTAACGCTAAGGTTCAACTCGGGACCGCGACAGCGAGCACGGATGTGAAGGGCAGCTTCCAGTTGCTCGCTCCCTCAGGGGACAACAAGATCTCGATTTCCGCGAGTGGTTGCACGCCCTTAGTCGTTCCAGTCTCAATCTCCACTGATACCGATTTGAAATTCGAGCTGCAGCTTTCCGCCACGACAACCGTCAACGCACACGTTGACAATGTAATTCCCGGCGGTTTAACGCAAATCTATGAGTCTGACGAGTTGCAGCGAGCGCAGCCCGGTCAGCCCGGCGTCCCCGTCTCCTTGCCAGGTTATCCCTCAGAAACCGCCTCCGGCGGAGTGAAAGCACCCCAGTATTTTGCGCCGGGTGTAGCGGGAGATCACGGCGAACCGATTGCCCAGTACATTCGCATTGGTGACTTCTTGTTTCCTAACAATCTACCTGCCAACGCGCACGGAAACGGTTATGCCGATCCCAATCTCTTGATCCCAAACGCTATCGGTTTTGTGGAATCAGATCCTGGTGCATTCGATGTGCGGCACGGTAACAACGCGGTCGATCTTGCCGTGGCTTATGGCCTGGTGTCGAGGTTGGAACCTTTTGTTCAGGTTTCCGCCGATCCGCGCAACTACGATTTTGTTTCCGGGTGGAGTCCAGGCAATCGGCAAACGAGTGCGTGGCTCGGAATGGAAATCGCGGGCGGGGACGGTTTTCTCGCTCTTCCGGAGCATCGGCGTCAGTACAAAGTCAATGGAGAGCGTTCCTATGCGTTTGGCCTTCACCAGTTGACGCTGTTTGGAGCTGGTTATCTAGGACAGTCTCGCATCCCCGGCCTCGTGCCTATTGATTTGCGAATCCCGCAAGACACAATCGATTCTCGCCAGTCCGACCGCACCCATACGGCCTTGTTGATAGCCTCCGATACATGGCAGATCAGGGATCGGCAACAGTTTCAGTTCTCGGAATATCTCCGCACCTATAGCTTGGACCTTAGGTCGGATTTCGGCGATGGCTTGATCCGGCAATCCGAATTCCGCACGGTCTCGGGTGGCAACACTTCTTACAATCAGCGAGTGAACACCGCCATTTCATTCTCGGGGGGCCTAGATTTCCGCCGCGATTCTCCACGGAATGCCGAACTTGCTCATGCCGATGCGACTGGCGTTCTTCAGCCAGTCACCCGCAATGACTTCACAATAAGCGACTTTGCTCCGTATGCGGAGGTTGATGGATCGATTTCGCGATTCTTTACCTACAGCGCCGGCGTCCGCCACGATGAGATTTCGTTCAACGACATAGACCGGCTACGTCCAGCCAGTTCGTATCACAGTATCGCGGGGCTAACTTCGCCCCGAGGAACACTCTCGTTTCGGGTTCCGAACAGGTCTTACCTCCCGGTCTTGGCATTCAGCTCGGGCGAAGCGTTTCACACGAATGATCCCCGCATCGGCTTGGGAACGAATCGCGGAACGCCGATTGCAATCTCGGATGCGAACGAATTCGTGGCAACAGAATCGGTCCTGGGCGCACGGTTTCGATTGTCGCTGGTGCGAGTGAGCAACTCCCAGGAATTGGCAAAGATTGATCCGGATACCGGTTTGCAGCAGAACGTTGGACCGTCCTTGGTCCGAGCTTTAACTGTGTCTGCCCAGCGGCACTTTTCTTTTGGCTCTCTCCAGGCCACGTTCGCGAGAGCAGAAGCGAAGAGCAGGCTCACTGGTCGGGACATCCCAGAGGCGCCTCGGCTGATTTGGGACGTTTCCGCCACGACGTTTCGCTTGCCAGTTCGATTGCGGGCTTCAAGTGAATTCGAGTACGTCGGACGCAAGCCGCTGGGAGATGGATTCTCCGCCCTGCCAGTGCGCGAAATTCGCGGCTCTCTCACCCGCAGCTTCCACAACGAATCGTTCGAAGCGGGAGTTCATTTCCTGCTCGCTAACGGCTACACCGGGCAGACCCTAGAGAGCCTCCAGCTGTCGAACGAAACAATACCAACGCAGCGAGTCGTGGGCGTGCGAAGCCAATCCTACGCCGGAGTCAGCCTTGTATACCACTTGAAACCGGCTCGTGATTAGGGTTTACTCTCAGCGTTCGCCTGTTCCTGACAAGCGGCCGATTTTATGCGGCGCGGGTGCCAGCGATCGCCATTTGTATCGATTCCCTTACTCTGGAGGATGCAGATCTCAGAGTCCGTCTGCTTCAAGAGGCCACAGTCGGAATACGTCGAGATTCTACGCGGCTTGGACTCTCGCCAATAGCCATTCCTTCGGCACTGACTGAAAAATCAGTTCGTCTTGAGGGACGCTAAAGTCGATACCGCAGTGCGGACGGGTGAACTCACACCACGATCTGGCATTGGCGCGTCTCGTGCGTTCTGGTGGCCCATAAGAAACTACCAATGCCCTGTAGTCGGGAACCGGGCAAATCGACCCTGCCGCCACTACGTCACCGCGCTCATCCCAGTCGTCTGGCACGCGGGATTACCTCTACGTCGCGCATTTCCACTGTTACTGAGAACGCGCGACCGAAGGAAATATTCCCGACATCCCCGGCAATTCTTGCAAAATAGAACACGCTCGGCGGTTATTCACTGCGAAACGGGCATGCTAGTTTCGGGATCGCCGGCGTGGACGCTGCCCCGCACAGCACTCACACATGCCAAGACGGATAGCCCTAATCAACCGCCAGCAGAAATGCGATCGGGAATTTGTGGGCCGTCTCGTATCCGGTCAGGGAAAATCTTGTGCTGGATGCCGGATTCAACCATGGCCTCACCTCTTCCTCGACGCACTGGGAAGGGTTTGCGGGCTTCACGTACCTTTTGCCTCACCGACTGTGGGGATTCCGCGATTCAAGATAAATATCCCGCGCGACCACCTGTCCTCGACACGTGCAATGGTTCAAGATACACCTCGGGAATAAAACCGCGCGCGCACCGTTATCAATAGTGACACTCACAACATTTTGATAAGGACAAATCATGAAAACATCGTATTTCACAGCCGTTTTTACTCTTACCTGCCTGCTCGGGTTGTGCGGAAGCGCCCTCGCACGGGACAACTCGCATTCGGTCGAGATTTCTAACTCCGTGCAAATCGGCGGTACAAGACTGAAACCCGGCAATTACAAAGTGGAGTGGCAAGGGACAGGCTCTGCGGTACTGGTGAGCTTCCAGCGGAACGGGAAGACTGTGGTCACGGTACCAGGGACGTTGAAGATGAACGGCGATCAAGTCACACAGGCCACAATCGTGACCGAAGCAACAGGCGCAGGTACGTCAACGCTCAAAGAGATCGACTTCGGTCATCTAAAACAGGCGCTAGTGTTTGACCAGAGCTTCGGCAGTATGTAGTTGCCGCAACTCAGTTTGGAGGTCGATCTACAACTGCGGCCTCATTGGGTTATTTGAGAGCGCCAGGGAGCTGTGTTCCGAGAGCTGGGATCTCTTCAGAACGTGGGCTCCACGGCGATCTGTGCGCCGATTCTTTGAATACACGAGCCTCGGGCACCCACCACTAGAGATCGAGGGACCGGCGAATGTTGGAAAGCATTGTTGAGTTCCTGGGTGGTCTATTGTTGAGCGCTCCGCTTTTACTGATCGGTTCTTGTATCGTTGGCTCGATTGTTGCGGCCCTACGAGCCGTCAGCAGTGGAAGCTAAGAAGAACAAGTTGTATGAAAATGCAGGGCCGTCCTAACCACCGGGGCGGCCTTTTGTACATCGTTGTTCTTGAAAGCCGGTGCGTTGGCAAGATCTTAGGAGTGTTTCGTAAACCAAAACGCATACAGTTCTGGAATAAATAGTGGTGGGATGCAGTTGACAGCAACAGAGTGCGAACGGCCGCCAACGTCGAAGAACACGGGGGCTAGAGAGAATATCGGCACCGTAAAGTGCGGCTCAGAGGGGATGGACGCCTATGTTAAGTATTTCCACTATTGTGGCGGGCATTGCCTTTGTCACACTGGCCGCTACCAACGTGGTGGTGATGCTGGAAGCTTCCCAGCCTTCGCGCAACGGAACGACGAGAACCCGGTTGATCGCTCTTCATAAGGCGGGCGGGTACTTGTTTGTGATTGTGCTCTGCATGATGGCCTATAGCATGAGTCAGAGACTTGTAAGTGTCGGAATAACCGGTCATCTGCCTACGCACTTGGTCTTGCATATTGTGCTTGTGCTCGTCCTCGTGCCTGTGCTCTTCCTGAAGGTGTTAATCGCACGCCGCCACAAGCATAGCCATTCGTCGCTGAAGGCACTGGGAATGGCAATCTTCGTAATTTCATTCGCGCTTGTGTCCATTCCCACCCTCTCCGAACTTCTTCGTTCGGCGAACCCGGGAAGCTTGGGGCTGAGGCTCGCGACCGGCTTGGTTGTTGCAGTCTGCCTGGTCCAGTGCGCCTTGGTGTTTAGGAAGAAAAGGCAACCGCGTGCTTCTGTGGAGTCATCGGGCGTTGCGGAGATTCCCACGCGGCTTACCCCACTACCCAACGGCGAAAACGCGAAGAGCCCAATGCGTCTTCTGCTGTCACAGATCGAGCAGCAAACGCACGACACCAAGACGCTGCGCTTCCAGGTTCCAGGCGAAAGACGGTTTTGTGCTAAGCCAGGGCAGTTTCTGACGTTCCAATGGACGATTAATGGCCAGCGAGTACGGCGGTCTTATACCGTTTCATCTTCGCCGGTCGACGAGAACCATGTGGAAATCACTCCTAAGCGCATTGAAAATGGATATGTGTCGGTTTTTCTTAATGAGCGGGCCAAGCCAGGCCTCAGAGTGGAAGCAAGTGGACCGTACGGACGGTTTTACTTTGACGAGACACTCCACCAAAGCATAGTTCTCATCGCGGCTGGAAGCGGGATCACGCCCATGATTTCGATGTTGCGCTACATCGACGATCACAAACTGACTACTCCGGTCACGCTCCTGTATTGTGTACGCACGGCTGCGGACATCATTTTCGAAAGCGAGCTGTCGCGGCTTAGCAGATCTCTTCCCAACTTCAAACATGCTTTGTGCCTGTCGAGACCGGATCCAGCCTGGAAGGGGCACAGCGGGCGACTGACTGAGGAATTTGTCTCCCAGTACGTGACCGATCTAAATTCACCTACTTTCTTTCTCTGCGGGCCCAAGGGGTTCATGGACAACGCGCGCCAGATTCTTTTGACTCTCGGCGTAAACCAGGATCGAATCCTTCGAGAAAGTTTTGGGGAGAGCAAACCGTCCGCTGAGTTTCGTCCACTCGAAGCCGGTACAGTCGAGACTGTCGTGTTTCTTCACTCTGAAAAGGTTTGCCAGGTCTCTTCCGGAAGCACATTGCTGGATCTGGCAGAGCGAAACGGCATCCAGATTCCGTTTGGCTGCCGCCAGGGCCAATGCGGTACGTGTGCTACGCGGGTTGTAAGCGGCACCGTTCAGATGGACGTGGAGGCTGGGCTGACGGCTGAGCAAAAAAATGCTGGATATGTACTGCCTTGTGTGAGCCGGGCTGAGGGAACGGTTGTCTTGTCGGCTTAGTCCTGTTCTCCGCTGGAAAACTCCAACGTCCTACGGAACCTTCAATGCCCAGGGCGACTGTTGGAGGCTGAACCTGCGTCGTCCTGAGGCTTCGAAAAGATAACGCTAAGCATGGAATAAGAGCGACTGGCGTTTAGTTATCAACTGGTGAAGGTCAAAACCGACACATCCTTAAGCAGACTATTGAGGTGGAATCGTGAGACTTACGCTTACGGCGGTAACTCTTTTCGGGTTGAGTGTTGCCTTGTTTCTAGACTGGCCGGCCCACGGACAAACGCAGGCTAGCTCGACTTTTGAGGTGGTCGCAACGCCGAACGAGAACCCCAATAGCGAACTTTTTGCGGCCTCGGCATCTTCTCCCAACGATATTTGGGCGGTAGGGCAGTCGACGATCCATTTTGATGGCACGGCGTGGACGGCGTTTCCTGCTCCGATGATCAAAGGCGACAACAACAGCTTTCTGCAGGGAGTGGTCGCTATTTCTCCGACGTTGGCCTGGGCGGCGGGAAACGTGACCGACGGGGCACACCAGGGGCAGGTGATCGAGCGGTGGAATGGAACCAGGTGGAGCCTGTTTCCGGGGCCCAAGTTCGGGAAGAGAGACCGGGCGAATGTCTTCGCCATGACCGCTAGCTCGGCGAATGACGTTTGGGCGATCGGCAGCCTCGTGAACCTCGGCACCGGGTTGGTCTCGCCCCTTTTCGAGCACTGGAACGGCTCGGCATGGACGGCGACAACTGGGGAAGCGAGCAATGAGTTTTTATTTGGCACGTCCGCCGACGCTGCGAATGATGCCTGGGCGGTAGGATTCAACCGTTCAGACAACATCACAACCTCAGCGATGCACTGGGACGGTACGAACTGGAAGCGTGTGGCAACTCCCAACGTCGGCGAGGGCACAAACAAGTTGAACGCCGTGCTGGCGCTGGCGCCGAACGATGTGTGGGCGGTGGGCTTCTCCACTCCGGCTGCGCCTCCCAGACAGGGTGCCACGCTGACGTTGATCGAGCACTTTGATGGCAAGAGTTGGGCGGTGGTATCGAGTCCGAATGTTGGACCGAATGGCGCGAATCAGTCGAACCGTTTGCTCGGATTGACGGCGAATTCGGCTGATGACATCTGGGCGTTTGGTTCCTACTTCGCGGCCGGAGGATCGGGGCACCAGATGACACTGCTGTTGCACTGGGACGGGACCAGTTGGACAGTCGCATCCAGTCCCAGCCCAACGATGGTCGGATTTCCTTGTGATGTCCTGTGGACTGGAGTTGTCACATCACCGGGCGACGTGTGGCTTCTAGGGTCCGTACATGATGGGAGCCTGGCTATGCATATGACGACCGAGGCAAATTCTAGTTTCGTTTCCAGTTTCTAGTTTCTAGTTTCTAGTTTCTGTCTGACGTCTGCTATCGGTCACGGAATGGGTTACAGCCGGTCCCGATGGGAATTCATAACCACCTTAGGCTCTACAGACCGTTTTGTTAGGCCAGTCCGATGGCCGCACAATCGAAATCGAGGAGAGGTAGGAGGAAATGTGAGTAGCAACGTCCACACCGCGTTGTCCAAGAACCACTGGCACCCTTGATCTTGTCCACAGTTTGCCATCGCGATCTCTACAGGGTGATCCAGGTATCGACGACCCGGTGAACGATACCGGACTCGGCCCGCGGTGTGGCGATTTGCAACTTTCGGCGAGTTTGCTCGTTAGCTAAGTCTGATTTGAAATACAAAGACCTTCATGACAAAAGAGGAAATTCGACTGGCCGAATCTCGTACGCGCAAAAAGCATTGGAAGCGCTGGGGGCCCTACCTCAGCGAACATGTATGGGGCACAGTGCGTGAAGACTACAGCCCGCACGGCAATGCATGGGAATTCTTGCCACACGACCATGCCCGGTCGCGCGTCCATCCCTGAGATTTTACGTGCCCACTACGAAGATGTGAAAGATCTGCGTCCGAACCACGACCAAGAAGCCGCCCAGCCCAGGCGAAGAACCGGCTAATCTGTCTGGGACTCCCTCCGCTGGAGGATATGTACAGGCACTCCCGCAAAGGCAGCGGCAGTCCTTTTTTTACCGCGGATGACTATTTGGCGTGCTGTCGGAACAAAGTGATCGTCCGCTTTACCTTGTTGCTAAGTCGCGAAGATTCATGGCCCTGGCGGCCGCCAACGCCGCCAACGACTCTATGGTATCCCCCCGAAGGGAACCGACCACCGTGCGAGTAGAGGTTTCCCGACCTGGTCAGAGCAAATGTTCGAGCCCTCCTAGCATTGCACTCGATTCGATCTGCTGAACCGCCGTTTCATTTTTCTTCGACGGCTAGGTTTCGTTTTCATTTTGGGAACTCGTCTCCGAACATCGGACGGCCGCTCTTTGACTGCTCTTGGGTGGCTTCGTCCTGGATAACATCCCAATGCTCGATAAGAATCCCGTCCTTGATACGAAGAACGTCAGCTGCAATCCAGTTCACCGGCTGGCCGATGCCTGAAAACCGACCGTGCACGATCACGAAGTCTTTTTCGGCCACAATCGTTCCGGGTTCATATTTCAGTGTTGGCGGGATGCCCTTGATGAGATTGAACAGACCCTCACGACCAGGTGCGATATGAGCGCTGTGTTGGATGTAGTGAGGCGACCAAAACTTCTCGGCAGCCGCATAGTCACGCTTGTTGAACAACGTATCGAACGCTTCCAAGACGAGAGCCTTGTTTTGTTCGGATGTAGTCTTCGGCATCTTGATTCCTTTCTGCTACTCGGAGTTGTGACCGAACTCATCAGGGACGCTTAGGAGATCACTTCGATTGCATCAACCCGTGAGGGATAAAATGCCAGATACTCCTTGATGCTGGCGACTGACTCATAAGGCTTTTCGTATGTCCAAATGGCGTATTCCGATCTCGATGCGCCGATGGGAATGCTGTAGTACGTACAATCACCCTTATACGGACAATAGGTGTAATGCTTGGTCCGAACCAGCAACGACATGTCCGCATCATTACGCGGCAAATAGTAAACGGGGGATATCCCTTCTCATCCAGTCGGAGCGCCCGCGTCGATTCAGCAACTATCCGTCCAGCGACCGTTACACGCACCGTGCCCTTAGCCGGAGAAATCGTGATGGGATGGTCCGGCCCGGGAATTCTGATCTCCTTGCCTTTGCTCGTCTTTATCTCCATCGCGCTCCTCACGTTATTAGTTATAGCTTCGAGCCGCCATCGACTGGAATACTGGCTCCGGTGATCCAGCGCGCCTTGTCCGAGGCCAGGAACGCTACTACATCTGCCACATCTCCGGGCTTGCCGATTCGCTTTAGTGCTTGCATCCCAAGAGCGACCTCACGGCCTGCTTCAGTCTTCGTAAAATTCGACATGTCGGTATCGATTACACCGGACGCGACTGCATTGACGCGTATGCCTTGCGGTCCAAGAATTGCCGCCCAGTTCTTGACCAGAGTCTCTAAGGCTCCTTTGGTCGAGGAGTAGGCAAGAATCGAGGGGCTGTCCACGGCGGGCTTGCCAGGTACGGCGTGGGACCCGAGCGAAGAGATCGCGATGATGTTCGAGCCTTCGCCTAGGATCGGCAACAGTTGCTGCACCAGGAAGAACGGACTCCGGACGTTTGTCGCAAAGAGGTTATCAAAATCCTCTACCGTGTAATCGGCGAGGCGCGCCGCCTTGCTGATTCCGGCGTTGAGCACAAGCACATCCAGTCGATCACCGACGATGGAGCGCACCTGTTTGGCTAGCAGCGTGGTGCCGCCCGGAGTTCCCAGATCCGCCGAGATCGAATTTGCGCGGCCGCCTTCCGCCTGGATCTCGGAGACGAGAGATTCCGCTTCCTGCGCGGAGCGACCGTAGTGAACCAGGACGTGGGCACCGTCCTTGGCAAGAGCCGCTGCCGTCGCGCGGCCAATCCCTCTTGATGCGCCCGTCACAAGCGCCGTTTTCTCTTGCTGAGTCATACTTTCCTCCAATCACAGTTAGTCACAAAAAGCTCATCGGGACGCGGAGCTTGAATCACCTCTTCATTCTCGACGCTAAGCCTGAGCGGTGCGAGCCTGCCCGTGATATGCAGGCGCAAAAACGTCCTGGACAAATTTTTCAAACGAAGTCGGTGTGGTGTTCTCACGCGAACGCCCCTCCTGCGCAGCGAGGACACCTGCGTTGATCGCCGTGAACATCTCGATGTAAACCGCGGCTTTCTTCGCCGACATACCCATTTGCTCTAACACCTGCTTCACCTGGTCGTAGGGAAACTGCTCGTAGCGCAGATCCGGTTTGCCAATGCCGCGCCCAATGATCGTGGTGCATTCTGCCATCGACAGGTGGCGCTGGCCGAGCAGTTCGCGGGTTTGTTTGCCGGAAAAATCCAGGTCCAGAAGGCGCAGCGCGGCGTAGTCGCCGACATCGGGCGTCGCGATCATGGGCAGCTTCAGGTCGGGTCGCAGTGCATGTCCGAGGATTCCCAACCCCTGAATCATGCTGATCGCCGCCAGATTGTTCTCCATGAAATATGCGGCGCGCAGGTGCAGAACGTGCAAGTCGCCGATAGCATTGAGTTTTTGCTCCGAAGAATGCAGCCCCGTGACTGGCCCGGTGCCTTCTGGGACATGCGCGCCGTAGCTGCTCAAGTGCACCGCGTAACGCAGGCTGGACTCCGTTACGGCCCGCGCGATCGCATCGCTCTCTCGCTCTTGGTCTTCCCGGGAGGTAATCGGCGGCAACATCAAGTATGCTGCACGCGCGCCGGCGAAGGCTTTGGTTAGCGCAGCCGCGTCGCTCACGTCGCCCGTGAACGCTTCCGCGCCTTGGCGCACAAAGCGCCCCAGTCGCCTCGCGTCGCGCCCCACGACGCGCACCTTCTTGCCCTTCGATAGCAAGAAATCGGCGATGATCGAGCCGGTGTTCCCGCTCGCCCCCAAAATCACATACATTGCATCCGTTGAAACCGCGACCTTGTTCTTGAGATTGCTCATAATTGTTTCTCCTTTTATGAAGTTCACCGATCCGCTCCGTTTGTGCCCCGGCGGTATTGGCGGTCATATATGTGATGATAAGAAGCACATATTGACGGTAAAAAAATCACTGACCCGCTCGACGGATTTCCCCAACCACATCGGCGAGGGTTATTCGATCGAGAGCATTCTCGAAACTGTTCTGCCCTTTTCTTAGGACCGATGACATGCATCCCTTTATGTTGCGGCTAATCGGGCATCTCTTCTCTACTGGATAGTTATGAATCGCGAATGTCGGTGGTGCCGTGCTCGCCCGATAAATGTCCAAAAGCGTTACTCGTTCAGGGGAACGCGTAAGGGTGCTTGCACCGTTCTTACCGCGCGTTGTGACGATCAGGCCAGCCTTAGAGAGTTTCGAGAGCGATTTCCTCACGAAGGTGGGGTCTGCATTCACGCTTTCAGCGAGGGTTGCGGAAGAGATTTCCTTCCCGTGAAAAAAACCAAGCGCTGCCATAATGTGCGCTGCAACCGAGAATTGAACGCTCGTCGCGGGCATCGAGTCTCCTTTCAGCATATGTGATCATGAACAGCACAGTTTGGATACAAACGTTTTCAATCGGCCGGAAGTCGTCGCGGGCTGTGAGACCTTAGTTCGCGACCGCAACGACATGTCCGCATCGTCGCGCGGCAAGTAGTAAACGGGCGAATATCCTTCTTCTCCATTGAGCTTGGATCACCCCGCGAGCATACCTCCATCCACCGCGAGGGATGCGCCGACGATGTAAGAAGCCTTGTCGGAAGCGATGAACACGATGGCATTTGCAATCTCTTCCGGCGTTCCCATTCGCTTGCTGGGAACGTGTGCTTCAACGAAAGTTGCTTTGTTTTCCGGCGTTTGCGCGAAGCGGTTGAACATCCCTGTTTCCGTCGGACCGGGGCCAACGATGTTGACGCGAACGCCTGTGCCGGCGAGTTCGAGGGCCGCAGACTTCGTTATGCCTTCTACTGCGTGCTTGCTGCCGACATA
Organism: uncultured Acidobacteriaceae bacterium; assembly: GCA_963768265.1. Lineage (GTDB taxonomy): Bacteria > Acidobacteriota > Terriglobia > Terriglobales > Acidobacteriaceae > Sulfotelmatobacter. Next base: position 272,675 of record CAVYHM010000018.1, read on the forward strand.
CACAGCTGCGGTCGGACCGCCGACCTTGCCATACGAAGACGAGATGTTGACGATGCTGCCTTTACCTTGCCGAAGCATGGCCCGAATCTCGTACTTCATTGACAAAAGCACACCCAGCACATTCGTGTCGAAAATGGCTTGATAGCTCTCAGGGGGTCACATCGGCCGCCGATCCGGGAGTGCCCACGGTGCCAGCGTTATTGACGGCAATATCGAGGCGACCGAAACGAGCGATGATCTTGTCGACGAGATCCTTGACTTCCTCTTCATGTCGCACATCGGTGCGTACAAATTCGGCCTCAGTGCCGAGGTTGCGCAGTTCCTTGGCTAGCTTCTGCCCTTCATCGTCGTGTCGACCGGAAACAACGACGCGCGCGCCTTCACGCGCGAAGGCCACGGCTGTGGCGCGACCGATTCCTGTCAGCGCGCCGGTGACTAAAACAACGGGTGAACTCATAGACTGCCTCCATGATCTGGAACCCATGCAGGTCAGGCATGACTTCCGCCAAAGCCGCTTTCGGGTTAAATTCAGATCACCCAGTTAGATCGCGACGGACGCCATTGGTAGCGCGCTTGAAGCATACTTTGTTAAGCTGGGAGCAATGCTTCGCAAGCATGGGAGTACAAATGGAATTGCGACATCTTCGTTACTTCGTCGCGGTTGCGGACACGGGAAACCTGACGGTGGCAGCACAGCAAATGCTGCACACATCGCAGCCCTCGTTGAGTCGGCAGATTCGAGATCTTGAGGATGAGGTGGGCACCCCACTTCTGACGCGAAGAGCTCGCGGCGTCGATCTGACACCGGCGGGTCGGGCCTTTCTCGATCACGCCCGCTCAGCGCTATCGCAGGTTGAAGCGGCAGGAGAAGCTGCACGCCGGGTCGCTGGCCCCGCCAAGCCTTGCTTCACCATGGGCTTTCTGACCGGACACGAATTGACGTGGATGCCCGAGGCCCTGCGCATATTGCGCGACGAACTACCTAACATTGACGTAATGATATCGAGTCAATATTCCCCGCTACTGGCGGAGGGCCTTTCGAAGGGAAAAATCGATGCCGCTTTTCTTCGAAAGGAACGAGCGCTGCCAGACCTGGCGTTCCGCCTTCTTGTGAAGGAGCCTTTGATTGTGATCTTGCCTAGTGACCACCGTCTCGCTGCGCTTAAAGCGATCGGTCCGAGGGATCTAGCGGGCGAGACATTCGTGATTGTGTCCCGTACGGCTCCTGTACTGCGTGCGGTCATCGACAAGTACCTGAAGCGATCGGGAATCGATATCACGCCAGCTCACGAGGCGGACCACGTCACGATGGGAATTTCACTAATAATGTCGACCCGCGGCGTAGGTCTGTTACCTGCTTACACACAGAACTTTCTCCCTGCATCTGTAACGAGCCGCCCTCTGAGGGGAATTACGCCAACTGTTGATCTGGTCCTCGGGTATAGAAAGGCGAACCAGTCTCCTATCCTGAAGCTTTTGCTTTCGAGATTGGACGAGTTGGTCGCTCGTGCGTCGAATAAGACCCGATAAAACTCGAAATGCATAGCAGCGACTATCGAGTTCCTGAGTCAGAGAATGTAGTTTTTCCCCAGAGCGAGCTTCCCGAGTGTTTTAGCTCGCCTTCTTTTGGCCAGGTTCGAGAACGGTTGAATCTGCTTCACCCTTCCCAAGTATTAGTATTCCTGCCGCCGACCTAATTTGTCCCACACTTCACCCAACGAGAGGCTTAGTGCTACCAGCAGTAGGAAGAGCGTGTTGCTTTGGCGCCGGAACGGTTTCGACAAGTGCAGTCGTCCTATGCTCGATTGCGGCGGGCGATGATGCTAAGCCCTAGCCCTTCCGCGTCATTTCGGACCGAGCACGGCGTGTCGAAGTACATTGTTCGGCGGGCATCAGGTGTATAGGCCGGCCAATTTGGCAGGCCTCGGTGGTTCGGATTCCCGGTTCGTGCGAATCTTACCCACGCAGTGCTCATCTGCTTGGAAAGAACGAAGGCGGAAGGATCACCGGCGCTGTAATGATCACAAATCCCGGCGTTGTCAAAGACGAACGAGATATCGGCCGCATGGAATGGGCCGGGCCGACCATCTAAGGAGGGCGTCCGCCAGGAGTATATGTAAGAAAATACTGGCGCTGCGCCGAGCGCTGCCTTCCGAGCTGCCTGGGCGAATGCGGGGATACGCCACCGAGAGGCATCAATCGTCGCCCAGAGGCTGAATGGCGTAGCTGTCGGGTACTCAGCACGGTAGGCATCAATGATGGCGCCGCTCTGAGCGCCATACGCTTCATGGACCAACCGAACCATCTCGTCGACTGTCATGTCGGTGACATCCGGACGATCGAGTCCGTTTGTGCTTTCGTTGAGATTGGTCCCTGTGATCAAGGGAATATGCGAAGAGATTGCCAAGCCGTCCGGGTCGAACGGATGGTGGGGAAGGGACCTGCCATCAACCGTCGGACCCCAACCTGTTTCGCCGAAGGAATCGGGAGTCGCGGTGTGAGTCGGCAGCGTCTTTCTCGCAGCTTCAGTCGCTGCGCCAGAGAGACGATCCACTGGAATTCTCTGTAGCTCGCTGACCTGCCCTTTCGTCAGGCCAAGTTCCTTCAGCAACGCTTCGGCAACGTTCTGTGAGTAGTCAGAAGAGAGGGCCCTCAGAAACGGTCCGCTCTGAATCACCGCGCGATGAAAAAGGCCCTTCGCGCCGGGCATGGCCATGAGAGCAGCGACCTTCCCCCCGCCCCCGGACTGGCCGAATATAGTTACGTTGCCCGGATCGCCGCCAAAGGTTGAGATGTGGGTGCGGACCCACTGAAGAACAGCGATGATGTCGAGCATCCCGACATTCGCTGAATCAGAGAATTGCTCACCGCCGGTGGCAGCGAGATTCAAGTAGCCATAAACGTTTAGGCGGTGATTGTGATTGACGACAACAACATCGTGGTTGCGCGCCAAACTTTCACCGTCGTACGAGAGCAAATCGTGGCCACTGCCCGCAGCATATCCGCCTCCGTGCATGTAAACCATCACCGGGCGTTCTCCGTGGCCATGAATCTCCGGGGTCCAGATATTCACGCGTAGACAGTCCTCGCCGGGTACCGAAATGGCACATCCACGATGCAGCAGGAATGCATCTTCGTCGGAGCGCGCCAGGTTCTGTCCATCCGTGATGAAATGAGCGGAGTCTTCCTGTGGACATACGCGGCCATAGGCTAGAGCATTCCTGATTCCGGTCCACGGGTCGGGGGGCGCAGGAGGCATGAACCGCCTGGAACCCGAGGTCGACGCACCATACGGCACACCCCTGAAGGTGTATACGCCATTTCTTTTGAAGCCGCGGATTCTCCCCGAGCTTGTCTCCACCACTGTCGCGCCATCAGAACAGACAACTTCTCCCTCCTCGCGGTAATTCGGAGCTTTTGAAAGTGGAGACCAGGTGGTTGGAGATAATCCTGCCACAGTTCCGGGAGCAAGAACCGGACCAATAGAACTCGCGGCGACGGCGGCGATTCTTTTTATGAGCGTGCGACGGCTGTTTGAAGGATTCATCGATTGCTCCCCAAGGGGCCTGCTCGTCGAGATGTCAACTCACTAAGTCTCTTTTTGCACTCTCAGTCCAGTATTTCCGGACTGGATGGTGTACATCTGCGCTCCACGGCGCAAATGCCGCAGTTCACCGTTGAAGCTTCTTGGCGTGTCAGCATTCAGCAACTCAGGTGCGCCGCTGAGTTTCGGCAGATACCCGAAGAGCGTGCAGAGGACAGTCTCTGCAAAGGCTCCGCCCCCCGTACACTCGCGCATGCAGCCCTGGCGCTGAGCAATGCGGACCGGTGCGTCGCGGTCTCGCCTCTTTACTCCGTAGAACTCGCGCGCCTGCGCGTACACGCCTTCATAGACTGCGGCCTGAGTCCGTCGCAGAAAGGGAACCGCGATGTTCCAGTAGCCTAGGCGGCACAAGGCATCAACCGTCACGGCAGGCCATGCGTCGTAGGCGCCCATCGGCCCGTGGTCGGGGCGGTCAGAGTTCGTCGCTGCCAGGTCGAGTTGGGATTGGGCGCGCATCCACTTTTCCATCAGCAGCTCGCGTTGAACGAAGCCAACCATTTCGCGGCAAACGTTGGGCGGGAGGTCTGCAGCCAGGAAGCGACCGACAGTGGCGAAGTCGTAGCAGTGGCGCATCTCCACCCGTGTTCCATCGCGGTGCAGGCTTGCCCACACGCCCTTTCCCGGTTCGTAAAGCGTCATCACTGCCTTAAACATGGCGTCTGCCTCGAGGCGCAACTGGCGGGCTTCGGCTTTGTCGCCGTTCTCCTCGAGAATCTCGGCAAGCTCCCGCATCATCCACACATTGGCGGAGTTGAACGAAGGAACCTTGTGGATATAGGTGGGCACACATTCCAGCAGATTGAGCGCACCACCGTAATCGGCAAGCTGGTCGTCAGGATTCAGCCGCAGTTTCTTCCAGTTTGTCGCTAGAACGTGCATGCGTTGCAGCACGGTCTGGTCGGCGATTTTCTCCCGAAGGAACTCCTTGTCCTGAGTGACGACGATATATGACCAGGTCAGCCGGAAAATGGAGAGATCGTTGGCCGCATATCCTCGCAGATCCCATCCGCCGGGAACCTCTAGACGCTTGGGCGAGGGAGGTCGTTCAGCTTTGAAAACGATAACTGCGCTCTCGTGCGGGTCCTGCTCGAGGAAGAGCTTGATTTGCTCCTTCATCTGCATGGGTTCGAGCAAGGCGAAAAGAGTGGAGAACAGCGAGGTGTCCCAGTAGAAGACCACTCCTTTGGGACGTTCACCGCTGGTGATAAAGGTCTTGTTGCTCCACAGATTGGTTCGCAACAGCACCAGTAACGTTAGCACGCTCCGGTAGTAGATCTCGCGGATTGCTGCATCGTCTGTAACCAACAGCGGAGCATTACCTGAGAAGAAGCTGTTACCCGGAGCGAAGGCGCTATTCCATCTGCTCTCCCACACGGTTTTGGTGCGGTCCCATTGTGTCTCGAACCACTCGCTTGTAAGGCCAGAGCGTCCATGCTTGCCAGGTTCCGCCACGTGCATCAGGAAACGAATTTCGTGACTTTCATTCGGAACGATGCTCACCCGCCACTCGGCAAATTGGCCGTCCGCTCTGTTTTCCGGGAGATCAAAGAAGCGATAAACAGCATCCATCTTCCATTTGTCCGATGTGGCTCGAATCTCTCCCGGGCTGAGGATCTCCGGGTTCACCGGCATCCAGCCCGTATCTGCAGTCAGGGCTACATCAAAAGTCCTGGGGGTCGCGCCATTATTCGTGAACTTCACCCGCCACAGAACTACCGTGTCTTCTATGACCAGCCTGTTTGTGGTGACCACATCGATATTGCCTACCCGCGCACGGCGAGCGGCCTGGTAGGCAAACCATCGGCAGCTTGTGCTTTGGTAGGACCGGCCCTCGATCGTCATGCCGCACATCGGCAGGGAGTAATAGATAGGCCAGCACGGTCCAGATTCGTCGCCATAGAGTTGGCCGCCAGGCAGGAAGTTCACGCCAACAAGATCTGGCGCGCAGGCGGCCATCTCGTGGAAGTTATGCAGCGAAGGCATCTGCGCAAGCAATCCGCAATCCAGCCAGTCGGTTCCCATCTCATCCAGCGTCGGCAGCCCGGGAGCGTCCGATGGACTAACTGCACCGTGCGTTGAAAATGCCAGGGTCTTGCTGGAGATTAGCTCTGCTGAGAGCGCCGCCATGCCGGTTTTGCAAAACATCCGCCGGCTGATGGTTTTATGTAGCACCGAGGGGGTGTGTCTCCTAGCTTTACGCATCGTTTCACATCTCCGTTTCTCGGTTGGACCGTTGCCAGAGGTTCCGTGTCTCTGGTCCGGGCGAAGATTCCAGCCACTATTCCCAGCCCGAATCGCATGTAACCGATACTTCTCTGGAGTTGCACCCTCCGAGTCTTCCGAAATGCCGCTGAAGCAAGGGGCCAAGGAGGAAAGGTGTAAACGCCATTTCTTTTGAATCCGCGGATTCTCCGCGAGCTTGTCTCCAACAATGTCGCGTCATCAGAACGGACAACTTTCCCCGGCTCGCCGTAAGGTGGAGAACGCACATCGCTGAAGCCGCATTTTGTGGGGAACTGTTCATGCTAGGAATGCGACATTTCACTCATATATCATGATCGTTATTGCATATTCAATCATTATGTGCGATTCTGATGTTCCTTAATTCATGACGATTCTCACCTGACGCATCTATGAATTTGATGTTCCGTAGGGGGCCGATCGCGGGCCATGAAGGGAATTCTTGCCGAGCATGGAACGACGTAGATTCATAAAGGGAATTGCGGCTTCAGCCGGTATTGCTTGGGTGAGCCCTCGGATTTCAGTTCTAAGCCTAGATCAAACCTTGACGGAGACGTCGAGCTTTGCCATTCCAATTCGCGCGCTGGCAAATAAAGGTGGGAAGGTCGTCCAACCGATCCAACTGACGATAGAGCATGCCGGAACGGATGCAATTTTGGTCGTTCGCGTCAATCACCAGGAAGGCGAGAGCCGAGTTCTGTCTCCGGGCACGCATACATTCAACATCTATGTCGACCCGGTTGAAACAGCTCGGCATACTCTTGTCGAGTATGAAATCGCCGGCAAGTCAGAGTCGGTCGAAGTTCGCGTGGAGCCGGTCCGCAAAGTATTGATCTTCATCCTGCCTCATTCCCACCATGACCTTGGATATACGGATCTCCAGAGCAATGTTGAAGAAAAACAGATGGCAAATATCTCCCGGGGAATCGAACTGGCGCGAAACACCGCCAACTACCCGCCCGGTGCGCGGTTCGTCTGGAACCTTGAGGTTCTCTGGGGAGCAGATCAGTTCATGCGGACCAAGACCGAGCCAGCACGCCAAGAACTGATCAGCGCTGTGAGAGAGGGCCGGATCGGGCTAAACGGCATGTATGCGAACGAGTTAACTGGCCTGTGCCGCCCTGAAGAACTTCTCCAATTATTTCGTTATGGAACCGAACTAGGCAGTCAGTGCGGGACCCCTGTTGACTCTGCCATGATCAGCGATGTTCCTGGGTATACCTGGGGGACGGTCTCGGCGATGGCCCAGGCAGGCATCCGCTACTTCTCGGCTGCCCCCAATTTCTTCGACCGCATTGGAAACTTTATGGTTGAGTGGCAAGATAAGCCATTCTGGTGGGTCTCTCCATCAGGCAACGAAAGAGTGCTTGTCTGGATTCCGTGGACTGGGTATGCAATGTCGCACGTCATGAAGCTGGACACACGGTTGGTCAACGAATACCAAGCCAGACTGGATGAGATCGGTTTCCCTTATCAGATTTCTTATATCCGGTGGTCGGGCCATGGCGACAATGCAGAACCTGATCCGGACATTTGCGAGTTCGTGAAGAAGTGGAATCAAGAATACGATTGGCCGCGCTTCTCCATTTCCACAACCAGCGACGCGTTTGCGACATTCGAGAAACAACATGGCCACCAGTTGCCAGAGTTCAAGGGCGATTTGACTCCTTATTGGGAGGACGGAGCCGGGTCATCAGCCTTAGAGACACGAATGAACCGCGGAGCGGCCGAGCGCCTGACCCAGGCAGCAACACTCTCTGCCATGCTCGCACCGCAGGCATATAGGAGCGCCGATTTCAACGCGGCCTGGGGAAATGTCTTGTTGTATTCGGAGCACACATGGGGAGCGTGGAACAGTGTTTCGGATTCTGAGAGTTCTTTTGTGACACAACAATGGCAGGTGAAACGTCAATTCGCCGTTGACGCCGAGAACGAATCGAAGAGGCTTTTTGACAGAGTGCTCGACGCCTATGCAAGCGAGAAGAATAGCTCAAACGTAGATGTGCATAACACCTGTTCTTGGCCGAGGACAGAAGTGATTGTGATCTCGAAAGAACGGTCTTTGGGCAAGGACCATGTGAAGAATGAACACGGCGCTTCTGTTCCATCACAGCGTCTTTCGACAGGAGAATTGGCTTTTCTCGCAGAGGATGTTCCTCCGCTGGGAAGTGCCAGTTTTCATCTTTCAGCAGCGGCCGCGCATGTCCCGGCAAAGCGTGTGACGGTGCTGGACGGGGTCTTGGATAACGGATTTGTGCGCGTGAAAGTCGACAGCAGGAGCGGCAACATCGTCGAGCTGATGTCCAACAGCAGTATGCGCAACCTTGTGGACACCAGCCGCGACGAGGCAGTAAATCAATACCTGTACCTTGAAGGCAAGGACATATCGAAGGTGTGTACCAGCGGGCCTGTCCGCATTGCAATCGAGGACCCCGGCCCCCTCGTAGCCACGATTCATGTCGGGTCTTCCGCACCGGGATGTGTGGACCTTGTTCGCCGCGTGCGACTGAAGGCCTATGCGGATTGGATTGAAATATCCAATACCGTCAATAAGAAACGTGTTCCACTAAATCCGCACCCAGGGAAAGGCGGGCCGGCCGGAGACTTTGCTCAGCATGAATCCAAAGAGAGCGTGCAATTCGCCTTTCCGTTTGCGGTTGAGAACGGTCAGATTCACATTGACGTTCCTCTTGCGGTAGAACGTCCTGAAGATGATCAGCTTCCGGGGTCTTGCAAGAACTGGTTGCCTGTGGGCCGGTGGATCGACGTCGCAAATGCAAACTACGGCGTCACCTGTGCGACAGTTGATGCGCCTCTGGTTGAAATCGGATCTGTTTCGGCTACCATGCTGGGGTCCCAAACCCATCCAGAGATTTGGCGTAGACATATTGGGCCCACCCAGACGTTTTATTCCTGGGTCATGAATAATCATTGGGGAACGAATTACCGCGCGTACCAAGATGGACCGGTGGAGTTTCGATATGCGCTTCGTCCTCACAGCGGCTACGACACTGCGGCTGCCAGCCGCTTTGCGATAGGCATGTCACAGCCCCTTGTTTCTTCGGCCCACGGGCAGCGATCCCCCATGACGCTGAAGCTCCGGATAGATCAGAAGGATGTACTTTTGCAGGAATGCAAGCGAAGCGCAGACGGCAAGGCTTGGGTTGTCCGGCTTTTCGGCGCGTCGGGGGAGAATCGTAGAGCCAGCCTGACGTGGACCGATAATACGCCCATCAAGGTATGGCGCAGCGACCTCCGCGAGCAGCCGATTGAACAACTCGGTTCACAGGTGGACGTCCCCGCTTGGGAATTGCTCACCCTGCGTATTGAACCTTGAACACATAACGATGACATCGGAACAAATTCGTTTCTTCAAGTGAGCGGAACATGATTCTCACTCGACGTGCCGCGATGCGATTGCTGGCTGGGGCGCCCGGCATGGCCTTGGGCGAGAAAAACGCAGCTTGGCCGGTTCGAACATCTCCGGCCTACGCCTCAAAATTCGATGAGATGAGTAGATTGAAGCTAGACCCGGGTAACCTCAATACCGAGTTTTTCGAAGGGCGCAACCGATGAAGCAGATGCCCCAATATCGGTGATCAATTTGTCTATACCTTTTGTTGGGCAGAGGAGATACTTGCTGACAGAACCGAGTTTGCTGTGATCCGTTACCACAACCTTCATTTTGGCGTGTTGCACAAGTTTGCGCAGGACTTCGGCCTCGGAGGAATTCGTACAAGTGAGGCCTCGTTTTGCATCGATGCCGTCGACACCGATAAACATGATATCGGAGAACAACGTCTCGGCCGCGGTGTTTGCGAGCAGGCCCACGAGAGTGAACCAACTTCCACGGAGGTGCCCTCCCGTCACGATCACTTCGATATCTTTCCGATTACTCAATTCCATCGCCACATTTATGGTGTTAGTGATGATGGAGATGTCGCTAAGTAGTTTAAGACTTCGGACCACTTCGGTGGTCGTGGTTCCGCCGGTCAATGCGACCGTTTGTCCGGTGCTGACGAGTTTAGCCGCCGCGAGAGCGATGCGACGCTTTTCGTCGGCAAAACTGCTCACCCTGTCCTGGAAGGAACTGTCATTCCGAAAAGGCTCATAGAAGAGCGGGCCTATCGGTACGGCCCCACCGCGGGTGCGCTTGAGCAAAGATCGGCTTTCGAGGTCCTCCAAATCTCGGCGAATGGTGGCGATGGATGCGCCCAGCGTCGTGCAAAGCTCGTCAATTGCGACGGCGCCGGTCTCCTGCAACCGTTGAATGATGTACTCCTGACGTACGATCAGGTTGTCAGTCTTTGGCGGCATATTCCCTAGCCTACAAGGTCGATTCCGTCACTGTGCGAAACAATCCCGCGTAATGATTGAACAATCAGATTATACGGTTGATTGTCGAGATTTGATCATCAAATATGATACGATTTGCGCCTGAATCTTACACGTCAACGAAACGGCTGCGTTGGTCACGCCGAAATCAAACGGTCCGAACTTGAAGTTCCTCCCAGCAGCGGAAAGAAGCCAAGATCATGAGCGCTACGTCGACGGGGATCGCAACCTTGATCGTGGCCGGCGTTACGAACGCCAGTTTCACGGTGCCAATGAAATATGCTCGCAAGTGGGCCTGGGAGAACACCTGGTTAGTATGGACGGTTTTCGCACTCGTAGTTCTGCCCCTTGCGGTCAGTTTCGTGACCGTTCCAAATCTGTTAGAGGTGTACCACTCAGCCACGCCGGACACAATTTTCGAAGTCTGTGGATTTGGTGCGGGCTGGGGAGTTGCGCAGGTCTTTTTCGGCCTTGCGGTGGACATGATCGGGATTACGCTAGCATTCTCTATCGTTTTGGGAACCTCTGCGGCGGTGGGCAGCCTGGTCCCAATGGTTTCTCTGCATCGAGAACACCTCAACAGTGCGGCAGGGTATGCAGTCGTTGGCGCAAATGCTTTGGTACTGTTGGGCGTGACGCTCTGTGCCGCCGCCGGAAAACTACGAGAGGGACCGAGCACGCGGTCAGCTTCATCGCAAAAACGGACATCGCAAGGATTACTGCTTTCTATTTTGTGCGGCCTTCTGGCATCCTTCATGAATTTCGGAGTCGCCTTCGGAACACCGTTGGCTCAGGTCGCTCGCTCCTTTGGCGCAAACGGCATTAACGCCACCAATGCGATATGGCTGCCGCTCATGCTTTCCGGCGCTGTTCCGAATGTCCTGTACTGTGCTTGGTTGATGAAACGAAACGGTTCTGGACACAGGTTTCGAGTAGGACGTTCCCACTGGATGCTGGCCGCGATCATGGCAGTTTTCTGGTTCGGAAGCACCTTACTTTATGGACTGGCGGCTGGCCAACTGGGAACTTGGGGACCGATTCTTGGATGGCCACTATTCATGTCTCTGATCGTGATTACCGCAACCGTGCTCGGCATGCTAATGGGCGAATGGAAGGGTTGTGGACCACTTTCTCTTCGCCTTCAGTGGACAGGTGTGACCGTACTCGTGCTGGCTATCTTTGTCCTGGCAGGCTCAACCCGTTATTTGCAGTAATTCCAAAGCGGGGAACTTACCGCCGTGATTATCTCGCTATCAGCCTTTCGGGGCGATCCCGTTGCGAACGGAAGCCTTAATCGTTGCAGAACGGTTTCCAACGGATCGTCCTGTGGGAGAAATTCTATAGGCACCTATCGCAGCGGGCGCAATGAAGGTTTCAGCATAGTGAATGACGTAGGGTTCGAATGCATTGGTAGGGCTCTCGACAACAGCCTCCTCGCCTTCGACAAGGTTGAGAACATTGACAGTGTCGTGAGTTTCGTGAGGAGTGGGCCCCGTAAACCAGTGCCTGCGCGTTTCAATGAATTCCAATTCGTGAAGCCCTGTGCGCTCCTCTCGCCAACCGGGGCCCTCGCTGATCGGTTCAATCCGGTTGATCAGATTCTTCCGGACCCATTCCGTGTCCCGGGTCCAAACGATGTTCGCCAAGCCGTGATCGAGATGAATCGGTCTTGGCAGACCGTCCAGGCCGAGCCGTCCCCAGTCCCACAACTTGAACGTGAAAATGTATGGGGTTGCACTTATCTCAAGAACCATGCTGTTTCTGCCCGAGCAATGGATGGTGCCCGCCGGAATCAGGAAATGGTCGTGCTTTCTGGCCGGGAAGCGGTTTACGTATTTCTCAGCACTGAACGACACACCGTTGTGTTGAGCTGCTTTCAACTCCCGAATCATTGCCTCTCGGTCGATCTGAGCCTTAAGACCGAGGTAGACGCTACCCTCGTCGCCACCATCGAGCAAGTAGTAGCTCTCGTCCTGTGTGTATTGCATGCCGAACTGTTCACGGATGAATTGCATTTTCGGATGAACCTGCAGCGAAAGGTTTCCGCCACCCATTGTGTCTAGGAAATCGAAGCGAATCGGGAACTCGGCCCCGAATCTGGAAAACACCTCGTCGCCCAACAGTTCGCGCGGATAAAGAAGCGTGAGGTTCATAGCTGGAATCTCGACGCATGTCCCTCCGAAACCAAGCAGCAAGCTGTTTTCCTCGGGCACGCAGTCGAAACACCAGGCGTAATTCGGCGTCCCTTTGGGAAGGCCACAAACCTCCTCCATCCAATGGCCACCCCACGGCCCGGGATCGAAATAGGGAACCACCCGAAAGGGGCGACGGGCAACCTGTTTCAGTCCGTCTCGCACGGCGCGGCCGGTGACGAGTTTTGGAGTGTCTCCGTTCGTGTCAAGCCAGAAATCGATCTTCTGTAACAACGACTTTTTCAAATGGTCAGCGGCACGCCAATCGATGAAAAACGCCCTCTTGTATTTCTGTCCGGGACTTTCCTCGAGATTGTCGGCACCTAGATTTCCAATCGCATTCCGCCGTTGACGCTGCTGGATCTCCCACCGGGCCATGTCCGCATACACGACCAGATTCGGTTCTGCCGTAAGCAGCGACGCGCCCGTCCCGACAATGAGCAAAAGCCCCTGCTTCCAGTTCTTGACTTGTTCGCGTGCCCGGGCGAGCCTCGCCGTATCGAAAAAATCCGCGATTGCAACAGAGTTCATTCGACCAAAGACAGGATCGTCGCCCAGCAAGCCCGATACCAAAAGCTCGATTTCGGACGGATTCTTCAAAAGGTCGGAGGTTGCGATCAGGCACGAGGGCCGCAGAGCTTCTTCCAGAGTGCAGATGAGTGCCTTCTCAAATACGCCGGGATAGCATTCGAAACAAATCGTGAGTGGTTCTCGCCCTGCGAAAGCCTTTAGCCGTTCCAGGATTCTGGGCCAGCCTTCCCAGGTTTCCGATTCACACCCACTCACCCTACAGATGGGGAACTTCTCGTAATTCGTCTCTCTTTGCATCGGCACTGAAAACTCCATCCAGCATATTTCACCGGAATCTAAACGATCTCATAATGATTTAAATATCGGACATGGTGAAGTATTTGGCCATTTACTAGCTTAATTAATAGCAAAACCTCACAAGCTTATCAATCAGTTGCCCGTCGTTTGCAGAAGTGGCGAACCTACATTCCTCCCGAAGATACGACATTTGCAGTAGCGCATTGTTTACTCAATATAATGTAGACATTTGACGCTCTCCAGGTAGGACCCGCACTTCAGAACAACGGAAAATAACAATGCAGCTGCCGCCACAAGAATCGCATGATACGAGCGATATGACAAACAAAAATCATTATTAATGATTGACAAAGCTTACATCGCTCGCATACTATTCCCGCCCAAGAACGCGTTTCGCCGGCGTTGGCAATCGGGGCCGCGGTCCGACGGATGGAGGAAGTCATCAGGCGAAATTCGGATTCCTGATCGGGCCAGTAGAAATAACTTTCGGGAGGACGCACATGACCAAGAGATTCTGGCTAGTGATTGCAGTTGTTGGGTGCATCACAATCGGCTTGCAGGCGCAAACCACCAACGGCCTCATCACAGGAGTAGTGGCCGACTCGTCGGGAGCTGTCGTGGGAGAAGCGAAGGTGAACGTTGTCAACCGCGACACGGGTGTGGAAAGAACCGCCGTTTCCGATGCGAGCGGCTTATACGTGGTTCCGCAATTGGCCCCGGGGATCTACACGCTCACGGTGTTGAAGGAAGGCTTCGCCTCGGTCAAACAGAACGACATTCAACTCTTGGTCAATCAGAGTTTGACGATTGACGTCAAGCTCTCGGTCGCTTCGACCAGTCAAACGATCGAAGTTAACACCGCTCCGCCCATGTTGAATACAACATCGTCGACACTCAGCGAAGTTATCGGACATGAGGAAACTGTTGATTTGCCCTTGAATGGGCGCGAGTTCACCCAACTTGCGCTCTTAACCCCAGGAGCCGTGCCAGAGGAAGGCGGGCAGCAATCGGGATTCACGGTAGCGCTGGGAGCGGGCGGCATCTCTCCGGCCATCAGTGGCCAAAGAGCCAATCAGAACAACTTCACCATTGACGGCGTTCTGAACAACGATATCTACACGAACGTGTGGTCGATCTCTCCGCCGCCGGACGCCATTCAGGAGTTTAACGTACAAACGCACATTACGGATGCGCAGTTCGCCATTTCCAGCGGCGCGAACATCAACCTCGTCACCCGGTCCGGAACTAACCAGTTCCATGGCAGTGTATGGGAGTTTCTCCGTAACGACGTTTTGGACGCGCAGACTTATCCGGATGCAAAGCGGCTTGTCTACAGGCAAAACCAATACGGCCTCTATCTGGGCGGTCCCATCATCCGGAAGAATACTTGGTTTTCTCTCTATTGGGAGGGATATCGTTATACCCGAGCCAACACCCAGATCGGTACCACGCTTACCCCGAACGAAATCGCAGGCAACTTCTCCGCCGAGGAAGGAACCACGCAGATCGGGACAGATAGTCTAGGCAGACCCGAATATGAAAACGAAATCTATGACCCTACGACCAGCCGTCCCGATCCGGCAAATCCGGGACAATTCCTCCGCGATCCTTTCCCAAATAACACTATCCCATCCAACCAGCTTAACTCCGCATCGCAGGCTTTTGCGGCGAGATTTTATCCCAAGCCAAACCTGAACGTGCCGGAGGGAGCCCTGAATAACTTTGTATCAACGGTTCCGGTCACGATTAAGAGCGATATCTTCGGGCTTCGACTGGATCATCAATTTACCGCCAACGATACGGCGTTCGCACGTTTTAACCGTTCCAATCAAAACGAGACATTGCCATTGAACTTCAACACCTCAACCGAAGGGATTCGCAACTATGCTGAGGTTGGTGCATTGAGTTATGCACACACGTTCAATCCAAAAACCATCCTGAACTTTCGTTTCGGATACAGTTGGCAAAACAACTATGTCAATTTTGGACAATCGGATCCGGCTTTGGTGGCGGCCATGGGCTTGACTGCGCAAATTCCCCTGCATGCCGGCGAGGTGTTTGCCCCAAATTTGAGCCTGGGCAACGGCTACAATGGCATTTCCAATTTTGCCATCCCGCTAGGTCCGATACAGACTATGGACTATCACTTGGATCTTTCCAAGGTGATGGGCAACCACACGCTGGGCGTAGGCGGCATGTATTATCACATCCGCAGTTTTGACGACGGCTGGGGCATAACGGCGGTATTCTCCTCTGCCGGTACCGCTCAAGATGGAATCACGGCAAACAATACTGGGTTCACTCCCGCCAGCTTCATGCTGGGGACACTCGATCAGTATGCCCCCTGGGTAGGCGCCACGGCGGCGGATCAGACGGAGAATTGGTATGGATGGTATGTACAGGATCAGTGGCAAGTGTCGCGCAGGCTGGTGCTCAACGCCGGCATCCGCTGGGACTTTGTATCGCCCGCCAATTATCACCGCGTCGAATCAGGACTCGACATGGCCACGGGGCAGGTCTGCATCACCGGAGCTGTAGCACCACAATTCCCTAAGGCAACCTGTCCGAGCGGTTACTTTCACAGCCAGTACAACGGGTGGGAGCCGCGTTTCGGCGTAAGCTACAGGGCAGCGAACCACACAGTAGTTCACGCCGCCGCCGCCATGCTCGATGATCACAACAACACCGTAGTACAGGAGAATCAAAACATTCGACTCTCCTGGCCCGGTGGGGCATTGCCCACTCTTACCAGCTTGGATATTGGATTACCAACCAGTGCGTACTGGAATGCCCTGCCTGCCGCATCGTCGTTTCTTGGAGCGAACAACCCGTTTGGAGTCAGTTACGGAGCAGATCCACACAATAAAATTCCCTACTCCATCGAGTACAACCTAGGTGTTGAACAGCAACTGCAAGAGCATTTAACGCTTAAGGCCAGCTATGTAGGTTCCGTCGGCAGGCACGGCTACATCGCTGATACTACGAACACGGCCATCACGCCCGGTCCGGGGCCCATCCAACCGCGCGCGCTCTATCCGCAATACGGCATCTTCAACTATTCGTTGAACGGAATGCCTTCTAGCTATAATGCTTTGCAGGTGGAGCTCAACAAACAACTGTCTTCGGGGCTAAGCTTCAAGGCTTCGTACACTTGGTCCAAATCAATGGATTGGCAGTCGGATCCTTACAGCGCCCAGCCGGTCGATTATTACAATTTGCGCGCGGACTGGGGTCCGTCCGATTACAACCGGCCACAGTTGTTCGTATTCAGCAGCATATATCAACTGCCGGTCGGAAAGGGCAAGCAATTCCTCGGCAGTGCTAACACTTTCACGGACAAGGTTCTGGGTGGTTGGAGTCTGGGAACCATTATTAGCCTTGAGTCCGGTGCGCCCACAGATGCCCTCGCGAATGGAGACGTAGCCAACACGGGCTGGCCAAGTCAAAGGGCCCAGAGGACTGGCGCAGATCCATATTTGTCCAGCGGAGGAGGGGGAGCAGGTCTGAAGCAGTGGCTGAACTCTACCGCATTCGCACAGCCAGCTCCTTTCACGCGAGGGAACGAGTCACGAAACGACTTGCATGATCCGTCGTTCAAGAATGTAGACTTCAACGTGGCCAAGGCCTTCCCCCTGTATGAAACGAGCCAGCTGATCTTCAAAGCGGAAATGTTTAACCTCTTCAATCACACGAACTACGGAACCCCAAGCACTACCGTGGGAAACAGCAGCTTCGGCCAGATCACTACCGCCAACGGTTACGGACGGTTGATTCAATTTGCTTTGAAGGTTCAATTTTGACACCTTCGGATCGGGCCCAAGTTCTAGCCGCAAGGCCCGTTGCCAACGACGGGCCTTGCCACTTTGGGGACTTGGGGCCTTCCAATTCGACGGCGCCGCGCGAGAAGCTTGTACCGCGAGAGACATGTGAGATGTATTCGTCAGAGAATTATTTTGCTCGGAAGCATGCATGAGACGGACGTATCCTCTGTCGGCGCGTGATTCAACGAATGAGACAGGCTGCGTCAGAGACGCGAGGCCAGACAAGCCAATGAGAATGTCTCGTCGCATGTTTTGCTGTTTATGCGCATCTGCATTGGCTTCGCGTGTTGTTGGGCAATCCGGGATGGCTTCGCGAGGCTTGACGCAGCGCCACAGACCCGCACCTTCGGGACGGCCGTTCGCTGCTCACTTCACCGATACGGCCGCGAAAGCTGGCTTGGCCGCACCCGTGATCTACGGTGAAGTCGATCGCAAGGATTATATTCTCGAGGCTGACGGTTGCGGTTGCGCTTTTATCGATTACGACAACGACGGATGGACGGATATCTTCTTGCTGACCGGAACCAGGCTAACCGGTCCGCCGCTGGGAACGACCAACCGCCTGTATAAGAACAATCGCGATGGCACGTTCAGTGATGTGACGGAGAAAGCTGGCCTCCATCACGTGGGATGGGCAAGTTCGGTGTGCGTTGGCGACTACAATAATGATGGTAATGAAGATATTTTCTGCGCCTATTACGGCGAGAACAAGCTGTATAGAAACAACGGCGATGGAACGTTTACCGATGTCACCGAACAGGCAGGGTTGTCGGTCGCGTCGGGAAAGTCTTCCTGGGGATCGGGTTGCTCATTTGTTGATTATGATCGGGATGGAAAGCTCGATCTGTTTATTTCGAATTACATTCGCTTCGACCTAAATGCTGTCCCAAAGCGAGGCGACGACCCACACTGCAACTGGAAGGGAGTGCCTGTGAACTGTGGTCCCCGAGGGCTTCCTCCCGGTTTTCCCAGCAAACATGTGCTATTCCGCAACAACGGCGACGGAACCTTCTCAGACGTGACCGACAAAGCCTTGCTATCGGGACCAGCCCAATGCTACGGGATGACGGTGGTTGCGGCAGATTTCGATGAGGACGGATGGCAGGATATCTACGTTGCATGCGACTCGACCCCAAGCCGTCTCTACATGAATAACCGTGATGGGACCTTCCGCGAGGAAGGGATCGTGCGAGGCGTTGGACTGAACGACAATGGCGAAGAACAATCAGGAATGGGAGTAGGAATCGGCGACTTCAGACTGCGCGGCCACTTAGACCTGTTGAAGACCCATTTCGTCGAAGACACATGCGAACTCTTTCAAAATGATGGGAAAGCCAACTTTACCGATGCAACGCTGTCAAGTCGGATCGGAATTGAGACGAGCTATACATGTTGGGGGGCGGGGATTGTTGATCTTGACAATGATGGGTATCCCGACATCTTCATTGTTACGGGTGGCGTCTATCCAGAGGTGGAGCGGCGATTCCCTCGCTATCCCGACAAGTGTCCACGGGTGCTCTTTCGGAACCTGGGGAACGGTACATTCGAGGAGTTAGGGAGAGAAGCCGGTCCAGCCATCATGGAGCGGCACTCAAGCAGAGGGTGCGCTTTCGGAGACTTTGATAATGACGGTGATATCGACATCCTGATTGTGAACATGAACGAGCCGCCTTCTTTGCTCAGGAACGATATCCGCGGAACAAATCATTGGATGAAGGTAAAGCTCGTTGGGACGCAGTCGAATAGAAGCGCAATTGGGGCGCGCGTACTGGTGCGTTACGGTGGAAAAGTGCAAGCCCAGGCAATAACCAGCCAGTCGAGCTTCTACTCCTCGAATGATAAACGCCTTCACTTTGGACTTGGCAGTGCGATCGCCGCCGACATCGACATCTTCTGGCCCAGTGGGAATCTTCAATCTCTAAAGAACGAGCCGGTGAATCGTCTGATCACGGTCATCGAGGGAAAGGGAGTGGTGTCGAGAGAGGAGTTCACCCAAAGAACGCCGCCGGTATGAATGGGTGACAAGACAACGGCTCACTAGGAATCATGCTCGGTTTTCGCTCGCACCTCCTCGGGGGAATAGATGCGCACGAGAGGGATTCACCAAGCAAATTGCCGTTCGCTACCGCTGAGTTCAGCCCGCAAGGTCAGGAGACGAATCCTGTTCTTTCCGTGCTCGTGGGCGGCGCTTGTGTGTTTCGGGATCACCTTTCCGCCAACAGAACCATCGTGTTCGGCACAAGACCGCGGATCCACATGTGCGGCGCAAGGTGTGTTTAAAATCGTCGAAGCAGAATTGAAACAGAAACGGTTTGATCAAGCCGAACAAGAACTCGACCGGCTTCGCGGTTGCGGCGGCTTGTCTTCCATCGACACCTTTAACCTGGGCTGGTTGTATGGGCGAGCTCATAATTTTAAAAAGGCGTTGGCCGAATTCAATAGCGTGAGTCAAAACGTGCCTGACCGGAAGACTCACCTATATGCAACTGCTTTGGCTCAATTCGAACTCGAGGATTACAGGGCCGCGATCGAAACGCTCACAAACAATTCCGGGAGTCAGGATCTCAGCCAGGAATCAGTTAATTTGTTGGCGGTGAGTTATTCGAAGATTGGGCTTTATCGTGAATCTTATACGGTGCTGACGGATGAGCTTCATCGACACCCTGATGATCGGATGACGTACCTCAATCTCGTCACGCTTCTCTGCGATGAGGGGGAGGTCACCAACGCGGTCGATGTAGCGGACAGGGCGGTATCAATCTTTCCGCGGGATGCAGAGATCTTGGTCGTGCGCGGAGCCGCATACACCCTAGTCGGGGAAACAGCCAAGGCGCGCGCGGATTTCAAAGCTGCGATCAAGACATCTCCTCTCTACGGCCCGCCACGCTTCTTTCTCGCCGTATCGGAATATAGAGACGGCAACTATGGTGTCTCTTGCGACGAAATCTCACAGGCCTTGAGGGCGGGGGTGAAGGACTCCGATTTGTACTATCTCCTTGCAGAGGCCATGTTACGACTTGATCCAACTAATTCCCAAAAAGCGATGGTTGAGCTAAACCGTTCCGTTGCAATAAACCCCAGGCAAGTCCAAGCCCTTTCTCTTCGCGGCAAACTCCGGCTGCAACTGCACGATCTGAAAGACGCAGTGAGCGACCTCGAATTGGCTCACAAGATCGATCCGGCCTCCCCAAGTGCAACATACAATTTGGCACGGGCGTACTTCGTCTTGGGAAAAACAGCAGAGGCTAATTCTCTTTCAAAGGAGTTGGCCGCCACGGGCGCCGATGCAGTTAGCGAATTGAGCGATCAGAAGCTCAAGAGTGCACTGGGGTTGCAATCACGCGAGCAGACGAGATAGCAATCCTCGAAGTAGTGCCGCGGCCTGACTCACGCGGAGTGCAAGGTTCACCGGGAGGAATATTGAGATACAAAGCTTACTCCGTTGGCCCAGCCGAACCTGCAGGACGTCGACGCGAGTGCACGGCTTGCAAATCTGCGGCATCAAGGCAAGAAATACGTCATTTCCCGTAACGGGGCTGCTGTCATAGGCTGACTTCTGACTCAGTCGGACTGGAGTTTCTTGGTGAAGGCACTTGCTGTCGATATCGGAGGTACGCATGCCAACTGTGGTCTGGTGGAAAACGATCGCATCTTGACGCATGAGAGTGTTGATCTGACCGGCACTACGAATATTCGAGCGGTGCTATCTCGTGTTGGCGATGTCCTTCTCCAGTTGGTCAATCAGCATTCACACGCGCTTACCGACTTTCAGGGCATTGCCGTGGGGTTCCCGGGTCTGGTCGATTGTCGTATCGCAAGGGTCGTCTCGACCAACAAGAAATATGATGATGCTCCTGAAGTAGATTTTTGCGCTTGGGCTCGCGATGCGTTTGGACTTCCCTTACGTATTGAGAACGACGCACGTTTGGCTCTTCTCGGAGAATCGTATGCAGGAGCCGCTCGTGGTTTCGGCGATGTCGTCATGATGACGTTGGGCACAGGCATCGGAGGAGTTGCCATGATCGAGGGCAAACTGCTGAGAGGTAAGCATGCCCAAGCTGGCTGTTTGGGCGGGCATATACCGATTCTGTTCAATGGCCGCCCCTGTACCTGCGGAGGTATCGGGTGTGCGGAGGCAGAAGCCTCAGGATGGTCTCTTCCCGGCGTGATCCGCGGTATTCCCGGGTTTCTCGAGAGCAGCCTCTCGAGTATCGTCAATATCAGCTTTAGACATCTCTTTGAGGAGGCGGAGCGCGGAGATCGGGTCGCGCAAATCGTTCGCGATCGGTGCCTCAATATTTGGGCGGTCGATGCGGTGGCATTAATTCACGCCTATGACCCGGAAGTCATCGTCATCGGCGGGGGAGTGATGGAAAGGGCCGACATCATCAGCCCTTACATCGAAGCTTATGTGCACAAATATGCTTGGACTCCGTGGGGGAAAGTGCAGATCCGTCATGCTGAATTAGCAAACAATGCCGCGCTCGTTGGAGCCGTTCCGCTGATTTCCGAGCGAATCTCTTAGGCACTCATGCGACAGCCGGCTCGAAATCATCCTTACGGTTGGTTCTCAAGAGCAACAGACCTCCAATTCACGCTCCTACCTCAAAACCCGCGGTAGAAGAACGGTACAACCAAAGCCTGTTCCATCGTGTTCTCAGTGGTTCCATTGCAGTGCGACCGCTGCCTTGTAATTACAACGTGATCCAGCCTGTCGGCGCCCTTTCACGGCGGTGACAGAGTCAAGATTACGGAGGAGGCAAACGTCGCGAACGAGAACGAGGTTGCGCTAAATGCGCCTGCCACGGTTTCGCTAGGCTAGTTGCTGACGACGCCTACTTTGATGGACAGATGGACATAGCGGAACCGAGTAGCTCACACTTTTACTCCGCACGTCCAAGGTCTTAGCGCGTCGTACGGAAGTCCGTTAATGTCAAAAGCATGTGCGCTATCCGTGCAGTAACCGTGCACTTATGGAGGAAATTTAGGCCATTGAGGTTAACTTTGAACGAAGAGCAGATTCCCCAAATTGTTGTAAACAATAGAAACCACGATGCGAGATGGACTCTCTGGAAAGAACTGTTCTGCGCCCAAGGCAGGTGCGCCAGCAGGGGATAACCGCGCCTGCCACCAAAATAATTGAAAACAAAGAGAACTACGCGCGGGGACGATAAACGGTTCGTCGGGATCTGAATACGAGACTGTACTTGAAACTCGGCCCATTGTACGAAGGCATTGCACCAGTCAATTGAAACCGCTTTGTCAACGTCCTGATGATTTACATCCCACTTACAGACAAATTACACAGTCATTGCTCTCGCGCAACCAATCAGATTTAAGACGGGTTGAATCTGGCGTACGACGAGGTGAGATCTTGAATCAAATCCTCGTCATCGCGCTTTTCGGCACCCGCGAATTTTTCGAGTGCCTTGAACCAAGCTCCCCTCGCGACCCGTCATTACGGAGGAAAAGACAATGAACACTCCACTTCAAGAACAAGAGCAGTCAATGAGCAGGCGAAAGATAATCGCAATAACGATCACGATTCTGGCCCTCGTCGCTTTAGCGATTTGGCAGGGTCTTGAGTTAGCTCTGCGCCTAACATCGTGAAGCAACAGCCGGCGCGACATCGATAGGGAATCCGGCGGTCCAAAGCAGATTGAACGCACATTGAGGGTTCCCCCGCGTCGGAGGGCTGAGGGAGGCGTTTTGGTTGACGCGCCCAGCTCTAATCCGCGCTAACTATCGAGACGGCGAGGCATCGGCAACTAGCGACGGACCACGTTTCTCGCGGTCGTCGGATAGCAGCGGAATTACAGATCGAAGTGCCTCGTTTTCGGTTCGGATTCGAAGGATGCAATTCCATTCACCCTATTTCGAGAGTGGCAACGACCGGTCCAATGACACAGGGCGCCTTCGCGGCACGACCGCCGCCTTGGAGGCGAAATACCGTATCGTCACATCTGGTCCGAGATGTACTTCCTTATACGCGAGTTGTACTCGCCGCGTTGCACGTGTGGGCGTGAAGTGGCGTATGGTCACATCTTCAGCAATGTAGTCGACTTCATTCGGCCCTACTTGCACCCGCCTGAACGCGGGGCTCGGTGCCTTAGGCTCTGCTCTTCCAGTTACCGCGGCTTGCGCCCTCAGCGAAACTGGGGACTTTGCGGGTGCGAACACAATCTGCTGCCGGGCAGCATTTGATCTCTGTGGCGACTGCGAGGCACCCACGGGTGACGCCGGGCGGAGGTCGTATGGAATCCAGCGAGTCGCGATTATGAGCACGGCGATCACTGCTGCAATTCGGCTTAACCAGAGCTTGTGCGGGCGGCGGGAGTTAGGGAAGATCGACTGCTCGGGGGCTCTTCTCCCACTGACCCTTGTCCTCCAAATTGAAGCGATTATTTCGAACACGTCGAGCAGAACCAACCCGAGTAGTCTTGCAACCACGATCGAAGGAATCAGAGCTATTGCCAGGACGGCTAATAGCGTTGCACTCCCGAGACTCAGAGCGAAATACGCCAGCGTGCCAGGAATCATCAGAAGCGCGAACAAGACGAAACCAATCCTGAGTTGCCGAATCCACTGTTTACGTTCCCAAGTGGTGAGATCGTCCCATTCTGCGGCTCCGCTGACATATTTTCGACCGCACTCGCACACATACCACATCGGGCGGAGCGGCTGCCAAACCGGTGCTCTGTCATGATGCAGGTTTTTCGTCGCGTCCTTGCCACAGTCGTCACAGAAATAGACCTCCGCGGGTTCAGGAAAGCGGCTCGCCGGAAGTCGTAAAATGGTCTTAGGGTCCACTGAAGCGCCTCTCACGCTTATCAACCATTTGTGGTAACGCCTGAAGGCGCCATCAGACACTTGCGCTCACTCGCATGCTGTCGGAGTGCGCCAATGCTGCGTTCTTTGTCACCCAAAAGCAGCTCAAGTTCCTATCTCACACGCGCGAACTCGGGCCGGTACTTCGGTGTTCCGATTATTATCTACCTGCTGCTTCGACTTCTGAGCGGCAAGTGAGACAAAGGAATCACCTGACTGTCCCCGCCTGCAGTTCAACCAGTTCACCGCAGCACTGGTGCGCGACCTGCGTTCCTTTCCCCGGAATCACCGCGCTGCTCACCCAGCGCTCGCCCAGCCAACTCTTCAAGCCGTCACCCATGGCAGCCCCGCAAGTTAGGCGGGCCCCGCAATACTTGCAGTCGGGTCGGTGGATTTTAAGGATCGACAGCAAGCGGCAGATTCGAGATCTCAAAAGTCACAACCCCCGAACGTACGTGTCGGACATCATGGTTTCGAGTCGTCGCATCAGTCAAGAAGATTCTGATCCGAGGGGCCGGAATCGATAGGGTTATTGATTTGTTCAACAAAGCGGCGAGTCAGAGCAGCCGCGCATGGGTCTGGACAAACGCGACAGCCGTTCACTTTTCCCGAACTACTCGGGCCCGTCAAATTCGCTGCGCGGACTATCCTCGTTAGTCCCCCGAGCGCTGGCTTTGGTTGAGCGCTTTTAGTCCCGGTTCCCGCCCCTTATGGCTTCCGCGTGAAGATAGGCTTCAATGGCTGTCTGGCCTGCGTGTTTTGCCCACCCCTCAGGGGTGGCATGCCAGAGAACATCCTTCATATCCAATCTTGCACCTCGAGTCACGAGGAGCTGAACCACGTCTTCATGGCCAGCGCCGGCCGCCTGGTGCAATGGAGTCGTATGGGAGTGTCCGCCGACCGGGTTGTAGCGGTTGGGATCTTCACCGGCGTCCAGCAGCAATCGAACGATCTCGACATCACCGAAGTCTGATGCCAGGCTGAGTGCCAGGTGGCGGTCCTCGGAGCTGGCAACTGGAAGCAACCGGCGGGCTTCCTCGATACCTCCCAGAGCTGCCGCCACGGGAAAATCGATCTGAGCCCCGCACTTGATCAAAGCATTCACCGACTCGAGTTCGTGGTGCAGGGCCGCCGCGCGTACGGCGCTGTTGGGATCGGCGCCGTGCTCGTAGAGGAGATCGATAAATGGAACTTGCACGCGACACACACGGGGCACGCAGCCAGTAGAGACCAGCATCATCGTTTCGTTCAGGGCGGAGGGTTCCACGCCAGCGCTGAGAATCACCTTGACGACATCGAGAATGGTGTCCGGCAGTTTGCCGCGGCGAACCGGATTCTCAGCCGCGAATTCCACCAAGGTCGGGTTCCGAAAGTAGTTTCCGCCCTCGAAGGCGACGCGTTGCCGCACCAGATTCGGATGCTGGTTCAGGTGGGCACGCAAGCCTGCCACGTCTCCGGCATCAAGCAGATCCACGCCGCGGCGAAATGTAGGGTCTTCAATTCGCTCATGGTGCGGCAAATTCAGATGATCGGAGAGCGTTGGCTTTTCGATGTGTCGCTTCAGCCGCGCCCAGCTGGGAAATCCGGACTCGCGCGCGATGGCGAGCTGCGCGTCACTGAGGCTCAGGTGGGTGTCGAAGATCTCGGCATCGGTGGCCCGGGAGAAACGCGGATGAAATTCTCTGAGCCGCTGGGCCGCTTCCGCATTGCGCGCGGCGTGCGCCTTGCGCAGGTCTTTGGCTTGATACTTGAGATGATCGAGACTGGGATTTGACGGGAGGGGTCTTACTGGCATGACGAACTTCCTTTCGTAGGCCCGAGGTCCGCATTGACGGGCAGAAAGTAAGTTCGTGAAAACGAATTGTTGCGATCAGGTGGACTTCTGTCCTTTCCGCGGACCGGATGCGCCCTTTGCGCTTCGGCGATCTTACCACGACGGGGAAGCGCTGAGGCGCGTGTGAGGATCCCCCTGACGGCGGCTTTGTCAACCAGCGGCTTCCAATTCTTCGGCGATTTCGAGCATCTTGGTCACGCTGTTCCAGTTGCGGGCTGTGCCGGTGGTCTTCAGCAGCTTTTCGACGGACGACCAGGGGAGCTTGCTCTTGCCGGCGCCGTTGGGAAAGTAGATGTACATTTCGTGGCCTGCAAGATGAATTTCTTCCGGGTAGTCTTTGAATTTGGCGAGGGTCGCGCGGGCGTCCGGGCCGGGTTCCGCGGTAAGGAAGGTAACTAGGATCTTACCTGGTTCGAGATCATGGCGACCGGCGAAGGGGCTGGCGGCGATGGCCTTTCGTAGTTCATCAGTGGTGCGGAGGACAACTTCCGGACGAAATTTGAATTCGCGCGCGATCGCATCCTGGATCTTCTTTGCCAGCGAAGCTATGTTCTTCTCCTTGGTTCGGAAGATCACGTTGCCACTCTGGACGTAGGTGCGAGGGTCCTCCAGTTTCAGGGATCCGCAGAGGGCGCGAAGGGTGTCCATCTTCATGCGGTTGTGGGGGCCGAGGTTGACCCCTCGGAGCATGCAGATCAGGACAGGCATAGCGGAGAGAAACCCCGAGGCATGATAACCGAGCAGAGGACGATTCTGCATTTCCGGCTTGGCCCGAACCAAGAAAAGCACTTTGAGCAGCCGCTGTATTCCCGGAGAATCGAGGAAAGTAGCGCAGCTAGCGCGCTGGTCAGAGCTGCGCCCTCGTCGAAGACAGATCTTTGCTGGCTACCATTCAGGCCCTGTCGGGGAGAAGTGCATATGTCGGGACAAGTCGTTTTGTATTTCGAGGATCAAGCGGACGCCTTGCGTTTCGCCCTGGCTGCCGGTTCGGTGATGGCAGGAGATGGAGGCAAGTTCACCAGCGAACTGGCCGAAGAAACTGCGCGCGCAAACCGCATTCGCTTGGACGCGGTCACTGGCGGAAATCTGAAGAAGCCGAATCCGGGGCGCGTGGCATAGATACTCGGCACTCCTTAAACTCTGTGTGACTGGGGTCGCTCTTTCGAGCGGCTGGTCGAACCAGGAAATCCTTGTGCACTGCTACGCTGTGCCGGCGTTGGTGAAAGCCTCGAGCGCGTCAGAGAGTGTGGGGAACATCAGAAAGATACGCTCGACCTTGGTAATCTCAAAGACCTTTAGCACGCGCTTGTTCACACCGGTGAGAGCCACGCGCCGCCCTGACTTCGCACACGACGTATAAGCGCTGACCAGCGATCCCAGACCTGACGAATCGAGGTAGGGAACACCCGTAAAGTCGAGGATCATTGTGGGAGCACCCTCGCGCCGCACCGCGTTAAGAAACGGCGGCACGTTCTCCATGGTCAGCGGGCCACGGAGGCTCAGCACGCCCCGATCCAGAACATCGATCTGCAATGGCTCGGTTGCCATGGAGCCAAGATTCTAGGCCAGATGGCAAGCGGGGTTCAACTGCCATATGTACGAAAGAGATTCGTAGCATTCCTTTTGGGCACTGCCCATGCTTTGTAATCTTTTTGTGTTTTCTTTCCGCGGGGCGGTTGCAGAGTGTTCGCCCGCAGTACGATGGCAGTAACGGCATGTGGGGAGAATGGTGATGGCAACAAGTGGAAATTCTTACCAGCGGTACTCCTGCCAGCAGTCCTAGCGGTCATTCCGGTCTATTCCAAACGCATCCCAAGGGAATTCAGGCGCGCATTCTGCTGAGTTCGGTCTTCGGGCCGTATGCCCAGGACGACGAGTTCGGAAGCCGCTCCATCAATCCGATGGAGCTATATCACAATCAGGTCACGCGGGCGCAGGGCAGCTTCTCGCTGCGGATGTTTCATCGCTCCTGGGGCATCATGATGATCCAGGCGAATATCTCGGCGCCCTGCGCCGTGCTCGACTTCCCAACGCGCGAGGATTTCGCGCGCGAGCTAAAAACGAATCACTACGACGTGGTGGGCCTCTCGTCGATCATCGTCAACTTGGGCAAAGTGCGCGAAATGTGCCTTATGGTGCGCGACCTTTCGCCACACTCGACCATTGTGATTGGCGGGCACGTGGCCGCGATTCCGGGGATCGAAAGCATGATCGATGCGGATCACATTGTGCGCGGCGAAGGCGTTGCGTGGATGCGCCGCTACTTGGGCGAGGACGAAAACGCGCCGATCCGGCATCCGGCGATCGTCTCCGGCATGCGCACGCGGATCATGGGCATTCGCCTGCCGGAACGCAAGGGCGCGACGGCGGCGACCATCATTCCTTCGGTCGGCTGCCCTATGGGCTGCAACTTCTGCACGACCTCCGCGTTTTTCGGGGGCAAGGGCAAGTTCGTCAACTTCTACGAAACCGGTGACGAACTCTTTGTAGTGATGAGCAAGATAGAGGACGAGCTGAAAGTGAAGTCGTTCTTCGTGATGGACGAAAACTTCTTGCTGCACCGCGAGCGAGCGATGCGACTGCTTGAGCGGATGAAGGAAGGGCACAAGAGCTGGGCGCTCTCGGTTTTTGCGTCGGCCAATGCCATCCGCAAATACACCATGCAGGAACTGGTGGAACTGGGCGTGTCATGGCTGTGGATGGGACTGGAATCTCCGCGGGCCGGTTACAGCAAGCTGCAAGGCGCGGACACGCGGGAACTCACCCGCGAACTGCGCGAGCACGGAATTCGGGTGCAGGGGTCGACCATCATCGGGCTGGAGCATCACACGCCCGACAACATCATGGCGGAAATCGAGCACGCGGTCTCGCACGACACCGACTTCCACCAGTTCATGCTCTACACGCCGGTGCCGGGAACTCCGCTGTATCGGCAGATGTCAGAAGAGGGGCGCCTGCTGCGCGATGTGGACTACGCCGACGTCCACGGGCAGTTCAAATTCAATTTCAAGCATGCCGCAATTTCGCGCGACGATTCCAAACGATTCCTCGATTGGGCATTTTGGCGCGACTTCCAGCTCAATGGGCCGAGCCTGTACCGCATCTCACGAACCTTGATGGCGGGGTGGAAGCGCTACAAAGACTGGCCAGATATGCGGGTGCGCGAACGGTTTGCGCGCGAGATGGGGCGTTTGAGCGGCATCTACAGCTCTGCGTTGTGGGCGATGGAACGCCAGTTCAGGAAGGTGGATCGCGATGTGAGCGATCAGATTCGGGCACTGCGATACGAATTCAAACAGGAGTCCGGGGTGTTCTCGCGGATGCTGCCCGCTTTGCTTGGACCAGTGCTGCTATGGACGACTCGTCGAGAGGAAAAGCGCCTGGCGCGGGGAAAGACCTACGAGCCGCCGACGATCCTGGAGCGGAGTAACTGGGTCGAGGCCTGAACAACTCTAGGGGCGGTAAGAGACTGCCACGAAGATTCCGATGGCGATGACCAAAAAGCCGGCAGATAGGATGATAAGTACGGTTCGGAGCCGGCTTGAGCTATTAATCGGGTGGATCGAACCTGGTCCAACCGCGGCAAGCGACGAACAAAGCCCCGCCATCACTCTGCGGTAGACGTTCCAGAGAATTAGTGCGGGCGCGATATATAGGAGAACCGCACAAATCGAGTAAACGACAATACTGGTTTCCAGTTTCTTCAGCAGCGGACCCGAACGATGATCGAAAAGCAAGGCCTGGGAGAGGGCAAAGGCCGCCACTGATCCCACCAGGTTAATCAGCGCGCCAGCGACAGCATACATTTTGACCAGGGACGTGATCTTGTATTCGTCCGCGGCGTCAATATAGTAGCCGGGGCGGCGTGGACCAAACGGAAGGAAGACCATGCGTCCGGCTTCGTCCTTTCCGAACCGACCCCGAATGAGGTTGTCAAGCACATCGGAAAACAGTTCCATCACTCGCTCCTGAACGCGCACATAGGCCAAGGGTGCTGGCGCCCAGCTTCGAGCCTACAGCCGGGGAAGCGGGCCGCAAGTAACGCAGGTAATTGGGCGAGGCTAAGCAAATGGCCAAGGTCTTCCGAAATCGACGAGCATCAGGCTATGATCAGGACCTGCGGCGGAGTGCTCCAAGCTTGGTTATGATCGAACTTTCGGGTTCGGTTAGAGCCTCTCTGGGGCTACCCCAGGGAAACGTGAAGAACACTGCATTCGACGCGTGAGCGACAGTGCGCGCCAGCGCACGCATGCTCACGCAGGGTCAGACTCGTTGGGCATTCCGCCGTAGAATGCTGTGGTGGATCGATCTCTACTATGGGCGCTCGGCCGATCCCTTTTAGCGGGTGAGCCGACAGTTGAAGAAATCGTAGGTCGCGGAAGCAGCACGCTGGGAAGAAACTGGCGTTGGTTTCGTCCTCTCGCGCAAAGATACATCAGATCATTTTCCGGTCAACCAAGGCCTCGACATCGAGATGTGGTCCGGTTTCTACTTCGCGACCCAGGGCTTAAGCGCGCCTGGTCCAAGTACCAGCACGAATTGCAGGTTGACCAGTGGCTGACCGAACCCCAGCAGATGCAGCCGGTAGCGGCGGCTGAGGGCTGGAATATCCCCGAAATCGAGTCACCTGGCGCGTTGGCGGAGTGGCTCGGAGTCACTTATGGCGAACTAAGGTGGTTCGCGGATCTCAAAGGGCTCGCATATAAGAATAACCAACCTCTGCTGAGTCACTATTACTACCGAGTTTTAGCAAAGCAATCCGGCGGCCTGCGATTGATTGAAGCGCCGAAACCGCGTTTGAAGGAAATGCAACGGCAGATTCTGGCGCGAATTCTGGAGCAGGTGCCTCCGCATCGGGCCGCTCATGGGTTCGTCAAAGGGCGCTCGATCAAGACATTTGTTGCGCCCCATGTGGCCCGACCAGTTGTACTGCGAATGGACCTTCAGGATTTCTTCCCCTCCTTCGGTGGTGCAAGAATTGAGGGCGTTTTCCGAACATTGGGCTACCCCGAAACGGTGGCGGATCTGCTGGGAGGTATTTGCACAAACGCGACTCCCGGTGACGTGTGGACGCAAGCGGGCGCCGAAACGGACACAGTACAGCTTCGGCAAGCGCATTCTGTGTATGCTCGTCCTCACCTGCCGCAGGGCGCTCCCACCTCGCCCGCGCTAGCGAACATCTGCAGCTACCGCCTGGATTGCCGATTGGCCGGGTTGGCGAACTCGGTTGGAGCGGAATACACGCGCTACGCGGATGGCACGCCGGTACAGACGTCAAACTGATGGGGTGCAAGTCCCCTGATCCCAATCGTCCGTTCGGGGATCTAGCAGGAGGTCGGGTTTGCGGTGCGAACCGTCGGCTCAAGTGACCTTGAAAGAAGATGCAAAACAGCGGGCCGTAACGACAGTGAACTCAAATCAGCCTCGTAATACGTAGCTGTGTGAGCCGACCGTATCGTCTGCGCGGGAAGGCTGACAACAGGCGGGGATCAACGGACAACCGAACCGTCTGTTCACACCGGGGTGTTGGAGATGGCACGTTGTGAAAGTGAGACGATCCTAGGCCGGGAGGTCTCATCCGATGCCAGCTTGCCACTGGTCACAGGTCAGTATAAGGGAAACCGAAATCTGGACTGGTCGGATGAGGATTCCGCGGGGCACATAGTACCGCTGGCAGGGAGGGGACAACAAAACCCGACCCGAGGGAAGGAGCCCTGCTTCAGTCACGAGGTTCAAAGCAGATGAGGAGGTTTCGATTGCTGTATGGCTAGAAACGGAACGGAACAAGTTCGGCACCTGCAGAGAACCCTATATCGCACAGCCAAGCAGTCCAAAGCAGTGAAGTTTTACAGTCTGTACGACAAGGTGTGGCGCATGGACGTGCTCTGGGAAGCCTGGAAACAGGTGAAAGAAAACCGGGGTGCACCGGGCGTGGATGGCGAGACCATCGAAGGCATCGTGTCGCGCGGAGAAGAAGGGCAGATGCTCAGCCGATTGCAGGATCAACTGCGCGCCAAGACCTACCGCTTTCAACCGGTGCGGAGAGTGGACATCCCGAAACCAAAGGGAGGCACCCGCCCACTAGGAATCGCGACGGTCGAGGATCGCGTCGTGCAAACTGCGATGAAGCTGGTGCTGGAGCCTATCTTTGAAGCCGACTTTCACGACTGCTCTTACGGTTATCGACCACGGCGAGATGCGAAGATGGCCAGTAAGGCCATTCGCAACGACCTGTATCGAGGAGCGTGGAGCGTAGTGGAGATTGATTTCCGCAGCTATTTTACGACCATTCCCCACGACAAGTTGATGATCCTCATCAAACGGCGTGTGGTAGATGGGAGCATGCTGCGGCTGATCAAGCAGAGCCTGACTGTGGAGATCGCCTGCGAGGGGAAGGTGGAGCCGACGACGGTGGGAGTTCCGCAAGGATCCCCAATCTCGCCGCTCTACAGCAATATCTACCTCAACTTGCTGGATCAAGTCTGGCATCGGCGAGGCTACCCGGAGAAACTGGGGGCCACGCTGCATCGCTATGCAGATGATGGGATTTTGGTTTGTCGCAAGGATGCAACGCAAGCCCTGCAGGCGTTTGAGGGAATTGCGTTGCGAATGGGATTGACGATCAATCGCGAGAAAACCCGGATTACGAAGTTGACCGAAGGGTTTGACTTCATCGGGTTTGAATTCGTGAAGCGACGCTCACCCAGCAGCGGCAAACTAAGCATCTACATCCATCCCAGCAAATCCTCCCAGCGCAACATCCGGCGACGGATCAAAAGCTTCACCAAGCGGCGGGCCCCAATCCGGCCCACGGAGTTTGTCAAAGAGGTGAATCAGACGGTGCGGGGATGGGTGAACTACTATCGCCACACTAATGCCAGCGACGCTTTTCGGCGCTTGCAGCGATTCATCAACACTCGCTTTCGTCGCTATCTGAACTATCGCAGTAAAGGCCGAGGCTTCGGGTGGAAGAAATACCCGAATGCGGCTCTGTACGCCCGAGGAATGATCTACATCGGGAGCGGAGTCATCAGGTACGAATGAAAGTCTGCGCATGCTGTGGGACGAAGACTGTCGGACCGCCGGACTCGGGAAAACTGAACGTCCGGTGGGATGGGAAGGGAATGGTGAACCGGCCACGATGGGGATACTGAGGCACTGCAGAAGGGGAAACCCGCAGAAACAGATAGGCCACATCTAAAGTCACTGAGCCATTCCTTTACCCTAGATCTTGCTTTCTCGAGCAGTGATGCTCTGTTTGAGAGGCGAGTCGAGACCTTTTCGATCCACGTGGCGGCGATCCTGATGCAGGAGGGGTTCACCGTGCATTTCCGCAAGACGCGTGTCATGCGCCAGGGAGTGAGGCAGTACTTGGCGGGTCTGGTCACAAATCAGCGCACAAACGTGATCCGCGCCGACTTCGATCGACTCAAGGCAACTCTCACCAACTGCGTTCGCCTGGGTCCCGAAAGCCAGAACCGTGAGGCCCTTCCTCACTTTCGCTCTCATCTGGAAGGTCGAGTCGGGTTTGTGGAGATGATAAACCCGGCGCGCGGAGAGCGTCTGCGCCGGCTATTCGAACTGATCCGATGGTCTTGATCAAATGGTGGAGCGCTCATCCCGTGCGACGCGCCGAGAGCATGCTTAGAATTTCCCGCAGGCCCTGGCGGATGTGCTGAATCTCGGACGGAGAGTGAGACGGGAACGGGATTGCACTCTGCGTCTTGTCGGACTTGTTTTCCGCGCGCAATTGCTGGCGGGCACCGGAGATGGTGAATCCCTGCTCGTAGAGCAGTTGCTTGATGCGTAGCACGCTCTCTACATCGCGCTTGCGGTACATGCGCTGTCCGGTGCTGCTCTTGACCGGCTTCAGTTGGGGAAACTCAGATTCCCAGAAGCGCAGCACGTAGGCGGGCAGGCGGCACAGGTTGGCCACTTCTCCGATGCGGAAGTAAAGTT
This sequence comes from uncultured Acidobacteriaceae bacterium, assembly GCA_963768265.1. Taxonomy (GTDB): domain Bacteria; phylum Acidobacteriota; class Terriglobia; order Terriglobales; family Acidobacteriaceae; genus Sulfotelmatobacter. Next base: position 306,317 of record CAVYHM010000018.1, read on the forward strand.
TATCTGGAATCAGAACTTCGTCCGCTGCGTGTTTGCCCGCGCTTTTCTTTTTCTTGATCCTGTCAGCCATCGGACTCCGGCAACAGCCGTCTCTTTCCTTCATTGTGACACAGGTGCGGCTAGCGCAAAGAGATTTTCGCCGCCACAGGTTCCCAAAGGAAAAGCCCCTTAAGAGGTGCTTCTCTTAAGAGGCCAGTGAAATTCGTGGTGTATGCGAGGTATCGTCTCGCCGACGGTTAGTGTTTCTTCTTTTTTGCCTTCTTCTTCGTTGCCATGAAGGTTCCTCCGTGAACGATTTTCCCTTTTGCAAAGGTAGACGTGGGCCCGTGTACTTGGAACAACAACCCTACAAATAGTAGGGGAACACTCTCTGACCCAAGATATTGAGGCAGTATTAATAAAGTGTCAATAGAATTTTGCAGTTTTCCGTGGATTTCTTGGCGGCGGGCCCTCTCGTCGTGGACACTGTTCGTTGGTCGTTCGCCAAACCGCCAAGCTTCACAGTGGCAAAACTGAGATTCTCTAACGACCAACGACAGACGACTAACGACAAATGGGCAACGACCGGTAGTACACTGCGCCTGATGCCGCGTGATCCGGTCGAACTGGAAATCTTCAAGAACCTCTACCACTCCATTGCTGAGGAAATGGGAGCGGCGCTGCGGCGCACGGCTTTCTCCCCTAATATCAAGGAACGACGCGACTACTCCTGCGCCGTGTTCGACGGCGCTGGCCAGGTGATTGCGATGGGCGACCACATGCCGGTGCACCTGGGCTCGATGCCCATGTCGGTGCGGGCCGCGATGGATGCGAGCCCGATGGACCCCGGCGATATAGTCATGCTCAACGATCCTTTTCGCGGCGGTACGCATCTGCCGGACATCACGCTGGTGGCGCCGGTGTATGTGGCGAGGTACCCGAAGAAGAGCGGCGGGCAGGAGTGCCCACCGCACACGGGTCCGGATTTCTACGTGGCTTCGCGGGCTCATCATGCGGATGTGGGTGGGGCCTATCCGGGCTCCATGGGGCTCTGCCGGGAAATCTACCAGGAAGGTGTGCGGATTCCTCCCGTGAAACTGATGTCGGGCGGCCGGATGAATCGCGATGTACTCGCCATGCTGCTCAACAACGTGCGTACACCGGCGGAGCGCGAGGGCGACCTGGGCGCACAAATCGCGGGCTGCCACACGGGTGCCGAGCGGCTGCGGGAAGTCTGCTTGCGCTACGGCGTGGAGCGCGCCCGGCGCGCGGCCGGAGAACTGCAGGATTATGCCGAAGAATTGATGAGGGCTTTCCTGCGGGCTGTGCCAGCGGGGGAATATCAGGCTGAGGATTTTCTGGATGGGGATGGCATCTCCGAACGGCCGGTGAAGATTGCGGTGACGGTGAAGGCCCGCCACGATACCGGCGCTGCTCGCGGGCGGGGGCGCCCGTGCCACGGAATCACGGTGGATTTCACGGGGAGTGATCCGCAGGTAGAAGGAAGCGTCAACGCGGTGGCGGCGATCACCTATTCTGCTTGCTTCTACGTCTTTCGTTGTCTGCTGGCGGAGGACGTGCCCGCGGCCGCCGGGTTGATGCGGCCGATTCAGGTGATTGCGCCGGAAGGAACCATCGTTAATGCGCGGCCGCCTGCGGCGGTAGCGGGAGGAAACGTTGAAACCTCCCAGCGCGTCGTTGATGTATTGCTGCGGGCACTTGCCCGGGCGATTCCGGATCGCATTCCCGCGGCGGCTTCCGGCACGATGAATAATTTGACCATTGGCGGCACCGATCCGCGCACCGGAGAGCCCTTCGCTTACTACGAGACGGTCGCTGGCGGCATGGGAGCGCGGCCCGGCAAGCCGGGCATCTCGGGCGTGCACACGCATATGACGAATTCGCTGAACACTCCGGCGGAAGCGCTGGAATATGCGTATCCACTGCGTGTGCGGCAATACTCGTTACGCTCAGATAGCGGCGGAGATGGCCAGTTTCGCGGTGGGGACGGGATTGTTCGCGAGATTGAGGTCCTCACCGACTGCGATGTGACCCTGCTGGCCGACCGGCGCTCGCGCGGACCGTGGGGATTGGCTCAAGGAGCGGACGGCGCGCCCGGAAGAGCTTATATCACGCGCCGCGATGGCTCCGTGGAGCAAATGCCGGGCAAGTTCAGCGCTCGCTTGCGCAAGGGCGAACGCGTTAGGATTGAAACGCCGGGTGGCGGAGGGTGGGGCAGAGCAACTGGGTGAGTTTGCGTTCTAAACTACGGTCGGGGGACGGGACCGATGGCATTCGAAGTGAGTACTCACTATCTGGAGGAAACCCGCCGCCAAATGCGCGGTCACAAACGCATGGGCGAGGGCGCGATGGCGCAACTCAAAGATGAAGATTTCTTCGTCACGCTCGACCGGGAGTCGAACTCGGTTGCGATCCTGGTCAAGCATCTGGCCGGCAACATGCGCTCTCGCTTTACCGACTTTCTTACCACCGACGGTGAGAAGCCTGACCGCTTTCGCGATCAGGAATTCGAACTGACTCCCGCGACCACTCGCGCCGACGTCATGAAATGGTGGGAAGAAGGATGGGCTCGCGTGTTTGCTGCGATCGACCCACTCAAGCCCGAGGAGGTGATGCGCATCGTGCCCATTCGCGGCGAGCCGCACACCGTGCTGCAGGCCGTCAACCGGCAAATCGCGCACTACGCGCAACACATCGGGCAGATCGTATTTCTGGCAAAGCATCTCCGGTCGAGTGAGTGGAAGACTTTGAGTATTCCGCGCGGAAGGTCGGAGGAGTTTAAGAAGGTCGTTCCGAAGACTGCCCGACCAGCGAGTTAGGGCATTGCTTCCGTAAACTCTCTGGTTTATCTGGCGGCGTGAAGTCGTACTTTTCCCGCAAATCCGCATTTGCCTCGGCGGCCTCTTCGACGGGCTTCGTGGAATACCTGTTTTAGCGCTGAGCCCTAAGCGCGCCCCGCACCGGTCGACCGCTCTTGGAACCTCCGATCCAGTGCTGTGTTCGTAACCAACGAAGATTGTTTTGGTGTTTTGTTCAGGCGCGTCAGTGGTGTATCTTGCTGGGTTCCTCCACTGATCAGAAGTTGAGGAAGACGAGGGTTTGGTGCAGTTGGTCGACGGCCTAAGGATTCCACGCAAGTTGCAGTTGAGCATTCTGACGGCGTTGGTATTGGCCGCCACGGCGCCGTTTGCGCGGAGCACGCAGGCGCAGAACCGTCAGCAAGCAGCGCCGGCCGGGTCTGTCAGCCCTCCAGCGCTTACGATTCCGCGCCTGCAGAGTTCCCCAACGCTCGAAGATTTCCTCGGCATGCAGCCGCAAGGGAAAGCCGCCCTGCAAATGGCCCACGTCAGCGGATTCACGCAGCGCAATCCGCACGATGGCGAGAGCGTTTCCGAGCCCACCGATGCCTACCTGGGCTATGACCAGAAGAATCTCTATGTGGTCTTTGTCTGTTTTGACGATCCCCGGGAAGTACGCGCCCGCATGTCGCGGCGGGAAGATATTTACGACGACGACCAGGTCGAGATCATGCTCGATACTTATCACGATCGCCGCCGCGCCTACGCCTTTCAGACCACGCCCCTCGGCGTGCAGTGGGACGCGATCTGGACCGAGGCCTCGCGCGAGGAGCAGACCAGCGGCCATTTCGATACGTCGTTTGACACCGTCTGGGACTCGCGGGGCAAAGTGACGGACCACGGCTTCGTGGTGTGGATGGCGATTCCCTTCAAGAGCCTGCGTTTCCCGGCGACCATGCAGCAGGTCTGGGGCGTCATTCTGTATCGCGGCATTACGCGCAAAACCGAAGACTCATTCTGGCCCCGCGTTTCCTACCAGGTAGAAGGCCGCATGGGCCAGGCCGCGACTCTGTACGGTCTGGAAGGAATCTCTCCGGGGCACGACATCGAACTGCTGCCCTACGGTCTCATGCGCGGCTTCCGGGCGCTGGATACACGCGATCCCGGCAATCCTTTTTTTCAAAAAGCCACGGCGCAAGGCCAGCCCGGAATGGACGCAAAATTCGTTTTCCGCGACCACTTCACGCTCGATCTGACCGCGAACCCCGACTTCAGCCAGGTGGAGTCGGAAGATCCGCAGATTACGGTGAACCAGCGCTATGCCGTGTACTTTCCTGAAAAGCGCCCGTTTTTTCTCGAGAATGAAGACTTCTTCCGCACTCCCCTCGACTTGCTCTTCACGCGCAGCATCGGTGATCCGTCGGCGGGAATCCGACTGACCGGAAAGGATGGACCCTATTCGGTCGGTCTGTTGGCGACTGACGATCGCAGCCCCGGCCTGGCCGTGCCCGATTTCTCCCAGTTCTCAGGCATTCGCTCGTACTTCACGGTCGCGCGCGCGAGCCGCGACATCTTCCGGCAGTCGAGCGTGGGAGTGCTCTATGCCGGCTGGGAGTGCCCGATGACCGGCGAATTCAACCGCATCGGCGGTGCCGACACGCACCTGAAATTCAATCCCAATTGGACGCTCGACGGGCAGGCGGTGACTAGCTCCACCAAGCTGAATCTGAATTGCGAGGCGAATCTTTATCCGTTCAGTTCAGGGAATCGTGGGAACGGCAGCTACTACTCGGGCCCGGCGGAAAGGCTCGAACTGCGGCGCGATGGCCTCCACTTTACATACGACGGCGTCTACAACGACATTAGTCCGGGCTTCGTCACCGTTCCCGGATTCATCAATCGCGTCGACATCCGCGAGACCACGCAGGAAGTGGACTATCGCTTTCGCCCCAAAAAGGGATGGATCGTCGACTGGGGTCCGACGCTCGTCACGCGATACGACTTCGACCACTCCGGTCTGCGCCTCGACACCGACTACTTCCCTTACTTTGCAATTCAGGGACGAGGACAGACGATTATCCTTCTCAGGCCGTACGAAGAAACGCGAGAACGTCTGCGGCCGCAAGATTTTTGTTTCTTAGGCTTCTCTACCTACTGTCCGACTCCGAACCCGGGTAATATCGACTACCACGAGCACACCAGCGGCGCCTCGTTTCAAACCAGTTATTTTAAGAAAGCTACAATTCTTGCGACTTACTACTGGGGAGACGGAGTGAACTTCGTCGCCCTGCAGCCAGCGCAAGGAGCGGCGCCCGCCCCATTCAACCAGCCCTACGTAGCACGACAGGACACTGCTTCCGCCTCGCTCACCCTGCGCCCGATCAAACCGCTCAAGATCGAGAACACCTATCTCTTCGACCGACTGCGGGCAACCAACGCCACGTATCTGTCGGTGGAGTCCCAAACTCCTGGCGCCGGCCGCGGCATTTTCAACGACCACATTCTGCGCAGCAAGTGGAATTGGCAGTTCACGCCGCAACTCTCAATGCGCGTCATTCTGCAATACAACGCCCTGCTGGCGGGGACGCCCGGGATTGGTTCCCCCTACACCTACCTGCCGACCTCCAGGCAATTCAACGCCGACTTCCTGGTCACCTACCTCGTGCACCCCGGCACTGCAATCTATGTGGGCTATAACAGCGACCTGCAGAATCTGGCTGTAACCCCCGAGAGGCCACCCGTGCCCGGCTTCGTCACCAACACGGCGAAGGGATACTTCAACGACAGCCGCCAGTTCTTTGTGAAAGTCAGCTATTTGTTCAGGTTCTGAAGAAAGCTGTTAGCTCTCAGCCGTCAGCTTTCAGCTTGAAGTATCAGATCCCGTCCTTTGCTGATAGCTGACAGCTGATGGCTGAAAGCTCTTAGGGATTGCTGAATCCTGCGTGAATCCGGTAGAATCTAATGATCTGAATTGAGGTTGGGACCCTATGAAAGCAGCAATTCATCCTGCATACAACGAAGTTCGCGTACATTGCGCGTGCGGTAACGCGTTTATGACCCGGTCAACCCACAAGGGCGACATCGCGGTTGAAATTTGCTCGAACTGTCATCCATTCTTCACCGGCAAGCAGAAACTGATGGACACTGCCGGACGCGTGGAGCGGTTCCGCCGCAAATACGCCAAGAAGGACGCGGCAGCGACACCGGCGAAGAGCTAAGAGCTTTCGTTACGAGTTCGCGCGGATAGATCTAGACAATAAGCCCTCGCTACGGCGGGGGCTTCGTTTTGCGCCGCCCGGTAGAATAAGACCGTGAAGAAGTTCTGGGACAACTCGTGTGGGGCGGGCACTCCTGCCCGCCAGCCAGCGCCACTGCAGCCGGTGCCCACGAGCCTTTCGATCGGCAGCCTCACCATCGCCCCAGCGACAGTCCTCGCGCCCATGGCCGGGGTCACCGACACCGTCTTCCGCCGCTTCATTCGTAATCTCGGCGGATGCGGCCTGATCATGACCGAATTCACCTCAGCCGACGGCGTACTCCGTAAGAAAGACCAGAAAGCGAAGCGCTATCTCCATTTCTACGAAGACGAGCACCCGATTTCCGCGCAGCTCTTCGGTAGCGATCCGCAGGTGATGGCCGAGGCCGCCCGCATGGTCGAGGGACTGGGCTTCGATCTGGTCGACCTTAATCTAGGATGTCCCGCAAAAAAGGTCGTCAAGTGCAACGGAGGCTCGGGCCTGCTACGTGATCTTCCGGCAATCGGCAAGATTTTCGAAGCGGTACGAGCCGCGGTGAAGATTCCCTTCACCGTGAAATTCCGCGCCGGATGGAACGACGAAGAAATCGTTTGCGTCGAGTTGGCGCGGATGGCGGAGTCGTGCGGCCTGGCCGCCGTCGCGCTGCACGCCCGCACGCGCGAAATGGGCTACAGCGGAAACGCCCGCTGGGAATGGATCGCCGCCGTGAAAGATGCGGTGAAGATTCCGGTCATTGGCAACGGCGACATCCGCAGCCCCGAAGACGCCTGCGCCATGGTCACGCAGACGGGATGCGACGCCGTCATGATCGGCCGCACCGCGCCGTCGAACCCATGGATCTTCCGCCAGATTGACCAATATTGCACTGGGGGCTTCGAACCCGGCAGTGCCCATGTGGGGCTGGGTCTTCGACCCGGCGAGGCCGAGCAAGGCTCGGCCACTTTTCCTGGCCAGGATATGGACGCTTCTATCGGCATCGACCCAGCCGGGCTTCGCCCGGCCCGACCGGGTCAGAGACCCGGTCCCACACTCTATGACCAGCCCTCTGAGGCCGACCGCTACCAGATGATCCGCACCTACTTCCAGATGCTGATCGAGGAAGAACTCCCCGACGCCGTCGGCAAGATGAAGCAGTTTGCCTCGTGGTTCACCCACGGCGTTCCCGGAGGCGCAGGCCTACGCAAGGCGATCTACGAGTCGAAAAGCGCACCGGAGATTCTGGCGCGGGTCGAAGATTTCTTCGAAGCAAGGTTATGTGGCGCGGGCGCCCTCGCCCGCGAAAGCTGAAAGCTACGGTAAGCTGTGCGTGTCCCTGAAAAGTGAAATTCAGGAGCGTGACGATTCATGGAGTTGGGCCTTTAGCGGCCCGAAAAACCTGAAATCCGAACGGCGCAAAAGCTGAAATTTCTCGCGTGTTCTGCCCCCATATCGTGAAATTTGGACTAGCGCCTTCATGAACGCAGGAATTTCTTAACGTGTACCCGAAAAGAGGAAATGACTTCGAGCATCTGGCCAATACCGGTGTGAATGCACCGGGGACAATGTTTCAAAATTTGGGCTTGACCTGCCATGTTGCCAGACTCACTTGAAGCGACCCGCGACGCCGACTGTCGGATTGATTCAGCGCGATCAGCGATCTCATGCTCAAGAGCAGGGAGACGGAAAGCGCTGACTTCGAGGAGCAGTTGCGGCAGATCGCCACCGCCCGGCTCTGTCCGTGCTTAGGACTCCCGCCGCAGATCCTCCTGATCAAACTAGGCGATCAGAAGTAATCCGATTTCTTGCTCTCCAGAAGCAGAAGGTCGGTATCGCGCTCTCTCACCTTCCGAACGATTACATTGATAATTCATTGCTCCAGCAGTCCAGCCAAACGGTTTTTATCTGGCATCGCGTCTGGCAACACAGGAACGCCTCGCGAACCGGGTGACGTTCACCCCCACTACTGGACCTTTCCCACTACAACAAACGCGTCATTGATCGTCGAGTACCGGCGGTAGCGGATCGCGATCTTGGTCCCAGGCTGGTGATGACTGATTTCTTCCCTGAGATCTGAAATGGTGAACAGATAGTGATCGGTAATCGAAAGAACCACATCTCCCGCTTTGATTCCGACCTGATCGGCTGGACCGCCAGGCGTAACTGCCGTCAGCGTCACACCGTCGTGGCGAATGTCGGGGTTGCCGTCGGCAAACAAACCAATGGACGCATCCTCGTAAATTTGCGGTTTCGCAGTATCATTACGAGGTTTCGCACTGGCATCAGGGTTGGGAGGTGCCTCGGAAACACTAACTCCTCGTCCAACGACTTTGAAATCGACGTACTCCCACTCCTTTTTCCCCCAGTGATATCCGCTGATAAAGCAGCGAACCTTGATGCTTCTATCGTGTTTCCCCCAGTGAGCATCGTATGTTGTTCCCGGCTCAAGGTAGTAGTACTTAGACTCGACCATGAATGTCTGTCCTGGGTGGTCAGAAACGGTGATCTCCGTCCTGCTAGATGAGGTCGGAAATGGGATCCCTCCACCGTTCGGGAAAAAGATAGGATAGGTACCGTGGCTTGTTGTGTACGAAGTGGCTCGTACGGTTACTGTCGGGACGGTTGGCTTTTCACATACTGCAAGAGTAGTCGCAAAAAGCAGAGCTACTAAGATCAGTGTTTTTGCCATCAGTCCTCCTCAATCGGTTCATCGACGTCGGCTTGCGTGTACCCGGTAAGGACTAACGCTATGACCGCTCTGATCTTCAGGGTTTTCTCCTCTAGAAACTATTGCAGTTCACAACACTCAGGTCTGGGTTTTGCCAAACCCCAAAATCTTCTTCCTGTCCGGATTCCAGTTGGGGTCCGTCGCTGAGCGTATCGCTGAAACCGATGTACATCGTGTGAAACACATGTTTCCAGGTAAAGGCTCCGGTGATCGTCAAGTGTCCACTTGTAGGTTGGATTAGTCGTTGTTGCTAGCACGCTAACACGTAAACAGTGCCAGGATATATGGCACGAACGAGTGGGGTCCTCTTTGACACTGAACCAGTCGTTTCTGGCTCTGCATTAGGAAAGTACCAATTTCTAACGCCGTGTGTAGAAATGAAGAAGTCCAATCTTTACGGGGTCTCCACGGGAACAATTCTGGGCAGGTTTTCTAACGGGGCTGGCGTAAACGTGATGCGGTTCACAAACAGGCTTCGGGGAAGTCAGTTGCGGGAAGAGTAGTCGCTGTCCGCGCAACCTTCACTAGTTAAAAAGGAGTGGCCCGGACGGTACCGCGATTGTGAGAACCGTTCTCCAGAAATTCTCCCAACTTGGCCATCGCTTTGAACCGTGGCATCGGGCAGCGCTTCTTGAACGCGCTGGTAAACGTATTCGACAAGCTCCACGTGGTTTGCGGCGAGAACTCCGGATACTCCGGCTCGAAGTATAGGCGGTGCACTTCGGGCAGAAGGCTGCGCGGCGCCTCCAGCTCGCCATCGACAAACGCAGCATAGAGGATTAGTTTGGCGCGCTTTGTCGGTGATCTGAGAACTACCCCACTTCTCCACTTGCCGTTGCATCGGCTCGCATTCGTATCAATCAGGTTGAAGCTCTTGCTGTTTTTGGCTAAGACCGGAGTGAACCTTTAATGGCCAAGAAGTCGATGGTTTGAATGATCTGACCAGTACGTCCAATCTCCGGCCGCCCAACATCAGTCAACCTCCGGAAGCGCCCGTACTGAGACATTGTTTTGGATGCCAACTTTACAGGTGACTGGAAAAAGCGCTGCCCCCGCTAGTTCCGCCAACGCCTGCCAGTGCCTCGGATGCGGTCGTGGTCTCCCGTACGAATTTCGGATGCATAAGCAATTGAGACTCCGATACTCACGTCGCTATCGCTCGCGCGAACTCCGACGTCGTCGACCCAGACTACCTCTACGCCTATCTGCGAGGCTCTCAAGGGCAGTACCAACTCCGCAGCCGCGAGCGAGGCGACTGGCGAAGGGAGAAGATTAGCTTTGGGCTGACAGAGCTCAACTTGAACGACCTTCGCGCTGTGCCGGTTCCAGTTCCTTCGCTCCCTGAGCAGCGCCGGATTGTCGCCTATCTGGACGACGTGCAAAAACAAATAGATGCGCTGAAGGCCCTGCAGGCTGAATCCTCGGCAGAATTGGATGCCCTCATGCCCTCGATTCTCGACAAGGCCTTTCGGGGAGAAATGTAGTCTGCAATGACGGCGAGGTCCTGTGAACTCGAGGTTTTGTCTCCGTCGCCTCACGGTTTCGGCTTCTTGCCTTCTGCAACGATGTCATTGATCATCTGCTCGAAGCCTTTCCGACGCCGCTGAAAATCCCTTTCAAAGGCATCAAGGGAGTCATATTCCCGCGCGCGAGGGTCGAGAATTCGCCATAGCTCGTATCCTTTTAGTAGGCGCGTATTCCCTATTCGTTCGTACGCTTACGAGCAAACACACGGTTGACAGGTTGAGTCCGCAGCCAGACCGTTTTCGCCGAAAGTCAATTCTCGGTGATCGCTTAGGGGTCAAATCTAAATGAGCGTTGACATCTTCAATTCACGGTCAGAGCAATAGTTCCAGCAGACTTGGTCGTAATTGTGCCCGAACTCACCTGCACGGTGATTGAGTAGCTCTGCGATCCCCCGCCACCACCAGCACCTCCGCCACCGCCACCGCCGCCTCCGCTCGTGTCCGTCGCTTACGCGCTGACAACCTATTCTCTACGGTCATCGAGTCACTTCAGCACAGGCACGCCTCCGCGAACAGGTGTGTTGCTCAGACGTTTACATTCGTTCGAGCAGAAACAGCAAATAGAAATAGAGATGTTGAATCTCCCTGACTCGGAGCATCGGCTGATAATTTTGGGCTCTTGCAAGTTGCTCCAGGAATGCGAGCTTTTCGCACTGGCCCTAACCGCCTCAAAAAGCGCAATTACCCGCCTATTGCACGATCCAGAGCATCCGTGAAACCAATGACGGGAATTAAATGGTCGGGGAGAGAGGATTTTGAACCTCCGACCCCTGGTCCCGAAGTAAGGATTGAACGCTGTAACTGATTGGTCCGGTAGCGCTTATCAATCAGTCCTTCCGATCGAAGAGCGCCACACGCCCAGGCACGATACCGATGCCTAATTTCGCTTCTCAGCGCAGAAAAGATTCGAGGTGCCGATGCGTTGATCAACGCGGTGAATCCAGTGTTTCTGAGCGCACGCTTGCACGTCGGGTTGGGACTACCGATTGCTAGGTTGTTCGTCGTCTCGACCATCCCCTTCTGATCTCCTGATACCACCATCAGGTCAATGTCTCCCTTCAGGCCGAGCATTCTGTTTTTCAGCATATCCAGAAAGTGCTGTTCGGTCGCTCGCCATCCTATCGCGATGATCTTAGTGACGCTTGCCAACAAGTTCGCCAGCATCTCTAGGTGAGCTGGTGGACACATGAACTCACTCTTCTTCTCGACTGGTATCGCGAGAGCTGGCAAGCCGACGGTTCCGTCGTCGAAGGTCACTCCTAACGCGGCTTTTCTGAAATGATTGGAAACTCGACGCTCTAACCCGCATTATTCGTGAAGACATCGCGAGCGCCCAGTCATTGGTGCGAAGTGGGTTGTAAATCCCGATAGTTGGGGTTGGTCGAGCAAAGGAGGAAAGGAATCGAAGAGTTCCGAGATCGGGATCTCAAGTTTCAGAATGGAGAGACAGGGGCGCCGTGACCGTCGTCGGTGTGGAATTCCGTTGAGTTGGTAAACCGGAAAGGGACTTAGCCGGTTGCCGCGCCGAGCGCCAGAACCACACGGCGGAAGGCGGGTAGAAACGGGAAGGAAGCGGGCAGATGAACGACGATGCGCCGTACCGAAACCAAGACCCGAGCGCCTAGCTTCAGCAGTCGTTCGCGCAACATGCAAACTTGAGCGCGGGCACAAGCGGTTCCGGCAGCCCGCAAGCGCAACTCCTGCATCAAGACGTAGGCCGCGGCGGTGAGTAGGACGCGAAACTGGTTGGCCCAGAAGCTGGTACAACTGGTGCGGTCGATCTCGAGGTCGTGCAGCTCCTTTATACGATTCTCTATGTCACCGCGCTGGCAGTAGACGTGTTGGTAAATCCACTGCGGACTCTGTTTCATGTTGGTGATGACAAATCGGGGATTGTCTTTGGGGTCCTTATCAGCAGCACAAACGACTTCGGCTTTGATGATGACGCGGCGCATACCTGGCCACTTTCCCGCCTTGTAGCGGACTTCCCCGTAAATATGTTCGGTCTTCCCGCTGCGTCGCGAGAGCCGGCGCGCTCGCCGCATTCCGGTTTCTGCGACGCGCTTCAACACTGCATTCTTGGCCATCGCGACCACATATTCGACTCGGGGCTGGGCGTCCAGAAACTCGAACACGGCCGGGTGCGCGAACCCGCCATCCAGGCGTACCCGAATCTGTACTCCAGGAAGATGGTGACGAATCATCCTCACCAAACGCCGCAGCATGGCGACTGCGCCCACCGCTGCTCCCACGTTGCCAGGCCGTAACACCGCGGCGCACAGATACTGTTCGGCTTCGTCGTTGAAGCTGACAAAACCCATCACTGGCAGGTAGCAGCAGGTATCGTAATGTCCGTTGAAGAAGGACAATTGCTGCGCGCCGTGCGTGGGATCGTCGGTTGGGTCCAGATCGATGGTGACGCGATAGGCGCGATGGCGTAGCCGCTTGGCGTGACGCCGGATCACACTCTCGGCCAGCAACTCGCCCGCTCGATAGAGTTCCTTGACCCCAACTCCGTTCTCGAAACGCGACAACGTCGGCTGCGAAGCCAGATCGCGACCCTCGATCGGATCGCGATCCAAAAGCAATTTGTGAATCGGGTCTCCGGACAGCCGAGCCGAATCGTTGGTATCGGGGTACCCGCAGGCGATCGAGAACACTCGCTGCGCCACCAACTCGCGCAACGAATGATCGACCTTACCCGCTTGCCGATCATCTCGAAGGCAGGAACTCAGTCCAGCCACCAAATCATAGTGCCGATCAGCGGCCTTCAGCAGCAGAGCCCCGCCGTCGGAACTCCCCTCGCGCTGATCAAACTGGGCAACGATTGGCTTGCGAAAAATTCCTGCGAACAACAAACACTCTGTTGTGCTATCGTCTGACATTAAGGAAGCCTCTTTTGTTGCCGCAAACATTGTCTAGACAACATGTTTGTAACAGAGGAGGCTTCTTTTGTCTTCAGATCTCTTCATGTTCACGAATAATGCGGGCTAAGGCGTGCTCTAGCAGTTCTGTGACGACTTAGCCACTTGAGGGATCTCTAACTCTAGTCCGCAATCGATCGACAGTGTAGCTTGATGAGTTGATACAGCGGGTGCGAGACATAGCGACCGAAGTGTTCGAACTCCAGCGGCAAGACTTGTTCCATAGCTTGCTCGATCATCGTGTAGTAATTGAAAGTCACGACGCAAACTTTCTCCTTGTTCTCGTATCGCCATCGTTAGATAGCATAGAGGAACGTCGCGTAGTTGGTGATGCTCTTGTGCTGACTGTGCGAATTCTTAGTACAGTGTGACAAAAAAGTGTGTAGGTAGAAAAGAATAGAGAAGAGCTGAAGGTGGTGAGTGGGATAGCTCTGGGTTTGCTGTTTAAGTAAGGTGAGTTGTTGCTAGAAGGGAA